>CAWILU010000007.1:0-414468 GCA_963837055.1 uncultured Acidobacteriota bacterium | reverse complement strand
ATCCCGCAGGAGCGAAAGGTCGTCACCGAGATCCCGGGGCCGAGATCGCGCGAGTGGTTCGAACGCCGCGCCTCGGCGGTGCCGCAGGGCGTGTTCAACACCCACCCGATCTTCACCCCCGGGCGTCGGGCGCGATCATCCAGGACGTCGACGGGAACCAGCTGATCGACCTGGGGGCGGGCATCGCGGTGCTCAACGTCGGCACTCGCCCCCGCGGTGGTCGCGGCGCGCCGCGCCAGCTGGAGCTCTTCACGCACACCTGCATGCAGGTGACCCCGAACGAGCCGTACGTCGAGCTGGCCGAGCGGCTGAACGCGCTCACACCCGGTACGCGCCGAAGAAGACGATGTTCTCGAACTCGGGGGCCGAGGCCGTCGAGAACGCGGTGAAGATCGCCCGCTAGCCACCGGGCGCCCGGCCATCGTGGCGTTCGACCACGCGTTCCACGGCCGAACGCTGCTGGCGATGTCGATGACGGCGAAGGCCATGCCGTACAAGCAGGGCTGGGGCCGTTCGCCCCCGAGGTCTACCGGCTCCCGTTCGCCTACCCGTACCGCTGGCCGGGCGGCCGAGCGGTGCGCCGAGGAGGCCTCGACTACGCGCGCGACCAGATGGACAAGCACATCGGCGCCGACAACATCGCCGCCGTGGTCATCGAGCCGATGCAGGGCGAGGGGGCTTCATCGTCCCGGCACCCGGGTTCGTCCCGGGCTCGCCGAGTACTGCTCGCAGCACGGGATCGTGTTCATCGCCGACGAGATCCAGAGCGGGTTGGGCCGGGCCGGAAGATGGTTCGCGATCGAGCACGAGGGCGTCGAGCCCGACCTGATCACCACCGCAAAGTCGCTGGGCGGCGGGCTGCCGATCTCCGCGGTCACCGGGCGCGCGGAGATCATGGACGCGGTGCACGTCGGCGGGCTCGGCGGCACCTACGGCGGCAACCCCCTCGCCGCGGCGGCGGCGCTCGCGGTCCTCGACCAGATCGAGAGGGAGGACCTGGTCGAGCGCTCGCGCACGCTCGGCGAGCTGGTGCTCGGGCGGCTTCGCGACCTGCAGGCCGCTCACCGTGATCGGCGACGTGCGCGGCCGCGGGCGATGGCCGCGATCGAGCTGGTCGGCGACGGAGACGAAGGAGCCGGGCGACGGGGCGACGGGCAACGCCGTCGTCAGGCGTGCCTCAAGGAGGGCGTGGTCGTGCTGAAGGCGGGCACGTTCGACAACGTGGTCCGGTTACTGCCGCCGCTCACGATCGACGAGGGCTCTGCTCGAGGCGGGCTCGACGTCCTCGAGAAGGCGCTCGCCGCCGAGTACCGGGTAACCGGCGACACCCGCCGAGAATCGTTGCTACCTTCGACGGGATGAGCGACGGGCCGGACCCGAACGCGGACTTCGCGGATCGGAGGGTTCGCCCGGCGGATCGCGGTCGACGTCACGCCGCTGCGCGCGTCGCGCGACTTCCGGCGGCTGTGGCTCGGGCTGCTCGCGTCGACCTTCGGCTCGCAGTTCACGATCGTCGCGACGTTCCTCCAGGTGTACAGCCTGACGCGGTCGACGGTCGCCGTCGGGCTGATCGGCCTGGTCGGGTTCCTGGCGCTCGTGGCGGGGACGCTGGCGGGCGGCACGTTCCTGGACGCCTTCGACCGGCGGAAGATCCTGATCAGCGCGCAGATCGGGTACCTCGCGTCCTCGGGCCTGCTCTTCGCCGGGGCCGTCCACGGCGACCCGCCGCTGGCCTTGATCTACGTGGCCGTGGCCGGCATCGCCGCGACGAGCGCGATCGACAGCCCCACCCGCAGCGCGATCACCCCACGTCTGCTGGACAAGGGCCAGCTGCCGGCCGCCGCCGCGCTCAACCAGATCATCTGGAACGGCGCCGGCCTGATCGGGCCCGCGCTCGCGGGGCTCGTGGTCGCGGGGTTCGGGTTCTCGTGGGCGTACGCGATCGACCTGATCTCGATCGGCCTGTTGCTGCTCGCCTCGATCTCGATCCGCCCGATGCCGCCGTCACCGCCAACGTGACCGTGGTGCCGGTGGATGCCACTACGGATGTGAATCGACTGACTTACCCCGACCACAGCGGGGACCATCGCCCTGATAAGCCGTGGGGGTTGCACCTTTGCCATCACAGGCGACCAACGCCTTCAACGCGGGGGCAGTCGGTGCCGTCATCTACAACAACGCGCCGTTCGATCAACGGGCACCCTTGGGAACGGGTTCACCCTCAACTTCCCGGTCACTTCGGTCACCCAGGCGATTGGGCAGCAGTGGCGGCAACATCCGGGTCTGGTGCTGCATCTGCTGACATCGACCTTCCGAGGCGAGGCCACCACGTCCATTGTCTTCGCAGAGAAGACAGGGAAGAACGTGGACAATGTGGTCCATCGCCGGCGGGCATCTCGATTCCGTGAAGCGGGCCCCGGCATCAACGACAACGGTTCCGGCTCGGCAGCCATCCTCGAGGTCGCCGAGCAAATGGCCAAGGTCACGCCACAGAACACACTTCGGTTCGCCTGGTGGGGCGCCGAAGAGTCGGGCCTGGTCGGCTCCACCGACTACGTGAACGAACCTGAGCCAAGCCGAGCGAGACAGATCGCCCTCTACCTGAACTTCGACATGGTGGGTCACCCAACCACGTCTTCTTCATTTACGACGGCGACGACTCCGACGTGGTTGGGGCCCCTCCGGGACCGGCCGGATCTGCGCAAATCGAGGACAAGTTCGAGGAGTTCTTCACCTCTCGTGACATCCCGTTCAAGGGCACCGACTTCAGGGGTCGGTCCGACTACGGGCCGTTCATCGCGGGAGTCGACATCCCATCCGGTGGGCTGTTCACCGGGGCAGAAGGGATCAAGACCGCCGAAGAGGCCGCCAGATGGGGGGGGACCGCTGGTGCGGCCTACGACCCCTACTACCACCAGGCATGCGACACGTTCGACAACGTGAACTTGTTCGCGCTCGACACGAACTCCGACGCCATCGCCTACGCCACTTTGAGCTACGCGATGAGCACCGAGGAGATCAACGGCACCAAGGGCAAAGGCAACTTCAAGCCCCTGGAAGAGGAGTTCCCGGCAGCTTCATAGCCCGAGTTCCAATGAGAGAGGGCCGGTCATCCGACCGGCCCTTTCTCAAAGTCCATGCAGAGCGTCGCATATCCGTGACGCCCTGCATTAGGTAAGTGGAATTTCGCCCCTCAGCGGGTCTCGCGGTGCACGGTGTGCTGGCGGCACCATCGGCAGAATTTCTTCATCTCGAGACGGTCGGGGGTGTTGGTCTTGTTCTTGGTTGTGACGTAGTTGCGACGCTTGCACTCGGTGCAGGCGAGCGTCAACGGCGGTCTCTTGTCGCTTGGCATCGGTTGGTCCTACTTGACGATCTTTACGACTCGGCCGGCGCCGACGGTGCGGCCACCTTCCCGGATAGCGAAGCGGAGTCCTTCGTCCATGGCGATCGGAGCGATCAACTCGACGGTCATCTCGGTGTTATCACCAGGCATCACCATCTGGGTCCCTTCCGGAAGTTGGATGGCTCCGGTCACATCAGTAGTCCGGAAATAGAACTGGGGTCGATACCCGGGGAAGAACGGGTTGTGACGCCCCCCCTCCTCTTTGGTCAACACATAGACCTGAGCTTCGAAATCGGTGTGCGGAGTGATGCTCCCCGGTTTGGCCAACACCTGGCCCCGCTCCACATCATCTTTACCCACCCCCCGCAACAAAACCCCGACATTGTCCCCGGCCCGACCCTCATCCAACAGTTTGCGGAACATTTCGATCCCGGTAGCCACCGTCTTATGAGTCGGACGGATCCCCACGATCTCCACTTCCTCATTCACCTTCAAAATCCCCTGCTCCACTCTCCCGGTCACCACCGTCCCCCGCCCGGTGATACTGAACACATCCTCGATCGACATCAGAAACGGCTTATCAGTATCCCGATCCGGCTCCGGGACATAAGAATCCACCGCGGTCATCAACTCCATGATCTGATCAGAAGAAGCCTCATCCCCATCCAACGCCTTCAACGCGCTCCCCCGCACCACCGGAACCTCATCCCCAGGAAACTCGTATTCGGTGAGAAGATCCCGGACCTCGAGCTCGACCAGATCCAACAACTCCTCATCATCAACCATGTCCACCTTGTTCAAAAACACCACAATCGACGGCACCCCCACCTGACGAGCCAAAAGGACATGCTCCCGGGTCTGAGGCATCGGACCATCCGCCGCACTGACCACCAGAATCGCCCCATCCACCTGCGCCGCCCCCGTAATCATGTTCTTGATGTAATCAGCATGACCCGGCATATCCACATGGGCGTAATGACGAGCCTCAGTCTCATACTCGACATGAGCAATCTGGATCGTGATCCCCCGCTCCCGCTCCTCCGGCGCCTTATCAATCATGTCAAACGACGTCATCTGATTCGAACCACCCACCCGCTCCGACAAAACCCGAGTAATCGCAGCCGTCAACGTCGTCTTCCCATGATCAATATGACCCATCGTCCCCACATTCACATGAGGCTTCGTACGCTCAAACTTCGCCTTCGCCATCGTCCGGCTCCTGTTCCTCTCTCGGTTTCTTCGGCCGCCGCAGCCTAGGCCACGGTCCTGGATGTAGCGGCGGGCAGACTCGAACTGCCGACCTCTCGATTATGAGTCGAGCGCTCTCACCAACTGAGCTACGCCGCCTCTAGCGACGGCTTCGCCGCCGCAGTGGGTGGTGAGTGTGGGTTCTGGGTGAAACAGTCGGTGTCATCGGCACCGCCAAATCAACTCATGACCCATAACTCAGAACTCATTACCCGCCTCGAGCCTCGCCCGAGCCCCCTTCCGGATTTGAACCGAAGACCCCTTCCTTACCATGGAAGTGCTCTACCAACTGAGCTAAGGGGGCGTTGGGTTGTCAGGCGCCGGGCGCCGGTGCCGGGAGAAGGATTCGAACCTCCGTAGGCGTCAGCCGGCAGATTTACAGTCTGCTCCCTTTGGCCGCTCGGGCATCCCGGCATGCCAGAACCGCACGACTGAAAGACGCTCGGTTCGGGATGTGCAATGTTACTGGGCGAAAGCCCGCTGTACCAAAGCCCGGGTGGCCTCGGTCGGCGGACCTGTCATTCCGGCGAGCCGGCCGATCGGGCCCTTCCCCGACGAGCTCGGGCGTCCCCGTTCCCGAGACTTCCTTGCGGTCCTCTCCTGTTTCATCAGACTGAGCCCCGCCGGACATCCGAGAGGAACAATCATCGACACCACGAGACTCAAGAACGAGCGGGTATTCTTGTTGGCGGGGGTACTGGTCATGATTGATCTCGCCCTGACAACCATCGTTTACCTTGCTGGGCAACTCGAATCGGGGCGCGCTCCGGTCCTGGACATGTGGGACTTCGCCAAGGCCTTGGCTATCGGGGCACTGCTCCTGGCCAGCGCCCGCCGAGCTAGGTCCGGCGGGCTGGCTCTCTTTGGCATCGTCTTTCTCTTAGTCGGCATAGCCGACGCGACGAACCTGCATATGACCATCGCACAGAGTCTTATCGGTTTGAACCCGTTCGACGGTCTCCTCGGCCTTCACCCAACCTCCACACAGGGGCTCTGGGAGCTGGCCATCCTGCTGATCATCTCGACAGCAGGATTGCTGCTCGTGATGAGGTTTCCTGGCTCATGGGACCGGTACCCGGCGGTAAGACGACGCCTAGTCGCGCTGATGGTCATCTTGCTCTTCTTTGCGGGCGTAGTTGACGCCATCGACCACCTGACCGGGATTCAAGGTGTCTGGTCGCTCGTGGAGGAGTCAGGCGAACGGCTCGTTCTCTCACTGACCCTTGCTTATGTCGTGACGGTCTGGAGGAGTTTGGCCAACGCCCGCAACAGTGCCGATTCGGTGCCGCAGGGAGGCTCTAACTGATCCACCTCTATTGCTGCCCGGCCGCCTGCCATTGCCCCCAGGTCATGTTCTGACGGGCCCACGCCCAGGCGGTGGCGCTCCCCGTGTTGTTCACATAGGTGTTACCCACGAACCTGTTCTGCCATGCGGTCGAGAACACGTCGTTGGAGGTGAGGTTGGTGACGATCCCGGTCTGACCAGATGACATGACGATCGTGTTGTTCTCGACGAGGATGTTGCGGGCTTCGTGTATCCCGTAGGTGGCGCTGGTCCCCCGGTCGGTATAGGTGACGCCTATCCCGTCGTTGTTGTTCCTGACCGTGTTCCCGATGATCCTGACATTCTTCGAGGTGTTCAAGAGAATCCCTGCCCCGTCGAGCCACGCCGTGAATCCGAACCCGTTCCCCTCGACAAGATTGTTGCGGATCACAGCATCAAAGCTCTTCTCATGAAAGATACCCGGTCCGAAGTTGTCCCGGACCGTGTTGTTCTCATAGACGGTGCCGATATTGTCGGTATCAGTCCACAACCCGGGGCCGTGATTGTGGTGAACGTAGTTCCCCCGCACGATGAGGTTGGTGGTGCGCAGGAACTTGGACCCTCCGGCCTCGACGTAGGGGTTGTGACCGTCCGTGTTGTTGAACGCAATCTCGTTGCCTTCGATGATTATGTTCGCGACCGCCCACGAAGATGCCCACCTGACCGTTGTGATGGAGGCCGTTGTCCGAGACCCTCCAGCCGTGGCTCGCGTAGACCGCGGCCCCCCTGTTCTCAGTGATCTCGTTGTTTCTGACGATCCAGTCGGTAGCACCCGCCGTTGTCCGGAGCACACCGGTCTGGATCGGATTGGCGTAACGCCGGATCACCAGACATTCGATGATCACACCCCTTCCACCACCTTGAAAAGCGAACTCTGCGGCGTAGTCGCCATCGAGAATCGCACCAGGCTCACCGACAAAATGCTGGTGGTCCTTGGCGCTGACCGTCTGCCGTCGATGAACACCCGCCCTGATCACAAATATCGTCCCCACCGGATTGGCGTCAACCGCCGACTGAATCGACTGGCCGGGCGAGATGGAAACCGCATCGGCCGGCAGATCCGGTGGGCATCCGGCTGGAGGGCCACCTCCTGGTGGGCCGCCTCCTGGTGGGCTGCCTCCTCCGGCGAGAGCGCCGAAGTCTCCGGCCACAGGAAGACCGGTCGGTAGTCCGTAGCTCAGCGTTTCGTCGGCCACCCCTTGCGTGTTCGTGTAGCGAAGGTAGAAGGTGCTGTTCGAGGGGCGGAACAGTCCAACCGACTCCGGTCCGGGGGCACCTCGGTTGGCCCACTCGGCGGCGACCATCTTGTCGCCCGGGTCGCCGAAGATGAACTCGGAGTCTGCGATACCCTGAGTGTGGGTGAACCGAAAATAGACGAGTCCTGTCGATTCCCGATGTAGGCCGACTTCGTCAATGCCGTCGTTGTCGAAGTCTCCGACATATGGCTTATCCCCGGGGTTGCCGAAGTAGTACGAGGAGTCGGCGTTCCCGAGCCCGCCGTCGTTGGCCCCGAGGGCGTCGATAATGAATACCCGTCCTTCGGATGGGCGATAGATAGAAACGCTGTCGCAGCCGTCGCCATTGAAATCCCCGGCCAGGGGGA
Organism: uncultured Acidobacteriota bacterium; assembly: GCA_963837055.1. Taxonomy (GTDB): domain Bacteria; phylum Actinomycetota; class Acidimicrobiia; order Spongiisociales; family ZC4RG35; genus JARDZU01. Next base: position 406,947 of record CAWILU010000007.1, on the reverse strand, counting down.
TGTCTCCAGGGTTGCCGAAGAAGAACCGGAGGTCCGCCATACCCTGACTGTTGGAGTTCCGGAGATAGACGAACCCATCGGACTGTCGGTAAAGGCCCGGAGTCTCATCACCGTCGCAGTCCCAGTCCCCGACCATGGGAAGGTCGCCTGGGTTCCCGTAGAAGAACTTGGTGGTTGCGCCGTTCGATGGATCGCGGAGAAACCACTCACCGGTGCTGGTATCGACGATACCGATAGAGCCCCCCTGAGCCAGAGCGGGGGCGGCGGCGCTCACAAGCAACATCAATGTGGCGACCGCAACGGTGAGATCGCGGCGAATTCTGTCCCGTGGTTTTTCCATACCGTACCTGGACTACGCCCCGTGGAGGGCACTGGTTGTGTCGGTCCCACTGCCCGGTACACCGTGACCTCTCAGGCAGCAACGAGCACGAGCCTGCGGGATAGTTGTCACGACAATAGCCGATTCGTCTCTTAGAACCACAGCCGGTCATGTCACACCGAGTCTCCCGGTGTTCCGGATGACAACGAACTCGCCGTTGGGAGTGTCGATGCCGTTGCCCGGAGCGGCTGAGACCCTAGATCAGGGTGCTTTCGAGAAGGGTGAACTTGGTTCACTATTCTCCGACCAGGGCTAGTCTCACTGGCCGTGGCACTCGGAGGCCCCAGCCCCTCAGGACCGAACGTTCTCGGCGCGATCGCCCGACATCGAGTACTCGTGCTGGCGTCTGTCGTCATCTCAGTAGCTCTCGCAATCCTCCTAGGAGCCATTCTTCCGGGATCGCCCAGAGAGGTCGCGGTGGCGTCGCTTGTCGTCTCAGGAAGCACTGGTTCAGAAATCGTCGCGACCGATCGTCCGGAGCGATTCGTCGCCAATCAGGTCGAGGTGATCAGGTCCTCGCGAGTCACCCAGAGGGCTCTCCAGCTCTTCGCGCGACGAGGGTATCGCTGACATCACCGACACCGACCTCCAAGAGAATCTCCTGGTCGTGGACCAGGAGAACAGTGACCAGATCGTGGTCAGCTATTCCGATCCGGAAGGACCGGTGGCCCTAGCTGTGGTCAATGCTGTCCTCGAGGCGTACCGCGACATCAGAAGGGAACTGACAGATCTCGTCGCCGATGGGGCAGTCGATCGGGTCGATGCCGAGCTCGAGTTGCTCGACCAACGGCTCGCAACCATCTCCGCCGACATCGAAGAGCTCGAGTCGTCCAACGCACTCGCCGAGGACCTGGCGAGTCAGGCTGCCGATGCCGTAACCCGAATTGGTGTGCTCCAGGCCGAGTTGGACAACTCAGACTGACCCGGAACGCCGCAGCCAGATCATCGATCAGCTGGCTGATCTCCGGGCACGGGTAGATCTCTTCCTCAACATGCAGTCGGCCTCTGCGTAACAGGCCCGAGCTGCAATCGTTGCTGGCTTCCCAGGAGGGCGCCGTCGAGCGGAGGGCAGCATTGGTCCTGAGCCGCGACCAGATCCTGATCGATAGTGCTCTCACGCCCAGCGTTGTCGCGTTCGAGGATCCTGCCGTCCTGGCACCGCAGGGGACCGGGATCAGCGGTTGGCGGGCCGTTGCGGTCGGGCTGATCGTCGGGCTTGTCGTCGGAACATCCATCGCGGTGGCAAAGTCGAGTCGGCAATTCCCGATCCAGGACCGAGACGAGGTGGTGGAGATCCTCGATGCCCCCCTCCTGGCGGGGGTTCCAGACTTCAAGGCCGAGCGATTGGCCACGTCCCTCCCTGTAAGAGATGCTCCCGACTCTGCCGCTGCCGAGGCGTACCGATTCGCCGTCAGCTCCCTGGAAACGGCATTCAGGGGATCCGTCGGGCACATTGCGCTCGTGGCCTCGTCGAAGGTCGGCCAAGGAAAGACCACGACCACGGCGAATCTGGCATTGGCAGCGGCATCGCTCGGCTACAAGGTCCTGGCCATCGACGCCGACTTCGGGAACCAGGATCTCACCAGGCTCTTGGACACCTCGTCGGTTCGGGATGGGGCCCCGGGCCTCACCGATCTCCTGGAGGGACGTTCCGACTTGACATCTACGCTGTGGAAGGTCCCCCTGGCTCATCCGTTGGACCTTCAACTCATGGTGCGGGGGACTCAGGTCAGGGTCCCATCGGAGACCCTGCAGGGGACGTCCGCAAGGGAGGCGATGTCGCATCTGAGGCTCCAGTTCGATCTGATCCTCATCGACGGTCCCCCCCTTCTCAGAGTTGCCTATGCCACAAGCCTCCTTCGTTTGGTCGACAGTGTCATTGCGGTCATACCCAGAGGTTCGGACATGCGAGACGCCAGTGACTTCCGAAGGCGATGCGATCTTCTCGACAGGAACATCTCCGGGTTCGTCTTCACGCACGACACACTGGAAGGGAAATCGAACCGCCCCACCGGATCAGCTCGGGGCGTGTTCGAAGAGCCCAGCGAGGGACCTGCTCCTTCCTTGCGCGTGACTCATTGACGTCGGCTCCTAAACGATGCCTCCCGTTGTCCTAATCTTCGCTCGTGGTTGGGAAAGGCGACGCCCTACCAGAAGTTGTCGGATCGGGAGGACAGTCGTCGCTGAAGTGAACGCCGACGGGCCGGTCCATGCTTTGGAAGTCCGCATTGGCCAACCGGGAGCCGTGGTCGGAATTCGCCGTGCCATGGGGACTCCAGCAGTACCACTCTTCGGCCGCTGCCATGGAGGCGGTCGGTCTCGAACGAGCGTTGCCACGGAGAGGGACTGAGGATGGCCATCCTGCCGTGGGTAATTCTTCTCTGGCTCCCCGTTTTCTTGATCGAGCGACGGCTCGTCGACGATCCCCTGGAGAGAAGACTTCATCTGGCGTTGATCCTGGTTCTCCTGGCGACCCACTCTTCAGGGTCGGTCGTCGGAGCCGACGCGATGCTGCAGGATCCGGTCTCACTCGAGCGTGCGGTCAGAGGGGTCCTCGCCGCTCTAGCCCTTGTCGTCGCCGTGCCCGTCCTTGTCCGGCAACGGGCTGTGCTTTTCAGTCGGCATCTGACCTGGGTGACGCTTCTCGGCCTGTACGTCCTCATTGCCGGCGTATCGACCGTCTACTCGGTGGCCGCCGATCGTTACCGCTGCGAAGGCGTTCGAGCTTATGACCGGATTTCCTCGTCGTCCTTGGGCTCACCACGCTCGACAAGCCCGGTTCTCCCGCTGAAGCGATCGATCGTCCTCGCGATCGCATTGGACGGTGTGCTGATGGCTGTCTCAGTGCTTGGATTCTTCGCTCTGCCGGGCACCTTCTCGACTTCCGAGCGACGTCAAGGCTTCATCACCGAGAGAACCCTGGCCGGCGTATTCATGTCGCCCAACGCCCTGTCCGTGGTCGGAGCCGTCGTGGCGGTATTCGCTCTGGCCCGACTCCTCAAAACACCCAAGGCTCCGCACACGGGCGGTGCTCTGGATGGGCATTCTCTTCGGCGTCGCCGCCGTCGTGTTGGCTTCGGGTCGTCAGGGTCTGATAATCCTCGTCGTGTCTGCGGCGGCGGTCCGCTCATACTCAAAGCCGTTCCAGGCCGTTTTTTGGGTGCTCCCAGCGATAGTTGCCTTCGGCGTCCTCTATGCCAACGAGTTGGCCACAGCCTTTACTCGCGGCCAAGGATACCCAACTGTTGCGATCGTTGTCGGGGCGGACCGTGTGGTGGGAGTCGGCCCTCAGTGCATGGCTGGAGCATCCCTGGCTCGGATTCGGGTTCGCAGCCGGGGGTCGATTCGTTGCGCTTGAGAGGATCGGGTCCAGCCATGTCTCGAGCCTGCACTCCGGCTATCTCGAAGTGCTGACCGGTGTCGGAATCATCGGGTTCATCCCTCTCGTCATCGTCCTGTTCGGAGTGGGAAGATTCTGTCTGAGGGTGATCGGGGTCGAGAGCGAATACGCCATTCTCCTGATTCCCCTGGCCCTGCACACCTTCATATCTTCGGGCTTTGGCGCCTGGCTCGACATCGACTTCGTGATCCTTGGCCTCCTGGCCGGCCTAGCCGACACCTGGGCACCTGACGATGGGACGATCCCCTATCCCGATTTCGCGGGCCCCGAACGGAGCCGCTCGGCTTCTCGACGAAGGTATTCGATGACCTGAGGATCGGGGACGTCCTCGACGCGGCTGAGCGTCTCCAACTCCTCGAGCCAGAAGGCGTAGGATTCGAGCCTGTGTTCGGCCCTGGTCTTGGGCACTCGCAGCCCTGACACGGACACGGCGGTGTCGTACCAGAGAAGATCGGCGCCTGGAGGTCCCCAGCCCGCCGACTCCCAGTCGTATAGGAAGACGACCTCGCCCATCGTCGAAGGTTCCAGGGAGTCAGATCGCCGTGCATCGGGACCCATCCCGGTGCTCGGGGCCCTAACTCCCCCCAAGACTGACCGAGGCTCTGGATTTCTTCTATCACGCCTCGCAGCGATGCCGGGCTCCTCACAACCGTATGAAAGTGCGGTGGCAGCGGCGATAGCATGAGGTACTCCCAGCCATCGACGTCGCCTGTATCCATCGGCTCAGGCGCCCTGAACACTGGATTGGATCGGCCGCTGAGGGCCTCGAGGGCAACCAATTCTCTTCGCAGCCCGGCACTTGGAGAGCGCCTGATTTTCATGAAAGCCGTCGGCTGACCCGATTCGATCAAAAGCACCGAGAACCCATCGCGACCGAGAGGTCTGCGCAGATGGACACCGAATGAGTCGAATGAGCCCGCGCTGGTCCGCCACGCGGATGTCAGACTTCCCATACCTCCTCACCGCACGGCGGGCTCCACACGCTCGCGAGCCCCGGGAAGCACATGGGCCCCGAACAAGCGCACGCCAGCCCATGCCAGACGCTGAGCGACACGCCCCCGCCATTTGCACGCTGGGTACAGGGTAAGGGTCGCTGTCACATCGGCTCTCGAAGACATCGGCACCATCAGGTTTCCTGGTGATCTCAGCGTCTTCAAGCTCAGGGTCATATGCCCGGCGATCGACAGGGTGTGGGGACGCTTCGAGGCTGCTTCAGAAGGCTGATGATAGGGAGACACCCATAAGGGACATCATGCAACCGTGGGTCAACGCTGAGGTTCGACCTCCAAGAGCCGCGAAAAGAGCTTCATCCTGATCAGCCCCCCAATGAGGAGTCCAAGCGGTACGGTCCAAACGGTCAGCCAACTCGCCCCTAGAGCCACGGCGCTCCTCGCCCCGGCCGCCCATGATTCAGCAGCGGCAAGGGACCTTGTTCGATCAAGGGCGGTGAGCTCAGAACGTTGCAGGAAGACCATGCCGTTCACGGCGGCAGCGGCGATGCTCAGTTGGACGAGGCCCGCCACTTCGAATGCCTTCGGCACAAGGAGGTACACAGGGTTGAAGGCCGTGGGCAACAAGGTGAGCAGTAAGTAGATCGAAGAGACTCCGCCGATGACCAGACTGAACTGGCGCGTCAAGAGATTCGCCCGCACGCGGTCGAATCTCACCGCGGCTTCCATGGCTTCAGGACGCAGGACGGCCGACAGGCCTACAGCGAGAACCAGCGCCGGCTGGGCCGCAATCCGCGCAGCTTCGGCAAGACCAAGGTCCGCAGAGCCTGCGAGCCTCGTGACGAGGAAGCTGATCAAGAAACCGGCCGCCGGTGCCACCATGGCGCCGACGAGCAGCCAGACTCCCGTGCCCGCAAGGTCACGCCCACGATATCGAAGCTCACGGCCACCTGGGATTCCTCGCCTCACCATGGCCACGAGCAGCGAGAGCAGATCCCCGGCAGCGAGAGCTCCAAGGGGAAGCCATACCGAACCAAGCCCAGAAGCCAACCCCATGGCCAGTACTACCGCCACCACGACCAGTCGGACGAGTGACACCGCAGCGGCTGCCCAATGCATCGAGCTCAAGTGGAGGAGACGACGAGCGTGCTCCTGCATCGGGGCGAACAAAGCCGCCAAGCCACCGGTCAGAGCAAGGGCCCACGTGGCTTGGGCAGGGACGTCTGACGGCACGAGCCACCCAACCGACAATGTCAGCAGGGCCGCAACCACTGACCAGGGAAGGGCGACACGCAGGTTGGGGAGGAGGTAGCCGATCCTCTGCCGCGCATCCACGGCAACGAGCCTCGCCTCCGCAGGTGTGAGCGATAACTGGGTTGGCAGCTGAGATGTCAGCATCCAGGCCGAAAAGACGAGAGCGTAAGCGCCGAGCTCTGCCTCCCCCAAGAGCCTCGCGGCAGCCACGCCCGCTATGAGCGTTGCTACCGAAGAAGCGCCGGCGTCGACTAACCCCGGTCGATACTTCTTTATGAAGTCCTCCCGGTCCGGACTGCCAACCGATACGAGTCCAACAGCCCTTCGACAAACGCTCTGCCAGGAGACGACGTCCGGTCGGCCGCGCTCACCAACCACGGCGTTGAGAGCTGCAGCGATCTCACGTGCCGTACGTCCCGGGGTGGAAGGCGACACCACATGGCTCGGGACATGCGGCCAGTACGACGTGAGCAGGGGTGGGCCTCCAAGATCGAGGCAAACCACTGGTGTCCCAAGAGACAATGCCTCCCCGACCGTGACGGACGACTCCTCGTGCAATGCCGGGTGGACCAAGGCCATCGCCTCAGCGAACGCACTTAGCACGAGTTCCCTGGGAACCGACCCGTGGAACACCACCCGCGAGGTCAGGCCGCGTCGAGCCGCGCGTCGCTTCAGGCGGGACAGATCCGGACCGGATCCGTAGATGTCCAGTGTGATCGAGGGGTCCTCGACGAATCGCATCGCCTCGATCGCCAGGATCGGTCCCTTCCAGCCAATCAGGCGTCCGGCGAACACGACTCGCGACGCCGGAATGGGATTGGCCGGCACTTGGATGCCGGTCAAGGCTCCGGTTAGGCCGTTGGGAAGAAGCCTGACCCTTTCAGCGTCGGGCAAACCCCCGAATGTCCCCGGATTCTGGATCAGGACGGCCGATGCCGATAGCAGTCGCCCGTCTCGATCCGGTGACTCGGGCGACGACGGGGCGGCCAATTCGGCGAAAGATCTCCCCCGGGAGCCCGCGTAGGCCAAGGACGGGCCAGAGCCTCCATGGTGTGCAGGCCGAGCCACCAACCGGGCCAACGACGAGCGGCTTGGGAACGGAAGCCACCCCGATACGTGTCCAATTGCTTGCGAACGTTGCATGGTGAACCACGTCGAAGTCATGCAACCGGTCCAGGGCCAAAGCGATGTGTGATATACGTCGCTGCCACAGCTCGTAGTAGATCTGGGTGCCCGCCCACCGGAGAGCCTTCTTGAGTCTCAACACCTTGGGAGCTAGATCGACACCCACGATGTGAATGCGTGACCGAAACGGGTGACTCGCAACAGCACGCTCGATCGAGTCGACGTTGTTCTCCCTGGTGAGGACCCAGACCTCATGCTCGCCCGCCGCTGCCAGCGTCGAAGCAAATCCCACCCCTGGCTCGGAGCCCTTCTCGGGCTCGCATGCATAGGCCGAGATCAGAACACGCATGCCATGGCGCGCTTTGTCAAGGCCTCCGTGAGTTCACATGCTGCTTCTTCGGGTTGGCTGGCCTTGATCACAGCATCGGGTGACAGAATGAAGCCGTTCGGCTGTCCGACGCTGATGAATACCCCGGGGCGATAACGGACGCGGGGCCACGTGGAGGAGGTACCACCCGATCTGGCGCGACCTCGACGGGAGCTTCGCCGATCCCACCATCACCAGATGTCTCGAGAGACGTCGTACCAACTCGCTCCCGACGTCATCGAGTGGGACATGGACCCATGCTCCGATCGGGCGCCTGAGCCGACTCGCGAGACGAGAGAGACTCGCCACGACGGCCCACGGTTTCGGGATGGTCCTGACATCGACCCCCATGAGGCCACGAGCCGGGTACACCGAGCCCGTGAGGGCTGTGGACATCTGCTCCAGCCGGTCGTTGTCAATCGCAGCGGCTTCCCGGCGCAATGAATCGAGGCGGTCGGTCTGGCCCTTGGCCGTCCTCTTCTGCCATAGATAGAGGAGGCGCGCCGCAGTGTCCACCACAGGGGCAAGCGGCCTTTCCTCGACGAATTGGAGCAGGATTTCGCTTCGAACCCGGTACCTTCCTACCCCATCCGGATCATGGAGCATGTCCAACTGCACGCCATCCCTTGCGTCAGGTGTGGCCAGGAACAGGGTCACCGTGCCTCCGATGTCATACGGCCACATGATGATTGGGACCAACCCACGCTCGCGCCACATCCTCTCGGTCACACGGATAACCGCCCTGGGATCCTGTCCTACGACTATGTCTACGTCCGAGATTTGATCGAACTCGAGTTGCTCGTAGTTGTGTAGCACGGCGAATTGCGTCCCAGCATCCCTGAGCCCGGCCAAGCAGGCTCGGGCGAGCTCGCCACTAGTGGTAGGCATCTGTTGGCAATGACCTGCAACCCGAGCCACGGTGTTCGACCAGGAGCTCACGAATCGGACGCACCTTCGGTTCCACGCTCACGACGAGATCAACTCGCGGATGGCCCTGGCGACTGTCTCAGCATCGGAGCTTGCATCCACGGAAACGACGTTCCGAACCGGGAGGGTCTCCCACAGCCGCAACTCGGCGGCCAGCTGAGGGGCAGTGAGTTCTTGTTTCCGCTGAGTTATCACACCGGGTGCAGCGGTCAGATTGGCAACTACGTCAGGCTTCGGCAACAAGCGCGTCACCCAAGCCGCAAGCCATCCCGGCCCGTAGAACTTCAGCCCCTGCGGCTGCGCGTAGTAGCCGTATCCCCATCGATCACCCACCACCAAATGCCCAGATCGGACTGCCGGACGGATACGACGGAGAAACCCCGCCCAGAAGACAACGAGAGACCAAGTTATCCGACACCATCCGAGCATCCTCAAACCCTCCGCCGCTGGTTTGTCACGGAATGTGTATTGAACATCATCCGGCCCACGAGACAGCGGCGACCAGAATGGTGGCCTGAAGTGAAAGTATCCAGTTGCCCCATCATGCATTCCAACGAGAGCCCTCGCCACCGAGGTCTTGCCCACGCCATCGGGTCCCACGAGGACGACAAAGGCGCCACGTCGTGATTTTCTAGGGCTGTAGGGAATGCTGTGACCCGACCATTCTCGTATCGCGCTGGGCAACGAGCGAGATACTACGGACACCCTGAGGCTGTCTCGATTCTTGAAAATCCGCCGCACATGAAGCTGCTGCAGATTCACAACCACTATCGGGAAGAAGGTGGAGAGGACACTGTCGTCGGGGCGGAATCGGAGGTTTTACGCCGGGCAGGTCACATTGTCGAACTGCACGACGCTCGAATTCGAGCAGCGCTCTGGCCAGTGCGGGTCTGATACTGACAGCTCCATGGAATCCAGTGTCCGCCGCACGCGTAAGAGATGCTGTTCAACGCTTTCAACCCGATGTGGCTCACATTCACAACACATGGTTTGCTCTATCACCGTCGATCGTGCCAGCAATCGCAAGTCAGGGGGTGCCCATCGTGATGACACTCCACAACTATCGAATGACCTGCATCAATGCGCACCTGCTCCGTGATGGCATCCCATGTGAGCTATGCATCGGCAACTCGCCGTGGCAAGGGGTGCGTTTCAAGTGTTACCGCGACTCTGTATCAGGATCTATCGCCGCCGCCCTCACCAACTCAGTGCGACGCCTCTCGAGGAGCTGGGATGGTGTCACCCGGTTCCTTGCCCTGACCGAGTTTGCCCGCGACGTCTACGTCCGTGCCGGCCTCGATCCCGACCGCATATCGATAAAGCCCAATTTCGTTGCAGATCCGGGACCACGTCCGAGTCCTCCTTCACAGAGCGACGTCGTTCTCTTCGTTGGGAGAATCTCCGAAGAAAAGGGGGCCGACCTGGCCGCCGCGGCCTGGGAGCGAGCCGCACCCCGAGGTCTTCGACTCGTCATGATCGGAGATGGGTCGATCAGGAGCCATCTCCAACTCCAGCATCCTCATGTCGAATTCCTCGGGTGGCTCGATCGAGACCAGGTACGTCGGAGGCTGCTGGAGGCGCGCGCTCTTCTGTTTCCATCCCGTGCCTACGAGGGACAAAGCATGGTCCTGCTCGAGGCCATGGCCGCCGGGCTACCGATATTGGCCTCGGACTGGCAGCCCATTCGGGAGACTGTTCGGGGCCGAGATCCTGGGTGGCTGAGGGAGGCAACCAACATCGAATCGTGGATCGACGGGCTCGCCTTAGTGGCAGATGACAACGCGGTTGACAACGAGGGTTCGACCTTGCGCAAGACCTTCGGTGTCGCGTTCACCCAGAAGTGGGCCTGCGAAACCTGGAGAGGATCTATAGGTCCGTGACTACGTGAGCTCGCCAACGGGCTGCCCCGTTGCCTGGCCATAATGCTCCGTCATGTCGCTCGCTCCCGGCCCAGATCCTGACTCCCAACTAGCTCGGTCGTCCGATGACCCTCAGGTAAAGGACGCGTCGGGAGCAGACAATAGGGCTTGGGTGGTTGCTGGCTTTGTGGTCGGAGCCCTGGCGCTTCGCTTGGTACAAATCGGGCGCAACAGCCTGTGGTCCGACGAAGCATTCAGTTGGTACTTCGCATCCAAAGACGTGGCAGAGATATGGGCGAACGGCGGTCCAGACGCTCATCACCCGCCCCTGTATCACACGCTCCTGCATTGGGTGATGCAGGCATCCGAGACCGAAGCCGCTCTTCGGTTTCCGTCGGCGGTCGCCTCCGCCCTGACGGTCGGTGTGATCTTCTTGTTGGCGGAAAGACTCGCAGGTCGGTCGGTCGCTTTTCTTGCAGCCCTACTCGCACTCGTCTCTCCGCTCGACATCTGGTACGCGCAGGAAGCCAGGCAGGCAGCGGTCGGAACACTGTTCACAACACTCGCTGCTTACTCGTTGACCCGCGGCGACGTCACCGGCCGCGTCACGGCCGTTCTCAGTCTGGTCGCGGCGTTTTTCACCTACTACATCTCGTTCCTGGTGTGGGCAATGGTCCTAGGGGTGGCCATTGCCATCGGCTGGCGCCGCTCTCAAGCCGTAGCACGCGAGTGGGTCGTGGCAACGATCCCGGCTCTTGTCATCTTCGTTCCTATCCAGGGTCGACACTTCGTCGAAGGCTTCTCCGATCTCCAAGCCTCGATTGGTCAGCCGTTCCTGGAGTCCTTGATATCCACAACCGGGTCGCCGCTTACGCTTTTGATCCTGGTCGCTGTTGGAGCGGCAGCACTCACTGCAGTCGTCCGATGGCTGCTCGAGGCCGCACCGGTTTTCGCCGCAAGCGTGACAACGGCGGCATTCGTCCTTGGGGTCATTGCAGGGCCTGTGGACCGAATTTACAGATTCAAGAGAATCACGGTCGTCTTCTGGCCACTTGTGATCGTGTTCGTGGCCTATGCGATCTACCGCGGTTTCTCCAAGAGCGTCTCGCGTTTGGTGCAGATTTCTTTGGTGGCGATTTCGATCATTGCTTCGTTGCTGACACTGTTCGTGGTTGAGAAGGACGACTGGCGTTCGGCCGTGTCCGCCATCAATGAAGGGTCCGACCCCGACGATTCGATATGGATGGTGTACTACGTGGATGAGTGGTCCGTGGCGCCATACGACTATTACGGGGCAAAGCTGCCCCTTCTATTCAGCGTCGACGAGAACGCCTTCCCCGAACTCGCAGCATCGGCGGCCCAAAATGATCTTCTGGATCGTCGCCAGCCGAACACCCCGGGACCCTGTTCCGTCCACGGCCGGGGAAGCCTGGCTTGACGAGAACTGGGTTTTGGTTGACGAGATACCCATTCACAGGCTGACCGTGAGGCGCTACAGCCCGCCCTAGACATCCAACCAACTCTTTCCACCCGACAGACGTAGAGCTAGCTCTTGCCACTGCGAATCGTGAAAGGAGGGTGGGTCACGATCTTCAAAGCGAAGCGTGGGATGACATGCAAGTAGCGACGCCACAGTCTCCGTGGCTCCATTGCAAGCCTGTATGACCACTCGAGCCCGGAGCGCTGCATCCACCGTGGTGCTTGTGGGAGCTTCCCGGCGTGGATGTCGAAAGCCGCGCCGACGCCGACGAGCACCGGGGCAGTCAATAGCGGCCTGAATCGGGCCATCCATCTCTCCTGCTTGGGTGTGGAGAGCCCGATCCAAACGATGTCAGGGCGGGCTACGTTGATCGTGTCCGCCGTGGTCCGAGTCTCCTCCTCCGTGAGCTCTCGAAACGGAGGGGAGTGCACCCCGAGCAACCTTGAGCCCGGGAAATCGGGCGGTCAAGGCCGCGGCGAGGTCGTCGGCCACTCCCGGACCGGCACCGTAGAAGAAATGCGACCACCCCTTCTCGACCGATTCTGCGCAGACACGGAGCATCAGATCAGGGCCGTACACCCGCTCCATCCAGGAGGCCCCGGCATAACGGCCGCACCAGACCAACGGCATGCCATCCGGTGTGGTCATCCCCGAGTCGTTGTGGATGCGGAGCAGCTCCGGATCGGACTGGGACTCCATGACACCATGGACGCTGGTCACACAGACGTACTCCCTGGCCCCGTCCTGGATCCACGCACCGAAAGCATCCACCGCCATATCGAGGTTGATGGCGCTGACGGCCACGCCCAGGATGTCGACCCGGTGGCTCAGGCTCGACCCGATACTTGCTTCTCGATCCAACGGTAAGTCTCGGCCAACCCATCCTCGAGAGTGGTCGAAGGCTCCCAGCCGAGGACCTCCCTGAGGAGGGTGTTGTCGGAGTTCCGTCCCCTGACTCCCTGGGGCCCCTCCACGTGGCGAAGGCTCAGACCTGACTTGCCGGACAACCCAATGACTATCTCGGCCAGTTCATTGATTGAAACCATCCGATCAGTGCCGAGATTGATCGGCTCGGAGTAGCCCGACAACATCAGTCTGTAGATCCCCTCCACGCAGTCGTCTATGTAGCAGAACGACCTCGTCTGCTCACCGTCCCCCCATATCTCGACGACGCCACCCTCGGGCGCCATCGCGACCTTCCGGCAGATGGCGGCGGGGACTTTCTCCCGGCCGCCTTGATATGTGCCGTAGGGGCCGTACACGTTGTGGAAACGGATCACCCGGACGTCGATCCCGTAATCATCCCTGTAGTACTCGGCGAGCCTCTCCGAGATCAGCTTCTCCCAGCCGTACGAGTCCTGAGGTTGGGCTGGGTAGGCATCGCTCTCCTTGAGCGGAGTCACCTGTGCCTCGGTCTGGAGGTATTCGGGGTAGATGCATGCGGACGATGAGTACAGGTACCGGCTGATGCCATTGGCCCGCGCCGCCTCGATCGTGTTCAGATTGATGAGCGCGTTGTTCCTCAGGATCTCGGCCTGATTCTGGGAGATGAATCCCATGCCCCCCATGTCCGCCGCCAATGCATAGACCTCGTCGACTCCTCGGGTCGCCAGCAGCGCGGCTTGCGGGTCTCGCAGATCGAGGATGGCGAACTCGTCCGCATCGACATCGGTGTACTCGGCGTGTTTGATGTCGACGCCCCGTACCCAGTGGCCTTCTCGCTTGAGAAATGAAACCAGATGGTGTCCGATGAACCCACCGGCACCCGTGACCAAGACCCGTCCCATGTTGCCTCCCACCTGTCATAGCACTCCCACAACCCAACCTACCACCGGCGAGAGGCTGTACAAAACCGATTCCGGAACAAAACGCGTCCGCGATCCGATGACCACAAGGAGCGGTTGCGACCGTGAATTGTCGACAGATTTTCGTATTTCACTAAGTCACTCTGGGTGGTAGCCTCATGGTGCGAATCGCTGGATTCGTGGGCATGGGAGTGCGTGGTGGGGTTGGGGCAATGGACATACCGGGCGGGCGACCGCCAGCTTTTACTGACTCTGGCGCAGCACGTCTCTCGCGTCCTTATGTTGGCCTCTTCAAGCCAGCGCTCGACATCGTCTTCGCAGGATTTCTCCTGGTTCTGGTCAGTCCGCTGATCCTTCTCGCCGGCTTTGTCGTGCTGGTGACCCTTGGACGACCCGTCTTCTACTCTCATGACCGGATTGGGCTGCATGGCGCCCCATTCCGACTCCACAAGTTGCGGACGATGGTCCCCGACCGCCGAAGCGCCCAGATCGGCCACCACGAAGTCGAGAGACGTTTGACCCACAAGTCGGCCGGAGACCCCCGCGTCAGTCGCTGGGGAAAGGTTCTTCGTGAGACGAGAATCGACGAGCTCCCTCAACTGTGGAATGTGATCAAGGGCGACATGAGCCTGGTTGGGCCCAGGCCCGAGCTCCCCGAGATCGTTGGTAATTACCAGCCCTGGCAACACCAGCGTCACCTGATCAAGCCGGGGGTCACCGGCCTTTGGCAGATCTCTCCCTACAACGACCAACCAATGCACGAGTGCACGGAGATCGACCTCGAGTATCTGACCAAGGTCAGCTTCCTCATGGATCTGAAGATCCTCCTCTCGACGCCGATCGCAATGCTGGGGGGTCGCAAGGGTTTCTGATGAGTACCTTCGATCGGCAGCCTGATTCGACCACGATCGCGACCACCGCTCAGGTTCACCCATCGGCAGTGGTCGGCGAGCGCACGTCGATCTGGGACCTGACACAGATTCGAGAAAACGTCAGGATCGGCCCGGACACGGTCGTCGGTCGCAACGTGTTTATCGACCATGACGTCGTGATCGGATCGGCCTGCAAGATTCAGAACAACGCTCTCATCTACTGGCCGACAGTCGTCGGGAACGGGGTGTTCATCGGGCCGGGTGCAATCCTCACCAACGACAGAAACCCGCGAGCGGTGAATGTCGATGGCACACCGAAGGGACCCGACGACTGGGTTGCGGCCGGTGTCCGCATCGACTCCGGAGCGAGCATCGGGGCGGGAGCGGTGATCTTGGGAGGTGTGCATGTAGGCCCGTCGGCGCTGGTCGGGGCCGGCGCATTGGTGACACGGAACGTGGCCTCCCATGCCCTGGTAGCGGGCAGCCCGGCCGCCCGGATCGGGTGGGTCGGAATTAGCGGACATCGGCTCACGGAGGATGGCGATCTGCTCATCGACCCGGTGGATGGCACGAGGTACTGTCGAAATGGCGAAGCACTGACGGTGGTGTCATGATCGAGCACGCCCACCCAATCCTCGGTGATCGGGAATTGGCGGCCGCCGCGAGGGTGCTGAGGAGTGGACGGCTTGCGCAGGGAGCCGAGGTCGCCGCCTTTGAAGAGGAATTCTCCCTTGTCGTCGGGTCCGAGCACTCCGTTGCGGTGGCCAATGGGACGGTCGCGATCGAGATCGGTCTTCAGGCTCTGGGAATCGGGCGTGGAGATGAGGTGATCATGCCCTCCTTCACCTTCATCGCCACGGCGAATGCGGTGAGGAAGGTCGGCGCCACTCCTGTCTTTGCCGATATCGACCCAAAGACGTATTGCGTGAGCGCGGCGACTGTCGAGCCTCATCTCGGCAAGCGCACCAAGGCTGTGATTGCGGTCCATTTGTATGGCCACCCGGCCGACATGGATGGGCTGGAAATGCTGTGCGAGGAAAGGGGTGTCCGCCTTGTGGAAGACGCTGCGCAGGGAATTGGAGCGCGCTGGCGAGATCGGAGTGTCGGATCCTTCGGCGTGTTCGCCACCTTCTCGTTCTACGCCACCAAGAACGTGACCACAGGCGAAGGAGGAATGATCACCACTTCCGACGATCAGGTCGCCGACGTCGCCAGGTCGCTCAGGTCTCATGAGAGCAGGATGGTCGACGAAAAGCTCCAGGTCGCTTCGAACGCCCGGATGACCGAGGTCGAGGCCGCGATCGGCCGCGTACAGCTCTCCCGGATCGATGAGATCCAACAGCATCGCCACAGGCTGGCGAAAACCTATGGTGACAACTTGGACAGTCGGGTCAGAACGCCCTATGTGGCGCCTGATGCCGTGCACGGGTTCCACCAGTACACCATCCGAAGTCCAGAGCGCGCCCAACTCAAGCGATCGCTCGAGGATCGACAGGTGGGTCACGGGATCTACTACCCGATCCCGGTCCATCTCAGCGAGACCTACCGCGATGCCGCAGTCGAACTGGTGGATACCGAAGCCGCTGCCAATGAGGTGATATCACTGCCGATACGGCCCGATCTCACCCACGCCGAGCAGGAAGCAGTCATCGCCGCGGTGAACGGAGCACTGGAACCATGATCGACGAGCCACGGATAGGAATCGCCGGACTGGGAGAAATGGGCAGGCACCACGCCAGGGTGCTGACCCGCCTGGAGGGAATCCGTTTCATCGGCGGCGCCGACCCGGCAGGCGACGTGCACGGCGCCCTCGCCGGGCATCCCCTCTTTCCCTCTCTCGAAGATCTCATCGAAGCCGGGCCTGACGCTGTAGTGCTGGTGACGCCGGCAGCCGAACATGAGAAGTGCGCGATCCGTCTGGCCGAGGCCGGGATTCACACTCTCATCGAGAAGCCGATGGCCAATGACCTCGAAGCGAGCGCTCGCGATACGGAATGCCTTCCCCGATGGAGGACCGATTGGCGCCGTGGGCCACATCGAGCGCTTCAACCCAGCGCTTCAGAACATGAAGCGACGGCTCGATGCGCGGTGTCTCGGCAACATATTCTCGATTTCCACAAAGCGGGCTGGTCCTTTTCCCTTGAGGGTCTACGAGACAGGCGTTGTTCGTGACCTCGCCGTCCACGACATCGACATCGTTCAATGGCTCATAGCGCCTTTCGCCAGCCTCGACGCCCAGATCGGCCGTCAGATCGGGACTCGAGCGTGAAGATCTTGTAGAGGCGATCGGCAGACTGGAGGACGACACCATCGTCTCCATGTCGGTCAACTGGTTGACACCCACGAAAGAGAGGACCGTCACTGTCCTTGGGGAGAAGGGTGCGCTGGTGGCCGACCTGCTCACCTCCGACCTCTCTTACTACTCCAACGCCGCGATCCCAATCGAGTGGGACGAGATGGCTCGGCTCAAGGGTGTCTCCGAAGGGGACATGACTCGTTATGCGTTCCCCAAGCCGGAGCCGCTCCAGCTCGAGCACGAAGGGTTCAGGGACGCCATCCTCGGCCAGCCTGGGGCGCAGATCGTCTCATTCGAAGAGGGCATTGCAGTCATGGAAATCGCCGAGGCGCTGCTTCAGGGTCGGCTGCGCCGATGACCTTGCGACTTGTAACAGTCGTTGGGGCTCGTCCCGAGTTCGTTCAGGTCGGGACCATTGCCCGCGCCATCGAGGCCAAGTATGCACCAACCGGGCTGATCGAACATCTCTTGGTGCATACCGGCCAGCACCACGACAAGGAGATGTCGGACGTCTTCTTCGAGCAGCTCGGCCTCCCTCGGCCGGCGCATTGGCTGGGCGTGGGCTCGGGCTCACACGGAGAACAGACGGGGGGGATGATGAGCCTGCTGGATCCCCTTCTTCAGGAGCTTGCCCCAGACGTGGTGGCGGTGTTCGGAGACACCAACAGCACTCTTGCCGGAGCCCTGGCCGCGGCCAAGCTCCATATCAGGCTGGCCCACATCGAGTCGGGTCTCCGGTCGTTCAACTTGGCCATGCCCGAAGAGGTCAACCGCCGCGTAGCCGACCAGCTCGCCAGCGTCCTCTTCTGCCCGTCGCAGACCGCGGTCGACAATCTCGCTGCCGAAGGCATCACAAGAGGCGTCCACCTCACGGGTGATGTGATGCACGAGGCGATGCTCCACGCACTATCACTCGGATCTGCCGGGTGCGACATACTGGCTGATCTCTCCCTGAATCCGGGCGAGTACGTCTTCGCCACGACCCACCGCGCCGAGAACACGGACGACCCGGATCGATTGAGCCAGATCCTTCTCGGGCTTTCCGACGTGGCCCAGCAAGGCATAGATGTCGTCTTTCCGGTGCACCCCAGGACTAGGTCCCGAATGGAACCCCGCCTCCTAGACGCCGGTGTCCGGCTCCTCGAGCCCTTGGCCCACGTCGAGACATTGACCTTGGTGAAGGACGCTTCCTTGGTCATGACCGATTCGGGTGGGCTGCAGAAAGAGGCTTACTGGCTCAACACACCCTGTCTGACGATGCGCGACGAGACCGAATGGGTCGAGACCGTCGATAATGGATGGAACATGCTCGCCGGAGCAGACCGGGGTCGGATCCTGCAGGGGGCCTCCAAGCTCATGTCCGGCCCACTGCCGCAACGACAACCGCTCTATGGCGAGGGAACCAATGTGTCGTCGGTGATCCTCGATCTCCTGCTCGCCGACCCGGTGGCCCTCGCCGAAGCCGAAGCTTCGTGAGCTCGCAACGTTGGGGGGTCGTGGGTGGGGGCATGTTGGGCATGACACTGGCTCTGTGGCTGCGAGACCGTGGCCACGAGGTCACCGTGATCGAGGCGGCCGATCGGCTTGGCGGGTTGGCCTCGGCATGGGAGATCGGTGACGTGACCTGGGACAGGCACTACCACGTCATTCTGAGCAGTGACGTCCACCTGCTGGCTCTGCTCGATCGCTTGGGGCTCACCGATGATCTGCGTTGGGTCGAGACCCGGACTGGTGTCCTGTCGGGAGGCCGGCTGTTTTCGGTCTCCAACGCCATCGAGTACCTCAAGTACCCCCCGCTGCGCATGATCGACAAGATGAGAATGGCCTGGACCATTCTCTACGGCTCCCGGCTCAAAGACTGGCGGAGCCTCGAGCAGATCCCGGTCGAGGAATGGCTGCGTAGGCATTCAGGGGACAGGGCCTTCGAGACATTCTGGCTGCCCCTGCTCCGCGCCAAGCTGGGAGACAATTATCAGCGCACCTCTGCCGCTTTCATCTGGACCACCATCCAACGTCTCTACGCGGCACGTCGCAGCGGGCTCAAGAAGGAGATGTTCGGCTACGTCACCGGAGGCTACGGCCGGATCATCGGCCGTTTCGAACAGGAGCTCGTCAAGCGAGGAGTCGAATTGATGCTCGAGACAAGGGTCTCGGGGATCAGAGCGACCAGCCCGGGTGTGGCCGTCGACGCCGGCGAGATCACGTTTGACTTCGATCAGGTAGTAGTCACCGGCGCGTCGCCTCTGGCCGCCCGACTGATCGGGGAGTTGGATCCGTCGGAGCAAGCGGCGATGAACGACGTCGAGTACCAGGGCATCGTCTGTGCCTCGATGCTCTCTGACCGGGGGTTGGGTGGCTTCTACGTGACCAACATCACCGACGACGCGCCATTCACCGGAATCATCGAGATGTCGGCGCTGGTCGACCGGGCCGAGTTCGGGGGCATGTACCTCACCTATTTCCCCCGATACACCGCTCCCGGGGAGGAGATCCTCACCCTTTCGGACGAGGCGGTTCAGAAGCGGTTCGTTCAGGCAGTGCGCCGTATGTTCCCCGATTTTCAGGAGAGCAACGTCAAGGCATTCCGGGTTTCGCGCGTCGCACATGTCTTTCCCATCCCGACCATCGGCTACTCGAATCGGGTTCCCCCGATGCAAACATCAGTGGCTGGCGTCTACCTCGTCAGCTCGGCGCAGATCCTCAACGGGACACTCAATGTGAACGAGACTCTGCAGCTCGCGGCCAGGGCGCTGCCGGTCTTGACCGGTGAGATCGCATACGACCGCACGATCCTCGAGGCAGAGGTCGGGCCGATTCTCCTCGGAGCGTCTGCGTGAGAAAACCGCTCGCACCGATTTCCCTGGATCTCGACGACAAGTGGTCATACCTGATGACCCACGGCGACCAATCGTGGACGAGCTATCCGAGCTACCTGCCAACACTGATCCCCAGGGTGCTCGAGTTCCTCGCCGTGAGAGACATGAAGATCACGTTTTTCGTTGTCGGGCGCGACGCTTCATTCGATGCTCATCGCGACCTTCTGTCGGAGTTGGTAAGGCAGGGTCACCGCATCGGCAACCACAGCTTCGACCACAAGCCCTGGCTACATCGTTTCAGTGAGGTTGAGCTCGCTGACGAGCTCGAACGGTCCGAGGCCGCCATCGAGCAGGCGACAGGAGTGTTGCCGCGGGGGTTCCGTGGCCCTGGATTTTCATTGACCAACGAGGTGCTTCGCCAGCTGGCCGATCGGGGTTATCTGTACGATGCAACGGTCTTTCCCAACATTCTCAATCCGTTGAGCCGCGCCTATTACTTCAGAACGGCGAAGCTGAGCAGAGAAGAACGTGACCTGCGAAACGAATTGTTTGGGACGTTGGGGGCGGCTTTCCGACCGAACAAGCCGTTCACATGGAAGATGGAGACTGCGAGCAGAGCTGACCGAGGTCCCGGTCACGACCTTTCCCGGGCTCCGGACTCCGATTCACCTCAGTTACCTCACCTACCTCGGAGGAAAGGCGCTGCCGGTGGCCTCGGCGTACTTCCGCACCGCTCTGACTCTCTGCAGACTGACTGGGAACCCGCCTTCGATGCTCCTGCATCCCCTCGACTTCCTGGGATCCGAGGACGACGACGATCTGGGGTTCTTTCCGGGGATGGATCACGTCAGCGGGAGGAAGCTGGAAATGGCCCATCACTTCCTCGACCAGCTTCAAGATGTCTTCGAGCTCGCCCCAATCGACGACTACGTGAGGCGACTGCCCACCACCAAGGGGCGGGTGCCGGACTACTCGGTCTGACCGGACTCGGCGGGGTCGAACGAAGCGTCCTGCCGTTCCGGGTGATTTCGTATCGGCTCGCGATGGGAGCCGATACCAAGCTGCTCGCGATACACCGTGGTTCCCAGGTGGAAGATCTCATCGAAGTATCGCTTGTTCTGAGCGGAGAGAATCCCGAGACTGATGAGCTGGATCCCCACGATCAAACTGATACCACCCACGACGAAACCGTGAGGCGAGAGCTGGAAAGCCGCCAGGACGGCATCGGAGAACTCATCGATTTCGGGGCTCGCCCAGAACCGGAAGGTGTGATAGGTCACCCACCCCAGCGAGATCAAGGACAAGCCCATGATCAACATCCCCGGGATAACGAAATACATGAAGGGTCGGAAGAGGAAGCTGGAAAAGGCTTGGGAGGCGATGGCCCTGCGCACTTTGATGCTCGATTTTCTCTTGTCGCCAGCTGCCTGTTGACGACTCCAATCGAGATGGGCCGGCACCTCTACGATCAGGGCTCTCAGCAATTGGGCCTTGTAGATGATCTCGGTGTTGATCTCGAAGTCCCATGCCTTGAGATCGAGGCCTTGGAGGAACCGGCGGTCATAGGCGCGCACCATCCCTGTCACCGTGGTCAGACTTCCCTTGGCGGTGATCGCCAGCAATCGGTTGGCGGCCCTGCTCAAGAATTCGCGGCTTCGGGGCACCGCACTGACCTGACCTCCCTTGATATAGGGCGAGGCGATCACGATCTTGGCCCTGGTCTCGACAATGGTGTCGGCGAGTAGCTCTATGTGCTCCGGGCCATAGCTGAGATCGGAATCGAGGGTGATCACATAGTCGCCCTTCGCCCGGCTGAATGCGAAGCGCAGGGCTTGACCGAGATTGAAATTGGTGACGTGCCGCAGCAGACGAACACGGGGCTCAGATGCGAAGAACGCCTCCACGATCGAAGCAGTCGCATCTCGAGAACCGTCGTCGACTACGAGCACCTCCCACTCGTAACGTGATTCGATCGACTCGAGATGCTCGCAAACCAGCTTCAGTGTCTCGGCGATCAACGCCTCCTCGTTGTAGGCAGGCAACACCACCGAGATCATCGGCCGATCACTCATGGCGCAACCCCCATCCTCAGACACCATGACTCCTACGATTCTATTCGCCAGTTGACCTAGCCCCAAGGGGTGATCAGAGGGAAGTTCAGTGGGCAGGCTTTCGCAGGACGGCACGGAGCAGTGCGCCCCGTCCCACCAATCTCGCCCCTAGATCGACCACTGTGAAGAAGGCCAGCGCCAGCGGAGACCGCAGCGTGAAGAGGCGGCGGGCCCAAGCAGGCGCGCCCCGGTCCTCGAGATAGTTGTGCACGGTATAGGTCCAGTTCACCGGACTCACCATGGTCGTGATCCGCTCCACTTCGAAGCCGGCACCGGCCGCGAGTTTGGCCAGCGAGCGAGCGCTATAGAGATTGAAGTGCCTGGGGAAGTGGTACCCGCCCCAATGCCGGGCTCTTCCGAATCCCGCGTCGGGAGCCTTGATATTGTCGGTGACTATCCCGACGGCACCACCTGGGCGTAGCACCCTGTGAACCTCACGCAGTACGCCGAGCGGGTCGTCGACGTGCTCGATGACCATGATCATCATGGCGAAGTCGTACTGTGCCGGATCGAGATCGAGTTCCTCGAGGAATCCGGTGTGGACAGTCAGCCCCCGACGAATCAGGGTTGCGGCCGACCTTGGGTCGGGCTCCACTGCCTCGAGTCTCCAGGTCGGGTCACCGAACTCTCTCAGAATGCCGAGGTGGAACCCGTCACCCGAGCCGATGTCGATGATGGCGCCGTGCGAAGGGACCGAGCGGCACCAGTCGAGAACTCGACGCTTCTCGATCTGGCGACGGACGGCATAAGACAGCCCGTATTCCTCCTCGGTGAACTCGTATGCGTGATATGTGCTCGGATAGATGACGCTCAGCTCGGAGCGCGCAGGACGAGGGTTGAGAAAGAGGGCATCACACTCTCCACAGCGATACATCGTGAACGTGTCGTTGCTCGTGTGGTACTCGAAGTCCAACCCGGTCGCGATCTGCCGGGCATTGTCTCCGGTCCCGCAAATCGAACATGTCGACTCGACGAGTTTCAAAGGTTCGACATACCCATCACCCATTCCCACGGCATCACACGCTAGCCCTTGGGGCACTCCTATCTCGGTGCCACGAGTGCCAGCTTGTCACTCTGAGCATCAGGGCTACAGTTTCACCAGGTCGGAACAAGCGGGTCGGGGGATCTTCGAGTGAACAAGAATGCACCAGTCGCCATTATTGGTGGGGGCCTTGCGGGGTTGGTGGCCGCTCGTGAGCTCCAGGCCAGGGGTATCGCGTTTCATCTTTACGAAGCCTCTGACCAATTGGGGGGTCTGGCACGCACGGTCCGTGACGAAAGCGGCTTTTCGTTCGATTTCGGCGCCCATTTCATCACCAACCGGCTTGCCCGAGAGCTGGGGGCAGAGGACCTATGTGAAATGGTGCCGCGCTACGGGGAGTCAGTGATAACCGCAGGGGGCACTTACTCCTATCCGTTTGGGTTCGCACGTTCTCCCCGGTACGTGTCGTCAATGGTCCGTTCGAGGCTGCGCCGGCGCACACAGCCGTCCAATGCCGCCGAGCAAATGGCGGCCATGTATGGCGTGAGGATGGCCCAAGATATTGGCGTACCGCTTCTCGAAGGCTGGTCCGGGGTGCCGGCAGACTCGCTATCACCAGCGGTTGCCGAGAAGATGGACGAGGGGCTCCTCAAGACCTTCTGGTTGAAGACCGCCGGACGGATCACGAGGCGAGCCGTGACCATCGGGTACACCAGGGAAAAGCCTTCCAGCGCTTCGGTTTGGCACGTCTACCCGGCTGAGGGAGTGGGTTCTCTGATCCAACGACTTGCCGCTCAGATAAGCCCAGACGTCATCAGGCTTTCGAGCCCGATCCAGAAAATTCATGTCGAAGGCCAACAGGTGAGGGCCGTCTCGGTAAATGGGGAACAGGTCGAAGTCGCTGCGGCTATGAGCACGGCGCCAGTGCATATCCTCAGCAAGTTGGTCGAAGGGACGACAACCCTGGAGCACCTTTCCAGGTTTCGCTATCGACCGATGGTCTTCGTCAATCTGCTCCTCGAGGGTCGGGGTGTGATACCCAATGTGGTGGCCTGGTACACCGACCCCGACCTCCCGTTCTTCAGGCTGACCGAGACCCCGCTATCGATGCCTTGGCTCGCCCCGGATGGCAAGACGACTCTCATGGCCGACTTGGTGGCCGACGTCGGCGACGAGACGTGGACAGCGGACGACGACACACTGGCCAAGACGACCCTCGAGGCGGTGGAGCAATTCGTTCCAGGGATCAGGGATCGGTATATCGGAGTTCGTGTCCTTCGCACTCCGCTCGCCTACCCGCTGTTCCTCAACGAGTACGAGGAAGATCGTCAGCGCTTTGAGCGTGGGACGGGAGTTAGGGGCCTCCATGGCATCGGCCGGAATGGCGAATTTGCCCACATCCTCATGGAAGACGTCTACTGGCGCACCAAGAAGAGGGTCGACACGCTGGCAGCGGAACTGCAGGGCCGATAGCCACCTCGGCTAGCGGACGCCCTGTGCCATCTGGGCGAGCCGCTCGATCCGCTCTTCGGTCGGAGGGTGGGTACTGAGCAGCTTCATCAGCCCCGCGCCCCGGACGGCCTTCATCGGGTTGTCGATGAAGAGCTGGGCTGTGGCGGGGTTCACGTTCATCGGGATCCTCGCCGTCCCCGCCGAGATCTTCTCGAGGGCGCTGGCCAGCATCATCGGCCGTCCTGTGGTCTCTGCCCCGGTGGCGTCGGCCTGGAACTCCCTCGTGCGAGATATGGCCATCCGGATGAGCATGGCGGCGATCGGCGCCACTACCAGGGAGATGATGGCTCCGATGGCTCCGAGAGGGCTCTCCCGGTTGTCGCCTCCACCGAACCAGAAGGCCATGCGGGCAAGCATGGTGAGGGCGGCGGCGATCATGGCGGCGATCGAGCTGATCAGGATGTCCCGGTTGCTGACATGGGCCAGCTCGTGGGCGAGCACACCCTCCAACTCGTCCACTGTGAGCACCTGCAAGATTCCCGAGGTGACTGCGACGGCAGCCTTCTTCGGCGAGCGGCCGGTGGCGAATGCGTTGGGCTGGGGCGAGTCGATCAGATAGATCCGCGGCTCCGGCATGTTCTTCTGCAAGGCGAGGCGACGGACGATGGCGTAGACCTGGGGCAGCTCTTCCTCGGTGACAGGGCGGGCCCGGCTGACAGCGAGGGCGATCTTGTCCGAGAAGAAATAGGCCAGGAAGTTGAAACCGACCGCGATGAGCAGACCGATCATGAAGCCGCCGTCGGGGAAGAGGGCGTAGGCGACCAGCCACAACAGCGTGGTCATGAAGGCGAGCAGACCAACCGTCTTCAAGTTGTTCACGTCAAAGATCGTACCGACGGGCAGTGAATAAGACTGGCCGATCTTTCCCGAATCTGCGGATGACAAAACCACTGTGGGCGCTATATGGTCGCGGTAGGTGGAGTCTGCTCCTCCAGGGGTGATAGCTGGGAGGCATCACAATCAAGGAGGAGGAAGCTCTTGAGGAAGAAGCTTCTGGTGCTCATGGCCCTGCTAGCCATGGCACTCGCATCGGCGGTGCCGGTAGGTGCCGCCGCACAGCAACCGGTCCCATTTGCTCCAGGCGAAATGCTGGACGTGGGGGCCGACAACGACAACCCAAGTCACCCGCTGGGTGACGAGCAGACCGCGCTGAGTCTCCAGGGGTTCCAGCAAAAGGTCAACGGGAAGACTGAAGGCCCGGTGGCGCAGGTGGCCAAGGGTCAATTCGTCGAGTTGGAGCGCGAGGGCGAGGACTCGATCTGGACCGTGATCGGAGAGTTCGGCCCAACGAACAGCCCGTTCCCCATTCTGCAGAGTGGAGTCCCAGGCCCGTTGCACAACCTGATCCCCGAACCTGACCGGGCGGTGGACAACTCCACCATCTGGGCTGCGGACTTCAGCGAGGCCTACTACGAGGATCTCTTGTTCTCGGAGGCACCCGGCGACGTCTCGATGAGGAACTTCTACATCGAGCAGTCGGCCAACCGTTACACAGTCAACGGTGACGTCACCGACTGGGTCGAGGTCCCGTTCAACGCCGCTCACTACGGGCGGAACTACTGCGGTGACATCGTCTGCGCCCAGACCTGGGTCTTCGTCAACCATTCGATCGACGCCTGGTACAACGCCCAGATCGCGGCCGGGATGACCGACGCCGAGATCAATGCCTATCTGGCGCAGTTCGACGTCTGGGACCGGTACGACAGCAATGGAAACGGGAATTTCGATGAGCCTGACGGCTACATCGATCACTTCCAGTCGGTCCACGCCGGCGAGGGCGAGGAGACCGGTGGTGGAGCGCAGGGCAGTGACGCCATCTGGAGCCATCGCTGGTATGCCTACTTCTCCGCGAACGGGCCCGACGGCGCGGGACCGAACTCGGACGGTGGCGTGAGGGTCGGCAACAGCAACTTCTGGGTCGGCGACTACACAATCGAGCCCGAGAACGGTGGTGTGGGTGTGTTCGCCCACGAGTTCGCTCACGATCTCGGAATCCCCGACCTCTACGACACCAGCGGGAACACCGGTGGCGCCGAGAACTCGACGGGGTTTTGGACTCTCATGTCCAGTGGTTCCTACGGGAGCACCGGGGTACCGGCAGAAGGCATCGGGTCCAAGCCGGTCCCAATGAGCGCCTACGAGAAGATATTCCTCGGGTGGTCCAACTTCGAGGTGGTCGACTACGGGCAGCAGGCATCGGTCAAGCTCGGGCCTTCCAACGCCAACACCAAGCAGGCCCAGCACCTGGTGACGCTGCTCCCCGACAAGTCGGTGGAGTTCCCGGTGGGCGCGCCTTTCTCAGGGGAGTGGTTCTACTTCTCCGGGGCAGGCAACGACCTCGACAACACAATGACGAGGTCGGTGACGCTCCCCGCGGCGCCGGTGTCCTTGACCGCCCAGGTGAAATACGACATCGAGCTGGATTGGGACTACGCCTACCTGACCGTCAACGGGACGGCGGTGGCGACCAATCGGTCGACCAACACAAACCCGAATGGCCAGAACTTCGGCCAGGGGATCACCGGATCCTCGGGGGGCGCCTTTGTCCCTCTGACCGCAGACCTCTCGGCCTTTGCCGGGCAGACAGTCGACATCGGGTTCCGTTACTGGACCGATGGTGCGGTCGCCAACCCTGGCTTCTTTGTCGACGACATCGCGATCACCGGGCAGCCCTTGGATGACGCCGAGACCGACCCGGGATGGGTCTTTGACGGCTTCATCCGGACCCAGTCGACGGTGACGCTGTCGTTCTTCAACGCCTACTTCGCCGAGTACCGGACCTACCTGGGATATGACGAGAGCCTGAGGACCGGGCCCTACAACTTCGGGTTCCTCGACAACCCGCAGTTGCAGAACTTCGTCGAGCACTTCCCCTACCAGGACGGCCTGTTGGTGTGGTACTACGACGAGTCGTTCCCGGACAACAGCGTGGGTGACCACTGCGCCGGCGGCCGTTGTGGCGGGCTCTACCTGCCGGTCGACTCCCATCCCGACTTGCTGCTCCGTCCGGACGGGCAGGTCTGGCGGGCGAGGATCCAGAGCTACGACTCGACGTTCGGCAAGCAGGCGACCGACCAGATCTGCCTCCACAACAACAGTGTGGAGCAGTGCTACGGCGGATTGCCCGGGAACCCAACGTTCGACGACACTCAGAGCTACTGGGTGCCTCCGAACCCTGCGATCGGGAACTTCGGCTGGTCGAGTGTCCCCCTACCGGCCACAGGCACGACGATTCGTGTCGTCAGTGTTTCCGGACAGGGCAACTTCATGCAGGTACAAGTGAACAAATAGCCACTAGCGAACCATTAGAGGGGCGCCCGAGAGATCGGGCGCCCCTTTACTTGATTGGTGGCGGGATCGACGGCTCCGGGGTCCCCGGACCACCGGCCCGCTTGGTGACCGAGCCGCACAGAGAAGGGACGGCATCGCCCGCAGCGTGATAGTGGTAGTTGTTGTCCTCGTAGCGCACCACCACCCTGAACCCCTCCACCTGGTCGAGGGTGTACGGCCGCACCGACTCGGGGCATCCCAGTCTGCCGTCCGGCCAAGTGACTCGCTCGGCCACCACGACGTCAACAACGGACGGCTCCACCTCGAGTCGTGCCGCCAGGTCCGCCACGGCCGCCTCGGTCACCAGGCCAAGCTCGGATTGGGACTCATCCGCAGCCATTGCGGTGACGGTAGATGACACGGCCGGAGTTGTCGTTTCGGACCTGATGGGGGTGGTCGTCGGGGGGTCGAGACCACCGCCACAAGCCACGACCAACGACACGACAAGGGCTACGGACCCTCGCCTAGCTGTTGAACCCGGGAGGGGGGACCGTGTCGTGGCCACCGTCCTTGTCGTCGGATGGGCACAAGAAGGGCTCGGCGTCGTCACCGGCGTGATACACATAGATCCTTCCGTCGAGCCGGAGCACAACTCTGGACCCCTCGACCACGGCCTGGGTGTAGGACATCCCCGGCTCGGGACAGCCGAGGCTTCCATCGGGCCAGGTCACTTCCTCGGCGGCGATGACCTCCAAATCCTCCGGGGCAACCCTGAGTCGCTGGGCCAGATCGGCCCGGGCCGGGGCGATGATAGGAAATTGGTCTTGGGCGTCTAGGGCCATGGTCGTCGTCTGACTCTCCGTAGTTGGTGTCGCTGTGGTGGAGTCCGTCGACTCTCCTGCGGCCGGCGGCTCCGCCGTCCCGCACGCGAGCAGGATCACGAACAATGCTGCCAGGGGCGTGGGCTTTCGCATCGCGCTCGTCATCAAAGATAGGACGCTGCCCGCGTTGTGACGGTTCCACCCGAGGTTGTCCGTTCCGGAGGCAGTCGTGTATGTTCGCTCGGGCAGGTAGTTATCCAGTCAAGGAGGGTGCACCGGAGGCGGCGCACGTTGGAAACAGGAGGAAGACCCTGCGTGAGACGAAAGCTGCTCACAGCCTTGGCTGTGTTTGCCACGGCATCCGCCACAGCAATTCCCGCCACGGCCGGGCCGATCGACGTGATCGCCCAGACCGATGGCACCGAAGCCCCCTACGTCGTTGTGATGGAGGCAGACCCGGTTCTGGGCAATGAGGAGATAGCCCCCGAGGGCCAGGACCCACCTGATCCGGAGAGCGCCGCGGTCGAGGCATACAAGGCCGAGCTGGAGGCGGAGAAGGTCGGGGTGCTGGACAGTGCCGGCATCGACCGGAGCGCGTTGGTGGCAAGCTTCGCATACGCCGCCAACGGATTCAGCGCGGCCCTGACCCCGGCAGAAGCGGAGAGCCTCGCTTCCCAGAAAGGGGTACTTCGCGTGCAGCGGGACGAACTGCGACAGCTGCACACCTCTGAGTCGCCCGAGTTCCTCGGTCTCGACGATCGTGGGGGGGCATGGGACAGCGGATACACCGGTGCCCGGGTGGTGGTCGGTGTGATCGATAGTGGCATCTGGCCCGAGCATCCTTCGTTCGCTGCCCGGCCCGATCTCGGCCCGGCTGAGATCGAAATCGCCGATGTCGATGTCGATCCGGATCCGAACGCTGAGTTCATCATCCGCGGTTGCGACTTCGGTGACACCGCGCACAACCCAGACGACACTCCTTTCACCTGCAACAACAAGCTGATTGGCGCCCGCGATATGCGGTTGCTCTATGAGGAGTTCATCGGCTCCGAGACCTATGCCACGGCCCGTGACTATGACGGGCACGGTTCTCACACCGCGAGCACTGCGGCCGGCAACCCCGACGTGGAGGCTTCGATCTTGGGACGGGAGTTCGGAGAAGTGAGCGGTATCGCCCCTGACGCGCAGATCGTCGCCTACAGCGCGTGCGGGAACCTGGGCTGCTTCGGGGGTGACCTCGCCTTCGCCATCGACATGGCGGTGGCCGACGGAGTCGATGTCATCAACTACTCGATCGGAAGCGACACCCCCGGGCTCACCGGCGCCGACGATATCGCATTCCTCTTCGCGGCCGACGCCGGCGTCTTCGCCTCGACCTCGGCGGGCAACGCCGGTCCCGGAGCCGGAACCGTGGGCGCCCCCGCTTCGGTTCCATGGCTGACCACGGTGGGTGCCAGCGAGCAGAAGAAGACCTATGTCGCCGAGGCGCGGACCGGGGAGTCGGTTGGTCACAGTCGTTGGTCGCGTTGGTTCAAGCGCGATCAAGGTGTCTACGAGGGAGCTTCCATCACTCCGGGCACCGGTGGGCAACTTCCGTTCGTCGACGCCGCCAACCATGGCAACGAGCTCTGCGACCCAGCCGTCGCCTTTACCGGGGACATCACCGGGGCCGTCGTGCTCTGTCTCCGTGGAGGCCCGGCGAGGGTCGAGAAGAGCGAGGCGGTGTTCGAGGCCGGAGGGGCAGGCATGGTGCTCTACAACGTCGACGATGTGCAGGATCGCCTCACCGACAATCACCTAGTGCCCTCGGTCAACGTCAGCTTCAGTGACGGTATTGCGATGAAGCAATACATCGCCGACAACGGCGACGCGACGGTCGAAATCACCGATGGGGAGCGGGAGCGCCAGCGGGGCAACGCGATGGCAGCCTTCTCCTCGCGTGGACCGGTTGGTAGCCCGGCGTCCGACGACATCATCAAGCCCGATGTGACCGCTCCCGGTGTGCAGATACTGGCTGGAAACTCACTCACCCCGACTCTTGGGGCCCAGGGCGAGTTGTTCCAGTCGGCCTCGGGCACGTCGATGTCGAGCCCCCACGTGGCCGGTTTGTTGGCCTTGCTCAAGCAGGCACATCCCGAGTGGTCGCCAGCCATGGCCAAATCGGCGCTGATGACCACGGCCCGCCAAGATGTCCGTAAGGAGGACGGCTCGACCAGGGCCGACCCGTTCGACTTCGGGGCAGGCCATGTCGACCCCTCGGGAAGGGTCACGTCGCTCGGCTCGGTGTTCAACCCGGGTCTCGTCTACGACGCCGGGTTCGACCAGTACCTGGGCTTCTTGTGCGATGCCGCTCCCGAGATCTTCGTCGACCCAACAGCCGCTTGCGCCGGCCTGGCAGCGGACGGCATACCGACCCTGGCCACCAACCTCAACTACCCGTCGATCGCAGTGAGTGAGCTGCCCGGGGCGAAGACGGTGACCCGCACCGTGACCAATGTCTCAGGCGAGACGAACACCTATCGTGCTCGTGGTGACGAGCCACGCGGCTATGACGTGACCGTCACCCCGGATCGGATCACTCTGGCTCCGGGAGAGTCGGCGACGTTCGAGGTCGCTTTCGTCAACGGCAACGCACCCCATTGGCGAGTGGCGCTTCGGGTCGCTCTCCTGGGTGGACGGTCGCAACCGGGTACGGAGCCCGATCGCAGTCAAGGCCGCAGCTATCGAGTTCCCCGAGGCAGTAGCCGGCACCGGACCTGACGGATCGGTCGAGCATCCCGGTCGCGTTCGGGTACACCGGCCCCTACACCGCGGGAGCCCATGGTCTCGCAGCAGATGTGCCGATCATCGGGCACCGTGGGACAAGACCCGGACAACTCGAACTGGAGCCCGGCCGAGGTGCCCAATGGGACGACAGCCACATCCGATAACGGTGACTGGAGCGGCCTTCCTCAAGATCACCCTCAGCACCGCGGATCTCACTCCCCCCAACCCGGCGATCGACATCGACCTCTACCTGTACAACTCGGCCGGTGAGGAGGTCGCGTTCTCAGTTGCTGGTGGCACCGCAGAGGAGATCCTGTTGGAGGCCCCAGCCGACGGCACCTACACCCTGTATGTCAACGGCTGGCAGACAACCGGGTTGACAGTCGGCTACAACCTGCACACCTGGCAGGTCCCGGCTGCGGCCGGTGGCGGGTCCTTGACCCTCGGTCCCACGCCGCCGCCTGCCTCGGCAACGGCCGGCACGGTGGCCACGGTCGAGGCCAGCTGGGCGGGCCTCGCTCCCGGTGACTATGTCGGCGCCGTCTCCCACACCGGCGACACCCTCTTCGGGTACACCCTGGTGGAGGTCGACAATACGCCGTAACCGCATAACCGAAATGCAGGGCGTCACGCGTCTCTGACGCCCTGCATTCGGAAATTCAGCAAGCCGGCTGGAGGACGACCGCCCCCAAATACCCAGCCCATTCGTGGGCGATCTTGTCGACCCAGTCCTCCACGTCCATGTCGCTCGGCGCTGTGACCGCTTCCACCGACCCCTCGTGGCATCGCGCCAGCAAGTAGGTGGCCCGATGAACGTGATACGTCGAAGTCACCGCGATCAGACTCGACCAGCCCTGTTCTTCGGCGAGACGACCGATCGCTTGTGCCTCGCCCTGGGTCGTGACCTCATCGGTCTCGGGACAGGACACCTCGAAGGGGGCCTGCTCACACAGGAACTCCGCTTGGTCGAGGGTTCTCCCGTTGGGGATGACCAGGTTCTCGGCGGCCCCCCGCTCCATCAACTCGATAGCGGTATCCAAACGCTCCGGGCTCCCGACGAACAGGACGACCGCATCAGCGGGTTGGACGGTCTCGACCTCCTGAGTGGAGGGATTTACGAACCAGACAACGGTCAGCACGACCCCGATCGCTGCTAGCGCGGCCAGGGTCAACAACATGATCCAGCCGGCCCGTCGCCCAGCACCTGATTTGGCTCTTGCCTCCGGCTGTCCCATTGAGACCAGAGTTTGGGCTTGCAGCCGGGCTATCTGCGCGCCACCAGCACCCTGAAGTCGCCGAGCCCACGAGGATGGAGCAGGGTCTCGGCCTCTGTCTTCAATGTGCGCAGTCGCAACCGCTCCATCTCATCGCCCGACCTCGCCGCTTCCAGTTCGGCGTGCCGGAGCTGGGTCAACCGTTCCCCGAGGCCGAGCTCGATCAGGAAATCATCCTGGCGGTGGAGCTCGACTTCGGCCCCGGCCGATTCGGCGATGTCGACCAGCGCCGTGAAATTCACATCGGCCGTGATGTCGGTCTCACCGGGCTCGTCGAGGGGATGCGGCCCGAGATGGTGGGCCCGATAGGTCCGCAACGTCCCGTCCTGACGTCGAGGAAGGAGATTCTCCGCGGTGTCTCCGTAGTCGAAGACCACGACCGAACCTTCGTCGATGCGGCCGAGCACATCCCGGAGCCAGTCTCGGGCGGCGAGCTGGACCTCGACCCAGCCGCCTTCGGGGACCTCGCCGGCCGAGATTTCGAGCCATTCGAGCACTTCGGCCCGCGCCCCGGTATCCACCAGAGTCAGCCCCTCGTCCTCCACGCCAACCCAGCGCTCCCGCCAGTTGCCGTTTCTCCGCTGCGCGAGGGCCATCGGCAGGTTGTCGATCAGCTCGTTGGCGATGACGACGCCCCGAATTCGGTCGGGCAGTTTGGCGCTCACCCGATCGCCACCGATGACGGAGGCCAGGGCCTGGCGGGCAGCCGGCGAGGCCTCTACCGCAGCCACCTCCACGTCGATCGCCTTGATCAGAGAGCCGATGAGTGAGCCCGATCCGGCCGCCACCTCGATGGTCTCGAACGGCAGGCCGATTCGGTCCCGCTCTCGCTCCACGTATCGGGCCAGAGTCTCACCGAAGAGAGCGCTGACCTCGGGCGAGGTGAGGAAGTCGCCCCCCCGCTCGGAGCGAAGCTTGCCCGTGGTGAAGAAGCCGCCTTCCGGGTCGTAGAGGGCGAGGCCCATGAACACCTCGAAGGGGATCGGGCCGTCTGCCTCGATTTGCTCTCGGATTCGTTCCTTGAGGGTCATCGCCTAGCTTCGGAAGGATGAAATTCGGAGTGTTCATCTTTCCCACGGATACGGCAATTCGCCCCGATCACCTCGCCAAGGAAGTCGAGGCTCGCGGCTTCGATTCGATCTGGTTCCCCGAGCACTCCCATATCCCGTCGTCACGGGTCACACCATGGGGCGGCGTCGAAGGAGCGCCACCGCTCCCGGATCACTACTGGCGGTCCAACGACGCTTTCATCGCCCTCTCGTTCGCAGCTGCGGCCACCACCACGCTCCGACTCGGCACCGGAGTCGCCCTCATCGCCCAGCGGGACCCGATCTGGACAGCCAAAGAGGTGGCCTCGCTCGACGCCTTGTCCGGAGGCCGCCTGATCCTCGGGATCGGGTACGGATGGAACAAGGAGGAGATGGCCCAGCACGGGGTCGAGTACACCCGACGCCGGGAGTTGCTGAGAGAAAAGGTGCTGCTCATGAAGGCCCTGTGGACCGAGGACGAGGCATCATTCGAGGGCGACTTGATCGATCTGGAGTCGTCATGGGCCTGGCCCAAACCGGCGCAGCGCCCGCATCCGCCGATCATCATGGGTGCGGCGGCGGGGCCGAGGACGATCGCCGACATGGTGGAGTTCTGTGATGGGTGGATGCCGCTGGCAACCCGGATGGACATCGTGGGCGAGGTGGGCCGAGTCCGTAGGGCGGTCGAAGATGCGGGCCGTGACCCCGCGACCTTCGAGATCATCGCCTATGGCGCCCGACCCACCGACGTCGACGCCCTGATCGAAGCCAACGTCGACCACACCATCTTCAATCTCCGCCCTCTCGGACCGGCCGAGACCGTCGGGTACCTGGACCGTCTGACAGAAGACCTACCGCTTGCCTGAACAAGATTGAAGGGGCCCCGGCTTTGGCCGGGACCCCTTCGGTTGTGGATTCAGGACTTCCTAGAAGTCCATCCCGCCGCCATCGTGGCCGTGGCCGCCGCCCGGCATGGCCGGGGTGGGCTCCTTCTCCTCGGCCACGAGGGCCTCGGTGGTGAGGAGCAGGGCCGCGATCGAAGCAGCGTTCTGCAGTGTCGAGCGGGTGACCTTGGCCGGGTCGATGACGCCGTCGGCGACGAGATCGCCGTAGACGCCAGTGGCCGCGTTGAACCCCTCGTTGCCAGAGGCGGCACGGACACGCTCGACGACGACTCCGCCTTCGAAGCCGGCGTTCACCGCGATCTGACGGAGCGGCTCCTCCATCGCCTTTCGGACGATGGAACGACCCGCCTTCTCGTCGTCGGTTCCGCCGCGCATCTTGTCGACCGCGGTTTGGGCACGGAGCAAGGCAACGCCCCCACCGGGGACCACACCCTCCTCGACGGCAGCACGTGCCGCCTGGACGGCGTCCTCGATGCGGTGCTTCTTCTCCTTCAGCTCGACCTCGGTGGCCGCGCCGGCCTTGATGACCACGACACCGCCCGACAGTTTGGCGAGACGCTCCTGGAGCTTCTCCTTGTCCCAATCGGAGTCGGTGTTCTCGATCTCACGCTCGATCTGCTTGATGCGAGCCTTGACATCGGACTCTGTACCGGACCCGTCGATGACGGTGGTGTTGTCCTTCGCCACCACGACCTTGCGGGCACGGCCCAGCATGTCGAGGGTGACGTTCTCCAGCTTGAGACCGACCTCCTCGGAGATCACGGTGCCACCGGTGAGGATGGCGATGTCCTGGAGCATGGCCTTGCGACGCTCGCCGAACCCGGGCGCCTTGACGGCGACCGAGGAGAACGTCCCGCGGATCTTGTTGACCACCAGGGTGGCGAGGGCCTCGCCCTCGACGTCCTCGGCGATCACCAGGACGCTCTTGCCGGACTGCATGACCTTCTCGAGCACCGGTACCAGATCGTTGACCGAGCTGATCTTCTGGTTGGCGATGAGGATGTAGGGATCCTCGAGTACCGCCTCCTGCCGATCGGCATCGGTGATGAAGTAGAAGTTGATGAAGCCCTTGTCGAACTGCATCCCCTCGGTGAACTCGAGCTCGAGGCCAAAGGTCTGGCCTTCCTCGACGGTGATGACCCCGTCCTTGCCGACGCGGTCCATCGCGTCTGCGATGGTCTGGCCGATCGAGGGGTCGTTGTTGGCCGAGATCGACGCAACGTGGGCGATCTCCTCGCTGGTCTCGATGTCACGAGCCTGCTCGCCGATCGACTTGACGGCGATCTCGACCGCGGACTCGATGCCACGCTTGAGCTCCATTGGGTTGGCGCCTGCGGCCACCTGACGAAGACCCTCACGCACCATCGCCTGGGCCAGCACGGTGGCCGTGGTGGTCCCGTCGCCGGCGACGTTGTCGGTCTTGTTGGCCACCTCGTAGGCGAGCTTGGCCCCCATGTTCTCGTACGGGTCGTCGAGCTCGATCTCCTTGGCGATGGTCACGCCATCGTTGGTGATCGTGGGTGAGCCCCACTTCTTCTCCAGGACGACGTTGCGACCCTTGGGGCCGAGCGTCACCTTTACCGTGTCGGCGAGCTTGTCCACGCCCGCCTGGAGCCCCTTGCGGGCCTCCTCATTGAAGCGAAGTTCCTTCGCTGCCATTTGTTATCAGCTCCTCAGTTGACGACGGCTAGAAGGTCACGCTCGGACAGGACGAGATATTCGTCTGCGTCGAGCTTGATCTCGGTTCCTGCGAACTTCGAGTAGAGGACCTTGTCGCCGACGGAGACATCCATCGGGATCCGGTCGCCATCATCGTCTCGGGCTCCGGGCCCTACCGCGATGACCTCGCCGATCTGCGGCTTCTCCTTGGCGGTGTCGGGGATGACAAGACCGGACGGGGTGCGAGACTCCGCGTCCTCTGTGGCCTTTACCACCACTCGATCACCGAGCGGCTGAAGCTTCATACTCTGGCTCCTCCTTGAACCTCGGTTGTGTGCCTGTGCTTTGGGTGCCCACCAAGGTGCACCCAAAGCATTAGCACTCGTATGGGTTGAGTGCTAAACGGAGGTTAGCAATCCGGATATGAGAGTGCTAACTGACGACCCGGCCGTTGGCTCGTAAACCGTCACGTGCTAGACAAGGACCTCGAGGATCCGCTCCGCCACTCCCGGTGTCCCATAGAACTCGGGATGGGTGGGGGGCTCATCACTCAAAGCCGCTGCGACAGACATGCGAAACTCGTCGACGTCGTTTCCGCACAGCCGGTTCCATCCAGACTCGACGGTCTCGACCCATTCGGTTGAGTCGCGCAGGGTCACCGTTGGCGTGCGAAGCAGATAGGCCTCTTTCTGGATACCTCCGCTGTCGGTTACTACGAGGCGACTCGCGTCGAGCAACCCGATCAAATCGATGAACCCAACAGGCTCGACGACGTGCACATTCTCCGGGAAGTCGAGATTGAAAACGGAAGCCATTTTGACCAGACGGGGATGCGCCGGAAGGATGAGAGGAAGGGGCGACGCACCGAGCGTCGACATCAGACTCGTCAGTGTAGGGCCGTCGTCGGTGTTCGAGGCTCGATGCAATGTGGCGAGTCCAAAGGGCTCGCCCTCCATGATCCCGGCAACACGCAATAGGGCTCTCTGCCTCGATCTGGCTGGTTCCAGAACGCTGTCGAGAATGTCGACTCGGACATCACCGACATTGTGAACTCCCTCTTCGATTCCCTCGCGCATCAAGTTCGTCACGGCGAAGTCGGTCGGAGCGAAAAGCAGGTCGCTCAAGTGGTCTGTGACGATGCGATTGACTTCCTCCGGCATGCGGCGATCGAAGCTCCGGAGGCCGGCTTCGACATGCGCGATCGTGAATCCCAGCTTGCTCGCGGCCAACGCACCAGTGATGGTGGCGTTGGTGTCCCCGTAGACAACCACGAGCTCGGGCTGGATTGACTCGATCAGTGATTCCACCTCGACCAGGGCCCGCCCGACCTGCTGGGCGTGAGTCCCACTTCCGACCTCGAGGTTGTACGAGGGAGTCTGCAACGCGAGATCGCGGAAGAAGACCTTCGACATGTTGTCGTCGTAGTGCTGGCCGGTGTTGACGAGGATCTCCTCGTGCCCCTCGACCCGTAGCTGACGCGACAACGGCGCGGATTGGATGTACTCGGGGCGCGTGCCTATGACCGTGGCAAGCCGCATCAGGCCCAGAGCCTCACCGAAGGTACCAAGCGACGGTTTGGGCAATGTTCTCCGACGTCACTCCTGGGGGATCGACATCAAGTATCTCGCGCGCCAGCTCCATTCCTGCCGCATGCCTCCGCACATCGCCGGGGCGGGGCTCGACATGTGTCACGGGGTAATCCGGCTTCTCGAGCACCTCCAGGAGGCGAGCAACCAGATCGTTGACGCTCACTTCGTTTCCACTTCCCGCGTTGATCACGAGGCCCCTGGTCTTCTGCGTTTCGAAGACCCTCACGACGATGTCTGCGGTGTCAGGAGCGAAGGTGAAGTCCCTCGTCTGCTCGCCATCGCCATGAATCAGGATCGGCAGACCGGCCGCAACGCGATTGACCACTATCGGGATGATCCCGGCATAAGACCCCGCATTCTGGCGGGGCCCGAACTGGTTAAACGGCCTCACGATGGCCGTGTCGATCCCGAACGTTCTGTGATACGACAACACAACAGCGTCGGCAGCTGCCTTGCTCGCCGCGTAAGGAGTGACCGGATCGAGGGGATGCGACTCGTCCATGGGCACGAACTTCGCTGAGCCGTATGCCTCGGAAGAAGAGCAATGGATCAGCGTGGCGATGTCATCTGCTCGTGCCATTTCGCAACAGACTGTCGGGATCGCCACGTTGGTCATCACATTCCAGGCCGGGTACGTGAGGGAGTTGGGCAATGGGATGACCGCCAGATCGAAGATAACTTCGATGTCATGGTCGCTCACGATCTGCCGCATGACGGAAAGGTCCGAGGCATCGGCCCTAATGACTCTCATGTCAGGGAACTGACTGGTTGCGGAAACCAGGTTCTCCTCGCGACCCAAGAAGAAGTTGTCGATCACGACGAGATTCGAAGGGCCGTCTCGACCGATTCTGTCGGCGAGGTGACTGCCCAGAAACCCAGCGCCGCCCGTTATGGCCACGCCGCGACCGGTCAGACTCACGACCTCTCCTCTCTGTTTCGGTGCCAGTCGATCGTACGCCGGAGCCCGGATTCGAGTGGTGTAGTGGCGCGAAAGCCCAACAGCCGCTCGGCCTCAGTGACGTCGAGACGCCACGACGCTGGTTCTGGGCCAGGCGTGTGTCGGGGCACAGCCCGTGAAGCCGATAGTCGCATAACCAGTTCAGTCAATTGGTCGAGGCTGGTTGCGATCCCCGACCCTATGTTGAAGGCACCCTCTTCTACCTCGTTGGCGGCCATACCTCTGGCGAGGGCTTCGGCGGCATCCTCGACAAAGAGGAGGTCCAAGGTCCGTGACCCGTAACCGTGGACAGTGGGACCGCGACCCTCGCCAACTTCGGCAACCAGCCTGTTGACTGTCCCTGTCACACCGCCTCGGGTCGCCTGTTTTGGTCCGTAGACACTGCTGAGGCGACACGACACGTAACCGATCCCACATACTGCGCGATAGGCAGAGAACAGCGCCTCGACGGCGGCTTTGGTAGCCCCGTAGACGGAGTCCGGTTTGACGGGGTGATCCTCCGCGACGGAACCGGCACGGGCTGGCCCGTAGAGAGCTATCGACGAGGCGAACACGATCCGGCTCACGCCGAGGGATCGACAGGCTTCGAGGGTGTTCATCCCTCCACCTACGTTGACACCAACGCACTCGATGGGGTCCTTCGCGCAATCACTGAGCCATCGCGAAGCGAGCAGGAAGACACCATCGACGCCGGTCATGGCTTCCTGGAGGTGATCGCGATCCTCGACAAGCCCGTTTACAAGCACTACTCGGCTATCCGGTCGGAGGTTGGCTTGAGCGCCAGTAAGGCCGCCGTAAACCACCAGCTTGGCTACATCGCTGGCGAGGAGGAGGCGCACGAGGTGCGACCCGATGAATCCTGCGCCACCCACCACGATGAACGACTTGCCCGCCAGGCCTTCCACTTTCGTCATACCTTTCATGGCTGCCTGGCTCAGAACGCGGTGGCCTGGCCCAAGACGAGTCCCGGGTCGACGTTCTCGGCCCAGTCGGTGATGCGGCCGGTGGAGAGCCAATGGGCGGCGGCGACGCCGATCATGGCGGCGTTGTCGGTGCAGAGGATGGGGTCGGGGATGGCCAGGGTCACTTCCCGCTTGTCCGCCTCCTCGGCGAAGCGGTGGCGGAGCCGTCGGTTGGCGAGCACCCCGCCCCCACCGCCGACGACCCGGGCCCCCGTCTCGTCCACCGCGTTGAAGGTCTTGGTCGACCAGCACGTCGACGATCGCCT
This sequence comes from uncultured Acidobacteriota bacterium, assembly GCA_963837055.1. Lineage (GTDB taxonomy): Bacteria > Actinomycetota > Acidimicrobiia > Spongiisociales > ZC4RG35 > JARDZU01. Next base: position 367,314 of record CAWILU010000007.1, on the reverse strand, counting down.
CCTGCACCGACGCCGCCACGTCGGCCAGCGAAGGCAGATCGCCGCTCGCCTGGGCCTTCTCGATGAAGGTCACCACCGATGTCTTCAGACCGGAGAACGAGAAATCGAAGGGCCGATCCGGCAGGGCACGGGGGAAATCGACCGCCGCCGGGTCCCCGCCCTCGGATGCCGCATCGATCGCGGGCCCTCCGGGGAAACCAAGACCCATCACCCTGGCCAGCTTGTCGAACGCCTCGCCGGCAGCGTCGTCGATCGTGGTGCCGAGAGTCCGATACTCCCCCCACTCGGTGGCGTGGACGATCTGGGAGTGCCCGCCCGAGGCGAGCAGACACACCATCGGCGGGTCGAACTCCTCGAACTGGAGGCGGGGCGCCATCAGGTGCCCTTCCATGTGATCGACGCCGACGAAGGGGATCTGCCGGGCCCATGCCGTGGCCTTGGCGAAAGAGTGGCCCACCAGAAGCGCCCCGACCAGACCGGGCCCTGCCGTGGCGCCAACGCCGTCGAGATCGGCCGGATGGATCCCGGCCTCGTTGAGAGCCTGATGGGTGAGGGCGCGGATCGCCTCGACATGAGCCCGGGCCGCGACCTCAGGGACCACGCCACCAAAACGTGAATGGAGGTCGACCTGGGAGGCGAGGACATTGGAGAGCGACTCGGTGCCCCGGACTACTGCGACCGCCGTCTCGTCACACGAGGTCTCGAACGCCAGGATCAGCGGATTCATCGCATCTCCTCCAGGCGCGCCCGGTATTCCTCGCCGTTGATGTCATGGGCCCAGAGGATGAGGGCGTCGTCGTCGCCGTAGTAGCCCTTGCGCACCCCTACCGGCGCCAACCCGAGTCTGGCGTAGAGCGACCGGGCCGCCTCGTTCATCGACCTGACCTCGAGGGTGAGATGCCGCGCCCCCTCCTCGATCGCCGCTTCGATGAGCGCCTTCATCAACTCGAGCCCGATCCCCTGTCGTCTCGAGCCGGGGTCGACGAGCAGGTTGGTGACGTGGGCCTCATCGCCCACCAACATCACCCCGCCGAAGCCGACGACCAGGTCCTCCTCGGCGGCGAGGTAGATCCGGTTCTCGGCGGCGAGCTCGTCTTCGAACACCTTCTCCGACCAGGGAGAAGGCTGGTTGGCCGCCTCCAAGGCGACTACTGCGGCGAGGTCGCCAGCTCTTGAGAGGTCGAATGACCATCGTCGTCACGCTCCCGCCCACGGGCCCTCCTGACGAAGCTTGGCCCAGTTGATGGTTACGTCGGGCTCGCGCAAGTACATCGGGCGGATCTCGGTCGACGGGACGAACTCGTCCTTCTCGTACTTGCCCCGAGCCACCTCGGCGAGGGCAACGGCGTACGGATACCGGGGCCGGCCAGTCTTCACCCGGTGGAGGCCACTGAGCAGGCCCTCAGGGAGGGCGCCCGTGTCTCCAACCACCAAGCTGTCCTCGGGCGCCGAGTCGAGCTGGGCCCGCAGCACCTCCGGCCTCACCAGCTCGGGATCGGTCGCACGAACCACACCGCCCGGGACCGGCTGGTACCGGGCGACGGCGAGCTCGCCCCGACGGACATCGATCACGGCCCAGATCAACCGGTGCGCGGTACGAGCTTCGAGAGCGATGGCATCGGTCGAGACGGCGGGGATGACCGGGATCCCGAACGCGGCGGCCAAACCCTGGGCGGTGGCCACCCCCACCCTGATCCCGGTGTAGAGACCCGGGCCGATGTCGACGGCGACGGCATCGAGGGCCGAAGGGGACCAACCGACCTGGTCGAAGCAGAAGTCGATGGCGGGAACGAGAAAGGTGGCGTGCCCCCGAGGATCGATTCGGGATGCTGCGGCCAGAGTGGTGGCGTCCTCGACCAGGGCTACCGAGGCGCCGGGCGTGGAGGTTTCGATCGCGAGCAGCCTCACGCGACGAGCTCGAGGTTGCGCTCGGTCCAGGAGCCTTCCGGCACGAGCCGAAGGAGGCGGGCCCCGTCCTCCTCCACCACGAAATCGATCCGGAGATGATCCTCGGGCACCGACCCTTCCAGGGCATCTCCCCACTCGATGACGAGGACCCCGTCCGCAGCCAGATCGAGCACCTCCAGGTCGTCGAACTCGTTCATCGTGCCGAGCCGATAGACGTCGACATGGACCAGGGGAAGGAACCCGCTCCGGTATTGCCGGACGAGGACAAATGATGGGCTGACCACGTGTTCCTCGATCCCGAGCCCGGCCGCCAGGCCCGACGTGAACAGCGTCTTGCCAACACCCAGGCCCCCGGCGAGGAGGATGACGTCACCGGGACGGAGCGTGGCGGCCAGCTTGCGAGCAGCGGCGCGCGTGTCGTCCTCGGTGGGACAGGGGATTTCGATCATCCGAACAACTCCATTTGAGCAGCTTCGGCCTCGACCTCGGCGACCTCAGGTTCCGGCTCCGCCGGGGCGTCGAGCATCGAGCGCACGAGAGCGAAGTCCTCTCGCATCTGGTTGGTCACCTTGTCCCCACCACGCAGGGCCGCCGCCGGGTGGAAGGTGGGAACCAGGAGGGCGCCGAGCCACCACTGGTGCGGCCTGCCTCGTAACCGGGTGATCCCGGTCTCGGTGTTGAGCAGCAGCTTCGTGGCGAAGTTGCCCAGCGTCATCACCACCTCCGGCGCGATCAGCCTGATCTGTTCCCGTAGATACCCCTTGCATGAGTCGATCTCGTCGGGGCGGGGGTCGCGGTTCCCCGGAGGGCGGCATTTGAGCACATTGGCGATGTACACCTCGGGGCGGCTGAGGCCGATCTCACCGAGCAAGGTGTCGAGGAGCTTGCCGGCCGCCCCTACGAACGGCTCACCCTGCAGATCCTCGTTCTGACCCGGCGCCTCCCCAACGAACATGAGACGGGCCTGGGGATCGCCTACCCCGAACACGACCTGGGTCCGGGTATCAGCCAGCCGGCATTGGGTGCAGACGAGGGCGCGAGTCTTCAGCTCTTCGAGAATCTGAATGCTGTTGCTCACCGAACCCCATTGTGGCAAAGCGATCAGCTCGCCGAAGCCCTCACCGCCCTCTCTATCGCTGCCGCCGTTGCACCGAATGCAGCCTCGGCCAGAGTCTCTATGTCACCCTCCACCCCGCCGCACGAGACGGCAAAGACGATGTCGCCGTCGAAGCGGGTATGCACCGGGCGAATACAGACAGCAAGCGCGTCGTGTGACCGCACCGCCAGTCGGCTCAACCCGGCCCGGGTCATCATCGCGTCGGTGGCCAGAACGACAAGAGTCGTGTTGGCAGCTGCCTCGGGGAACGGCGCCGGCGGGCCGGGCTCGTGGCTCCCCCCGGTGAGCGACTCACCCTGGATGCTGAATATGTCGCCCAGCGCATTGAGTACCACCAACGCCCCCACCGTGGCCTCACCGGCGGGGCGGAGGGCCGATCCCAGGCCACCTGGCTGCATGTGCTCGAAACCGCGCCATTTGGCGACGGTTGTTCCGGTTCCCGCCCCGACCCGTCCCGACACGACGGGGTCGGTCGTGGCCGCCCGGTAGGCCGCCTCCCCATGATCGGGGCCGGGCCGAACTCCCGACTCGGGGTTGAGATCGAATACGACCGCGGCCGGCACTATCGGGACACGGGCCACAGGAGTGATGTGGCCTCGCCCGTCGGCCTCGAGAGCGCGGACCACTCCATCCGCGGCGGCAAGGCCGAACGCGCTGCCACCAGTGAGGAGAATTGCCTGGATCTGCTCGACCCGCATGCCGTGCTCGAGCAAAGCGGTTTCCCTCGATCCCGGAGCGGCGCCTCTCACCTCGCCAGCGGCGACGTTCGGCTCGGGGAACACGATGACAGTGCACCCGGTTCCCGCTTCGGGATCGGACCAGTGGCCGACCTCGACTCCATCGACCGCGGTGATGGTGTCGTTCACTCCACGTACCTCCTTGGCACTCGGGGGCCGATCTCGCAGACGACCTCGTACGAGACTGTGCCGAGGATTCGGGACCATTCATCGGCGGTGATCTCGGCGTCGTCCTGACGACCGAGCAGGACCACCTCGTCCCCGACGGCGACGTCGGCGTCGCCGACATCGACCACCAGCTGGTCCATGGTCACGGTCCCTGCGAGTGGGAATGGCTCTCCTCCGATCAGGGCCCGCCCCTCGGTTGAGAGCCGCCGCGGATAACCGTCGGCATACCCGATCGGCACCGTCGCCACCATTCCCGGGGCGGTTAGGGGCCGGATTCGGCCGTAGCTGGGACGTGCCCCGGCCTCGAGACGCTGGACATGGGAGACATGACTCACGATCCGCATCGCCGGATGGAGATCGATCCGGTCCCGGGTCTCGTCACAGGGATGGAGCCCATAGGTCCCGAGCCCGATCCGGGCCATCGACCGGCGCGCCTGGGGAAACAGGAGGGCACCGGCGGTATTGGACAGGTGGGCCATTGGCACCTCGTACTCGCTCACCGTTTCCTCGAAAAGCCCGATCTGGCGGGTGGTGAATTCGGGGTCCTCGTCGGCTACCGGGAAGTGGGTCCACAGGGCCGCCACCTCCAGCGAGGGTTTGGAGGCGATCGCCGACATGAGCTCGGGAAGAAGTGAAGGTGCAACCCCGACCCGGTGCATCCCGGTGTCGACCTTGACATGGACGTCGAATGCCACTCCGCTTTCAGCCAGGGCCTCGACGAAACCGAGCGAATAGACCGTCGGAGTGAGACCCCATTTCGCCACTTCGATCGCATCGCGGGGGTCGGGCTCGGACAGCACGAGGATCGGCGTCTCGATCTCCGCCTCACGCAGACGGATGCCCTCTTCGAGCAGCGCCACCGCCAGCCACGAAGCGCCGGCGTCCATGGCCGCCTCGGCCACCGGGGCGTCGCCGTGGCCATAGGCGTCGGCCTTGACCACCACGCAGATCTCGGTCGGGGAAAGAAGTTCCTTGAAGGCGGCGACGTTGTGCCGGATCGCCCCGAGGTCGATCTCGGCGTAGGTATGCCTCACCAGGCGAACCGTCCCACGTGACGGGCCAACTCATCGGCGGTCAATGTCGCCGACTTGGCGAGGTCGGCCCCTGCCATGCCATGCCAATAGGCCGCCGATATCGCCGCGGTGCGCGTATCCAGGCCTCGGGCCCACAGGGCGCCGATCACGCCCGAAAGCACATCTCCGGTCCCGATGCTGGCCAGCTCGGGCCCGCCGGTTCGGACCAGGACAGGCTCGGAACCATCGCTGATCAGGGTGGGATTCCCCTTGAGAAGGACCACGATCCCCTTCTTCTTCGCGTAAGCCCGCACCGAGAACGCCCCACCACCGACCCCGGCAATGCGTTGGAACTCGGCGGCATGCGGCGTGGCCACGACTTCGGTCCCTCCCTCTGCGGCGGCGTCGACCAGGCCAGCCTCGAGCCCACCGGCATCGAGGACAACTCGGGCCGCCTTGCCCACGATGGGCATGACTGCCTCCCGATCGGGCTCGTCCAGCCCAGGCCCGGCGATGACCACATCGAACCGGTCCAATCTCTCCTCCGCCTGCTCCAGTGACATGGTGAGCAGCTCAGGAGCGGCGGCAGTGACCAGATCGGCCCGTGGCGAGGCCACTGCGACCGAGCCCGCCCCGAAATGGAGGGCCGAGCGGGCGGCGAGGACAGAGGCTCCCACCATCCCGGTCGAGCCCCCAGCTACCAGGACCGCGCCGGCCGACCACTTGTGAGTGCGCCGTGACCGGGGAGGACGGGGGGCGTCCTCTTCCTCGGCGAGCCACATCGAGGCCTCGCCGCCGGTGATCCCGATATCGGCCACCGTGACGATGCCGCATTGCTCGGGGCCTTGCCCCCGGACGTGCCCCGTCTTCAGCGCCCCGAAGGTCACTGTCTCCACCGCCCGAAAAGCGCGGTCATCGACCCCCCCGGTGCTGGGATCGAGACCGGTCGGATAGTCGACGGCCACAACCGGGGCGGGCGTGTCCATCCAGGCGAGCGCCTCACGGGGAAGGCCTCCGCGGGCCCCGCCGCCGAACAGGGCATCGATCACGAGGTCGGCTCCGGTCACGGCGGCAAGGTCCCGCACCGGCACACCGTGATCTCGGGCCAGGTCTGCGGCGCGGGCTGCCTCCGGGGCGCGGGGAGCAGAGAGGGCGTGCACGTCCACGGCGGCGCCTCTTCGCTTGAGATATCGGGCTGCCACGTAACCATCGCCACCGTTGTTGCCGGGGCCGGCCAGCACCACGACCCGTCTCCCATAACCGGCGCCATGACGAGCGGCGGCCAATGCGACGGCGAACCCGGCCCGGTCCATGGCCTGGTCCATGTCGCCGGTGTAGGCCTGATCGACCCTCCGGTACTCCTCGGCGGTGAGTATCGGCTTCATCAGAGCCGAGGCTACATCCGCCTAGACGGTCCCCCTGGCCGCCCAGGCCCGGCCCGTCACCGTGAAGGGCACCTCATGCACCGTCTTCCGGCACTGCTCCCTGAGCCGGGCACGTTGGGTCGGGTCCAAGGTGGCGACGAACGCGCCGGCCGGCCCGACCCGGAGCGTGAAGGGCTCCCACCACTCCTCGAAGGTCTGGTGCAGGACCGCCACCGAGAGCTTCGTCTCGACGACCTGGTTGAGCCCCGCCTGACGGAAATACTCGCCGAGCTGGCCCTGACGGACACCGGGCAGCTTCGACTCGTCGTCGGCCCTGGGATCGATCTCCCGAGCGGCATCCCAGAAGTGCTTGAGCGGTCCCTCGCTGCCGCCGTGGTCCCAGACACAAGCGGCAACAACCCCTCCGGCTCGGGTGACACGGCGCATCTCTGACACGCCGATCACCGGGTCCTTCATGAAGTGCACGACGAGTTGGGCGAGACTCACATCGAACGCGTCATCGGGGAATGGCAACTGATCAGCGAACGCGACCTGTGCCTCCACCCCCGGATATCGCTCGCTCAGAGCCTCCACGAAGGGGGCCGAAGGGTCGACGGCCACGACCGAGTCGGCCCCCAGCCTCGCGACCAGCTCTGCGGTGAGGGCGCCAGGCCCCGAGCCCACATCGAGTGCACGCTGACCTGCCGCCACCCCGGCCAGATCGGCGAGCTGCGGAGCGAGAAGCACTGAGTACCGGCCCATGAAGCGGTCGTAGGCATCAGGTGAGGTGAAGGTCATGGCGAGTCGTGCTCCCCCACAGCGATCGCCATCACCAAGGCACTGGTGTCGGTGTGGGTAATGGTGACCAAGACTTCGGTGACGCCGAGAGTTTCGGCCCGGCGAAGGGCACTGCCGGACATCCGCACGGTGGGTTTGCCCCCGCCGGTGATCTCGATGTCCTTCCAGCCGATCTGGCGCCAACCCCTGCCCATCGATTTCATCACCGCCTCCTTTCCCGCGAAGCGGGCAGCGAAACGGCGGGCGGGGCTGGCGAAGCGGAACGCGTACTGCCGCTCATGATCGGTGAAGCACCGCTCGGCAAAGCGGGGGTATTTGGCCAGGACCTGCTCAACCCGGCCGACATCGGCCAGGTCGACCCCGAGGCCAATGATGCGCATCTCAGGCCCGGCCGAAAACGGCCCGGATCTCGGAGACCACCTGGTCGCGCTGGGTCTCGCTGAGCGAGGAGCCACTCGGTATGCAGAGACCATGCTCGAAGAGCCGCTGGGAGACAGCTCCTCCGTACACCTCGCAGTCGGAGAAGACCGGTTGGAGATGCATCGGCTTCCACACCGGTCGGGCCTCGATGTCGAGTGACTCCAGATGGGTCCGGACTGCCTCCCGGTCGACGCCGGCGACCGCCGGATCGATGGTGAGGGTCGTCAGCCAGAACGTGGAGCGGTTGCCCCTTGCCTCGGGCATGAACTCAACTCCGGGAAGGTCGCCGAGCGCCTCCCGATAGAACATGTTGTGGGCCCGCCGGATGTCGACCCGCCGTTTCAGGTCGGAGAGCTGGGCCCGGCCCAAGGCGGCGAGAAGATTGGAGAGTCGGTAGTTGTATCCGACCGTTGAGTGCTGATAGTGCGGAGCCGGGTCGCGGGCCTGAGTCGAGAGCCAACGCGCTTTCGCCGCCCAGTCGGCGTCGTCGGTGACCATCGCCCCGCCCCCGCTGGTAGTGATGATCTTGTTGCCGTTGAACGACAAGGCGGCCATCGCCCCGAAACTCCCAGCCGGTTCGCCCTGATGGGTCGCACCCAGCGCCTCGGCGGCATCGGAGACGAGGGGCACACCATGTCTGGCCAGCACCGGCACTATCGAGCTGTAGTCGGCGCATTGCCCATAGATGTCGACCGGAATGCAAGCCGCGTATTCCCCCGACTCGAGCGCCTCGGCGAGCAAATTCGGGTCCATGTTCCAGCTGTCCGGCTCGCTGTCGATGAGGACGGGCTTAGCCCCCACATAACTGATGGCGTTGAGCGTGGCGGAGAAGGTGAGGCTGGATACGAGGACCCGGTCGTCCTCGCCCACCCCGAGAAGAAGCAGGGCGAGATGGAGGGCCGCGGTTCCGCTCGACAACGCCACTCCGTGGGCCCGATTGGTGACCGAAGCCAGCTCGGCCTCGAAGGCGTCGACCTCGGGACCAAGAGGAGCTATCCAGCCGCCTTCGAAAGCGCGGTTGATCGCGGCCTGGTCGGTCAATCCGGTATCGGGTGGGGAGAGGTAGATGCGGCTCATCGGGTGCCGATGAGGCTAACGGGGCTGGCGTCCTCTACCCAGTGGCTATTGCCGCCATCGCCGAATCCGTGATCGGAAGCTCTTCGGCCAGGCCGTCCGAGAGGGCAAAAGCGCGGACTTCCAGGCTGGCGTTCGGAAGAAACTGGGATAGTTTCGTTACGAAGCCACTGGCGAGAACGTCGGCGCTCTCGTAGCCCTCCTCTATATCGGGCCTCTCCACATCGATGTTTGCGGTACCGGCAAACACGTCGTTGATGAAGACCACGACCCGCTCAGCCGGCTTCTTGTCAATGCGATCGATTGCCCACCCCGCGACACGCAAGTCAGTGCCGTCGCCCGACAACCCGGAGTCGTGCCAGGAAGCCCCATCTACGTACCCGACCACCGGTGATCGTTCCTCGACGCGCCACGACCCATCCTCGGAGTCGGTGAGACGGGTCACCCGCCCATTGCTCGCTCTTTCCATCTCGAATCTGGTGAAACCCTCGAGTGCGATCGTCTCGATCACCGGGGACTCCTCCGAACCGGAGACCGCGAGCACCTTCAGATCGTTGGATCCCGAGATGAATGCCTCGTCTGGGAGAATTGCACTGAAGCTGGCTCGGTCGCCCACCCCGTCGAATGTCTCGACAACCGTTCTGATCACGCCATTCAATGCGATTGCCAGATACGGGGCAGTTTCTATGTCGCCGGTGAGTCTGCCGTGGACGAACCCAGGGACAAAGCCGGTGTAGGGAGCCACGTGGGTCAACCGCCAAGCCTCGTCAATGTCTGCCTTGAGTGTCGACGAGCTGTCGGCGAATCTGTTCGCCGCTGTGCCGATGAGTGAGTCGTAGTCCCCGAACGAGTAGAGATCGAGACTGCCGTCCTCGGTCCCGAAAAGCGATGACAAACGTGATACGGCATTGCCCAATCCGCGTTTCACGTCGTTGAGCGCTACCTCACCACCGGTCCGTGCCTGCACGGTCAGCGGCGGCCCATCACCCTCAGATCCGACGAGGGAATGACCATCTAAGGCCCATGGAACGTCCAGACCAAGATGATCGGCCACTGTCGGCAACACATCGACGGTCCGAGCCGGGTTGGTATCGACTGCACCACGATCCTGATGGGGTGCCTTGATGAAGAGCGGCACCAATCCGAGCTCATAAGCATTCTCTTCATTGATGGTGCGGCTCGGCTCGCCTGGTTGAAAGCTGATCCCGTGGTCGGCAGTGACTACGACGATCGCCTCGTCGAGTACCCCCACCTCCTCGAGACGGGCCATCAGATCCCCGATCATCCGATCCACCATCTCCACCTGCAACAGATGCCGCTGATAGCCCTGATTGGCCAGGACCCGGTCGATCCAATACTCGTCTTCGCGCCCATCCAGCACCTTTCCGTCGTTGTACTGAACGCCCGACGGGTAATAGCGAAAAGGAGCATGCGGCAGAAACAGATGAACAAAATGCAAAGTGGATGAAGACGAGGAGATGCCATCCAAGAACTGGTTGAATTTCTCGACCTGGTCGGTCTCAGACTCTTGAATTCCAGCGGCGGCGGCACCTTGGAGAAACTCGTTGAATGGATCGGACGCCGACACTGAGCTTGCCGGGTCTGGAGTCAGCATCATCTGATAAAGCCTTATGGCGTCGACCATCAACGCGTTGAACCGATCACCGAGCGTGGTTGGAGGACCCTCGCCACACATTTCGGGCGGACACAGATGCGTGAATGGCTCGACGACATGCAACTGGTGAGATTGATTGAGAAGGGTGAAGAGGTTGCCCGGGTAGTCGTTGACGGTTGGGAGCAGTGAGTTGGCCGGCCTCTGACCAGACAACAAGGCGGGAACCGCCCAGAGGGTGCTGTCGTGGGCGGAAGCCGTGTACGGATACCAAGTGGATTTCGAACCAAGAGAAGCGAAGTTGGGATAACGCCGCCGGTCGATTTGACCGGATTCGTCGAGAAGGGACACCACGGGAAACTCGTCCAACACGACAAAGACCACTGGCGCTCCCGACTCCACTTCAGCCGCTATTTCCGCTGGGCTAGCGGGGAAGACAAATCCGGAAACTGGGGGAGTGAAGAGAAAGAACAGGGCAAAGATGAGTGGCGCAGGAGTCAGGTACGTGAGGAAGGCTCTGAACCTGTTCGACCGAAGATAGGCCCACGCTCCCAAAGCACCAATGATCACCGAGGCGAGGAGGAGCACCACCCAATTGATCGAGGTCACACGGACGAGAGCCGTTTGCGCGGTCAGTGCAATGAAGATCCCTACGAAGCCTGTTTGGGTGATGTCACGCACACGCTCAGAGAAGCCGTCGGCGGCCCAGACGATCAGGTTGGCTACGAGCCCGGGGAGCAAGGTCAAGACCACGACAAGCAAGATGATCTCGATCGGCTCGTTACGACGTGCGACGAAATAGCCGGCGCCGGCGCGGAAATCGCTGAGCAACGGTTGAGAGATGGCGAATGCCCCCAACATCACCAGGATGAGACCGTCGACGAGCTTGGCCCCAAGTCGCGGATGAGGCGCGACGTCGGTGGCAGAGGTTGTGGTGATCATGCTTTCGGTGGCTCGCCCCGATTCCATAATGGGGGCGCGGTTTGCTCGGAATCCCAAGGACATATGATGCCCGGCTTCGGAAAACACCGGTATTCCGACCGGCACGCCCCCCGCTTCATGTCCGACGACCGGCAGTTCGTCGTGCAAGGACTGGGAGGTAGAAGATGCTGGGCGTATTAATGTGGCGCGGACAGGGAGGCAGGAAATAACCGAGGGGATGGGAATTACGTGAGCGACTCGAGGGGCAGTGCCAGCGGCGGGCCGAAGTGGGGACGACTTGCGGCAGTGCTGGTGGTCATTGGGGGGGTCGTTGCGTTTTGGGTGGCCAACACGAGCGGTGACGATCCAGACTCAACTGTCCCCGAAGCACAGGCCACCACGACCTCGACCACCCCTGCCAGCACCACCACCGAGAGCCCAACGACGACCGTGGGTTCCTCCACGACCAGCAGCGCGGCAAGCCCTGTCACAACCCCAGCCGGTGGGATCGGCTCGGTTTATGTGATGGGAGCAGATGGATCGAACCCTGTGTGGCTCACCGATGGGGGCGGCCCGGCGTTCTCACCAGCTGGAGACCAGATCGCATTCCAAGGAGCCGACGGTCTCTACGTGATGGGAGCAGACGGATCCAACGCCGTCTGGCTCACCGAAGGCGCCAGCCCCGACTGGTCCCCCGCCGGAGACCAGATCGCATTCCAAGGAGCCGACGGTCTCTACGTGATGGGAGCAGACGGATCCAACGCCGTCTGGCTCACCGAAGGCGCCAGCCCCGACTGGTCCCCCGCCGGAGACCAGATCGCATTCCAAGGAGCCGACGGTCTCTACGTGATGGGAGCAGACGGATCCAACGCCGTCTGGCTCACCGAAGGCGCCAGCCCCGACTGGTCCCCCGCCGGAGACCAGATCGCATTCCAAGGAGCCGACGGTCTCTACGTGATGGGAGCAGACGGATCCAACGCCGTCTGGCTCACCGAAGGCGCCAGCCCCGACTGGTCCCCCGCCGGAGACCAGATCGCATTCCAAGGAGCCGACGGTCTCTACGTGATGGGAGCAGACGGATCCAACGCCGTCTGGCTCACCGAAGGCGCCAGCCCCGACTGGTCCCCCGCCGGAGACCAGATCGCATTCCAAGGAGCCAGCTAGCCGCAGTCCCCATTGCCAATGTCGCTGAAGTTGGCACCGGCGACTGATCTGAACTGCCATTCGTAGCTGTCGGGCAACAGGTTCAGGACAAGTACTCCGAACGAGCCGTTGTAGCGCACCTCGCTGTTGGGGGCGATGCTGCTGAAGCCTCCGAGTGATCTTCCCCCCGTGCCGACGACGAACTGACGGATCCCGTCGTCTTCAGCCACTCCACCGGGGTTCTGGGGGGCGAAGCGCTCATAGACGTGGTCGTCGCCATTGATCACCAGCTCGGCGTCGGCTTCGGCGAGGGCATCGTGGAAGGCGAGGACCTCGGTATGCCCTCCGCTTTGCCCGGAGCTGAAGGCCGGATGGTGCCAGAACGCCACGGTGCATTCCGCATCGCTCGCTGCCAGGTCGTCCCGAAGCCAGAGCTCCTGGGCGGAACCGGCATGACAGCCTCCCACCTGGTCACAGTTGGAGTTGAGCACCACCACATGCCATCCCCCGAAGTCATAGCTGTAATAGCCCTTGTCCCGCTCCCCTTCCGGCACACCGAAGTACCCGAAGTGACCGGTCGCCCCCTGGGTCCGATATTCCCGAGAGCCGAGGGCGGGGCGCGTGATGTCCTTGTGCCGCCCCCAGCTCGGGTGATAGCACTCGAGGAAGTTGGCTTCGGAGCCGCTCTCGTAGGCATTGTCCCCGGTGGTGAACACCACGGCCTGGGAAGCCCCGGCCACCACCTCATCGAGCAGGGCGGCCGTCGCCTCGTCACCGTCGCTGTCACAACCAGCAATGTCGCCCGCGCCGACGAGGATGTTGCCCTGCGCCGCGGGTGTCTCAGGCGGCCCGAGAGTGACGACGAGCGTGGGGGCGCCGGCAGCGGACTCCCGCGAGGCAAAATCCATCCCGTCGTCGGAGGAAGTGGTCAGGTAGAGGTCGATGAGGCCCGGCCCGGTGACGAGTGAAGTCAAGTCGATGCTCAGCGGCGCGCCCTCCGTTCCACCCGGGAGTGTTGTAACCGGGACCCCAACCGGTGGTGCGGTGGCCCACGTGGTCTCGGCCTCGGACCAGGGCCCGCCGACCTGGCTCACCACGCCGGGAACGGACGAGGCGTCGACCACGCTCAGTTGGAGGACGGCCGAGGCGATCTCGGCGTCGGCGGGCAGCCCGGTGACCTCGAAGCGGACCAGGGCGCTCACGATGTCGTCCTCTTCCTGCTCGATCTGAAGGAGCTCGGCGGCACCGAGAATCTCATTGGGCGCCCCGCTGTCGATCGTCGTGTCCTCCAGGGCGGCGAACGCGAACTGCTCCGGTGGCGGTGGGGTGGTCGTCGTCGACGGTGCGGTTGTAGTGGTGGGAGGAACCGTGCTCGCAGTGGTGGCAACAGTCGTGGTGGTGCTGGTGCCTGTCGCGAGCGTCGTGTCAGCGGACTCACCACCGCCGCCGAGAAGCAGGCCAACCACCGTCCCGATTAGGAGCACCGCCGCCAGACCCAGGATGATCAAGCCGGTGTTGGATCGACCCTCCGGCGCTGGACCCTCCGTCGTCATTTCATTGCTCCCCTTGAACCCGTGGGCGTCAGGCTAGGGCGGTGACTACGGCTAGAGGGCATTGCTCATAGGACCGCTCTCTTCCCGGCGGACGGGGGTGTGGCGACTGGTATTCTCTGCCGATGGGAGCAGTCGGGGGATGGTGGGGCCGCCGCACACGGTGGCAGCAATTCTTGTTGGTCTCTACTGGTCGTCGGTGCGGCCTATTTCGCGTACACATTGATCCGTGGGCCAGCGGAAGACAATGTCTCGGTGTACACCATCGCATCCTCGGGAGACGGGGATGAGCAACTGGTCGCCGAGGGCCGGGACCCGGCCTGGTCACCCGACGGTCAGACGCTGGCGCTCACCCTGCCGGGTGACACCAGCGACGAGATCGGTGTTATCGAGATCGGCGGCACCGAGGCCACCTGCCCTCGCCGATGGCTCCGATCCGGCCTGGTCACCTGATGGCACGACCCTCGCTTACGTCGCCGAAGACGAAGACGGCACCAGCGGGATCTATCTGGTCGACGCCGGCGCGGCGGCGAGCCGACCTTTCTCACCGAGGGCAACCACCCGGCCTGGGCACCGGACGGGACAGTGCTCGCCTTCGACGTCGCCGGCGATGACGGGACGGTCGGAGTGAACCTCATCGAGTTGGAGTCATCAACCATCACCTTGGTCATCGATGGAGAAGAGCCATCCTTCTCCTCCCGATGGGGCGCTCCTCGCCTTCGTGCGGGAGGACACCGACGACAATCCTGTGATCCACACCGTGGACCTCGAGGGTGGTGCGCCTGCTGAACTCGTCGATGGCGACGACCCCACCTGGTCGCTCCGACGGCACCCTTGCCTTCACCGGCGAAGGCTCCGATGGCTCGGCCGTATTCACCATGACCGAGGGCTCCGACCCTGTCAGAGATCGTCGAGGGAGAAGCCCCCACCTGGTCCCCCGACGGCAGCGAGCTGGCCTACGCCCGAGGGGACTGAGCAATTGCCCTGGCCCACTGAGCATCATTCGGCGTCGCCCTTCATCCTCTAATGCCCGGTGGAGAAAGCACCACCATGTTGGATAGGAGGCACATCTGTGCCCACCGCCCTAATCACCGGCATCACCGGCCAGGATGGCTCCTACCTCGCGGAGCATTTGCTCGCTGATGGATATTCGGTCCACGGGACGATCCGGACCACGACCCACGACATCAGAGACACGAGGATCGGCCATCTAATGGCCTCCGACCCATCCGAGATCACCCTTCACGTGACGGACCTCGGCGACTCGAATTCACTCATCCGCATCATCGAGGAGCTGCGGCCAGATGAGGTCTACAACCTCGCTGCCCAATCACACGTTCGCGCTTCGTTTGATCAGGCGGTCCACACCGGTGACGTGACCGCGCTCGGGGCGGTCCGCCTTCTCGAGGCCATCCGCCACACAGACCCATCGATCCGCTTCTATCAGGCATCGAGCTCAGAGATGTTCGGGTCCACGCCCCCGCCGCAGAATGAGACAACCCCTTTTCACCCACGGAGCCCTTATGCAGTGGCCAAGGTCTACGCCTATTGGGCCACCGTCAACTATCGAGAAAGCTTCAACATCGACGCCAATAACGGGATCCTGTTCAATCACGAGAGCCCGCGCCGGGGACGAGAGTTCGTGACACGGAAGATAACGTCGACCATTCCAAGGCTCATCAAGGGTGATCAGAAGATACTCCGGCTAGGAAACTTGGAAGCCAAACGCGATTGGGGCCATGCCCGGGATTACGTACGGGCGATGCCAATGATTCTGCGTCATCCCGAGCCCCTCGATCTCGTGATCGGCTCGGGGATAAGTCACTCTGTGCGCGATTTCTTGGATACCGCATTCTCCGTCGTCGACCTCGACTGGAACCAATACGTCGAGATCGATCCAAACCTGTACCGGCCGGCCGAGGCCGACTTCCTCCAGGCCGACATAACCAATGCGCGTGCCACAATCGGCTGGGAGCCCACGATCACCTTCGAGGAGTTGGTGCGGGAAATGGTCGAGGCGGATCTCGTAGCCAGTGGCATGGGTGTCTGACCCCACGAGGCTCCAGGGCAAGACCGTGCTCGTCACCGGCGGTCATGGATTCATCGGTCGTCACGTAGTCGCAGCGCTGGCACGAGCGGGGGCCGTTCCCCGGTCAACGGTCCATCCGGATGGGAGTCTTGTCCCAGATCTACCGGGGGAGAATCTGTCGGTCGACCTCGAGGACGCCGATCAAGCCAACGAAGTGGTAAAGGGCGCGGACATCGTGGTTCATCTGGCCGCCCGGGCCGGGGGTATTCAATTCCAAGGAGGCGAAGATGCCAGCACTTTCAGTTCCAATCGCCGCATCACCGACAACGTCCTCGCGGCATCCGCCCGAGCCAACGTCGACCGCGTCTTCCTGGCTTCGTCCTCCGTTATCTACCAGCCATCGGTTGAACCGATCGCTGAGTCCTGGCCGGTTCTCGGTCCGGTCGATCAACCCGACCCCTACACATGGTCGAAGGTGACCGATGAGGTCGTCGCGAGCTGGCATGACACACTCGACATAGTGGCGGGCCGATTCGGAAACGTATACGGACCGGGTGCGTCTTTTGATCCCTCCCGATCGACGGTCCTCCATGCCCTGATCGATCGAGCGGCACGTGCCGACGACGGAGACGATCTCGTGGTTTGGGGCGAGGGGAGTGCCGTCCGCAGCTTCGTGTACGCCGAAGACGCTGCCATCGCCGCTCTCATCGCGCTCGAGAACGGCCGCGGGGGCGACTCCTACAACATCGACACCGGCCACGGAGTGACCGTCGCCGAGCTCGCAGAGATGGTGCGTGACGAAGTCAATCCCTCTCTGGGACTGAGATTCGACCGGACCAAACCCGCCGGCACACCATATCGAGTCGGCTCAATTGCCAAATTGGAAGCACTGGGATACGCCCCGTCAGTGTCGCTGCAAGACGGCGTGCACCGGACATATGCCTGGTATCGCGCTTCCAAAGCCTCGGCCTGATCTACCTGGCTGGCATTCAAAGGTCGGGGGGAGATAGCACCACGATGTTCGGTGACACGTAGAGCCATTCGAATTCAGCTGCGAAGGGGCCGGCAAGCCACCATGCGTCGGGACTTCGGCGATCCACCACCAAGTAGTCGACACCCAGGGTGCGCAGCACCTCCAGGGATTCGTTGTCGCTCATCCGTTGTTGGAAGAAGTCGTTTGCTATCTGAGCCTGTTCTCGCTCTTCGGGAAAGGTGAGAAACCTGAGATCGACTCCGGTGAAGGATCGGATGCCCGCATAGCCCTGGACCCACCAACCGATCGGATTTCCATGGTGACCCTGTGAGGCAAGGACCAGGTCTCCAGGATCCGCAATCTGCTCGAGTTGGTCCAGGACGCGAATCTCGTCCACGTCCACGACTCGATACCAACCCGTCGCATTTACGTACGAGTCCACGCCCCCGACGACCACCGCCGACACCATGGCAATCCCGAGAACCAGAGCCGTTTTCTGAAACGCGCCCGGTAGCCGACGGCGACCTTCCCGACGTGCTGCGCGGGCGGCCTCGATCAGGCGCTGGAAAACAAGCAGCGAAAGTATCACGAGGCCGAACTGGCTGAGCAGAAGGGCCCTTGGCTCTCCGATCACCGCGAAGAACAAAACACCCACCAGCACCCAAGCGGCAGACGAAGCCGCTGTGGACGCCCGCTGCGGGCCCCAACTCCTGACGAACAGCGCGCTCAGGCCGAGAATGGCAATAACTATCCATGGGACGGGTGCTTCTGAAATGGTGTGACCGAGCGACTCCGTCCATGACAGCGAGAGCGGATTGAGGACCGGTCTCACCCCCTCCTGTGGGTTGATGACCAGGTTGTAGGCCGCGAGGAGCGCGCCCGGCAACGACAATGCGAGAGCAGTCCACAACCCGCGCTTCCAACTCGCCCGTCCTGCTCGGATGAGCCACAGACCATATGCCACGGCTAGGGGGAACACGAAAACCAGTAGGCCCCCAATGAGGGTGTGGGTCGAATAGGCGAGTAGCGCCAAGACAACGGCTGTCCACATCTGACGGGTGCTTCCCGAAGCCGCGAATCGGACTGCGAAGAGAACCGAGACCACCCCGAAAGCCGTCCCCAACAGCTGTGGATACGCGCCCCATGAAAATGCCTCGAGCTGGGCTCCAGCCACTCCGACAAGGAGGGCCGCAACCGCGGCGTAGGTCCGGCCCATCGAACGGGCACACACATAGGTGGCGACCACGACAAGGGACTTGGCGAGGATCGCCATTGTCGCAATCGCGGTGATCGGGTCGAAAACGAGCAGCAAGCCGGCCACCGAGAGCGGTAAAAGCGGCGGGTACGTGACTGCCGCCGCCATCACATCTCGCCCGAGGAAGCGTTCCTGAGCCATTGCCAGCCAGTTCCCGCCGTCCGGGCCACTTGGAACGGGTCCTGCAACTCCAAGGTGTAACCAGACCGTTGCTCCCAACAATGCTCCGAGTACCAGCAGCTCGCGCGCCAAGGCTCCCTTGGTGATGCCGAGCGGAATCCAGCCGCGACGTGTGTCGCTGCCGGAGATTGGTGTGACTGTTGACCTGTTCGTCGACCCGGTCACTGTCATTCCGTCACTTCCATCGATGCGGCATGCCAGACGGGACTCAAGGCTGGTCTGGCCGTGCAACCCACCCTGACGCTGACCGAATCACCAGCCAGAACCCCAAGTGGCGTCGACTGGCATTCCGGGCGAGAGGCAGCTCTGATACAAGCGTTCGGTTCGATTTGCGATCTGTGTCCAATCGAAAGACTCGGCTCGCTCTATTGCCTCACGTCCCATGCGAGCTCGCAGATCCTCATCTGCCAAGAGGATCTCGAGAGATCTCGCGAAATCCATGGGGTTAGGTGACGCGATGACCCCGTTGATGCCGTCCTCGATCAACTCAGTGGTGGCATTGTGTTGATGGGTTACAGCCAACACCGGCAATCCGCATGCCGCCGCCTCGAGCGGAGCCAACCCGAATCCCTCCCTCGTCGATGGAAATGCGAACACGCGGGCGGACTTCATCATCGACAGTATTTGCTCGTGACTTTCCACCCTTCCTAAGAACCGAATGTTTTCGAGCCCGTTCACGCGTGCCCGCTGGACGAGAGCCTCCATCTGTGGCCCCTCACCGACGATCGACACTCGAGGTTCGCCGTTTCGCGATCTGAGGAGAGCCACCGAATCGATGAGGAGTTCGAGGTTCTTGTGGGAGATCAGTCGACCAACGTATATGACATCGCACTCTTCGACGGCGGGCTCGACCGACCTGATCCCATCGACATCGATACCAATCGGGATGAGCAGTGCAGCTCTGCCGCCCAGCTCCTGCAGCCGAGAGGCAGCGAGACGAGAAACTGCCACGTTGACCGGCGCCACCTTCGCCACGAGCCACTCGATCAAGCGACCGACGTAGCCGATGGGACCCAGGTACTGATTCCAGTACTCGCGCCAGACTTCGTACCAGGTGACGACCGGAACTGCATGCGTCCATTTGCAAACCAGTAATGCGGCCAAACATGACAAAGGCGCCATCGCTTGTACCTCGACGATGTCGTAGCGCGAGCTGGCGAGTGCTCGCCCAACGGCGACTGCAAATCTCACCGCCTGAACAATGGAGCGTCTTCCCGTGTGGGTGTAGATCCCGGTCTGCTCCACGACCCCGCGAAAGCGGATGCCGTCGACCAGCAGTTCTTTCGGTCCGTCCCAGGAGTGTGTCCCCAGGACATCCACGTCATGCCCTCTTGCGGAAAGGAGGTGGGCTAGGTCCCAGATCCTCTTCTCGACGCCGCCTTTCGAGTACGGATATATGAGGTCATAGACAAAGGCAATCCTCACGGGCTCGACTCGGACGGAGCCGATGTCACAGAGGGGATCACCGCCATCCCCGCAGGATGCGACACCTCGGACCCGCGTGATTCGGAGACTATGAATCGGAGGCTGCGCCATCCGTCGCGCCAGGTCCGGAGCTTGGGAGTTCCGCCGACTCGCCTTCTGTAACGAATCGGGATCTCCTTGATCCGCATGTCGTTGCGCTCGGCCGAAATCAGCATCTCCAGGGCAAACTCCATACCTGTCGCCGATAGAGCCAAGCGTGGCAACGCCTCTCGCTTGATCGACCTCATTCCGCAATACACATCGGATATCTGATTGGAGAAGAGAACGTTCACCGTCTTGGTGAGCAACGGATTGCCGAGGTACCTGTGAAGCCAAGGCATGGCTCCGCGGTCGATGGATCCGCGCAGGCGACTGCCCATCACCATGTCTGTTCCATTGGTCAGCGGCTCGACAAAACTCGCCACCGCGGCGAAGTCGTAGGTCCCATCGGAATCGCCGAGCACGATGAATCGCCCGCGCGCCTGCGCCAAACCCGCAAGGTATGCCCGGCCGTAACCTCGAATGGGCTCCCTGACAATTCTCGCCCCAGCGGCTGAGGCCAATTCGGCAGACGCATCGGTTGAGTCGTTGTCCACTACCACTACCTCGCCGGTCATGCCGCTGGCAGCGATCGAGGACAGAGCTATCTCCACGCAAGTTCCGACGGCTGCCTCCTCGTTGAGGCACGGCATCACGATCGAGATGTCGAGATCGAATTCGCGAGCCGATTCGGGCACTCCGTTGTGCGTTTGCGGCGCTTGTCGCGCTTGCATCCGTGGCTCCGGGTGACTGCCGATGTCGGTCACGCTCGCGACTCCTCTTTCCTCTCCGCTGGGTTACTCCCCAAGTTCCACACCCACCTGAAGACCATCGGTACGACAAAGAACATTCCGGCGACGAAGGCAGACAGAACCGCCGCTTGGCCCCAAAGGGGAAGTCGGGCCAGAGGCTCCAACGGCTCCAACCAGTCCGGCACATCGACACTGTCGATCTCCGGTGGCGTATACGGAGCTTCCTGCGCAACGATGGGTGTGGAAGGCACAGCGTCGGCGGCCGCGAAGAGGGCAGGACCGAGCACCAGAAAGGCGACCACGAAGAATCCGGCCATAAGTCGTACCATCCGGAATCTCATTGCCACCCCTGCACCCACTGTTCGCCTCATTTCAGTCGGGCGGGTGGTCATAGCCCTTGGCCATGGTTCGAACCCGCTCCTCCAGCCTCATCCCACGACGGATCTTACGCCTGAAAAAGAGATAACGATCCGCCGCCTGGATCGCCACCCGATGGATGCGATGTGGATCGGTGTCGCCAGTCACCGGGGCCCCTGCCCCGAGGACGGCGGTGTCGTAATACTGCCGGATCACCACCTCCGCCTGGGCGTCCCAATAGCCCTTCGGATAGGCGAAATGGCGCGCCTCTTGGCCGGTCCGCGCCTCGATGAGCTCGTTGGATTTCGCGATCTCTTCCTCCACGCCGGCCATTGTCATGCCGCGCAGGTCGGGATGGGTATGGGTATGCGCCCCCATGGTGACCAGGCCACTGTCCACCATCTCGCCCACCATCTCCCAGGTCAGAGGGCGATCGCCCTCGTGAAGCAGCTCGCCGGTCTCGATGTGGCCGCTGGTGAGGTACAAGGTGAAAGGGATGCCACCGTCCCGGAGATAGGGAAAAGCGTTCTCGTAGAAGTCGGCGTACCCATCGTCGAAAGTCAGCACGAAGGTACGATCAGCGTTGAGATCGTCGGCCCCGGAGAGGGCGTCACCGAGGCCGACGATACTGCCCTGGCTCTGTAGCCAGTCCACGTGCCCGCGAAAGATGTCGGGCGCGAGGTCCATTTGGCGACCGGACCCTGCACCGATCTGGTGATAGATCAAGATGCGAGGCCCGGGCCAAGACCCGAGAAAGAGATCTGCTGTGGCGAACACGGACTTGGCCGCCGTGCGCGCAATCTCTTTGGTCTTCGAGCGCAAGCCGGACGGGCCAAGATCGCCCGGCGCCTGGGTTTTTACAGTCGCTCTTTCAGACGTCACTTTCATCCGGTTCATCGACCCCTTCCACCTCGATGAGGCCATCGGGATCGCTCGGCTCATCCGACTTGTCGAAGGTGCGATGCCGCCAGGCCTGGAACCCGTCGACGGCCTTCCAGAGACCCGTCCGGGCTCCGTCGCCAAACCAGGCCGTGACCTTGTTCCGGCGACGCCGGAGCAGCACTACGCCGAGCAGGGTGGCTCTGCGGATCGTGAAGTCACGATCCGTGGCCTCGACCGCGCGGGTGACCGTGTGCCCGGCAGAGGTGACCAGGATGACCGAGTCGACCCTCTGAGCCAGGACGTGGGACGCTGCCTCGCTGGAGTCGGTTCCGGCGATCAGGACGAGGTCGAACAGCTCACGGGCAACCTCGAGCAATACCTCGAACCCGTAACCGGCGAGAGCATCGGCCTCATCCCAACTCCCGCGCCCGGCCCGCAAGGTGCGAAGCCCGTGCACGACTTCCGGACTGGCCAAGAGCGCCGTCTTGAAGTCGATGACAGTCGACTCACGGTCGGCCGGGGCATCTGTGAGGAGGCTGGAGAGCGTCGCACCGTGGTCCGTACCGAACTCCACCAAGTCGTTGTCCTCACGGAAGGAGGCGTCGATGAGCAGGACGCTGCGACCCGAGACCGCGACGGCGATACCGACGTCTGCGGTCAGCTCACGGATGTCTTCCCGATACACACCAGTGCCTTGGAAGGCGACCACGGCGTTCTCGTGATCGTCGAGCTGGGTTCGCATCATCTGGATAGCGGCCTTGCGGCGGCCACCCCGGGCTTCCAGATACCAGGGATCATTGGTCGGGTGATGGAAGATGGCGAGTGGCCGCGAGGGAAGCTCGACGAGAACCGGCGGGCCCTCCTCGAGATCCCCCTCCGCCCACATGATCCCGCGCCCACGCTCGATCGCGATCAGTCCGATCAGTGCTGCGAAGACTGCCCCGACGGCAGCCAGGGCCTGATTGTTGAGCGGTGAAGCGGCGTCGAGCGTCACCGCCTGCGCCATGACCGGGCTGTCGCTCGCCTTGGCTTCCAGGTCACGCTGCCCGGCATAGAGCTGCTGCCATCTCGCCTGTAGCTGATCCAGCCTGAGCTGATCGAGCAGGAGCTCTTCGTTGTTCGCAGCGAGCTCCTCAGGGGTAGGCGGCAGCGGGATCCCCGCCAGCTGAGTCTGCAGAGCCACCAGCTGGCCGTAGACACGCTCCATCTCGCCCTGGATCTCGGCAGCAGTCCGCAGGATCGGGTTCATCAGCTCGACAGTCAGGGCGCCATAGGAGGCCTGGAGTGAGGCGATCTGTGCCTCGATAGCAGACCGTTGCGCCTGGGTTGCCAGTTGTTCCTCCGTGAGCGGGATCGCCGCCTGTGAAGCGGTGATCTCTTGACGCAGCTCGATGATCTGCTGGGTGACGTCTTCGAGCTCGGCGCTCAGCCGCTCCTGGCCGGCGCCGATCGCAGAGGTCGAGAGGAAGCGGTCACGCATCGTCTCGGTCATTGCGTCGGCCTCAGCCTGGGTGAAGCCGCGACCCAAGAACACAAGCTGGTTGAGAGATGTGTCGAGCTCGACCTCGGCCATCAGCCAGGGGATGAATGGTCCCGGCGTCTCGGTGAGAACGTCCGAGTTGACGTTCTGAGCCAGCGCCAGCTGCTGCGTCGAGGAAGGTCTCGAACTCATCCCGATCAGCGGCCGCCAGGTCCTCCACGAACGTCACCACTGACGACGACTCGTACTCCGGCAGATTGTCGTTCCGATACTCGGCAAGTCGCCCCGACACGACGACCGCGAGGATCGCCGCCCCCACCAAGACCCACCAACGAGCCTTGGCTATACCCTTGATAGTGGTCAGATCCACTGTTCTACCTCACTTGTTTCTCTCAAATCGACTGACTCTTCGCTCGCCCACTGGTGGCGATTGGTGAAGGTCAGTAGGAGCTCTTTCAGCTCCGCCCTCGCCCCTTTTGTCGTCGAAAGCTTGTCCAGCTGCTGCACGCACTCGTACAAGGTGATCGGACCCGGCACCTCGGACGTAGCGATGTTGATCTGCGGGTGCGGGCTGGAGATCAGTGGCCCGTAGGCGAGCTCCTCGACCAGCTTCTCCCCAGGCCGGACTCCCGTCATCTTGACCTCGATGTCCCTCCCCGGGACCAGCCCGGCGAGGCGGATCATCCGGTGGGCGAGGTCGACGATGCGGACAGGCTGACCCATATCGAGAACGAACACCTCACCGTGGTCGGCCAACGCCGAGGCCTGGAGAACGAGCTCGACCGCCTCGGCGATCGTCATGAAGTACCGGGTCATCCGCTCATCGGTGATGGTCACCGGACCACCCCGGCGGATCTGCTCCATGAACGTGGGGACGACGCTGCCCCGGCTGCCCAGCACGTTTCCGAAGCGAACTGCGGCGTAGATACAACCATTCTTCGAGGTCTCCGCAGCCGACTGGGTGAGCATCTCGGCCATCCGCTTCGAAGCGCCCATGATCCCCTTGGGCTCGACCGTCTTGTCGGTAGAGATCAGGACGAACCGCTCGGTGCGGGTGTCGCGAACGGCATCGATCAGATTGGCAGTGCCGACGATATTGGTCTTGATGGCTTCCTCGGGCCAGGCCTCGAGGATCGGAACATGCTTGTGGGCTGCCGCGTGATAGACCACGTGCGGCTTGTACTTCTGGATGAGCCGATTGAGCTTCTCCTGGTCACGCAGATCGCAGAGAGCCGGGATGAGCTTGGTCCCAGCCGGTGCATCCCAGCGCAGCATCCCGTCATGGAGATGGGTCTCGTCGTTGTCGATCGCCACCAGCTTCTTGGGCATGAAGGCGAGAACCTGCGTCACGATCTCGGAGCCGATCGATCCGCCGGCACCGGTGACGAGCACGGTCTTGCCGTGCAGTGTGGACTCCACTGACTCCAGGTCGGTGCTCACCCGAGGACGGAGGAGGAGGTCGTCCAATTCGAGGTCCCGGATATCCGGGCCGCCGTCGTAACCCGTCAGGAACTCGTCGAGGTCCGGGACTATGCGAAGCCGGACATCGACGTCGACGCAAAGGTCGACCAGGCGCCGGGCGAGAACGCTCGCGCCCTCCGAAGCCACGATGACCTGATGAATCCCGTAGCGGGTGATCAGAGAGGCGATGTCCTCGAGCTCGCCGAGCACCGGGAGCCCGGCCAGGCGCCGGGTGCCCTCGGTCTGCCCCGAGCTGACGAAACCGACGACGTTGACCGCATATGGGCCACGGATCGCGTTGCGGGCGAAGTCGGCGGCCCGCTTGCCGGTGCCGAGGATGAGGACTCGATCACGGGAGTCCAGCTTCAGCGTGCGATGGAAAGAGAAGAGACGAGAGCGGAACCGGATGATCCCGAGAAAGCCGACGGTGAGAAGGCCACCGAGGATGAGCACGGAGAGCGGGACCAGCCGAGGTGTGCCCCCGATCGCCAGGTTGCCGAGGATGAGGACCATCGACGCCCAGAAGGAGGCGGCGAGCACCTTTCTCGCCTCTCCGATGCTGGCGTACTCCCAGACATGTCCGTAGGCCCCCATGGCCACATTGGCCACCAGATGGATTGCGATGATGGCCGGCAGCACGATCAGCACCCGCGACCACCAGATGTTGGGGAGCTCCCCGTCGAATGACCGGATTCCCAGGGCAGCCAGATACGCCACCCCGATCAACATCGCGTCGACGATCGCAAACGAGATGTCGACTCTTACTTGTGCCAGCGACGCCATCAGACGTCCCTGAGTTGACTCGCCCCGAATATCGGTAGACCGCTTGGTCACGGCATCCGCCCTCTTTGATCCCAGTCAGATGCACGCGGCGGTAAACAAACCCCCGAGCAGCACCTGTGTGCCTCCCATTGCTCGGTCAGGAGTCCGATAAGAAACGTCCCCCAACCCCGCCGTGATGCTAGCCCGGCATCTCGACTCCGGCGTATACCTTAACCACTCTCCGTGCTCGTTACCAGCGCAAGATGGAAATTTCTCGAAAACGGCATTCCCAGGCATGGACCTCCGAGCTCGGGAAGGGCCACCCTTGAGCCATGATCACGCTCCGTGTTATTCTTCCCGCTCTCAGTGGGGTACTTAGAGGGAGGACTCACCATGAAGGTATTGGTGACGGGGTCTGCGGGTTTCATCGGCACGCACGTCTCCCG
Organism: uncultured Acidobacteriota bacterium; assembly: GCA_963837055.1. Taxonomy (GTDB): domain Bacteria; phylum Actinomycetota; class Acidimicrobiia; order Spongiisociales; family ZC4RG35; genus JARDZU01. Next base: position 341,409 of record CAWILU010000007.1, on the reverse strand, counting down.
TGCATTGCTCGCCGATGGATTCGAAGTCACTGGATATGACCAGAAGCAGACTGCCGAGCCTGGCGTCGACTCGGTCGTCGGCGACTTCCTGGACCTCGAATCGCTCACCAGCATGGTCCACGGGCACGACGTCATCGTCCACATCGGGGCGATCGGAGACGTCTATCTGGCTGCGACCAACCCGGAGCTGGCGGCCGCGGTGAACGTGACCGGCAGCACCAACATCGCTCTTGCCGCCGAGGCCGCCGGTGCCCGCGTCGTCTACGCCTCGACCTGGGAGGTCTATGGCGACCCGGTGTACGAGCCGGTCGACGAGAAGCACCCGTGCGAACCGGACCACCCGTACAACATCACCAAGCTCGGTGGAGAGCGAATGCTCATCGCGGCGGACCGGCTGCGCGACGTGCCGGTCATCGCCCTTCGGCTCGGCACCGCATACGGGCTCGGGATGCGGCCGAACTCCGTCTTCGAGATCTTCATCGACAAGGCGCGAAAGGGTGAACCGATCACCATCCAGGGGGATGGCTCCCAGGGCCGACAGTTCACCCATGCTCGTGACATCGCCCGGGCGTTCGTTCTGGCCGCGAAGAGCGATGCGAGAGGCATCGCCCTCAATGTGGTGTCATCCGAGATGATCTCGATCAAGCAGCTTGCCGAGGTCGTGACCGAGCGCTTTCCCACCGAGGTGACCTACGGAGAGCCGAGGCCCGGCGACGTCACACCGTCGTACGTGTCGGCTGCCCGGATCGAGGAAACCCTCAGCTGGAAGGCAGAGGTCAGCTTCGAGGAGGGAATGGCGGAGCTGCTCGCCGCCGATCGCGGCTGAGGTGACCCCTGACAAACCCCGGATCCTGATCCTGATCAAGGGGTTGGGGATCGGCGGCGCAGAGAAGCTGATCTCGGAAGGAGCGCGGTTCTGGGACCGCGACCGTTTCGATTACACGGTTGCCTATGTCCTTCCCTGGAAGAACCAGCTCGTCGGCGAGCTGGAGGCGCTCGGCATCGACGTCGAGCTGATCGGGAGCGATCGGGGACTCACCCCGAGCACCCTGTCTCGACTCCGAGACCTCATCCGGAAAGGTCGGATAGACCTGGTTCATGCCCACCTGCCGACGATGGGGATCGTCGCCCGTCTCGCCTCGCCGGTGCCCGTCGTCTACACCGAGCACAACATGGCCGACTCGTACCGGCCCCTGACCCGGATGGCCAACCGACTCACGTATGGCAGGAACCGGGCAGCCATGGCCGTATCCGGCGCCGTGGCCGGCTCGGTGTCCTCGTGGCCGGGCCCACCCGTAGGGGTGATCCCCAACGGGGTAGCGGTGCACGTCGAGGACGAGGCAGCAGCGGCGGCGCGGGAGGAGTTGGGGCTGGCTCCTGACGCAGCCCTGGTCGCGCACGTCGGCAACATCCGCCCCGGCAAGGGGCACGACGTGCTCATCGATGCCGCCACGATCCTCCTTCGCAGCCGGCCCGACGTGACCATCGTGTCGATCGGTGGCGAGAAGTACCCGGGAGATCTGGCGCGGGTGCAAGGCCGCGCTTCCGAGGCAGGCCTGGGTCAGTCGCTCCGCTTTCTGGGGCGGCGCACCGACGCGCTCTCCTTTGTCGCCGCCGCCGACGTCTTCGTCAACCCGTCCTCGGTTGAGGGGCTCCCGGTGGCGATCCTCGAGGCAATGGCGCTGAGCCGGCCGGTGGTGGCCACCGCCGCGGGCGGTGTCCCCGGCATCGTCAAGGATGGGGAGACCGGTCTGCTGGTCGAGCCGGAGGATCCCGAGGCACTCGCCGACGGCATTCGCCGGATGTTGTCCGATCGGGATCTCGCCAACCGGCTCGCCGGCGCGGCGCGTGAGCTCGTCGACAAGGAATACGGTCTCGAGCCGATGGTTCGCGCCACCGAAGAGGTCTATCGGCAGGTGCTCGGTGAGTGACACGATCACCACCCGGGTCCTCGAAGACAGGGACGTGGCCGAAGTGCTCGACCTTCTGCGTGCCGCACTCGGCGAGCCACCATTGCTCAAGCGGACTCCCGAGTTGTTCGCCTGGAAGCATTTCGACAACCCCTTCGGCCGGTCGGTGGCCTTGCTCGCCGAGTCGGGCGCCCGGGTCGTCGGGCTGCGCGCTTTCATGCGCTGGGACCTAATCACCCCTGCCAGGTCGACCGTCCGTTGTGTCCGGGCAGTCGACACCGCGACCCACCCCGACTTCCATCGTCGAGGCATCTTTCAGCGTCTCACCGAGGAGGCTTTGGAATTAGCCGTAGCGCAAGGAATCGATCTGGTGTTCAATACACCTAACGAGAGGTCGGGTGCGGGGTACTTGAAGATGGGGTGGAAACAAGTGGGGCCTGTGGGCGTGATGGTGCGCCCGTCGACACGTGCCCTCGGTGGCGGCCGAGGAGACACGAGAACTGATCCGGCCCTGTTCATCGACGACCCCACCCCTGCTTCAGGGCTCAGCATCGAGGACCGCAAGCCGGTCGGCCTTCGCACCCCTCGGTCCGATGCCTACCTTCGCTGGCGCTTCGGGTCCCACCCGACCGCCGCTTACTTCCGAGTCGACCAGGACGCTTCGACCGCGATCGTGCGGCCGAACCTCCGCAACGGGAGACGCGAGTTGGTACTGGCCGACGTTTTCGGAACCCGCCCGGGACCGGCTATCCGAGCCGCAGCCCGGAGATCGCGCGCCGACTACATGGCGGCATGGTTCTCGCCGGGTGCCCCCGAGCGAAGGGCCGCGGTCGGCGCCGGCCTCATTCCAGTGCCCGGGGTCAAGCCGCTGACCCTGATGGCGAGACCCCTGGCCGATCTCGACGTCGACGTGCTCGACATGTCCAGCTGGGATCTGGCCGTGGGCGATCTGGAGCTGTTGTGAGCCTCCCGCTACCCGTGCTCGCCCAGGTCGAGAGCACCGCCACCGGTGTCATCGATGTCGTCCTGATCCTGATCATCTTCGGCGTCGTCTTCGGGTGGGTGGGAAAGGCCATGTCCTCGAAGGTCGACAAGTCCTGGCTCCCCCGACTCGTCCTCTGGGGCTTCATCGCAAAGATGGCCGGGGCCCTGGCCCGCTTCTACATGGTCACGGTCCTCTACGAGAGCGGTGACTCGTTCCGCTACCACTCGGCCGGGGCTGTCTTCGCCAATATCTGGAGAAGCGGATCGGTCCCGGTGTCGACAGCCGGTGGAGAAGGAACCGCATTCACCGAGGTGGCCACCGGCTTCCTCTACGCCATCTACACCCCGAGCTTCATCGGCGGCTTCCTCCTGTTCGCCGTTCTCGCCTATGTGGGCCAGCTCCTCTTCTACGCCGCCTTCCGCCCATGGTCGCCGCCGGAGCGGCTCAAGACCTATGCGATGGTCGTGTTCTTCCTGCCCAGCCTCGTGTTCTGGCCGTCCAGCATCGGCAAGGACGCCCTCATGGTGTTCTTCCTCGGTGTAGCCACCTACGGGGCATCACGCATGCTCCACAAGTACGAATTCTCCGCGCTGTTCTTCATCGCACCCGGGCTCATCCTCGCTGCCGAGATCAGGCCTCACGTCGCCGCGATCCTCGGTCTCTCCCTGGTGCTCGCTCTCCTCTTCGGCAAGCCGCCGAGGAAGTTCGAGAAGAGCCCGAAACGAGCGATCATGATTCTCTTCTCGATTGCCGGGGCAGCGCTCGCCCTCGCCACGTTTGCCGCCACCTTCAATGTGAGCGTCGAGGGCACCGGTGCGTCACAAGACCCCGGATCGTTCCTCGAGGACGTCGAGGAGCAGACTTCGCGCGGAGGGTCTCAGATCGGTGGAGCCGCGGTGACCAGCCCGGCTCAGCTCCCAATGGCAGTCCTGACCGTTCTCTTCCGGCCCCTGCTGCACGAAGGGAGGAGTGCCCAGGTGCTACTCAGCGCACTCGAGGGCACTGCACTCCTCTTCTTCACCGTCTGGAAGTTCCCCGTCATGTGGCGCAACAAGAGCTGCTGCGGGAGAAGCCGTATCTGATGATGTGCTTCTTCTACACCGGCGGATTCATCATCGCGTTCAGCGCGATCCTGAACCTCGGCATCCTTGCCCGGCAGCGAGTCCAGATGCTGCCGATGTTCCTCGCACTTCTCGTCGCCCTGAGCTGGGACAAGGCGAAGACCACCGACGAGGCCGAGGCCGCCCGACTCAACCGAAGAGAGCCACGGCGACCGCCGGAGCGCAAGCCTCCGGCCATCACCCCTGCCGAGTTCGTGGACGAAGAAATCCCAGCCGAGACAGCAACGCCAACGTCAAGATCAAGATCGCCGCAAGCGCCAGAAAGCTCGGCCACGGGGCCATCGTCCGGTCGACACCGACAACAATGAGGACAATGACCGCCTGAGCCGCGGCCATCGACAGCGCCACCACCGGCACCGACCATCCCTTGTCTCTCAACTGGTCGTAGACATGGCTCCGGTCACCGAGGAACAGCGGGTGACCGGACATCCTCCGGCGGAGGAGGGTCACCACGAGATCGATGGCGAAGACACCAAGCATGCCCGCGGTGACCAACAGCTGGACGGTGCCGCCGGCGGAGGCTTCGAGAATCACCGAAGCGAGGAGCACGCCGACGACATAGGCCCCGGCATCCCCCAGGAACACCTTGGCCGGATGCCATCCGAACACCAAGAACCCAGCGAGGGCGGCCGCCGTCTCCAGCGGCACCTCGGTGTCGAGACCTCGCCCGCCGGCCAACCAAGCAAGACCCAGCGCGGTGACCAAAGCCACCGAGCCAGCCAGCCCGTCGAGCCCATCGAAGAGGTTGACGGAGTTGATGGCGAACACCACCAGGACGATCCCGAGGACGATCACGAGCGGGCCGTCATCCGATCTCGAGCTGCCCAGCACGAGGACCAATGCGGCCGCCAGCTCTACGAGCAGACGGGCGACAGGTGGCAGACCCCGGCGATCATCGATCAAGCCAAGGACCAGCACGATCCCGGTAGCAAGGAGCAGGGTCAGATCGAGCCCACCACGCGTCACCGCGGCGACATGGACCCCGAGAAAGACCCCCACCCCTCCGAGAGGCACCGCCGGATGCTCATGTGTCTTGAGCAGTGGATCGTCGGGGCGGTCGATATACCCGATCCTGGGCCCCAGGCGGATCGCGAGGAAGCACCAGACAAGGCTCACCGCCGCGGCGACGATCAGGGTCGCCAAACCAGGACCTCGGAGCTCTCACCTTCGTGGACCTGGATTCGCTCGGTGTCCTTGAATCCCATCTTGCGGTAGGCGCCGAGAGCGGTCTCGTTCTCGGAACCGACCACCACCTTCACGGCGGGGACGCCTCGCTGGACGAGGTCGTCGAGGAGACGCGCTCCCAGCATCAACGAAACACCACGCCCACGGGCTCTGGGCGCCACCACCATCGAAAGCAGCTCGGCGGGTACGTCCACCTGATCCTGCCCGTATCGGAACGTCTCCCAGGCACGTCGGAAGTTGCTGGGGCGGACCAGACGGGGAAGGGCCGCCAGCCCGGCCCGCCAGCCGTGGACCCGGTAGAAGTAGCTGTAGAACTCACCGACGTCCTCCACGCCGACGGTGAAGGCGATCGGCCCGCCACCATCGTCGACGACCAGCGCGACGGCGCCCTTCCAGCCGATCAGTGCCTTGTACAGGATCCTCATGAAGCGCCGCCCGAGAAGAGGGAGGAAACCGGTTGCGATCTCCGAGGCGTGCAACTCGGCGAGAGCGCGGGCATCGCGGGGCACGGCGCTTCTTATCTGGAGGCGGGGAGCCGCCACGATCATCTCGGCCGGCATGAGATGGCCGAGGCCCTTGGCCATCAACCCGTCCCGATAGGTGTCCATCACTATCCGCACTACTTCGCTCTCATCGAATCGCTCTCGGGCGATCCGGGCACTTGCCTCCGACATCGACTGCAACAACTCCCGGTCGTCACCGACCTTCAGAGACCGCACCGGCCAAGGCGGACGGGTCGCGAACCGGGACCAGCAACCCGTTCACTCCGTCGTCGACCACCTGACGACAACCCCGTATGTCGGTGGCGATAACCGGAAGGCCCATCGCGGCCGCCTCCATGGCTGCCCTGGGAAAGCCCTCCCGATGTGACGGCAAGACGAAGAGGTCCATAGCCGAGTAGATGTCATCCATGTCGGTGCGCATCCCCAAGAATCGGACACCGGCTTGCCGCGCATTGGCGATCGCATCAGGAGGAAGTGCATCGGATTTGTCGGGGTCATCCGGGCCCACGACCGCCACGATGTAGCCCGCCCCAAGCCGGGTCGCCGCTTCGAACAACTCCGGATATCCCTTCTCGGCTACGAGACGCCCGACCATGCCGACAACGATGTCGTCCTCGGAGGCGCCGAGCTCGGCCCGGATGCGGGCCCGCGCCGTCGAGTCGACCTTGGCCCGATCGAATCGATCCAGATTCACCCCGTTGCCGAGCAAACGGGCCTTGCCCCGCGGGATGAGCCGAGTGCGGCGGCTGAAGGCGAGATCCTCCTGGTTCTGCAGGAGCTCGGCATCGGAGAACCGGGAGGCAAGTGCCTCGAGCGAATAGACGACTGCTCGCTTCGCCACTGGGTCATCCTCGGTGGCATAGAGGCCGTGGAGTGTGTTGACCACCAGCGGGACCCCGGCGAGCCGGCCGAGGATGCGCCCGTAGAGCCCTGGCTTCGGGTTGTGGGTGTGGAGGACCGTGAACTGCTCCCGGCGCAACACCCGCCAGAGCTGCAGGATGGCCTTGAAATCGTTGACGAGGCTCATCCCTCTGGTCGAGGCGGTCAAGGGGACATGTCGGATCCCGTCTGCCTCCAGCTCTTCGACCCAAGGCCCGGGGGCGCTCACCCCCACCGCTTCGCCGCCCGATTCGAGGACAGCTAGCAGTTGGGGTCGGACCAGGAAGCGGAGGCTGAGGTCGACGGTGGTGAGATGGGCCACCTTGAACGAGCTCGTCTCCGATCCCGGGGCGGGCGCGGTCATTCGGGTTTCTCCTGGCGGCGCATCATTGTGTCTGACATCCGGTGGCTCAGTATCGTCACGGATCTTCCGGACCAGCCGTCAACTCCAGGCATCGGCCTTTTCGGCGAGACCGGCCAACAGGGCCCTCCATCGATCGGCGGTGGCTTCGAGCGTGAAGCGCTCCAGACACGTCTCGCGGGCCCGCCGGCCCATCTCCGAGCGAAGCCCGGGATCGAGAACGAGACGCTCCACTGCCTCGACCAGGGAATCGAAATCCTCGACATCCACGATGAGGCCGGTCGATCCGTTCTCGATCACGTCCCCCGCGCCCGGGATGCGTGTTGAGACGGCCGGAATGCCGCTCAGACCGGCTTCGATGAGGACGCCCGGCATCCCCTCTGGAGGTTGGCTGGTGAGGACCAGCACGTCGCTGGCGCGGAGAAGGGCAGGGACGTCGTCACGTCTACCCAGCATCGCCACCCCCGCCGAATCCGCCGCAGACCTGACAACGTCGGATAGCGGTCCCTCTCCCACCATCTGCGACTCGATCTCGAGACCCCGTTCGCCCAGCGCGGCCACCAGCGCGATGAACCGTTCGGGCCGCTTTCCCACGTCGAGGTGGCCGACAAAGATGAGCCTGGTCGGGCCTACCCGCGCCGACTCCGAGGGTCGAAACAGATCCGGGTCCCGCCCGTTGGGGATGACGACGACACGGTCGCTGGGGAGCCCGTGGAGAACCCGGGCCTCCTCGGCAACGTCACTCGAGACCGCCACCACGACGTCGGCCCGGCGAGCGTAGAAGCGGTGCATCGCCCGGTTGGTCGAGCGGCGCAGATTTGGATGGGCGCTCCCGATGCTGAGGTACACGATCGGAAGCTGACGTGGCGAGGCGAGGGCGGCGTACTTCGCCGGTTCGCCCCCATGGGCCACCACCACGGCTGGTCTGATGTCCCGCAGCGCCTTCCTCAGCCGGGTCACCACTCTGGGGTCGACCCCGGACCGTCGCCACCAACCCCGGGGAACGCCGAGCTCGCGGTCGGCTCGGAGCACGACGGGATCCGCCGAGAAGAGCGTGAGGATCAGATGACGGTCTTGCGGAGAATCGAGACGATCGACCAAGGCCCGCGCGTAGCGCTGTGCCCCGCGGGCCAGGTCATAGGGGAGGATGTGGACGACAACCACCCCCGTCTCCCGACCGACAGCCTTCAGGCCCGGGTCATGAGCCGTAGCGCACGATGAGGACCGGGCCACCGACTCCGGCCTCCTTGGACGCGTACTCGGTGGTGTCGTCTCCGACAGATGAGAGGTAGAAGTCAATGCGCCCCGGACCGGTCACAAACGCGCTCACATCCAGTACGGGCGGCTCGGTCCCGGGCAGAATCTGGCCGACTCTCTCCCCAACAGCTGGAGCGTTGTTCGCATTGGTCTCCGCCTCGTTCCAGTCGCCGTCCACGAGATCCACTGCGACCGGGGACCCTGCCGTGATGGTGGTGAACTGAAGCGTCACGCTCTGGATCGTCTCGCCTTCGGGGACACCGGTCACCTCGAACCGGACCAGCCCGAGCTTGATCTCAGGCGGCTCGTTCTCGATCTCGAGGATGGCCTCGCCGCCGTTGATCTCGTCGGGCTCAGTGGCGTCGGTGTAGGTGTCTTCGAGGGCCGGGATCGTGAGCTGGCCGGGTATCTGCGTGGTGGGGGGCACAGTGGACCCACCCGTGGTCGGTGTCTCCGCAGTAGTGCTGGGCGCGGCCGCCACCGAGGTGGTCGTAGTCGAATCGCCGGCGATCTCGCTGCCGGTGTCGTCGGAGAGGCCGCCCGAGGCGATGTACCCGACGATGGCGCCGATCAGGACGACGACCAGGACCGCAAGCGCGATGAGGGCGAAGTTGCGGTTGTCTCGCTGTGGAGTCTCCTCAGTGGCTGCCGGTTTCGTCAGCAGCATTTCCGGTCTCTTCGAGGGGACTGGTCTCATCTAAAGGCCCGGTCTCGCCCGGGGCCCCGCCATTCTCATCACCACTGGTCATAGGTCTCTCCCGCCACTGTCATTGATCGAGGCAATCTAACCGGCACACGTCGTTACCCCACCGTGGGACCAACGCTCAGAAGAGATCCTCAGGGAACAGCTCCTCGACCGGCTCCTCTCCCGCCTTGATGATCCGCTCCGGCGCCCACAGTCCGATGCCGACGGTCAACAGATAGACCGCGGCCACCACGATGACGGCGGGCAGGTAGACCGAGAACCTGGCCGCGACCCGGGAGCAGAGGATCATTACCAGGATCTGGGGTAGTGATGCCACCACCGCACCGGCCGGCGTGTGGTTGAACCAGGTCGTCAGCTTGACCGCGCTCGGCTTGATCAGGATCACCAGCGGCTCCAACAGAAGGAGACCGAGACATGCCGCCGATCCGATGATCGATGGTGGCCGTGCCGCGCCTCCCTGGGCTGCGATCCAGAGGAATACGGCCACCGCCAGATATGCGCCCTCGGGTCCCAGCGACGCCCCCACCTTCGGCCAGGCGAGGAAGGTGACGGTCACCGAGACGGCGAGCAACCCAACGGCCCACTCGGTGTCGGGGACCGCGGCAAAGAGCCCGAATACAGCCAGCGCATAGAAGATCACCCCCAGGCCCATGCCCGAATGACGCTTCTCGAAATCGTTGATGGCGAAACCGGCCACTGGGATCAGCACCATCATCAGGATGCGGACCCAGGTGAGCGTGGTGACGGGCGTCTCGAGCGCGAACCACACGGCACCCGGGAGGACCAGGATTGGCTGGACCCAACCGGGGATGCGGGGGATCCGAGCGAGCAGGGCCCCTGCCAGGATGAGCCCGAGCGCGGGCAGTTCGGCGCTGACACTCTCCTCGAGCCGGGTAAGGCTGAACAGCATCGCCAGCGTGATCAGAATCCCTGCGATCGGGAGCGGCCGCCGATCCATACCCGTGGCCAAACGAAGGGCCCATCCCAGCGCCAGGGCGATCAGCCCGAAACGGAGGCCAGTCGTGAACTCGGCAGATCCCAGGAGATCGAAAACCTCGAACAGGTCTTCCACGAGACGAGTTTAGGACCGGGGCCTCACGCGCACCCGCCGGGGAGTCGCACGTGTTGATCCGCAGTGACACCTTCGATGGTGATCGTCTCTCCACCAGGCCCGGGTAACAGACGGACGTCGACGGAGTCGGCGTCGCCCAGCCCGAAATGGGCGACCGGGGAAACGCCGGCGGAGTATCCCTGGGTGACGGTTATCTCCCGGGCGCCAAGCAGGGCAGCGGGGTCATCCCGCACCCCCGGCCTGATAGACCTCGACCCTCCAGCCGATGCCAAAGCCGTCCTCGGGGCCGACAGAGACCTCGAGCCAATGCCCCGAGCCCGATTCGTTGTGGAGGAGTAGGGAGGGGAGTGAAGGCTCCCACTCGACGAGGACCATGTCGAGACGGCCGTCCCGGTCGATATCGGCGGTCGGCCCGGCGATCCAGTACTGCGGGCTGCCCAGACCCTCCGGTGCGCTGAAGCGGGGCACATCGCCATCCAGACCCTCGTGGCGGAAGATGGCCGGAGCGGTTCCCTCCGCGGCCGAGGCCGTGGTCAGCAGGTCGGGCCATCCGTCGTTGTCGAAGTCGTTGATCTCGACATGGGGCGCCTTGGTAGGCAAGCCGATGAGGCCCGCCGCCTCGGTCACATCCTCGAAGGTGGGGTTGCCTGATCCGTCCGCGCCACGGTTGAGGTAGAGGCGGACCGGGACCTCCATCCCGTCGTCAACGGTGCTGTTGAAATGATGGCCGACGAGGAGGTCGAGCAGGCCATCACGATTGACATCGGCTGCCGAGACCCCCGCCACATCGTCCTCCTCACCGAAGTACTGCCACTGGAAGACGGAGGCCGCGTCGGCAGCCTCCTGGAACCCGCCATCGCCGGTGGCTATGAACAATCGGTTGGACCCGGCCACGAAGATGTCCCGATGACCGTCACCGGTGAAGTCGGCCACCGCCACCCCGAGACCGTGGACACCACCGGGCAGACCGGCGGACGCCGTTGCGTCCTCGAAGCGAAGATCGCCCAGATTCCGCAGCAGGACACTGCTCCCTCCCGAGAATCGGTCCTCGGCGATGAAGAGGTCGTACAGACCGTCGACGTCGTAATCGAGCACCCCGACCGAGCGACCTCCGTATTGGGTGGGGAGACCGCTGTCTTCGACCGGAACCATCGTCCCACCGTCGTTGCGGAGGATCTGACTGGAAGGGGCGTCGGGGGTGTCCTCGTCGTAGTTGCGGGAGACCACGAGGTCGAGGTCGCCATCGCCATCGAGGTCGGCCACCGCGCCTCCGGAGGTGCGGGTGAACATCTCGGGAAGGCCATCATCGAGTGCGAACGCGCCTGATCCGCCCAGGAGAAGCCGATCGGGCGAGGGCCCCGAAGCTCCCCGCAACTGATAGTTCTCTGTGTCGCGGTCCGCAAAGGTGCCCACGAACAAGTCAGGATTCAGGTCGCCGTTCAGATCACCCCAGATCGCGGCGTGCCCATGCATACCGACCAATGGCTGGATCAGGCCGAGCGCCTCGGTCTGGTCCGCGAAGGAGATCGTCTCGCTACCGGTCGGAGCCGGAGCGGACCAGCAGCCCGTCCCGTCCCCCGTCGGCGCGGCCGTTCCCCCTTCCGCCGAGGTGCCCTGGCCCGAGGTCGCGCTCGAACTCCCCGATGCGCCGGGCCCGGTACTAGAACTGGGTTCGGCAGATGGGGAGCAAGCGGCGACGACGAGCACTATGGCGAGAGCCCTGCGCCAGTTCACGGCAAGTGCACAATGAGAAGCGCGACCTCGCCGAAGTCTTCCCCGGACCCCGCCGCACCAGCATTCATGCCGACAAAGACCTTGTCACCCGAGGGATCTGCGACGACGTCGTAGCTACCACCAAGGGTGACTCCGAGGTGCTCCTCGGCCAGAGGATTCAGCTCGGCTACGACAGTTTCCTCCCCGGTGGAGGTGTCAACGCTGATCAGGGGCGTGTTGGCCATCCAGCTCCCTCCGTGCGCGTCGGGCACATAGAAGAACCGATCCCCGTCAGGGTGCATGGCCATGCTCGCGGTGTAGCCGCGGGCCGGTCCAAGTGTCTGGATCTCGCCGGAAGGCTGGAGCATGAAGAACGTGTATGGCTCGTCCGTGACTGCGGCCACCCGCCCATCGGAAGTGGGCGTCGTCGAAGCCCGCAGCCACTCGGCCGGCATGGTGTGAGGGTGGGTCTCGAGAGCGTTGGTTTCAGGGTCATAGACGGCGAGCTCGCCTGCCCCGATCGAGTAGTACGCCCGGCCCGACCCGTCCACGATCATGTTGCGATAGCCAACATGCGGGCTGTCGGGCCCCTGAAAGACGACCTCCTCGGTGGTCACGTCGTAGACGAACAGCGGGCCTTCCTCGATATCCGTCTGGTCCTTCACCACCGGATCGACGGCCTCCCCGTAGAGCAGCCCGTCCTGGGCCCATCCCGCCAGCGAAGCCTGCCCGTGCTGATCCACGGGGACCGTGAGCGGGTCGATCGTGCGTGCAGAAGGGTCGAGGCGGAACAGGATGTCGCCTCGATACACGTCGTCGAAGCGGATGCCCGAATAAGAGCCCCAGTAACTGGAGAAGTAGATCTCGCCACAGGCGCCGGCCACCATCTGGGCGTGGACCTTTCCGTAGCCCCATGACCCGGGCTGGTGCTCCACGTAGGAAAGAAGGTCACCAAGCATCGCCAGAGTCCCCGCCTCCGGGTCGTACTCGTATATATAGGAGTTGCCGTCTGGGGCGAGATGGTCGCCGATGGCGGAGTAGAAGCGGCCGTCCGCCAGGGCGAGACCCTGGCCCCACTGGCTCCACGGGTCGCCCTGGTAATCCGGACGTGGGTAGACAACACCTTCGACGACTGACCCGTTGGACTCGCCGAGATCGACCAGTCCGACACTAGGCCCGCCGACGAACGGCTCGCCGGCAGGGAACTCGGCGGCACAGTCGCCGCTCGGTTCAGAGGTTGGGGTGCCTTGCGTCGTTGGTGACGAACCGTCGGTGGGCTCGGTCACCGTTCCATCCGGCGCCGCCTCGGGCGTCGTCGACCCGGTCGACGATGTGGTGTCCGATGAGTCTCCGCTGAACATCGTCCCGAGGGCGACCCCCCCGGCCAGACCGACGAGCAACAGCCCAACGAGCACGACAAGTCTCCACCCCGACAAGCTCCCACTTCCCATTGGGACCGAGATTAGTGCCAAACCGGTGCTTTCCAACCACGGTGAGTGGTGGCGAAAGCGCTGCTGGTTAGCATCTCGCCGTCCCGGACCTTGGGCGGCTGGCTGGTGGAGGACGCATGATCGTTGAGCTCTTGGGGCCCGGTGGCGTGGGCAAGACGACACTGGAGCCCCTGGTCGCCGCCGGTCTCGGCATCGCTCATTACCCGGCGGTCAAGCGTCACGGGTTCGAGGGAGAGCCGCTCACGCCCACCCAGGTGTGGGTCGGCCGTCTCGGCTCCGCCGTTCGGAGCCCCCGACTGCTGTTCGCCTCGCTACGGGGCCACCGGGGGACGACCAGAGAGCGACTCAGATTCGCTCTCGACATGTGCCGTCGGGAACGAATCGCCAGACGGGCTGCCGGTCTGGGAAGTGGCGTCGTGGCGAGCGGGTCGGTCCACGCTCTGTGTGCGGCATCGGCCAACACCGACTCCGACCTGACCCCCCTGGCTCGCCTGATCACCCTGGCTGACGTCTACGTCCGCCTCTCGGGCCGCCCCACCGACACCACCGAACGCCTCGCCTCGCGCCAGGGAATCTCTCCCGAGGAGCTCCACGCTCATGCGGAACTGCAGAAGAGCTATCAGCAATACGCCGACTCGATTCTCGAGGATCTCGGTCGCCAGGTGGTGGATGTGACAGTGGAAGGCTCGCCGGAACAGGTAGCCCATGACATCGTGGCCCGGATCCAGCATTGACCGGCTCTTTGCACATGGGACCGCGCCAGTCAGAATCTGGGATCTGATGTTCATCGAGCTGATCGGGCCTGGCGCAGTGGGCAAGAGCACGGTGGCCCCGCTGCTCGCCAAGCGTCTCGGCGTGCCCCACTACGCCGGCCAGGGCTTCTACCGACTCGACGGGACCCCGATGACGGGATGGCAGATCTGGGGAGATCGCATCATCTCCACGATCACCGATCCCGGACTGACCGTGGCCACTTTGCGCGCCCAAGGCGGGCCGTTGCCGGATCGCCTCAGCTTTGCCCTCACCACGACTCGAAGGGAGAGGTTCGTCAGAAAGGCTCTACGAACCGACGGAGGTGTCTTCTCGAGCGGGCCGGTCCATTGGCTCTGCCAGGAGTCGACCCGGTACGAGACGGACCTCACTGATTTGTTGCCGAGAGTCGTCCACTCCGACGTCTACGTCAGGTTGTCCGCCGACCCCGACACCATCACTCGGCGGCTGGAGGCCCGGGGCGGCAAGAGCGAGTCACGGATCGTCGAGCATCCCCAGTGGGTCGAGCGCTATGAGATGTACGCGGATCGGGCTCTCGACGCGATCGACCGCCCCGTGATCGAGGTGGCTGCCAACGGCGCCCCCAACGCGGTAGCCGAGGAGATCATGAAGCGTCTCCAGTTGGCGGCTCAGCAGGGGCAGTCGTGAAATCCCCTCTGGAGAGAAGAACCTTGCCCGTAGTAGTCTGTGCGCTCGGCAAGGGGGGAATTCATCACGTCGGGGAGGCAAACCATCAGTTTGGCTGGGCAGTCGTCGAGCGCCGCCATGACTGATTCCGCGGGGGTCACGATCCAGGATCTGACCAAGACCTACTACCCGTCACCGGGCTGGATGAAGCTGCTCGTCCGCTCCAACATCAAAGAGCCCGTTCATGCGCTCAAGGGCATCGACCTCGAGGTCGGCCCGGGCCAGATCTGCGCCGTCGTCGGTCCCAACGGTGCGGGCAAGACCACCACATTCCGCATCTTGATCGGCCTCACCAGCTCGACGTCGGGCTCGGCCCGGGTGATGGGACGGGACTGCGGCAAGGAGTCGATCGAGGTCCGCAAGCTCGTTGGATGGATGCCGGCAGAGGACCGGAGTCTCATCATGCGCCTCTCGTGTGCCGAGAACCTCTACTTCCACGGCAGGCTCAATGGCATGTCCGGCCAGAACCTCAAGGATCGCATCCGTGACTCACTCGCCATTGTGGGAATCGCCCACGCCGCCGAGTCCTCTGTTTTCGCGTTGTCGGCGGGGATGAGGGCCCGACTCCAGTTGGCCCGCGCCCTCCTCCACGATCCCAAGGTCTTGATCCTCGACGAGCCGACCGGCTCGGTCGACCCGGTGGCGTCCCACGAGTTGCTGAACCTCATCATCGAGACGGTGGAGAAGCGAGAGCTCGCCTGCTTGATCAGCTCGCATCGACTCGAGGAGATCGAGGCTCTGCACTCGCACGCGATCCTGCTCGATCGGGGCCAGATTCGCTACGACGGCGACCTCGACACGCTGAGGGTGGAGCTCGAGCGGCCTTCGATCGAGATCGAGTTCACCAGCCCCGAGGATGCTCAAAAGGCGGCGCAGATCGTCAAGGGCCCTGGCTTGGGCGAGGGGGTTGGAGTAGACGGGAACCTGCTCCATTTCGTTTTGCTGCCCGGGGTGACCGTTGGCCGGATCCTGGTCGCCCTCGAGCGGTTCACCGACCAGATGTTGCACTTCAGGGAGGTGCAGACCCCGTTGCGAGATCTGCTCGCTGAGATGTACGCCCGAGAGAAGGACGACGGCGAGGAAGAGGCCGCTTCGTGAAGGGTCTAGCCACCAAGGCGGGTCGGATCAGGCCGGCAGCCGTCACCGCGGCATTCCTCCGGATGGATTTCATCGAGGACATCAGCTACCCGCTATCTGTCATCCTCAAGGAACTGGGCACGATCGCCCCGATCTTCATCTCATTCTTCATCGGCGATTTGGTGGGCGATGCACCCGAGGTAGGCGATGACTACTTCACCTTCGCCATCATCGGCCTCACTGCGTCGACGGTGCTCCAGGCTGCACTGAGTGGCTTCGGCGGCGCCCTGCAGCGGGCCCAGAATCGGGGCACCTTCGAGACGCTCCTGGTGGAGCCGATCCCGTGGCCTTTCCTGCCCTTCGTCATGAATGTCTATCGGATCATCACCGGGTTCTTCGACGGCGCCCTCGTATTTGTCATCGGCTTGGTGATGGGCGCAAACATCATCATGGGCGGGCTCCCGGAGTTCCTGGTGCTCCTCTTGCTCGGTGTCGTCGCCAGCACTGCAATCGGCGTCCTCTCCGCCAGCCTCATGGTGCTGGCCAAGCGGTCCCAGCCCGTGCTAACGCTCTACGGTCTGGCCGCTTCCCTCTTTGCCGGTGCAGCATTCTCGGTCGACCAGCTACCCACGCCGTTGCAGTGGATCAGCTATGCCATCCCCCATACCTACGTGATCAACTCGGCGCGGGCGGTACTGATGGAGGACCCGGGGACATTCTTCATCCCGTTCCCCACCGCGGTGCTCGCCCTGATGATCTTCAACGTGGTGGTCTTCAGCGTGGGGCTCTGGTTGTTCAGTCGGGCGCTCCAATACGCCCGCAAGATGGGGATGCTCAGCGGCTATTAGCCAAGTGGCAGGGTCAGAGCAGGTCCTCGATCTCGGTCATTGCCCGTTTCGCCGATCGACGATGACGGGATGACCCGGGTCCGCTTCCCAACTCGATCAGCTTGAGGAGGCGCGGGATCCGGACCGCCTGCCAATTCGGGCTGCCGACCAGACCGTGGTCGCCATAGCCATCGAGCAGAGCGCCGACCAGCGAGTCGGTCCAGGACCTCGGGGCGCCGGTCTCATAGGAAACCCTGAATGCGAAGTGGGCGACGTCGAAGCCGCGCAGTCGGGGCGGCCAGGTGAAATCGATCAGTCCGATGCCGTCGTCCCGAAGCAGCACATTCGATGAGCTGAAGTCGCCATGGGCGTAGACGAGGGCCTTTGGGTCCGAGAGCACCTCTTCGTCGAGCGACACCATCCGGCGCTGCAAGGCCTCGAACGTTGGCTCGGAGAGAAGCAGGCGCGCCCGCTCCAGACGCCGATCGATCGCCCGCGAGAAGGTGTCTCGGTCGGCCACAACTGAGCCAGGTGAGCATTCCTCGATCAGGCGTGCGGCGTGGCCGGCCACGCCGAAGGCCTCGATCAGGCGATCGCGGCGCCCAGAGGAGAGGAGATGTCTCGACACCTTCCCGATCGGGTCCCCGGCCAGGGCCAGCGTCACCAGGGTCAAAGTGGCCGGATCGGCGGCGAGAGTGCGGGAGAACGCGATCGGCTCCCTGCCAACCAGCTCTGCCAGCTTCCCGTCGAGCAACATTGCTCTGGCCAGGCCGTCGGAGACGGTGCTCTCCCATCGCATCCGACGCGGCGACGAGTCGATCGGGGAATGCGAGACCTTGTAGTAGACCTCGGCACCCGCTTCGGGCGCAGTCAGCGTCTCGAGTCGAAAGATCGTCGAACGAGCCCTCTCGATCCGGTCGGCCACCCGCCAGCGAATGTCGGCACTGCCCCACCCGAGTATCGAGGCGGCTCGCTCGGTGGCCTCGGCCAGGATGTCAGAATCGGGGGCGGTGGGTCGGGAGCGGGGCTCGGCCTGGGTCACGCGGACCATTTCAGCGATTTAGGCCGACCAGGGCGAATAGTCTGCCCATGGTGGGTGGAGTCAGCAAGCAGTCCAGTTTCGTCTTCTTCGTGGGCACCAATGGCTCCGGAACGACCCTGCACCGCGCCATATTCGACTCTCATCCCGACCTCGCCATCCCCGGTGAGTCCCATTTCGTCACCAAGCTGGGCCGCGAACGCGCCCGCTACGAGGGAGTCGGGGCGTTGCATCCCGAATTGCTCTACGAGGATCTCGAAAAGGAGAAGCGGTTCCTCAAGTGGGGCCTCGACCAGGGCGCGGTCGAGCTCACCCTGAATGATCCCGAGGTGAAGGACTTTCCCGAGGCGATGCGCGCTCTGTACCGCCTCTACGCCGCGGCCCAGGGCAAGAGCCGATATGGGGACAAGACTCAGGCCTACATCCACGAGCTGCCCCTGCTCGCCCGGCTCTTTCCCGAGGCGCGGTTCATCCATGCGGTGCGCGATGGGCGGGATGTGGCGTTGGCACACACCGACGGGACCAAGATCGAGCAGGTAGCGGTGTCCTGGAAGCGGCGAGTCACCGCCGGGCGTCGGGCCGGCCAGGCCCTCGGGCCTGATCGTTACGTCGAGTCACGCTTCGAGGAGTTGATCGAGGACACCGAAGGAGCGGTTCGCCGGCTCTGCGACTTCATCGACCTCGACTTCGACCCCGTCATGCTGAAGTACTACGAGCGGGCCGACCAGATCGTGGCCACCACCGCAGTCCCCGACCGGCACCGCGACATCTTCCTCCCCCCAACCAAAGGTCTACGCGACTGGCGGAAGGAGCTGTCGGACGATCAGGTGATCCGCTTCGAGGCGATCGCAGGCGATCTCCTCGACGAGCTGGGGTATGAGAGGAAGTACGAGAAGGTGCCGCTGTCTGGCCGGGTCGCCGCCATGGCGGGTCTCGGCGCCGATGCCGCACGTCTCGCCACCCGCCGCGCCCTCAAGCTGATCGGTCGAGATTGACCGCAGCCGAGCTATCAGGGCAGCCCGGCGCCCCAATCGACCCGGAACCAATCGACCTGCGCCCCGAGGCCGTCACGCAGCGACGTGGTCGAATGCCAGCCAAGCTCCTCCTCGATGCGGGTGGTATCGCCACCTGTCCGTTTGGGGTCGCCGAGGGCCGCCTGCTCATGACGGATGTCGAGCTCGCGACCGGTGAGCTCCGTGAGGAGCTCGAAGACTTCGTTGAGCGTTACCGGATTGCCGCCTGCCACGTTGAAAATGCGGTGCCCCGACGGTGCCTCCCCGGCCGCCAGCAGTGTGGCCTCGACGACGTCGCTCACGTAGGTGAAGTCCCGTATCGCCTTGCCGTCGCCGTACACCCTGATCGGCTCGTTCAGGTAGGCGCTCCTGATCCATCTGGTGAATGCCATGTCGGATCGCTGCCGGGGCCCATACACGGTGAAATAGCGGAGGCTGGTGACGGTCAGGTCGAACTGACTCGTGTAGGCGGTGACCAGCGCCTCACAAGACGCTTTGGTGACGCCGTAGGGCGAGATGGGAGTGAGCGGCCGGTCCTCGGTAACCGGAAAGGTCTCGACCTGGCCGTATACCGAGGAGGAAGAGGCGAAGACCATGGTGGTGGACGGGTGCTCGGCGAGCGCATCGAGGACCCGTTGCGTGGCCAGGATGTTGGCATCGGAGGCGGTGGCGAAGTCCCGC
The DNA here is from genome assembly GCA_963837055.1 of uncultured Acidobacteriota bacterium. Taxonomy (GTDB): domain Bacteria; phylum Actinomycetota; class Acidimicrobiia; order Spongiisociales; family ZC4RG35; genus JARDZU01. The sequence continues at coordinate 322,171 of CAWILU010000007.1, read as the reverse complement.
CAGGACGCCCGGACCCCAGGCCGGGCGGCGAGGTGGAACACGACGTCCGCCTCGGCAACGATGTGGGAGAGATCGATCCGGTTGAGATCGCCTTCGACGAACTCGAAGGCGGGGTGGGCTGCAAGTGCGGTCACCCGAGTGCGTCGTCCGGATGTGTCGTAGGTCGGGGCCAGCGCGTCGATGCCCGTGATCGCCCATTGATCCTCGAGAAGACGTTCACACAGGTGTGATCCGATGAAACCCGCGCACCCCGTGACAACGGCTCGCAACACACCCTCCAATCGTGGACCGTCCCCCATCCACAATAGACTGGCCCGGTTCGCTGTCCATTGGCCAGCCGCTTCCGCGCTCAGAGCAAGATGACCGACCCAACAGGTACCAGTCCAGTTGAGATTCACGCGCCTCGTTCGGGGCCGCCGCGGGTCGCCCATCTGATCGACTCCCTCGATGTGTCGGGTGGCGCCGAGCGCCAACTCGTCGCCAACCTCCGCGCCTTCGACCATGACCTGATCCGCCATGACATCGTGCTGCTCAAGAGCGCGGAGATATCCCGTGCCGCCGACATTCCCGAATCGGTCGGCACTTGGGTACTCGGCGAGAAGGGCAAGCCGATGTCTCGACGTGAAGCGACGATGGCCCTGTATCGATTGGTCCGCAGGGAGAGATTCGACCTGCTCCATGCCAGTCTTCCCGATTCCGCCCTCGCCGCCCGTCTCGTTGGGCTGGCGACGGGGACACCGGTGGTGGAGAGCCTGGTCAACATCAGCCACGAGGAGATCCGCACCGTGGACAATCCGGGGGTCACCATGCCGAAGTTGCGCATGCATGTCTGGCTGGATCGGCTCACCACATTCCGGGTAAGGAGGTTCCACGCCGTGAGCAATGCCGTGGCCGACTCCTGGGCCGACACCGTCAAGATCGACCGAGACCGGATCGATGTCATCCCGCGAGGGATCGATCGCGGCCAGTTCGGGGTGGAAAATGCCGAAAGACGAGAGCACCGCGCCTCGGTCCGTGAGGAGTTCGGGCTCTCTCCTCAGACCTTCCTCGTCTTGGCGGTCGGGCGGCAGGAGCCGCAGAAAGGCCATCGATACTTGCTCGAAGCGGCTCATCAGCTGCGAGAGGCCATTCCGGACCTCCACGTGCTCATCGTCGGGCGCACCGGCCTCGCGTCAGGGCGGCTCAATGCCCTCATGAAGGACCTCGACCTGCGCGGCGTCGTCACCATGACCGGGTCTCGCACCGACCTCCCCCGGCTCTTGGCTGCCGCCGACGTGTTCGCCTTTCCTTCGTTGTTCGAAGGAAATGGAGGAAACGCCATGATCGAGGCAATGGCGATCGGTCTCCCCATCGTTACCACCGGGCTGCCGCCGATGACCGACTTGGTCCCTTCGGACGAATTCGGGGTGTTGGTGCCGCGGACCGACTCCGATGCTCTGGCGGAGGCCCTAACGAAGCTCGAAGCCGATCCCGACCTCCGTAGGAGACTCGGTGCCGCCGCCAGTGAGCGGGCCGCCGGCTTTGCCACCCCCGAGGAGTCCGCCCGCCGCTATGAGGACTGGTATCGCCAGATCCTGGGTGTCGGCTGATGTCGGATCGGAATCAGCCGATCGGCGCCGAGCTATCACTGGTCCACTGGGGTCTCTTCTCGGGCACCGTCCCGATGATGAAAGAGCCACTGGCTCGACTGGCGACGGTCGATTACCACGACTTCGGGAGCGTCACCCGCGTCCCGTCGCTGCTCCCGGCCCGGGTCAGGGCCACTTTCGCCTGTGTGGGTCGGGAAGGTCCCTGGTTCAAGACAGGCATATGGTCGGGGGCGATTCAGAGACACGCAATAGCCCAGGGGTGGATAAGCCCCTCTCGACCCACTCTGTTCTTCCAGACGCTGGGGGCGCAAGTGCTCCCTCCCGAGTACCGGTATGCCATCTACACCGATCGGCTCGCACGTGAAGGCGCCGCCGAGGCGGAGGTGTACCGATCAACCTGGGGGCCGGGGTGGATCGAACGAGAGGAGGCATTCCTGGCCGGGGCAGAATCGATCTTCGTCATGGGACCGTCCTCGAAGGAGGCACTCTCCACCCGCTACGGCCTCGACACCGCAAATGTGCAGGTCGTCGGCGCCGGTCCCGGGACCGGGATCGGGCCGATCGGCCGCGAGCGGCGGCCGGCCCGCCGTCTGCTCTTCGTCGGGACCAACTGGGGGCTGAAAGGCGGATCGGAGGTGGTGGAGGCATTCTCTCGACTGTCCGATCGCCATCCGGAGCTCGAGTTGACCCTGGTCGGCGACGAGCCGTCGGTCCCCCTCCCCGACCGGGTGTCGAAACTCGGGCGCGTGCCGGGGGGCGAGATGCCGCGCCTCTTCGCCGAGAGCGACATCTTCGTCGTCCCCACCTACATGGAGGCGCTGGGCTATTCGCTGCTCGAGGCGCTGCTCCAGGGTCTCCCGGCCATTGGTTCGACCGTGGGCAATCAGGGTTGGCTCATCGGGGACGCCGGCAAGACGGTCGAAGCCGGAAACGTGGATCAGATCGAGCAGGCAATCGAAGCTGTGGTCGCCGAATTCGACCTCTACAAGGAGAAGGCGATCCGCCGAGCCGAAGAGCTCCGGCCGACGATGAGCTGGGACCGCGTCGCCGCCACGATCGTTGGGTCCTTCGTGGCGCAGGACGAGCGGAGCCGCTGATGGGCTGGACGGATGCCGAGTCCAGAAAGAACCTCGTTCGCAAATCATTCGACCTCTACCGCGGGGTGGAGCGCTCGGTCAGTCCTTCCATAAGCAGCCCGCCGTCCGGCTTCACCGGGCGCACCTATGAGCACGTCGATGTCACCGAACCGGTGGTCGCCTTCACCTTCGATGATGGCCCGGATCCGGAGAACACACCCCGGCTCCTCGACATCCTGAGTGCCCGCGGTGTCAAGGCAACCTTCTACCTGATCGGCGAGCCGGTCACCCGCCATCCCGATGTGGTCAGGAGGGCGAGAGACGAGGGCCATGAGATCGGCAGCCACACCTGGAGCCATCGCTTCCTCACCACCCAGACCGGACACAGCATCGCCGACGAGCTGACCACGACCCACGAAGCCATCGAGCAGGCGATCGGGATCCCACCCGCCACCCTGCGGCCCCCCTACGGCGCGGTGACCGAGGCGATGAGCCGGTGGATCGATCATCAATTCGGCTACCCGACCGTCCTCTGGTCGGTGTCGGCGAGGGACTGGGACGATCCCGGGACCGAGGTGATTACCGACCGGCTGGTGTCTCTCACCACCCCGGGGTCGATCGTGTTGAACCACGACATCTACACCCCCACAGTCGACGCCATGGCCGCAACCCTGGACCAGCTCCTCGAGCGAGGGTTTCGGTTCGTCACCGTGAGTGAGTTGATCGCCCAGGGGGACTAATCACCGGAATCGTCAAACGGTTCCTTGGTTTCCCATCTGGCGAGCGGTCGGCCGACCACTGAGCGTCACTTTTTATTTGACGACAGCGCCGGAGGAGGGGTACGTTGCGGCTGTGGGGGTCTGATTCATCGGGCCTGTGAACAGCTGAGGGAGTGCATCATGCTTCGAAGGGTCCTACTTTCATTTGTCGTCCTGGCTTCTATGGTCGCGCCATCCGCGGCGCCGGCCGTGGCCCAGACCAGCGAACCAGAGCTCACCGCCCAGTCGATCGACACCGATGCGGTGACGACACGGGTGGGTCTGGTCGATCCGGCTACCGGCATCTGGTTCCTGCGTGGTCAGAACGGCGTCGTCGGTAGCTTCTTCTATGGCAACCCAGGTGATGTTCCATTCGCCGGTGACTGGAACTGCGACGGGATCGACACCCCCGGTCTCTACCGACAGTCCGACGGGTTCGTCTATCTGCGCAACTCCAATACGCAAGGCCCGGCCGACATCAGGTTCTTCTTCGGCAACCCCGGTGATTACCCCCTCGCCGGCGACTTCAACGACGACGGTTGTGACACGGTCAGCATCTATCGGGCTTCGGAATCTCGGATCTATGTGATCAACGCACTTGGTGCCAACGACGGAGGATTAGGCGCCGCCGACTTCAATTACGTCTTTGGCAACCCCGGTGACAAGCCGTTCGTCGGCGACTTCGATGGCAACGGAGAGGACACTGTCGGTTTGCACCGTGAGTCCACCGGGTTCGTCTACTTCCGGCAGTCGAACACTCAGGGGATCGCCGACGAGGAGTTCTTCTTCGGAGACCCGGGCGACCGTTTGGTGGCCGGTGACTGGGGCATCGTCGATGACGAAGAGACCCCGGCCGTCTTCCGCCCCTCCACCACGACCTTCTACTTCCGGCACACCAACAGCCAGGGGAATGCCGACCAGACGTTGGTGTGGGGCAGCAGCACCTATCTGCCCATCTCCGGCAACTGGGGCACGGTCACCCCGGGCGGCCCCGGTGGCCCCGGAGGGACGGCTCCTCTGACTGTGTCAGGGGCACTGCCCAACGCCAAGCAGGGCATCGAGTACTCGGCTGGCATCAGCATCACGGGTGGGGCCCCGCCCTACACGGTTACCAAGACCGCCAGTCACTGGGCCAACGTGTCCAACACCGGTGTGGTTTCTGGCACTCCCACCGCGCTCGGTCTGACCAATCTCCAGGTTCGGGTGCGTGATACCAAAGGAGCCCAGGTCTTTGCCTCCGTCCCAGTGAACGTGGTCAACCCCTGTCTGGGGATCGGTGGAGTGGGCGCCCCGTGTCCGACACTGCTCGCCTTCTACAAAGCGACGTTCGGCAACCAGTGGGTGGAGCACACCGGTTGGTTTACCGACATCAATCCTTGCAACTGGCATGGGATTGGCTGCCAAACTCCTGACGCTGGGGCGGTGATCCAGATCGAGCTCGATGCCAACAACCTGATCGGGACCATCGACACCGTCAACTGGGCCGGCCTGCCCTCGCTCTCGGTGTTCGACATCAACGAGAACGGAGTCACCGGCACTATCCCGCTGTCCTTGGTGCAGCGACCGCTCACCGTCCTCGATGTAGGCCAGAACGGTCTAACCAACGACATCCCGCCGGAGTTGTGGACCAAGGCGACCCTGACCGATCTCGACCTGAGCGAAAACGGAGGCTTCACCGGACCTTTAGCTGCCATGACTGCGATGACAGCCATTCGGACCATCGACATCTCCGGCAATGTCTTCGACGGGTCATTGCCGCCTTCGTTGTTCACCCGGACGACCCTCGTCACGCTCGACGTGGCCAACAACTTGTTCGACGGGTCGCTGCCAACCACCATCACACTGCCGGCCGTCACCTTCATCGACGTGAGTGAGAACAACCTGACCGGGCCGATCCCTGCCGCCTTCGGCGGAATCGGTGCTCAACTAGCCAGCCTCGACTTCCACGACAACGAACTTGGTGGAACCAACGCTGCCGATCCCAATTCGGTGATCCCGAGTCAGATCACCAACCTGTCAGGATTGGTTGGCGTGGGCAGCCTGGAGGTCAGGGACAACACCTGTCTCACTGCGACCGGTGGCACGCTCACATTTGTGACAGCCCGGGATCCAGCATTCGTATCCTGTACCATCCCCTGAGGTCAGCCGTCGATAGGTGAGTCCAGCGACGGGACGTCCTTAACGGGGCGTCCCGTCGTTGGTGTTTGAGCCAGTCTGTCGATGACAGTCGGGAGGTGTCCGCTCATTTCCGCCGAACCATCCAGTTCAAGGACTTCGAACCCCATCCTGCGGGCCGATTCGGCCACGTAGTCCACGCATCGACCGGTGTCCTCGAGGAACCGAACCGGATCGGTGTCGGTTCCCCAGAGCCGTTTGGTTGGCTCCACCCGACCTTCATCTGTGACCCGGGCGGCGGCATCTTCCACCGAGATATCGAGATGCACCAATAGGGCCGGACGCGGTACGGAAGCGAGATACCGATCGACGTCTCGATGATCCTCATCGGAGAACCGATGGCCGAAGCCGGTAACGACTCGCTGGCAGAACCCCTCATCGAGGAGCAGGATGTCTTCCTCGTCCAGGGCGGGAATGGACCAACTGATAGCGGGCGACCAGCTGGAGAAACCATCGAATCACCAAATCGCCGCCCACCTCGTAGTCGGCGCGGCGGGCCTGACCTTCGAGGAAGGCGGATACGACCCTCGGGTGCGCGGTCATGAAGTCGATCAGGGACACGAGCATCGCGTTCGACCTGATGAACCCGCTCTCCGAGTACCTGGACAACATGGAGTTGGGGAGCCGGGTCATAAGCGGGTCGACCAGACGGTCGCCAACGCCACGATGCATGGCCACCGCTACCGCCTCCTTCAGGGTTACGACTCGCCGTTCCTCACCCTGCAGACGCGATCGGACCGCGGACGCCAGGGTGGTCTTGCCCGAGCCAGGAATGCCGAGGAACTCGATCGTCTGCACGACGTGTATGAAAGTCGAATGTGGCCGTCTGGCCTAGTTAAGCCACCGCGAAGCCGATATTGGCCTTGCCCTTCTTGTTGGTTAGGTTGCGGGCGGATGCCGCGCTGGACCACCGAGACCCATTCCGATCGCGAGGTGTTCTCCAGACTGGCAGCCTGGTGGGACACCCGGGATGCGGCCCGGGCCAATCCGTTCCTCACCTCAGCCGTGCTCGCCTGTTGGGAGGATGGCTTCGACGAGCCGGAGAGCATGCTGAACGTCGAGCTTCTGTACCGGGACGGAGACCTCGTCGCGGCACTGCCTCTCTACAAGGCGCGGGGGCGTCTTCGTACCCTCTCCCGTGCCCACTCCGAGCCTTTCGACGTGGTAGCGAACAATGACGAAGAAGTGGTCGAGCATCTGCCGGTCTGGCTCGACTCGCTCACGATGACCTACCTGTATCGGGTGGCGGAGAGCTCGCCGATCGTGTCGGCGCTGCCAGAGCACGAGCGCTGGCTGGTCCAGACCACGTTCAACAGCCCCTACGTGGACCTCGGCGACGGGATGGATCAGGTTCGTGCCGGGATGAGCAAGGACTTCCAGCGCACGCTGCGACGCCGGCGCCGGCGGCTTGAGGAAATCGGCCCGTTGACCTTCGTCGAGCACACCTCCCTAAAGGAGCCCTCCGGGATGCTTGCTGCAGGACTTCGACTCGAAGCGGCTGGCTGGAAAGGCCAGCGCGGCCACGCGGTGCTCAACGACCCAACCCACGATCGCTGGTACCGGTCGATGAGCGAGGTCGCCGCCAACCAAGGGTGGCTCCGTCTGTGCGGGCTCTATCTCGACGATCGTCTGCTCGCCTTCCGCTATGACATCGAAGTCGGGGACACCAGGTGGGGCATGCTGTCAGCCTTCGACGAGACCCCCGACGTCGCCTCGCTGTCCCCGGGCACCCTGCTCCTGGAGACGGTGCTCGAGAATGCAGCCTCCTCGGGAGTCGCCGCCTATGAGTTCGGAAGCGGGAACGACTCGTGGAAATACGAGTGGAATCCCTCAGTCCGCCAGGTCTACGACCTGTTCCTATTCGGCTCCGGCTTCACCGGGCGAGCCTTGCATCTGGCGAAGACGAAATCCGTTCGAGGGCTGATTCGACGCTGACATTTGGGTCTGTTGACCCAATGCCGAAAAGCCGCTGCCGGGTTACCTTGCCATTGCCCCACGGGTAGGGAACCAACGGGGCGGTAGGAATGCTTCAAACAGAAATCGTCGATGACTTGCGCGCGTTCGACCGTTTGGCGCCGTGGTGGAATCGTCAGCCAGGGCCAAGCGAATCGATCTTCTTGCGGACCGAGTGGTTCCGCACCGTTGCCTCGTCCACATTGGGCCGTAACGATCATCTGAAGATCTGGGTGGTCACCGAAGGCGATGAGCCTCGTGCCGCCATCCCCACCTACCAATCGGGCTCCCGGCTCCGCTCTCTCACCGAGACCGCCACCGAGTCGTTCGACATGATCTACAACGGAGACGACGAGGCGGTCAACCACCTCGTGGAAGACCTGATCAATTGCAGGCAGGTGCGCTTCGAGGCGCTGAGCCAGGAATCGCCCCTCGTCGCCGCACTTGGTCGCTACTCGGGATGGCACCAAGACCACAGCACGACATCGGCAGAGATCGATCTGACCTCGGGTATCGATGGCGTCCTGGCCGGGATGGGGAAGAACCTGCGAACCAACCTGCGCCGGGCGGATCGGGCCCTGGCTGAAATGGGCGAGGTCAAGATGGTCAGTGATCCAGGGCCTGGGGTCATGCGGAAGACGCTGGCCGACGGGTTCGCCCTCGAAGCATCCGGGTGGAAAGGCGATTCGGGGGTTGCCGTCATCGACTCCCCTCGCCGATTGCGGTTCTTCACCGAGCTTGCCGAGGTCGCCGAAGCCAACGATTGGCTTAGGCTTGGTGCCCTATATCTGGATGGGCGCATGATTGCCTTCAACTACGACCTCGAGTATGCGGGTCGGATGGTCGGCCTGCTGACTGCGTACGACGAGACGCTTCCTCGGCGCTGCTCACCGGGCAATGTCCTTCTCCTCAAGACCCTCGAAGCGGCCGAGCGGCGCGGAGTTGCGGCGTACGAGCTGGGCTCGGTGGGGGGTCGCAAGTCAGGGAAGCTGCAGTGGACGTCCACGACCTCGCCCCGTGTCTATGTGCGAGGGTTTGGGCCCGACGTCAGGGGACGCGCTGCAGGCTCGGTGTGGCAGGCACGGGAACGCCTTCGCCAGCTGCGTGGGCCCTAAAACCAGGACTCAGGCCGAGACTTTCTGAGGCATCACGATGTCGAACCGCTCCGACGCCTATCTGCGCAAGCTGCGGACCTATGCCGCTCCCGACTACTGGAGGAGGGTCGTCGCCCTCCACGGGTTGCGCGGACTTGGCTCCGAGATGGCACGGATCCTGGCTCCGCCTGATAGGACAGAGCGGCGCGCACCTCGCCCCGACCACGTCGATTTCTCTGACCTGACATCCAACCCGGGAAAGGCGATCCGCCTCGCACTGGAGAGCGGCAACTCGATCACACCAATGCTCGAAGTACCGATGTCATCGCTGCGCAAGACTCACCTGGGCATCTCGATCGACGACACGGTCTCGAATCCTTTCACACGCTCGGTCGTCGATTACCTCTCCGGCAAGCACACGGTGTACGACGGGTCCGCGCTTGAGCGGTTCTACCAGAGCTGGCGACCAGAGACACTCGCCCGGTTCGTCGGGGTCGTCGCCGACGAGCGAGCCCCGCTCTCCCGACCGGTCATCGTTGGCGACCTGCCCTGGGATCCCTACCGCAACGTAGACCAGCTTCTCCGGCATCGCGACGTCTACGAACTCGATCGTCTGGCCAAGTTCGGCAGAGCCCGCAACGGCAGGCATGGTTACGACTATTTCGGACCGACGTCTCCCGCTCTGGGCGAGTACCGATTCAAGAAACATTGCCGGGTGGCGAGATCCATCGTCGACGAGGGATTCGACCCCACGGTCCACATCATCGATGCACAGCTTCTCGCCGGGGAACCATCCTGGGCGCTCATCGTCCGGGACGGCAAGCACCGGACCACCGCTTTGGCCGCGATCGGGGCCCAGCGGGTTGTGGTGTCACTGCCCTCGACCTACCCGGTGATTCGACGTCAGGATGCGCCGACCTGGCCCGGTGTGGTCGCCGGCCTCTACACGATCGGACAAGCCCTCGAGGTCTTCGACCGCTTCGTGGCAGGCCGGCCCCCCAGTTCCTTCCCGACCTCAACCGCCAGGGCGGACGTCCCGCAAGCCGACCACAGCGTCTGACGCAGCAACAGAGGCATCCCTGAGGAAATCGCCGACTACTCGACCGTCACGGTCTTGGCCAGGTTGCGGGGTTTGTCCACGTCCATGCCTTTGGCGGTGGCCACGTAGTAGGCGAGGAGTTGGAGTGGCACCACCGCGGTGACCGTGCACAGCAGGTCCGGGCCCGACGGGACCCGGATGATGTGGTCGGCGACTTGTCCGACGTCATCGCCTTCCTCGGCAACGAGCACGATCGTCCCGCCCCGGGCCTTCATCTCTTCCATGTTGGAGAGGGTCTTCGCCCGGACATGGCTGTCAGTGGCGACACCGACGACCACTACGCCCGGCTCGATCAACGCGATCGGGCCGTGCTTCATCTCTCCGGCGGCATAACCCTCTGCCCGGACATAGGCGATCTCTTTCAACTTGAGAGCGCCCTCCATGGCCACCGGGAAGTCGCCGGACCGGCCCAGGAAGAACCAATCCCGGGTGTCGGCCCAGGATTCGGCCATCTCCCTGACCTGTTCGGCCTGGCCGAGGACGGCTTCGACCTGATCGGGCAAACGGAGCAACTCCTTGACCTCGAGCTCGATGGCGCCAGGGTCCATGGCCCCACGAACCTGGGCCAGATAGAGCCCGAGCAGTTGCATCGCCACCAGCTGCGTGGTGAAGGTCTTGGTCGCCGCCACCCCGATCTCGGGCCCGGCCCTGGTGTAGAGAACGGCATCCGACTCCCGGGCGAGGGCCGATTCGACCACGTTGGACACGCCGATCACGACCGAGCCCTGGGCCTTGGCGTAACGCACTGCAGCCAGGGTGTCGATCGTCTCCCCGGACTGGCTGATCCCGATCACCAGTGACCGGTCGTCGAGGACAGGGTCGCGGTATCTGAACTCGGAAGCGATGTCGATCTCCACGGGGACCCGAGCCCAACGCTCGATTGCGTACTTGGCCATCATCGCCGCGTGATACGAGGTCCCGCAGGCCACCACGAACACCTTGTCGATGTCGCGAAGGATCTCCGGGTCGATGGTCAGCTCGTCGAGCACCACCCGACCGGGGAACTCGATCCGTCCGGCCAGGGTGTCGGTGATGGCATGGGGCTGTTCGAAGATCTCCTTCAACATGAAAGTGTCGAAGCCGCCCTTTTCGGCCGCCTCGAAGTCCCACTCCACCAGTCGCTCGTCCAGCGGCATGCTGGTGCCGGCGAGGTCGGTGAGGATGACTTCATCCGGGCGGATCTCGACGACGCGGTCGTCTTCGATGATCACCATGTGACGGGTGTGCTCGAGGAAGGCGGGGATGTCGGAGGCGAGGAAGTTCTCACCTTTCCCACGGCCGACGACCAAAGGCGAGCCGCGTCGAGCCCCAACCAGGGCATCGGGCTCGGACTTTCGCATTACTACCAAGGCGAGGGCCCCATCCGCCTTGTTCATCACACTTCGCACCGCGTCGGCGAGGGGCAGATCGGCCATCTCCTCGAGCATGTGGGCGACGACCTCGGTGTCAGTGTCGCTCTCGAACTCGTGGCCGTTCTCGATGAGCTTGGCTTTGAGGTCGACCCAGTTCTCGATTATCCCGTTGTGGACCACCACCACGTCGCGATGGCAATCGAGATGGGGATGGGCGTTCCCGGTGTTGGGCGCGCCATGTGTCGCCCAGCGGGTGTGACCAATCCCGGTGTGGGCCTCGGCCAGGTCTTCCCGATCGACCAGACCCTGGAGGTCGGCGATCCGTCCTGCCTGTTTGAGGACCGTGAGCGACCCCCCGTGGTTGAGGGCCACTCCCGCCGAGTCATATCCCCGATATTCGAGCCGGGCGAGACCCGGCATCAGCACATCCATCACCGGTCTCGGCCCTACATATCCAACGATTCCGCACATGTTCTTCCTTGCTCTTTTGCGGGAAGGGCTTTCCCCCTTGCCCGGCTGCGGCGGTACTCCCCCTTTAGAGGGGAGAAATGAGATGCGTGCGGGGAGCCGATGATCGGCGCTCACGGGTGGGGCTCTGTTCCGGAATCGCTTCCGGGTTTTGCTCCCACTCCTTACGACCTGAGCTGGCCGGGAAGGTATCCGCCGAATGTTTCGATGACCTTCCTCCTCGTCACCTCACTATGAGTGAGGCCGGGCGCTGTATTTGTTGTTCGCACGCAAGATGACTGCTGTGGCCGGCTATCCCTCCTTCCCCATCGAGCTCTGAGTGATGCTCGTCAGACGATCAGCGTAGCGTCTCGCCGCCTCTTCGGAAGGGGCCTCCACCATGACCCTGATCAGCGGCTCGGTGCCCGAGGCCCGGACCAGGACCCTGCCCTCTTCCCCCAGCTCGGTCTCGACCGCGCGCACTTCGTCCCACAACGCGCCGGCGTCGTCGAGGCTGGCCCCACGGCCCACCCGGACGTTCTGGAGGATCTGCGGGTACTCGGTGATGGCCTCGGCCCGGAGCTCTCTCAGCTCCTTACCGGTGCCGGCGACCACGTCGAGGAGCCGCACCCCGGTGAGGAGGCCGTCTCCGGTGTGACCCTTGTCGAGGAAGATTATGTGCCCCGACTGCTCACCGCCCACGATCGCTTTGTTCTCGACCATTGCCTCCATGACGTAGCGATCCCCGACCTGAGTCTCCACCAGGTCAATCCCCGCCTCCGCCATCGACTTGCGAAACCCGAGGTTGGACATGACGGTCGCCACCACCACGTCCTTCTTCAATGTGCCCTGGGTCTTCATGTAGCGGGCGACGATGGCCAGGATCACGTCGCCGTTGGCCACTCTGCCATCCTCGTCGATGGCGATCAGCCGGTCGGCATCGCCGTCGAAGGCGAGGCCGATGCGTCCTTCCGCCAATCGCGCCAGCATCTCGGGGTGGGTCGCACCACAGCCATCGTTGATGTTGGTCCCGTCGGGCACGTCGGCGACGACACGCAGGTCTGCCTTGAGTCGGGCGAAGAGCATCGGGGCGGCCTTGAAGGCGGCACCATTGGCACAATCGAGCGCGATCTGGAGCCCGCTCAGCTTGTATTTGGAAACAGACGCGACGTGGTCGACATAGCGCTCGAGGGCATCACCGTCGAGAAACCTCGTCCCGATGTCGGGTCCGACCTTGGTCCTGGTGGCCGGAGACCGCAACCGGTCCTCGAGCTCTCGCTCGACCTCATCGGGGAGTTTGGTGCCGCGTGCCGCCAGCAGCTTGATCCCGTTGTCCTCTGCCGGATTGTGCGAGGCGGAGACGACGGCGCCCATGGTCGCCCCCGAGGTGGCGGTGAGATAGCTGATCCCGCCACTGGGGAGGATGCCCACGTCGACGGTGTCGATGCCCATCGCATGGAACCCGGCTTGTAGGGCAGAGGACAACATCTCACCCGACCGCCGGGTGTCGCGGCCGACCACCACTGGGCCCCCGCGGAGATAGGCGCCGGCGGCGCGCCCGATCGCCATGGCGAGCTCGGGGGTGAGGTCTGAGCCTGCTACCCCACGGACACCATCGGTGCCGAAGATGGGCTTGCCATCGTCGAGGAGACGACGGAGATCGGCCAAGGTCAGCGCTTCGTGTACTGAGGCGCCCGACGGGCCTTGCGCAGCCCGTACTTCTTGCGCTCGACGACCCGGGCGTCACGGGTGAGTAGCCCTGCCTTCTTGAGCACTGGACGAAGCTCTTCGTCGAGCACGATGAGAGCACGGGCGATCCCGAGACGTAGGGCGTCTGCCTGACCGGTCTGACCTCCACCCTCGAGGGTGGCGTGAACGTCGTAGCGACCCTGCGTCTGGGTGATCTGAAGCGGCTCCATCACCCGTAGACGGGAGGCCATCGTCGGGAAATAGTCCTCGAGGGGGCGATTGTTGAGGGTCACCTGACCGGAGCCGTCGACGAGACGTACCCTGGCCACGGATGCCTTGCGGCGGCCAGTGGCCTGGACGAGGGGTTTGGCCATCAGAGTTCCACCTTTCGGATGTTCAGCTCCAGGGCCACAGGCTTCTGGGCGACATGAGGATGATCGGGGCCGGCGTAGACCTTCAACTTGCGGGCCATCTGACGGCCCAGCTTGGTCTTGGGCAGCATCCCCGTCACCGCCCGCTCGATGATTGCCTCGGGACGACGCTCACGCAGACTCTCGAAGGTCTCCGCTTTGATCCCGCCCGGGTAACCGGAGTGGCGGTAATAGATCTTTGTCTGGCTCTTGTCCGAGGTCACAGCCACTTTCTCAGCATTGACGACGATGACGAAATCCCCGCCATCGACGTGTGGGGCATAGGTGGGCTTGTGCTTGCCACGGAGCAGCGTGGCGATCTCGGAGGCGAGACGTCCGAGCGGCAGGTCGGTGGCGTCCACCACCAGCCAGACACGTTCGAGATCGCCCGGCTTGGGCGAATAGGTCTTGTTCATGGTCATGAGTAACCCTCGGCAGGTTGAAGATACCGGGGAGCGTTTGGGGAAACGGCTCCCGATCAGGGAGCAGGCATATGCTACGCCGCCTGCCACTGCTAGGCCAATCGCGATGATCACCCTCAACGACATAGAGGAGGCGCGAGCCCGGTTCGAGGGGAACGTCACCGAAACGCCGCTCGTCTGGTCCCAGTCCTTCAGCCGCATCACCGGCCGGGACGTCTATTTGAAGGCGGAATGCATGCAGCGGGCGGGTTCGTTCAAGATCCGCGGCGCGTTGAACGTGCTGACCAGGCTCGGTGGCAAGCCGGTGGTGGCGGCATCGGCAGGCAATCACGCCCAAGGAGTTGCGCTCGCCGCTGCCTTCACCGGTTCGCCTTGCACCCTTTTCATGCCGGAGACGGCCCCGATCCCCAAGGTCAAAGCCACCGAGGATTACGGAGCCGACGTGAGACTGGTCGGGATCTCCCTTGCCGATGCGGTCGAGGCAGCGGTGGAGCACTCCAGGAAGACGGGAGCCCATTTTGTCCACCCCTACGACGACCCGCTGATCATCGCGGGGCAGGGGACGCTCGGGATCGAGATCCTGGAACAGCTCCCGGAAGTCGGAACCGTCGTGGTCCCCACCGGGGGCGGCGGCCTCCTCGCCGGGACGGCGGTCGCCCTGAAGACGATACGGCCGGCGGTGAAGGTGATCGGCGTCGAGATCGAGCCGGCGTCGGTGTACGCCGAAAGCAGAAAACGAGGGGTGCTGATCAGGGACTTCCCCCGAGGGCTCCCCACGGTCGCGGACGGCATCGCCGTCTCGGTGCCGTCCGACCTCGTTTGGGAGATCGCCGGCGAGCATGTCGATCACATCCTGGTGGTCAACGACGCCCAGACCACTGCGGCCCTGGCCTACGTCCTCGACCGGTCCAAGATCGTGGTCGAGGCGGCCGGAGCAGTCGGAGTGGCCGCCCTGATGGAGAAGCTGATCCCCGACGATGCTCCCGACCCGATCTGCATCGTCCTCTCCGGGGGCAACATCGATCTCATGTTCCTGGGCAAGGCTGTTCGTCACGGACTCGAAGGCTCGGGGCGGTTCGCTCGGTACACGGTGCTGGTCCCAGATCAACCGGGAAATCTGGCCTCGGTGCTGCAAACCATCGCCGCCGAAGGCGGCAATGTCCTCCTGGTCGAGCATCATCGGGAAGGATTCGGGCTCCCCTTCGGCTTCGTCGAGATCGAGATCTCGGTGGAGACCCGGGACGCCGACCACGCTGCCCGGATCTCGCAGACCCTGGAGCAATACCAAAGCTGAGGTCGAGGCGGTAGCCGCTCCACGGTGGCCGGCAATTCAACAGTGGGGATTGTCCCCCAGGGGGCTGATCCCCATATTCGCCGGCCCCGATCGACGGCAGGCTCTCCTCATAGCGACGTGGACGTCTGTGATCCACGCCCATCAGGAGGACTCAACAAATGCATCAGCCACGAACCAACCTGAACAAGGCACTATCGAGGAGTCGAACGTCGAAACGGCCCCCGAGCCCTCAGGTCAAGAACGCACCGACCAGCTCTCCGCTCGATGCCCTGGTCCAGGGTCTCGCTTCGATCGGAGACAGACTCTTCAAGGGCCGGCCCCAGTTCCGGATTCCCTAGAGGTAGGGGGGAGAAGGGCGTGCTCCCCCCTACCGGCATTACCCAAGGCGGGGTGTCACGAGGTGACGCCCCGCTGACGTTTTCGCTCAGTAACCAACTTCCCAGAGGATGAGGCCGTGCGGCGGCGCCACGGTGGCGATCCGCCCTCGATCACGAGATTCGATGATCTCGCGCACCGATCCGACCGGGATGAAGCCGCGACCGACGTCGTAACAGAGCCCGACCAGCGACCTGACCATCTGATGGCAGAAAGCGTTGGCTGTGATCCAGAAGTGCATTCGATCGCCGTCTCGCTCCCATGTGACCTCCTCGACCCGGCGCACGTTGGTGCCACCCTCGACCGAGCGGCAGAAGGCGGTGAAGTCCTGCTCGCCGGTGAACTCGGACCCTGCCGATTCCATGGCGCCCAGATCGAGACGGGGGCCGACGTGCCATTCGAATCCCCGGGTCAGGGGATCGGCGGCGCTCCCGATCGCCATCGAGTAGCGATAGCGCCGCCATTTGGCCGAGAAGCGAGCGTGAAAACCGTCATCGACCCAGGTCCCACCCATCACCGCGATCTCGGGGCCCACGATCCCGTTGAGAGATCGTGCCAGCCGCTCGATCTCGACTCCCTCCTCGACCTGCAGCGTGACCACTTGGCCCCGGGCATGGACCCCGGCGTCGGTGCGGCCGGCAACAGCGGTTTCGATCGGAACCGCCAGGACCGTCCTCAAAGCATTCTCGAGATCGCCCTGGACGGTCCGCAGTCCCTTCTGGAATGCGTAGCCCCGATAACCTGAGCCGTCGTAGGCCAGGTCGAGGCGGAGGGTGGGCATCAGAACAGTGCGGAGAACACTGCGAACGGCACCCCGAGCAGAGTGCGGAAGATCGCGGCGATGGCAAAGCCGATGAGCACGGCCACGGCGGCGTTCCGGGTGTCGATCGCGGCTGCCTCCCTCGTGGCCACCACCAGGATCACCAGGTACCAGATCAATCCGACCGCCCCACCGATCCGGCCGAACAGCTCGAGGACGAGAGGGAGCACGGCCAGACCCTGGAGGGCGATGAAGGTCTGCGGCCGGCCCGAGGACTGGAACAGCCGGGTGGCGGCGAACCAGGAGGCGAAGCCGAGGATCAACCACGACACCACCCCGGCGATTACATATTCGAAGAGCCCCGTAATCGAAAACGCCCCGATCGCCCCGTGGATCAAGAGGGTGCCGACGTAGGTGACCGCGGCGACCAGCGCCACCAGGATGGCGGCATCGGCCGCCGAATCGCCGTCGAAATAGGCCTCGGTGAAGGGCTTGCGATCGAGGACAGCCGCCCGCCCCGCCCGGGTAAACATCTTGCTCACAGACGGGCGAGGGTAGTGCTGTGGGCGCTGTGGTCAGCGGCGGAGACGGACCCTCTCGATCGAGTGATCGGGCGCCTTCCGCAGGATGAGACTGGCCCGCTCCCGGGTGGGGAGGATGTTCTCGAAGAGGTTGACTTCGTTGATTCGGGCCCAGATGTCGGTGGCCATCGCAACCGCCTCCTCGTCGGAGAGGTCGGCGTAGCGATGGAAGTACGCGTCAGGTTGGGCGAACGCGGTGTCCCGGAGGGTGATGAACCGTTCGATGTACCAACTTCGCACCGCCTCGGGGTCGGCATCGACGAAAATCGAAAAGTCGAAGTAGTCGCTGACGAAGGCGCCGACGCCACCTGCCTGCAGCACATTGAGGCCTTCGATGATCAGGATGTCGGGCCTGATGAGGACCCGTGTCTCCCCTTCCAACACGTCGTAGGCGAAGTGGGAGTAGACCGGGACTTCGAGGTGCTCGGCCCCGCTCTTGGCGTTGGCGACGAACTCGAGGAGCGAACGTCGGTCATAGCTCTCAGGAAAGCCCTTCCGCTCCATCAGCCCTCTCTCTTCCAGGACCGCGTTGGGAAACAGGAATCCGTCGGTGGTCACCAGCTCGACGCGCGGGTGTTGCGGCCAGCGAGCCAGGAGCTCCTGGAGGACACGGGAGATAGTCGACTTGCCCACTGCCACGGAGCCGGCGACCCCGAGGACGAAAGGCCTTGGGCGCGGTGGTGCCCCCAGAAACGTATCGGTGACGGTTGCCAGCTGATGGCTGCCCTGAACGTGCAGGTTGAGCAGGCGGGAGAGGGGCAGGAAACTGTGCTCGACCATGTCGATATCGAGGTTGACGTTGATACCCCGCAACTTCTCGATGTCCGACTCGGCAAGCGTCAGCGGGGTGTTGGCCCGCAGCGCGGCCCACTCGTTGCTCGTGAAATCCAGGTAAGCGGGCTCGGTCAACGCACCATCAGGCTAACCCGGCCGGTGTGCTCGCCTTTTCGACCTCTCGAGATTCCGCATTTTTCGCTAAGTCCTGCCCCCAGAAGAGCCGATACATGCGTCGATGGGACAGTTCCAGGGCTCTTTGCGGTTGCCTGGCGACAGCAATTCTCTTCCGGCAACGGTTCAACTCGGTGACGGCCGTCTCCAGGTGGCATCGGGCGATCACGTCATCGGCGACTGGCCCGTCGAAACCATCGACATCTCCCAGGTCCCTGAGGGAATCCAGGTGAAGGCAGAGGGCGAAGTGCTCCTGCTCGACATCGACGATCGTGACGCCTTCACCACCGCGGCGGCGTTCACCGCCAAGCCGAAGCGGATCAGCCTCCCCAAGCGATCAGCGAAGACCCAGTCGACGCCTCTGCCCAAATCGGTCGTCATCAAGACGGAGAAGGTCAAGCCACCCAAGCCAGAGAGTGAGTCGAAGCTCGACGCCTATCTGGCCAAGGCCAATGATCGTTTCGGTGTCAAGCTCCCTGACTGGGTGTTCACCCGGCGGGGGCTCGTCGCCGCGGCGGCGCTCCTGATTCTCTGCGTGGTATTCGCCAAGCCGGTTTCGTTCCTGCTGCTCATTGGCGGCGTCGTCGTCCTCCTCATCGGAGGAGTGACCATGCTGGACAATGTGCTCGCCCGACGCATCCTGCACCACAAGGTGACCCCGATCCAGGTGGTCATCGGCGGAGGCACCATCTTCGTGGTCGGCCTCCTGGTGGGGATGGTCGGCAACCAGCTCTGGGGCTAGCCGCTCAGACGCCCCCTTCGGGACCCCAATCAGACCAGTTCGATGATCGCCTCTTCGGCGCCGTCACCGCGACGGGGTCCGAGCTTGGTGATGCGGGTGTAGCCGCCCTGACGATCGGCGTAGCGGGGGGCGACATCGTCGAAGAGCTTCACCACGGCGTCCCGATTCGGGATCGTCCTCATCACTGTCCGCTTGGCGTGAAGATCGCCCTTGCGAGCCTTGGTGATCAGTTTCTCGGCCAGCGGGCGCACCGCCTGGGCGCGGGCAGCGTCGTCGTCACCTTCTCGTGGAGGAAGAGCTCCGTGGCCAGATTGGCCATGATCTTCCGATCGTGAGAGGGCGAACCACCGAAGCGCGGGCCCTTGCGGGGGCGTGGCATCAGTTGCCGCCGCCGGCGTCGGCCAGACTCAGTCCGAGCTCGTCGAGTTTCGCCGTCACCTCTTCGAGGCTCTTCTGACCGAAGTTGGTGATGTTGAGCAGATCGTCCGACGTGCGCTCCACCAGCTCACCCACGGTCTTGATCTGGGCGCGACGGAGGCAGTTGCGGGGACGTTCTGAGAGATCGAGCGCCTCGATTGGCAGCTCGAGGTCGGGGGAGCCGGAGAACTCGGGCTGGACCTCGCCCAGCTCCAAGCCCTGACCCTCGCCCATGTCGGCGAACAGCCCCATCAGCTCACGCAGCGTCTTGCCTGCAGACGAGATGGCCTCACCGGGCTCGATGGCCCCATTTGTCTCGACGTCGAGGACGAGGCGATCGAAGTTGGTCATCTGGCCGACCTGGGTGTTCTCCACCCGGTAGGACACCTTGCGGACGGGGGAGAAGATCGAGTCGACAGGGATGACCCCGATGACCGAGCTGGATCCCTTGTTGCTGTCGGCGGACCGGTAGCCCACTCCGGGGGCAACGGTCATCTCCATCTCGAGACGGCCGCTGGCGCTGAGAGTGGCGATGTGAAGATCGGGATTGACGATCTCGACCCCGGCCGGGAGTTTCATGTCCCCCGCCTTCACCTCGCCGGCGCCCTTGGCGGAGAGGTACAGGGTCTGGGTGTCGGTGTCCTCGAGACGGACCACGATCCGCTTGACATTGAGGATGATGTCGACGACGTCCTCGACCACTCCGGGGATGGTGGAGAACTCATGCTCGACTCCCTCGATCTGGATCGAGGTGACGGCAGCCCCAGGAATGCGCGACAGGAGCGTGCGACGCAAGGTGTTGCCGAGGGTGTATCCGAATCCCGGCTCGAGAGGCTCGACCACGATCTTCGACCTGATGTCGGAAATCGCTTCCTCTTCGATCTGGGGGCGTTGAACGATCAACAAGGCATTACCTCACTTCGAGTAGAGCTCGACAATCAACTGCTCGTTGATGGCTGTGTCGATCTGGTCCCGTCTGGGGTGATCGGTCACATCCACCTTCCGCTCGCCGAGATCGACACTGAGCCAGGCCGGAGCCTCGCGTCCCTGTGTGTCCACGGCGTGCTGGATGACGATTGCGTCCCGCGACTTGTCCTTGATGGTGACGACGTCGCCGGGGCGGACCTGATAAGACGGGATGTCCACCTTCTTCCCGTTGACCCGGAAGTGCCCGTGGTTGACGAGCTGGCGGGCCTGAGGGCGGGTGGCAGCGAGACCGGCACGCCATACGACGTTGTCCAATCTCTGCTCGAGGAGTTGGAGGAGGTTGTCACCGGTGATCCCGGGGCGTCGGGCCGCCTCCTTGTAATAGAGGCGGAACTGGCGCTCGAGGACGCCATACATGGTCCGGAGCTTCTGCTTCTCGCGAAGCTGGACCAGATAGTCGGACTCACGAATCCGGCCACGGCCGTGTTGGCCCGGCGGGTAGGGGCGACGGTCGACCGGGCACCGCTTCGACTGGCACAGCGGGGTGCGGGCACGGCGGCAGGCCTTGTGACGGGGACCGGTGTAGCGGGCCATGACCTAGCCCCTCCGTCTCTTCTTGGGGCGGCAGCCGTTGTGCGGGATCGGGGTCACGTCACGAATCCAGGTGACCTCCATGCCCATGTTCTGCAACGTCCTCACCGCGGTGTCCCGTCCCGACCCGGTGCCGCTGACGATGACGTCGAGCTTGCGGATGCCATGCTCGCCGGCACGACGGGCCGCCTCTTCGGCCGCGACCTGAGCCGCGTAGGGAGTCGACTTGCGCGATCCCTTGAACCCGACCGACCCGCCGGAGGTCCAGGCAACGGTTGCACCGGTCTGGTCGCTGATCGAGATGATCGTGTTGTTGAAACTCGCCTTGATATGGGCCTGGCCGTGGGAGATGTTCCTTCGCTCCCGACGACGGACACGCTTGGCGCCTTGTTGCTTTGCCACTCTCTGCAAACTCCTACTTGGTGACCTTCTTCTTGCCGGCAATGGCCATGCGACGCCCCTTGCGGGTGCGCGCATTGGTGTGAGTGCGCTGACCGCGCACGGGCAAGCCGCGCCGATGCCGGATGCCCTGGTAGCTGCCGATCTCGATCTTTCGCTTGATGTTCTGCTGGACTTCCCGGCGCAGGTCCCCTTCGACCTCGAAGTTCGCCTCGATGAAGCGGCGGATCCGGGTCACCTCGTCGTCGGTCAGCTGACGGATCCTGGTGCTGGGGTCGACTCCGGTCTCGGCACACACCTTCTGGGCCCGGGTGAGCCCGATCCCGTAGATGTAGGTCAGCCCGATCTCGAGCCTCTTGTCCCTGGGGAGGTCAACGCCTGCGATACGTGCCACTCAGATCATCCTTGCCGTTGCTTGTGACGGGGATTGCTGCAGATCACCCAGACGCGGCCACGACGTCTGATGATCCGACATTTCTCACACATCTTCTTGGTTGAAGGTCTTACCTTCATCATCTGCTCCAAAACTCGTATAGACCCGCATCGAGGACGCGGGCAAGCGACGTCAGGCCATCGTCGAACCCAAACCAGAGACCGTGACTCGGGGTAGGGGACGATGCCGTCCGGGCCTGAATGCGCGTTGAACGGCGCGAAAAAGCACCGCAACTGGTCGTAATGTTACCCACGGGCCGCACTTTGCTCAAATTCCACCGGCACCGGCTCTTCCCCGGCGGTGAAGACCTGCGGTCCGTCGGGAGTCAGGCAAACCGTGTGCTCCCAATGGGCCGAAAGAGAGCCGTCGGCCGTGCGGACGGTCCACCCGTCGTCGTCCACGCTGGTATGCCGGGTTCCGAGATTGAACATGGGCTCGATGCACAGAGACATGCCGACCCGCAGTCGCAGACCCTGGCCGCGGCGTCCGTAGTTGGGCACCTGCGGCTCCTCGTGCATCTGCCGGCCGATGCCATGTCCGACGTATTCCTCCACGACTCCATAGCTATTGCTCTGGCCGATCTCAGCCACCGCCGCTCCGATGTCGCCGAGATGGCTCCCCTTCCGCACCTCTCGGATCCCGGCCCAGAGTGCATTCTCGGTGACCTCGATGAGCCGGTTCGCCTCCGGGCTCACTTCTCCGATCGGCATGGTGAAGGCCGCATCGCCGTGGAAGCCCTCGTAGATGGCGCCAGAGTCGATCGAGAGGATGTCGCCCTCCTCGAGAAGGCGCGACGTGGGGATCCCATGGACGATCACGTCGTTGGGAGACAGGCACAGGGTGGCGGGATAGGTGCCGTGATAGCCGAGGAACGACGAGGTGCACCCACGTTCTTCGAGGATCCGGGCGGAGATCTGCTCCAGATCGAGCAGCGGCACGCCAGGAGCGGCCGCCTCGCGCACGGCCTCATGGATGGCGGCCACAGCCGCGCCGGCTTTGGCCATCTTGGCGAACTCGCGGCGGGATTTGATCGTGATCACGGGTGGTGGGTGGTGGGTGATGAGTTGTGGGTCTCCAGAGCGGTCAGGATGCGGTCGGTGATCTCTTCGACATCACCGATGCCGTCGACACTGATCACCATGCCCCGGTCGTTGTAGACGTCGAGAAGCGGGGCCGTCTGTTCCTGATAGACCTTGAATCGGGTGCGGATGGTGTCCTCGGTGTCGTCGGCCCTGCCCCGGCTCAGCATCCGCTCCACCAAAGCATCCTCGCTGACGTCGAAGACCACGACCTTGTCGAGACCATCGGCACCGATCAGCGAGTCCAGCGCCGAAACCTGGCCCTCGGTGCGGGGAAACCCGTCGAGGATGAAGCCGCCGGTCGCATCGGGCTGGGCCATCCGCTCACGGAGCATCTCGACTGTGATCTCGTCAGGCACGTATTCCCCGGCCTTCATGATCGAATCGACCCGGCGGCCGAGCTCGGTGCCGGTCGACACGTGATAGCGGAACATGTCACCAGTCGAGATGTGAGGGATGCCGAGTTGCTCCGCCACGCGGGCCGCCTGGGTGCCCTTCCCGGCACCGGGGGGGCCAATGAAGAGCAGCTTCAAGTGAGGATGCCCTCGTAGTTACGCATAGTGAGCTGAGATTCGATCTGCTTCATCGTCTCCAGGGCCACCCCGACCACGATCAGGATCGATACCCCCGAGAAGGCGATGTTGATCCCCCACACCGCCCCGGCGATGGCGGGGAGGATGGCGATCAGCGCCAGGAAGATCGAGCCGGGCAGGGTGATCCGGTTGAGGATGAAGCTGAGATGCCGGGCGGTCTGGCGTCCTGGACGCACCCCGGGGACGAACCCACCCTGACGCTGGATCATCTCCGCCTGCTTCTCAGGATCGAACTGGATCGCCGTGTAGAAGTAGGTGAAGAAGATGATGAGGGCGAACAGGATCAGGATGTACCACCAGCTGACCCCTCCTGTGCCCCCGCCGAGATTGGAATCGATCCATCGGTAGATCGACTGGACCCAAGCGGCATCGGAAGGGATGGCGGTGATGATCAAGGAGGGGATCAACATCACCGAGGTGGCGAAAATCACCGGGATCACTCCGGCGGTGTTCACCTTGAGTGGGATGTAGGTGGACTGCCCACCCATGACCCTCCGCCCCCGGACCCGCTTGGCGAACTGGATTGGGATACGGCGCTGCGCCTGATCCACGTAGATGATCGCCACGATCATGGCCAGGAAGATTGCGATGATCACCCCGAAACGGATCGGCTGCTCATTGACCACGGTCTGTTGCCAGATCTGGCCGAACACGAAGGGGAACTGGCTGAGGATGGAGACGAAGATGATCAGCGACATCCCGTTGCCAACCCCACGTTGGGTGATCAGCTCGCCGAGCCACATGACCACCGCAGTGCCGGCGGTCATCGTGAGCACGATGAGGACGACCCGCCCCGGCGTGTAATTGGGGATGAGGTCGATCCCGCCGGTGAACCGGCCCACATGAAAAAGGTAGGTGAACCCGGTCGATTGGATCAGTGCCAGGATGACGGTCAGATACCTGGTCCACTGGGTGATCACCTTCCGCCCCGACTCGCCTTCCTCCTGAAGCGCCTGGAGTCTGGGGATCACGACCGTCAGCAACTGCATGATGATCGAGGCAGTGATGTAGGGAACGATCCCGAGGGCGAACACGGAGAACGACTCGAGCGCTCCCCCGGAGAACAGGTTGAGAAGACCGTAGATCCCACCGGCCTGCTGCTGTGATTGGAACAGCTCCACCGCCTCGAGGTCGATCCCGGGCACCGGGATGGTGGCTCCCAGCCGATACACCCCGAACATGGCCAGGGTGAAGAAGATCTTCCCCCGGAGGTCCGGGATCTTGAACATGTTGCGGTAAATGGAGAGCATTTGGGTTATCGGTGGTGGGTTATGAGTGGTGGGTTACGAGTCGTCAGTCGATGAGCTCGGCGGTCCCGCCGGCCTTTTCGATCTTGGCTTTGGCCGCGGCTGAAAACGCGTGGGCCTTCACGTTGAGGGCCTTGTCGACATCCCCCTGCGCCAGCACCTTGACCCGGCCGCGATGGCGGATGAGACCGCGGGTGCGCAGCTCATCGGGAGTCACGTCGGCGCCCTTGTCGAAGACATCGAGGGCAGCGAGGTTGACGATGGCGAACTCCTCCTTGTTCGGGTTGGTGAACCCGGGGAGCTTGGGGATGCGCATCGAGAGCGGGGTCTGCCCACCCTCGAACCCGGGGCGGAGAGAGTTGCGGGCCTTCAAGCCCTTGGTGCCCCGTCCGGCGGTCTTCCCCCGACGCCCACCCTCGCCACGACCCACCCTGATCTTCTCCTTCTTGGAGCCAGGGGCGGGCTGCAAATGGTGCAGCTTCAGTTGTTCCTTCTTCTCTTCGGCCATCTCAGCCTTCCTCTACCTCGACCAGATGACGCACCTTGTGCAACATCCCGCGCAGCGATGGGGAATCGACGTGCTCTCTGGTCTGATGGAGCTTGCGCAGACCCAGCGACTCGACGGTCGCCCTCGTCTTGGGCTTCTCGCCGATCACCGATCTCCTCAATGTCACCTTCACGATCTTGTCAGCCATCGCATCCTCACTTGGAATGGGCCCGCATCGCCTCGGTTCCCCGATAGGCAGCGAGTAGGCCGGGAGGCACGATGTCCTCGGCCTTCTTGCCCCGGAGCTTGGCCACCTCGTCGGGCCTCCGCTGACCGGTCAACGCATTCATCGCCGCCTTGGCGACATTGAGATGGGTAGGCGATCCGAGCGACTTGGCCAGGGCATCTTTGACACCGGCAGCCTCGAGTATCTGGCGGACGGCGCCACCAGCGATGACACCGGTACCGGGAGCGGCCGGCTTGATGAGGACCTTCGACGCGCCGTGCTCGCCGGTGGCCTGGTGGACCACGGTCTGACCCGCCATCGGGATCTCCACCATGGCGCGGCGGGCAGTCTCCATCCCCTTTTGGATAGCGGCCGGAACTTCTTTCGCCTTGCCGTACCCGATCCCTACCTTGCCCGCGCCGTCTCCAACCACCACTAGAGCGGTGAAGCTGAAGCGGCGGCCGCCCTTGACGACCTTGGCGACGCGGTTGATCTGGATGACTCGCTCGTCGAACTGTGTCTGTTGATCCTGGGGCATTCTCAAAACTCCAATCCGGCTTCGCGTGCTGCGTCGGCAAGGGCTTTGACCTTGCCGTGAAACTTGTAGCCACCCCGGTCGAAAACCACCGCGGTCACACCGGCGTCCTTGGCACGGCCGGCGATGGCCTCACCCACCTTGGTCGCCGCGGCCAGATTGAGGTTGTCTGAGCGCAGATCCGACTCCTGGGATGAGGCGGAGGCCAGGGTGCGGCCTTCGACATCATCGATGACCTGGGCGTAGATGTACTTGTTGCTGCGGTACACAGCGAGCCGGGGACGGTCCCCCGTGCCATGGACGCGCTTGCGCACGCGGGTGTGACGCCGGCTCCGGGCGTCCTCTCGTGAGCCTCGCATCACTTCCCTGCCTTTCCGGCCTTGCGCCGAACGTACTCACCGGCATATCTGATCCCCTTGCCCTTGTACGGCTCGGGGGGACGAACCTTGCGAATGTCTGCGGCGACCTGGCCGACCTGCTCCTTGTCGATGCCGGTCACCAGGATCCGGGTCGGCTCGGGGACCTCGAAGGTGATGCCCTTGGGTGCCTTCACATCCACCGGATGACTGAATCCAACGAGCAGCTCGAGGTCGGATCCCTTGAGACTGGCCCGATAGCCGACGCCCTGGATCTCGAGCACTTTGGTGAAGCCCTCGGACACGCCCTGGACCATGTTGGCGAGGAGGGCACGGCTCAAACCGTGGAGAGCCCTCGATTCGCGGGTGTCGTCCTCGCGGCCAACGGTGATGACGCCGTCCTCGATCGAGAAGCTGACCCGGTCGGTGAACTCGCGCGACAGCTCGCCCTTGGAGCCCTTGACGGTGACCTGAGTCCCGTCGACCTTGACATCGACGCCGGAGGGCATGTCCACCGGCATCTTCCCGATACGGCTCATGTCACCAGACCTCGCACAAGACCTCGCCGCCGAGACGACGGCGACGGGCCTCTCGATCGGGGAGCAAACCCTGGCTGGTGGAGACGACGGCCACGCCGAGCCCACCCTGCACCCGGGGCAACTCCGAGGCGCCGCGATAGACCCGGTGACCCGGCTTCGAGATGCGCTTGATGCCCTCGATGGCGGGTTGGCGGCGGTTGCCATAGCGAAGCACCAGCTCGAGCTCGCTGAGGGCGCCATCGGCTTTGACGTCGAAACGGTCGATGAAACCCTCGTCGACGAGGATGCGGGCGATGCCGACCTTCAGCTTCGAAGACGGCATCACGACCTTCTCATGCCCGACTGCGATCGCGTTGCGAATCCGGGTGAGCATGTCGGCAATTGGATCGGTAACCATTACCAAGACGCCTTTCTCACACCGGGGAGCTCGCCACGTGACGCCAGCTCGCGCACGCAGATGCGGCACATGCCGAAGTCACGCAAGTAGGCGCGGGCGCGGCCGCAACGCTGACAGCGGCTGTACCCGCGGACCTTGTACTTCGGCGTGCGGCTGGCCTTTACGACCAGCGATTTCTTAGCCATTCAGAATCCTCCTTCAAACCCCGGTGGTTGCCTTGCGGAACGGAAAACCGAAGGCATCGAGCAACGCCTTTGCGTGCTCGTCGTTGGTCGCTGACGTGCAAATCGTTATGTCCATGCCGCGGGTCGCCGACACCTGATCGAAGTCGACTTCGGGAAAGATCAGCTGCTCGGTCACCCCGAAGCTGTAGTTGCCCCGGCCGTCGAACGACCTCGGGTTGAGACCTCGAAAGTCACGGATCCGCGGAATGGCGATGGCGAGCAGGCGGTCGAAGAACTCCCACATTCGTGGCCCACGCATGGTCACCGAAGCGCCCACCGGCATTCCCTCACGGACCTTGAAGTTCGCGATGGACTTGCGGGAGCGATTGAGCTTTGGCTTCTGACCCGTGATCAGGGCCAGCTCGTCCATGGCAGAGTCGATCGACTTCTTGTCCTGGACGGCCTCGCCGACACCCATGTTGACCACGATCTTCTCGAGACGCGGGATCTCCATCACATTGGCCAGCCCCAGCTCGTCCTTGAGACGTGGTGCCAGCTGCTCGGCGTAGAGGGCCTTGAGACGAGGCTCGCTCACAGGTCACCTCCACACTTGACGCAGGTTCGATGCTTCTTGCCCTTGTCGTCGATGCGATGTCCGATGCGGGTCGGCCCGCATTTCTCGCAGACGATCATGACGTTCGAGGCGTCGATCGGCATGTCCTTGTCGATGATCCCGCCCTGCATGGTCGAGCCGGTGGGGCGGCGATGCCGCTTGGCGGTGTTGACCCCCTCGACCAGGACCTTGCCCTTGTCGGGGATGACGCGGGTGATGCGCGACTCCTTGCCGGCGTCCTTGCCGGCGATGACCATCACCTTGTCTCCGTGTTTCAGTTTCATGCGTAGAAGACCTCCCGCGAGCGCGGCAGCCCCGGCCGACCGGCGTCTGTTTGGCCGAGGCCGTGAGCACGTAGTCCAGGGCAGCCCGTTGAGATGTGAGGATTGGCCTCGGCCAAAGTCGGCCGGCAATTAGGGCAGCTCATTACAGAACCTCTGGTGCCAATGACACGATGCGCATGAACTTGCGATCACGAAGCTCCCTGGCGACGGGACCAAAGATGCGGGTCCCTCTTGGCTGGGAGTTGTTGTCGATGATCACGCATGCGTTGTCGTCGAAGCGGATATACGTCCCATCGGGGCGCCGCGACTCCTTCTTGGTCCGAACGACCACAGCCTTGACCACCTCACCCTTTTTGACCGACCCACCGGGGTTGGCGTCCTTGACGGCGGCCACGATCACGTCGCCCACTCCTGCGTAGCGGCGCGACGACCCACCGAGCACGCGGATGCACAGCACCTCGCGGGCACCGGTGTTGTCGGCCACCTTGAGCCGTGACTCCTGCTGGATCATCTGGCCCTCTCCACGATCTCCACCACGCGCCAACGCTTCTGCTTGGAGATCGGGCGGGTCTCCATGATCCGGACGGTGTCGCCGAGCTTGGCGTCGTTGGCCTCGTCATGGGCATGGAACTTGCTGCTCCGGCGAACCACCTTGTCGTAGCGGGGATGGCTCATCTGATTGGGCACTTCGACCGTCACGGTCTTGTCACGGGCATCGGAGATGACCACACCGACACGGACCTTGCGGCGCCCTCTCGTATTGCTATCTGTCATCAGGCACGCTCCTCGGTCCCGACGGCGGCGTCGACAGAAGAGAGCTCACGCTCACGAAGCACGGTGAGAATCCGGGCGATGTCCTGCTTGACGGCCTTGATGCGGGCATGGTTGTCCAGCTGATTGGTGGCGAGTTGAAAGCGGAGGTTGAACTTCTCCTCCTTCGCCTCGGCCAGCGCCTCGCTCAGCTCTGTGTCTGTCATTTCACGGAATTCGGAAGGGGTCATGTGTCCTCCCGACTGACGAATCGGGTCTTGATCGGCAACTTGTGACCAGCTTTCCGCATCGCCTCGCGGGCCAGGTCCTCGGGGACACCAGCCAGCTCGAACATGACCCGGCCCGGTTTCACGACGGACACCCAGAACTCCGGGTTGCCCTTGCCCGAGCCCATGCGGGTCTCGGCGGGCTTCTGGGTCACCGGCTTGTCCGGGAAGATCGTGATCCAGACCTTCCCACCACGCTTGACGGCGCGAGTGATGGCGACACGGGCAGACTCGATCTGCCGAGCGGTGATCCAGCCCGACTCGAGCGCCTGCAAGCCGTACTCGCCGAAGGTCACATGGGTCCCACCCTTGGCCACGCCGGAGCGACGTCCGCGATGCACCTTGCGGTGCTTGGTCCGTTTCGGCATCAGCACCGGAGGCCTCGCTTCGCTCGGCGGTTGTGAGTTGTGGGTTGTGAGTGGTGAGTCATGGTCACTCTTCCTCGGTGCTCACGGTCGGCTCGCTCGGCTCGAGCGACACGTCAGGCTCCACCGAAGTGGCCTCCTGAGTGCCATCGACCGAGTCGGCATCCACCGCCGGTGACGGCGTCTCCACCACGGGCGCGGCGCCCTCCACGGTTGGGGTGTCCCCGGTCGGCTCGGCTGGTGTCTCGACGCCAGGCGCGGTGACAGCGACGTCTTCGACGGCCGACTCGTACTCGACCTTGGCCTCGGCCGCGGTGGGCCTGCGGCCTCCACCGGCCTCGATGAGACGCCGGCCACCCTCCTTGACACCGCCACCTGCCTCGACGAGGCGCTTGCCCCCGCCGGCCTCGATGAGACGCGGCTTGCGGTCGCCCGCCCCGGCAGCCTCTTCGGCCCGCGACTTGAGGCTCTTCTGCGTGCGTCGGGCCGGGCCACCAGTGGCCAGGTCGGCCTCGGCGGCGATCCGGTCCCCGGAGACCTGGCCGCTGCTGACGACCTCTCCTCGGTAGACCCAGACCTTCACCCCGATCGCACCGACAGTCGTCTTTGCAGTGGCGGTCCCGTAATCGATGTCGGCGCGGAGTGTGTGCAACGGCACCCGGCCCTCCCGGTACCACTCACGACGGCCCATATCGGCCCCGCCGAGACGACCTTTGCACTCGACTCGCACTCCCTCGGCGCCGGCCTTGAGAGCGGATGCGATGGCGCGTTTCATGGCACGGCGGAAGGCGATCCGGTTCTCGATTTGGTCGGCGACACCTCTCGCCAGAAGCGCAGCATCGAGATCGGGATCTTTGACCTCGTTGATGTTGAGCTTGACCGGCCGTTTGGCCAAGGCCTCCAGATCGCCGCGCAGCCGCTCAGCCTCGGCACCCTTGCGGCCGATCACGACGCCGGGGCGAGCGGTGTGGATGTCCACGATGAGACGGTCACGGGTGCGCTCGATGTCCACCCTGGACACGGCGCCACGGACAAGCTCTTTCTTCAAATAGTCGCGGATCCTCCAGTCCTCGTTGACGAAGTTGACGTACTCCTTCTCGGAGAACCACTTCGACTTCCAGTCAGTGGAGACACCTAGGCGGAACGAATAGGGGTGAACCTTCTGACCCATCAGCTCATCTCCTCATTCATGTCCGACACCACGATCGTTATGTGGCTCGTCCGCTTGCGGATTCGGGTCGCGCGTCCACGGGCCCGGGGCCGGTAGCGCTTGAGGGTCGGTCCCTCGTCGGCATAGGCCTCGGCGACGACCAGGTCGTCGGCGTCGAGAGCGTGGTTGTGCTCGGCATTGGCCACGGCCGACTTCAGGACCTTCGAGATCGGCTCGGTCGCACCGCGGCTGGTCAGCCGAAGCACGTCTTCGGCCTCCTGCACAGGCAGGCCGCGCACGAGGTCGAGCACGCGTCGAACCTTGTACGGCGAATGTCTCACGTACTTGGCTTGAGCCCTGACCTTCATCGCTTCCTCGCTGACTTGTCGGCGTGCCCGCGGAAGGTGCGAGTGGGGGCGAATTCGCCCAGCTTGTGACCCACCATCGACTCGGTGATGTACACCGGCACATGCTTGCGACCGTCGTGGACTGCGATCGTGTGACCAATCATCTCGGGGATGATCGTGGAGCGGCGGGACCAGGTCCTGATCACTCGCTTGCTCCCCGAACGGTTCAACTCGTCCACCTTGTTGGCGAGGTGGTCGTCGACGAACGGGCCCTTCTTAAGACTTCTGCTCATTGTTATCTGCGGCCCTTCTTGGCGCGACGGCGGACGATGTACTGGTTGGACGCCTTCTTCTTGCTCCGGGTCCGGCCCTCCGGCTTGCCCCAAGGGCTCGTCGGATGCCGTCCACCGGACGACTTGCCCTCTCCACCGCCCAGCGGGTGGTCGACCGGGTTCATCGCGACACCCCTGGTCTGGGGGCGGACACCCTTCCAACGGTTGCGGCCGGCCTTGCCCAGCTTGATCAGCTCGGCTTCGGTGTTGCCCACCTGGCCGACGGTTGCCCGGCAGTCGAGCGGCACCTGGCGCATCTCACCTGAGGGCAGACGGAGCAGCGCGAGGTCGTTTTCCTTCGACATCAACTGCACCGAGGTGCCTGCGGAGCGGGCGAGCTTGGCTCCCCCACCCGGGCGCATCTCGATGGCATGAACGTTGGTGCCGGCAGGAATGTTCCGCAAAGGCAGCGCATTACCGGGACGGATCTCGGCGCCGGAGCCCGATTCGAGCCGGTCGTCGACCCTGACCCCGACGGGAGCGAGGATGTACCGCTTCTCGCCGTCGGCGTAGTTGAGCAACGCGATACGGGCGTTGCGATTGGGGTCGTACTCGATGGTTGCGACGCGGGCGGGCACGCCGTCCTTGTCGCGACGGAAATCGATGATCCGGTAACGCTGCTTGTGGCCACCGCCACGATGCCGCGAGGTGACCCGGCCCTGGGTGTTGCGGCCTCCGGTTTTCGCCTTCTTCGAGATCAACGACTTCTCTGGCGTGTCGGTGGTGATCTCGGCGAAGTCCGACACCGTCTGGAACCGGCGGCCCGCTGAAGTCGGCTTGCGCTTCTTGACTGCCATCTCAGACTC
Organism: uncultured Acidobacteriota bacterium; assembly: GCA_963837055.1. GTDB lineage: Bacteria > Actinomycetota > Acidimicrobiia > Spongiisociales > ZC4RG35 > JARDZU01. The sequence continues at coordinate 290,083 of CAWILU010000007.1, read as the reverse complement.
CGAACAGATCTATCGAATTGCCATCGGCAAGAGTGACCAGGGCGCGCTTGGTGTCCTTGCGACGACCACGGGTGTATCCCTGTCTCTTGATCTTGCCCTTGCGATTGAGCGTGTTCACCCTCAACACCCGGACGTCGAAGATCGTCTCGACGGCGTCCTTTATCTCCTCCTTGTTGGTGTGGGGGTCGACCACGAAGGTGTACGTGTTGTTGCGCTCGATGAGGTCATAGGACTTCTCGGAGACGACGGGAGCGAGGATCACGTCACGTGGGTCCTTCATCAGGACTCACCTCCGTCGTCCTTGACGAAGTCACTGTCGCTGACCTCGTACGAACTGGACCGGCCCACCGACCCGACGGTGTGCGAGGTGAAGATCACCTGGTCGGCCCAGAGGACGTCATAGGGGGTCAGGTGTCCCGGCTCACACATGTGGACGTGAGGCAGGTTGCGGAACGATCTGCCGGCTGCGCCATCGAGCTTGCCTAGAACCACGAGCGACTTGCCCCCGGCACCGATGGCCTCGAGCAGAGTGACCGCCTGCTTGGTCTTGGGGGCCGACCAATCGAGATCCTCGATCACCATCACGGCCTCTTCGGAGGCGCGGGCGGATAGAGCGCTGCGCAGGGCGAGACGCTTCATCTTCTTGGGGGTTCGCTGAGTGAAGTCCCGGGGCTTGGGCCCATGGGCGACGCCACCACCCACCCAATGCGGGGCGCGGATCGATCCCTGGCGGGCCCGACCCAATCCCTTCTGACGCCACGGCTTGCGGCCACCACCGCGGACTTCGGCGCGGGTCTTGGTCGAGGCGGTGCCAGAGCGCTTCGCCGCCAGCTGGGCGGTGATCACCTGGTGGAGCACAGGGAGGTTGGGCTCGATGCCAAAAACCTCGGCGTCCAGCTTGATCTCACCCTTCGACGTCCCGTCGGAGGTGTAGAGCGGTGCTTTGATGTCAGCCACGGGCTTTCACCGCCTCTCTCACCAGCACAACCGAGCCCTTGGGGCCGGGGACGGCGCCACCGAGCAAGAGCAGGTCGCGCTCGCCGTCGACGCCGACGATGTCGAGATTGAGGGTGGTCACACGCTCGCCGCCCATGCGGCCCGCCATGCGCATGCCCTTGAAGACACGGGCCGGCGTGGCGCAGGCGCCGATCGAACCAGGGGCGCGATGCACCTTGTGGCTGCCATGCGAGGCGCCTTGGCCGGAGAAGTTGTGCCGCTCCATGACTCCGGCGAAGCCTTTGCCCTTGGAGACACCGGAGACGTCAGCCTTCGTACCGGCCTGGAACAGGTCGGCGATCCGGATCTCCTGGCCAATCTTGTAGGCGCTGGGGTCATCGACCCTCAGCTCGACGAGATGACGGGCCGGAGCCACCCCGGCCTTGGCGTAATGGCCTGCCTCGGGCTTGTTGACCCGCCCCGGCTTGGCATCACGAAATGAGATCTGGATCGAGTTGTAACCGTCGGTCTCCTCGGTCTTGATCTGGACGACGCGACAGGGCCCGGCCTTGATGACCGTGACCGGGATCGCCCGCGCCTGGTCGTCGAAGACCTGGGTCATGCCCAGCTTCGTTCCGAGGATGGCGTTCATGGCCGAACCCTCCGGGTTCGGGTGGTGGGTTGTGAGTTTTGGGTGGTGGGTCGTGCAATACCCAGCAACCCCGCGGCGAGTTGGAGTAGCGCGCTCATAACTTGAGTTCGACCTCCACCCCGGCGGGGAGCTCGAGACGCATCAGAGAGTCCACTGTCTTCGGGGTCGGCTCCAAGAATGTCGATCAGACGCTTGTGGATCCTCATCTCGAAGTGCTCGCGCGAGTCCTTGTCCACATGGGGGCCGCGGATCACGCAGTAGCGGTGGATCTCGGTGGGCAAGGGGACCGGCCCCTTCACCTTGGCCTGGGTCCGCACCACGGTCTCGGTGATCTTCTTCGAAGACTCGTCGACCACGTTGTGGTCGTACGCCTTGAGCCGGATGCGGATCTTCTGCTGGTCGCTCATTTGACGATCTTTACGACTCGGCCGGCGCCGACGGTGCGGCCACCTTCCCGGATAGCGAAGCGGAGTCCTTCGTCCATGGCGATCGGAGCGATCAACTCGACGGTCATCTCGGTGTTGTCACCAGGCATCACCATCTGGGTGCCTTCCGGAAGTTGGATCGCTCCGGTCACATCAGTGGTCCGGAAATAGAATTGGGGTCGATACCCGGGGAAGAACGGGTTGTGACGCCCCCCCTCCTCTTTGGTCAACACATAGACCTGAGCTTCGAAATCGGTGTGCGGAGTGATGCTCCCCGGTTTGGCCAACACCTGGCCCCGCTCCACATCATCTTTACCCACCCCCCGCAACAGAACCCCGACATTGTCCCCGGCCCGACCCTCATCCAACAGTTTGCGGAACATTTCGATCCCAGTAGCCACCGTCTTATGAGTAGGACGGATCCCCACGATCTCCACTTCCTCATTCACCTTCAAAATCCCCTGCTCCACTCTCCCGGTCACCACCGTCCCCCGCCCGGTGATACTGAACACATCCTCGATCGACATCAGAAACGGCTTATCAGTATCCCGATCCGGCTCGGGGACATAAGAATCCACCGCAGTCATCAACTCCATGATCTGATCAGAAGAAGCCTCATCCCCATCCAACGCCTTCAACGCGCTCCCCCGCACCACCGGAACCTCATCCCCAGGAAACTCGTATTCGGTGAGAAGATCCCGGACCTCGAGCTCGACCAGATCCAACAACTCCTCATCATCAACCATGTCCACCTTGTTCAAAAACACCACAATCGACGGCACCCCCACCTGACGAGCCAAAAGGACATGCTCCCGGGTCTGAGGCATCGGACCATCCGCCGCACTGACCACCAGAATCGCCCCATCCACCTGAGCCGCCCCCGTAATCATGTTCTTGATGTAATCAGCATGACCCGGCATATCCACATGGGCGTAATGACGAGCCTCAGTCTCATACTCGACATGAGCAATCTGGATCGTGATCCCCCGCTCCCGCTCCTCCGGCGCCTTATCAATCATGTCAAACGACGTCATCTGATTCGAACCACCCACCCGCTCCGACAAAACCCGAGTAATCGCAGCCGTCAACGTCGTCTTCCCATGATCAATATGACCCATCGTCCCCACATTCACATGAGGCTTCGTACGCTCAAACTTCGCCTTCGCCATTAGCTCTTGGCTCCTCTATCTCTTCTCTAACCGTCTTCTATTCGTCTCTTCAGGACCCGCGCCGGCTCGCGACGATGTCTTCGGCGATTGAGTCGGGAACGTCCTGATATGAGTGAAACTGCATCGAATAAGTGGCCCGTCCCTGCGTCTTGGAACGTAGGTCGGTGGCATAGCCGAACATCTCCGACATCGGCACCTGGGCCCTGATGACCTGGCTGTTGCCCCGCTGGGTCATCCCCTCGACTTTCCCGCGGCGGGAGTTGAGGTCGCCGATGACGTCACCCATGTATTCGTCGGGAGTGGTCACCTCGACCTCCATCACCGGCTCGAGCAGCTTGACGCCGGCCTTGCGGGCGGCCTCCTGAAGGGCCATCGACCCGGCGATCTTGAAGGCCATCTCCGAGGAATCGACTTCGTGGAAGGATCCGTCGGTGAGAGTTGCCCGGACGTCGACCAGCGGGTAACCGGCGACGATGCCCTGGTCCAGCGCCTCCTCGATGCCATCGTCCACGGACGGGATGTACTCACGGGGCACCTTGCCGCCTTTGATCTGGTCGACGAACTCGTAGCCGCCCCCGGGCCCGGTGGGCTCGAGGTTGATCACGACGTGGGCGTACTGGCCCTTGCCTCCGGTCTGCTTGACGTGGCGGTACTCGACCTTCTCCACGGCCCGGCGGATGGTCTCCCGGTAGGCCACCTGGGGCTTGCCGACGGTGGCATCGACCTTGAACTCTCGGAGAAGGCGGTCGACGAGGATCTCAAGGTGGAGCTCGCCCATCCCCGAGATGATGGTTTGGCCGGTCTCTTCGTCGGTCCTCACCAGGAAGGTGGGATCCTCCTCGGAGAGCCGATGGAGGGACTCGGAGAGCTTCTCGTCGTCCGACTTGGTCTTGGGCTCGATGGCGACTGAGATCACCGGCGCGGGGAACTCCATCGACTCGAGCTGGATGGGCTTGGTCGTGTCGGAGAGAGTGTCGCCGGTCGTGGTGTTCTTGAACCCGATCCCGGCAACGATGTCGCCGGCGAACACGTCGTCGATGTCCTCACGAGAGTTGGCGTGCATGCGAAGGATGCGCCCGAGACGCTCCTTTTGCCCGGTGGTGGTGTTGAGCACCGTCTCTCCCTTGGCGGCGTGGCCCGAATACACCCGGAAATAGGTGAGTTTGCCGACGTGGGGATCGGACATGATCTTGAAGGCGAGGGCCGAAAAGGGCTCACCGTCATCGGGCATGCGCTCGACGGCCACCTCCTCGTCGCCGGGGCGAAAACCGCTGATCGCGGGGAGATCGGCCGGGCTGGGCAGATAGGCGACCACCGCATCGAGAAGGAGCTGCACACCTTTGTTCTTGAAGGCGGACCCACAGAAGACCGGGGTGAAATCGCGGGCGATGGTGCCGGCGCGAACCCCCTCCTGAATCTCCTTCGCGGTGAGATCGCCGTTCTCGAGATATGCCTCGAGAAGCTCTTCGGAAGTCTCGGCCACCGCTTCCAGCAGCTTCTCCCGGTACTCGATGGCGCGGTCGGCCAGATCGGCGGGGATGTCGGTGGTGTCCCAGTGCTTGCCGTCGTCACCCTTCCAGACGTGCGCCTTCATCTCGACCAGATCCACGACGCCGGTGAAGTCGGCCTCCGACCCGATCGGGAGCTGCAGCACGAGTGGTCGGGCTCCGAGGCGGTCGATGATCGACTGGACGTCGAAGTAGAAGTCGGCGCCCGTCCGGTCGAGCTTGTTGATGAAGCAAATGCGGGGTACCCCGTAGCGATCGGCCTGACGCCAAACCGTCTCCGACTGGGGCTCGACTCCCGCCACGCCGTCGAACACGGCAATGGCGCCGTCGAGGACGCGAAGGGCTCGCTCGACCTCGACCGTGAAGTCGACGTGGCCCGGGGTGTCGATGATGTTGATCGAGTGGTCGTGCCAGATGCAGGTGGTGGCGGCGGAGGTGATGGTGATCCCGCGCTCCTGCTCCTGCTCCATCCAGTCCATCGTGGCCGCGCCTTCGTGGACCTCACCGATCTTGTAGTTGCGGCCGGTGTAGTAGAGGATGCGCTCGGTCAGAGTGGTTTTGCCCGCGTCGATATGGGCCATGATCCCGATGTTTCGGGTCCGGCTCACCGGCACCTGGCGCAGGTGCGATATGGCAGCGTTTCCGTTGCTCATTTCCTTCTCTGTTGCTCCGACTCGATATGCGGTTGTGAACGTCCCACGTCCTGCGGTTCGGGCCCGTTTCGGTGTCAGGCCCGCCTGCTGGAACGTTCCTTGGGTTACCAGCGGTAGTGGGCGAAGGCCTTGTTGGACTCCGCCATCTTGTGAACGTCTTCCTTGCGCTTGATCGCGGCCCCGGTGTAGTTCGAGGCATCCAGGATCTCGTTGGCCAGGCGCATCGCCATCGTCGGCTCACGCCGCTGTCTGGCGAAATTGACCAGCCATCGAATGGCCAGAGTCTCCTGACGCCGGGCCGAGACCTCGACAGGCACCTGGTAAGAGCTTCCGCCAACCCGGCGTGATCGCACCTCGACCTGGGGCCGGACATTGTCCACCGCTCGCTTCAGGATCACGCTCGGGTCCTGACTGGTCCGCTGCTCGACGACTTCGAGGGCTCCGTACACGATCTCCCGGGCGGTGTTCTTCTTCCCCTTCCACAAGACCTTGTTGATGACCTTGCTGACGAGAACGCTCCGGAATACCGGGTCTGGCTCGATCTTCCGCTTCTGTGCCGGTGCCCGCCTCATCAGGACACCTTTTTCGATCCGTAGCGGCTGCGGGCCTGCCTGCGATCGCTGACGCCGGAAGCATCGAGGGTGCCGCGGATGACTTTGTAGCGCACGCCTGGTAGGTCGCGCACCCGGCCACCGCGAACGAGAACGATGCTGTGCTCCTGAAGGTTGTGGCCCTCACCGGGGATGTAGGCGGTGACCTCGACCTGTGAAGACAGACGAACACGAGCCACCTTGCGCAGGGCCGAGTTCGGCTTCTTGGGCGTAACGGTGTAGACGCGGGTGCACACGCCGCGCCGCTGCGGGGCGCCGCCTAGTGCAGCCGTCTTGGCCTTTTTCTTCTTTGGCTTCCTGCCCTGGCGGACAAGTTGCTCGATCGTCGGCATCTTTCTCCTAAACGCCAGGAAACGACATGGGCACACCCCAACAATCGTTCCTGATGTGAAACCTTGCGTACCGGGCGCTGGACGCGCCCGGCCCATCCGGTCGCGCTCGAAGAGCGAGCGGCCCCGGACGAAGCACCGATTCTACGTGTATCCCCTGACTAGGGCCAAATCGATTTCTACGGGACCGTTGTCGTGGTGGTTTCCTCGGTCGTGGTGGTGGTCGCCTCGGTGGTGGTCGTCGTGGGCGGCTCGGTCGTAGTCGTGGTGGCTTCGGTGGTGGTCGTGGTTGGAGACGTGGTGGTCGTGGTAGCCGGCGTCGTGGTGGTGGTCGAGGTGCCCGGGGGTCTCGTCGTCGTGGTCGTCGAGTGCGGGCGAGTGGTCGTCGATGACCGCGGCGGTGCGGTGGTCGAAGGGCTCGAGCCACCCGGAGCTGTCGTAGTCGTCGTTGTTGGCGGCGTCCCCGGGCTCGAGGTGGCCCTTCTCGAAGGCCGCCCGTTCGGAACTCCTGCCGGCGCGGTCACGATCGTCGTTTCGGTCACAACTGCAGCCGCCGGGGTGGTGCTGGAGGGCACGGTCGTCGAAGTGACGTCCGTGCCGATGGTCGTCGCGGCGGCCAGGACCTCAGCCTCATCTCTCGGCTGGCACGACCTGATCGGGAGCCTGCTCGGCTCTTCGACGTCGTCAATCGCCCGGCTGTTGGCATACCCGACGTCGCCCGGGCCCCGGTCGTCGCGCAGGGCAAAGAAGCGCCCGTCATCGGTGCGGCCGACGACCTGGACAGTCTCGCCCTCGATCAAGTGACCGATCTCCGCCTCTCCGGGACACCCCATGACGGCGACGCCTTCGTTGACAATGCCCGGGGTCTCATAGCCGGCCAGCCCGCCGATCCAGGGCACGGCGACGGCAACTCCGAAACCGAGCAGGACTACGGCGACGACCATCAGGATTCGGCTGATGGAGACGATGTCGAAGCGACGTTGTTCAGCGTGTCGCGGCCCGTCCTTTTTCAGGAGGGTGGCGACCTCCTGGGCGAGCTCATCCGGGGAAAGGCGCTTCTGCCCCTTCCCGGACGGGTCTGGGTTGAGATCCATCGGCGAGACCTCGATTTGACCGCGCAGCCACCACTCCCGCCGCATGAAAAAGCTATCTCGCAGAGAGTCCGTGTCAACGCGAAAGAACCGCCCCGAAGGGCGGCTCTTTCTCTCTCCGATGACCTAGAACTTACGACCTAGGACCTACTCCTCTTCGTCTTCGCCGCCCAGGCTGCCGCCCAGGGAGGCAAGCCATTCGGCCGGGTCCTCGGGGAGGCCTTCGTCCTCTCCGGGGGCGATGAGCCCGCCCTCGAGATAGCCGAGCGAGGCGACGGTGGTTGCCCCGGGCATCGCAGGCTGGAGCGCCTGGTACTGCTGGGCGCCGGTGCCTGCCGGAATCAGCTTGCCGAGGATCACATTCTCCTTCAGACCTCTCATGAAATCGGACCGTCCCTGGATGGCAGCATCGGTCAAGACCCGAGTCGTCTCCTGGAACGAAGCCGCCGACAACCACGAGTCGGTGGCCAGTGAGGCCTTGGTGATACCCATCAACTCGGGCCGACCTTCGGCCGGCCGCTTGCCTGCGGTCACCAATTCCTTGTTGGAGTCACGGAAGTACTGGTCGTCGATCGTCGCCTGGGGGAGGAAATCGGAGTCGCGGGGTGCGACCACCCTCACCCGACGAAGCATCTGCCGGACGATCATCTCGATGTGCTTGTCGTGGATCTCAACACCCTGTGACCGGTATACCTCTTGGACCTGGTCGACCAGGTACTGCTGGGTGGCCCGGACGCCACGGATCTCGAGCACTTCCTTCGGATCGAGCGGCCCCTCGGTCAGCTGGGTCCCGGGCTCGATCTCGACCCCGTTGGCCACCCGTAGCTTGGAATAGCGGGAGATCGGGTAGATCGCCTCATCGTCGCCGTTCTCGACCACGATGCGGCGCCCATCGCCGTCCTCGATCAGAGTGACCACGCCGGTGGCATCGGAGATGACGGCCTTACCCTTGGGAGTCCGGGCCTCGAACAACTCGACGACACGGGGCAGTCCATGGGTGATGTCCTCGCCCGCCACACCTCCGGTGTGGAACGTGCGCATGGTGAGCTGGGTGCCCGGCTCGCCGATTGACTGGGCCGCCATGATGCCGACCGCCTCGCCGGTCTCGACCATCTTCCCGGTGGCGAGGGACAAGCCGTAACAGGCCTGGCAAACCCCGCTTCGGGTGTCACAGGTCAGCGGTGAGCGGACCCGGACCGCCTCGATGTCGGCCTCCTCGATGGCATGCAGCTCCTTGGTGCCGAGCACGGTGCCGGCTCGAAGCTTCTCGTCATCGACGGTCGCCACGAGGGTACGTCCCTCCTTGAGGTCGTCGGCCAGGACGCGTCCGTAGATCCGGGATCTGAGATTTCGGATCTTGCTGCCTCGCTCATCGACGACCGAGATGATGATCCCCTTGTCGGTCTCGCAGTCGAGCTCGAGAATGATCATCTCCTGAGAGACGTCGACCAGACGACGGGTCAGATAACCCGAGTCGGCGGTGCGAAGGGCGGTGTCGGCCAGACCCTTGCGGGCCCCGTGAGTCGAGATGAAGTACTCGAGGACCGACAGACCCTCCCTGAAGTTGGAGATGATGGGGCGGGGGATGATGTCGCCCTTCGGGTTGGCCACCAGGCCACGCATGCCGGCGATCTGACGCACCTGCATCATGTTCCCGCGGGCCCCGGACCCGACCATCATGTCGAGGGCGTTGAACCGCTCCGACTTGAGGCCCCCCTTCATGGCCTCGGTCACCTTCTCGGTGGCCTCCGTCCAGATCTCGATCAGCTCCTGACGACGCTCCTCGTCCGTGACGACCCCCTTCTGGAACAGGCTCTGCACCTTCTCGGCGCGCTCCTCGTACTCCTCGAGGATCTGGGCCTTGTCCGCAGGGGTCCGAACGTCGTCCAGGGCGATGGTGAGACCGGACTTGGTGGCGTAGTTGAAGCCCAGCTCCTTGATCCCGTCGAGCGTCTCCGCCACCGCTGACCGGGGGTAGCGCTCGATCACGGTCTCGATCAGCTTGCGGATGTCCGCCTTGATCACGACCGAGTCGACGAACGGGAATCCGTCAGGCAGGACCTGGTTGATCAAGATCCGGCCAAGGGTCGTTTCGGAGAGACCTGCGGTGCTCAGAGGCTCCTCGGTGAGCAGGCTGCCGAGCGTCGGCTTGAGGTCGGCGTGGACCTCAGGATCGCCGGCGAGATCGCCGAGACGGATCTTGATCGGAGCATGAACCGAGACCTCGCCGATTTCGTTGGCCATCAAGGCCTCGTCGAAGTCGGCAAACGACCTTCCGGCGCCCTTGGCGTCCTCGATCAGCTCGGACAGGTAGTAGATCCCGATGACCATGTCCTGGGATGGGGTGACGATCGGGCGTCCGGACGCAGGCGACAGCACGTTGTTGGAGCTGAGCATGAGAACCCGGGCCTCGGCCTGCGCCTCCGCCGAAAGTGGAAGGTGAACAGCCATCTGATCACCATCGAAGTCGGCGTTGAACGCCTCGCACACCAGGGGATGGATCTGGATCGCCTTGCCCTCGACCAGCACCGGCTCGAAAGCCTGGATGCCGAGACGGTGCAGCGTTGGGGCACGATTGAGCAGGACCGGGTGCTCCTGGATCACGTCGGAGAGCACGTCCCAGACCTGGGGCCGCTGCCGCTCGACCATCCGCTTGGCCGCCTTGATGTTCTGCGCCAGGTCGAGGTCGACCAGACGCTTCATCACAAAGGGCTTGAACAGCTCGAGGGCCATGATCTTGGGAAGACCGCATTGATGCAGTTTGAGTTGTGGTCCGACCACGATGACCGAGCGCCCCGAGTAGTCGACGCGCTTGCCGAGCAGGTTCTGGCGGAACCGCCCCTGCTTGCCCTTGAGCATGTCAGACAGCGACTTGAGGGCACGGTTGCCCGGGCCGGTGACGGCGCGGCCGCGGCGGCCGTTGTCGAACAGGGCGTCGACGGCCTCCTGGAGCATGCGCTTCTCGTTGTTGACGATGATCTCGGGGGCGCCGAGGTCGAGCAGCCGCTTCAGACGGTTGTTCCTGTTGATCACCCGGCGGTAGAGGTCGTTGAGGTCGGAGGTGGCGAAGCGGCCACCGTCGAGCTGGACCATGGGCCTCAGGTCGGGAGGGATGACCGGGACGGTCTCGAGGATCATGTCCTCGGGACGGTTCTCGCCCTCCCAGAAGGGCTTGACCACCTTCATCCGCTGCGTGGCGCGCTGGCGCTTCTGGGCCGACCCGGCGTCGAGGTTCTCCTCGAGAGTGGCCATCTCGGTATCGAGGTCGAGATGGGAGAGCAGGGCCTTGACTGCCTCCGCTCCCATACCGCCCTCGAAGTAGTCGGCGTACCGGAAGTAGATCTCCCGCCACAGCTGCTCGGATTCGACGAGGTCCTTGGGCTTGAACTTACGGAAGGTGTCGTAGGCGTCTTCGATCAGCTCGATCTCGCGATCGGACCGCTCCTGGCGGTCCTTGATCTCGCGCTCGACTTCCTTCTTGCGGGCGTTGACTTCCTGGCTCTTCGCACCGCCCTCTTCCATACGCTCCAGCTCGTCCTCGAGCGCCTCGAGACGGACCTGGTGCCACTCGGTGAACTCGGAGCGAACCACCTCGATCTCGTCGCGCATGGCAGCCTCGAGCTCGGGCAGGTCCTTCTGCCGCTTCTCGTCATCGACGGAGGTGATGATGTAGCTGGCGAAGTAGATGACCTTCTCCAGTTCCTTCGGCGACATGTCGAGCAGATAGCCGAGACGGCTGGGCACGCCCTTGAAGAACCAGATGTGGGTGACCGGCGCGGCCAGCTCGATGTGACCCATGCGCTCCCGGCGGACCTTGGAGCGGGTGACCTCGACGCCGCAACGCTCGCAGATGATCCCCTTGTAGCGGATCCTCTTGTACTTGCCGCAGTAGCACTCCCAGTCCCGCTGGGGGCCGAAGATGCGCTCGTCGAACAGACCCTCCTTCTCGGGGCGGAGGGTGCGGTAGTTGATGGTCTCTGGCTTCTTGACCTCGCCGTACGACCACGCCCGAATCTGGTCGCTGGACGCCAGGCCGATCTTTATCTCATCGAAGAGTTGCTGAACCAATGTCGCTCACGCTCGCTTTGCTCGCTGTTTTGGGTGGTGGGTGGTGGGTTTTGGGTGGTGGGATTGCACCCACAACCCAGAACCCGAAACTCATTACTCACTATCGGGGCGCTCGGGCCGGCTGAGGTCGATGCCGAGGGTCTCCACCGAGCGGTAGGACTCCTCTTCGAGCTCTCGCAGCTCGACTTCCTCGCCAGCAGAGAGCATCTCCACGTTGAGACAGAGGCTTTGCATCTCCTTGACCAGCACCCGGAAAGACTCCGGGATGCCCGGCTCGGGGATGTTGTCTCCCTTGACGATCGCCTCATAGACCTTGACCCGGCCCTGGACATCGTCGGACTTGATGGTGAGCAGCTCCTGGAGGGCGTAGGCGGCTCCATACGCCTCGAGTGCCCACACCTCCATCTCGCCGAACCTCTGGCCGCCGAACTGCGCTTTTCCACCGAGCGGCTGCTGGGTGATCATGCTGTAGGGGCCGGTCGACCGGGCGTGGATCTTCTCGTCCACCAGGTGGACCAGCTTCAACATGTAGATGTACCCGACGGTGACCGGGCTATCGAAAGGCTCGCCATTTCTCCCGTCGTACAGGACTGCCTTGCCGTCGTCACCGACGAGACGGTCGCCGTCCCGATTGGGTCGGGCGCTCTGGATGACCTGCATGATCTCGTCCTCACGGGCGCCGTCGAAGACCGGAGTGGCCACCTTGGTCCACGGCTGGGCGCCGCCGATCGCAGGGCTCTTCCCGGCGAAAGGCTCCCAACCCTGGGCTGCGGCCCAGCCGAGATGGGTCTCGAGGACCTGTCCCAGGTTCATCCGGGAGGGGACGCCGAGCGGGGAGAGGATGATGTCGACGGGGGTGCCATCGCCGAGGAACGGCATCTCCTCCTCGGGGAGGACCTTGGAGATGACGCCTTTGTTCCCGTGCCGGCCGGCCAGCTTGTCACCCTCGGAGATCTTCCTCTGCTGGGCGACGTAGATCCGGACCAGTTCGTTGACCCCAGGCGGGAGGTCGTATCCCTCGGCCCGCTTGAAGACCTTGACTGCGATCACCTTGCCGGTCTCGCCGTGAGGAACCTTGAGCGACGTGTCCCTGACCTCGCGTGCCTTCTCGCCAAAGATGGCTCTGAGCAGGCGCTCTTCGGGAGTGAGCTCGGTCTCGCCCTTGGGGGTGACCTTGCCCACCAGGTAGTCGCCAGGGCCGACTTCGGCACCGACGCGAATGATCCCCTCTTCGTCGAGGTTTGCCAGGACCTCCTCGGGGACGTTGGGGATGTCCCGCGTGATCTCCTCGGCGCCGAGCTTGGTGTCCCGGGCGTCGATCTCGTGCTCCTCGATGTGGATCGAGGTGAGGACGTCGTCCTTGACCAGGCGCTCGGAGATGATGATGGCGTCTTCGAAGTTGTGGCCCTGCCATGGCATGAAAGCGACGAGCAGGTTGCGCCCGAGGGCGAGCTCACCGGTCTCGGTGGAAGGCCCGTCAGCGAGGACATCGCCCACCTTCACCGAGTCCCCCTCGCGGACGAGCGGCTTGTGGTTCATGCATGTGCCCTGGTTGGAGCGGCGGAACTTGTCGAGCACGAAGGTGTGCTTCTTGTTCGTCTCCTTCTCCTTGACGATGATCTCGTCACCGGTGACCTCGACTACCTCGCCGGCGACCGGTGAGACGATCATGTCTCCCGAATCCTGGGCGGCGCGCTGCTCCACCCCGGTGCCGACCAGCGGGGCGTCGGAGGTGAGGAGAGGCACGGCCTGACGCTGCATGTTCGAGCCCATCAGGGCGCGGTTGGCGTCATCGTGCTCGAGGAACGGGATGAGGGATGTCGAGACAGAGACGATCTGCTTCGGGGAGACATCCATGTAGTCGACGTCTTTGGGCGGCACGTACTCGACCTCGCCACCGGCCCGTCGGACCAGAACCCGCGGGTTGGCGAAGGCCCCGTCCTCCTTGAGGGGGGCATTGGCCTGGGCGATGATGAATCGCTCTTCCTCGATCGCGGTCAGGTATTCGACCTTGGTCGTCACCTTCCCCGACTCGACCTTGCGGTACGGGGTCTCGATGAAACCGAACTCGTTGACCCGGGCATAGGAGGCGAGAGAGCCGATCAGACCGATGTTCGGCCCCTCCGGCGTCTCGATCGGGCACATCCGCCCGTAGTGGGAGGGATGGACGTCCCTGACTTCGAACCCGGCCCGCTCACGCGACAGACCACCGGGGCCGAGCGCCGAGAGACGACGCCGGTGGGTGAGCCCGGCGAGCGGGTTGGGCTGATCCATGAACTGGGAGAGCTGGGAAGTCCCGAAGAACTCCTTGATGGCGGCCGTGACCGGCCGGATGTTGATCAGGCTCTGCGGGGTGATCGCATCGGGATCCTGGGTGGTCATCCGCTCCCGCACTACACGCTCGAGACGGGTCAAGCCGACGCGGACCTGGTTCTGCACCAGCTCGCCGACAGTCCGGATGCGCCGGTTGCCGAAGTGGTCGATGTCGTCCGTGTTGACGGCGACCTCGGTCCCGGTGTGAGTGATCATCGTCGCCTGGCCGGCGTGCAGCGCCACCAGGTACTTGATGGCATCGATGATGTCCTCGTCACGGAGCAGCTGGAGACCTTCGGCCCGGTAGTCGGCCGGCGAATCCTCGCGGTACTTCTGAGAGATCTTGTAGCGGCCGACCCTGGTCAGGTCGTATCGCTTTGGATTGCGGAACAGAGTCTGGATGAGGCCCCGCGCCGACTCCACGGTCGTCGGCTCGCCCGGACGCAGCTTCCGGTAGAGGTCGAGGAGCGCCTCTTCCTTGCTGTGGGCGGTGTCCTTCTCGATCGTGTTCCGGATCGACTCGGCACCATCGAACAACGCCAGGATCTCCTCGTCGGTCTCGGCGATGCCTAGTGCCTTGAGGAAGGCGGTGATGTACTGGCGGCGCTTCCGGTCGACACGGACTCCGATGGTGTCCTTCTTGTCGGTGTCGAACTCGAGCCATGCGCCGCGGCCCGGGATGATCTTGCCGGAGTAGATCTCCCTGTCCGAGGTCTTGTCCGGGGTCTTGTCGAAGTAGATCCCGGGAGAACGGACGAGCTGGGAGACGATGACACGCTCGGTCCCGTTGATGATGAAGACGCCCTTCTCGGTCATGATCGGGAAGTCGCCGAGGAAGACTTGCTGCTCCTTGATCTCGCCGGTCTGCCGGTTCATGAACCGGGCGGTCACGAAGAGGGGCATGGCGTAGTTGGAGTCCCGCTCCTTGGCCTCTTCGAGACTCATCTGGGGCTCGCCAAAACGATGGTCGGTCAGCTCGAGGGCAAGCGACCCGGTGAAGTCCTCGATGGGGCTGATCTCTTCGAAGATCTCGCGAAAGCCCTCGTCGAGGAACCACTTGAATGATTCGTGCTGGACTGCGAGGAGGTCGGGAAGAGGTAGTACTTCGGGGATTTTTCCAAACGAAAAGCGCTCAGCAACGCGCGAAACCAAGGGGGGCCTCCTGAGGGATCCGGATCAGGTGATAGTAACGCAGACAAGGCATGCTAACAGACGCGTCAGCATGCCTCCAATCGAAATCTTCAGTTGTCGGAAGAGACCGCCAAGCGATCGACTCCGGACCCGAAGGTCGTTGGTCAGCATACAGCGGCGCTGAGAAGACCGTCAAGGCTTTGAGTCGTGGTCGGTCGTGGTGGTGATTAGAGGGTCCACGTCAAAGTCACGGCGACTCGTACCATGACCGGGCATCTTGGCCAAGCACGCTGCTCCACTATCGATCTTCTCTTGGGCCTTCCTCGCCCTGGGCCTCGTCTTGTTCGCGCTCGCCGGCGTCGGGTGGTCCCGACACGTGTCCAGCGAGGGGGCGACGGTGGCGAACAACGTCAATTACGCGGGCCGGCCAATGGAAGGCACCACGCCGTCGGAAGTCGAAACAGCGGTGGCCAACCGCTCGTCGGAGATCCTGACCCAGGAGCTGACCATCGATTACGGACAGGGTCAGCTGGCGGTCCCGCTCGGCACGGTCGGCTTCTCCTACGACCAGTCGGCGACTCAGGAGGCGATCCTCGGGGCGAGGCATGAAGGTTCGGTGTGGAGACAGTTCTCAGCGTGGGCCATAGGCGGGCTGGCCGCGGACGAGATCGAGGAGGTATGGGCGTTCGACCCCGATCAGGCCCGGGTCGCTCTCGACGACCACCCCGGGCTCACGCCGGTCGTTGTGACCGAGCCGCAGATAAGCCCGGACGGCAGCGGACAGCTGGCGGTCGTCGCGGGAGTCATCGGGACTGAGGCCGACATCGACGCGATCGTGGAGCAACTCGGAGAAATCGACCTGACGGACCCGCCGGCCGAGGTCGCGATCGACGTCGAGGAGATCCACCCCACGGTCACCGACCAGCAGGCACAAGAGACAGTGGAGCAACTGAACAATGTGATCGGGGATGGTGTCGACATCTCGGTCGATGGCCGGGCTGCCACATTGACCCCGAGGGTCCTCCAATCACTCCTCCAGATCGAGATCGGAGCAGGAGAGATTGGGGTCAGCTTCGATTCTGAAGGTCTCCACGCCACCCTAGAGAACACGGTTGTCGGACCCGTGGGGGTATTCGCGGAGCCCACCTTCGCCATCACCGACGACCTGGTCACCGTCCTCACTCCAGGAGAGCCGCCGCCTGTGTGTTGCGAGGCCGGGGTCGGCGAATGGTTGGGCGAGCAGATCTTGGAGGGATCGTCCGGCCCGTTCGGGCTCCAATCGAGGCCCACGGTCGACGCCGCCCTCGCCGCCTGGGCCGACGGCAGCCTGATCACACAGAAGGTGAGTGAGTTCACCACTCCTCACAACTGCTGCGAGACCCGAGTGCGCAACATCCAGCGCATCGCCGACATCGTCCGGGGTGTCTACCTGATCCCCGGGGAGACGCTGTCCCTCAACGAATACGTTGGGCCGCGCACCGTCGAGAACGGGTTCTTCGCAGCCGGCGCCATTCGCCAGGGCCACCTGGTCGAAGAGATCGGTGGCGGTGTCTCCCAGTTCGCCACGACCATCTTCAACGCCGCCTACTTCGCCGGGATGGACTTCGCGGAGTATCGGAGCCATAGCCTCTATTTCTCCCGCTATCCCTACGGTCGGGAGGCGACGATCTCATCCCCGGCGCCCGACCTGGTGATGACCAACACCACCCCGTATCCGATCCTGATCTGGACCTCCTACACCGACGACTCGATAACGGTCAGCATGTACTCGACCAAGAACATCGAGATCGCAGAGCTCGATCAGCGCACCTCGCGGCGCGGGGCGTGCACCCACGTCGAAACCGACCGGCAGCGCACCTATGCCGACGGCCAGGTCAAGGTCGACACGTTCGTTGCGGATTACCGGCCCGCCGAGGGGCTCGACTGCAGCGGCAACCCAATCCCCGAACCTCTCTAATTGCCGGTCGGACTTGATTGCCGGCGGATCCTTGCCGGCCGGCTTCCACCCTCAGCCCCTCGTCCCACCAATACACGTCGCGTTACCAACGCTCGCCGGCAAACAGACGCTGGTCCGCCGGGGCTTCCGCTCCGCGTCAATGCAGCCGGTCCACGGTGACGCTTGTCCCAGTCGCCCACCGAGGGGTCGTCGCCGTAGCCGAGCAGGTCGAACACGAAGAGGGCGATGACGAACAGGATGGCGGCGAGGATGAGCCCGATCAGCCATGGGGCCATCGGCTTCCTGGGCGCCCGTCGTCTCCCTCGGGTCATCGCCACCCATTGTGCCTCTTCAAGACGGCGCCATCGACCCCTACGATGCCGCCGGTGACTCAGCAGCCGTCCTCCCCGCACTCATGAATCCGGCAGCAGCATGAGCAGGCGAGTCGACGAGCACAGGGAAGTGATCGGGTGGCGGGAGTGGGTCCGGCTCCCCGACCTCGGCGTCCAAGAGATGAAGGCCAAGGTGGACACGGGGGCCGACAACTCAGCGCTCCATGCCTTCAACCTCGAGCGCTTCGATCGAGACGGGGTGGAGTACGTTCGCTTCGAGGTCCACCCCAAGCAGAGATCGAGGAAACCATCGATCCAATGTGAGGCCCCTCTGGCCATGGAGAAGAAGGTGAAGAACCCAGGCGGCCGAAGCGAGTTGCGCCCTGTCATCAGGACCCGCGTCGTGGTGGCAGGGATCGAGCTCAACGCCCTCGTCAATCTGACCAGCCGCGACGAGATGGGCTTCCGCATGCTGCTCGGGAGGCGGGCAGTGCGGAGCAAGTTCGTCATCGACCCCGGGCGCAGCTATCTGGGTGCTCGTCCCGCCCGGGACCAGGAGCCGGGATGAAGCTCGCCATCCTGTCCCGCAGCTCGGGTCTCTATTCGACGCAACGGCTCAAGGCTGCCGCGATGGCCCGCGGCCACGAGGTCGCGGTCGTCGACTACCTGCGTTGCTACATGGAGATCTCGGCGAGAAGGCCGAAGATCCTCTTTCGTGGCGAAGAGGTGCGGCCCGACGCCGTGATACCCCGGATCGGCGCCACCTACACCTTCTACGGGGCTGCTGTCGTGCTCCAATTCGAGATGGCGGGCGTGTTCACCCTGAATGACTCCCAGGCAATCAGCAGGTCGCGAGACAAGCTGCGCTCACTCCAACTCCTCTCGCGGGCCGGGGTCGGCCTGCCCACCACGAGCTTCGCCCATTCGACCCAGGACATCGACGGGCTGCTCGAGGTGGTCGGCGGCCCACCGGTGGTGGTCAAGCTGCTCGAGGGCACGCAAGGGTTGGGCGTCGTCCTCGCCGAGACCCGGAAGGCCGCCGATTCGGTGATCTCCGCCTTCCGTCAGCTCGACGCCAACATCCTGGTCCAGGAGTTCGTCAAGGAGGCGCGGGGAGCCGACATCCGGGCATTCGTCGTCGGTGGCAAGGTGGTCGCCGCGATGAAGCGCCAAGGGCCACCCGGTGAGTTCCGGTCGAACCTGCATCGGGGCGGGCACGCCGAGGCGATCAAGCTATCCGCCAGAGAGCGGGCCACCGCGGTCAGGGCAGCACAGACGATGGGTCTCAACGTGGCGGGTGTCGATCTGATCCAATCCGATTCGGGCCCGATGGTGCTCGAGGTCAACTCCTCTCCTGGCTTGGAGGGGATCGAGGCGGCCAGTGGGATCGACATCGCCGACGCAATCATCGAGTTCATCGAGGATCATGCCGACCACGGGCCGGATTGATCCCGCGGCAGTCGAAACGCGGAACGAGCCGATATCGATCGGAAGGGTCACGGTCCCTCCCGGTCGCAAGATGAGGATCGAGCTCCCCTTCGCCCACCTCCCCGCCGGCACCGACGCTTCCCTCCCAGTGGCGGTCATAAACGGGAGGACGTCCGGCCCCCACGTCTGGGTTTCGGGTGGGATCCATGGCGACGAGATCAACGGCGTCGAGGTTGTTCGAAAGGTGATGAGGGCCCTCGATGCCAAGAGTCTGCGCGGGGCCGTCATCGCCGTGCCCATAGTCAACCCACTCGGATTCATGATGCGCTCTCGCTATGTCCCCGACCGTCGCGACCTCAACCGGGTCTTCCCGGGCTCGCCCCGTGGCTCGACGGCTTCGCGGCTCGCCCATCTATTCATGACCGAGATCGTCGCCCACTGCTCAGTCGGGATCGATTGCCACACCGCATCGAACCATCGAACCAACATCCCCCAGCTCCGGGCGGACATCGAAGACCCGGGAACACTCGAGCTTGCTCGCGCCTTTGGGGCTCGATTCACCATCAAGGCCCGGGTCCGCGACGGCTCGCTTCGTCAGTCCGCTACCGAGCAAGGGATCAAGATGCTGCTGTATGAGGCCGGTCAGGCGGACCGGATCGACGAGGAAGCCGTCATCGCCGGATTCGACGGGGTGATGCGGACCCTTCGCTCGCTGGGAATGATCGATCTCAAACTCCCCGCCCCAAGCCCCACCGACGCTGGTGCGGAGCACTCGTTGGGTGAGAGCGAGAAGAGGTGGTCTGGTCGAGATCTCCCCGAAGCTCGGAGCGCGGGTCGAAGCCGGGGAGGAGGTGGCCCGGATATCGGACGCCTTCGGTACCAGACCGACGCTGATCAAGGCGACGTCTTCGGGCTGGGTCATCGCCCGCACTTTGAACCCGTTGGTCAACCCCGGTGATGCGCTGGTCCACGTGGCTGCGGAGAGCGGGCCGGACATCGACGAGCCGGCCGAAAGACGTTAGGAGTCGAACAGAGGCCTAGCCGTGGAGCGGAAGCCCCGGCCGACCGGCGTCTGTTTGCCCGAGACTATCTGATCGCGATCCGAGATCCGCAGTGGAGGCGTGACGGTTGGTCTCGGGCAAAGTCGGCCGGCAATTCAATCGGCCGGCAATTCAAGAGGCTTGTTCGATCTCCTCGATCCAGCGGCGGCGGATGGAACGACGCTCCTTGGAGGTGTGGCCTCCCCAGACACCTTCGCTCTGGTTGGTCTCGATCGCCCAGGTGAGACATTCGGAGGCGACCGGGCAGGTGGCACAGATCGCCTTGGCCTGGGCGATGGCGGAGAGATCCTCCGGATCGGGGAAGAACGACACGTCATCGACGACGCCGAGACACGCCGCATCCTCACGCCACGTTGAGAACCTCACGTCGAAGCTCACAGGGCTAATCATCTTCGAATCCCCGTAAACGCATCATCAAGGTCTTTCGTTCCCGTTTGAGGACAGGTGTCAAACAGAGTTCGGAGCGAGCGCAGGGATGGATGGGGAATGGTCAGTCGAATTGGTATGGGTCCGGGACGGCACCAGGTCCCAGTCTCCCCAGCTCGGCTCGCGCCACAGATCGACGGTGGACTTCGTCGGGCCCATCGGCGATCTGGAGCCACCGTCCCATCGAATAGAACCGGGCCAACGGGAAGTCCTCGGTGAACCCGGCCGCCCCGAATAGCTGGATCGCCCGATCGGCGACTTCGGTGAGCAAGGCAGGAGCCACGATCTTTATCGCCGCGATCTCAGTCCGGGCCGCCTTCACGCCGACCTCGTCGATCATCCACGCAGTCTTGAGAACGAGGAGTCGGGCCTGCTCGATCCTGATGCGTGCGTCGGCGATCCACTCCTGGATGACGCCCTGGTCGGACAATGGCCGCCCGAATGCGGAGCGGGCCTGGGAGCGCTGCACCATGAGGTCGACGCATCGCTCGGTGGCGCCGATCGCCCTCATGCAGTGGTGAATCCGCCCCGGGCCAAGACGGGCCTGGGCGATGGCGAAGCCACCACCCTGCTCGCCGAGCAGGTTGGTCACCGGGACTCGCACGTCGTCGAAGCGAATCTGGGGATGCCCGCCCCGATCCTGGTATCCGAACACGGTCGGCTGGCGCTCAACCTCGACGCCGGGGGCGTCCATCGGCACCAGCACCATCGACTGGCGCCGATGTGGCTCGGATTCAGGGTCGGTGACCCCCATCACGATCGAGATCTTGCATCGATCCGACGCTGCTCCCGAGCTGAACCACTTCCTGCCGTTGATCCGGTACTGGTCACCGTCACGAACGATGCGGGTGCGGATGTTGGTTGCGTCGGAGCTGGCCACGTCAGGCTCGGTCATGGAGAAACAAGACCGGATCTCCCCGTCGAGCAATGGGCCGAGCCACGCCTCCTTCTGCTCCGGCGTGCCGAACAAGTGGAGTATCTCCATGTTGCCGGTGTCAGGGGCCGAGCAGTTGAGGACCTCCGGTGCGATCTCCGGACTGCGCCCGGTGATCTCGGCGAGAGGGGCGTACTCGAGCACGCTGAGAGCCGGCGCCGAGCTCTGTGTCGGGAAGAAAGAGATTCCATAGACCTCGGCCTCGGGCCTCTGCCTTGAGCTCCTCGATGACCTTCGGGTGATGATGGGGATCGCCCGACTCCACCATCTGCTCTTCGTATGTCGCTTCAGCCGGATAGACGGAATCGTCCATGAAGTCCTGGAGGCGAGTGCGGAGCTCTTCCACCCTTGGGGTGTAGGCGAAGTCCATCGTGGCGGGAAGCTAGTGCTGTGCCTCTGTCCCTGGCTCTGGTTCCGGCTCCCCTTCGGCTGCCGCGCTTGCTTCTGCCGTCGGCTCTACCGGGACGTCGGTCAGAGTCTCCGGAGGGTCGAAGCTCATCTGCGGAATCGCGGTCGGAGGGCGTCGCTGCCTGCCCCGGGTCAGCTCTCCCATCAGCAGCCAGCCCGCGAGCAGAGCCAGGAAGATCCGCTGGGTCCAGAGCGCAAATGCGAGGGCGCCGGCAGCGGTGATGAAGAACACCACATTGGCGATGACCTCGGCCTTGGATGGGACGATTCTCTGGAGGAGAGAGGTGAACAGATGGCCTCCATCGAGCGGGCGGATCGGTAGCCAGTTGATGAGGCCCCAGAAGACATTCACCGTGATCAAGTAATAGACGACGAATTCGGCCACCCCGTCGTAAGGCCCGGTGAAGCGGTCGAACAGAAACACCATTCCGCCGAACAGGAGCCCGACTCCAGATCCGGCGGCAGCGACCAAGGCCCGTTGCCCCGGGCGCAGCTCCTTGCCCGGCACAGACCAGCTGGTCAGCCCTCCAATTCCGTTCAGCTCGATCGCGACTTCGGCGCCATAGGAGCGGGCGGTGAGCGCATGCCCCAGCTCGTGGATGAGGATCGAGACAAATATGACCACCACCCAGGCCACAACCAACTGGAGACTCCCGCTCGACATGCCGAGAAGGGCGGCGATCAAGAGGAACGAAGGATGGATCGTCACCGGGATCCCGAACAGTCGGAACGAGGGCATCACCCCCATGATGGTCGACGCCGCCGGTCATCGGATCGGGAGCGGCGTTTACCCTCGCCGCCATGCACGACGATCTCAGGGCCCGCGTGGCCACCGACATGCCCCGGCTCATCGACCTCCTCGGCAACCTGGTCCGGCTCCCTTCGGTCAGCGCTTCGGGATTCGACCAGGCAAAGGTTCACCATGCCGGAGCGACGATCGTGGGGATGCTGGAGGACGCCGGCTTTCAGAACGCCCAACTCCTGACGGTGGACGGTGGCAACCCGGCGGTCTTCGCCGAGATCCCGGCCCCGGAGGGCGCCCCAACCCTGCTGCTCTACTCCCACTACGACGTGCAACCGCCCGGGCCGCGCGAGGAATGGGATACCGAACCGTTCGAGCCTGTGGAGCGCGATGGCCGTCTCTATGGACGCGGCGCGTCCGACGACAAGGGAGGAGTGGTGATGCACGTCGGAGCGGTGGCTGCGCATGAAGGCCATCCACCGGTGGGTGTCAAGATCTTCTTCGAGGGTGAGGAAGAGGCCGGATCGGAAAGCCTCCCAGAGATCCTGGATCGTTACTCGAGCTTGCTCGATCCGGACGTCATTGTGATTGGTGATGGTGGGAACTGGTCGGTTGGAATCCCGGCCTTCATCACTTCGTTGCGGGGGATCGTCGGCATCACTGTCGAATTGCGCACTCTGGAAAAGCCCGTCCACTCCGGTGCCTACGGCGGAGTGTTCCCCGATGCCCTGATCGCAATTGCTCGACTGCTCGCCAGCCTCCACGACGATGAAGGCAACGTCGCCATCCCAGGTCTGGTCGGTGGGGAGGTCGAGGGCATCGACGTCCCCGAGGCAATGGCCAGGAGTCACGCGGGCACCGTTGATGGGCTCGAGCAGATCGGCACCGGCTCGATACCGTCCCGGTTGTGGACCCGGCCGGCCGTGTCGGTCCTTGCTCTCGACGCACCGCCTGTGTCCGAGGCCATCAACCAACTGGTGCCCGTGGCCCGGGCCAAGGTCAGCCTCCGAATCGCTCCCGGCCAGGACACCAATGCGGCGATCGACGCGCTCAAGGACCACCTCTCGCGGAATGCACCCTGGGGCACCAGGGTCGAGTTCCTCCACGAGGAGCGAGGCGACGCCATCAAGCTGGACATGGACACTCCCGCGGTCGAAGCATGGACAGAGGCCTTCAATGAGGCCTTCGGGAACGAGCCAGTCCACATGGGCGCTGGGGGGTCGATCCCGTTCATCTCCACCTTCTCCGAGGTCTATCCGGGCATCCCGATCCTGGTGATCGGGACCAGCGATCCGACCAGCGCCTATCACGCCCCCAACGAGAGTCAGGACCTGGGCGATCTGGAGAAGGCGGTGCTGGCCGAGGCAATTGCTTTCCGGTTAATTGCCGACCGAGCATCTTGATTGCCGGCCGACTTCGACCCTCGGCAAAAGATCAGCCTTAGTCGACTCTGACCATCCCGCGACATGACACCTCGGATCGAACAGACGCCGGTCGGCCGGGCCTGCCGCTCCAGGGAAAGGTGTTTCACCCGCCGCGGGCAATCGAGCCCACTCCAAGGCGAGGTAGTCAACGCGTCGATCCACTGAAGCCCTGCTGCCTCCAGGCCTCGTAAACCACCACCGCCGCCGAGTTGGACAGGTTGAGTGAGCGCACCCCCGGCTGCATGGGAAGGCGAAGCCTGTCCGTCACCCACTCGACGTGCTTGACCTCATCGGGGAGCCCAACCGATTCCGGGCCAAAGAGGAGGCTGTCGCCGGGTCGATAGGAGACATCCGTGTAGAGACGATCGGCATCCACGGTGTAGGCGAAGACCCGTCCGAGTCGTCTGGTGGCCCGCCATGCGTCGAGGTCGGGATGGACACTGACCGTCGCCTTGTCCCGATAGTCCATCCCGGCTCGGCGCAGCTTGGTGTCGTCCATGTCAAAGCCGAGCGGGGCGATGAGATGGAGGTGACAGCCGGTGACCGCCGACAGCCGCATTGCGTTGCCGGTGTTGGGCGGGATCTCCGGTCGGTAGAAGACGATGTCGAACACGTCAGCGGATATCGAAGAGCCGGAGCTCGCTGTCCTCGATGTCGCGGAGGCCGTCGTAGTCGACCTCTATCGCCTCGATCCCCCGCGTTTCGGCGAGGGCTCGCGCCTGCGGCTTGATGATCTGGGCCACGAGCATCCCGCGCAGCGGGCCTAGCCGGGGATCGCGTCCCAAGCGCTCCAGGTACCTGGTGAGCTGTTCGACGCCGTCGATCTCTCCCCTTCGCTTCACCTCAACCGCCACGACCATGCCGTCACGATCGGCACAAAGAAGGTCCACCGGCCCGATGTCCGTGGGGTATTCACGGCGGATGAGGCTCAATCCCTCCTCTAGTACCCAGGGCCGGGCGGCGAGGAGCTCCTGCAGATGCAACTCAACACCGTCCTTCTGCAACCCCGGGTCGTCGCCCAGAGAGTGAGTCACATCCGCGATGACCTCGGAGATGGCGATGATCAACTTCTCCCCCTTGCCATTGGTCACCTCCCATCGATCCTCGAAGGTGTCGACGGTGTTCGGCGCCACCATCCAGTTGAGCGGCTTGGAGGCATTGCCATCGGAGTGGATGGCAAGCGTCCCATCCGCCTTCACCATGATCAGCCGAACCGCCTCGGGGAGGTGGGCGGTGACACGCCCCGAGTAGTCGACCGTGCAGCGTGCGATGACCAGTCTCAAACGTGGGCGAGGGTACCGGTGCGGTGTATTCGACCGGCGACCACCGCGCTCGACCGAGAACAACGTGAGGACGATGAGCCAACCCGGCGTGTAAACGCCCAGCCGGTCAACCGAGAGACCCATGAGAGGGGCACCAAGGCCGATTCCGGCCAGGAACCCGAGCATGGCGAGACCCGTCCCGCGCCCAACGAGCTCGGGCGCCGAGTAGTCCATCACTGCCAGCATCCCCACCGCATTCCAGGCGACGGCACCCGACCCGAGGAGAAGGGCAGCCGGTATCAACACCCACGACGACGCCATCCCGGCCGACGCCAACGCGAGGAGAGCGGCGCTGAGCGCCGACAGCACTGCGAGGATGCGCAATGTCCTCCCGTGCCCGAACCAACGCTCGGAAGCCGAGCCCCAGGTGATCCGGGCGATGACGCCCACCAAGCCGACACCGGCGATGAGCAGTCCGGCCTGTGTCGTGGTCCAGCCCTGACTCTCCTCGGCGAACAGGGGAAGAAAGGTGGTCGTCGCCGAGACCGCCAGACCGGTCAATGAGCCATATACCGCGATCCACTTCACCGCAGTCGGTAACGGTGCTGACTTGCTGCCCTCGGCCCTCGCCGGTCGCTCCACCTCCGGGCGCCGCCACATTCCGATCAGGCCAGCCGCCGGAAAGACGAGAAACGATGCCAAGGCGACTCGCCAGCTGCTCGCTGCAGCGATGGCAGGCAGGAGGAGGCCACCCAGAAAGGCGGCCATCTGCACGCCCGACTGCTTGACACCGGTGATCACTCCCCGGGCGCCAGCGGCGATGTTGTCGACGATCAGTGCGTTGGTCGCCGGATTGGTCCATCCGTTGGGAACCCCACTGAGCAGGGCCCCGCCGACGAGGACGACGTATGTGGGTGCGACGGCAATCACCGTGATGCCGAGCACTCCCAGGATCAGCACCCCAATCACCGACCTGACACTGCCGATGCGGTCGGTGAACCGCCCGAAGATCGGCGATACCAAGGCGCCGGTGAAGCCACTTGCGGTGACCAGGGCTCCAATCTGCCAACGATCTACCGCGAATTCGTCGATCAGGTCTGAGGCGAGAACCCCGAATGCGCTCTGCCCGAATGTTGCGACGCCCATTGCCGTCGCGGTGACCGCGGCGAGAGAAAAGCGGGTGAACGGTCGAGTCGGCGGCTTGGTGATCGACAATTAGTGTTTGATTGTCGATTGGAGACGGCTCATGATGCGAATCCTCGTCGGGACGGAGAAAGGCGCCTATCTGCTCACCGAGTCCGGCTCGGACTGGCAGGTCGAAAACCAGATCTTCCCGGGTTGGAAGGTCACGGCGTTCGGTGAGGCGGCTGATGGCACTCACATCGCGGGTGTAGGGAGCAACTGGTTCGGGGTCGGAGTCCAGCACAGCGAGAACCTGCTCGATTGGAAGCCGAGTGATTCACCGCCGGCTTGGCCCGAGGGCTCGGACCGGCGGATGGAACAGATCTGGACCTTCCACAATGAGGGCGACAGACTCCTCGCCGGCGTTGCCCAGGCTGGTCTGTTCGCCTCCGACGACGGCGGCATGAGCTGGGACCCTGTCGCGAGTCTCAACGAGCACCGAACCCGGGACCAGTGGCATCCCGGGGCGGGTGGCCTCTGTGCCCATCGCATCCTCTCCGGCAACGGGAGCATGTGGATTGGCATCTCGGCTGTCGGTGTGTTCCGGACAGACGATGAGGGCGTCACCTGGGTGCCGAAGAACGACGGAGTGCCCTCGGTCGATACTGCCGAAGGAGGCGAGCGGCCCGAGGTGGGATATTGCGTCCACGGCCTGGCCCACGACCCGAGAGAACCGAACCGCATGTGGCGTCAGGATCATCGGGGAGTCTTCCGATCAACCGATGGCGGCGACAACTGGGAGCGAATCGAAGACGGTCTCCCGGCTGGGTTCGGTTTCGTCATATGGCGTTTCCACGAATCGGGGCGTCTGCTGACCATCCCGCTTCACTCCGACGAGAACCGAGTGCCCGTCGATGGGAAGCTGAGGGCGTACGTCTCGGATAACGACGGCGACTACTGGGCGGTGGCCGGCGCCGGCTGGTCCGAGGCCGCGCAATACACCGGTGTCCTCCGCCGGGCTTTTGACGGCGGAGACGACGGGGCATTCTGCTTCGGGACCTCCGGCGGGAAGCTGTGGCTCACCCGAGACCTCGGAGAAAGCTGGCAGCAGCTCGGCCCGTCCTTTCCCCGCATCGCCGCCATCCGCCTGATCGCGTGAGCGTCGCGGTCCGGATCCCGCGGGTCCTATCCCATGCGGTGACAACCGGGATGCGGCACGAGGTCGAGGGCGACACCCTCGGTGGGGTGCTGGACAGCCTGTTCTCAAAAGAGCCGGGGCTGAGGAATCACTTGCTCGACGAGGACGGGGCGATCAGGCCGCACGTGCTGATGTTCGTGGATGCCCACCGCGCCGACCTCGATACCCCGGTCGGCCCGGAGTCGGAGGTCCAGGTGCTTCAGGCGGTCAGCGGAGGCTGATCTACCGGCTCGTCGGTCTTGGTCGGCCGACTGAACACGAACCAGAGGGCGAACACCCCTACCGCCCCGAGGATGATTCTCAGCACCATGTTGTCGATCAACACGAACGCGGAGAAGGAGAGACTGGCGGTTATCGCGATGGCAGCAACCCATTTCATCCGCATGGTGAGACCGCTGGCCCGGTAGCTGCGGACCATCTTGCCGTACACGGGGTGATTCAGGATCCAGTCATGCAACCGATCGGAGGACATGGAGAAGAAGAAAGCGGCCAGGATGACAAAGTCGAACGTAGGGATCCCCGGCAGCCAGCTGAACGGCACGAATGCGAGGCAGATGAGCCCGAGGACGAGGTAGACCCCGCGCAGAATTCGACTGCGGGGCTTCTTGGGCGCGACCGTCGGGCCGGCACTCTCCGTCACACCGACAAACTATTGCGGAACGTTGCTGACGGCGAGTCGACATATTTGCCGGCCGACTTTGCCGAGGCGACCCCTCTGTCAGTGGCAGGTCCAGGCTCTCGCGTCTCAGCTGCCTCGGGCAAACAGACGCCGGTCGGCCGGGGCTGCCGCCCCATGGAGAGGCTGCTCCACCTACCGCTACCCTCCACGAAGCCATGCCTGTAGCAACACCAGAGAAATACCGGGAGATGATCGATGCCGCTCGCAGCGGTGCCTTCGCCCTCCCCGCCATCAATGTGACCTCGTCGACCACGATTCTCGCCGCCTTGGAAGGGCTCAGCGAGGCGGGATCCGACGGGATCCTCCAAGTGTCGTACGGAGGCGGCGAGTTCGCCTCCGGCCAGTCGAACAAGAGCATGTCCGTGGGCGCCATCGCACTGGCCGAGTTCGCCAACATCGTCGCCGAGCAGTACCCGGTCAACGTCGCCCTGCATACCGATCACTGCCCACCGGATCGGGTCGACGGCTATATCCGACCCCTGCTCGAGGAGAGTCGGCGCCGCAAGGGCGAGGGCCGCGGTCCGATCTTCCAGTCTCACATGCTCGACGCGCTCGGTCCTGCCGATGGAGGAGAATTTGGCACTGGCCCGGGAGCTGCTCGACCTCTGCGCCGAGCTCGACGTGATCCTCGAGCTGGAGATCGGGATCGTGGGCGGGGTCGAGGACGCCACCGACAACGAGGACGTCGATCGCGCCAAGCTGTACACGTCCCCCGAGGACATGGTCCGGGTCTCCGAGGTCCTCGGCACCTTCGACAAGGGCACCTATCTGCTTGCAGCCGTCTTCGGGAATGTCCATGGCGTATACAAGCCAGGGGCGGTCAAGCTCGACCCCACCATCCTTCGCGATGGCCAGGTCGCAGTCGCCGACAGGTTCGGGGACGGGGCCCGCCATTACCTCGTCTTCCATGGAGGCAGCGGCTCCAGCGTCGAGGAGATCCACGAGACCCTGGGTTACGGGGTGGTGAAGATGAACATCGACACCGACTGTCAGTACGCCTACACCCGCCCCATCGTCGACCACATGATGAAGGGCTACGACGGCGTGCTCAAGGTCGATGGAGAGGTCGGGGACAAGAAGGCGTATGACCCACGCTCTTACATGAAGAAGGCGGAGACCGGCATGGCGGCGCGGGTGGTCGAGGCGGCGGAGCAGCTCCTCTCGGCGGGCAAATCGATCGGTTGATGGATCGCAGGCACCAGACCTGGGCCACATCCGAGAGGTTCGTCCCCAAGCGATTCGTCGGCCCCTTCGTCCGATTCACCAGGATCGAGGCGGCCTCCGGGCTCGTCCTGCTGCTGGCCGCGGTCGTCGCAATCGTCTGGGCCAATTCCCGCTGGTCGGCCACCTACTTCGAGATCCTCGAGACCCCGCTGATCATCGACTTCGGGCCGTTTCACTTCGACGAGGACTTCCAGCACCTGATCAACGACGGTCTGATGGCGATCTTCTTCTTCGTCGTCGGCCTCGAGATCAAACGCCAGGTGGTCCACGGTGACCTGAGCGACCCCAAGACGGCCTCCCTCCCCGTTATGGCGGCCTTGGGAGGCATGATCTTCCCGGCGCTCATCTACGTATGGATCAACCTGGATGCCGGCGAGGCGGCGATGCGCGGCTGGGGCGTCCCGATGGCCACGGACATCGCTTTCGCGGTTGGGGTGTTGGCCCTTCTCGGATCCAGGATCCCGAGCGGGGCGCGGTTGTTCCTCCTGACGCTGGCGATCGCCGACGACATCGGGGCGATCACCGTGATTGCCATCTTCTACACCGAACAGCTGAAGCTCGGCTACCTCGCATTGGCCATAGGCGGACTGTTCCTGGCCATCCTGGCTACCCGTGTTGGGATCAGATCACTCGCCTTCTATGTCCCTCTCGGAGTGATCGTTTGGTTCCTCACGTTCGAGTCGGGAGTCCATGCCACACTCGCCGGCGTCGCCCTCGGGTTCCTGACCCCGGCCCGACCCATGTACCCATCGGACGAGTTCAATCGGCGTGCCCGCGCCATCCTCGACTCCTTCCCCGACGAGCCCGACACCCCAGAGGCTCGAGAGCACGCCGATCACGAGGCCCTTCTCTTGAGCGACATCTCCTCGGAGGCAGTTGCTCCACTGAGCAGGCTCGAGTACCGGCTCCAGATATGGAGCTCCTTCCTGGTGATCCCGCTGTTCGCCCTGGCCAACGCCGGAGTCGACTTCAGGGGTATCGACATGGGCGATGCCTTGACCTCAACAGTTGCAATGGGTGTGACCGCCGGTCTCGTCCTCGGCAAGACGATCGGGATAAGCCTCATCAGCTTCATCACGGTCAAGACCGGGTTGGGACGCCTCCCCGAAGGGACGGGTTGGCTACACGTCGTCGGTCTCTCCGTCGTCAGCGGAATTGGGTTCACGGTCGCCCTGTTCATCGCCAGCCTCGCCTTCGACGACCCCGCGCTCAACGACCTGGCCAAGGTGGGGATCTTCGCCGGCTCACTTCTGGCCGGTGTGGTGGGTGCTGCCATCCTCTCCCGCTCCCGGCCGGTGCCCCAACCATGACCCGGCCTCCGGAGAGCTTCACCTGTGTCGATTGTGGTGGTGTGACCCATCTCATCTCGTTTCTTCCCGACGACACCGACCCAGAGCCGGGAACCCCACTCGCCTATCGCTGCGCCGACTGCCTCGAGCGCTTCGACGTCGTTTGGGAGGAAGATCCCGAAGACGACATTCCGCCTTCTTGAGAATCGATTTGTGAGTGAGCGCTCACTCACTTAGGATCGAGGGCGTGAGCAACCGACTTCGGGCGGAGCCTCTTGCCCCTGACGATCGCCGCCGGGCCATCGTCGAGGCGGTCATCCCCCTCCTCGTCGAGCGGGGGGCGACAGTGACCACCCGGCAGATGGCGGAGGCCGCCGGCATCGCCGAGGGCACCATCTTCCGCGTCTTCCCCGACAAGTCCGCCTTGATCTACGAGGCGGTCCGGGTGAGCGTCGACCCCGGCCCGGTCCAGAAGAGCCTGTCCGAGATCTACCCCGATGCTCCGCTCCAGACCCAGCTGGCCGAGGCGGCCCGGATCCTCCTCGAGCGATTCGACATCGTCATCACGCTGCTCGGTGTCCTCCGCACCCTCCCCCAATTCGGCATCGAGGGCAAGGCGCCAGGGCCACCTGCATTCGTCACCGTGGCCAACGGCGCCATCAACCAGTCACTGGCCCTGATCTTCGAGCGACACCAGGACCAGCTGAGGATCGACCCGGCGCGCGCCGCCTCCGCCTTCCGGGGTCTCCTGCTCGCCAATGCCCACCCGACCATGGAGCTCACCGAGCGGCTGACGATCGATGAGATCGTCAGCGTCTTGCTAACCGGGATCGCCACTCCCGCCCTGGCGAAGGTGACCTGATGCTGATTCGAATCGTCAAGGAGTTCCTCCGCCCATACAAGAGATGGCTGGCGATCATCGTCGTACTGCAGCTCGTCGCCACCATCGCCACTCTCTATCTGCCCAGCCTCAACGCGGACATCATCGACCAAGGGGTGGTGACCGGGGACACCGCCTACATCCTTCGGGTGGGAGCCGTGATGCTGGGCATCTCGCTCCTCCAGATCATCTGCACCATCGTCGCCGTCTATTTCGGGGCCAGGACCGCGATGGGCTTCGGGCGGGATCTCCGCTCGAAGATCTTCCGTCGGGTCGGTGAGTTCTCGGCCCGCGAGATGGCCGGGTTCGGCGCGCCTTCGCTCATCACCCGCAACACCAACGACGTGATGCAGGTGCAGACCCTCGTCTTCATGAGCCTGACCATGATGTTGATGGCGCCGATCATGATGGTCGGCGGAATCATCATGGCGCTGCGCGAGGACGTCGGCCTCTCATGGTTGGTGGCGGTCGCAGTGCCGGTCCTGGGGGCCGCGATCGGATTCATCGTCTCCCACATGGTGCCCGGATACCGCCTGATGCAGGCTCGGATCGACACGGTGAATCGCGTCCTCCGTGAGCAGACATCCGGGATCAGAGTGCTTCGAGCTTTCGTCCGTGAGCCGTTCGAGACCGAGAAGTTTGGCCGGGCGAACACGGAGCTCACCGACGTCTCGGTGTCGGTCGGTCGTTGGATGGCCGCCATGTTCCCTGTCTTGATGCTGGTCCTGAACTTGTCCAGCGTGGCCGTGCTCTGGTTTGGCGCCATGAGGATCGAATCCGGCGCCATGCAGATCGGAGCGCTGACCGCCTTCCTCTCCTATCTGATCCAGATCCTGTGGTCGGTGATGATGGCCACCTTCATGCTGGTGATGATCCCCCGGGCGGCCGTCAGCTCGGACCGCATCGCCGAGGTTCTAGACACTGACTCGTCCGTCGTGCTTCCGGTGTCCGGTGTGACCGAGGTCGATCGTCACGGCGAGCTCGAGCTGCACGGAGTCGGATTCATGTATCCGGGTGCCACCCACCCCGTTCTCGACGACGTCAGCTTTGTGACCCGGCCTGGCCAGACCACGGCCATCATCGGGTCCACCGGCGCCGGCAAGACGACTCTGCTCACCCTCATCCCCCGCCTCATAGATGCGACTGAGGGAACCGTGCTCGTCGACGGTGTTGACGTGCGCGATCTGGACGCCGACACGTTGTGGTCGAAGATCGGGCTGGTCCCCCAGCAGGCATATCTCTTCTCAGGGACTGTTGCCAGCAACCTGAGATACGGAAAGCCCGATGCCACCGAAGAGGAGATGTGGGCCGCGCTCGAGATCGCCCAGGCCCGGGATTTCGTGGCGGCGATGGAGGGCGGTCTCGAGGCGCCGATCGCACAGGGAGGCACCAACGTCTCCGGAGGCCAGCGTCAGCGGCTGGCCATCGCCCGCGCCTTGATCCGCCGTCCGGAGATCTATCTATTCGATGACTCGTTCTCCGCTCTCGATTTGGCCACGGATTCCCGGCTCCGTCGGGCGCTCAAGCCGTACACCGCCGACTCCACAGTGGTGATCGTCGCCCAACGGGTGTCCACGATCGCCAACGCAGACCAGATCCTCGTCCTGGAGGATGGGGCCGTCGTTGGTCTCGGCACCCATGAGTCCCTATTGGCGACGTGCCCGACATACGTCGAGATCGTCGAATCGCAGCTGAGGGCCGAGGTGGCCTCATGAGCGATCGGACGATGAAGACCACCGAGCGGGTCGTGGCGGGGCCAGGACCGGGCCGCGGGCCGTTCGGCGGCGGGATGATCGGTCAGAAGTCGATGGATTTCGGGCCATCAGCCAAGAGGCTGCTGGGCCGGCTTCGCCCGGAGCGTCCCAAGGTCATCGCAGTGCTTGTCGCCGCGGTCCTCAGCGTCGGTCTGTCGGCGATCGGGCCTAAGATCTTGGGCCGGGCCACCGACATCATCTTTGCCGGGGCCATCGGCAAACGGCTCCCGGCGGGGATGACCAAAGCCGAGGCGATCGACGCCGCACGCGCCGCCGGCCAGGCTCAGGCCGCCGACCTCTTGTCTGCAGTAGACGTGGTCCCCGGCCAGGGCATCGACTTTCGCGCCTTGGGGGCTGTGCTCCTCGTCGCCCTCGCCATCTACGTCGGCTCGGCCTTGCTCGGATACCTCCAGGGCTACCTGCTCAACGACGTGGTCCAGAAGACCATCTTCCGGATGCGGTCCGACGTCGAGGACAAGCTCAACCGCCTACCGCTCCGTTACTTCGACCGGCAGCCCCGCGGTGAGTTGTTGAGCCGGGTCACCAATGACATAGACAACGTGTCCCAGAGCCTGCAACAGACGATGAGTCAGATGTTGAACTCGCTGCTGACGGTCATCTTCGTGGTCGCGATGATGTTCTACATCTCGCCGACACTGGCGCTGATCGCCCTGGTGACCATCCCCGTCACGATGGTCGTGGCGGGCACGGTGATGAAGCGATCCCAGAAGCACTTTGTCGCCCAGTGGCGTCGCACCGGGACCCTCAACTCCGAGATCGAGGAGGCCTTCACCGGTCACAACCTGGTGAAGGTGTTCGGCCGCCAGCGCGAGGTTCAGGCGAGCTTCGAGGAGGAGAACGAGGCTCTGTACGAGTCCAGCTTCTCCGCCCAGTTCCTCTCCGGTTTGATCATGCCGATCATGATGTTCATCGGGAACCTGAACTACGTGATCGTCGCAGTGGTCGGCGGTCTGCGGGTTGCCAGCGGAACGATGACGCTCGGCGACGTCCAGGCATTCATCCAATACTCACGCCAGTTCGCCCAGCCCATCACCCAGATCGCATCGATGATCAACCTCCTCCAGTCGGGGGTGGCATCCGCGGAGCGGGTGTTCGAGCTGCTCGATGCCGACGAGGAAATCGCCGATGACCATCAGCCGGTCATGGTCGAGGATCCCCACGGGCGGGTCGCATTCGAGGATGTGTCGTTCCGGTACGACGAGGACCGGCCACTGATCGAGGATCTGTCGTTGAAGGTCGAGCCCGGGCAGACGGTGGCGATCGTGGGGCCGACCGGCGCGGGCAAGACCACCCTCGTCAACCTGATCATGCGGTTCTACGAGCTCGACTCGGGACGGATCACCCTCGACGGCATCGATATCGCCAACATGCGCCGGGCCGACCTCCGTTCCGAGATCGGGATGGTGTTGCAGGACACGTGGCTGTTCCGGGGAACAATCCGGGAGAACATCGCCTACGGGCGCCCCGATGCCACCGAGGATGAGATCCTCGAGGCGGCGCGCGCCACCTTCGTCGACCGCTTCGTGCACAGCCTTCCCGACGGCTACGACACGATGATCGACGATGAAGGCAGCAACGTCAGCGCCGGTGAGAAGCAGCTGATCACCATCGCCCGGGCCTTCCTGGCCGATCCTGCCCTGCTGATCCTGGACGAGGCGACCAGCTCGGTCGACACCCGCACCGAGGCTCTGCTCCAGCACGCGATGGCCGCCTTGCGCACCGACCGGACCAGCTTCGTGATCGCCCACCGCCTCTCCACCATCCGCGACGCCGACCTCATCCTGGTGATGGAGGAGGGGCGCATCGTCGAGCAGGGCAACCACGACGAGCTGATCGCCCTCGATGGGGCCTACGCCGCCCTCTACAACTCCCAGTTCACCGGCGCCGAGGAGCAGCCCGAAGCCGCTGCTTGATTTGCCGGCCGACCGGCGTCTGTTCGCCCCGAGTTGTGCAGGCTGGTCGGGTGGGGCCGATTATCGATTGTGGGTTGCTGAGGGGCGAAGCCGGCCGGCAATTCAGTCAGCCCAACGGTGAACCCGGATCGACTCCGAGTCGAAGCCAACCGAGGCACAGAAGGATTCGAAGCGGGAACGGGGGACGCCCATCCATTCCAGATCGGGCAGCGACTCCTCGATGGGGACGTCGAGCCGCAGTGTTGTCAGCTCCCGATAGAGATAGACCAACTCCTGGCTGTCACGAAGCGTCGCGGCAAGCTTGTCCCCGCCCCGCACCGTGACCCCCCAATCGGCGGCGGACTCGGGAATCAATTCCAGCCGCGGGTAGCGAGCGAGCACAGTCGAGGCCGACTTGGCTCCCCAACCTGGCAGCCCGGGCACACCATCGGCGGTGTCGCCCACCAGGGCCAGATAGTCAGGAATCGACTCGGGATGGATCCCGAACTTCTCGACGACCGCCCCCTCGTCGAGGATCTTCTGCTCGCGCCGGTTGTACGTCACGATCTTGTCGCCGATCACCAGTTGATTGAGATCCTTGTCCGGCGTGGCGATCACCACCTGATCGACATCCTCGACCCAACGAATCGCCGCCGTGGCGATGGCATCGTCCGCCTCGAACTCGATATTGCCCCACACCACCACCCCGATCGCCTCGAGAGCGATCTCGGCGATCGGGAACTGGGCGAGAAGGTCCGGATCCATCCCGGCCGACGACTTGTAGGCCGGAAACATGACGTTTCTGAAGGACTCGATCACCGTGTCGAAGCTGGCCGCGAGATGAGTCACTCCGGGCTCACGAAGCAGGCCGAGGGTCGACTCGATGATCCCGAGGGTCGCCTTCAGATCTGACCCGTCGAGACCGGTGACGGTGTCCTTTCGCCCAAAGTGAGAGCGAAACAGCTCATAGGTACCATCGAGAAGGTGGAGACGCACCGGCCCGATCCTACGTCGAACGGGGCCGCAGATCCCTGGGATGCCGCATCATCCGAGTGGGCCGCACTGAAGAACCGACTCTGGAGCGCCTACCGGCAGGTCTCCGCAGGTGAAGGCCCGACCGAGCAGGAGATCAAGGACGCCCTGGCGACCCTGGCCGGTGCCTGGGACCAAGTGACCGCGTCGCTCTCCGAAGCCATGAGTGACCCGGAGACAAGGGCCCATCTGAAGAGGGCGGCCGGTTCGTTCGCCGCGGCGTTCGGAGCCACCATCTCGGGGCTCGGCGATGAGATCAGACGCAGAGATGAGCCTCGAGAGCCCACTGATCTCGACGACTGAGCTGACCCAGGTCCTCGGCGAGGTGCGGTTGTTCGATCTCCGCTGGTCGCTCACCGATCCTGCCCATGGCGCCGAGACGTACGAAGAGGGTCACATCCCCGGCGCTGTGTTCGTCGATCTCGACCGGGACCTTGCCGCAGCTGACGGCGACGGGCGTCATCCCCTGCCCGTCATCCACGAGCTCGCGAGCACCCTGGGACGGCTCGGGCTCACTTCGCACGAAGAGGTAGTGGCGTACGACGACATGTCCGGCAGCGTGGCGGCCCGGATGTGGTGGATGCTGCGATCGATCGGTCATGAGGGCCAGGTGCGCGTTCTCGACGGCGGTCTCGATGCCTGGGTGGAGCAGGAACTCCCGCTTGAATCCGGGAGGGTCATTCCTGAGCCGGTGACCTATCCGATGCCGGGGGGTTACACCGGCGTCGTGCGTCATGGTGAGCTCGAGGGTCGATATCTGGTGGATGTCAGATCTCCGGAGCGGTACCGGGGCGATGTCGAGCCGATCGACCCCAAGGCCGGCCACGTCCCGGGAGCGGTGAACCTCGCACTGGCGGGCAACCTCACTGAAGGCCGGTTCAGGCCGGGCGATGAACTGGCTGAGCGGTACCGGGACTTTCCCGACGACGGCATCGTGTCGTGCGGCAGTGGGGTGAACGCATGCGCCGCCGCACTGGCACTGGTGCATGCCGGGCGCCCGATGCCGGATGTCTACATCGGGTCGTTCTCCGATTGGTCGCGGCGCGACCTGCCGGTTGCCACAGGGCCCAACCCGTGATCGGAGCCCGAGCCATCGAGGCGATCGAGGCATCGGACACCGACGATCTGCTCCGGGTCGTCGACGGACTGTGCGTGGCCAGGGACTGGTCCGACTTGATCGAGCTCAGAGAACGGTGCGCCGAAGCCGTGACCCGGGGCAAACAGGTGTGGGGTGTGGAAGAGCACATTCGTTACCGGCTCGCCCTCGAGGCGCCAGGTGAGATCGCCGGGCCGGTGGTGGCAGAGGGTCGGTCGCGATTCGCCCTCGGGCCACTGCCCGAAGTCGCGGCGAGCACAAAGTCGTGGGCCGAGTTGGATCCGCACCTTCCTCCAGGCCCGGATCGGGACACGGTGGCGGCCGAGCGGGTCGTCCGAGGCGAAGGGATCGACGCTCCCATTCCGGACCTGCCCGCCACGCTCATGCCCTGGGAGCCGTCGTATCGGACGGCTACCTACAAGAAGGACCGGGTCGAGGCCCCCGCCCCACCGATCCCGCCGACCGAAGAGACCGGATTGCCTTCCGATCCGATGTCGATCGAGGATCTCGACTCGGCCACCGCCCTGGGAGATCTTGTGGAGCCTTGGACCGACCAGTCCAACGGGCGAAGCCAGACAGCGGTGGTGGAAGGCGACCACCTGGCCGCCATATCGGCGCTCGGGATGACCAGAGCTCGGACCGGGAAGCTCGGGGCCGACCGGGGACTGGCCTGGATGGCTTGGACAGCCGCATCGGGTGGGGCCCATGGGCGCCGTCGTGGCGCCGCAGCGGGTAGATATCTGGCCTGGTGGGCGGTGGCCGCGTTGGCCGACCTGGAATGGCCGGTGGAGCCCGAATCTCTCGGCGAGGCCGTTGGCCGGCTCGAATGGCACTGGTTCGACGACGGCAGCCCCGACACCGGTTGGGTGGTGCGTCTCGCCATCTCCAGCCCGGATCTGGGCATTTCCTGGGCCATCGCGGCCACCGATCAGGTCTGACTGAGCTCTCCCCCTCCGGCCCTCCAGGCCACCTCCCCCGCTGGGGGAGGAAACTCAGCCGACTGAGACCTGGATCGTGTGCCAGCCGGTGGCGCCGTCGGGTGCGGGGGGACGGGTCTCATCGGTTTGGACGTCGCCCTCCCCGTCGGTCGCCCGCACCTGGAGCTGGTGGGTGCCGGCCGGGGCATCCCAATCCACCACCCACTGGCGCCAACAATCATCGGAGAGAGGCTCGGAGAGCCGGGCCTCCACCCACTCGGCGCCCTCACCCAACCTCACCTCGACCTTGGCGATCCCCCGATTGGGCGCCCAGGCGACGCCGGCGACCTGGCGTGTGCCGGGCTCGAACGCCGCTCCCTGAGTCGGAGTGTCGATCCGACTCTGAGTCTTGATCGGCGCCTCCTTGGCCCATCCCCGCGGTATCCAATAGGCGTCGAACTCATCCCATCCGGTCAACTCGATGGAGGACAGCCATTTCGTCGCCGAGACGTACCCGTAGAGACCGGCCACGACCAACCGCGCCGGGAATCCATGCTCCATAGGGAGGGGCTGGCCGTTCATACCCACCGCCAGAAGCGCCTCTCGGCCGTCGTAGACGGCCTCCACCGGGAAGCCCACTGTGAAATCATCGACCGAGCGCCCGACCAACTGCTCGGCATCGTCGCGCACACCAGCCCGGTCCAGGACCTCGGCCAGCGGAACGCCGAGCCAGCGCGCATTCCCCACCAAATCCCCGCCCACCTTGTTGGAGACGCATGACAGCGTGACGTCACGCTCGACCATCGGCATATCGAGTAGATCTGCGTATGAGATGGAGTAGGGACTGTCGACTCTGCCTTCGATAGTCAGCGCCCACTGCTCGATCTCGACGCGGGGCACCCCGAGGAAGGCGGTGTCGATCCGATAGAACACCTCGTTGGGCGTGATGACCGAGCTGAGGCCTTCGACGCCCAGCTCGGCCGCCTCGGATAGCTCCGGCAGGGCTTCGCTCGCCACAGGAAGGGCCACATCGGCTCGTCCCGAGACCGACCGAGTCGAGCGATTCACCAGGGCCCGCCCAATGCCACCGGAGAGTACAGCCAAGCCGAGCACGGCTCCGGCGCCGATCATGAACCCGCGACGGGAGAGGTCCTGAGACTCAGCACGGTCGTCGCCATGCTCCTGAGTCTCAGGACTCCGGCCATAGAGCCATTGCAGGGCGGCCAGCCCGGTGATCACTGCCAGCCCTGCCGGGATGACCGCCACCCCAAGCGAGACGTTTGGATCGTGCACGGCGGCCAATGCAGCGATGGCGCCGAACCCGATGAAGACTGCGATCGCAATCCCGAACCGATTCCGGGCGATGATCCCAACCAGAGCGCCCACGGCGATGGTGACGAGGACGATCCCGATCAGAAGGACCAGTTTGTCGTTGGTGCCAAAGGTGGCGATCGCCCACTCCTTGACCGAGGTGGGCACGACGTCGATAACCCAGTTGCCCAACCCCTCGATCAGCGAGGGGAGACCAAGGAGCCCGGCGGCGAGCTCGGACACGCCCAGTGCCACTGCAGCAGCGAGCCCACCCGACACCGCATCGCGCGCCGTCCCCGATTTCATGAGCACAACTTAAGGCTGGGCCAGACTTCTGAGACGAAAGCGACGAGAAAAGACGATCCAATAGTCTCGAGCGATGGAACTGATAGCCGGTGAGGACGGCCGCCCCCGCTGCTGGTGGGGCTCTGGGCCCGACTACGTGGCATACCACGACGAGGAATGGGGACGGGCCACGACCGAAGACCAGCGCCTCTTCGAGAAGATCTGCTTGGAGGGGTTCCAGTCCGGGCTCTCCTGGCTCACAATTCTCCGTAAGCGGGAGAACTTCAGGGCCGGATTTGCCGGATTCGACCCGGCTCGTGTCGCTTCCTTCGGCGAGCGAGACGTGGAGAGACTTCTGGGCGACACCGGAATCGTTCGGCACCAGGGCAAGATCCGCTCGACCATCAACAATGCCAACCGAGCGCAGGAGCTGATGGCGGAGACGGGGTCTCTCGCCAGGTACTTCTGGTCGTGGGCCGGTCCCGAGGAGCCGCCTCCAATCGAGATCCCGGCGCTGACCGATATCTCCACTGCCCTCTCCAAGGACCTGAAGCGCCGGGGCTGGTCCTTCGTCGGGCCCACCACCGTCTATGCGTTCATGCAGGCGATGGGCCTAGTCAACGACCATCTCGAGGACTGTCACGTTCGGGAGGAATGCGCCCGATCGAGACGGCACGTCCTCGCTCTCGATCTCTAGCTTTGCCGGCATGATCGACCGTCCCGCGTTCAGCGTCGGCATCGAGGAGGAATACCTGGTGGTCGACCGGGAGACCCGGGACCTGATCAAACACCCACCTCCCGCCATGTGGGACTCGCTTCGGGAGGTGGTCGGTCCCCAGGTGACCCATGAGTTCCTACAGGCTCAGATCGAGGTCGGGACCAAGGTCTGCGCCACCATCAAAGAGGCGCGTGAGGACCTCGCCACCCTGCGTCGGGACCTATCAGGGGTGGTCGAGCAATACGGGTCGGCGATCATCGCTGCTTCGACCCACCCCTTTGCCAACTGGATGGAGCAGGAGACCACCGAGCAACCTCGGTACCAGCGGATCGCCGCCGACTATCAGGTGGTCGCCCGACAGATGGTGATCTGCGGCATGCACGTGCACGTGGGTATCGAGGACGAGCACGTTCGCATCGACCTGATGAATCAGGTGCGGTACATGCTCCCCCACATCTTCGCCCTCAGCACCTCTTCTCCATTCTGGGCTGGAGCCGACACGGGACTCCTCGCTTATCGGCCCATCATCTTCAAGAACATGCCCCGGACCGGGCTGCCCGAGGAGTTCGAGTCCTGGGGAGAGTACGAGCGAACGGTCAACATCCTGGTGGAAGCCGAGATCATCGAGGACGCCACCAAGCTGTGGTGGGATATCCGGCCCTCGGCCCGGTACCCGACCCTGGAGATGAGGGTCAGCGACGTCTGCACCCGGCTCGACGACGCCATGACCGTGGCCGCTTTCTACCTATGCGTGCTCGGGTATCTGTTCCGGCTGCGCCGACGAAACCAGAGATGGCGGGTCTATTCGCCATTCCTGATCTCGGAGAACATGTGGCGGGCGCAACGCTATGGGACGGACGGTTCCCTGATCGACTTCGGTCGCGGCGAGCTTGTTCCTTTCACCGACCTGGTTGAAGAGATCATCGAGATGCTGGCCCAGGACGCCCTCGAATTCGACGTGATCGAGGAATTGCGACACATGCGAACGATCGTCAGTGAAGGGACCAGTGCCCATCGCCAACTCGCCGTGCACCGGGCAGCGGTGGATTCTGGAGTGGGTGAGCGGGAAGCCCTCGAGGCGGTGGTCGACCATCTCATTCACGACACGATGCACGGCTTGTGAGCGATTTTCGGGTGGATCCCGAAACCCTTGCCCTTCAGACGACTGGACTGCTGCCTGAAGACGGCTCCCACGTCCGTCAGGTGCTTTTCGACGAGATCGAATCCCGTCTTCCCCGGGCTCCCGAGGCGAGGATCAACATCCAGTTGTCCGAACTCAATCCCGGGCGCACCGCCGCATGGCACGTTCACAATGGGATCGTCTACTTCGTCGTGCTTCGAGGGATGGTGTCATTGCAGTACGAGGGACGAACCGAGCATTACGCGGCGGGTGACGTCTATACCGAGCCGATCGGTGTGGTCCACCGAGCCCTCAATCCCCACCCCGAGATTCCCTCCGCCCTCATCGGGTTCTGGGTGACTCCCGCCGAACGCCCCCACATCACCGAGGTGTCCGCGCCGGCGTGGGAGCCGGTCGCGGACCGGCACCCGGGTCTTGGCTGACTGGTTGCTCGGGGTAGGCAGCTAGATCTCTGGATCTAGAGCCCGATCGAAACGAAGAAGGTCAAACTTCGGCGGGGATCCCCGATGAAATGCCGACCGGCTCCATCGGGATCAAGCGGGTGAAGTACAAGGCCACCACGACGAACAAGGCCAGCACCGACAGACTCGCTCGCAGGCCGTTGATCCGGGCCTGGTCGTTCTCGGCGAGGATGGCCTCGGCCTGGTTGGAGGAAACTCCCGCGTCTTCGAGAGCCGACTCGAGCTGGGCATTGGAGACGAATGGGATTCCTCCCGCCAACTCGACCTCGGCTGCGGATGACACCTCGGGGGGCACATCCGGATTGTCCTGTATCCCCTGAATGAACGACGTGGTCAGGGCCGCAATCAGAATCGAACCGGCGAGCGCCGTGCCCAGGGAGGCACCCAGATTGGTCATGGTGTTCTGGAGACCACCAACTTCGCCCGTCTCTTTGTCGGGAACGGCCGACACCGTGACCGCTCCCAGTTGTGAGGCCAACGCCCCGACACCGAGCCCGGTGAGGAGCATGGGCACGGCGACGATCTCCGGGCCGACGCCCACCTCGAGTGCGGCGACCAGGGATACGACTCCAGCGAGAAGCGCGATCAATCCCCACCGCACGACGGTGCGCGGCGCCGCCATTGGCCGGTACTTGGGGATGGCGACGGCGGTGAGCAGGAGCGCCACCGAGAGGGGAAGCAATCGCACACCCGTCTCCAGGGCAGTCAGACCGAGCGCGACAGAGAGGAAGAGTGGGACTGTGAAGAAAATGCCCGCCTGAATCATGAACTGGAAGAAGAACATCGTCAGCCCGCCATTGAGCTGGGCGTTCTGGAGCATCTCGACCTTCACCAGAGGTTCCCGCCCACTGGCAACGACCCTTGCCTCCCAGGCGAAGAAGATCCTGATGATCAAGGCTCCGGCCAGGATGAACCACACGGTCGGCGAAATTCCGAGCCACTCCGGGCCACCGGGCTTCGGCTGGATCCAGCCCCACTCGCCGGAGCGAAGCACGCCAAAGACAGCCAGACCGAGCCCGGCCGCGGTGAGGGCAGCGCCGACAAGGTCCAATCTGTGTTTAGCCTCTGGGGGTGCGTCCTGGATCCTGCGGGTGAGCATGAGGATCGCGGCCACCACCACGACCTCGCCTGCAAACACATATCTCCAGGTCCAATTCGTTGTGACGAAGCCCCCGATCAAGGGTCCCGCCGCAACCGCGATGGCGCCCGCCGAGGCCACGAGGCCATAGGCGCGGGGTCTCCCCTCAGGAGGGAAATTCGATGCGACCAGCGCCACGATCGCGGGCATGATCAGTGCCGCCCCGATGCCCTCCAGGAACGACCAGCCAATGATGAGGACGGTGAGAGTCGGAGCCAGCGAGGTTGTCAGTGAGCCCGCTCCGTAGATGACGCAGCCAATCATGAACGCCCGCTGCCGACCGATCAGACTGCCGATCTTCCCGCCCGTGATCATCAGGGTCGCCATCACCAGCGTGTAGAGAGTTATCGCAGTCTGGATACCGGTAACCGTGGTGCCTAGGTCCTCGGCCACCTGGGCGATGGAGACGTTCATCACCGAGCTGTCGAGGGTCATGAGGAACTGGCCGGACGCCAGCGTCAGGAGGACGATTCCGGCAGCGCTCTTGTTTTTTTCCGTCATCTAGTTGTCGCCCTTTCCCGGCAATCCCGAGACGATAGAGTTCCGGACGATGAGTCGAGGTAACGGCTTCAACCCCGACGTCCTGCGGAGTCGGCGGATCGGTTGGCTATGAGCTGCCCGCCATGCTCGCCGACGAGGTCGACCCCGACCGGCTGGTGAAGACGTTTCTGGAGCTCGTCGCCATCGATAGCCCAACCGGGCATGAGGAGCAGATCGGCAAGGAGCTCTCGGCGCGCTTCACCGCCCTCGGTTGCACTGCGTCCATAGACG
The DNA here is from genome assembly GCA_963837055.1 of uncultured Acidobacteriota bacterium. Lineage (GTDB taxonomy): Bacteria > Actinomycetota > Acidimicrobiia > Spongiisociales > ZC4RG35 > JARDZU01. Next base: position 246,315 of record CAWILU010000007.1, on the reverse strand, counting down.
ACATCGGGAATCTGGTCGCGGTTCTCCCCGGCGCCCGAAAAGACACAGTGCTGCTCTCGACGCACATGGACACCGCCGGGACCGACACCGGAATCCGCCCGATCATCGAGGACGGAATCATCAAGACCGACGGGACGACCATCCTGGGAGCAGATGACAAGTCGGGCATCGCCGGATGTCTCGAGCTGCTGACCATCCTCCGATGCTCATCCCGAAGCCGAGCATCCAACTATCGAGTTCGTCATATCCGTCGGCGAGGAGAGCGGCTTGCTCGGGTCGCGCCAGATGGATCTGAGTCGTCTGAAGTCCACATACGGCTTCGTGTTCGACACCGCAGGCGATATCGGCGCCATCACCTACTGGGCGCCAACTTCCGTCTATATCACTGCGACCATTCGGGGCAGGAAAGCCCACGCCGGCGTCGAGCCCGAGAAGGGCATCAATGCGGTGAAGGTGGCCGCCGAGGCCATCGCCGCAATGCCGTTAGGTCGGATTGACGAGGAGACCGTGGCCAACATCGGGACCATCACCGGAGGTGAGGCACGCAACATCGTGCCAGGCGAGGTCATTCTCCAGGGTATGGCGAGGAGCCACGATCAGGAAAAGCTCGACGGGCAGCTAGATGCAATGCGGTCGGCACTCACCGAGGCTGCCGACCGTCATGGGGCGACTTTCGACTTCGACACCGAGGAGATCTACCGGACGTATCACATCGAGGAGTCCGAGCGTCCTTACCGAGAGGCGGCCCGGGCGATCACGTCACTGGGGCTCGAGGTAATCCCACGAAAGAGCGGGGGCGGGACCGATGGCAACTTCTTCAACGCCAAGGGAATAGCCTGTGTCGCCATGGCCACCGGGATGGTCGATGAACATGCCGCCACCGAGCACATTGCCATCGATGACATGGTCATGGCGTGCAAGATCCTCGTGACCATCGTCACCCAGGACCCGGAATGAAGGGAGCGGCACGATGATCGGACTCCGCCGACGAGCATGGTTGGTCGCCACGACCGCGCTCGCCCTGACTCTCGCCGCATGCGGGAACGCCCAGGAGCGGGATCTTTGCCGGCAGTACGAGGACCTGCAGGCAGCGGTGGCCGAAGTGGAAACCTTGGACCCGGAGACAGCCAGTGCGGCTGACGCCCTTGAGCTCGTCGAGAACGTAATGGTCCAGCTGGATCAGTTCCAGGCGGCGGCCGATGGCCTGTTTGACCAGGCGGTCTCGAACCTCAATTTCGCCCTGACCGAGTTGCGGCAGGTCACCTTCGACCTCGGTGACGAGGGACTCGAAGTGGCCCAGCCGCTCATGCAGGAATCACTGGACGCCTCGGTCACGGCGTACAACGCCCTCCAAGAACGACTCGACGTCGTCTGCGGCACGGACTGACCCGAAAGGAAAGCAATGGACATCACATTCATCCTCGAGGCGGTGGTTGTCCTCGCCGCCATCGTCATGGGCACCCGTGCCGGAGGAGTAGGGATCGGTGTTTGGGGTGGTCTCGGAGTAGCAGTTCTGGTCTTCGTCTTTGGCGAAGCCCCAGGTGAGCCGCCGATATCGGCCCTGCTGATCATCCTCGCCGTAGTCACCGCGGCAGCCCTGATGCAGGTTGCCGGCGGGGTCGACTGGATGGTCAAGATCGCCGCAGGTGTCATCCAGCGTCACCCCAAGCAGATCACACTGATCGCCCCCCTGACCGCGTTTCTCTTCACGGTCGGTGCGGGGACAAGCAACATCCTGTACCCGCTGTTGCCGGTGATCTACGACGTCTCCTATCAGAACGGAATCCGGCCTTCGCGTCCTTTGACTGTGACTGTCGTGCAATCCGGGATGTCGCTTGCCGCGTCGCCGGTCTCGGCGGCGATGGCGGCGATGGTGACACTCACTGCAGTCGAGCCTTACAACTTCGACCTCGCGGAGATCCTGTCGATCACCTTCCCTGCGGGGGTGATCGGGATCATCGTCACCGCTTTGGTCGTGGGACGGATGGGCAAGGACATCGATGACGATCCCGAGATTCAGGCCAAGATCGCCGCTGGCGAGCTCGCCCGACCCGAGACCTCCGGCGAGAAGATCGAGTTGACCTCCACCAAGGAGGGACGCAACGCAGGAATCATCTTCCTCCTCGGGGTGCTCGCCATCGTGATCCTGGGCCTATTCCCCGACTTGCGGCCCGCATTCGAAGTCGAAGGGGAACTGGTCACGATCGACATGACCACGACCATCGAATTGGTCATGTTCACAGTCGGCGTTCTCATCATCCTGATTTCGAAGCCTGACGTGAGCGAGGTGCCGGGGGCCTCGGTGTTCAAGGCCGGAATGGTCTCCGCCATCGCATTGTTCGGCATCGCCTGGCTGACTGCGACCTTCATCGCAGCACATGAGGAGTTCATCGTCACCACAATCGGTGGTTGGGTGAATCAGGCGGTGTGGATCTTCGCCCTCGCCGTGTTCCTGGTGGCAGCGCTGACCACCAGCCAGTCGACTGCGACCAGGACCATCGTCCCGATCGGTCTGGCCGCGGGATTGGCACCTGGGCTGGTGACCGGTATGTGGGGTGGTGCCCTTGGTGGCGTCTACACCCTCCCCGCCAACGGCACCCAGATCGCGGCCGCCAACTTCGACCTCACCGGGTCCACCAAGCTGGGAACGAAGTTGCTGGACCACAGCTTCTTCGTCCCGATGCTGATCATGACGGTGGTCTCTGTCGTGGTCGGTGCCCTGATCGGGGTGATCTTCTACTGATCCCAAGTCGTTTATGACCGAATCTGAGAAGCCCGCCGGTGGCATGACCGTTCGCGGGGCCGCGTCGCTCGGCATTGGGGCCATGGTCGGTGCCGGGATCTTCGCCTTGCTCGGCGAGGCGGGGGCGGTTGCGGGCGCCGCCACCTGGCTCTCGTTCCTCTTGGGAGGGGTGATCGCGACTCTTCTTGGATACGTGGTGGCCAAGCTCGGGGCTCGCTATCCGTCCTCTGGCGGGCTGGTCACCTTCCTCACCCAGGGATTCGGAGTCGGGCATCTCGTCGGGACTTTTGCCTGGCTCCTCTATTTCGCGGCGATAATCATCACTGCGATGGTGGCGGTGTCGTTCGGCAGCTATGCCGTTGCCCTGTTCATCGGCGAAAGTGCGAGCGCCACCGCAGCGAATCTCTTTACCGCAGGTGTGATTGTGGTAGTTGCCGCGGTCCAGATCCTGGGTGCCGATGCGATCAGCAAGATCCAGTCGTTGGTCGTGGTGATCCTGCTGGCGGTGTTCGCCGTCTTCATCGCAGTCACCCTCGGAGAGATGGACACCGAGCTGCTCTCCCCCTCCCTCTACCCCCCGGCCTTCGACATCGTCTCCAGCATCGCCCTCACCTTCTTCGCCTACTTAGGGTTCGCAGTGATCAGCTATGCCGGAGAGGATCTGCCCGACCCCGCCCGCAATCTTCCCAAAGCCACCTACATCGCCCTCGGCATCACCACCGCCCTCTACATCCTGATCTCCCTGGGAGTGTTCGGAACCCTCACCGTCGATCAGGTGGTTGGTTACGGGGAAACGGCACTCGCCGAGGCGGCGCGACCGGTCCTTGGAGACGCCGGATTCGCCATGATGGCAATCGCCGCCCTTCTCGCCACCTTCACCTCGGTGAATGCCAATGTGTACGGAGTGGTCGGTCTGACATCTGCCCTCGCTCGCAGCGGCCAGTTCCCCCCGAAGTTCGCTCATCCAGGACGATTCGGGAGCACCATGGGCATGGGTGTCTCCTCGGTGCTCGTCCTCCTCCTCGCTCTGCTTGTAGACCTGACCGCGATCGCCTCGCTCGGTAGCGTCGTAGCCCTGGTCATCTTCCTCATGGTGGCCCTCGCCGGGATGCGGCTCAGGGCTGAGACCGGCTCCAACATCGTGATCATCATCCTCGGCATCCTTTCCACAGCCGTCGTTCTCCTCGTGTTCGGGATCCAGACCTGGCAAACCGCACCGGAGACATTCGTCGCCATGATCGTGGTCCTCGGTCTCGCCGTCGTGCTCGAGCTCGTCTGGAGCGCGGTGTTTCGCAGTCGCCAGGGCGCTCCCGCAACGGAGTAGAAATCCGGTACTACCGGGCACGACAGATGACCTACACAGGAGACAGAGATGCTGACCACTGACGAAGTTCGATCACGCGCCAAAGCCCTGATGCCCGGACTCACCGAAGACCTCAAGGACCTGGTGAGCCATGCCTCGTGCTCGTTCCCCGGTTATCCGGAGGAACCGGTTCACGACATGCGCCGGCGCGTCGATGGCGCTCTTCGAGAAGCACGGGGCAGAGGTTCGTGAGCTGGATCTCGGCGAGGGCAAGCCCGCGATCTATGGAGACATGCCCGGGCCGGAAGGCGCCCCGACGGTCCTTCTCTACGCCCATTACGACGTGCAACCTGCCCCGGTCGAAGCCGGCTGGGACACCGACCCGTGGAAAGCCGAGATCAAGGATGGCCGGCTCTACGGTCGGGGCGCGGCAGACGACAAGAGTGGAGTGATCATCCATGCCGGCACCCTTGGGGTCCTGCAAGGGGATCTCCCGGTGAATCTGCGAATTCTGATCGAGGGCGAGGAGGAGACGGTCAGCCACATCGGGCCCTATGTCGATGCCCATCCTGAGCTCTTTCAAGCGGATACGTATGTGATCGCCGACATGGGCAACCCAGCGGCGGGTGTTCCTGCCGTGACCACCACCCTTCGGGGCAACGTGGTGGTGGTGGTCAAAGTGAGTGCCCTCCACCACCCAGCGCACTCCGGTCTCTTCGGCGGGGCGGCGCCCGACGCCCTGCTCGCCCTCATCCAAATCCTCGCCAGCCTCCACGACGACGCGGGCGACACCATCGTCCCCGGCCTGGCCAAGTTCGAGTGGTCGGGCAATGAGATGGATCCCGATGCCTTCCGTGAGGCCGCAGGGATGGTCGACGGAGCACAGCTGATCGGCTCGGGCACTGTCGGTGCTCGCCTTTGGTCCCGTCCGGCTGCCTCGGTAATCGGGATCGACGCACCGACGGTCAAGGATGCCGCCAACGTCGTGATCCCGGAGGCCGCCGCCAAGATCTCGATGCGAGTGCCACCCGGTGCCGATTCCGAAAACGAGGTGGCCCTGCTGATGGAGCATTTGAAGAAGGCGGCGCCCTGGGGCGTCCACGTCGAGGTGGAGAAGATACGGGTCGGCTACCCGTTCGCGGCGAAGATGGACGGGCCAGCGGTCAAGGCTGCGATGGCGGCGATGGCCACCGCCTACGAGACCGACGCCGGCTTCATGGGGAGCGGCGGTTCGATCCCGCTGGTAGCTCGACTTCAGGGCATCAGCCCGAACGCCGAGGTCATCCTCTGGGGAGCCGAGGACGTCGCCCGGGCGAAGATCCATGCGTCCAACGAGAGTGTCGACCTGAACGAGATCGAAAAATTGATCGTCGCCCAGACCCTGACCTTGCAGACATTGGGAGGGCAAGGCTGACACTGTCGACCATCCCGCCGAGGTTCGCCCGCCGCCCATAGGCTGTCGGCATGGCCAATCCAGTTCTGACCAAGCAATTCGGAGAGCCGTCGGCGTCTGACGCCGCGCTCCAAACCGCCGCACCTCCGGCTCCGACTACTGGCGAGCGCCGGATGACCGTCGGCTCGGTCGTGGCCGCCACCTTCTTGCTGTTGCTTCTTGTCGTGGCGGGGGCCACCTACGGATGGGCCAACGCGGTGGCGGTGCAACGTTGGTACTGGCTTTTCGTGATCGGGCTGCTGGTTCTCGTATTCGCGACCGTCGCCCGGCCGCGTCTGGCCCCGATCACCGGCATCGTGTACTCGCTCGGACAAGGCGCCCTCGTCGGGTCGATCTCAAAGATCTATGAGACGTGGTACGAGGGCATCGTCTTCCTCGCCCTGACTGCAACCGTTGCAGTCTTCCTCGGCGCCTTGTTCCTCTATGTGTTCCGGATCATCAAGGTGACCCAGAAGACCCGATCGGTGATCATCATCGCCACCGTCGGAATCGCCCTGTTCTATCTCGCCACCTGGCTGCTGTCGATCTTCGGTGTCAACGTTCCATTGGTGACGGGCGTCGGCACGGGCGCACTCGTGTTCAGCATCGTGGTGGTGATCGTGGCCGCCCTGAACCTCCTCCTCGACTTCTCGGTGATCGAGCACGGGATCAACACCGGCGCCCCGAGAATGTTCTCCTGGTTCGCCGCCTTCGGGCTGATGGTCACGATCATCTGGCTCTACATCGAGATCCTGCGCCTCATCGCCATCGTCTTCGCCCGTCGGGGGTAGGTTGCGCCGGTGACAAGACCGGTGCGCATCGCGGTCCAGCTCCAGCCCCAGCACGGCGACTACTCCGAGATCCGGGAGGCGGCGGTGCGAGCCGAGGAGTTGGGAGTGGACGTCGTGTTCAACTGGGACCATTTCTTCCCTCTGAGTGGCGATCCCGCCGGCAAGCATTTCGAATGCTGGACCATGCTCGCCTCATTCGCCGAGGTGACCGATCGGGTCGAGATCGGCGCCCTGGTCACGGCGAACAGCTACCGCAATCCAGAGCTGTTGGCGGACATGGCCCGCACAGTCGATCACATCTCCGGAGGCCGGCTCATCCTGGGGATCGGGGCCGGATGGTTCGCCCACGACTACGAACGAGTATGGCTACGACTTCGGCACGCCAGGTACCCGACTCACAGCGCTGCGGGATGCCCTGCCCCGGATCGAGAACCGCTTCGAAATGCTCAATCCCCCGCCAGTGCGGGAGATCCCGATCTTGATCGGTGGTGGTGGCGAGCGGCGCACGCTCCGCTACACCGCCCGTCACGCCGACATCTGGCACGGTTTCGGAGGTCCGGACGTGATCCGGCACAAGAACCAGGTCCTCGACGACTGGTGCTCGAGGGAGGGTCGGGATCCCGCCGAGATCGAACGCTCCTGCGGCGCCAACCCCACCAAACCAGAGACTGGAGACGGCTATGTCGAAGCCGGGGCAACCCTGATCACCCTCTCCTTCGACGGCAGGGCCTCGTGGGACCTGTCCCCGGTCGGTGAGTGGATCGCCTGGAGAGACGAGCGGAACAGGAGTTAGGGCGAAGCAGTTTTGAGCTGACCGCCGCCCGACTGGGCCCATGCCTCCCGCATCGAGGCTCGCAGTCGCGTGGTGTTTCGTATCTGGACGATCAGGCCGGCGACCGCCAACACCGCGTAGATGGCGAACCACCACCAATCCTCGTTGAGTCTGTCGGTGGTGGCCGCCGAGTCGAAGTCACTCAGCGAGATGGCGCCGAATATCAACATGATCCCAGTCGTCGCCGCGCTCGCTCCAGCCAGGGCGGAGAGCACGCTGAGCACGATCATCGGCATATCCCCGACCACTGCGACTATGGCCAGCAATACGCCGACCGCCAACCCGACCAGCACGATCACCCACGACCAGGTGATCCCCAACGTCACCATGAGCGTCGCCCCCAGGGCGAATCCGATCGCGCCCATGGCGATGACCACGGAGATCTCGTAAAACACGTAGGCCAGCAGCCCGAACACCAGCGCAAGCGCCGCCCCCACCACCCATCCCAGTGCCGATGCCAGGAAACCCTCGTCGGTGAAGTTGTCCACCAAACCCGCCCCGAGCATGAATCCGGAGAATGCGCCCCAGATCGGGATGACGACACGCATGGCGAAGTAACCGGAAAAGCAGAAGACCAGACCGACGATCAAGGCGATGATCCCCACCAGGATGTCGTCCAAGATCTACCTCCGTCGGCACGAAAACACGCTACCTCGGGCGCGCTAGGTTCGCCGTTCTATGGGTTCAGCGATAGGAGAGATTCTCCCCTTGGCCGTTGGGGTGGCGATCAGCCCGATCCCGATCATCGCAGTCGTTCTCATGCTCTCGACCCCGAAAGCCAAAGGCAACGGCCTTTCCTTCCTGCTCGGCTGGTTGTTGGGGCTCGGACTGGTTGGGGTCATCGTCCTCCTCGTAGCCGAGCCGGCCGGGGCAAGCGAGGATGGGGGGCCGGCGACCTGGGTGGGCTGGGTGGTGCTCATCCTCGGTCTGATCGCAGTCCTCATCGGGATCAGATCGTGGCGGAACCGCCCGCGTGGCGACGAGGAGCCCCCGATGCCGACGTGGATGTCCGCCATCGATCAGTTCACCCCGGGCAAATCCCTTGGCCTCGGGTTCCTGCTCGCGGCCCTCAACCCGAAGAACTTGACTCTGACGCTGGCCGCGGCGGCCTCGATCGCCGCTGCGGGGCTCTCCAGCACCGACTCATACATCGTGCTCGCCGTTTTCGTCGTGATCGGGACCATCGGTCTGGCGATACCGATCGGGGTCTACTTTCTCGGTGGCGACACGGCCGCACAAACCCTCGCCGACCTCCGACATTGGTTGGCCATCAACAACGCCACGATCATGGCAGTGCTGATGGTCGTGATCGGGGCCAAGTTGGTCGGAAGTGGGATGCAAGTGGTATTCGCCTGATGTCTACGGAAGGAGACAGCAATGGCTGAGGAAGCAAGAGGCTCGGTGGAGTTGGCGGTGATCGCCTTCCCGGGCAGCAAATTCAAGGGTGAGATCGTCCCCGCACTGGCCGACCTGGTCGACTCCGGCGTGGTCGCCATCCTCGATCTGCTGGTGGTCAGCAAGTCCGAGGAAGGCGACGTCCTCGCCCTCGAGCTAGGGGAGATGGAGGACGGCGGGATGTTCGATGATCTCGATGGCGATGTGATGGGTCTGCTCAGCGCGGAGGACATCGAGACCGCCGGTGAGCTGCTCGAGCCCGGGAACACCGCAGCCCTGATCGTCTGGGAGAACACCTGGGCCAGCAAGCTGATCGGCGCGATACGTGACGCCGGCGGCGAGCTGGTGGCCCATGACCGTCTGGACGCCGAGACCGTGAATGCGGCCATGGCGATGAGTGAGGAGAGCTGAGTTATGAGAAGAAGAGCAGTAGGTCGAGTGGGGAGGCCCAGCCTCATCGGGACGGCGGCCCGGACCGCGGTCGTGGCGGGCACTGCGACCGCCGTCGTGGGAGGAATGAGCCATAACCAAGCTGAGAAGGCACAGACACAAGCCGACGCCGCCGCCTACCAGCACAACAGCAGCGGCCATGGAGGCGGCGGCACAGCAGGCCTCAGCGCAACAGGCCGTGCCGGCCGCGAGTGGCCCCGACCCGGTAGCCCAGTTGAAGGAGCTTGGTGAGCTGAAGGCTCAGGGAATTCTCACCGAAGAGGAATTCGCCGCCGAGAAGGCGAAGATCCTCGCCCAGTGACCAGACCGGGCAGCGAGACACGGATCGAGATCTCCCCGGGTCGGCGGGATCGGGAGGGCATGCGCTGGATCCCGGGGGGCCGATTCCGCATGGGCTCGGAGGATTTCTATCCCGAGGAGCGCCCGGTCCACGAGGTGGCCGTGGATGGTTTCTGGATCGACCAGCACCAAGTGACCAACGCCGAGTTCCGAGTGTTCGTCAAGGAAACCGGTTACGTCACCATGGCCGAGCGGCCCCTCGACCCCGAGCAGTACCCCGACGCCGACCCGGACCTCCTGGTGCCCGGGTCCCTGGTCTTCCAACAGACGGACGGTCCGGTTGATCTGGGCGACTACCGCAACTGGTGGGCGTACGTCCCCAGTGCCCATTGGCGACGACCCGGTGGGCCGGGAACCACGTTTCACGGCAAAGGGGACCACCCGGTGGTCCACATCGCTTGGGAGGACGCCAAGGCATATGCCGCTTGGGCAGGCAAAGATCTGCCCACCGAGGCCGAGTGGGAATTCGCCTGCCGTGGCGGGCTCGATGGGGCGACATTCGCCTGGGGGGACGAGCATTTCCCGGACGGGAAGGCGATGGCCAATAGCTGGCAGGGGGAGTTCCCGTGGCAGAACCTCAAGGTCGATGGCTTCGAGCGGACCTCGCCCGTGGGCAGCTTCCCCGCGAACGGATATGGGCTCTACGACATGACGGGGAACGTGTGGGAGTGGACGAGCGACTGGTACGTCCCGCGACATCCGGACCAGGCGGAGCACGCCTGCTGTGTCCCCACCAACCCCAGAGTCAGCTCACCAGATCACAGCTACAACCCGGGCCAGCCTGGTGAGCACATCCCCCGCCGGGTGATCAAAGGAGGGTCACACCTCTGCGCCCCCAACTACTGCCTGCGCTACCGACCGGCAGCCCGACAGCCCCAGATGATCGATACCTCGATGTCCCATCTCGGTTTCCGATGCATCGTCCGCAATGGGACCAAACCAACCTCCGAAGGAGATGACAGCTGATGGCTGACAAACCGAACATCCTGGTCATTTGGGGCGACGACATCGGCTGGTGGAATGTCAGCGCCTACAACCACGCAGGTCTGGAGCCGCATCGGACGGGTACCGATCATCGCCGGCGGAAACTCGAACGGGGACATCCAGATGCTGCGCTTCGCCAATAGACCCGGGCGGCCGGCACTGCGGACTCTTCTCCTCCACGACGACGCGGAGCGAGAGTTCGACTACACGGCGGGTGCCGAGGATGCTCTGGCCCGGGCCGCCGACAAGGGCTGGACCGTGATCAGCATCAAGAACGATTGGTCGAAGGTGTTCGCCGAGCAGACCCTATAGCTTGACGGCGTGACAATCCAGGCGCCGGAAGAAGCCGGCATCGCCCGTTTCGTCCCCGCATTTGGCTGGTTGCGCAGCTACGACCGCGCTTGGCTCGCCGCCGACCTGCTGGCAGGGGCAACGGCCGCCGCGGTGGTCATCCCTCAGGCGATGGGTTATGCCACCGTCGCTGGTCTGCCGGTGGAGATCGGTCTCTACACCTGCATCTTCCCGATGCTGATCTATGCGTTGTTCGGGACCGCCCGCAGGCTTTCTTTCAGCACGACCTCGACGATCGTCGCCCTCACCGGGCTTGCGATAACCGCGGCCGCTCCCGACTCGACCAACTTGGTGGGAACCGCCACCACCCTGACCCTGATGGTGGGCCTATTGCTCATCGTCTTTCGTCTGATCCGGTTGGGATGGATGCTGGAGGCAGTCTCCGAAGCCACCCTGGCCGGGCTCAAGGTTGGAGTGGGTCTGACCATCATCGCCGACCAGCTCCCGAAACTCCTTGGCATCCCTTCTACCGAGGGCGACTTCTTCGGCGATGTCTGGAATGCAATCGAGCAGCTCCCGGAGGCGAACCTCACCACTGCCCTCATTGGGGGGATCACCATCGCATTCCTCCTCGTTCTACGGGCATGGAAGCCGAAGATCCCGGGGCCGTTGCTGGCCCTGGCAGTCGGCATCGGCCTCGTGGTGTTCACCGGGGTGACCGATCGAGGAGTAGCCACCATCCCCGAAGTCCCCACCGGTCTTCCCCTGCCGGCGATTCCCCCGTTCCAGCATCTGGAGGCCTTGCTGCCCTTTGCGCTGGCCATCGCCCTCATGTCCTACTTCGAGACCGTCACCGCAGGACGGATCGCCCGACAGCCCGACGACCCGCCCATCGACAACGACCAGGAGTACATCGCCACCGGAGTTGCGACCATCGTCGGCTCCTTCTTCCATACCGTCCCCCCTGCCGGGGGGTTCTCTCAGACCCAGGTCAACACCAATGCCGGCGCCCGCACCCAGCTCAGCGAGTTGGTGACCGTGGTCCTGGCGGTGGCGGTTGCCCTGTTCCTGGCCCCGGTGCTCGGTGACCTCCCCGAGGCCACTCTGGGCGCGATCGTGGTTGTCGCAGTCCTCGGTTTGATCAAGGTCGACGAGATGCGCCGGTTGGGTGCAATCGACCCTCTCGAGTTCTGGATCGCTGCCATCACCGCCTTCTTCGCCCTTGCCTTCAATCTCCTGATTGGGGTCCTGGTCGGGGTCTTCCTCACCATCTACTTCGTGTTGCGCGCCCTCAACCACCCTGTCGTTGTGGAGCTGAAACGGCCACCCGACGGCGGGGAATTGCTGCCTGCCCGCGATGGTGATCAGCCGGTGCCCGGGATGCTCGTGCTCAGGATCGAAGGCGGGCTCTACACCCTCAACGTGAGAGGTGTCCAGACCCAGATACTGGAGCGCGCTGCAGTAGAGCCGCATCCCGAAGTCGTGCTCCTCGACGTCGGCGGGACCGCCGACACCTCGGTGACCGTGATGGACGTCATCGCTGAGACCGATCACGTGCTGCAGCGAATTGGAGCGAGGCTCTGGATTGCCAACATCCCGACAAGGGCACTTGAGAAGGCGCGACGCACCGAGCTGTGGGAGCCCTGGTACGGGTCGGGGAGAATCCACGACACGGTGGCTGGGGCGGTTGCCAACTTCGAATCATCCAAGACCAACGGCTGAGAGAGGTGCGCTCAAATCCAGGGCGAAGGGGTCAGTGGCACAGGTGGCTGTGGGGTGACGATGGTCGCCATCTCGGTCCGGCCCTGCCCGGCGACGGCAAGGGCGCGGATCACGTCGCTGCGAACCGTCAGGCCATCAGCGGGGTCGTGCCAGAAATGAACGAGCGCCGTGACCCGCACCGGATCGACCGCCGTGAGATAGCAGACAGGCTTGGGCTCGCTCAGCACACCGGGCACCGCGGCCATTGTGGCGATCAACCGTTGCCCGGTCCCTTCGGCATCCCTGGACCTGACCCGGACTTCGACCTCCGAACGCCGCGCCCCCTTTGCGGAATGATTGAGGAGCGGGTTACTGAGCACCTCGGAGTTGGGAAGGTGCGCCTGACGACCGTCGAAGGTCTCGATCACAACGGCTCGGCCGTTCATCTCGACCACATCGCCCACGAAGCCGAGGGAATCGACCTCGTCTCCGACCTCGATTGGGCGCCGTGTCTGGAGGACGATTCCGGCAGCAAAATTGTCAGCGATCCCCCGCAGGGCCAGGGCGAGTATGACGGCGACGACGATCGCCGCCACGAGCAGTGGCTGTATCGGAACTCCGAGAATCGAGAGGGCGATTCCGAACCCGATGAAGAGAACGACATAACCGGCCACCCGGGCAGTGAGATCGCGCAAGTCGTCGGAGATCCCCTGGAGACGGATGAGGAGCCTGCCCATGGCCCTGCGGGTGATCCGGGACAGGATCCAACCGACGATCGCCACTACCACCGCAATAACTGCAGCGACGGGGTCGATCGTGGTCTCGGTCAAGGCCCCGGCGTCGACGGCGATCACCAGCCTCATCGCCGACATGGTGTCATCGGGTCAACCGCAAGCCGGGGATTTGGACGATGAGCAGCGACATCATCGAATTGGTCGACACCGAGTCGCTGCGCAGGCTCTACGCCACCTACAGCGAGCGGCTCGGCCGCATCTATGGATTCGCCGCCCGCCCGGATTTCATCGCAGTGGTGGCCGCGATGCTCGGAGTCCTCATCTTCGACACCTTGCCCGGTCTCTTCATCGGGATCGCGATGTCGCTGTTCCTGATGGTCTACCGGAGCTCCAAGCCCAATATCGCCCGACTGGGCATCGAGCCCGGCACCAGCGTCTATGTAGACACGGACCGACATCCCGAAGCGATTCCGACCCCAGGCATCGCAGTGCTCCGGGTGGAGAGCGGTCTGTTCTTCGGCAACGCCCACTTCGTACGGACTCACGTCAGCAAAGTTGGCAAGACCCGTGATCGATCGACGCCGAGACCGTGCCCTTCGTCGACGTGACCTCCGTGAAGATGCTCTCCGAGCTAGCCGAGGAACTGGGCGCGAATGGCGTCAAGCTCGGTCTGGCCAAGGACATCGGGTCAGGTGAGAGACCTCCTCCCGAAAGCCGACGACCGGGGGCTGGTCGAGATCTACGACACCATCGAGGAAGCTGTGACGGCCATGTCTGAGACCGAGGGTGGTGACTGAGACCTAGGCGTTGATCAGGGCGCGATCAGCCTCCGCGGAGACGATCCTCTGATGACGGCCCAGCCACCACAGGGCGATCAGACCGCTGATCCCGGCGAGCAGGCCGCTGAGCTGGTTCCAGGTGAGGGCGCCGACAGTGGCGTCCCCACTGCCGTACCGCAGTGAGTCGAGGAGGAACCGCTGGAACCCGTACCAGGTCACCCAGGCGAAGAACAGCTGTCCATAGCGCAGTTCGATCCGGTCATAGAGGAGATACAGGAGACCGAGCAGGATCGCGGCGCCGATCATGTCGTAGAGGGCGACATGGTGATAGATGCCGCAGAAAACCTCGCCGGCCTCGGCCGCGGCACACTCCAGGGCATCGTGCTGGGGAGCCACGTCGATATCCGGGCCTGATCCCGAAACCCCACCAGGCAGTCGTGGCCTTGCCCAGATGCTCCACGATGGCCAGGTCGCCGATTCGGCCAACCACCGTCCCCAGCGCGAGGCCGAACGCTGACATGTCGAGGGTCGGAAGGACAGGGAGGCCGACCTGTCTCATCCTGATCCAGCCGGCGATGATCCCCCCGGCGAACCCGCCCATGATCGAGAAGTTGCCCGAGATCGGGTTCAACGCCTCCATCAGAGGCACGCCGTTCATGAGCTGGGCGGGCATGGTGAAGTAGCGGGCGCCGAGCAATGCTCCGACCAGGCCCCAGCTGAGGACCGACTGGTACTTGACGGTGTCGAAGCCGCGCTTGCCCATTTCTTTGTTGGCCAGCCAGGCGCCGGCGACGAAGCCGAGGGCGGCGAAGAGCCCATGGAGGGAGAACTGAAATGGGCCGATATCCCAGATCGGAATCGGCGGATAGCTGATCACGGCGAGCATGCCGGGGCAAGGGTACCTGGCGCCGGAAGTTCAGCTTCTAGCCTGCGGCGGATGCCAGATGCCGCCGTTCCAGTGGAAGCCCGGGCCCCGGGACGGGTCAATCTCATCGGAGACCACACCGATTACACCGGCGGTCTCGCCCTTCCCCTGGCCATCGACCGTGAGATCGTGGTCGAGGGAGCCGATCGCGAAGAGCATCGGATCAGTCTCACCTCCGATCAGGACCAAGTCCCGGCTGATTTTCCGGTGCCGATCTCAGGCGTCGAGCACATCGAGCCGACCTGGGCGAGGCGAATCGCCGCCATCGCCGCTGAACTGGGGAGAGAGCGGGGATTCGCAGGATCGGTGACATCGACAGTCCCGATCGGCGCCGGGCTCTCCTCGTCGGGCGCCTTTGGCGTGGCCGTCGCCCTGGCTCTGGGTGCGGAGAGTGAGCGATCACGTCTCGAGATCGCCCTGCTCTGCCAGAGGGCACAGCAGGCCGCAACCGGAGTTCCCGCCGGCGTCCTCGACGAGATGGCCTCTCTCCACGGCGTCGAGGGGCATGCGATCTTGCTCGATTGCCACGACCTGACCGTTGAACCGGTCCCTTTGCCCCCCAAGGCCGAGATCGTGGTCAGATACGTCTCGCATCGCACTGTCGCCGGCAGCCCGTACTCGGACCGAGTTGCCGCCTGCGCGGCTGCCGAGGCCGAGATCGGCCCGCTCCGCCTGGCTGCCCCGTCTGACGTGACGTCGATCACCGATCCCGTCCTGCGGGCCAGAGCACGCCACGTCGTCACCGAGAACGAACGGGTGCGCCAATGCGTCGACGCGCTCCGCGCCGGTGACCTGGTAGCTGCGGGTGACCTCATGACCGCCAGTCACATCAGCCTCCGTGATGACTACGAGGTCTCCACGCCGGACCTCGACTTGGCCGTCGAGGCTCTACTCGCCACACCTGGCGTCCACGGTGCCCGCCTGACCGGTGCCGGCTTCGGGGGATGCGTGATCGCCCTCACCGAGCCCGGCGCGGTGACCGACGCCTGGGTAGTGCGGGCCGTCGACGGGGCCGCGGTGGTCAGGGGCGGATCCAATTATGATCCCGCCACGTGAGCGACCTGCTTACCGCAGCCGCCGATGCCCTGAACGTCCCGGAGCCGCTGGTCCAGCGCTCGGCGGCCGCCAGGGCCACGGCCAACGGGACCGCGGTCGATGATGTCCTGACGGCCTGGGCAGGCGGCGCTCCCGCCGCGGGTGCGACGCCGGCCCCCACCCCGGCACCGACCGAGGAAGCCCCGGCCGCTGAGGAGGAAACAGCCGAACCTGCACCTGCTCCCACACCCACTCCCGGGCCGCAGGTCTCAACCAGAAATCGCCCCGCCCGCGGCCGCGGCGGTGGTGGTGGAACCGGAGCCGAGTGGTCCTGGAACCGGTCTCGTTACGACACCGGGTCCGCACCGCGATGAGGGTGGGAGCCTGGACCGGGGCCGGGCTCGGGCTGATCGGCTTCGTCATTGCGAGCAATTGGTGGGCTTCCTCGGCCACGGTGATCGGGGAAGAAACATTCATCCCCGTGATCCAGGTCGACCCCAATGGCGTGGTCATCGGTGCCGCTTTGATCAGCATCGTGTTCGGAGCGGTGATCGCCTCTCTGTCCCGGGCCGCAGCCTCTTGGGCCAACCCGGGCATGCAGCTCAGCAACTCACCGAGCTCGACGGCTTGGGTCGGGGCGCTGATCGGTCTTGTCCTCGGAGTGGTGGCCGGTGCGATCCTCAGCGGGTTCGGCACACCGGTAGAGGGAGTCGAAGGTGTGGTCCAATTGCCTGTCCTGGCGACCCTGGGAGTGATGGCGATCGGGGGCGCAGTGCTCGGCGGGCTCACCGCTGCGGTCACTCAGACGATCGGGGTCCCGGTGGCGGTGGCCGACGGCACCGGCGAAGAGATAGACACCGTGAGGCGACGGCTCGGGTCTGCTTTCGGCATCCCCCTGACCGCGCTGATCTTGCTGCTGCTGCTCGTCCTCCCGTTCGCTTGGGCACTCCTCGAATCGGAGGAGCTTGGAACAGGTGGCGCCGCCGTCATCGGCATCCTCACCTCTGCCGGCATCCTCGGCTTCGCCTCCCTCGCCGGCACCAAGCCCAACATCAAGTTGTCGTTCGGCGAGGTGATGGTGGCTGTGATCGGGATCGGCACCGTCATCGTCTTCATCCTGGCGGTCATGTTTGCCCGCAGTCCGAACGAGGAGCCGGAGGAGCCTGCCGCCGAGCCCGAGGCTGCGATCACATTCGTCATCGGCTGAGCGCAGGCATCCGAATGCACTGCTTCACTTGCGTGGCGCCCTGCATTAGAAATCAGTTCTGACCAGGCCGGCGGCGTTGGCCAGATCCGAGGCGTTGATCGCCGCCGAGAGGTCACCGTGAGCCAGCGCGGCACGAATGCTCCGGGCAACCTCGAGGGCTACCTGGATCTGGGCCTCCTTGGTGGAAGCGCCGAGGTGGGGGGTCAGCACGAGATTGGGAGCTTGGAGGAGAGGACTGTCCGCTGCCAGAGGCTCGTGCTCGTAGACGTCCAGGCCGGCCCCGGCGATCTTGCCCTCCGTCAGCGCTCTGGCCAGGGCGCTCTCGTCCACCACCCCGCCCCGGGAGACATTGAGCACGAACGCGCCTTTCTTCATCCTGCCCAGCGCGTCGTCCCCGATCAGACCTCTCGTCTCGGCGTTGAGAGGGACATGGAGGGTGATGACGTCGGAGCTCTCGATGAGATGACCCAAGGGCACCAGGTGTGGATGAAGGTCCTCCACGCGCTCGGGGGCGAGATATGGGTCGTAGACGACGACGTCCATCCCGAAGGCGCGGCAACGTTGGGCGACTTCCCAGCCGATCCGACCAGCGCCGACCACTCCAAGGGTCTTCCCGCGCAGTTCCACCCCCTGCAGGGTCGAACGTTCCCATCTGCCCTCCCGGATCGACCGATCGGCGTCGGTGACCCGGCGGGCCACCGCCAGCATCAGAGCCATCGTCAGCTCGGCGGCCGAGATGGTGTTGCCCCCGGGTGCGTTCATCACCGCAACCCCGCGCTCGGATGCGGCGGCCACATCGATGTTGTCCACCCCTACCCCGGCTCGGCCAACGACTCTCAGATCGGGTGCGCGATCGAAGACCGAGGCATCGACTCTGGTGGCGCTGCGCACGATGAGCCCGGCCGCGGTTTCGAGCTCGACGTCGAATTCGGGCTCAGAGGAATCCTTGACCAGGACCACGTCGAAGCGCTCATCGTCCCGCAGCGGGGCGAGTCCCTTCTTGGAGACCCGGTCGGTTGCCACCACCCGATATCGACCACTCACCTGACCACCTCACCCAGGTCATCGAGCAGTTCGGACAGCATTCCTGGATCGTGGTCCCCCATATGGCCGATCCGGATGGTGGACTCCTTGAGACGGGAGTATCCGCCGCCAATCACCCAGCCCCGCTCCCTCATCGCTGCCACGACATCGGGGCCCGATGTCCCTTCGGGAAGACTGATGCAACTGACAGTGGGGGACCGATGCCCCTCGGGCGCCAGTACCGCAATATCGACCCCGTCGGCCCGCATCGCGTCGACCCAATCGATCGTGGCGGACCGCATCGCGGCGTGGCGGGCCCAGCGTTGCTCGATGCCTTCGGCGAGGATCCGATCCAACTGCACCTCGAGTGCGTAGAGCAGGGAGATCGCAGGGGTGGATGGGGTCTGGA
Organism: uncultured Acidobacteriota bacterium; assembly: GCA_963837055.1. Taxonomy (GTDB): domain Bacteria; phylum Actinomycetota; class Acidimicrobiia; order Spongiisociales; family ZC4RG35; genus JARDZU01. The sequence goes on along the minus strand of CAWILU010000007.1, from coordinate 227,942 downwards.
AGGCCTCGAGCGATTTCAGCAGGGGAAGCAGGTCGAAGTAGTAGCCCTTGTTGGTGGCTTGGGCCGAGCGATCCAACATCGCCGGTGAAGCCACGCCAAAAGCCAGGCCAGGAGGGAGGGCGAGTGCTTTTTGTGATCCGGTGAGGACGAAGCCGAGTCCCCATTCGTCGGTCCGGACCTCGGCACCGGCAACGCCGGTCACAGAGTCGATCAGCAGCATCACGCCGTCATGACGAGCCGTCACCGCGGCGATTGCCTCGAGATCCTGAAGCACACCAGTGGAGGTCTCGGAGTGGGTGAGGGTGACTGCATCGAACCCGCCCCGCCCCAGTTTCTCGTCCAGTTCGGCCGGGTCGTGGAACTGGCCCCATTCCACCGCCCATACTTCGGTGTCATGGCCGCAAGCCATGGCGATCTCGGCGAATCTCGCCGAGAAGGCCCCGTTGACCAGACTCAGCACACTTGCCGCCGGCGACGCCGTTGCGCACTGCGGCCTCCATGAGGCCGGTAGCCGACGAAGTGGAGATGATCACTGGCTGTTCGGTGAGAAAGACCCGTCGCAAGCCATCCTGAAGCCTGGCGAGCAACTCCTCGATGGCCCGGCCCCGGTGGCCGATCATGGGTTTGGTCTGCGCGGCGAGCACGTCAGGATGTACCTCGGTAGGCCCGGGTAGGAAGAAGTGACCTGGAGGTAGGTCGATCGGCATGCTCTCCTCGTGCTCGGTTGGCGCCCTACCCGTCGGCCAGGCTCAGTGCGTACCGCACGCTACCCACCATCTCCCAGCCAACGAGAACTGGCTCGCCGGTCCTCTGATGCTCCCGGAGATGGGCGAGGGGGAAGGCGTAATCGCCCTCGGGAGAAGGGGTGAACTCCAGCTCGGAGCCCTCGACCAGGACCATGAACGAAGAGACATCCTGGAGAGTGCCCTCGACCGACGTCACCACCCCGCGCGCTGTTCCCGACGTCTGGTTGCAGGCGATCAACGAGATGGTCAACGCGATTACAGCGCCAGCCCTCAGGACGCCCGAAGCGTGGATTCGAGACGCTCCCACTCGCGCTCCTGCTTCGTCCAGCGGAACCAGATCACCGCGATCGTCGACCACAGCAGCAACCCGCCAACCAACTTCATGATCACCCCTGCAATGGTCTGATCCGCCACCGCGGTCAGACCGAAGGCCAGCGCGGCGTCGCCGTAGACCGGGTAGAGGGGAACGGTCGAGAAAGTCAGGAACGAGGCGGGGATGGTGGGCAGCAGCGACTGAGCGAAGAGGTAGAACATCTGCCCGGGCGGAGGCAGCCTGGGGATGGCCAGAGTGGGCGAGAACACGGGGAGCCACATGAGGATGGAAACCCCGAAGAGCCATGCATGAACCATCAGGTGAGGGATTCCGCCCTGGACCATCACCGCTACCAAGTCAGGCCAGTGGATCACGATGAAGGTCGTGTTGAACAGGACGAAGGCGGTGACCGGACGGGCCAGCGGTCGGATGAATGGGGCAACTTTCGGATGTCCGATGGTCACGTCTGCCAGCCACCTCGGCAGGCCACGGAGCATCAATGGGGGTATGACCAGAGCGAGGACCATGTGCTCGACCATGTGGACGGTGAACAGCGACGTCTCCCCGATGTCATGGATTGGCCAGCCCGAGACCAGCCACAGGGCGATAACGGCGCCGTACCACTGCAGCTTCTGCCCTGTGGTCGCCGGTGGCGCCTCGGGGGCGAGGACGGGCCGCAGCCGTCGATTGGCGTACCAGTAACCGAACGCGAGAGCGAAGGCCAGCGCCCACACGTCGTAGTGGGGATGAAAGGCCGGGATCACGTCAGCCGCTCGCCAGGAGAGCCGCCCCGAGGGCGGTGAGGATGATGGTGTACAGCGACAAAGCGAGGATGAAACCGGCAGTGAAGAACCGGCTGAGCATCCGGTTCTCGAAGCGGAGATGCATGTACCACCCGATCACGATGACGAACTTCAGCGCGGCCAGAAGGATCAGTAGGACGGTATTGAAGTTGCCGAGGTCGAAGTCCCGGTGGATGTAGTAGATCGCCACCTCGATGGCGGTGAGGACGGCGAGGACCACCGCGATCTTCCAGTATTGGGCCGGCGTCGGGTGATGGATGTGCTCGGTGCTGCTCATGTCGGGGGCACCGAGAGCAGATAGACCACGGTGAAGATGATGATCCAGATGATGTCGACGAAGTGCCAGTAGAGACCCACCAGCTCCAAATTGAGGCCATGACGGTCGCTCAGCTCGCCTCGTCGTCGGGAGATCCCCCACAGGGAGAGAAGCATGATCACCCCGATGGCGACGTGGGTCCCATGAAACCCGGTCAGCAGGTAGAAGGCCGAAGCGGCCGGGTTGGTGCTCATCTTCATTCCGTCTTCAACGATGAACGTGGTGAACTCGAAGACCTGGCCCCCGAGGAACACTGATCCCAGGGCGGCGGTGGCGAAGAGCCAGGTCCGGGTCCCGTTGGCGTCCTTCCTCGTCTGGGCATTGTGAGCCAACACCATCGTGAGTGAGCTCATCAGGAGGACGAAGGAGCTCACCGAGGTGAACGGGATGTCGTAGATGTCCGCCGGGTAGGGAAGAGGGAAGCCGGGCCGTTTGGAGTACAGCAGGTAATTGGAGATCAGCGCGCCGAAGAAGAGGAACTCCGAGCTGAGGAAGAGCCACATCCCGAGCTTGCGGTCCTCGACCCCAGTCCCCTCGTGCTCGGGGTGCGCGTGCTCCAGATCGGCTTCATGGATGAGCTCAGTCATGTCCCTCCCCCTGTAGGGGGGAGTACCGGCGAAGCCGGGAAGGAGGGATCTTCATCATCGCTTCCCCCTCCGTCTCGGCCTTCGGCCAAGCCACCTCCCCCAACGATCGCTTCGCTCTCTGGGGGAGGAAACTCATCGTCGTCACCCTCGTGATCATCGTGGTGCTCGCCATGTTCGCCGTGCGGCTCTTCCAGTGGCTCGATGGCCCAGCCGATGACCGCGGCAAGACTGGTGATCAGCCCAACCAGGATCAGCCCTTTGCCCCACATCGCCTCGTGGTAGATGACCCCGTAGAACATGAGCGGAAGCCCGACGGCGAAGAAGAATGGGAAATACGACGGGTTGGGAAGATGGATCGGTGACTCGGGGTTGAGCTGCTCGTGCTCGATGGTCGCCACGATCTCGTCGCCGTCCTTCTTGCGCACCGCCCTGCCCTCGGCGTCCTCCTCGTACTTGAGGTGCCAGAAGTGGTCGAGGCTGGTCACCACCGGCGGAACGGCGAAGTTGTACTCGGGCGTGGGATTGGGCGACATCCACTCGATGGTGCGGGCGTCCCAGGGATCGAGCCCGGAGAGCTGTCCCCGACGCTTGCTGGTGATCCAGTTGATCATGAAGATCAGAATCGAGAAGGCGATGATGAACGCCCCAATGGTGACAACGACGTTCCACGGCTCCAGACCCGTCTCCGGGGCGTATTTCCAGGTCCGACGCACCATGCCCTGAAGCCCGAGCCAGTGCATGGGCCCGAAGGTGAGATTGAACCCGATCAGCATGAGCCAGAAGTGGACCTTGCCCAATCGCTCGTTCATCACCCGTCCGGTGAGCTTCGGGAACCAGTAATAGAGCCCACCGAACAGCCCGAAGACGGAGCCGCCGAAGATCACGTAATGGAAATGGGCCACGATGTAGTAGGTGTCGGTTTGCTGCCAGTCGGAGGGCACGACGGCATGGGTCACCCCCGAAAGGCCCCCGATGGTGAACATGGCGACGAAACCGATCGCGAACAGCATCGGAACGTTGAGCCGGATCCGTCCCATCCACATCGTGCCCAGCCAGTTGAAGATCTTGATCCCCGTCGGGATGGCGATGGTCATGGTGGCCAGCCCGAAGGCAGCCTGGGCGACCGGGGTGATGCCGGAGGCGAACATGTGATGGGCCCACACCCCGAATCCGAGGAAGGCTATGGCCGCCCCGGCGAACACCACAGCCGAGTACCCGAACAACGGTTTTCGAGAGAAGGTGGGCAGGATCTCGGACACGATCCCCATGGCGGGCAGGATCAGGATGTAGACCTCGGGATGCCCGAACAGCCAGAAGAGGTGCTGCCAGAGGATCACATCCCCACCCGCTTGGGCGGCGAAGAACAACGACCCGAACTGGCGGTCGAAAGTCACCATGAACAGGGCCACAGCGATGATCGGGAGGGAGAAGAGGAGCAGGAACGAGGTGATCGTCGTCATCCAGGCGAACACCGGCATGCGGAGCAGCCGCATCCCCTTGGCCCTCAGGTTGAGCACAGTGACCAGGAAGTTGACCGAGGACACCAACGAGGCGAGGCCGATGATCTGAAGGCCAAGTGCCCAGTAGTCCATAGCCGTGCCCGGCGAGTAGAGCGGACCGGCGTTGGGTTGATAGCCGAACCAGCCTCCGTCGGGTGAGTCGGCAAGGAAGTTGAAACTGCCCGGACCACCCCCCGCCGCCAGATTCCCGTCGATCCCGCCCAGTCCGTCGACGCCTACCGGCGGCGCCGAGGTGCCGAAGATGAAGGTCGAGTAGAGGAAGAGCCCGCCGAAGAAGAAGATCCACCAGGAGAGGGCGTTGAGCCTGGGGAACGCGACGTCCCGAGCCCCGATCAGGAGCGGGAGCATGTAGTTCATCAGCGCCGCCGACGCGGGCATGACAAACAGGAAGATCATCGTGGTGCCATGCATCGTGAACAGGGCGTTGTAGGCGCCGGCCGTCAAGAACTCGCCATTCGCCTGGGAGAGCTGGATGCGAAGCATCAGCGCCTCGAGCCCACCGATGATGAAGAAGGTGAACGCCGCGTAGCCGTACATGATCCCGATGCGCTTGTGGTCCACCGTGGTCAGCCACGACCAGAGCCCCTTCGTGGAGCTCGGGCGCCGGAAGATCGTCGTGGAGGGGCGTTCGGCGGTGGCAGTCATTCCATGCTGTCCAGCCAGACGATGAGAGCATCGATCTCGGCTTCGGTCAAGGCGAGATCGGGCATGAAGCTACCGGGCTTGATGTAGGGGGGGTCGGCGAGCCAGTCCTTGAGTGCCTCATCCCGGCTCTGGCCTTCAGCGGGGAGGACGGCACCGGCGAAGACTGACCGTGAGGCGAAGTGGGTCAGCTCGGGCCCGTTGAAAGAGGCGCGTTCGATGATGTTCGAAGCCTCCTCGTCCTCGAAGCGAACGGTGTGGCACTGGGTGCATCCCTTCGCCAGGAACACCTGGTATCCGTCATCCTCAGGAGTCCCTTCCTCGGGGAGCGCGGCCGCCGTCTGTTGCTCGGCGAGCCACGCCTCGTATTCGGCCGGCTCGAGGGCCTGGACCCTGGCTCTCATCAATGAATGAGAGAGACCACAGAACTCGGCGCAATGACCCCAGTAGACACCGGGCTCATCTGCCTGGAGCCGGAGCAGCGTGGTCTGGCCGGGCACGAGATAGCGCTTGCCGTTGAGGGCCGGGATCCAGAAGTTGTGGAGGACGTCGTCGGACGTCATCACCGCGCAGACCTCCTGTCCGGCCGGGATCACCATGATGTTGGCGGTGTCGATCTCAGCGTCGGGGTAGTGGTACTCGAACCACCACTGATGCCCGGTGACCTGGATCTCGATGGCATCTGGATCACACTCGGTCAACTCGAAGACGGCGGCTGTGGTGGGGACCGCAATGCCGGCCAGGATCAGGGCCGGAACGATGGTCCAGGCGATCTCGAGTTTCGGGCTTCCGTGGAGTTGCTTGGCCTCTTTTGCCCCCGAGCGGTCCCGAAAGAGGAAAACGGCCACGAGGATCGCCCCCTGCACCAGGATGAACACCACGACGGCGATCCAGAAGACCGGCCAGAACAGGTTGTTGATCTGCTCCGAGAATGGGCCTGCCGGCTCGAAGGTGGTGAGCGGCTGATCCTCACTCCCCAGGAACGAGCAGGCTCCGAGCAGGAAGGCGGCGCCAACGAGGACGCCGATGCGGACGAGGCGTTGACGGGACCGAGCCATCGGCTTGGCATCATACGGACTCGCCAAACCCGCGACCAACCAAAGAGGTCCAGGTGCCGCGGTCAGCCGGCGACGGCGTCGATGGCTGCGGTCAGCTCCTCATCGGAGGCGGCCCCTTCGAAAGAGGCGGTCACCACCCCCGAGCTATCGACGACGAAAACCCAAGGCTCGGAGGGCAGACCCCATTCGCGGGTTGCGGGCACCACAGTCAGCTCTTCGGGTGAGTCGACCTGGAGATCCTCATAGATCTCGACGTGGACAAAGCCCAGTCCGGGGTACTCGGGGCGCAATGCCTTGACCTGGTCGAGCAGCGGGCCGCAAGTCTCGGAAGTGCAGAACGCAGGTGTCGCGAACACGACCACCGACGGGAAGCCGGACGTGACCGCCTCGGACACACTCTTCTCATACATCGCCGGGTCGGGCTCCGGGTCCGAGCTGATCACCGAGAGGTCGGGGAACTCGGCCGAGGTCCTGGTCTCCGAAGCCGGCGCCTCCTCTCCCGCCTCGATCAGAGGCGGGTCGTCAAAGGCGACGAAACCCACCGGCCCGGCAGTGGCCAGCCCGTCGGCATCGATCGTGGCCTGGTAGGTGGCCGCCTCCGGGATGTCGACATGGGCCACGTATAGACCGCGCACGTCGGGGACGCTCCAGATGAACTCCATCGGATAAGTGTCCAATGGCGACCCGTTCTCGTCACGAATCGTGACCGTCGCCTCCCGGTCGGGAGACGCCAGGAACTCGTCCGTCTCAGGGTCGACCAGCGCGAACAAAACCCGTTGCTCCCCCAGCCCGATGCTCCCATTGGAGGAGGCGACCAGGGCGAATGGCTCGACCTCGTCGGACCCGCACGCTGCGACCGCCAGCACCAAACCGACCAGCATGAGCGAGGCTCGTCTCATCGAACCAGGACGTCGAGCATCACCGCAGCGAAGAGGGCGGAGAGGTACACCGTAGAGGTAGTGAACAGCCTCATCGCTTCATCGGGTCGGCGGTAGACCCGCCAGGTGTCCCAGAGGAACCAGGCCCCGAGCCCGATGGCGGCGGCCAGATAGATCCAGCGCATCCCGGCTACCGGGACCAGAAGCAGGCTGATCGCGACCATGAGCCCGGTGTAGAGCAGCATCTTCCGCGTCGTGGCCTCTACCCCGGCGACCACGGGGAGCATGGGCACGCCCGCTCTCTCGTAGTCGTCCCGATATCTGATTGCCAGTGCCCAGAAGTGGGGAGGCGTCCAGTAGAAGACGACGAGGAAGAGGACCCATGCGGGCAGGGCGAGAGACCCGGTGACAGCTGCCCAGCCAACCAGGGCCGGGGCAGCCCCCGCCGCGCCCCCGATGACGATGTTCTGTGTGCTCGTCCGTTTCAGGCTGAGCGTGTAGACGAACACGTAGAAGAGCAGGGCCGCCGTGGCGATGGCTGCGGCGAGCAGGTTGGTGGTGACCCAAAGCCAGACGAAGCCGGCAACCCCGAGCACGATCCCGAAGACCAGGGCATGAGCGGGAGGCACCTCCTCCCTGGCCAGAGGTCGGGATCTGGTCCGTCTCATGATCTGGTCGATGTCGCGATCCACGTAGTTGTTGAGGGCGTTGGCCCCTCCGGCAGAGAGAGATCCGCCGATCAAGGTGGCCAGCACCAGCCACGCCCCCGGCCACCGACCGGCCGCCAACACCATCGATGGCACCGTCGTGATCAAGAGGAGCTCGATGATGCGGGGCTTGGTGAGGGCGAAATAGGTCGCGACTTTGGACCGGGCCGAGCCGATGCTCACGGTCGCCGGGTCCGTGATCAGCGGTATTGCGATCTCGTGACCATCACTCGCCACTTGCACTGTCCTCTGTGATCACGGATTCCATGTTGGAGGCCGACTCTTTCTCCGCGGCGGCCCGCTTCGCCTTTCGCTCCGCCCAGCGCAGGGCCAGGATCGCCAGGACGGCGGGAACGACGAAGATCCCGATCTCGTCGATGCCCCCATAGTGCGCAAAGATCACGATCACCCCGCGAGGATCAGCAGGCCAAGTGTCGTCAGGGCAACCATAAGGAGAAGCATCGCATACTGGGAGCGCACCGCCTCCGTCCCGAAGTCACCGAGCGCCCGATCGTGGGCCAGGATCACCCCGAGGACATGACCAGCGACGATCACGGCCACCTGGGCGTACCAGACCGGCTCGGCGGCGGTGATGAAGAAGTCGACCTTGCGATCTGCCGTGCCGAACAGATCCCAGCCCAGACCAAAGGGATCAGAGACAGCGGCGATCAACTGCTGGCCCTCGAAGACGATCAGTGTCATGTAGTGGGCCAGCGTGTAGGCGAGGGAAATGGGCACCAGGGTGTGGGCGAAGCGCTGCGCCACCTTGGAAGCCGTCCAGTCATCGCCCACCATGAGCGCCGCCGCCCACGAGGCGATCCAATAAGCCGCCCCGACCGCAAGGACACAGCCCACCAGGAGCAAAGTCCCCCCGAAGACGGTCTGCCCGAAATCCCCCACGGCGCCGCGGAAAGACTCTGTCGCTGATGCCCCGTCGTAGGTGACAGTCCCGATCGCCATCACCACGAAGGCCGGCAACCCTCGCCAGGCCGGGAGCACGGTCAACGCTCGCAGCCACCCTCGCCACACCAGCCGGCCATCGCTCCGCCTCCCGACTGGTGAGATCGCGGAGAGCAGGCGGTTGTAGGGGGTGAAGGCATCGAACACGGCGAGACCGGTCTCCCGCCCCGAATACGCCATCGCCCCGATCAAACTGAGGGTGTAGACCAGCGCGGCGACTCCGAGGATGACCGGGCCCGAGTCCGGGCTGACCAGCTCGAGCCATGTGAATGCGCCCATGAGGATGACGGCCGGCCACACCCCGAGAGATTCGAGGACACCCAGTCGCTCGCCCTGGCCGACCCGGAGCATCCGGGCCACCGATCGCCACGGGTTGATGTCGGTGTACCAGTCGCCGATCACCGTCCCAGCGAACGGGACCACCAGCCAGAAGACCACGAAGACGAGGACGGGGGCGATGGTGGGCCTCGTCGGGTCCGTCTCCAGCCCGAAGAGAGGTGGGATCACTTGCCCGATGACCAGCAATAACGAGATCACGCCCAGCCCGGGCAGGATCCAGCCCCGGCGCACCGTGAACCGGGCCGGATCGTGGAGGGGGCCGCCCTGGAGCCGGGACTCAGGCCAGAGCACGGCAAGGGCCACGAACGTGATCACCAACACCACTCCCGCCCCGACCAAGAAGTAGGTGAGAGGCACCGGCAGATCGAGCCGTCCCCCGATCCCATGCGCCATCGCCATCGACGGCCACCCGAGCACCACCCCGGCCACCAGCGCCAGACCGACGCCGAGGCGTCTCAGCACATACCTAATGCTTGGGGTCACGCATATGTGACGCATTGCATGATGTGTGAGGCGGGCGTCACGGGGTCACCTCGAGTTCGAACAGCGGGGTGGACGTTTCCTCGACCTCCACCTCGAAGATGCCGGGCACGTCTGCGGTCAGGACGATCTCGATCGGCACTCCTGCCACGGCTTCGAAGCGGAGGTCGTAACTGTGGACGTGGATCTCGCCATCTACATCGGACAGCACCCACACCGACACCGGGTCCCCCACACCAACGGAGATGGTGGCCGGTCCCACCACTTCGCCGGCCGCGAAGGTGACATCGATCTCGGGGCCGGTCGTGGTCGTCTCGGCGACGGTCGAAGTCGTGGCCGCCGTTGTCGTCGTGGTGGTTGGCGCCTCGGTCGTGGTGGTGGGAATGCTCGTCAACGAGGAGGTAGTCGTCGAGGCGTCACTCCCTCCGCACGCCGCGATCAAGAGAATCATCCCGAGTGTCATCCCTGTCCTGGTGAGCATCGGCGGAACGCTAGATCTGCGTCCGCCCAATCGAGGATTCGGGGCATAGGCTCGCTGCGATGCGATGGGCTCGGCGAATACTGGTGGGTCTGCTGGTTCTCGCCGCTGTCATCGCCATATTCGGCTTCTTCCTCGTTCGACGTCCCTTCCCCCAAGTCGATGGAGATCTGGCAGCCGGGGGTGTCGACGGCGCGGTCGAGGTCATCAGAGACACCGACGGCGTGCCCCACATCTATGCCGGATCCGAGCACGACCTCTTCTTCGCCCAGGGCCTTGTCCACGCCCAGGATCGCTTCTGGCAGATGGACTTCTGGCGTCACATCGGTGCCGGACGACTCTCCGAGATGTTCGGGAACAGCCAGGTAGAGACGGATCTCTTCCTTCGATCCCTGGATTTCACAGGTCTGGCCGAGCAGGAGCTGGAAATGCTGGACGAGGGCCAGCGGGCGATCCTCGAGGCCTACGCCGAAGGTGTGAACGCGTACGTCGAGAGCCGCAGCCCTTCCCAGGTCAGCCTGGAGTACGCCATCCTGCCTCTGCAGGCGTCCGGCTACGAGATCGAGCCATGGACTCCCCTCAACACCCTCACCTGGGCCAAAGTGATGTCGTGGGACCTGAGCTGGAACATGCTTCAAGAGATCGACCGCGCCGTTCTCAGCGCCGGTCTATCCGTCGAGCGGGTCGACCAGCTCTACCCCGCCTACCCCGAGGACCACCCGGTGATCGTGGATTCTGAGGGAGGGGCGACGGCGGACTCGCTCGCCCCCACCCCTCCGGAGGGCGCCCTCGTCGCGCTGGGATCCGCTGCGACTCGAGCCCGGGATGTTTGGGCGATCACCGGTGGCGGGTTCGCGGGCATCGGTTCGAACAACTGGGTGGTGGGTGGCTCCCATACCGAATCCGGTAAGCCGGTCCTGGCCAACGACCCGCATCTCTCGATACAGATGCCATCCATCTGGTACCAGAACGGGCTCCACTGCAATGAGACGAGCGACGACTGCCCCTACCAGGTCGTCGGTTTCTCCTTTGCCGGCACGCCTGGTGTGGTCCTCGGGCACAACGAACGCCTGGCGTGGGGGGTTACCAACCAGTCAGCCGACACCCAGGACCTGTTCATCGAGAAGGTCAACCCGGATGACCCGACTCAATACGAGTTCGAGGGCGAATGGGTCGACATGGAGTCCCGAGCGGAGACGATTGTCGTGGCCGGCGGGGACGATATCGACTACGACGTGATGGTCACCCGGCACGGCCCGGTCATCTCCGACACCTACTTCGACGAACCGCCGTTCCTGGGTTCCGACCTCGATCTGCCCGACGACTACGTCGTGTCCCTCGCCTGGCAGACGCTTCAGCCGTCGACTTTGGTCGAGGCCATCATCGGGATGAACCGCGCCACCACGCACGAAGAGTTCCGGGCCGCCCTGTCGAAATGGGACATCGCCGGCCAGAACATGGTCTACGCCGACGTCGACGGGAATATCGGTTACCAGGCGACCGGGGAGCTACCGATCCGGGCGAGCGGCGACGGATCGTGGCCGGTCCCCGGGTGGACCGGTGAGCACGAATGGACCGGGACCGTCCCATTCGAGGAGATGCCCGCGCTCTTCAACCCGCCGTCCGACTACATCGCCACCGCCAACAACCCGGTGATCCGTCCCGGCGGCGAGCCATTCTTCTCGGTCGACGCCAACTACGGCTATCGGGCGGTCCGGATCGAGGAGATGCTCGACTCGAACCCATCAGGTTTCTCTGTCACGACAGCCCAAGGGCTCCAGATGGATGGCTTCGACGGGGGGGCGCCGAACGTGATCCCACATCTTCTCGCCATCGGCTCGGAGGATGAGGCGGTAGCCGCCATGCAAGAGGTCATCGAGCCCTGGACGACCGGGCCGAGCGCCTTCATCGCGGCGCCGGATTCCCCCGGGTGCGCCGCCTATCAGGCAGTCTGGGCACATCTGCTTCGTCTGACCTTTCACGACGAGATTCCCGAGGACTCATGGCCCGACGGGGGAAGCCGATGGTTCACCGTGGTGGGTGGCTTGTTGGAAAACCCCGACGACCCGTTCTGGGACGACGTGCGGACCGAAACGGTGGAGGACCGCGATGCGATCCTGGAACAGGCGATGATCGACGCCCATCACGAGCTGACGGATCTCCTCGGTGACGACACGACTTCCTGGCGCTGGGCCGATCTCCACACCGCCTCGTTCGAAAACCTCACCTTCGGCCAGTCCGGGATCGCCCCGATCGAATGGCTCTTCAACCGCTCCGCACCGAATCGAGTCGGCGGGAGCGACGACATCGTCAATGCGGTCGGGTTCCATCCCCCGGACGGGTACGGGGTCGATTGGCTGCCCTCGATGCGGATGGTGATCGATCTCTCCGACCTGGCGGCATCGACCTCGGTCAACACCACCGGCCAGTCGGGACATGCATTCCACACTCACTATGCCGACATGCTCGACTCATGGACCGATGGGACCCAGCACCCGATGCGATGGACCCGTGATCAGGTCGAGCAAGGAGCTGAGGGATCTCTCACCTTGGCACCTGGTTCCTGATCACCACCCCCGGGAGGCCTCGGTCCCGGGGAGTCGGGCGTCCTGGCGATATGGAAAGACTTCGATCAGCTCGCCGTTGCGAATCCGGTCCTGGATCGCTCGCCAGGCTTCGACACCGAAGAGGTCGGCGTGATGGTCGAAGAAGACTCGGCGCAGATCCGGCTCCAAGCCCAGGAAGCTCTGATGCTCCTCGGGGAAAACATCGTGATCCCCCACCGGGAACCACGGCTCCGGGTCGAGCTCCTCCAAGTCATCTCGGGCCGCCGGGACCTCACGGAAGTTGATATCGGTCAGGGCGCTCAGTTCGTCGTAGTCGTAGAACACGACACGGCCATGTCGGGTGACCCCGAAGTTCTTGGGGAGGAGGTCACCGGGGAAGATGTTGGTCGAGGCCATGTCCTTGATCGACTGGCCGAAATCAACGACCGCGTCCATGGCGGCCGGGGGGGAGGCCTCACGGACATAGATGTCCAGCGGGACGACGCGGCGCTCGACGTAGACATGACTGATCACGACCGAATCGCCCTCCACCCGGACAGTGCCCGGCGCCTCCGACAACAACCCTTCGAGAACCTCGTCTGAGAACCTGGAGCGGTGGAAGGCGAGATGCTGGAAGTCCTGGACGTCCATCAGCCTGCCCGCCCGGTCGTGTTGAAAGACGAGGCGGTACTTGCCCATCACCCCGCGACGCGTGGTGCGTTTCGGTGGGGGAAGGTGTCCCGGATCACCTTGAAGACGTCGTCATGGCCCGGCATGCCGAACACGATCATGACCAGGCCCTTTGTTCCCGGAACCTCCTCGAACTGCTCTTCGGTCGACCTGAGATGACGAAGCAGATCGCGGTACAACTCGGTCTTCCCGTGTTTGTTCTGCCCGACGGCGATATAGATCTCGGCGAGGCGCTTGCGAGGCATCAGACGCCGGAGGAAGCGCACCAGGTCGTAAGGGCGGGCAACGTCGACGTGGAAATAGGACCTGGTGAAGCTGAACACGATCGATGCCTCGTTCTCGGTGAGCAGGACGGCATCGACGAATATCCCGGCATCGGCGTTGCTGAGAGCGATGATCAGCGGGATCCGGTGCGATCCGGCATAGAGCAGGCCGACGATGTAAGCCGACTGGCCTCGATAGAAGAGGGTGCGGACCATCTCCGCCTTGCCGATTGCGGCGAGGGCACCCGGCTCGCTGAGTCTGGCATCGATCCGCCTCGCTACCTCATCGGCATCGGCATCGAGCCGTTCGTAGGGAACGGCATGGGCGAAGCAGGTGAGGATGTCGCGCACCAGTTGGCCGGTGGACTCCCTGCGGTCGAAGGTGAGGTACACCGGGTCGCGGGAGGGGATGGGAGGGCTGTCGAAGTCGGAGTCGACGAACTCGATGTGCTCCGCCACCCCCACCGTCCGGAAGACACGACGGGTGACCGAGTTGTAGAACGTCTCCGCCAGCTCCCAGTCCTGTCGGTCAGAGATGAGACCCGAATACACCGCCTTGACCGCCACCCAGACCAGCGGGTCCTCTGCTCTGGCACCGAGGAGATGGGTCATCGAGTCCATGACCCGATCCACTACCACGGTGTAGAGCCGGAGGCGCTCCACGGCGTCGCTCTGCATCCCGGGCCAGTCCCGCTCCTCGAAGCGGCGCGGTGCCCGCTGGTTGATCGCCCGGAACCGGGTCACATACTCCTCGAACCCTTCCAGGATGCGACTGGCGCCGATATTGGAGAGCCGGCTGTCGGTGAGTGCCCCGCCCGCCGGCCGTCGCTCAGCCGACAAAGGAAGTGATCACTTCGACGACCCGGTCGGGATGGGTCCAGGGCGCCTCGTGCCGTACCCCGGGGAGCTCGACGACAGTCGCATTCGGCAGTGATGCGGCCAGCGCGTATTGCCAGGCGGGGGGGACCAGCTCGTCCATCGTCGGGATCACGACGAGTGTCTCCACCTCGAGCTTCCCGATCCAAGGGCGTGAATCGAAGCGAAGGAGGGCGAGTGTTGCCTGGGCGCCCGCATCGACGTCACGGCGGTGAGTCTCCTCCCAGAGCCAGCGGGCATGGCGGTCCTCGACGGCTCCAGTCCAGCGGAGGTAATAGGAGCGAACTTCGGGCGTCCCCACCCCGGTGAGGCGCTCCCAGGCACGGGCCAGGATCGCCGCGGCTGCGCGCAGGGCGCGGTGGGGTTGGGGGTGATGGGTGAAGGTGGCGATGAGGGCGAGACGATCGACCCGGTATGGGTGGCGGCGGGCGAAGGCCTGGGCGATGGTCCCTCCCATCGAATAGCCGACGACCGAGACCTGGCCCACCCCGAGTGAGTCGAGAACCCCGGCCATATCGTCGGCCAGATCCTCGACCTCGAACCGGTCGCGGGCCAGAGGGGCCAGCCCGTGACTGCGGTGATCAACCATGATCACCCGGTACTTCTCAGCGAGACCGGGGCCGATTCGATACCACTCGGCCAGTGACGACCCGGCCAGGCCGTGTATCAGCAGGAGGATCGGGGCACCATCGGGACCCGCCTCCCTCACCACGAACTCCTGGTCCCCCACGAAGACCGTCCGCCCCGAGCTTCGCCAGGGATGCTCTTGTGGAGGCTTGAAGCGAGGGCTGATGGTGGGGGCGAACCCTCGCCAGATCACCAGTGCCGCGAAGACACCCCAGGCTTTCCTCATCGATCCTCCCCACTGACAGCGAAGACAAGATCGTCCACCGGTTGGCCAGCGATGAGATGCTCATCGATGATCCGATCCAGTGACTTTTCGGTCAGATTCGCATACCAGGTGCCCTCGGGATAGACCACCGCGATCCCTCCTTGCTCACAAATGCGAAGGCAGTCCACCTTGCTCCTGAGCACTGCGCCCTGCCCCGGTTCGACCGCGGTGGGCTCGGCGTCGGGCTTGCCCGACCATGGCGGCGGCGCCGAGGCCAGGTCCAGCTCCTTGAGTCTGGCTTTGAGATGGGTCCAGAGGGCATGAGTCACCTCGAGTGGAGCGCATTTTGGGTTGGTCTGATCGGCACATAAGAAGATGTGACGCTCCGCCCGCGGGATGGACAGGGCCTCTTGGATCGCCTCGAGACGCTCCCGGTCGTTCACGGGGTGACCGTGATCCCGATCCCATCGGTGACCTGGCCGATCAACGCCGATCCGGGCACAGACTGGATGTACTCCCCGGCCGTCTCCGGCGGCACCGAGACCAGCAAGCCCCCCGAGGTCTGGGCGTCCGCCAACAGCTTCAGACTCTCCTCATCGACCTCCGATTCGACGAATTCGAGGATCGATTTCAGGTTCCGTTGCGATCCGCCGGCCCACATTCCCTGGCCGAGCAGCTCTATCACGCCTTCGAAAACTGGGACCCGACCCAACGAAATCGTCGCTGCCACCCCCGAGGCCAGACACATCTCGCGCATATGCCCGAGGAGGCCGAAGCCGGTGACATCGGTGGCGGCGTTGGCAGCAGCACCCGTCAGAGCTCTGCCGGCAACGTCGTTGAGGGTGATCATCGACTCGATGGCGGTGCTGGCCAGCTCAGGGGGGCATTTCCCCAGTTTGATGGCGGTGGTGATGATGCCGATCCCCAAAGGCTTGGTCAGGACCAGGGTGTCTCCGGGCTGGGCCCCGGTGTTGGGGAAATAGGCGCCCTGGTCGACGATGCCGGTAACAGCGAACCCGTAGGTCGGCTCAGGGCTGTCGATGGAGTGCCCGCCGACGACGGTGCACCCGGCACGGGCCATCACGTCCATCCCCCCGGAAACCACTTCCGCGGCCAGACCGAGATCGAGCTTGTCCCGGGGCCAGGCCAGATACTGAAGGGAGGTGATAGGGGCGCCGCCCATGGCATAGACGTCGCTCAGCGCGTTGGCGGCAGCGATCATGCCCCAATCACGAGGGTCATCGACGACCGGGGTGAAGATGTCGACGGTCTGGACCAGAGCACGGCCATCGCCGATCGAGTAAACACCCGCGTCGTCCGATGCCCCAACCCCGACCAACAGATCCGGGTGGGAACTGGCCGTGTGGCCCTTCACGGCGCTCATGACCACGGCCAGCTCATCCGGCCCGAGCTTGCAGGCACAGCCGGCGCCGTGGGAGAAATCGGTCATCCGGACGTCGCTCACGTCCGAAAGATAGCCCTGGCATCCGAATTGGCTTCCGGGCGCAACGATGGCCCCCACGCCTTCAGATATGCGTTTGCCTGCAATTAGCCTTTCACGACTCATGCCCGAAGAACCAACATTCCTGACCCCCGCCGCCCTAGAGAAGACCCAGGCGGAGCTCGAGCAGTTGAAGACGGCTGGGCGCCGCGAGATCGAAGAGCGAATCGCCGAGGCCCGCTCCCACGGCGATCTTCGCGAGAACGCCGACTACGACGCGGCTAAGAACGATCAGGGCCTGATGGAGGCGCGGATCAGGAAGCTGGAGCATCTCCTCAACACCGCCGAGGTCCGCGAGGTCACCGACACTGGCCGGGTCGAGGTCGGCTGCGTGGTCACTGTGGTCGACTCCGACGGCGACGAGCTCGAATACTTCGTGGCGCCGCAGGAGAACAAGGTGGCAGGCTTGCTCCTCGCCTCCCCGATCAGCCCTCTGGGCGAGGCGCTGCTCGGCGCTTCGATCGGCGACAAAGTGTCCTATGAGGCGCCTGCCGGGACCTTCACCGTATCGGTGAAAGCTGTTCGCCCCTACGAAGGGTAGGGACGCTCCGGCGGTCTACCCTGTCGCCGGTTCGCCGTTCGAGGGGTACCGGTGAGACTTCGACTCAGAAGGCCGCGCCAACTTGCCAGGGATCTCCTTGCTGCCGCGCGCC
The DNA here is from genome assembly GCA_963837055.1 of uncultured Acidobacteriota bacterium. GTDB lineage: Bacteria > Actinomycetota > Acidimicrobiia > Spongiisociales > ZC4RG35 > JARDZU01. The sequence goes on along the minus strand of CAWILU010000007.1, from coordinate 210,754 downwards.
GTGATCACGAGGAAGTCGCCGACTATCTAGAGACTCACGGCGAGGAATGGGAGGCCCTCGCCGAGGCCAATCCGGGCGATGCCGCCGACGTCCTGGAACAGCTGAGCGAGGAAGACGCCGCCGGGCTCCTGGCCGAGCTACAGCCGGAAGAAGTCGCCGACATCCTGGAACAGATCTCCCCCGAGCTCGCGGCCGAGCTGGTGGAGGACGTCCCGATCGAGGATCTGACCGCTGCCGTCAGCGAGATGACCGGAGAGTCCGCCGCCGACCTCCTCTATGAGCTGGACGACGACATCACCGAGAGTGTCCTGGCCCTGCTCGACGACGAGTCGGAACAGGAGATCAGACGTCTCCTCGAGTACCCGTCCGACACCGCGGGCGGTCTGATGACCACAGAGATCGCAGCGCTCCCGATGGGTCTGTCCGCAGGGGAGGCGATCGAGAGGATTCGCCAGCTCCATGAGGATTACGAAGACCTCTTGTATGTCTATGTGGTGGATGACGATTCGAGATTGAAAGGCGTCATCTACTTCAGGGACCTCGTGTTCGCTCGGCCTGGAGCAAGCCTCGAAGAAGTGATGGTCCCCGACCCGGTTGCGGTCGAGGCGATGACCGACCGCGAGGAAGTGGCGGAGCTCTCCCAGCGGTACCGCCTGTTCGGCATCCCGGTTGTCGACGAAGCGGGGAAGCTGCTCGGTGTGGTCACCACCGATGCGGTCATCGAGGCGATCCAGGACGAGGCCACCGAGGACTTCGCTGCCGCGGTGGGCGCCGGTGTCGGAGAGACGGTCTACACGGACGTGACCAAGTCATTTCGCTCACGAGCCCCGTGGCTGGTTCTCAACCTCGTCCTCGCCACCCTCGTCGCCTTCGTGGTCGAGCAGCAGACCGGGATCATCTCGAGCGAGCCGGTGCTCGCCGCCCTGATGCCGATCGTGGCCACGCTGGGGGGGAACGGAGGAAACCAGAGTCTCGCGGTGATGATCCGATCGCTCGCCTCCGACGACGTGCCCCGGGCCCAGGTGACCTCCATCCTTCTCCGCCAGGCTGGGGTCGGGTTGCTCAACGGCATACTGCTGGCCTTCGCTGCCGCCGGCATGACCTACGTCTTGATCGACTCCGGAGTGTTCGTGAGCGACGCCGGCCCGTTGTCGGTGGCCGAGGTGGTGGGTATTGCCTGCCTGGCCAATCTGCTGATCGCGACTCTGGCCGGGTCGGCCATCCCCCTCATCCTCCGTCGTCTCGGTCTCGATCCCGCGCTTGCCTCCTCGATCCTGCTCACGATGATCACCGACCTGGTCGGCTTCGGTGGCTTCCTCCTGGTGGCAGCAGCGCTTCTTTGATTGCCGGCACCCGGCGGACCGGCCCTTCACCGCCGCGTGGGGTGCGGCCACCGCCGCGTGAGACGCGCCTCTATCTAGCTTCCGATGACCATTTCGCCGGATTCGGCGAAGGGGCCGCGGAAGACGACTGTGGTCCCGTTCTGGACGCTGGCCAGATGGTGCTCTTCGATGAGCTGGGTCTCACCCTCGGTCCGCTCTGCCTCCGGTTTGCGGTAGGCGTCCACCGCGCCCGGGTCGTCGAAGACTTCGGCCCCGTAGGTCACCTCGCCGGTGTCGACCAGCCCGACGACGAAGTTCTCCATGTCGACATCGGTGTACGCCCCCGGTGGCACAACGATGAACAGGGTCTCGCCGGCCGGGTCAGAGACCCGGGCCACCACCTCGTAGCCCTCGACCGACTGGCCGACCAAGGAGGTCGAGGTGGTCTCCCCTCCGTCGACCGGGGTGGAAGTCGTCGCAGCGACGTCCCCACCCGTGGTGGCACTGGAGATGAGAGATGAGGTGGTGCTCAGATCAGTCGTTTCGCCGCTGTCGCATGCCGCAACGACAAGGAGGAGCAGCCCAAGAATGGCGAAACGGAGCACTCTCGCGGACATCATGCGGGTACCAACGTACCCGACAGGTCTCTGGTTCCAAACCTCGGGCCGCCATGTAAGGTCTTGGCTGATGTACGGCAGACGGACGGCCGCGGTATTGGTCGCGTCCACTCTGATTACCGGTCTGTACTTGCTGAGCACACAGGCAAGTCCGGTTGCCGCCGCCGAGATGTGCCCACCGGTGACGATGGACATCCTGTTCCCGCCCACCACCCTTCCGCCTCCGACCACGCTGCCCCCCGAGCCCACCACCACCGCTCCCGTCACCACCGTGACCACTACCCCGACGGAGACCACCACCACTGCTCCCGCCAGCACCACCGTCCCCGCAGAGAGCACGACTACCGCACTGCCCGCAGAGACAACCACTACCACACTGCCCGCAGAGAGCACGACTACCACACTGCCCGCAGAGACGACTACCGCGGCGCCCACCACCACTACCACCCTGCCCGCGGAGACGACCCTGCCTCTCCCGCCTTCCTGCGATCCTTTCGTCTACGACATGGCCTGGCCGCTGGCTGGAGTAGGGCAGATCGGATCGCCATTCGGTGCCGATCGCGACGGCGGGGCCCGAAAGCACGAAGGCAACGACGTCGCTGCCCCGCGACTCACGCCGGTGCTCGCCGTGGCCGACGGGGTCATGAGGGTGATCTCGCAGGAACAGGGAACAGCGAGCTGCTGCTGGGCCATCGTCGAGCACGCCGACGGATGGCAGTCCTATTACATCCATCTCAACAACGATCGATACGGAACCGACGACGGTCTCGGTTTGGGGGTGCGAACGGACCTCGCCCCGGGGACGCCTGTGGCAAAGGGAGAGGTGATCGGCTGGGTCGGCGATTCGGGCAACGCGGAGGGCACCATTCCCCACCTCCACTTCGAGTTGCACAATCCTGAAGGGGTGGCGGTCGACCCTCGTCCCAGTCTCCTGGCAGCCCAGGCGACCGCGGTATTCGCAGATCCACAGCCCAGTTGGCCGTATGCCGATGACGACGGGACTCCCGGAGAAGCCATGGCCGCCTTGCTCCTCACCCAGGGTCTGCTCCTCGACTGTGATGGGAGCCGGATCAATGTCTGTCCGGACCGGATCGGCGATCCCGAGTTCGTGGGCGTCATCGCCCGGTATCTGGCCGGCAAGCCCACACCCTCGCTGCAGGGCCATTACCAGACCGTCGACGACACCCCTGGCTGCCCCTCGCGGGACGCTTGCGCGGTGTATGGCCTGCCGGAGACCGAGATCGCCCGTCTCGCAGTGTGGATCCGCATCGACGCCCTGGTGTCCACGCTGCGCCCCCATACCTCCGCCAGGGAGGGGACTCCCGAGGTCTTTCTCCCGACTGTGGACGAGGCAGACGCAAGGCTGCGCGAGATCGGTAGCCGCGCTGCGTGCAACCCTGCCCTCGACGGCGGACACGTTCTGACCAGGAGTGACATCGTCCTGAGGCTCGTCTCGTGGCTCCATGCCTCCAACCCCGAGCCCTGCCCACCGCCGCTTCAGTTGACGCGCTGAAAGAAGAGCCGGGCGAGGTCGGCCGTGATCGACCCCTCGTGAAACCGGCGGCTCCCGACGGCGGCGACCGGCTGGATCTCACGGACCGTGGACAGAGCCATGACCTCCTCGGCCATATCGAGATGATCGAGAGCCCATGCGCCTTCGACGACGTTCAGTCCGAGCTCTGAGGCGATCTGGAGAAGGACACGACGGGTAATCGAGTCGAGGATCCCCAACTCGAGCCCGGGCGTCTCCAGGACCCCGTCAACCACCCACGCCACTGAGAAGGTGGGGCCCTCCAGCAGCAGGCCGTCCACAGTGGTGAGAAGCGCATCGCCGAAGCCCTCAGCGGCCGCCCGTCTGGAGGCGGCCATGTTGGGCGCATAGGACAAGACCTTGGCGCCGGCCAGATCCCAGTCGATGCCGGCTGAATGCCAGGGAGCGGCCACGGGCAGGAGGGTGAGCGGCCCCACTCCCTTGCTCCAGGGGTGGCCGAAGACGATCACTGTCGGCTCTCCAGTCGTTCCCGGAACCGCAGACCCCCTGGTGACCACGACCCGCACCACGCAGTCGGAGCACGAAGCCGCGATCTCCTCGATCCACGTGCCGAGCTCGTGACGGCCCGGCAGGGGGATGTCGAGGGCCTTTGCACTGCGGGCGAGACGGTCGAGATGCTCCTCCAAGGCGAAAGGCCGGCCCGAATACGCCTTGATCACCTCGAAGCAACCGTCGCCCCGGAGCACGGACGAGTCGGTCACCGGGATCACGCCCTCGGATTCGACGCCGTTCACCAGGACCCGGGATGTCATGGCGGCTCGGTCATGTCCGGGGGGAGTGGGGGTTGTGTCTATTTGTGATCGGGAGACGGCGATCCTTACCGAAGGCCTTCACGGTGATCTTGACCCCTGGCGCCGCCTGGCGCCGTTTGTATTCGTTGCGGTCGACCATCCCGGCCACCCGGGCGACGAGATCGGGATCGAAACCGCGCTCGACGATGGCGGCAACGCCGAGGTCGGCTTCGACGTAGAGAGAGAGAACCTCGTCCAGGACCTCGTAAGGGGGCAGACTGTCCGAGTCTTTCTGGTCGGGCCTCAACTCGGCTGAGGGCGGCTTGTCGATCGTGTTCTGCGGGATCACGTCGCCATCCTTGTTCCGCCACCGGGCAAGGTCATAGACCAGTGTCTTGAAGACGTCTTTGAGAACCGAGTAGCCGCCGACCATGTCCCCGTAGAGGGTGGCGTACCCGGCGGCCATCTCCGACTTGTTCCCGGTTGCAAGCACCATCGGCCCGTGCTTGTTGGAGATCGCCATGAGCATCGCCCCGCGTGTGCGAGCCTGCAGATTCTCCTCGGTGGTGTCGAACTCGGTGCCGGCGAAGACCGGGGCGAGAGCGTCGAGGAACGATCCATACACATCGTCGATGGGGAGGAGATCGAACCTGAGGCCAAGATTGGCGGCCAACTGACGGGCGTCGTCAATGGAATGCTGCGAGGAGAACCGGGAGGGCATCGCCACCCCCCACACAGATTCCGGTCCGAGCGCGTCGGAGGCGATCACCGCAGTCAGGGCCGAGTCGATCCCACCGGACAGGCCGATCACCACCTGGTCGAATCCATTCTTCCTCACGTAGTCGCCCAGCCCGGTCTCCAACGCCCGATACACCTCCTCGACCGGCTCGAGATGATCGGTTAAAGAACCGGTCACCACCGGGTCACCGGGCAGCGGAACTTCGACGATGAACAGGTCCTCCTCGAATTGAGGGGATCGATGGACGATGGTCCCGTCCGCGGCCACGACCAGCGAGCAACCGTCGAAAACGAGCTCGTCCTGCCCACCGACCAGGTTGAGGTACACCACGGCTGCGCCGGCGTCGCGCGCCCGCTCCGCGATCATGGCCTCGCGCTCTCTGGCCTTGCCCTTGTAAAAAGGCGAAGCGTTGATGTTGAGCAGGATCTGGGCGCCGGCCGCTGCCTGAAGCCGGGGCGGGCCGTCTGGTCGCCAGATGTCCTCGCAGATCGACACCCCCGCTTTGTTTCCCCCGATATCCCAGACCCGCGCCGGATCCTCGCCAACGGCGAAGTAGCGGTCTTCGTCGAACACGCCATAGTTGGGGAGCAGGACCTTGTGGTAAGTGCCGATGACCGAGCCTTCGTGGAGCACGGCGGCTGCATTGGCCACCGTCCGATCCTCTGCGTCGACTGCTCCCCGAGATGGCCCGTCTGGCCCGGTCGACGTAACCGACGACCACCGCAGTGGCGCCAGACCTGGAGGCAAGCCGCTCCAGGGCAGCAATGCCCATTGTGACGAAATCGGAGCGAAGGACGAGGTCCTCGGGCGGATAACCGTTGATGGCGAGCTCAGGCACGAGCAGGACGTCGGCACCGGCGTCCTCCGCCCAGATCATGGCTTCTGCAATCCGCCGCTCATTACCCGCGATGTCGCCGACACAGAGATTCAGCTGCGCCCCGGCGACTCGAAGTGGCATACCGCCACGATACGCCCCGACATACGCTGTCGTCCGTGACCGATCGACGGCCCGCCACTGCGATCCCCTCTCCGGAGGCGGCCAGACTCGAAGAGCTCGTCCCGAGCGAGGAGTCGAGGTCCCACATCGTCGACCTGGTTGCGAAAGGGGCCGATCCGGCCGGAGCGTGGGCCCGATTGATCCCGATGATGGAGGCGGACCCGGACCTCGTCCTCGCCGATCCGGCGCTGGGGCGAGCTTGTGCCCTCGCCGGGGGCTCCAGAGCCCTTTCCCAGGCTGTTGCCCGGCACCCCGGCCTCCTGCTCGGGGCGGCTCCAGGGGAGTCGGTGCCGCTCCGGCTCCGTGCGGCCCTCTGCACGATCGCCGGGGACGATCTGGCCGGTTTGATCGACATGACCGACGCCACCGCCCGCTTCTCCGCGGTAGTCGATGAGTTGGTCGAGGACGTCCTTGCGCGGGTCAGAGCAGGATTGACGGAACGACATCCTCTCGTCTCCGACCTCCCCATGACGGTGATCGCCATGGGCAAGTGGGGAGCGGGGGAGCTCAATTACTCCTCCGACATCGACCTCATGTTCGTTCACGGCAAGGTCGGCGACGACGAGGCAGGGAGCAGGTTGGCGGCGATGGCCCTGGCGGCAGCCCTGATGTCCGCGCTCAGCTCCCGAACCGTGGATGGTCCCGGGCTCCTCGTCGATGCCGATCTGCGGCCAGAAGGCTCGATCGGCCCCCTGTCGCGGAGTCTCGATTCTTACGCGCAGTACTACTCGAGGTGGGGGGAGCCCTGGGAGCTTCAGGCTCTGCTCAAGGCCCGCGCCGCGGCTGGGGATCAGGATCTGGGCGCCCGATTTGGCGAGATGGTGGACACGGTCATATGGGACCGCGGGCTCGACGTCGACTCCCTGCGTTCGATTCGAAAGCTCAAAGAGCAGGCTGAGGACGCCGCCAGACCTTCCGACATCAAGCGGTCGAGAGGCGGGATCAGGGACGTCGAATTCTCCGTGCAGCTCCTTCAACTGGTTCACGGGAGGCTGGCACCGGAGCTGAGGATGCCAGGGACCCTGGAGGCACTGCATGCCCTCACCGATCTCGGGTTCGTCGGCGAGGAGGATCGCTCACGACTCGACGCCGCCTACCGGTTCCTGCGCGATCTGGAGCATCGCATCCAGCTCTGGGACCTGCGTCAGACGCATGAGCTCCCCGACGATGAGGAGCGGAGGGCGCAGATCGGCCGGGCCATGGGAATGAGCTCGGACCCGGCCCGCGAGCTCGAAGTAAGGCTCGGCGAAGTCCGATCAGTGGTCCGTGACTTGCATGAGCGCCTCTATTTCAGGCCCATCCTCGAGGCTCTGGTCGGGTCTCCCAGTGCACGGCTGGGAGTGGAGCAGGCCGCCCTTCGTTTGGAAGCACTCGGCTTCGATGATGTGATTGCGGCGAGAAGGGCACTCGAAGAGCTCACTTCAGGCTTGAGCCGTCGCTCGCAGGCGATGCATCAGGTTCTACCGCTGATGCTCGACTGGCTGTCCCTCTCCCCCGACCCCGACCTGGGGTTGAGCCAGCTCCGCATGGTCCTGGCCAACACTCCCGATCACGCCGCGCTAGTGACCCTTCTCCAGGTCAACCCTCTGGCCGGGGAGCGGCTATGCCGGCTGCTCGGGACAAGCCGGCTCCTCGGAGATCTCATCGATCGTGTCCCGGAATTCGTGCCCCGGCTCGCCGACGAACGGCTGCTGGGCGAGATCAGGGACCGTGAAGAGGAGACGAATCGCCTCATCGGGCTCCTCGATTCGCGCCCCGATCCCGACGCGAGGATCGGGACCATCCGTCGCATGGCACGCCGGAGGAAGCTGCGGATCGCGGCCAGGGACATCCTGGCCCAGGCGGAGACGGTGACGACTCTGCGTTCCCTCACCGACAGCGCCGACGCCGCGGTAACGGGTGCCCTCCATGTCGTCACCGGAGGTGACCCAACCGGCTTTTGCGTCGTCGCCATGGGGAAATGGGGCGGCGGGGAGCTCTCCTACGGCTCCGATCTGGACCTGATGTATGTGTACGCCGACGATTCCGGTCGGGATGAGGCGCCCCGGATCGCCACCAGCCTCGCCAAGGTGCTCTCCGAGACGAGCCGTCATGGAGTGGCCTATACGCTGGACGCAGACCTCAGGCCCGAGGGCCGCAACGGGCCGATCGCCAGGTCGCTCGAGGGTTACCGCCGCTACTACGACGAATGGGCCGAGCCATGGGAGATGCTCGCCCTCGTCAGGAGCCGGGTTGCAGCCGGAGATCCCGATCTCACCGACCGGTGGGCGGAGATGGTCGAGGGCTGCCTTTGGCGAGAGCATTTCCCCGCCGACTCGGAGCGGTCGATCCGCGCCATCAAGGCGAGAGTGGAGAACGAGCGAATCCCGGCCGGTGAGGACCCCGACTATCACCTCAAGCTCGGCCGGGGAAGCATCAGCGACATCGAGTTCCTGACCCAACTGCTCCAGCTGCGCCATGGTGGCTCTATCCCGGAGCTCAGAGTGCCGGGCACGTTGGCGGCCTTGGATGTGATCGCTGCCAACGGGCTGATCGACCGGAGCGAGCACCGAGCGCTGATCGAGTCATATTTGTTCTGCACCAGGGTTCGCCTCCGCCTCCACCTCCAGGTCGGCCGTGCCGTGGACTCGCTTCCCACCGCCCCCGGTGAGTTGCGCAGCCTCGCATCTTCGCTCGGCTTCGACCGCGCCTCGGAGCTCAGGGATGAGTATCGACGGGTCACCAGACGGGCCCGTCGCGTCTTCCAGACGCGCTTCTATGAGTAGTCGAGGGCCGGTTAGCCTCATCGTATGCTCACCCCCGATCGGCTCGAGGCGCTCGTCGAGGGCATCGTCCCTCAGGCCGTCGAGCTGCGACGGCTCCTTCACCGTCATCCCGAGCCAGCCAACGAAGAGCACCAGACCACGGCTCTGATCGCGGCATCGCTCGACGAGAACGGGCTCTCCTACCGCGATCGGCGCCCGCAGACCGGTCTCTGGCTCGATATCGGGCCCGAGCCACGGGTGGGCTTCCGCGCCGACCTCGATGCCTTGCCCATCCACGAGCCGGAGGAGAATGCCCCCCGGTCTCAGAACGCGGGCTGGATGCACGCCTGCGGCCACGACGCTCACGCTGCCATCGCCTTCGGCATCGCTGTCGCACTCCGCCAGCTCGAGCTTCCCCTCGGAGTGAGGATCCTCTTTCAGCCCGCCGAGGAGTCCTTTCCCGGCGGCGCTGCCCAGTACGTCGCCGACGGCCTCGCCGACGGTCTCAAAGGGCTCCTTGCCTTCCATGTCGACCCGGCGCTCGAAACGGGCAGGGTTGGAGCCAAGGTCGGTCCGATCACCGCCAGCGCCGACAGGTTCACCGTCGTGCTCGAAGGGCCCGGTGGCCACACCGCCCGCCCGCATCAGACCGTCGATCTCATCGCTGACGCGGCCCGCCTGGTTCACGAGCTTCCTGGGGTCTTGCGGCGGACCGTCGATGCCCGGAGCACCCTGACGGTCGCCTTCGGCTCGATCCAAGGCGGGCGCACCTCCAATGTGATCCCCACCCGGGTGGAGCTACAGGGCACCGCACGCACCCTGGACCGCAGCTTGTGGGATGTGCTACCCGGGCTGATGGACAAGGCCATCAGCAGCCTGATGGGGTGGTCGGGCGCCACATACACCCTCGACTACCAGCAGGCGATCCCCCCCGTCGTCAACGACCATGCGGTCATCCAGGCCGCGACGGCAGGGATCTCCCAGTTGCTCGGCGCTGAGACCGTGGTGCCCACGGAGCCATCGATGGGAGGTGAGGACTTCGCCAACTATCTAGTCGTCGCTCCAGGCGCCCTCCTCCGCCTGGGATCCTCTGGCACGGGGGCCGACCTCCACTCCCCGGGTTTCCTCCTCGACGAGGGGACCATCGGCTTCGGGATCAGGGCAGGGCTGGGAGCGGTCATCGGCTTGGTCGAGGGCCTCTGACCCGTAGGACGCACCGAGCCGATTGGTACCATCCGCCCTGTGGCGACTGACCGACAGGCGCGTTGGGAGGAGGTTCCCTACGAGCCTCACATCGGCGAGACCCGCCAGTACTGGCGGGACATCATCCTCGGGGTCAACGACGGTCTCGTCTCGATCTTCCTTCTCGTCGTCGGAGTAGTCGGTGGCGGTCTCGAGTCCGGTCAGGTGCTGTTGACCGCCCTGGCAGGGGCACTCGCCGGGGCGGTGTCGATGGCCGCCGGCGAGTATCTCGCCACCAAGTCCCAGGATCAGGTGCTCGAGGCGGAGTTGAACCTGGAGAAGGTCCACATCCGCGATCACCGTCAGCAGGAGCTCGACCAGCTCACCGAGATGTTCGGAGACATGGGTCTCCGCGAAGAGGACGTCGGGATGGTCGTCGCTGCCTTCGACCGTTCCGACGACGCGATTCTCAACGCGATGAAGGCGCTGGAGTTCGGTTTCGTCGAATCAGAGCGGCGGTCTCCCTATCGGGCCATGGTGGCCTCGGGTGTCCTGTTCCTCGTCGGGTCATTACCGGCGGTGGTCCCGTTCATGATCTTCGACACGGTCGATGTGGCGCTGGCGTGGGCAACAGTTCTGGCCCTGCTCGGGCTCTTTATGGTTGGTGTGGTCAAGGCAAAGGTGGCCAAACACAACTGGCTCACCTCGGGTCTGGAGAACATGGCGATAGCCGGCGTCGGTGGCGTGATCGCTTGGCTCATCGGCAATGCCGTCGGCGCCGCCGTGGTCTGAGAACAGCCTGCTAGCAACCTGCTTGCAATAGTTAGCAGCTAGCTGTAAGCTTGCAGGAAGTGAACGAGAGCAAGCACAACGACCTCGGCGAGTTCATCCATGAGCAGAGGGATAGAGCCAACCTCTCGCTACGCCGCTTGGCGGAGCGGGCCGGTATCTCCAACCCCTACCTGTCACAGATCGAGCGCGGGATCCGCAAGCCATCGGCCGAGATCCTGAGCCGGTTGTCGCGTGCCCTCGAGATCTCGGCGAACACCCTCTACTCGAGGGCCGGTCTCATCGACCAGGAGCTGGAGTCGCCGACGATCTATGAGGCGATCGATGCAGACAATCTGCTCGCCGCCAATGAGAAGAAGCTGCTTCTCGACATGTACCGAGCTTTGATCCATTCCAATGGGTCAGGACCCAACCACACCGAACAGGAGACAACATGAAGACAAAGAACGTGCTCTATGCCGCCGTCGGGGCCCCGGTCGTCGCTGCCCGCAAGGTCGGCGTCAAGGCCGGCGATCTCCGCTCCAAGCTGAGCGAAGGCGCCACCGAATACGGCCAGGCCGCCGAGAAGGCGATCGACAACTGGGCCGTCGAGGGTGAGAAGGTCGTCGGCCGGATCAGCGATGGCAAGGTCGTCGAGGAGATCTCCTCGAAGGTCGACCTCGACCAGGCCAAGGAGCAGGTGAGCAAGCTGCGCGATCAGCTCGAGGACATGCTGGCCACCTGGAAGACCTCCTTCCGCCCCGAGAAGGGCGCCGGCAAGGAGACCGCTCCGGCCAAGGCCCCCGCCAGCAAGCCGGCTGCAAAGACCGGCACCACCAAGGCTTCTGCTGCCAAGACGACCAAGTCGACCGCAGCGAAGACGAGCTCATCGAAGACTGCCTCGGCTCCGGCCGAGCAGGCTTCCTGAGCTCACTCCTCCTCAAAGAGAAGCAGGGCCCCCTTCGGGGGCCCTTCTTCTTTTTGAGTGGTGTAGTTGTGAGTGGTGCGTCAGCCGCTCGGGTCCAGAACTTTGGCGGCCTCGATCCAGACCTCGACCATCGACTCGGTGGGAAGACGTTGGACCACCCGGCTGCTGCCATTGAGGCCGATGATCTTCGCCAGCAGGGCGGTGGGGTTCCGCCGGCGCAGATCTCGCAACGTGTCGACTCCCGCCGCGGTCAACAGCTCGGCGTATTCGGCGCCGACCCCCTTGACGCGGAGGAGGTCGGAATGATTGACCCAGAGCTGAATCTCGCGCTGGTCGATGCCGGTGGCCTCCGCCAGGTCAGACCGGCCCTTCCGATCCGAGGCGGCTTCGATGAGGCCCTTACTCGTCCGCACTCCGGCCTTCCGCAGCTTGGTGGCTTCCTTGTGGCCGATGCCTGCCACCTGATCGATCCGAGCCATGTGTCCCTTCAGCGCAAGAGATACCCGACGACTCGACTCTAGACCGAACTTCTCAGCCTGATCCCGGGTGTTTGGGTCGTAAATCGACGATGTCGGTCTCGGTGTCGACGTCACGAGGAGAAAGATCGGAGAACCACACTTCGTTGACCCACTCCGGGTGGGCGCGCCAGAGCCGCTGAGCCCCCTCGTCGCCTTCGAGTGACATCAGACGGGGCCACAGAACGCGGTCCACGATCACCGGATTCCCCCAGTTGTACCGGTACTTGGGCACGCTGACCGGGCTGTCCGATTTGGCGTGCGATGCCATCAATTCCTCGACCACCTCCACCGGCATCGAGGGCTGATCACCCAACACGATCAGCGCCTTGTCGGCACGGGAAAGACGAGTCAGCGCATCGAGAGCGACCCTGATCGAGGAGGCGATGCCCTCTGCCCATTCCGGGTTCTCGATGACCCCCGCGTCGGCGAGCTCGGTCTCCTCGAGAATTCGCTCGTAATCGTGCCCGAGGACAACCCATACCTCGTCCACCGGGAACTCACGGGTTCGGGTCACCACATTGGAAAGGAGGTTCGAATCACCCCAGGGCTCCAGTTGCTTCGACCTCCCCAGACGGCGGGATGCCCCGGCGGCGAGCACGACGGCGGCGGTCGACATCAGATCCGGACCGGGCGGCCCTGGAGCTCGAGCTCCCGGTCATGCTGATACCGGGTGGAGATCATCTCGGCGAGGATGGCGATCGCAACCTCTCCGGCGGCACGGGAGCCGATGTCGAGACCGATCGGGCCGTGGATTCGGTTCACCTGCTCGGCGGGGAAGCCGGCATCGAGCAGACGCTGCCGTCTCGCGGCCGTGGTCTTGGCCGAGCCCATTGCACCGATGTAGCGGGCCTCGGTGGGGAGGAGCAGGGGCCACAGCGGGTCCTCGAACCGACGGTCGTGAGTCAGGACGACGACGAAAGTGCGGGCGTCGAACGAGGTCGGATCCACCACATCTCCGGGCCAGCCCACCCTCAACTCATCGGCCTCTGGGAACCTCTCTTTGGTGAGGAACGCAGGTCGGGGGTCCGCCACCACCGTGTGGAAGCCGAGCAGATTGGCGTGCTGGACGAGTTCCTGGGCGATATGGACGGCCCCGAACACGAAAAGGCGAGGAGGCGGGGTCACCACCTCGAAGAAGAGCTGATCCTCGTCGGTGTAGGCGAGGGTCGTGCTCGTCTCCGTCGAAATGAGGGCGAGGGCATCGGCCCTCGCCGCGTCCGCCAACCGCTCAGGTAGCTCTCCGGCGAGCACCGCCCCGTTCGAATCGAGAACGGCCTTCACCCCGGCATCGTGCCCGGCAATCACGGTGATCACGATGCCGAAGACGTCATCGGCGATCAGGTTCTGGGTGGCTTCGATTACCGGGGACGTCACCACGGTTCGATATAGACCTGGATCGTCCCGCCACAGGCGAGACCGACAGCAAAGGCCTCGTCATCAGCGATCCCGTACGTCACCAGCTCCGGCTCGTCCTTCTCGAGCACCGAGAGGGCGCGCACCACCACGTCGTTCTCGACACAGCCCCCGGAAACCGACCCTTCCATCTCCCCGTCCGAGGAGATCAGCATCAGAGAGCCAGGGCCCCTGGGCGCCGACCCATATGCCTTGACGACGGTCGCCTTGGCCACCTTCTTCCCCTGGTCGACCCAGCTCTGCCGCTTCTCCAGCGTGTCTCGCATGGCCTCAGGATACAGGTGCCCGCCAGGGCGCTCAGGGCCGGGAGGAGAAGCGGGTCAGGGCGCCGACACCATGTGCGTCCAGTGGCGAAGAGACGACTATCTGATGGGTTCGCCCTCCGGCGGCGACTGTGGCCTCCATCGCTGCCGCAACGATGTCGTCGACAGGGAACATGCTCGAGCCGCACACCGGGCAACGGTTGCCAGATCGGGCGAGGTAGCCACACGAATTGCAGATCGAACCGGGCCGGCTGAACTCGCCGGCGACTACGAGGGTATCGATGGCCTGGCTGTTGGACGCAGCGAGGACCGGGGCAAGGCCGAGCACCCCCAAACCGTCGCTCCTTGCCGTGTCGCATACACGCTCGGCCAGGGCTGCCTCCCTACGACGCCTCACCTCTTCGGCCTGGGCCGCCAGCTCGACTCGAAGCCGGGGGATCGAGAGAGTCTGAGGGCCTGCATGGAAGGTGGCCCGGTGAAGACGATCGAGGTAGGGGTGGAGGGTCCGCCCGATCTCCTCGACGATCTCACCGTGTCCACCGATGGCGAGGTAATCGAAAGGGCTTTGCTGATGCTTCTCGAGGAGGATCGCCCCGGCCTCACGCCACATACGGGTGGACACTTCGTCAGCCCTTCCCCTCACCCCGTGCTCGTCGTATCCGGCGAAACCTCCGTAGTTGGCCTTCCCGATGTCGGCAATGAGCGAAGGGCTCACCTCGTCGATCAGCTCACCGCAAACCACGAAGACCCGGGCCTGAGAGCGGTCGGCGACGATCACGCCCGTTCGCAGCGCCTTGGGGGCGGCCCGCAGGGGCCGGAGGTAGGGGCGTGGCCCGAGGGCGGAGACATTGGGCACCTTGTGAGCCAGCGCCTCCACCGTGAACAAGCCGTCGAGCTCTGAAGCGAAGATGGCGTAGGCGGGAGCGGCATCTCCCTCCAATTGCTCGGCGTGGTCGTGGATGCGTTCAGCGTCGGCTCGCACCGACTTTTGGACAGACCGGTCCTTGCTCTCGGCGGCCTCGCGGACCGGTCGAAGAAGATCGGTGATGAGGGCGGTCATCCCGCCCGGGCTAGGGCGACCCAGGTAGACCGAGATGAGGGAGCCAGAAGGGCTCCTCAGCTCGGCGATCGGGTCTGCAAGCAAGTCTCACCTCCCGCCGCTCGGTCCCCCCAACCCGGCCTGACGGTGAGCCGCCGAACCTACTCCACCTCCACGATGCTGCGTCCACCCCTCCCCAGCCCTGACTTCAGAGCGATCGGCTCAACTCCGACGTCAGATCCTCGAGCAACCAGCCCAGGTAATCCATGATGTCCCGCTGCTCCTCTGGCAGTCCGTCATGGTCCGCTTCGACCTCGAGGCCGAAGCGAGCACCCAGAGCGAGCCGGCCCTCATTGAGGACCCGCAGAAACGCATCTGCCTCCTCGTTGCTGAGCTGAGCTCGGCCTTGCCCCTCGAGGACCTGCTGAAACACATGTCGATCCGCGTTGCGAGCTGCGGCCAGTTCGCCCTCCATCAGCCGCCACCACTCCTCGTTCGCTTCTGGATTGTCGAGATAGACCGGCACGTGGAGGCGTTGTGACGCCGGCTCATCCGCACCGGCTTGGATACCGGCCAGAAGCTCGAGCAGACCCGACAGGAACGACTTCTCGTCGGCGGTGAGATCGACGTCGATGCCGCCCCGCGCTGACTTGAACCGGCGCTGCATCACTGCTCCATCGTCGCCCAAAGACCGTGACCGTGGAGCTGGTAGCAGTCGACCTCGGCTTTCTCCCGGGGGCCATCCGAGACCGTGGCCCGGCCCTCGTGATGGACCTGGAGCATCAACACGGTCGCCTTGGGCTCGTCGTACCCAAAGAGCTTGCGGAGCACATAGACCACATACGACATCGTGTTGACCGGGTCGTTCCAGACGATGACCTGCCAGGGTCTGTCGAACTCCTGGTCCTCGCCGGTGTCGGGATGAATGACGGGTGCTGGGTGCGAGATCACCAGAGCACGATCGTAGGCCGAATTCTGGACATCTCAGCCTTGGTCGGCACCGGACAGAGTCTCGAGCAGCGTCTCACGGCAGGCGGTCACCGCCGTGGCAAAGGCAGGATCCGAGTACGGGATCTCGGCCACCGGGAATGGAGAGCCGATTCCCGTGAACCCGGGCACCGGATCGGGGAAATCCTCCACACCGAGATCGACCATGCATTGGCTGAACTCCTCGAGTTGGGTGAGGATGGCTTCACGCAAGACATCGTCTTCGCCGAGGTCGAGTGCTCCCGTCTCCAGATGCTCGGAGCAGACCGATACCGCCTCCGCCGTGGCCGGATCGCCAAAATCGAGGGTGGCCATCACCAAATCGAGCCTGGGATGCCCCGTGGTATCGAGAGGGATCTCTTCGATCTCGATGCCGTTCTCGGCAAGACAGCTGCGAAACGCTTCCACTGCGACATTGGACAAGATGGTGGTGGTGGTGGGAGGGGCCGTGGTGGTGGTCGTTGCCGGCGGGTCGGTGGCCGAAGGCGCATCGGAATCGGTGGTGCATGCGGCCATGACCACTGCCAGGACCAGGATGAGGGTCGGCCGTCGGATCAGTCGCTCCCGACGGTCTGGCTCCCGGCTTCGGTCTCCGTCAATTCGTCGGCCAGGATCATGGCGAGGTCCCGGACCCGAACGTCATCCCGACCCAGCTCCTTCACACCGTCATCGAGCATCACAAAGCAGAACGGGCAGGCGACTGCGATCTCATCGGCGCCGGTCGCCAGTGCCTCCTCGGCTCGCTCGATGTTGATCTTCTTCCCGGTCTGCTCTTCCATCCAGAACCGCGCTCCCCCGGCGCCGCAGCAAAGCGCTCGGGTCCCGTGACGGGGCATCTCCACCAATTCCATCCTCCCCGAACCGATCACTTCCCTTGGGGCCAGATAGATGTCGTTGTGACGGCCGAGATAGCAAGGGTCGTGATAGGCGACCCGTTTGGACGTCCCATCTGCCCCGACCGGGGCCTCGAGCCGGCCGCTGGACAGGAGCTCGGCGAGCAGCTGACTGTGGTGGACGACCTCGTAGCTCCCGCCGAGCTGGGGGTACTCGTTGGCGATGGCGTTGAAGCAATGGGCACACTGGGTGATCACCCGGGTCACCCCCACCTCCCCGAAGGTGGCGATGTTCTCCAGCGCCAGCTGTTGATATACGAGCTCGTTGCCGGCGCGACGCGCCGGGTCCCCGGTACACGCCTCGCGAGGGCCGAGGATGGCGAAGTCGATCCCCGCCCGGTGGAGGAGACGGGCCAGGGCCACCGAGACGGCGGTGTTCCGATCGTCGTACGAGCCGGCACAGCCGACGAACCACAAGTAATCCGCACTGTCCTTGCCGTTCTCACCAAACACGGGTATTTCGAAGTCGAGCTCCTTGGTCCAATCAGCCCTTGCTTGACGGCTCAGCCCCCACGGGTTGGCCTGGTTCTCCATCGAGACGAAGGCGCGGCCCAGCTCGGTCGGGAACTCGGACTCCATGAGGGTCAGGTAGCGCCGCATGTCGAGGATCCGATCGAGGATCTCGATGTTGACCGGGCAGATCTCATCGCAGGCGCGGCAGGCAACGCAGGCGAACACTTCCTCCGGCCTAACCCGGTCGAACAGGTGCCCCTCGCCGTCGAGCACCGCCAGTGACGAGACCGGAGCCGATACCCCCGAGATGGAGGCGGCGACCTCACCGGTCTTGATCACCATCTCCCGGGGATCGAGTGGCTTGCCGGTGATGTTGGCCGGGCAAACCGACGTGCAGCGCCCACAGATGGTGCAGGCGTCGGTATCGAAGATCTGCTTCCAGGTCAGATCGGTGACGATGGAGGCGCCGATCGTCTCGATGTCCTCGGCCTCGAGCAGGTTGGGCATCTCTCTCATCGCGCCCTTGGGTCGGGACCGGGGCGAGAGGAACATGTTCGTCGGCGAGGTGAACATGTGGCGGAGCTTGGTGACCGGGACCACGACGAGGAACCCGAAGAAGGCGGCCACGTGGACGATCCAGAACGCTTGATGGAGCCCGGCGGCCACTCCCGAACCAATCAGAGCGGATAGCGGATAACCAACGAACGACCACACCTCGAAATCCGGCCGGCCGGCCAGAGCGATCCGGGCCGACTCGGTGAAGAGACCGGTCAACCCCATCACCGCGAGGAGGGCGAGGATCAAAGCGTCCTCTGGCTTGGTCTTGGTTCTCGTTCGCTCCGGCCTGACCAGATAACGATTCAGGACGAACAAGCCGACTCCGCCGAGAAAAACGAGAGAGGCGAGATCGAGCACGGCCGAATAGCCCTGATAGACGACGCCATGGAGGAACTTCAGATTCCCGGGGAGGATGTGGTCGATCTCGAGGATCACCGTGCCCAGGAAGAGGATGAGGAAGCCGTAATACAGGGCGGCGTGGACGATGCCGGCGCGAGGGTCGCGCATCAGCGTCTTCATCGCCAGCCCCCCACCGAGCCGCTTGAACCGTTGCCCCCAAAGCCCGGTGCGGCGATCGGGTGCGCCCCGTGACCAGCCTCGGGCTCGACGGGCGAAAAGATGGAACATCAGCCAGACGAAGCCGGCCACCGACACGTAGAAGACCACCTGGAGGGCCTCCGGGATGTTCCCGAACACCTCCCGGCCGACCTCGAATTCCTGATGCTCGGGGATGGTGCCCAGGATGCCCAGCGCCAAGGTGGCGAGGCCGAAGAGGATGCCAAGCCCTTCCAGGACCTGAGAAGCATCGGGCCGGCGTTTGGCGGGCGCGGACTGCTCTTTCCGCTCCTCGGTCAGGGCCATGGAGGCCACTTTATGCCGGCCGACTTCGCCCCTCGGCCACCCTCAGATCGTCGAGGCTGTGACCTCGGCGCAACCCTCACACCTCGGGGCGAACAGACGCCGGTTGGCCGGGGCTGCCGCCTCGCGGCCAGGCTGCGCGCTCGACTCACGAGCTGAACACCGATCGGATGAAGAACCAGGCGTTGGAAGGCCGCTCGGCGAGGCGACGAGTGAGATACGGATACCACTGGGAGCCAAACGGCAGATAGATCCGCACCGGGAACCCGGCTTCGACCAGATCCTGCTGCAGAGCGGTTCGCACCCCGTAGAGCATCTGGAATTCGAATGGTGACTCTCGTTCCCGAGCCAGGTCCCGGGTCAGATCCACGAGCTCGGGATCGTGGGTAGCCACCGCGGGGCGGACCCCTTCAAACGCCATGAGCTTTCGCAGCAGACCGGCGAACGCCTCGTCGACGTCACCCTTCGATGTGTGGGCGACATCGGATTCCTCTACGTAAGCCCCTTTGCAGAGCCGGATGTGCCCGGCGAGGGGCATCAGCCGCTCGAGATCGGATGGTGTCCGATGGAGATACGCCTGGAGAGCGAGCCCGAGGTTGCCATGACTCGATTGCGCCTTCTCGTAAAGACGCACGGTGGCCTCGGTGTACCGGGAGTCCTCCATGTCGATGGTCACGGTGGTGGAGTGGCGTCTGGCACCTTCGGCGAGGCTGTCGAGGAGGTCAATCGCCAGCGACTCGTCGAAAGCGAGGCCGAGTTGAGTGAGCTTGATGGAGATATTGGAATCCAGGGACTCGGTGGCGATCCGGTTCAAACCCTCCAGGTACTCGTCCCGCGCTCCGATCGCCGTGGTCCGGTCGTGACATTCCTCACCCAAGAGGTCTAGGGATACGGTGAAGCCCTGCCGGTTCAGGATTCGGGTGGCCGCCACCGCTTCGTCCAGCGTGTCACCGGCGACGAATTTGCGAGCAAGCGCCTTCCCCGGCCGGGTCCCGGTGATCGTCCTCTCCACCGGCCCGGCCTCAGTGACGGCCACGACCATCCGGGAGAAGACACTCAATCGGCTTGCCCGAGCTCCGATGAGCGTTTGGCCGCGGCCTGGACCGCGTCCTCGACCAGCGCCCGGAATCCCCGTTCCTCGAGGACGTGCACCGCAGCGGCGGTCGTGCCCCCCGGAGACGTGACCTGGGACCGCAATTCGGCTGGAGTGGAATCGGTGTCGGTCAACAGATGCCCGGCCCCACGGATCGTCTGATGGACAAAGGCCTCGGCGATGTCCCGTGGCAGCCCTTCCCGCACTGCCGCCTCGGTAAGCGCTTCCGCGAGGAGGAAGACGTAGGCGGGACCAGTGCCCGAAACCGCAGTGACCGCGTCGAGGAGCGATTCGTCCATGACCCTGACCGCACCGACCGCGCCGAGGATCTCGGTCGCGAGTTTGAGATGCTCATCGCCGGCATGGGTGCCCCTTGCGATCCCGGTCACACCTTCTCCTACGAGGGCAGGCGTGTTCGGCATGGCCCGCACCACAGCGATCTCGCCTAGCCGGCTCTCATAGGTGCCCGTGGTGACCCCTGCGGCCAGGGAGAGCAACATCTGAGTGGGACTGACATTGCCCGAGATGCGATCGATCACTGAGCCGACGTCCCGTGGCTTGACCGCAATCACGATCACATCGCGGTGGGCGATCACTTCCAGTGGGTCGAGACTGACCACCGACGAAGACCTGGATGAGAGCTCGGTGGCCCGGTCGTCTCTGCGCACCCCCAGTGAGAGCTCGTCCGGTGCCCAGCCGGCGCGCTCGAGGCCGCGGCGCAACGCCTCGCCCATGGCACCAACGCCGATAATGGCTACCGAGGGGTGTCCGGCCATCGGCGGAGTATACGAATCGGCCCGAAATCTCAGTCTCTTCGGGAGTTGATCAGGTCGACCACCACGTCCACGGCATGCGGGCTGAAGCCGCCGGTGATCACGACATCGGCGTAGACCTTCGAAGGCTCGACAAACTCGAGATGCATGGGCCGGACCGATGTGAAGTACTGGGCGATCACAGCGGACATGGTCCGTCCCCGCTCGTGGATGTCACGCTCCAGGCGCCGGGCCAGCCTGATGTCGGCATCGGTGTCGACAAAGACCTTGAGGTCGAGCACCGCTCTGAGCTCGGGCTGCGCAAGGACGAGGATCCCCTCGACGACTATCACCGGCGCCGGCTCGACTTCAGAAACCTTCTCCGACCGCAGATGAGTGGAGAAGTCGTATGAGGGCTTCTCGATCGATTCACCCGAGCGCAGGGCCGCCAGGTGTTTGATCAGCAACTCGGTGTCCAGCGAAGCAGGATGGTCGTAGTTGACCTTGGACCTCTCCTCGAAGGAGAGCTCCGGACTGTGGCGGTAGTAGGCGTCGTGCTGGACGAGAGCCACTGCCCCGCCGAATTCCTTGGTCAGTGATTCAGCGATGGTGGTCTTGCCGGAGCCGGAACCGCCCGCGATGCCGACGGTCAGAGGAGAATCGATAGAGAGAGGATTGCTGACGGGCAAGGCCCGCCGACGTTACTTGTCGCCGACCCTGCTCCGAAGACGGCGGATCTCGTCGTAGACACCGTCGGTCAGTGTCGTCGACGCCGGGGCAGAAACGCCCTTGAGCTCGACATGGGCCCGGCTGGGCTTGGCGGAGGCCACGGTCACCGGTTCGGGCTCGGTCACGACCGGCGCTTCTTCGGCGTCGGGCTCGAGAACATCGTCGGATAGCGCCGGCTCAGCATCGTCACTGATGGCCTCTGCCGGGTCGGTTGCGTCGGTCCAGGTCGAGTTGGAGGCAACTCCCTCAGCGAGCCGGTCCAGCCAGGCCGCCTCTTCCTCCGGAGTAGACACGGTCTGAGCCAGTCCCATCCGGTTGAGCGTGTGGAACATGCGCACCGCGGTGCCCCTGCCGTACTTGGACTCGAGAGATCCAAAGCTGAATGTGGGAACGAGATTGAAGAACGTCTGCCAGTCGCCTGGTTCGATGCTGACCGAATCTCCGACTTCCTGGATGAGCTTGACCCCGGGTGCCTCGAACAGGCCGGTCTCAGCCACTTCGCTTTCCAGAGACTGGAGTGCCTCGACATCGAGCAGGACATCTTCGACAGTCCAGCCCTTGGCGTCGGGGCCGTCGGCCGCACCCACGGAGAACGAGCCTTCGGCCACTGAGGAGAGCACATAGAGAATGTCGGCGACGCCATCCCGGTCGGAGCCGGTGTATGCCCCGTCGACACCGTTCAGCTCGGCCCCGGTGACCCGGCCCTCGCGGAAGTGGACACGCCCACGGCGCTGTCCCTCGATGTCGAGTGACCCGGTCTTCTTGGTGACCTGCATGATCTGGAGCAGATCGTTCATGCTCCAATCAGAGAGCTGGCCCGAGAGATGCATCGATACCCTTCCGTTCCCTTTGCAGACCAACTATCGGCAGCGAACGGCGGGCGGTTGAGCCGTTCAGGCCTTCTTTGCCGCTTTCATCGCCCGCTTCTTCTCCCGGAGGGTGAGCACATCTTCGTAGTTGGCGACATCGGCGATGGACGGCCAATCCGCAGCCTTCTCCTCCCAGCCCTCCGGCCGGACACCGAGTCGCTTGCCAAGGAGACCAACGAAGATCCGCGACTTCTCCGCCCCGAACCCGGGCAGAGCGCGGAGTCGAGCGAGTAGCTCGGAGCCGTCGGTGGCGGTGGCCCAGAGATTCTCCGCTTGCCCGTCGTAATCGTCGATGATCGCTCGGGCGAGCTCCTGGGTGCGTTTGGCCATGGAGGCCGGATACCGATGCACCGCCGGTGGTCCCCTGAACAAGGTCTCCAGCTCATCCAGGCTCGTCCCCACGACGAGCTCGGGCGTCGAGCGTGCCTCCCAAGCGATCCTTGAGGAGTTGCGGGCCGTAGAAGGCCCTCTCCATGGGGAACTGCTGGTCGAGGAGCATCCCGGTGAGGAGTGCGAAGCCGTCAGTGGCGAGGAGTCGGTTCGCCTCGTCGGATTCGGTGAAGGGGAGGAGGTCAGGTCGGTCCATGGGACCAACCGTAGCCCTCAGACCATGAGGCGAATCAGGACGTAGAGGACGAGCAGCCCGGCTGGTGCGTAGGCAAACATATTGGTCGGGTGTCTGCGTGGCTCGTTCATCTCTATCGTCCTCTTAGAACTGAACCTATCGGCGGATGATTCCCCGAGAAATAGGGGTTTCCCCCTATCAGACCCGGACCAATTGGCGAGAAGGTGAACGGACCGAGTATGGGCGGTGACATCTACATCGTCGACGCCTGCAGGACGCCGATGGGCAAGCTGGGCGGGCAACTCGCTCATGTCCGGCCCGACGACCTGGCGGCTCACGCGGTGGCCGGATTATTGAGACGTCAGCCCGATCTGGACCCGATGGCCATCGAAGACGTCTACTGGGGTGCCGCCAACCAGGCAGGGGAAGACAACCGCAACGTGGCGCGCATGGCCGGACTGCTGGCCGGGCTCCCCATCGAGATCCCCGGGGCAACGGTCAATCGGCTCTGCGGGTCCGGGATGCAGGCAGTCATCTCCGGCGCCCATGCGCTGGCCGCCGGCTGGGGCGACGTCGTGGTGGTCGGGGGGTCGGAGTCGATGACCCGCTCGCCCTACGTGATGATGAAGCCGGAGCGGCCCTTCGCAATCGGCACCCCCGAGATCGTCGACACCGTCCTCGGTTGGCGTCTCGTCAACCCCCGGATGAAAGAGCTCTACCCGCCGATCACCCTCGGGATGACGGCAGAGGTGGTCGCCGCCAAGTACGACATCAGCCGGGAAGACCAGGACGCTTTTGCCTTGCGCAGCCACCAACTGGCGCTCGCCGCCATCGACGCCGGGCTCTTCGAAGACGAAATCGAGCCGATCGATGCGCCGGCCGATGCGCGAAGGCGCGAGACCGTGACCATCTCGGTCGATGAGGGGCCCCGAGCCGACACTTCGATGGAGGCTCTGGCCAAGCTCTCCCCGGTGTTCAAGGAAGACGGGACCGTCACCGCGGGTAATTCGTCCCCGATGAACGACGGCGCCTCGGCCCTGCTGCTGGCCACCGAGAATGGCCTGGAGACACACGGGCTGACTCCAATGGCCCGGATCGTCTCCTCGGCGGCCGCCGGAGTTCATCCCGATGTGATGGGCATAGGGCCGGTGCCGGCTTCGGAGAAGGCGATGGCTCGGGGCGGGATCGGTCCCGACGACCTCGACGTGGTTGAGATCAACGAGGCATTCGCGTCCCAGGCCGTGGCGAGCATGAGGCTGCTCGAGATCGACCCGGAGCGGGTGAACGTCAACGGTGGCGCCATCGCGATCGGGCATCCGCTCGGGGCATCGGGAGCACGACTGTTGACGACCCTGACCCACGAGCTGAGGCGACGCAGCGGACGATTTGGGCTGGCCACCATGTGCATCGGGGTCGGCCAGGGGATCAGCACGGTCATCGAGCGTGTCTGAGGGGGGTCCGCTTCGCGGCACCCTCGTCGTTGAGTTCGGCAATCTGGTCGCGGCGCCCTACGCCGCGATGCTCCTCGCCGATCTCGGGGCAAGGGTGATCAAGGTCGAGCCACCCGAAGGTGACCTGGGCCGGGGTTTCGGCCCGTTTCTCAGCGGCGAATCCACCTTCTTCATGGCCGTGAATCGGGGCAAGGAATCGCTCGCCGTCGACACCAAGGATTGGCTGTCGAAGCGGGTGTTCGACAAGCTGATCCGCAAGGCTGATGTGCTCGTCCACAATCTCAGGCACGGGGCGATCGAACGACTCGGTCTTGGGGCGGAGCGAGCACTCGAGCTCAACCCAGTCATCGTCCATGCCTCGATCTCGGCCTTCGGCGCCGAAGGGCCGTATTCGGATCGCGCCGGGGTCGACATCGTCTTCCAGGGCGAGGCCGGGATGATCTCTATTACCGGCGATCCCAAGGACGGGCCCCACAAGACCGCCACCACGATCGGCGATTATGTGGCCGGAACCAATGCCGCGCTGGCTATCTGCGCTGCCCTTTCGGAGACCCCGCGTCGGGGGCGGGTCATCGATGTCTCATTGCGTGACGGTGTCATGGCCGTCCAATCGGCCTGGAACGCGCTTGCTCTCGCCAACGACTCCCAGCCGGAGCGAACCGGGACCGCCAGCCCCTATCTGGCGCCGAACCAGGTCTTCCAGGCCGTCGATGGCCCTTTCACCCTGGCCATCGTCTCGGATCGACACTTTGCGATCATGAGCGAGAGCCTGGGCATGCCAGAGCTGATCGACGCCTATCCGAGCAACGAGACCCGGCTGGCACAACGGGAGAAACTGGCCCGAAAGCTCAACAGCCTCTTCAAAACGGAGAAGGCGGATCACTGGGTCACCCTGCTCGGTGAAGCCGGTCTGCCTGCCGGGCACGTCCTCACCATCCCCGAGGCGCTCAGCGATCCCCAGGCGAGGCACAACGAGATGATCGTCGAGTACGAGCACCCGGTGGCGGGAACCGTCAAGAGCACGGGATCGCCCATTCACATCGATGGCTCGCCGGCGCGGGCCGCAGCGACCCCAGCCACGCTCGGCCAGCACACCAGATCGATCCTTCGTGAGATGGGGGTGGACCCTGACACCATCGACCAGATGGTGGCCGCGGGGACCGCAGTCGTCTCATGAGCGGCGTGATCCACTGGGCGGCTGACGTTGGTGATGACTGGGGCGGGATCATCGCCGAGCTCACCCGGGCATTCGAGGTGAGCCGGGCCGCTGCGCAGAGCGAGGAATCCTTCGTCTACGTGGTGCATCAGGACGACCTCCTGGGAAGGAGAGGCGCCGGCAACGCCATGGTCGCCACCGGCCTTCTCTCAGCCGCTCGCACCGCAGCGCTCGAGGGAGTTCGCAGGGGTTGGACGGCCAATGTGGTCGCCTTCGACGAGGACGCGGATCGTTCGGCTGTGGAGCGCTGGGCGCAGCAGCTTATCGAGGCTGGCGAGGTCACCGGTGAGCTGGTCCGGGTCGGCGAAGGCCACATCGGCAAGGCTCTGCCTTGAACGGGACCGTCGTCGTCACCGGGGCGGCCCGCGGGATTGGAAGGGCCATTGCCGAGAAAATGGCCTCGACCGGGCCATTGACCGTGATCGGCGTCGACATCGCCCCAGAGCTGGCTCTGTCCGAGTCGATCACACCGGTGCAAATCGACCTGACCTCGGACGACGGGCCCGGGTTGGTGAGAGACGAGATCGAGTCTTCGGGGTCTCCCCTCATCGGCCTGGTCAACAATGCCGGGATCACCCGTGATGCCCGGCTGATCAACATGACCGACGATGAGTTCGGCGCCGTCCTGGAGGTCAATCTGGGCGCGGCCTACCGCCTGACGAGCGCGCTGGCGCCCTTGATGTCCGACGGCGGGTCGATCGTCAACATCGCCTCCCGGGCCTATCTGGGCAACTTCGGCCAGTTCAACTACTCGATGTCGAAGGGAGGAGTCGTTGGGATGACCCGGGCGATGGCCCTGTCGCTGGCACCGAACATACGGGTCAATGCGGTGGCCCCCGGTCTGATCTCCTCCGAGATGAGCCTGGGGATCCCCGAGGAGATCCGGGAGAAGATGATCGATGCCATCCCCCTCGACCGGATGGGCACCCCCGAGGAAATCGCCAACACCGTCTGGTGGCTCCTCACCCCCCTCTCCAGCTACATCACCGGTGAGGTGATCGTGGTCGGGGGCGGGCGCAGCCTCTCCTAAACCGCGCCCGTCACAATCAGTAGTAGAGACGGCTGACCGTCTCGGCGACCATTGCCGGCTTCTCGGTCCCCTCGACTTCGATGGTGACCAGACGGTTGAGCTGGATGCCGCCTTCGACATCGGTGACCGAGACCAGCCCGACCCGGGCGCGAATCCTGGAGCCCACCGGGACCGGGGCGGGGAAGCGAACCTTCTCCAGCCCATAGTTGATGCCCATCACTGGGGCCCCGACCTCGAGTGGCACCTGGGCGGAGAGGGCGACGGTCAGGGAAAGGGTGAGAAAACCGTGGGCGATGGTGCCCCCGAAGGGGCTGGCCGCCGCCCGGTCACGATCGACATGGATCCACTGGTGGTCATCGGTGGCGTCGGCGAAGGCATCGACCCGGTCCTGGGTGATCTCCATCCAGTCGCTCACCCCGATCTCGGTCCCGATCCGGTCCTCGAAGTCCGCCGCTTTCATTCTCGATGCACCCCCGTCACGTATGCGTGACGCCGTACATTAGGAATGTGCAGGTTCTGCCCACCAAGGTCGATGCCCGCTCCGAGGAGTATCGGGCGAACCGGGCCGCCATGGAGGAGAAGCTCGCCGAGTTCGAGCAGCTGATGGAACAGGCCCGGCAAGGCGGCGGGGAGAAGTACATCAAACGCCACCGGGACCGGGGCAAGCTCCTCGCCCGGGAGCGGATCGAGCTCCTGCTGGATCGCGACGCCCCGTTTCTCGAGCTCTCCACCTTGGCCGCATGGGGGACCGACAAGAACCTCGGTGCCAACGTGGTCACCGGGATCGGGGTGGTCGAGGGCGTGGAGTGCGCCATCCTCGCCCATGACCCGACCAGCCAGGCCGGGTCGATGAACCGCTACTCCGTGGCCAAGACCCTTCGCATCATGGATATCGCCCGGGAGAACCGGCTCCCCCTGATCAACCTGGTCGAGTCTGGCGGCGCCGACCTCCCTGACCAGGCGGAGGTGTTCATCGTCGGGGGCAAGTGGTTCCGCAACCTGACCCGGCTCTCCAAGATGGGTATCCCCACGGTTGCCATCGTCTTCGGCAGCTCGACCGCAGGTGGCGCTTATTTCCCCGCCATGTGCGATTACGCGGTCATGGTCAAGGAACAGGCCAAGGTCTTCCTCGGCGGCCCCCCGCTCGTGAAGATGGCGACCGGGGAGGAGTCGACTGACGAGGAGCTGGGCGGGGCCGAGATGCACTCCAAGGTCTCGGGTCTCTCCGACTACTTCGCACAGGACGAGCACGAGGCGATCCGGATGGGACGGGACATCGTCAGCCATCTCAACTGGCGCAAGCGGGGCTACGGGCCGACCAAGGACCCGGACGCACCGGTCCATGATGTCGACGAGATCCTCGGGGTGATCCCCACTGACCTCCGGGTCCCCTTCGACATGAGGGAGATCCTGGCCCGAACCCTCGACGGTTCACGGTTCGAGGAGTACAAGGCGATGTACGGGACATCGATCCTCACCGGGTGGGGCTCGATCCATGGCTTCCCGGTTGGTGTCATCGCCAACCAACAAGGGGTGATCTTCTCCGAGGAGGCGCAGAAAGCCACAGAGTTCATCCAGCTGTCCAATCGATACGACACCCCGCTTCTCTTCGTCCACAACACCACCGGATACATGGTGGGAAAGGACTATGAGCAGCGGGGCATCATCAAGGACGGGGCCAAGATGGTCAACGCGGTGGCGAATTCCGAGGTGCCCCACATCGCCCTCATGGCCGGGGTCTCTTATGGAGCGGGGAACTACGGGATGTCAGGGCGGTCGTACGACCCCCGGTTCGTCTTCGGGTACCCCAACCACAAGGTGGCGGTGATGGGGCCGACCCAACTGGCCGGGGTGATGTCGATAATCGCCCGCCAAGCGGCGGAGACGAGGGGCGAGCCCTTCGATGAAGTGGCCGACGAGAAGCGGCGCAAGGAGATCGAGGCCCAGATCGAGGCGGAGGAGCTCGCCTACTTCTCCACGGCAAGAGTCCGTGACGATGGGCTCATCGATCCCAGAGACACCAGACATGTCCTCGGCATCGCGTTGTCTGCAACCCACTCGGCCGAAGTGAAGGGAACTGACCGCTTCGGCGTCTTCCGGATGTGATCAACCCTCGGAGAGCCGCTCCCAGATCGACTCGCCATCGGCATCGATCGCCCCGGTCGGCAACAACCCGAGCGCTGCCGCCACCTTCGCCGAGGCGGCATGGTCGGGTTGGATGTGAGCCACCAATCGTTGGGTCCCATTGGCGCCGAGCCACTTGGTCATCGCGTCTGCAGCCTCGGTGGCGATGCCCCGGCCCTGCCATTCGACACCAACCAGCCACGCGATTTGCGTCCCCGCCTTGGCGACGGTTGCTTGCACATAGCCAACCGGCTCGCCGCTCTTCGCGAGCCGGATGATCCAGTTGTGCCATGTCTCATCGGCCGACGGCGAACCGGCCACCAGAGCTTGATATCTCGTTTCCAACTCGTCCAACGTCGGTGGCGTGCCACCGATGAACTCGTACAGCCCATGGTCGGCAAGGACCGAGACCATCTCGGCTGAGTCGGACTCTTGGAGGGGCGTGAGCCTCAGCCGCCGCGTCTCGAGTGCAGGGGTCAATCCGGTCAGCCTTCGATGAAGGAGAGACGGACCTTCCTGATCTGATTGTCGACATTGGTGTCGACAAGCACCACCGACTGCCATGTCCCCAATGCCGGCCGCCCACCTATCACCGGGATGGTGAGGCTGGGCGCGACGAAGGCAGGTAAGACGTGATCGCGGCCATGTCCGGGGCTGCCGTGCTCGTGACGCCAGCGGCCCGGCTCGGCAGGAATGAGCTCGTCGAGGGCGGTCAAAAGGTCGTGGTCGCTATCCGCGCCAACCTCGATCACAGCGACGCCGGCGGTCGCGTGGGGGACGAACACCGACAACAGGCCATCGCCGACCGCTGATGCGAACCTGGCCACATCTGGAGTGAGATCGAAGACCGAAGCCCGTCCCCCGGTCCGGACTTCGATCTCCTCACTGATCATCGAGGGCGCCGGTCTGCGTCAGCCGGCGAAATCGACCACCACGTCGCGGTAGCCCAGACCGAGTAGGAAGTCGGTCAGGATCTGACGTGCATTGGCCTCCGCATCGGCCAGGACGCCTTCGTCGAGGGCGGCCTGGACCAGCACCTCTTCGGCCACCTGGCGGGCATCGGTCTCGAGACGAGGATCACCCTTGGTGAACAGCCCGGTCTCCCGATCGAGGATCTGGGTTGCCTCGTTGTCGACCGAGACGTACTGGATCTCCGCCGCCGGGACGGTGATCTCCACCACTCCCTGATCGTCGAGGGACACGTTCCTGACCGTGATGCCGCTCAAGTCGATGCCGGCACCGATCTTGGCCACCGCGAACAACTGGAGGCTGTCACCCCGCGCCCATTCCAGCCAACCCTGATCCGTCCCTTTGTCCACGATCGTGTATTGCACCGTCTCCACGGTGGTCAGGTTGGACAGGTCCCGGATCGAGCTGATGACCACGGGCCCGATCTCCTCATACGGCTCCGGCTCGAACACCGCGGCCAGATCCCCGGGGGTCGGCACCGCGTCGGCCAAGTCCTGCAGACTCGAGACCACCCAGATCCCGATCACGACGAACAAAGCAACGACGCCAGAGACGATGGCAATCGGCACCACGGCCGATCTCTTCCTCGGGGTCGGCTCGAGTCTCTCGACCGTCTCCCGATCCTCTCGTTCCAGCAACTGTGTGTCATTCATTTGGACGCGACTCCTCAACTCGTGGTCATGACGACGTACTTATGACGCCGCGGGGAGCGAAATGGTTTCCGCCGGTACGCTCATCGGGCCGATGATCCGACGACTTCTGGTAGCCAATCGCGGCGAGATCGCCCGACGTGTATTCCGGACCTGTCGCCAGATGGAGATCGAGACGGTTGCGGTGTACTCGGACCCCGACGTGGCCGAGCCGCACGCGATCGAAGCGGATCATGCCGTCAACCTTCCCGGCTCGACCCCAGCCGAAACCTATCTCGATATCGATGCCGTGTTGGGAGCGGCAAAGCAGTCGGGGGCGGAAGCGGTGCACCCCGGCTACGGGTTCCTGTCCGAGAACTCCGAGTTCGCCCGTCGGGTGACCAGCGAGGGGCTCCTCTGGATCGGACCGACACCCGACTCGATCGAGGTGATGGGCTCCAAGCTCAAGTCGAAGGAGCTGGTGGAATCCGCCGGCGTACCGACGCTCCGGGCCATCGATCTGACGGGAATCGAGGGCGAGGCACAACATGCGGCCGCCAACCGGCTCGGTTACCCGGTCCTGGTCAAGGCCTCGGCCGGCGGCGGCGGGAAGGGGATGAGGGTCGTCGATCAGCCCCAGGCGCTCGACGAGGCGATCGATGGGGCGCGCCGGGAAGCGGCATCGGCGTTCGGGGACGACACCGTCTTCCTCGAGAGGTACCTGGAGGCCCCGCGGCACATCGAGATCCAGGTCCTCGGCGACTCTCACGGCCGGGTGATCTCTCTCTACGAGCGGGAGTGCTCCATCCAGCGCCGTCATCAGAAGATCGTCGAAGAAGCGCCCTCCCCCGCCCTCGACGACGACCTGCGCCGAACCATGGGCGAGACCGCGGTCGAAGCGGCGAGCGCAGTCGGATACATCGGGGCGGGAACCGTCGAGTTCCTGTTCCAGGACGGCGACTTCTTCTTCCTGGAGATGAACACTCGGCTCCAGGTCGAGCACCCGGTCACTGAGATGATCACGGGTCTCGATCTGGTGCGTCTACAGATCGAGATCGCGGATGGTGCCCCGATCGAATTCGAGCCGGCCCTGTCCGGCCATGCCATCGAGGCCCGTCTGTACGCCGAGGACCCGCGCCGTGATTTCCTCCCGGTGACCGGGAAGATCCATCGATTCGAAGTGCCAATCGGTTCCGGGGTGCGGGTCGACTCCGGTGTCGAGGACGGGTCGATGGTGTCGATGTTCTACGACCCGATGCTGGCCAAGGTCATCGCCCACGGCTCGACTCGCGACGAGGCGGCGGAGAGACTGGCCCTGGCGATGCGCCGGGCCGTGATCCACGGACCGATAACCAACCGCGACCTGCTGGTGCGGCTCCTGGAGACTGAGGAGTTCCGATCAGGCGAGATCGACACCAATTTCCTCGACCGTCATGATCTTGCCCTGTTGGCCCGGCCCTTGGCCGACGCCGAGGCCGAGCACCTCTCCGCCGTGGCCACCGCGCTCTCCGATCAGTTCTTCGAGCGAGGCCGCGCCAGAGTGCTCGCCAGCCTTCCGTCCGGATGGCGCAACCGGCCCGGGCACCTCCAGGAGCGGAGCTACCAGGGAGAGCACGGAATCCATGAGATCCGGTACTCGGTTGCGGGAGGACCTGTGGTCGAGGGCATGGGCCCGGTCGAAGTCTCGGCTTGCACCGCCGATCTGGTCGAGCTGAGTCACGATGGCGTCGACCGTCAATTCGCAGTTGCCCGCTACAGCGACGTCCGCCACGTCGACTCCGAGCTGGGCCCGGTGCGTCTGGAGGTCATCCCTCGCTTTCCTTCGACCGAGTCCACCGAGGCCGCCGGCTCTCTCCACGCCCCAATGCCGGGAAGGGTGGTCAGGGTCGAGATCGGCGCCGGGGACGAAGTGAAAGCGGGTCAGGTGCTGCTCGTGTTGGAGGCGATGAAAATGGAGCACACACTCCGAGCCCCTCACTCCGGCACCGTGACCGAGGTGGATTGCTCGCCGGGCGACCAGGTAGAGGCCGGGGAGGTACTGGTGGTGATTGCATAGGCGGTCAGGCCTCGAACCGGCCCAACACTTCCAACACATGATCGATATCGCCCTCGGTGTGGTCGGCATTGACCTGGAACCTGATCTCCTCATCGCCCTTGGGCACGACGGGGTAATTGAGACCCGTGGCCAGGACAGCGTTGTCGTAGAGATGGCTGACCAAAGCCGTGGTTCGCTCGGTGTCCCGGACCATCAACGGGACGACCGGATGCGGCCCCGGGATCGTCTCCAACCCCAGATCCACCAGACCTCTCTCGAATCTCTCGGTCATGTCCGCCAGATGCTCCAACATGCCTCGGCCTTCCTCCGAATCGACGACGGATATGGCCGCGGCGGCGGCCGCCGCCTCTCCCACCGTGATCGGGTTCGAGTAGATGTACATCGGGGCCTTTTCCCGGAGAAAGTCGATCAGGGCCTGGCTTCCGGTCACATATCCCCCATTGACGCCGAACGCCTTCCCCAGCGTCCCGATCAGCACGTCCACCGGGCCCGACCCGGACACCTCCTCGGTGCCCCGCCCTGTCTCCCCGAAGGCACC
Organism: uncultured Acidobacteriota bacterium; assembly: GCA_963837055.1. GTDB lineage: Bacteria > Actinomycetota > Acidimicrobiia > Spongiisociales > ZC4RG35 > JARDZU01. The sequence continues at coordinate 178,171 of CAWILU010000007.1, read as the reverse complement.
AACTCCGTGTGAGTCGTCGACCACGACCACGACGTTCTCCCCGAAATCGTCGTCGTGGGCCCGGGAAACCTCCATGAGGGCGGCGAGATCGGCGTAGTCACCACGCATCGAGAACACCCCATCGGTGACAACGATCGCTCGGCGGCCCCCACCGGTCTTGGTCAGGAGATCGTCGAGAGCGGAGAAGTCGAGATGCGGGTAGACCTCCCGTGAAGCGGGGCGGGAGAGCCGCAGGGCGGTGATGATGCAGTTGTGGTTCAACTCGTCGCTCAGCACCACCGTGTCAGGCGTGATCAAGGCCGTGAGGGTTGAGACCACCGCGGCGTAGGCCGAGGAGAGGATCATCGAGCCCGGCCGGGCATGGAATGCGGCGAGACGAGTCTCTAGATCGAGATGCGCCTGATAGGTGCCGGAGATGAAACGGACTGCCCCGGGCCCGGCGCCGAACGCATTGGTGGCCGATTCCTCGGCCTCGATCACCGACCGATGATGGGCCAAGCCGAGGTAGCCATTGGAGTTCATCCGGAGGAATCGCCGGTCCGAGCCTTCGAGCAGGTAGCGGGGACCGCGCCCGCCCTGACCACGCTCAACACCGACGATCACCGCCTCGGAGCCCTTCGCCGTCCCCGACTGGCGCAGGGCCGACACCTCGCCGGAGAGCACGCTGTCGAGGCGATGATGGGGCATCGGTCCTGGGTCTAGCACACCCCTAGAGTGCCCGGCCATGACGCATCTGGGTTTCATCGGTCTCGGGACCATGGGACATGGCATGGCGGCCAACCTGCTCATGGACGGGAACAACCTCACCGTGTGGAACCGGACCCCGGAGAAGGCCGCGGATCTCGTCTGTGAAGTCGCCGTCGACCCCATCGAGCTGGGCAAGACCTGCGACATCGTCTTCATCTGTGTCTCGGACACCGCCGACGTCGATGAGGTGGTGTTTGGCGACGCCGGGGTGATCCACGGTTTGGCGCCGGGGACGCTCCTCGTCGATCACTCCACCATCTCGCCGGGCGGCACCAAGCTGTTCGCTGCCCGCGCCGCGGATTCGGGGGTGAGCTGGATCGACGCCCCGGTATCGGGCGGGTCGGAGGGCGCCGTCAACGGCACCCTCGCCGTAATGGTGGGTGGGCCTGGGGAAGCGGTCGACCGGGCCCGACCGTTCATGGAGGCATACTCGAAGACCATCACCCACATTGGCGAAGAGGCGGGATCTGGCCAGATGGCCAAGGCGGTCAACCAGGTCCTGGTGGTGCTCAACGAGCTGGCCGCGTCCGAGGCTTTGCTGCTGGCGCAGGGAGCCGGGCTCGACCTCCGGACCACCCTGGCCGCCGTCGAGGGCGGGGCCGCCGGATCGTGGATGCTCTCCAACCGCGGGCCCCAGATGATCGCTCGTGACTGGAAACCAGGTTTCACGATCGATCTGCAGCAGAAGGATCTCCGCATCGTCCTCGACTCGGCCGACGAGCTGGGCATCCCGCTGCCCGGGGTGTCCCTCGTCTTCCAGCTATACCGCGCCCTTCAATCCCGGGGTCTCGGCTCCGAAGGCAACCACGCCCTGGTCAAGGCGCTGGAAGGCCTGGCCGGAGTCGAGTTGGGGAAATAGACCCCTCGCTCCACCACCCCGAAGACCCCCTCCGGCCCCGTTTCTCCCCCGAAGGGGAGGAAACTCAGCCAAGCAGGTCGGCCTTGACCCGGGCGACGTGGCCGGTGGCCCTCACGTTGCGGTAGGCCTTCTCTACCGCGCCATCGGCGCCGATGACGAAGGTCGAGCGGATGAGGCCGTCCACGGTCTTCCCATACATCTTCTTCTCTCCCCAGGCGCCCAGTGAGGTGGCCAACTCCTTGTCCTGGTCGGAGAGCAAATCGAAGTTGAGCCCTTCCTTCTCTTTGAACTTCGCGTTCTTCGCCGGGGCGTCGGGGCTCACCCCGATGATCTCGTAGCCGGCCTCGGCGAACTCCTGATAGCTATCGCGGAAGTCACACGACTCCATGGTGCAGCCAGGGGTCATGGCAGCCGGGTAGAAGAACATGACCAGGCGCTTGCCGGCGAAATCCTCTGAGCTGACGGTCTCCCCGTCTTGATTGGGGAGACTGAAAGTGACGGTCTCTGGCATGGCCCGAGGCTACTTCAACGGTGGCCCTCGTAGTCCACCTCTGAAGCGGCCTTCGCCTCTGGGGACTTGAGGAAGGTCATGCCACCGGCGAAGAAGCTGAGCGCCGCCGGTAACCAATAGGAAACGATCCGATAGATGATGACCGGCGCCACCGTGGTTGCCGCCGGGAATCCGTAGGCGCTGAGGATGAAGACGAGCCCGGCTTCGGTGACACCGAGGCCGCCCGGGGTCCCGGGAAGGCCTCCGGCGATCGAAGCCGCACCGAAGGCTGCCATGACCTGAAACACGTTCACGTCGAGGCCGAAGGCAATGAGGACGAGGCCAAGTGCGGTGCCTTCGAGAATCAGTCGGCACCAGATGTAGGTCTGCGACTCCGGGCCGGGGAGATGGTCGATGACCGTGGTGTCGAGACGCTTGCGAATGGCCTTCGGAAGGAATCGGGACAATGAGCCCAGTTTGCCCGAACCGAACATGAGCAGGACACCGGCGAGAAGGACGAATGGGGCCAGCACGGTCAGGCTGACGGAGGCGATCCGGGCCGAATCCTGAGGCCGGGCCAGGAGCAGGCCTACGCCAGTCATCATCAGAAGGCCGGCATAGTTGAGGAGGACTGCCCGGACCGCCGCTCCGGTGGTACCGGGCTCCTCATCCCTGACCGTCCAGCCCATCGCCACCGGTGTGATCGCCCCGCCTGCCGGGATGAGCCGGGCCACACCCGCCCCAACCAGGGCCGCTTTGAATGCGGAAAACGCCTTGAGCTCTCCTCCCGCCTCTTCCACCGACTCCTTGTAGAGCAACCCGTAGAACCAGCTGGCCGTGATTTGGGCGATGGCGGCGAGGGCGACCAGACCCCACGCGTACGCATTCATCTCGGGCAGCTCGAAGTTGTTGAGGATGAACCCGGCGAATCCGGCGTAGACGATCGCGGCGATGACCGCGATCCAAGCCACCCGCTTTGGGCTCATGGAGTCAGCAGGTCGTCCGCGCTCTGCGGAAAGCTCTCACCGCCCGGATCGGTGTCGAAGATCGCACGCCGCATCGCCGGGCGCATCCCGCGAGGACTTTCGGGATTGCCCTGCATCCGACGACCCATCAACACGATCGAGAGCGCAAGCAGGAGCAGCGACTCGGTGACCGGACGTCCCATGGCAACAGCCACGATGGGAAGGAGCCCCCAGCCGAGGAACCCGGCCACACCCCCGCCGATCTTCCGGCCTGCCAATGACCAGCCGGTGGTCCACACCAGGAGCACGGGGTCGAGGGCGAGGAGCACGCCCACCGAGGTGGCAAGGCCACGCCCCGACCGACCCCTCATGAAGATGGACCAGTTGTGACCGATCACCGCCATGAGGCCCACCATGCCTGCGGCACCAATGCCAAAGCCCATCTCCTTGGCGATGAGCACGGCGAACAACCCCTTCAGCCCGTCGAGAATCCCGGCGGCCAGACCCCAGGGCCATCCGGCGACACGGGTCAGGTTGCCGGCCCCGACGTTGCCACTGCCGACGTAGCGGAGATCGATGCCCCGGACGCGGGCGAGCACTTGGGCGAACGGGATCGACCCAAGGAGATAAGCCCCCACCAGCAGGAGAGGCCAGTAGAGGACCCACGGTGAATCTGGCATCTGCGTCAGAAACGCTAGCCAGCCTCGGCTCGCTTCGGTAGCCCGGGTCGTTCCCTGGGATTCGATTGATGGCTATTCGTTAACGTCGGCGATATGAGCCCGCACCGAGGACCGTCATGCCGATGAAGATCACCTACGCCACGATGTCCACCGACAACGATGAGATGAATCAGGCTTACGAGCAGGCCTTGGAGAGCGTCGAGTCCGAGCTCGGGCAGGAACATGGGGTCGTAGTGGCCGGAGAAGAGCGGAAGGATCGGGAGTTCTTCGAGGAGGTTTCCCCGATCGATGCGGGGATCGTGATCGGACGCTATGCCCAGGCCTTGACCCAGGATGTCGACGACGCCGTGGACGCGGCCAAGACCTTCGCCCCGGAGTGGGAGGGCTGGGGCTGGGAGCGGCGGAGGGACCTCATGCTGGAGGCCGCCGACAACATGGACTCCCGGTTGTTCGAGCTGGCTGCCCTGATGTCATACGAGATCGGGAAGAACCGTCTCGAGGCGCTCGGAGACGTGGCCGAGACCGTCGAGTTCCTTCGCTATTACGCACGTCAGATCACCGAGCACGACGGCTTCATCACCCCTCTCAGTTCGCACGGTTCGCAGGACGCCAACACGTCGGTGCTACGTCCGTTCGGAGTCTGGGCAGTCATCTCGCCGTTCAACTTCCCCATGGCCCTTGCCGGCGGCCCATCGATAGGTGCGCTGATCACCGGCAACACCGTGGTCGTCAAGCCGTCCAACCAGGGCGCGCTCATGGCTCTCGAGTTCCACCGGGTGATGATGGAGGTGGGCTTGCCCGAGGAGGCCCTGCATGTCGTCACCGGTGGAGACGAGATCGGGGACTACCTGGCCCATCACCCGAAAGTGGATGGGCTCACGTTCACCGGCTCCTATCCGGTCGGCATGTACCTGTATCGAACGGTCAACGAGAGTCGACCCAAGCCTGTGTTCTGCGAGATGGGAGGCAAGAACCCGGTCGTCGTCACGGCGAGCGCCGACCTCGATGTGGCCGCACAAGGGATCGCCCGCGGTGCGTTCGGTCTCAGCGGTCAGAAGTGCAGCGCCACGTCGCGTGTCTATGTCGAAGACGATGTATATGACGAGCTCGTCGCCAAGCTCACCGCCGCCACGAAGGCGATCGAGGTCGGCAACCCGCTCGAGCAGGGCACGTTCATGGGCCCTGTCATCGACGGTGCCGCGGTGGAGAGGTTCCAGAAAGCGGTGGACGAGGTCGAAGAAAGCGGGGGCGAGGTGTATGTGGGCGGCCACGTCCTCACCGACGGTGAGATGGCCAAAGGCACTTACGTGGAACCGACAGTGGTCAGCGCGCCGCTGGACTCGTGGGTTTGGAAGGAGGAGCTGTTCGTCCCGTTCGTAGCCGTCACCAAGGTGAGGTCATTCGAAGAAGGGCTGGCCCTGTCCAACGACACCGAGTTCGGTCTCACCGCCGGCCTCTTCAGCGGCGACGAGAACGAGATCGACACGTGGTTCAAGGAGATCCAGGCCGGTGTGACCTATGTCAACCGGGCCGCGGGCGCGACCACTGGCGCCTGGCCGGACATCAATCCTTTCGGTGGCTGGAAGGGCTCGGGTACCTCCGGTACCGGTGGCGGGGGTCCCTGGTACCTCCGCCAATACCTGCGAGAGCAATCTCGCACGGTGATCAAGACTTGAAGCGGGACCGCTCAACCTTGCTCGAAGCGAAGGGTGAGCCCGTCCGGGTCGGAGATTTCGATCAAGTTGTCGCCGGCGCTCAACTCCAGATCGAGGCTGTTCAAATGCTGGCCCCATCGCTCCAAATCGTCGACGGCGAAGGTGAGAGCGGCCGGACGGCCCTCTCCTTCGACCAGCTCGATGCGCTGGCCCTTGGCCGACTCGATCACCTCGGCCACCACACCCCGCTTTGGCGTCCGCACGTGGGTGAACCCGAGCCGATCGTAGAAGTCGAGTGATTTCTGCAATGAGGACACGCCGACCCTGACCGAGGTCGCGAGAACTCCACCTGGCGCCCGGACCGGGCCACCGCCCGCAACTACCTGCTTCGCCTCCTCGATAGTGAAGCGGCCGGCGGTCACCTCACGGCCGACGATGACGCCATCGAGGCTGCGCCCGGCAGCTTCGAGACGGAGGAGGTCACGCAGATCCTCCAGATCCCGAACCCCCCCGGCCGCGATGACCGGCTGTTCCACGGTCGCCAGCGCCTCGGCCATGATGTGATAATTGGGCGGGTCTTCGAGAGCGTCCCGGCCCGCCTCCGAGACGAGGAAGGCGACCACGCCGGCCGAGGACATCTCTATGAGGACCTCCTCGAGATAGCGCCCGCTGTTCTGGGTCCAGCCCTTGGTGACGATCTCCTCATCCGAGCGGACATCGACCGACACCGCGATCTTGTCCGGGTTCTCCCGGCAGAGGTCCCAGACCATGTTCTGGTTCTCGATTGCGGCCGTGCCCATCACGATCCGCCACGCACCGTGTTCGATTAGCCGCTGAGCCTCTCCCTCGGAGCGGATCCCGCCGGCGACCTGCACCGGGACAGAAACTTGTTCGATCAGCCGGTCGATCAGCTCCCGATTGCGATAGTCGCCGTAGGCGGCGGCATCGAGATCGACGATATGCATGGCGTCGACACCCTGTTCCGCCCAGTGGCGGGCGCGGCCGATCGGGTCGTTGTCGAGCGCTATGGCATCGTCGAGTCGTCCCCGGGGAAGGCGGACCGACAGGCCCCCGAGGATGTTGACCCGGGCGTACAGATCCATCACAGGAACCTAGCAAGGCGGATCGAGCCATTCTCGATGCCCCACATGACTGATTCAGGTTGGTGCCATGCCCAGTTTCTCCTCGGCGGCGTCGAGCGTCTGGCCGGCCTCCACCACCGGGGAGAATAAGTCGCCGTAGCGTTGGAGCCGGTCCCACAAGTTGACGATGGTCACCTCGCCGTTCGCCACCTTCCCCAACTCATCCCAGGTCAGCGGGGCTGAGACCGGGGCCCCAGGACGGGGCCTCACCGAGTATGCCGACGCCACCGTCTGGCCGAAGGCGTTCCGGTTGTGGTCTATGAACACCTTGCCCTTCCGCTTCGGTTTGTCCCACTCCATGGTGAGGGCCGACGGATTGGCCGCCGCCAGGTAGTTGCCCACCTCTCCCACGAAACGGCGCACCCTCGAGAAGTCGTGGACCGGATCGAGCGGGACGTAGACGTGAAGACCGCGTGACCCGGAGAGCTTGGGATAGCCGGCCAGCCCGAGTTGTTGGAGGGCTACCTCCAAAAGCTTCCCGCCCTCCACCACCTGGTCCCAGGTCGAGCCTTCCGCAGGGTCGAAGTCGAAGATGGCGTAATCCGGATTGTCCAGGCTCCCTCCCCGCGAATGGAAGGGATGAGTCTCGATGCACCCCATGTTTGCGAACCACATCAAAGCCTCACGACTGTCGGCCACCAGGAAGTCGATGATCCCGCCCTGAGAGTCGGACGGGACGGGCGTGGTCTCCATCCAGTCCGGCTGGTGACCGGGTGCCCGCTTCTCATAGAACGAAGGCCCCTCGATCCCTTCTGGGTACCGGCTCATCGAGATCGGCCTCCCGGCGAGATGTGGCACGAGAACCGGTGCCATGGAGGCGTAATACTGGATCAGGTCACCCTTGGTGTAGCCGTCGCCAGGGAAATACAGCTTGTCCAGGTTGGTGAGACGCAACGGGCGATTCAGCCCGATCGGTTTGAATCCATCCCCCTCCTTGACCACCGTGATCGGGGACGGAAAAGTGACCTCGAGAGTGCTGATCGGGCGACCTGCGGATTCGGGCGCGTCCTTGTCGAGATGAGACCTGGCCTCCTCCCAGATCCGGTCGTGGCTGGCCAGGTCCCGAGCCTCGGAGACGAGGACCATCGAGATCCCGGCGTCCTGGGCCGCTTCGACCAACGGCCCGACCCGCAGGCTTCCCTCCCCGTAGGCGATGTGCCGGATCTCGCCACCGGCCCCGAACTCGTTGTCGGAGAACTGGGTCTGTAGAGGGGCGATCATCCAACCGGGAAACTGGCTCTCGATGAAGGAGAACACCGAAACGAACGCCTCTTTCGACGTGAGACCGCCCCCGGTCATGGCATGGACGTGAGCCCAGTCGACTACGGGCCGGACGAAGGAGTACTCCGAAGCGAGTTGAGCGATGTCACCGAGACTGCCGAAAGACCGGTTGTTGCCTGCCGTCTCCAGGCCCATGCCCACGCCGAGTGATTCCACTTTGGACACCACCGCGTCGAGTCGTGACCGGATCCTGTCCATCAGCACCCCCGGATCCTCGGAGTAATTGGAGCCAAAATGCGCCACGATCACGGGCGCCGCCAACGCCTTGCCCAGCTTCATGGTGTGCTCGAGGGCGGCCAATGACTGCCGGCCACGGTCTTCATCGGGGAGGGTCAGACCGGCGAAGTAGGGGGCGTGAACCGAGAGCCGGATGTCCCTCTCGGCGGCAAGCTCTCCGAAGGCCTCGCATCGCTTCTCTTTCCAAGGAAAGCCGTCCACGAAGGGCAGCTCCAGGGCGCGGTGGCCTTTCTCTACCAGCTCATCGAGAAACTGCTCGTCGGCGACATCCTCGGGCGGCAGTCTGGAGATTCCGAAGCGGATGCTGCTCACCGTTGGCAGGCTATTGGAGCCCGACGACTCCGGGCCGCGCTCCAGTGGGTCCGCTGTGGGGGAGATACCCCGGTCATAACCTGTTGTCATGTCTCGCGGCCGGTTGATCGCTCTGATCGTGCTCCTGGTCGCCGCCGTCGCCATCGTCGCCGTCTGCAATCAGGATGACTCTTCGCCGAGCACCAGCACCCAGCTCACGACCACCACGGTCGCGGTGACCACCACCGCGACCAACCCCACGACGACGGGTACCGCCGGCACTTCCACGACCTCCCAGACGACGACAACCCCGCCTGCAGAGGCCACGGTCACGGTCCTGCTCGCCCCGTTCTCGGAGATGGGCGCGGGATGGACCGAACAGATCTTCCCCTATGGGGAAGGAGAGGAATTCCTGGGCACGTCGCCGGGCGGGGATGGGCTCATGCTCGGCCCTGACTATGGGACGCAGACCCCGGACGAGTCATGGTGGTTCTTCGACGCGGCCAGCCTCCGCATCGCTCATTTCGCATCGGACGGCACCTATCTCGACCAAGTCGTCATGCCCGAGGATCTGCTGGTCGACGGGCTCTATTTCCAGTATCAAATGCCCCAGGGTCTCGACGACGGGTCGATCGCCGCCGGCGGGTTCCGCAATGAGAACACCATGGCGCTGCTCCGGGTGAGTGGAGGCCAGGCAACGGGCGCCACTTTCGACGGGGAGGTCCCTTTGGTGACCACCGACGGCGAGCTCCTGTACGGTCTGGCCGCCGACGGCATCCCGCATTCCCTGGACCCGGCGACACCAGTCCTCGAGCCGGCCGAGTGGCTCCTTGCCCGGAACGGGAGCCGTTTCATGGTGACGATGGGAGATGGGAACATCCTGGTCGAGCTGCCCGATGCCGCATTGACCAGGACCTTGGAGCTGCGTTACTCCGAGGACCCCGAAGTCATCGCCCGAGGAGGGATCGAGGTGGAGACTGGCGCCGACGGCACCGTCTTCATCATGTTCTTCGGGGTACCGGAGTCAGATGAGACGCTCGGCATCGGAGGGTTCGTATCGATCGGCCCGGATGGTCAGGTCAGTCAGGCAGAGCCCATCGTCGACCCGTTCAGCCCGGCCGACCCGGGCAGCCCCGCACACCTGGGAGTCACGCCGGGCACTTCCACTCCGTGGTACATGGTGGTCTGGGAGGACGGGGTCCACGTCTTCACGAGGACCGGCTAGTCCCGAGTATCGGCGACCCGTCCGATCTCACCGATGACCTCCGCAGCAGCTGACGCCCGGTCGAGCCCCACGGCATCGAAGATCAATCGCTTGACCAGGGCCAGGTGCGCCAGAGACGCCTCTTCGACCACCTTCGCCCCGAGGTCGGTGAGCTTGGCATCGGTTCCGCGGCGATCGTCGACGCTCGGGCTCCTGACGATCCAGCCCGTCTCCTCCATGCGCCCCACGGCGTGCGAGAGCCGGCTGGGCGAGAATCCGACGTCAGCGGCGAGCTGGCTCATGCGGAGGCCGCGGCCGGGCTCCCGATGCAGCCGGCTCAGAATCCCGTAGTCGTCGTGGCTCATCCCAGAGTCGTCCCTCAGCTGGCGATCCAGGGCGTTGAGCAGCGATCTGACCCCACCGACCATGCGTGACCAGGCTCTCAGCTCCGTCCGGCTCAGCGTGCTCATATCGGGAAGATAGCCAGGAATATTTGAACCTTCAACCATCTTGACTACTCTCGAAACCGAATCGGGAGTCACAAATGGCAGTGCATCGTCTCAACCATGCGGTCCTCTATGTGAGGGACGCCGAACGTTCCGCAGAGTTCTACGAGGAAATGCTCGGATTCCGGAGATTGCCGCTTCCGTTGCCGGGAGCCGTGTTCATGCAGGCCGAAGGCTCCACCAACGACCACGACCTCGGCTTGTTCTCGATCGGCGAGAGCGCGGCCGCCTCCGCGGCGGGCCGTCAGTCGGTGGGGCTCTACCACCTGGCGTGGGAGGTGGACACACTGCAGGATCTGGCCGAGATCGGCGCCAAGCTCTCAAAGGCCGGCGCCCTGGTTGGGGCCACGGATCACGGCACCACCAAGGCTCTCTACGGCAAGGATCCGGACGGTCTCGAGTTCGAAGTCTCCTGGCTGGTGCCCGCCGACCTGATCACCGACGACGTGGTGATGACCGCCCAGCGGCTCGACCTGGCCAACGAGATCGAGCGATTTGGCGGTGACACCCTGGGCGGTATCGGGGTCAGCCGCCCGCGCCATGTGGATGCCTGATCGGCCCGGCCTGGGATTGGAGAGGTTCCGGACCTATTCGCTGTAGTCGTGTTGGGTCAGTTCCGCCGGGGTGTCGGGAATCCTCAAACGGGGCGCTGGGTCCTTGAGGCCACTGCGCTGGGTCCAAGCCACGATGGCGAGGATCACGCCGGCCGCCAGTCCTGGACCGAGGCCCCAAATGGCGGAAACCGCCGCGACCAGGACACCGATCTGACCGACCACTGCCACAATTCGGCTGGCCGGGCGGAGACGTTCGATGCGCCGATGCAGACGCCCTAGATCGGCCGGGGTGCGGACGGTCGCAGCCGGCAGAACCGCGAGTCCCCGAAGGAATCCGAAGCCGGTGACGATGGCCAACGCCAGCAACGGCTCACCGGTCGAGGCCGCGACGATCACCATGAGATAGACACTGGCGCTCATCACATAGGTAGCCACCCCCACCCCGAGCTGCCAGCCAAAACCCATCCCGTAGAGCCAGGGGCGGTATCGGTCGAGCCATGTTCGCTCCACCTGCCGCGGATTGGCGGGGAGTCGGAATCCGCCGGTTCCGAGGTCGGAGGCGAGCGTCACCAGGCCAGCGATCAGCACGAACAGCGCCGAGGCGTCGGCCGACATGCCGAGCCCTGCCACCATCGAGGCACCCAACGCCGCAATGGCACCCAGTGTCAACCCGCCGAGGATCGAACCGAACAGAAACCATGAGACCGTGGCCCAGTAGCGATGGCCACGCCCGGTTTCAGAGAGCGGAGTTATCGAGGACAACATCGATACTCCGCACGGCGACCACGTCGAGCGAAACGCTGCCACCACTGCGATCGCGATCGCCGTGAACGTCCACAAATCCATCTCGACCACCGTAGTTCGACTGGCCGGCCACCCTAGCTGGCAGCACCACATCGCCCAACCGAGCGCCGTTCACCTGCGCAGATGCCCCAAACGTCGAAGCAGATACCAGACGGTCACCACCCAAAGAGCCAGGGCGATCAGGGTGACCGGTTGGAGTAGCGAGAAGTCGCCCTCCTCCCATGCCGCCTTGACGCCCGCCCACGCCGCAATGGCGAGCAATCCACCGACTCCCACCAGGATCACGAACATCAGACCAAGCAGCCGACCCGGCCAGGTCGTGCGCATCCCCAAATCCCTGCGCAGGATCTTCATCTCCTGGACCTCGTCGCGCCATCGGCTGCCGAGACGCTCCCGAAGCTCGGCTAGGAGGGCCTCGGTGCCGGGATCGTCGACGGGAAGGGAGACCTGAAATCCGGTGCCACCGTCGCCAAGTAACAGGGCTCGATGCGATGCTGCGAGCTCATTGCTCAAACCAAGGAGTCTTCCGCCGAAAGGGACGATCTCGAACGGCACCCGACGCCCACCGGGAAGCTCGATCGAATCCACGGGAAGAGTGACATTGCCTCCCGGATGTGTCGCCAGACCGGCGCCGGTGATCTGGTCCCAGTCGCGGTGGACGGTCCGGCCGGCGATTTGGAACGTGATCCCGGCTGAGTCGGTCACGACGAAGACCTCGCCATGGGCGGCGAGTATTCGAGCCTCCACCTGTCGAACGTACCAATGGGATCTGAAGGTGCGGTGAACGGGTCACCCGGGCGGGAATGCTCGATGACCACCGGTACTCTTGATCGACCGGGTCTCTAGCTCAATTGGTAGAGCAGCGGGCTTTTAACCCGTTGGTTGTGGGTTCGAGTCCCACGGGACCCACGTAATCAAGCCCAGTCGCGCTAGACATCTTCACAAGCCAAGAGACCCGTGCTCGCCTGCCCTACCCTTTGGGAGCGTCGGGTTGCTGTTCCGACCACCAGGTCTGTGGAGTAGCTGCTCCAGTGCCGGTGATGACTGTTTGACCACGGTTCGGTCCGTCTTCAACGGTAACTCCCAGGGCACCAAGGCCCAGGCCCGCCAACCTACCCAACTCTCGGGAATGCTCGAGATCGACGACGAGCCCAGCAAAGCCTGGTGGAGGGGCGAAGACGTCCTGAACGTCCGTGACGACACACGGGAACGCGGAAGTGCCGAACATCGCCGTTAGGCCGGTGAATATCTGGATCGGCCACGAGGCCTCTAAATCCTTGGGGTCTGGAAGTGCGAGCACTGTTGGCGTGCCGTCTTCATTTCGGATTGAGAGAGCCACATTGACTTCTGGACCCTCGCCGTGGCCGATCGTCAGCATGAATGCGCCGGAAACATCCAGACTCGCCATAAGACCTTCTCCTCGTCCAAACCTCGACGGCCCCCATTAGGCGACCGCATCTAAAGCTAGCTTGAGTGCGCCCCGCGTGCTTAGCTGCGGCAAAACGACGTCAGGTCGATGGAGCCAGCGACGTGCTGACCATGCGGAATCCGCTTTTTCGCGAGCCCTCGACTGGTTGGATTGGATTCCGCCGCGGATGTCAACGGCTGCGGACTTTGTGCCGTCCTTCAGCCCACCTACGTGATGCCTACCGCGCCCAGGAGATCGTCAGGTCTACATCTGAGCCCAGCGGTTCGGAAGTGTCGAAGTCGAACGGGCCGGCGACCGTATAACGGGCCTCACCCAGCGCGACGACTTCGTCGGCGGGCTGCGGCAACTCGAAGGTCACCTCTTCGGTCGGGGCTGCACCACCCGGGATCGCCGCGTCCTCCCCGGTGAAAGATCCGGAGAGGAACACGCTGGCGTCCACCTGTGTCGTGCCGACCACGGCGGTGCCCTGGTCCGGGTACAACCCCACCGCGGCGTCGCGTTGGTTCTCGACGATGATGGTCAGGATCAGCAGCGACTGGCTGCTCTGATCCTCCAAGGTCGATGCCCGGTCTATGTCAACGTCGGATGAGAGGTCGCCCAAACGGGCGGCGCCGATCGTGAGCGTCACCCCGGAGCCGCTGTCGTGGACCGGGGGGTCGGATAACTGAAGTTCGGTCGTTCTCATCTGCTCGAGTCCTTGGGCAAACCTATCCGAGTGAAGGGCAAGTACTTTCTTGACCCGCTGGGTGTCGTTTCCGAGTCCCACGAGAACCACAAGGGGTGCTCGTCAGCCTCCAGCTATTGGACCTTGCCGGCGCTCATCGCGATACCGTTGGTCACGGCCACCCGAAAGTTGCGAAAGTCGGGCCAGGTTGGCTCATTGATGTCTCCGCTTCTGACGGCCGCGATGAAGAAGTCGAGAGTCACCTGGGTCTTTGGTTTAAGCCATCCTTGATCCCAAGCGTGTTGAACGAAGTCCTCACCAACGGTCAGGTATTGCCACATGTCGTCCTCCTCCTCTCCAACCGTGCCCGAAACCATTTCCCTCATGACCGGCACCAAGCTCCCCGGACGTCCCCCCGCAACGGTGCCCCAGTCGACGGCGGTCGATTTGGGCGGCACCTGGACCTCGAAGTGCATCGTGTCATTGATCCGGGAGTCACCAAGCCATTTGAACAGCTGCTGACCGCCGACTGTTTGGATCGCGAGGACCGCCTGGACCTGAATCTGGGTCAGTTTGATGTCTCCGAACTCCCAGTGGCCCTCTTGCCAATAGACGGGGTTGGCAGTCCCGTTTCGGACCACCTTGTTCGCAGGTGTCGGGGGGTCGATGTCCACCGCCACTCCGTAATTGTGGAGCGAGCAATCGGTCCCGTCCGGCTTGCAACGCTTTCCCTTGATTCCAATCTGGCACTTTCTCGGAACCCACACGTCGAATGCGTCTTTGTACCCGGTGCTCACCAGGGCCCGGGACAACGCCTGGAACGGCTCCACCATCTCGGGAGGGCAAAACCCGGCGTTGCGTCCCAGGATCGTGATCGATCGGCGATCAGGATGATCGGCGATGCACAGGTATTCACGCCATGCGTCTCGCATCGCCTGTGTCGTCACCATGGTCGCTTCCTCGGGTCGCTCGATCCCATCTCGCCCCCGTCAGATCAGAACCGAATAGTCGGCCTCCAGCCGCTCCCAGTCGAGCATGGCGGTGAACCCGCCCAGGCTGAGTGTGGATGCGAGCGCCGGAATGTCGTCGAATGGGGGCGGGATGAACTTCGGCTTCTCCACCAGACCCTCCTCCTCCAACTGATGCAGGGTCACCATGTCGAGCAGATCCACCTTTCCGCAGAAGAGCAGCGGGATCCGATGTGATCGACCCAGGTTGATCGCCAGGCGCACATAGAGGAGGGTGAGGACGAGGCCCTTGCCATAGCCCAGGTCCTTGGTGAAAGGCCCCTCGTCGGGGAGGCTGCCCCGAAAGATGCGAACCGCCGCCGCCCAGGCCTCGTCCTCGGTGAGGCCATCGGTGCGGAACATCTCGAACACCTCGACGAAGTTCGCTCCCTCGCTGGCCGCCCGTATTCCTTCGATGCGATGCATCAGCTTGGCCAAGCGACGGGGATGACTCCGCAGGTTGAGCATTTCGGTGAGGACCGCGAGACCCTCCTGGGTCACCGTGGTGCGGGGGGCGGCCTTGCCAAGGAAGGTGCAAACGGGCTGTGCCAGACCATTCTGGGTGGTCCCGATGTGGACCCAGGCCTCATGGGTCTCGAGCAGGTCGAGATCACGTTGGGAGAACATGCGGTCCTCCCTGACCTTGATGTAGTCGCTGCCGGCGGCAGCGTCTGCGGCTATCCCGTCATCCGGCCTGACTTCGACCATTCCCTTTCCCATCGAAAGGTCGACGCGACTCTGCAGGATCCCCACCGCCTCGGTGCCCTTGATGGTCCGCAGGTCTTTCTCCGTCTCCGATTCCACATCCAGTCCCTGAAGCACCTTTCTCATCTGCGCAGCCAGGTCGGCGATGGTCGGCCCGCCCACGTGGAAAACGTCCTGAGGTGTCCCATAGAGAAGACTGGCGATCTGCGAGAAACCAGGAGTTCCACTGGCATCGAGCAGGTCGACCGTCAGCCGGAACTGCTCACACATGAACTTCATCAGGTTGCCTGCCGGCGAGACCGGGCCGAGCTTGGTCTGGAGGTCGGCCTCGATCCCGCGCAGCTCGTTGCGGGTGGCTTCGGGATCGAGCTTGGTGTCGCGGGCCTCGTAATAGGCGTGGTCGATCGCCGGGAGCTCCTTGTAGTCGGAGGCGAAGAACTTCTCTTTGACCGAGTCGTCCCAGTTGATCGCATTGAGCACCTTGATCGGCTTTTGTGCCTCGACGATGCGATCGCTCAGCTCTTTGATGGTGTCCCGGTATGCGTCCTCTGTCATGGACCTGAATCTAGGGGAGACCCTGATGGGCCGGGTACGCGGGACCTGTCAGGAAAAGGTGTGAGGGCGGCCCCGAAAGACCGCCCTCACGGGCTCCATTGGGTAGGAGCACCTGCGACTCCTGCTGCTAGTAGCGGCAGGAGAAGCCTTTGAACGTGTCGGTGCGTGGGGAATGGCGCGGTTGGGAGACGATGCGAGTTGACCCCCGAAGAACGAGTGGCCCGTAACTCATGCCTCTCCCTACTCACGTCTCCCAAGCGCGTCCGGGCAAAGTATTCCCGCTGCGGGGCGGGACATGAATGGGCTTTCCGACCCATCCTCAGATCTGAGCCAGCGCCTGATCGAGGTCGGCGATGATGTCCTCGGGCGCTTCCACGCCGATCGAGAGCCGGATCATCGCTTCGGTCACACCGATCCGGCGCTTCGTCTCCGGATCCACATTGGAGTGGGTTGTGGTCCAGGGGTGGCATGCGATTGATTGGGTCCCACCGAGAGATGTGGTGTTGGCGATGAGCGTCATCGCGTTGAGGAATCGAAATGCCTGCTCTTTCCCTCCCACCAGATCAAACGAGATCATCGCGCCCCCCGACGACCACTGCCGCTTGGCCAGATCGCCCCGGGGATCGTCATCCTCGATGCTCCCCAGATAGCGGATCCCTGCCACTTTGGGGTGCCCGGCGAGGAACTCGGCGACGCGACCCGCATTCGCCGTCTGCCTCTCGGCCCTGATCGCATACGTCTCGAGGCTCCTCCCCAGCAGCCAGGCGGTATGGGGGTCCCCGGTCGTGCCGATCCGGTAGCGCATCGTCTTGATCGGCTCGATCAGCTCGGCGGATCCGGTCACGACGCCGGCCACCAGGTCGTCGTGCCCGCCGAAGTACTTGGTGGCCGAATACACCACCAGATCGGCGCCGTGCTCCAAGGGGCGCTGGGCATAGGGCCCGAGGAAGGTGTTGTCGACGATCGTGAGTACCCGGCTCTCGGGTGTCGATGCTCGGGCGGCTACGTGCGAGGAGAGATCGATGTCGAACACGTCGTTGCTCGGATTGGCGGGGGTTTCCACGTAGACGGCCGCCAGACGGCGGTCCCCGACCGCAGCTTCGATCTCATCCGCCGAGGCGGTCGGGCCGAACGAGCCGAACTCGTATCCAAGGGGCGCCAGGACCTTGTACAGCATCGTGTTCGTCCCGCCATACAACGGGGTGCTGTGCAGGATCAAACTGCCGGGACGGACATGGGTCAGGAAGGTCGTGAATATGGCGGCGGTGCCGCTGGCGAAGAGCAACGCGGTGTCGGCGCCATCCCACACCGCGAGTTTGCCCTCGGTGATGACCAGATTGGGATGATCCATCCTGGTGTATATGAAGCCCACGTCCTCGCCTGGCTCGGGTTTCTCCCCGCCGTACACGATCGCGAAGAGGCGCTCAGCCGCCTCAGCTGACTCGAACACGAAGGTGGACGTGTGAAACAGCGGGGTCTTGAGCGACTCCAGCCCCTCCTCTGGATCCCACCCCCGTCGCATCATCTCTGATTGCGGATCGGGCATCGGGGATCAGCCCTCGACCGGCTCGAGCATCCAGTACTCGGTGAACTCGGCGCAACGACCATCGTCGAAGCGGAGGAGGAAGCAGTTGTGATACACCTCGTCGCCGCCGTTGGCGGCGTTGAAGTAGCGGCTCGTTCCCACGGCCACGGCCCGGTCGCCGTCTACGGCGTACGCCTCATACGACGCCTCCCACGAGACCGGGTCGTCTTCGAAATCGATCCAGCTCCTCACGATCTCGGCGACTCCCTCGGCGATCCGGCCATCCCCGCCATAGGGGCGGAAGCGATACACGGCGTCCTGGGTGAACAGCGCCTCGACCAGCTCAGGGTCGTTCTCCCGCCACGCATCGATGTAGCGATCGAGCCAGGCCTGCACATCTGACCGGTTCACCGGCGCATGGTAAGCCTCGTCATGATCCGCCGCCGATACCGAGCGGTTGAGCTAGGGAGGGGCCGGCCGGATAATCACAGCTATGGCCGACACACACCCCGAGCTCGCGTCGGCTGTCGCCGTCCTGAGACCGGCGCAGAGGATCCTGGTGTTCACTGGCGCCGGGATCTCGACCGAATCGGGGATCCCCGATTTCCGGGGACCAGATGGCCTCTGGACCAAGGTCGATCCCGACGACTTCCACATCGACCGTTACCGTGCCAACTCCGACCTGCGACGGCGAGGCTGGAAGATGCACCTCGACGGGGAGCTTTGGGGAGCCCGCTCGACGGTGCAGCCCAATTCGGGCCACGTTGCCATCAAGCGATTGGCTGACAACGACCGGCTGGCCGGTGTCGTCACACAGAACGTGGACAGTCTCCATCACATGTCCGGTCTGGATGACGACCAGGTCGCAGAGCTGCACGGAAACGTCCGGAATAGCATCTGCATCGACTGCGGGAAGGTCTGGGACACCGAGACCGTGCTGGGCTGGGTGGAGGGCGGAGACCTCGACCCCAATTGCCCCGACTGCGGCGGCATGGTGAAGACGTCCACCGTCATGTTCGGCGAGCTCCTACCCCCGGAAGAGATGGAGAAGGCGATGGAGTTCCTCGGGGTCGCGGACGCCATCCTCGTGGTCGGATCGACCGTCTCGGTTTCGCCGGCATCCGACATCGTGATGTACGGCGCCCATCTGTCACTCCCCATCGTCATCATCAACCGGGGCCCGACCGAGGCCGACGAGCAGGCCGCGGTCAAGCTCGACGCGGGCATCGGCGAAGTGCTTCCCGATCTCGTGGAAGGGCTGCTGGGCGAATAATCGTTCGCCGCCACCCCGGGACCATCGGTACCTTGCTGGTATGGACATCCGGCCGCTCACGATGGAGGACGCCCCGGCAGTGGCTGATCTCGTCAATCGCTTCGAGCGATTCTGGGAGCTCCCGGCGGCCACACCCACTTCGGAGATCGAGGACGACTTCAACGAGCCATTCGTCGACCTCGATCTCGACACCCGCGGCTATTGGCTCGAGGATGCATTGGTGGGCTACGGGCTGATCTGGCACCGGCCCAGCGGCATCACCGAGGAGAGGGCGATCGTCCTCGGCGTGGTCGACCCCGAGTACCGGGGCCAAGGGATCGGGCGGCATCTGCTCGGCTGGCAAATCGAAAGGGCAAGGGAGTCCTTGTCCACTTGCGACCCATCATTGCCCTGGTACATCCGGACCAGGGAGTTCGACTGGATCGACGACAGTCTCCGTCTGTATCGACGGTTCGGGCTCGAACCGGTGCGCTTCATGAAGGAGATGATCCGCCCCTTGGCCTCAGCGGTCACTCCCAGGGAGCCCGAAGGTGTCGACATCGTCCGGTGGGACAGGTCTCGGGAAGAGGGAACACGTGAGACGCTCAACGAGGCCTTCGCCGACCATTGGGGCTCGACCAGCATGGACGGGGAGAGCTTCCAACATCTCGTCGAGCGGCGGGCGATTCGCCTCGACTTGTCCTTCCAAGCGGTAGCCGGGCACGAGGTAGTCGGCTTCTCGCTAAACGGCTTCTTCCCCGAGGACGAGCAGGCAACAGGTCGCCGTGAGGGCTGGGTGCGGAGTCTCGGGGTGAAGAGGGCCTGGCGAGGCAGGGGTGTGGCCTCGGCTCTTCTCGAGAACTCCTTCAACGCTTTCCTCGAAGCAGGGATGACTCATTCGATGCTCGGAGTGGACTCCGAGAACCCGACCGGCGCCTTTGGCCTCTACGAGGGCCTGGGCTACGAGGTGCTCTACGGGACCGTGATAACGCAGATGGAGGTGGATCACACTAAGTGGTCTGTCGCTGAAATAGGGCGAGGGTGTCTCCGAGCCATCGGCGACATCTGGCCAGGAGAAGCGCAGTCGCAGCCGGGGAGCTGCGGCGAGCACTTCGACGCCGCCAGGGGCGTCGAGGGCCGGAGAGACGCCGCCAGTATTTCTGCGACGGCCTAGCAGCGGTCGGTACCCTTTCGGGATGTCCGGGTATCAGCCCCGCCTCGACGACATGATGTTCACCCTCACCCATGTCGCCGGGTTGGATGAGGTGGCCAAGCTCGACGGCTACCAGGACGCCGATCCCGAGACGGTTCGCTCGGTTCTCGACGAGGCGGGCAGGTTCTTCGCCGAAGTCATGGCTCCGCTCAACCGGATCGGTGACCAGCAAGGCTCTGTCCTGACCCGGGAAGGGACGGTGAAGACCCCAGACGGCTTCAAAGATGCCTATCGCAAATATGTCGGGGCAGGTTGG
The DNA here is from genome assembly GCA_963837055.1 of uncultured Acidobacteriota bacterium. Classification (GTDB taxonomy): domain Bacteria; phylum Actinomycetota; class Acidimicrobiia; order Spongiisociales; family ZC4RG35; genus JARDZU01. Next base: position 158,150 of record CAWILU010000007.1, on the reverse strand, counting down.
GCAGCGGCGCATCTGCCCGCGGAATGGGGCGGCGGAGGGCTGCCCTACATCGTCGGTGTCGTCATCGAAGAGATGTTCAAGACCGCCAACATGGCGTTCGCCCTGGCGCCGATGCTCACCCATGCGGCAGTGGAGGCGCTGGAACGTCACGGCACGGATGAGATCAAGTCCGTGTACCTCGAGAAGCTGGTCAGCGGCGAATGGACCGGCACGATGAACCTCACCGAGCCTGAGGCCGGCTCCGATCTGGGGGCGGTGCGCACCAAGGCGCTGCGACAGGACGACGGCACCTACCGTCTCTTCGGGACCAAGATCTTCATCACCTGGGGCGATCAGGATCTCACCGAGAACATCCTCCACCTGGTCCTGGCCCGAACTCCCGACGCGGCGCCCGGCACCCGGGGGATCTCGATGTTCCTCGTCCCCAAGTTCGTCCTCGACGAGAACGGCGAGGCCCGGCGAGCCCAACGACCTCAAGGTCGTGTCTCTCGAGCACAAGTTGGGCATCCACGCCTCCCCGACCTGTGTGATGTCGTATGGGGATGAGGGCCGTGGGGCGGTCGGCTACCTCCTCGGTGAGGAGCAAGAGGGGATGCGAAACATGTTCACCATGATGAACATGGCCCGGGTCGGGGTCGGGATGGAAGGAGTCGCCATTGGTGAGCGCGCGCGTACCAGAAGGCCCTGAGCTACGCCCGCGACCGGGTCCAGGGGCGCCCGATCGGGGGTGACTCGAAAGAGAGGGTCGCCATCATCGAGCACCCAGACGTGCGTCGAATGTTGCTCACGATGAGGGCATATGTGGAGGCGATGCGTTCTCTCCTCTATTTGACGGCCGGAGAGGGTGACCACCTCGAGCATGCCGAACGAGAGGAGCGACGGAAGCTTGCATCCGATCGCCTCGCGTTACTCACCCCGATCGTCAAGGCTTGGTGCACCGACGTGGGCGTCGAGATCGCATCGCTCGGGGTGCAGGTGCATGGCGGCATGGGATACATCGAGGAGACCGGCGCCGCCCAGCTTCTCCGTGATTCCCGGATCGCCCCGATCTATGAGGGCACTAATGGGATCCAGGCCATCGACCTGGTCCTCCGCAAGATCCCCCTCGAGAACGGAGCTGTGGTCGCCCGTCTCATCGGCGACATGTCGGCGGAGCTGGCGACAATGGAGAGCCACGAAGAGTTGGCCCAGTTCCGTGAGGAGCTGGCCATCGCCATCCAGGGTCTAACCGAGACGTCGACGTGGATCGGGGAGAGGCTCGTCGCCGGCGACATCCAATCGGCCCTGGCCGGGGCGACTCCCTACCTGCGGCAGTTCGGAACGGTGCTGGGAGGCTGGCTCATGGCACGCGCCGCGGTGGCCGCCCTATCCGGCCCGCCTGAATTCGAGCCGGTGCTGCTCTCAGAGAAGGCGACGACGGCCCGCTTCTATGGCGAACAGCTGCTTCCTGTGGCCAACGGACTCGTCTCCGCCGTCAAGGGTGGAGCTCAGATACTGGAGAGCGCCTCGTTTGAAGCTAACTGACCGGGTGGTCGTCGTCACCGGTGGCGGAAGCGGGATCGGTGCGGCCATGGCCCGCAGATTTGCCGAAGAGAAGCCTCGAGCCCTGGTCCTTGGCGATCTCGACCTCGATTCCGCCGAGTCGATAGCCGCCGGGATCGGGGCCACAGCCATCGCCGTGGATGTGGCCGATCCCGATTCGAACGCCAGTCTCATCGACCAGACCGAGGACCGATTCGGGCCGATCGATCTCTTCTGCGCCAACGCCGGGATCGGGTTCGCCGGCGATGAGCAGACCTCGCCAGAGCGCTGGGACTTGATGTGGCACGTGAACCTGATGTCCCACGTGCACGCCGCCCATCGGCTCATCCCGGGGTGGGTTGCCCGGGGTGAGGGTTACTTCCTCTCCACGGCGTCGGCGGCTGGGCTCCTGACCAACCTCAAGGCTGCGCAGTACTCGGTGACGAAACACGCCGCCGTCGCGTTCGCCGAATGGCTCTCGATCACCCATGGCGACCAGGGGATCAAGGTGAGCTGTCTCTGCCCGATGGGTGTCAAGACACCACTGCTCGATTCCGCGGATGAATTCCACGCCCTGCTCGATCCCCAGGCCATCGAGCCGGAGCAGGTGGCCGAGGCGGTCGTCGAGGGTCTCGCCGACGAGCGATTTCTCATCCTTCCTCATCCCGAGGTCGCTCAGTTCTTCCAGAACAAGGCCAATGATTACGACCGTTGGATCGGGGGAATGAGAAAGCTGCAGCGGAGCGTTTTCCCACCGTGACATTTCCGGCAGAATTGGGGCTATGAGCATGCGCAAGGTGGTCGTTACCGGGATCGGAGTGGTGGCCGCCCCCGGTGTGGGGGTGCACGATCTCTGGAAAGGCCTGCAAATGGCGCCCGCTGCTCCTGGCTCCCATCTGATCTCTCACTGGGACCCCGAGCCATGGCTGCCCAGACGCGAGCACCGCCGCCTCGATCGATTCACCCAGTTCGCCCTGGTCGCCGCGCACGAGGCGATGGAACAGTCGGGACCGCTCACTGTCGACCCGAACCGGGTGACGGTCTCGGTGGCAACTGGCATCGGTGGCCTCGAATCGCTCGAGAAGCTGGTTCATGTCGCCGACGAGGACGAGCCGCGGCCCTCGCCCTTCCTCATCCCGATGATGATGGCGAATGCCGCCGCAGCCGGGATATCGATCAAATACGGATTCGGTGGGCAGGTATCCACTCCGTCCGTGGCCTGCGCCGCCGGCACCCAGGCCGTTCTCGAGGGGCTCCGACAAATTCAATGGGGCTATGCCGACGCCGCAGTGGTGGGCGGCACCGAGGCGGCCGCCCGCCCGTCCGCCGAGGAGGGTTTCCGGGCAGCGAGGGCACTGTCGCCCACTGGGGTCGCCCGCCCGTTCGACGTCGACCGCGATGGGTTCGTCATGGGTGAAGGGGCCGGCATCCTGATCCTCGAGGCCGAGGAGGCCGCCAGGGAGCGGGGAGCGACGATCCTGGCCGAGCTCAAAGGGGGCGCCTCCACCGCCGACGCCCATCACATCACAGCCCCCCATCCCGAAGGGGATGGCGCGGGAAAGGGCCGTTCGGCTCGCCCTTGCTGATGCGGGCCTCACGCCCAACGAGGTGGGCTACGTGAATGCTCATGGCACCGGGACCGATCTCAACGACCGCACCGAGGGCGCGGTGATCGGCCGTGTCTTCGAAGTCCAGCCCGCAGTGTCATCGATCAAGGGGACCACCGGCCATGCGATGGGGGCTTCTGGCTCCATCGAGGCCGCCGTGGTCGTCGAGGCTATCCGCCGCCATGAGCTCCCCCCCAACATCGGCCTGACCAACCTCGACCCGGAAATCCCACTCCAGGACATCGTGCGCGAGCCACGAGAGTGGGAGCCGTCCGCCGCCATCACCAACTCTTTCGGCTTCGGCGGGCACAACACTGTGCTGGCGTTCAGTCCTCCGAACTGAACGCCACCGTTTTAGGTCTCAAGTCTTAGGTTTTAGGTCTTGGTTTTAGGCCTACGACTTAGAACCGATAACCTATGACCTGTTACGGGAGCTCGGTGAGACCGGGCTGAGAGGGGGTCTGTGGAGACCCCGACCGATGAACCTGACCCGGGTAATGCCGGCGTAGGGACCCGCCTCATCGCTCCCGATGAACCGAGGAGTTGATGATCTTGCCCAGGATCGTGTCGGCGATAGCCCTGTTGGTCGTGGTTGGGGCGTGCGGTGGGGAGGCAGCGGAGCAACCCGAGACCCTTCGACTCATGGCCCACGACTCCTTCGCCGGCTCAGTGAACGAGGAGACCTTCGCAGGGTTCACCGCGACCACCGGGATCGACGTCGAGGTGCTCGCGGGCGGCGACGCCGGGTCGATGGTGAACCAGGCTGCCTTGACCAAGGACAACCCCCTGGCCGACGTGCTTTTCGGCGTCGATGACACCTTCCTCTCGCGTGCCCTCGAGGAGGAGATCTTCGTGGAGTACTCGAGCGATCTGCTCGGGGAGGTGATCGGCGGGCTTCACTCCGAGGTGAACCTGGTGACCCCGATCGATTTCGGAGATGTCTGCCTGAACTACGACAAGGCGTGGTTCGAGGAGAACCAGCTGTCTGTCCCGACTGACCTCGACCAACTACGCGGCCCCGTGTATGCAGAGGCCCTCACCGTGGAGCATCCGGCGACATCGTCCCCCGGATTGGCCTTCATGCTGGCGACGATTCGTGACTATGGGGAGGAGGGGTGGCTCGAATTCTGGAGCGATCTGAAAGAGGGCGGAGTGCGGGTCGTCCCGGACTGGGATACCGCCTATTACAACGATTTCACCCGTTACGGCGGTGACAGCCCGATAGTCGTTTCCTACGCGTCGTCCCCCCCGGCCGAAGTGATCTTCGCCACGGAACCGGTCGAGGAGGCCCCAACGGCTGTGATCGAGGCCGGCTGCTACCGCCAGATCGAGTACGCCGGGATCCTGGCCGGGACCGAGTATCCGGGACCTGCCGGGGACCTGATCGACTTCATGCTGTCAGTCGACTTTCAGGAGACCATCCCCCTCACCTGGTTCGTCTTCCCCGCAAACCAGAACGCCGAGCTGCCGCCAGAGTTCACCGAGAACACGGTCATCCCCGAGTTCACCGGTCGGTTCACGCCGGAGACGATCGCCAGGAATCGTGACCGGTGGGTCGATGAGTGGATCGCCGTGATGGAGGGTTGATGAGGTCGCTCCGCTGGGGCAAGGTGCTGGTCGCTGCGGTCCCCGCCATCTTCATCGGGTATTTCTTCCTGTATCCACTGGTTCGGATCCTGACCCTCGGCCTTTCCGAGCTGAATTTCGGATCCCAAGGAGTCGAATCCCGGCTCCTTCAAATCGGATGGTTCACCCTCTGGCAGGCAGCGCTGTCCACTGTCCTGACCCTCCTCATCGCAGCCCCGATGACCTGGGCCGTGTCCCAATTCGATTTCCGGGGGCGGAGGTTGGCCACCGCCCTGGTCACGGTCCCCTTCGTCCTGCCCACCGTGGTCGTAGGGACCGCATTCGTGGCGCTCGGGTGGCGTGACTCGATCGGGGCGATCCTCGCTGCCCACGTCTTCTTCAACGTCGCCGTTGTGGTGCGCACGGTGGGGGCGCTGTGGTCACGGCTCGACCCCGATCTCCACGATGCCGGCCGTGTCCTCGGGGCGAGCGAGTGGATGGTCTTCCGGACTGTGACCCTGCCTCTCCTCCGGCCCGCCATCGCCGCCGCCTCTTCGATCGTGTTCCTGTTCACCTTCACGTCGTTTGGTGTGGTGCTGATCCTGGGCGGTTTCCGATATGCGACTCTCGAGGTCGAGATCTATCGGCAGGCCGTGACGCTGTTCGATTTGCCCCTGGCGGCTGCCCTCGCCGTGGTGCAATTGGTCGGGGTCACAGCCGCGCTCTATGCCTATTCCCGATACCAGGAGCGGCACACCTCGACCTGGGCACTCCGGTCCGATGCAGACCGCCCTCCACCCAGAGGGAGGGACCGATATCTGGTGGGCGTGAGCATCGCCGGCACGCTCCTCGCCATGGCGGTCCCGATCACCATCCTGGTGGGGCGCTCGCTGCAAACCGGCGCCTATGCAGCCCTGTTCCAAGAAGACCCTGTGGTCGGCACCCCGATCGCGTCGGTGGGGAACAGTTTGCTCTTCGCGGTCATAGCCTCGGTTGTCGCAGTGACCATCGGCGTGATGGCATCGACCGTCATCATCGGGGGGGCAGGGGGCTTGTCGCGGTGGTTCGACCTGACACTCATGCTCCCGTTGGGGACCTCCGCCGTCACGATCGGCTTCGGCTTCATCGTGGCCCTCGGCGAGCCGATCGACTTGCGGGCCTCGTTCTGGCTGATCCCGATCGCCCACGCCCTGGTGGCCATCCCCTTCGTCGTGCGAACCACGGTGCCAACGCTCCGCTCGATACCTGCTGAGACCCGGGAGGCGGCTCGGGTGCTCGGCGCGTCCCCCGGCCGGGTGTGGCGAGAGATCGACCTTCCGATAGTCAGCCGCGCCGCGCTGGTCGGAGCAGGCTTCGCATTCGTCGTCTCGCTCGGCGAGTTCGGCGCCACTTCGTTCATTGCCCGCCCCAACACCGCGACGATGCCGGTGATGATCGTGAGACTCCTGTCCAGACCGGGAACGGCCTCGTTCGCGATGGCCCTCGCCCTAGCGGTCGTCCTGGCCGGTATGACTGCATTGATCGTCCTGTGGGTCGACCGCCTCCAGTTCGGTGAGATCGGCACCTTCTGATGCTCGATGTGGAATCGATAAACGTCCGGCTTGGCGAAACGCAAGTGCTGAAGCGAGTCACCCTCACGGTCGGAGAAGGGGAGACGGTGGCCGTGCTCGGGCCGTCTGGGTCAGGCAAGTCGACGTTGCTGCGGGCCATAGCCGGGCTCGTGCCGGTCGAGTCCGGCTCGATCAACTGGGACGGAAAGGATCTCACCCGAGTCCCAACCCATCTTCGAGGGTTCGGCCTGATGTTCCAGGGCTATGCCCTGTTCCCCCACCTCGACGTGGCGGGAAACGTCGGGTTTGGCCTGAAAATGGCGAAGGCGCCCGACGGGCAACTCGAGGACAAGGTGCAAGCCGCTCTGCGGCTGGTCGGCCTCGGCGAATTCGCCAACCGGTCGATCGCCGACCTGTCCGGGGGAGAGAAACAGCGGGTGGCGCTGGCCCGGACTCTTGCCCCCGAGCCCAGACTGGTCATGCTCGACGAGCCACTGGGCGCCCTCGATCGGGCCTTGCGTGAGCGACTGATGGTCGACACCCGCCGCATCCTCTCCGATCGCGGAGTCACCGCTCTGGTGGTGACTCATGATCGAGAAGAGGCGGCAGCGATCGCCGACCGCCTCGCCTTGATGCGTGGAGGCACCATCGTCCAAGCCGGGACGCTCTCCGACATCCTCGCCCACCCAGCCGACGACTGGGTGCGGGAATTTCTCGGCTAGATCAGCCGGCTCGGACCCGGGGCCGGACGACCCGACGCCAGATGTACCAGGCGATGGCGACTGCGATGGCGACGAGGACCGCGTTCTTGAACAGCTCCAAAGGTTGCTCGACCTGTCCCCACCGCTCCCCGAGCAGATACCCGGCCCCGATCAGCACCACGTTCCACACCAGGCTCCCGATCAACGTGTAGAGGGCGAACGGAAGGATGGACATCCGTCTGAATCCGGCCGGGATCGAGATCAGCGATCGCATCAGGGGCACACAGCGGCACAGGAGGACGGCGACATTGGCCCGCCGGTCGAACCACTCCTCGGTCTTGTCGAGATCAGCCTCGTCGAGCCGAAACCACTTGCCGTAGCGGACCACCAGGGCACGGAGTCGGACCGGCCCGATCGCAGCCGCGATGCCGTAGAGGAGGAAGGCGCCAATCATCGACCCGACGGTGGCCGCGATCACCATTCCCACCAACGTCGCTTCCCCGGTAGCGGCAACGAATCCGGCCAGTGGGAGGACCACCTCCGACGGGATGGGAGGGAACAGGTTCTCCAAAGCAACGAGAAATGCCACGCCGCCGTACCCCAGGGACTCGACCACGGTGGTCGCCCAATCAACCAGACCCTCGAGCACGTGCGTTCCTTCCTAGCGAGCGGTATTACAACGGTAGACCCCACCGTTGCAATGATTGTCGACAGGAATTGACCTCCACTACAGTCTCGGCCCGCAACCCCTGAGGAGGATTTTTCCCTTGAACATGGTGACTTTGGCTGCCGAGGGCGGCTACCAGGAGTTCACACTCGGCCCCGCCGAGTGGGCCTGGCTATGGGCGGCGGCGGCTACGGCCGTGCTCGCCCTCGTGGTCGGATGGGCCCTATCACGCGGCGTTCTAAAAGCCGATCAGGGGACCCCGGCGATGAGGGAGATCGCCACCGCGATCCAGGAAGGGGCGATGGCATATCTGCGACGCCAGTTCCGGACGATCGCCGTCATTCTCATCCCCCTGGCCCTCATCGTCTTCTTCACCTCGACCGCGGTTCTCGCACCGGACGGCTCCGAGGCGCTCTCGTTCACCGAATCTGGTGGTTACCGGACCCTGGCCTTCATCGGAGGCTGTTTCCTGTCCGGGTTGACCGGTTTCATCGGGATGTCGTTGGCGGTGCGAGGCAACGTCCGCACTGCGGCCGCCGCTCGCTCCGGCTCACTGCCCGCCGCCCTAAAGGTGGCGTTCCGCACAGGAGGCGTTGCCGGGATGTTCACGGTGGGCCTGGGCCTGCTCGGGGCCACCATCATCATCATGATCTTTCAGAACACCTCGTCGGCGATCCTGATCGGATTCGGGTTCGGAGGTTCCCTCCTCGCCCTGTTCCTCCGGGTGGGAGGTGGCATCTTCACCAAGGCAGCCGACGTCGGCGCCGACCTCGTCGGCAAGATCGAGCAGGGGATACCCGAGGACGACCCCCGCAACCCGGCCACGATCGCCGACAACGTCGGTGACAACGTCGGTGACTGCGCCGGCATGGCCTCTGACCTGTTCGAGAGCTACGAGGTCACCCTCGTCGCCTCGATCATCCTCGGTGTGGCGGCGTTCAACTCTATCGGGGCCAACCCGGCGCTCGGATTGGTCTTCCCGGTAGTGATCCGCGCCATCGGGGTGCTGGCCTCGATCGTCGGCGTGTTCCAGGTTCGGGCGACCGATCGTGACAAATCGGCCATGGCCCCGATCAACCGAGGATTCCTGACCGCAGGTCTTCTCACCGTTGTCGGCACGCTGGCGGTGGCCCTTCTCTATGTCGGCAACGAGAACGGCAACGAGGGCTGGAAGGTGTTCGGGGCGGTCGTAGCCGGGCTCATCTTGGCCCAGGTGGTGAGTCGACTCACCGAGTATTTCACCTCGACCGAGGAGAAGCCGGTGCAGGAGATCGCGGAGGCGACCCAGACCGGGCCAGCCACCACAATCCTCTCCGGCATCTCATCCGGTCTCGAGTCGTCGGTGTGGGCCATCGTGGCCATCGCTGGGGCCCTCGGGGTCGCCATCGCCCTCGGCGGAGGCAACATCCAATTCTCGCTCTACCTGGTAGCTCTGACCGGGATGGGAATGCTGGCCACCACTGGCGTGGTCGTCTCCGAGGACACCTTCGGTCCGGTCGCCGACAACGCCGCCGGGATCGCCGAGATGTCAGGTGAGTTCCATGGTGAGGCGCGCAAAGTCATGGTCGGGCTCGACGCAGTGGGCAACACCACCAAGGCGGTCACCAAGGGATTCGCCATCGGCTCGGCTGTGGTCGCAGCCGTCGCCCTGTTCGCATCCTTCATCGAGACCATCGGCGGGGAGCTGGGTCTCGCCGCCGAAGGATCGGATCTGTTCAGCCTCCCCGAGACCTCGATCAACGTCGCTAACCCGACGGCGTTCATCGGCCTCCTCATCGGTGGCTCGGTCGCCTTCATGTTCTCCAGTCTCGCCATCCGGGCGGTGGGAAGGACGGCGGCGGTCGTGGTTCAAGAGGTACGCAGGCAGTTCGCCGACGGGGCGATCATGCGGGGCGATCGACGCCCTGACTACGGGCCGGTCATCGATATCTGCACCGCCGCCTCGTTGCGCGAGCTCCTCACTCCAGCACTGTTGGCGGTGCTCACTCCGGTCATCATCGGGTTCGGGATCAACTACTTCGCACTGGGCGCCTTCCTCGCTGCCTCGATCCTCACGGGGCAGCTCATGGCCAACTTCCTCTCCAACTCCGGAGGGGCCTGGGACAACGCCAAGAAGTACATCGAGGACGGGCACTACGGCGGGAAAGGCTCCGAGTCACACAAGGCGGCGGTTATCGGCGACACGGTGGGGGACCCGTTCAAGGACACGGCCGGCCCGGCCCTCAACCCCTTGATCAAGGTGATGAACCTGATCTCGCTGCTCGTCCTGCCTGCAGTCATCGCCTTGCAGGACTCCTCCGTCCGCTATTGGATCGCCGGCATCAGCCTGATCATCCTCCTCTCTGCCATCACCTGGTCCAAGCTCCAACCAAGCATCGGGGCCATGGCCGGGGGTGAAGTCGAGACGGTCCAGCCGCAGGCCTGAATCACGGTCGCAGTTCAGCTCGGTGTCAGCCCCCGGATGTGGGCGGCGAAGTCTTCAGGGATGCGGCGCGGTTTGCCGACGAGGTCGGTGAATGCGGCGGAGACGGTGAGGCGGGCCACCTCCTCCTCGCCACGAAGCATCACCTGTCGCCAGGTTGACTTGACCCGGCCCACCTCCTCGATCCAGGTGTGGATGATGAGCTCCTCCCCGAATCGGGCAGCAGCCGAGAAGCGGGCATTCAGCTCGACGACCACCAACTGCCAGCCCTGATCCTTCAGGCGGTGGAGGCCCCACCCCATGTCGGTCAGGTAGTCGATGCGGGCCGTCTCGAAGTATGAGAAGTAATTGGTGTGATTGACGTGGTCATAGGGGTCCAGCTCGTAGAAACGGACCTTCACCGACGAGACATGCACCTCTCGATCGGTTGGAAGCTCGACAGCCAATCCCTCTCCTCGGCTCAGGACCGGCCGAGGCTACCCTCGCCTCGATGAAGGCCTGGCAGCTCAACGACACCCAGGGCATCGGGTCATACAGCCTCAACGATGTCGATGAGCCGGAACTGGGACCAGGGGAGATCCGGGTCGCGCTGAGTCACTCGGCGCTCAATCACCTCGATCTATGGGTGTCCCAGGGCCTGCCTTCCCCCAAGCATCTCCCCCATACCGGCGGGGCCGACGGCGCCGGAAAAGTCGATGCCGTCGGCGACGGCGTCAGCGGATTCGACATCGGGGACGAGGTGATCGTCGATCCCTCCTTCTCGTGTGGCGAGTGCTCCTTTTGCCGCAACGACGAGATCGTGTATTGCGATTCGTTTCAGATCCTGGGCGAGCATCGCCCGGGGACGTTCACAGAGAAGATCGTGATCCCGACGATCAACGCTGTTCGCAAGCCGGCGGGGATGCCCTGGGAAGTGGCCGGCTCCTTCGGCCTGGTCACCGCCACCGCGCTCCGCATGATGGAGCGGTCGGGTTTGAAGGCGGAGCAGACCCTCCTGGTGGTAGGTGTCGGTGGCGGGGTCTCCGCGGCGGCGCTTCAGCTCGGCCTTGCCATGAGGGCCAAGGTCTATGTCACCTCGAGGTCCCAGGAGAAGATCGACTGGGCCATCGAGCAGGGAGCAGCAGGCGGTTTCGATTCGGAGGGCGAATTCGGCAACGAGATGGCATCCCTCGGCGGGGCCGACGTCGTGATCGAGAACGTCGGGCCGGCAACGATGCGCCAATCGATGAGAGCGGCCAAGAAGGGAGGCCGCATCGCCATCTGCGGCTCCACCAGCGGGCCCAAGATGGAGCTGACCATCCCCACCCTGTTCTTTCGCCAGCTCGAGCTCATCGGGTCGTCGATGGCGAACCACGCCCAGTTCGCCCGGGCGACGACCTGGGTCGGGACGGGGGGCACCAAGGCGCCGGTGAGCAGGGTCTTCGACTTCACGGACCTCCCCGCAGCAATGGAATATCTCGATGCGGGAGAGCAGGTGGGCAAGGTCGTGCTCCGCCACCCGGGTTGATCGATGCGAGGCGCCAACCTGCTCATCGCCGTTGGCGCCGGGATCCTCCTCGTCGGGATCGCCCTGCGCTACTTCCCCGGCCTGTTCTCATGGTTCGGGAACCTCCCGGGCGATATCCGTCGGGAGACGGAGAATGCGACGATCTTCATCCCGATCACTTCGATGCTGATCGTGAGCCTCGTGGGCAGTGTCATCCTCACGATCGTGAGCCGGCTCTTCCGGGGGGAATAGGGAGTCAGGCCTCGGGGACTTCGGGGATGCGTCCTTTCATGACGATCAGATCGGACGCCTCGGGGCCCTCATCCTCGCTCTCGAGTGTCACCCAGATCGAGGGGTATGCCGACAAAGGGACTCCGGACCAAAGGACGATGGGCATGTCCTCGCCCCGGAGATGGAAGGTGCCGATACTCACCCCTTCGCCGTCGTCACTCCACACCCAGCCTTCGTAGTAGCTGCCCTCGGGCGCCGGCGGCAGACCGGTCACATCGAGCCGGATCCACCATCCGGCTTCGGTTGGCCCGAACTCGGCTTGACCCAGAGCGGCAGCCTCGAGCTCGGTGCCGCTCATGGAGACCACGTTCTGGTCTTGACCCTGGACGACGCTCACCGTGGCGAGCACCAGGGCAGCGGCTGCGACCAACCCGCCGGCCCCGGCCAGCACCATGGGCCAGCGAGCGGCCCTTTCCCCGTCGACCGAGGGAAGGGGAGCCGATTCCTCGGCGAGCGCGGCGAGCAAGCCGTCGGCCACCTGAGGTGGCGGTTCGGCCCAAGTGGCATCCTCGGCGAGGACGTCCCGAATCAGGTCGAGGCGATCATCGCCCTCCCCACCCTCGGGCGCCCCGGATGCCAGGTATTGCGCGCGCGACTCGTCAGTGGTCATAACCCATTTCCCAATACGAAGCCGAAACGCCCACGGTTCGCAATCTCACGCCTCCTGCACATGCTTGAGCAACTCGATCAGCCTCTGATGGGCCCGGTGCGACCTTGACTTGACCGTCCCCACAGGGATATCCAGCCGGTCTGCGATCTCGACATGTGTGAGCCCGTCGAAGTGGCTCATCTTGACGACCTGCCTCTCCTCATCGGGGAGACGGTCGACCGCGGATCTGACCTCGAACACCTCCCAAACGGTCTCGAGCCCGATCGGGAATGTGACGACGTCGACGTCATCACTCACCACCACCCGTGCTCTCTTTCGGTACAGATCGATGGCGGTCCTGCGGGCGATGGCGTAGATCCATGGCCCGAAGCTGCGCTCCGCGTCATAGGTCGAAGCCGCCCGCCACGCCTTGATGAATGTCTGCTGGGTGGCGTCGGCAGCCAGGCCGTGCTCACCCAGGATGCTCATCGACAGTGCGAACACCGGCCCGCCGTATCGGTCGTAGGCGGCCTTGACGGCCGCCTCGTCACCGAGCCGGAACCGTTCCAGAACCTCGCGGTCCATCCGGGGATTCTGCCAGATCGTGAACCATGCGCCGACCCCCTGCGTAATGATGGGGGACTGACCGAGGAGAAACACATGAAGCGAACAACGCTTTCCCTGCTCGTCGCGGCTCTTTTGGTGATCGCAGCGTGCGGGACCGACGCCGAGGGGGGGACCAGTGAGACGACAGTTGCCGACGACACCACTTCCGCCCCGGTCGAGGAGACCACCACCACGGCCGGAGCAGCCACGGAGACCACCACCTCCGCCGCTGAAGGGGGCGCCGAAGGCGTCCACACGGCGGACACCGACCTAGGTGCGGTCTTGGTCGACGGAGAAGGCTTCACCATCTACGTCTTCACCAACGACACCGAGGGCACAAGCACGTGTTACGACGACTGCGCAGCGAATTGGCCCGCCGTCTCCGGTGACACCGCCATCGGCTCCGACCTCGACGCTTCCTTGTTCGGGACCTCGCCCCGCGACGACGGGTCCGAGCAGCTGACCGTCAACGGCATGCCTCTCTACCGGTTCACCCCCGACGAGGCGCCCGGTGATGTCAATGGCCAAGGTGTGGGTGGGGTTTGGTTCGTTGTCGATGCCGAAGGGAACATGATCGAAGGTCCCGAAGCGGCAAACGGCTTCGACCGGGGCGACTACTAGGCCGGCGTCTAGACACGCCTCCCAGGGACGTCTCTCAGGTGCGACAACTGAGAGACGTCCCTGTCGCGTCCGGGGTCTAGGTTTGGCCGATGGCCAACGTCGAGACCGTCGACGAATACATCGCCTCGTTCTCCGCCGAGGTCCAGGACGTGCTCGAGAGAATCAGGGATGTCATCCGGAAGGCAGCGCCGGGGACTGAGGAGAAGATCAGCTATCAGATCCCCACCATCACCCTGGACGGCAAATACCTCATCTATTTCGCCGGTTGGAAGCAGCACGTCAGCCTTTATCCGATCCATCCGCTCGATGAGCCACTCGAGGGCGAGATCAGCCGGTACCGATCGGGCCAGGACACGCTCCGCTTTCCGCTGAAGGAACCGATTCCCTACGACCTGGTCGAAAGGATTGTGACGGCCTTGGTCAAACGGAGGTTGGGATAGGGAAGGGCCCCCGCCTGTCGACGAGGGCCCTGTCACTTCAACTCCTGCGCTGTTCAGACCTGGCCGCGGATCTCGCCGCGCGGGTTGCTCTCGGTGTGGATGTTGACATAGGCGTTGCCGGTGACCAAGGCCACCAACACGTCATCGAGAGTGGCCCAGCCACAATCATTGCCGGAATCGGGAGCGGTGAATGAGCCTCTGATCCGATCATCTGGATCGAGCGGTGGCTCATGGACCAGGGTCACCCCGACTGATCCAGGCGACCCGGCCGGAGCGCAATGGATGTGACCTGCCACCACGTTGCTGGTCAGGTCCTCCCACTCCACACCGAAGGACACGCTGTTTCGCCGCAGCTCCAGCGTCGCCTCGCCTTCTCCCTTGGACGCCACCACAGGAGCCGGGACCTCCTGCTTCGGACTGAGGCGAAGCTTGAACTCCAGATCGTCGATCTCGACCTGACCCCGGATCTCCCCGGATCCGAACTCGTCGGTGTGGACATTCACGTAGGCATTGCCCGTGATCATTGCCGCCAGCACATCATCGAGTGTCCTCCACGGACACGGGGTGTTGGCGTCGGGCCCGGTGAACGAGCCCCTGATCCGATCGTCGGGATCGAGGGGCGGCTCATGGACCAGGGTCACTCCGACGGCGCCGTTCACACCCGCGGCGGCACAGTGGATATGACCCGCGGCCACATTGCTGGTCAGGTCCTCCCATTCCACCTCGAAACGAACCCGGTCCCGCCGGAGCGTGAATTCGGCCTCCCCTTCGCCGTCGGATACAACGGGAGGCGTTCGAACCTCTTGTCTTGGATCGAGCTCGGCTTCGAACTCGATGGTGTCTGCCGATGCCGCGAGAGGGCTCATGGCCACGACGAGGATCGAGGTGAGCCCGATCGTGAGGAACTTGCGCAACATTGGTACCTCCTTGCGCTGCCGCCTCAGATCCCAGCCATGCCCCACGGTTGGTCTCCCCAATACGACGCAGAAGCGCGATCGGTTCCTTGGCGTATAGTCGGCGGCCTGCCAGATCGGCGCAGTGGCCTCGTCGTCGCTCGCCTCTGTGGCGTTTCCGTTCGAACTGCGCACGATCCAGAGAGGACTCACATTGCACAAGATCGAGCACGACGAATCCGCGGTTTCCGCTCCATACACCCGAGCCCTGGACATCGAGCCGGTCTCACACCTGGTCATCCCCGAACATGGCACGAGACCCGAGGTGGCCTATCGCTATATCCACGACGACATGCTCCTCGATGGCAACTCGCGTCTGAATCTGGCGACCTTTGTGACGACGTGGATGGAGCCTGAGGCCGCAACACTGATGGCCGAGGCGTTCGACAAGAACATGATCGACAAGGACGAGTATCCGAAGACGGCCGAAATCGAGCGGCGATGCGTGAACATGGTTGCTCATCTCTTCAACGCTCCCGGCGACGGCGACGCCGTAGGAGTGTCGACCATCGGCTCGAGCGAAGCCGTGATGCTTGGCGGGCTGGCGATGAAATGGAAGTGGCGACAGCGCCGTGAAGCGGCCGGCGAATCGACCGACAAGCCGAGCATGGTCATGGGCAGCAATGTTCAGGTGGTCTGGGAGAAGTTCTGTCGCTATTGGGATGTCGAGCCCCGCTACGTCCCTATGGAGAACGGTCGGTACGTCATCACCGCCGAGGAGGTGATGAAGAGGGTCGATGAGACCACCATCGGTGTCGTGCCGATTCTCGGGACCACCTTCACGGGTGAATTCGAGCCGATCCAGGAAGTCCACGACGCCGTGGTCCAGCGGAACGAAGAGACCGGCTGGGACGTTCCGGTCCATGTCGACGCCGCTAGCGGTGGATTCGTCGCCCCGTTCCTTCATCCCGACCTGGCCTGGGACTTCAGGTTGCCCCAGGTGAAATCAATCAACGTGTCCGGGCACAAGTACGGTCTCACCTACCCCGGCGTCGGCTTTGTCGTCTGGAGATCGGCGGACGACCTGCCCGAGGATCTGGTGTTTCACGTCAACTACCTGGGCGGCGACATGCCCACGTTCACCCTCAACTTCTCCCGTCCGGGCAATCAAATCGTCGGGCAGTACTACAACTTCCTCCGGCTGGGCCGGGACGGGTATACCCGGGTGATGGAGGTTCTCTCCAACACGGCACAGGAGATCGCGGCGGGTCTGGACAAGCTCGGTCCTTTCGAGGTGATCAGTGATGGAAGCGCGATCCCGGTGATTGCCTTCAAGCTCAAAGACGATGAGCAATTCACCGTGTTCGATGTCTCGGCTCGGTTGAGGATGAACGGCTGGCAGGTCCCCGCCTACACCATGCCCGACAATGCCACTGACGTGGCGGTGCTGCGGATCGTGGTGCGTGAAGGACTCACCCGAGACCTTGCAGATGACTTGGTCAAAGACATCTCCGACGCCGCTGCCTTCCTCCGCGAGCACCCGACACAAGAGCCGGTGCAGCCTGGCTTCAGTCACAACTGAGCAAATGGTCGGTCGCTTGACGGCGACGATGGCGTGGCTTTTCGCCATCGGATCCACGTGCTTCGCGCTGGGCTCGCTGCCGATCTATTTCAACAACATCGGGGGTCGGATCGTGGCCGGGACCTTCTTCCTGGGGTCGCTGTTCTTCACTTCGGCCGGCTACATCCAGTACTACCTGTCGATCAACAGCGGTGGAGGACAGCGCCGGCTCGTCGCTCTCCGCAATCTCACCGGCGATGCGATGGCATCGGGGATCCAGCTCGTCGGCACCTTCATGTTCAACATCAGCACCGGCGCCGCTCTCCTCGCCAACCTGTCGGTCCAACAGGAAGATCGCCTGATCTGGGCCCCGGACGTCTTCGGTTCGCTGGCCTTTCTCATATCCAGCGCAATGGCCTTCAACCTCGCCCGCCATCAGGCATCGAGCCTGGACGGATACCGCGCCGCCTGGTGGGAGGGAGCGGTGAATCTCGCAGGATCGGTGGCGTTCGGCCTGTCCGCCCTGGCCGCGGTCGTGCTCCCCACTACCGGCGAGCCTCTCAACCTCGTCATCGTGAATGCGGGGACCTTCATCGGAGCCCTGTGCTTCCTCGCCGGAGCGATCCTCGTGCTCAGGACCGCGAGCCCATCATCTGACTCGCTCACCACCTGACTAGAGCTCCTGGCCGCGCTCGAGACCCAGGGTCGCCAGGAGGTCCTCGTGGAGCTCGAACCAGACGGCATGACACGAATCCATGCCTGGCTGATCCAGCCATGCCCGTTCGCCCCGATCCGCTCGGTCGAGGGCGGCGGCAAATCGATCGACGTAACCGTCCAGCCGGGTCAGGGCCTCGGCGAGCCGATCACAGATGGGGCGAACCTGTCCCAGCAGGCTGGCCAAGTCGGCGAGCACCCGGTCGTCCCATCGCCAGTCACTGTGATCGTTCGCCGCCATGGGATCCCACGGAGTGGGCCGAATCTGCCATTTGGTGATCGTCTTGAGAAAGCGTGCATTGAGCTGGAGGAAGTCGGCGTGGGAGGCAGCGATCACGTCTCTGGTACCGGTCTCCGCCAGCTCTAGAGCGAGAGCTCGGGTGTTCTCGACCCGACCTTCGTCGGTGAGGGACCAACCGCTGAGATCGGCGAACCCGACTTGCTGGATCCAACCTTGCGCTTCGTAGCGATGCAGTAGGTCCTCGACGATGGGACGATCCAACCAGAACCGTCTGATCACGACCGCGGTATCCGCCATGCCTTTGAGCCGAATCGCGTGGAGAACGAGGAGCTCTGGCGCGGAAGCAGTGGCCATCCCCTGACCGTAGTGGGGGTCCCTACTGGGTGTGCTTCCCCCCGAGAGCAGGCAAATCTATAGCCTCCCGCCGGCCATGGAAGAGAAGGCGAGAACCAGATGGGTTCTTTGCGACCTTCGACCGTCCCACCTCCGGCGTGCGATGTGCCCTTTCGCTGGTCGAGGCGATGTCGTCATTGGGCCTCCAGATTCGGGCGGGGGTGCACACCGGCGAGGTCGAGGTGCGGGGCACGGATCTCGGTGGACTGACCGTTCATATCGCGGCCCGGATCATGGGCCACGCTGACCAGGACGAGGTGGTGGTATCGAGCACGGTGAAGGACCTACTCACGGGCTCCGACCTTGCATTCGAGGACCGAGACGTGCATGAGCTCAAGGGGGTGCCAGGCACTTGGCACCTGTACCGCGTCACGGCATGACCCAGGCGGCGGCGGTACTCGCCTGGATCACGGGTCTTGGGTTTGGCTTGCCCGCCGTGTTCGGGCTGCGGTACTTCGCTCAGCACCATGAGGTGTGGACATTCATGGGCTTCCCGACCTACGGCGGCGGTCCATTCGAACGCTGGGGCATCTCGACGAGCGTCCCGCTGCTCGCTGGCTTCATCGTTGTGTGTGTCGCGGAACTGATCGTCGGGACCATGCTGTGGTCCGGTCGACCCATCGGTCTGTGGCTCGCCCTGGCCCTGGTCCCGTTCGAATTGGTGTACTGGATCGGATTTGCTCTGCCGTTTGCACTGATCTTCGGGGCGATCCGAACGGTGCTGGTGATCCTCGCCGTGGTAGGGCAATGAGCTCGGGTTGAGCAGGGATGGGTGAGATCTATACTTCCCCGGTCGCCCCGAACCCCTCGGAATCGGCGACGTCCCGGGGGCGTAGAACAGCCTGGAGTGTTCGCCGGCCTGTCAAGCCGGAGGTCGCGGGTTCAAATCCCGTCGCTCCCGCCGACCGAATCCATTTAGGGTTTGGTTCGAGGTCAGGTAGCTCAGTCGGTAGAGCGCCGGTCTGAAAAACCGGAGGTCGACGGATCGACGCCGTCCCTGACCACAAGCTAGAGACCCCACGCCCACCTGGGTCTCGTCTTTTCTGATCACCCCCGCGTCTGATGCTCTGCTTTCACGTGCTCGTATAGGGTGCACAAGGGCTGACGGACGAGGGTTCTCGACCTCGTCCGAGAGTGATCCATGAGAGCTGGGCCTAATCGATTCGAGGAGATTGCGATCGCGATGAGAGAAGCGTTCTTCGCGCTGAGCACCGACTGGAAAGAGGGCATCAATTGGGCCGCGGTCAGGGACTGGCGCCTGAAACGGGCCCACGAAGCCATGGACCGGCATGGGCTCGGTGCCTTGCTCTTGTTCTACGACGAGAACATGCGGTACGTCTCGTCCACTCTGACGCCGGGTTGGAACCGGCTCAAGCCGGGTCTCCGCTACGTGGTCTTGCCGCGGGGCAAGAAGCCGATCGTCTATGAACAGGGTGACATCGGCCTCCACCTCCAGGTGCACAACCCGTGGATCCCCAAGGAGAACATTCGTTACTCCTACGCGTGGATCAAGGGAGCCGTGGGGCCTGCCGCCGATCAGCAGGTCACCAAATTCGTCGACGCATTGATGAACGACCTCGAAGAAGCCGGGGTGAAGGACGAGCCGTTGGGTGTGGACTTCATCGATATCAACCTGATCAGGGAGTTCGAAGCCAGGGCCATCACCTGGACCGACGGCATGTCGCCGATGATGGAGGCACGGGCGATCAAGAGCCCCGACGAGATCAAAGCATTCTCCATCGTCGGCGCCATCTGCGACTACGTCCACTACGAGATAACCAACTTCATCAAGCCCGGTCTCAGTGAGAACGAGGTGGCCGCCTTCGGGTTCGAGAAGCTCTACTCATTACCCGGGATGGAGGACGTCGAGGACGTCATCGTCTCCTCCGGGCCAAACGCCTGGCCCAATTGGCGGAACTTCTCCGATCGCATGATCCGCCCTGGGGAACTGGTCATCGTCGATCTCGCCGCCCTGACCTGGAATGGGTTCAAGTCGTGCGTCTACCGCACCTACTGCGTCGGCGGCGAGCCCACCGATGAGCATAAGAAGACCTACGACCTGGCCCACAAGTGGCTGTGGGACTCAATAGAAGCCACCGGGCCTGGAGTCACCACTGCCGACGTCGCTTCCAAGTGGCCGTCCGCCAAAGAGGTATGGGGCTACGAAGAGGAGGACCAGGCGGCGGCGAACTTCTGGGGCCACGGCCTCGGGTTAGCCCAGTACGACCCGCCGGTGATCTCCCGGATTTGGTCGCTGGACTACCCGGTGGAGATCGAGCCGGGTATGACCTTCGCCCTGGAGACCCAGCATGGGAAGCTCCACGATCATGGCGTCAGACTCGAGGAGATGCTCTACGTCACCGACACCGGGATCGAGATGGTGTCCAGCTACGCCAGTCACGAAATCATCACCGTCCGATGATCCAGGGTTGATCACCAGTCTCGACGACCCTTCGGCAGTCGATCCCATGCGGGTGGGTGCCAAGGCAGCTGCATTGGCCCTTGCCCGCCAGAGCGGTCTGCCTGTCCTCCCCGGGTTCGTAGTCGATGCCTCCGCTTCTCTGCGGCACATGGAGTTGGGCTCGTTGGCGCTGACGCAGAGGGGGTCCGGAGGTGCTCGTCTCGCGGTGAGCTCTGAACCGGTCCGTGGCGCCGCGGCGATCGAGGCTGCCGCCAGGGACCTGTCCGTCGTGCTGACGGTCCGCTCCTCCAGCCCCGGCGAGACCGACGGGCAGTGGGCCGGCGCCTTCACCTCGTTTCTGGAGGTCACCCCCGAGGAGCTGCCCAAGGCGGTTGCAGGCTGCTGGGCCTCGGTCTTCTCCGTCGACGCCCTGGAGCGGCAGCCTCGTGCCGGGATCGAGCCGGGCACCATGCCCATGGCGGTTTTGGTACAGCCCTGGTTGGAACTCACGGTCGGAGGTGTGGCCGAGATCTCCCCGGGCGGAACGCTTCGGATCGAGGCGATGGCAGGGCATCCGGCGCCCTTGCTCCAGGGCTGGGAGAGGGGGGCGGTCGCGACCCGAGCTCCCGGCCAACTCTGGGAAGGCATTGAAGCGATCTCACGGTTCGGCGTGGAGCTGCTCGACGAAGTCGGTGCCGTGCTCGTCACAGCCAGGGAGCTCTTTGGCTTCGACCGCTGTGAATGGGGCGTCGATGCCGGCACGCTCTGGATACTGCAACTGGGCGCCATCGCCCACCCCGAGCCAACCGATGCACCGGCTCGGACGAGCACCCCGCCAGAGCTGATCCCCCTCGTGCAGGCGCTCATGATCGCCCCCGGCACCCTCGGTACCGAGCTGGTCCTCCCCTGGGCCCTGGCCGGGCCCCCCTCATCCGGCTCGACACGGCCAATCGCTGATGGGGACGTGCTCGATCAGGCACGCCGTCTCAGCGAGGACCTCACCTCACAGGTGTGGGGTCTGCCCGCGGCCGAGGCAATGCCGAGGGCGAGGAGCCTGCTGGCCCGACTTCGTGGCCCGATTCCGGCGGTGGACATCGCGACCATCCACAGGTTGAGCCTGCCCGAACCGGATCAGGCATCCCTTCTCATCTCGACGATCCACGCCATCGACGAGCTGTTGTTCGCCCGAGGGACGATCCCCCGAAGAGGGTTGGCATGGCACATGTCCACCGCCGAACTGAGGACGGCACTGGACGGTGAGTCGGTGGCCGCTCCAAGACGAATCGGGATGAGCGTCTGGGGGCCTTTGGCCGCCGCGGTGGTCATCGATCACGGCGCCGTTCACCAGGGCCTGGCCGCGGCGGACGGCATCGGTGCCGGCCTGCGACATAACGCCGATGGAGCAGCGATGGAGGGGCCACCACCTCGACGGGTGATCACCGCCGGCCCGGCACGGCCCGATCTGTCGCAGCTGCTCTGGGACGCCGCAGGTCTGGTGACCCACCTGGGCAGTCCGGCTGCGCATGTGTTCGAGTCGGCGAGATCGCTCCGTGTGCCCGCGGTGAGCGGCGTGGATCTCGGATCAGGGAGAGACCAAATCATCGCCGTCGACGGCTATTCGGGGATCGTGGCCACCCTGCCGCTCGAATCCCGGCCATGACCTCAGCCGATCCCGAACAGCCGGGCGGCGTTGCCTCCCGATATGGCCTCTCGCCCGGCGTCGTCCAGCCCTTCGGTGGCGGCAATCAGCCCGAGTGGGTCGGTTTCGCTCATGTCGAACGGGAAGTCCGTGCCGAGGAGGACATGGCCGGTCCCAACCACCTCGACCAGGTGGCGCAAAAAGAGAGGTTGGTAGACCACGGTGTCGTAATGGAGTGACTTCAGATAGTGACTCGGTGGGTGATCAGGGATGTGGGTCCTGGTCTCGGGACGCACCTTCCAGGTGTGGTCGGCCCGCGAGGCGTAGAAAGGCAGATAACCGCCCCCGTGAAGCAGGACCATCTCGATCCCGGGATGGTCTTGGAACAAGCCGCTGAAGATGATCCTGGTGGCGGCCACCATGGTCTCCAGCGGGTTGCCGATGCAGTTGACCAGGAAGTATTGCCCGAGGCGGTGACTCTCCGGATAGCCGTTCGGGTGGAGGATGACCGGGATTCCCTTCGCTTCGACAGCCGCCCAGAAGGGCCGAAATCGGGGCTCGTCGAGATTGGCACCGTCGACCGTGCCCCCGATCTGGAGACCTTTGAACCCCAACTCATCGACCGCCCGGTCCATCTCCTCGATGGCCAGGTCCACGTCTTGGAGTGGCACCGTCGCTCCCAGGGCGACGAATCGGTCCGGGTTCTCTGCGGCCACCGACGCCAGGTTGTCGTTCTGGATGCGAGCCGTCTCGGCCCCGGATGCTGGAGGGGCCCAGTAGCAATACTCCGAGACGAAGGTCGAGAGGCCTTGGAGGTCGATGCCCATCCGGTCCATATGCTCGATGCGCGCCGCCGGGTCGGTAAGGGCGGGCAGGATGGCGTCAACCATCCCGGCGTTGTGTGCGACCGACTCCGCGCCCATGAAATAGTCGTAAGGCTCGTCCTCGGGGCGGCGGTAGGGATCGACCGACGACCTGCTCGCCGGGGTGGCGAGATGGCAATGGATGTCGATCGTGGTCATGCGCTCTTCGGCCGGCCCGGGGTGGAGCACGTTAACCCTTGGTTATCGTCCCTCCCCCGTCGGGAGATCGAGTTGAGGATCGGGTTCATTGGACTTGGTGATATGGGTCAGGGAATCGTCCCCCGGCTGATCAACGCCGGTCACGACGTAACCGGTTGGAACCGGACGGAGACGAAGGCCGGGCCACTCATCGAGCAGGGGATGGTGTGGGCAGGCACACCCCGCGAGGCGGCTGCGGGCTCGGAGGCGGTGTTCTCGATAGTGACCGATGGCGCCGCGGTGAGACAGGTCGCCCTGGGCGAGGACGGAGTGATATCAGGGCTGAGCCCGGAGTCGATCTACCTCGACATGAGCACGATCGACCCCGAGGTGAGTCGGGAGATCGGCGGCGAGTTCGAGGCAGCGGGCCTGATCAGCCTCGATGCCCCGATCTCGGGTAGTCCGGTGACTTTGGCACAGGGAAGTGCCTCCACGATGGTGGGCGGGGATCGGGCTGCCTTCGAGCGGATCGAGCCGGTGCTTCGCGATATCGGCTCCAAGGTGAGCTTCATCGGCGACCGCGGGACGGCCGTGCAGATGAAGGTGGCGGTCAATCTGACCCTGATCGTGGAGATGGTGGCCTTCTGTGAGTCGGTTGCCCTGGCCGAGAAAGGTGGTGTGGCCCGTGAAGTCGCCGTGGACGCCATGTTGAAGAGCGTGGTGGCTTCGCCGGTGATGGGGTATCGAGGTCCCTTCATACTCGAGGGCGGCATGCCGGAGAAGCCCCTGGCCGACGTCACCCTGCAGCAAAAGGACATGATCCTCGCCCTCGAAGTCGCCCGCCGCCAGGGCTCGCCTGCCCCGCTTGCTGCTGTGGCAAACGAGTTGCTCAACGCCTGCCGAGGCCGTGGCGTCGATCACCGCGATTTCGTGACCGTTTTCGACGTCTATCACTTGCTGAGCGGGATGTCGTGATCGAGCCCTACCGCACGAACCTCGACCGGGTGCCGCTCGTCCCTGGTCTCCCCCGGGACGACGGTTGGGTGGACATGCAGGTCCAGTTCCTGGTGGACAAGCACACCGCAGGCTCCGACGACTTCCTCCTCGGCTGGACGGTTCTCCCGCCGGGTGCGCGCCATGACCGACATCGCCACCAACGGGCCGACGAGTTCTTCATCGTCCTCCAGGGCACCGGCAGGCTCTACACCGATACGGGGCCTGAGCCGGCGAGCAGGGGCGATGTCGTGTTCACACCGCGCGGCCATTGGCACGGTTTCGACAACACCGGCGATGAGGACGTCGTCCTCGTGTGGGGATGGAGTGGCGCCGGCACGCTCGAGGACACCGGCTACGAGGCCGAATCCACATGACCACCTCCGGCTGGGACGACCCGGTCGTGCAGGAAGGCGTCCGTCGCATGCTGGAGCGGCGTTCCCGGCTCCTCGAGCACGGCGGGCGAACGATCGGTTGGAAGCTCGGCTTCGGGGCACCCGCCTGGCAGGAGAAGCTCGGGCTCGCCGGCCCGCTGGTTGGCTTCCTCCCCGAGTCCAACCGGAGCGAGCCTGGGGCGACGGTCTCGTGTCACGGTTGGGTCAACCCGGTGGCCGAGCCGGAGATAGCCGTCTACCTGGGCCGCGACGTGGAGGTGCCCGATCGGGTCGCCGAGTCGATCTCGGGCTTGGGGGCGGCGATCGAGCTGGCCGACATCGACGTCCCACCGGAGGACATTGGTGACGTCATGGCCGGCAACATCTTCCATAGGGCCGTGATCCTCGGGCAACCCGACGAATCGAGAGCTGGAGGCAGTGTGAACGGGATGCGAGCCCGAGTGACGAAGAACGGATCAGAGATCGCCGACACGGCCGATCTCGAAGCGCTCACCGGTGGCATCGTCTCGATCCTGGGCCATGTAGCGGGTCTCTTGCTGGGGGCGGGAGAACGTCTCAGGGCCGGCGAGGTGGTGATCGCCGGCTCCGTGGTCCCACCGGTGCCGGTGACACCGGAAGACGAGATCGTCTTCGAGCTGATCCCGCTATCGCCCATCTCGGTGATCGTCTAGGACAGGAGGACGATGGCGGCGCCCATCAGGACCAGGACGGCTCCTCCGAAGAAGCGCGGGTTCATCCGTTCGAATGGCTGGCTGAACATGATCGGCACCAGGGCGATGACGAAGAGCACCGATAGCTGCTGGATGGTGATGGCGATGGCGATCGTGGTCAGATCAAACGAGATCCACTGGGCGGAGACCGCCAGCGCACCGCAGACGCCACCGATCATCATCCAGCGAATGGCGGTGCCCGGCATTGGTCCGCGCCATCCCCTGACAACAGTGAGCAACACTGCATACACGACGACACTGGTGGCCAGCCCGATGGTGAGACCCTCCACCGGGTGATCGAACCGCTCCAAACCCAGACGGATGAGGAGGGGGGTCGAACCCCAGATCAATGCCACCGTGAGGGCAAGCCAGGGCCGCCGCCAATCCTCTGATCCCCGAGCGCCTCCACTCAGGGAGATCAACGACACCCCGATGACCGCCAGCACCACCCCGGCGGCGATGGCAACGGTGAGCGGCTCATCCAGCGCGGCGGCCGCCACCAACGTGCCGATGATGGGTGCGGCCGAGATCAGGGCCCCAGTGCGGGCAACACCGATCTGTTGCTGACTCAAGGCGAGGAGGGTCCAGCCGCCCACGAAGTGGAACAACGTGGTCAATCCAAATATCAAGACGGCCGAGAGGGGTGCCGAGAAGAGCAGGTCCAGGTCACCTAGGACCAGGATGCGCGCCAACAGGACGAACTCGACGGCAACGAGCAACCCGAACGCGGTTCGGTAGGCGTCGACGAGTTGGTTTGCCTTCCGATTCGAGGCCTGGAGGAACGCGAACCCGACGGCCGCCACCAGAGCCCACAGGGCGCCACTCAACCGAGGTCGCTCAACGCCTCGGCGATGGCGGCAACCGTGCCCCGGTCGTGCGCGGCGGTAAACCCCAGAATCACGACGTCTATCCCCGCATCGAACATGGTCGCAGACCGGGATGCCACCTCGGCTGGGTCGGGCTCAGGGCCGATCGAGAGATGACTCGAGCATGAGATCTCCCCAGGATCTCGGCCTACGTCCTCGCAGTGAGCCCACATCACGTCTCGGAGCCGGAGCCACTCCTCCTTCTCGTCCTCGACGAACAGGGCGTCCCACATCGATGCGAAACGGGCGACAAGCCGCAGCGTTCGCTTCTCGCCCCGGCCACCGATCACGATGGGGGGGCGAGGTTGCTGAATTGGCTTTGGCTCGTTGCGCGCATCGGTGAGCTCAAAGAATCGACCGTCGAAGCTGGTTTGCTCCTGTGTGAGCAGCAGGTGAATGACTTCGGTCCCCTCTTCGAATCGGGTCATCCGCTCACCGACAGTGCCCAGCGACAGCCCGTAGGCATCGGCCTCCGCTTCGTTCCAACCGGCGCCGAGACCGATCTCGAGGCGGCCTCCCGACACGATGTCGAGGGACGACGCCATCGACGCCAGGACGGCGGGATGCCGGAAATGCATTCCGTTGACCATGGTCCCCACCCGGATGCGCTTGGTGGCCTGCGTCAAAGCGGACAAGGTCACCCAGGCCTCCAGACAGGGCCCGTCGGTGTCGCCCCGGATCGGGTAGAAGTGGTCGAAGTTCCAGGCCGTTTCGAAGAGGTCGATCTCATCGGCCGCCTGCCAAACCTCGAGCATCTGCCCCCAGGTGGTGTGATGTGTCGGTGTCTTCACCGCGAATCGGGCCATCTAGATCCTCCTGCGCCAAACCTCGGCCACGGTACTCAAGGCACCGATGCCGCGAAAACGATTGCGACTTGGGACGGGACGGTCAGATCACCGGATTGGTGAGCGTGCCGATCGGATCGATCGTGATCTCCACGACATCTCCGCTCCGGAGATAGCGCGGTGGGTCGAACCCGATGCCCACCCCAGGGGGTGTCCCGGTGGCGATGACGTCGCCGCGCTCGATAGTCATCACCGATGAGATGGTGGCGATCAGCGTTGGGATGTCGAAGATGAGATCGGAGAGAGACCCATTCTGACGGACCTCACCGTTGACCGACGTGCGGATCGTGAGCTCGCTCACGTCGGCGACCTCATCAGCGGTGAGGATGCAAGGCCCCATTGGGCAGAACGTGTCTGGGCCTTTGCCCGTCAGCCATTGCCCGTGTCTTCTCTGCAACGCCCGTGCTGTAACGTCGTTGACGATGGTGTAGCCGAGGACGTGGCTCATGGCGTCTTTAGTCTCGATCCGCTTGCCGGTCGTGCCGATGACCACCGCCAACTCACCCTCGTAGTCCGTTGTGGACGTGGGATCGTTGCTGGTGTCGATGCCCTCACCGGGCCCTATCACCGAAGTCGGCGGTTTGCTGAACAGGATCGGATACTCGGGAGGTGGCTCGGCCGCGACGTCGGCCCCGGGAAGCTCCCGGACGTGCTCGATGTAGTTCTTGCCGACGGCGAACACGTTCTTCCGGGGTAGCAGTGGAGCGAGAAGAGTGACGCTCGACAACGGCAGCCGATCCCCGGCGAGGTCCGACCCAGCCAGACCGGGACCCATCACCAGGTCGATCAACCCCATCATGTCGTCCGGCGGTAGCAAATCGGCAGTGACGCCGACGACGTGAGAATCCTCCAGCCACCCGGAGCGGGGACCGTCTTCTGAGAGATATCTGACCAGTCTCAACCGTCGCTCCTGGCCCGGGCAGGCCCACCTTGGGCCAGGGCCGACCACCTGTTGCGCCCCGGGAGGTGATGATATATCGTGCGGAGCCGGTTCAGCAATCGATTGCTATGCCGCCGGAGGTGATGTGGTGAGACGGCGCCCGAGCACCCGATCGATGGAATACTGGTCGGCGTGACCGGCGGCCAAGGCGAGCGGGATCCGAGCATTGTGGGTACAGGGAAGAGGATGATCGACCCTTGTATCCGCGCCATCCAACGTTCCGGCGCCGTGTCTCGGGAGGTCCCACCCCGATGACAGTTCCGATGGCCGGCGCCCGGGAGAGATCGAATCGACCCCTCGTGGCCGAGGTCCGCGATCTGCAGGTCCACTTCAAGACCAAAGCGGGGATGGTGCATGCTGTGGACGGTGTCTCTTTCGAGATCCGGGACGGGGAGACCTTCGGATTGGTCGGTGAGACCGGCTGCGGCAAGAGCGTGACCGCCCGTTCGTTCAACCGGCTGGTGCCGACCCCGCCGGGGGTCTACGCCGGGGGTGAGGTCCTGTTCTGGTCCTCGGTCGCTCGACGGGCAGGCGAAGGGCCGATCGACCTCCTGACGATCACGGATGACGAGATGCTGCGCATCCGCGGCGATCGCATCGCCATGATCTTCCAGGACCCAGGCAAGGCGCTCAACCCCGCACTCTCGATCCGGAGCCAGATCGCCGAGGTCTTCTACCAACACAGGTCGGACGAGATCCTGGGGGCTCTCGGGCCGACCGCGGCACCCATCTACCGTCGTGCCGCCAGACAACAGACCAATTCATTAGAACGGTTCCTGCTCGAGATCCCTCCGCTGCGCTCCAAGGGGGAGAAGATCAAGGAGAAGGTCGACCAGCTGGTGGCCGATGCGCTGAGCGAGGTCCAGATCCCGAATCCACGCAAGATCATGAACAGCTACCCCCACGAGCTCTCGGGGGGCATGAAACAGCGGGTGCTCATCGCGCAAGCATTGGCCTGCAATCCGGACCTGCTGATAGCGGACGAGCCGACGACCGCCCTCGACGTCACGATTCAGGCCCGGATCCTCGAGCTGATCGCAGAGCTGCAGGAGCGACTCGAGACTTCCGTCCTCTACATCAGCCACGACCTGTCCCTGGTCAAGGAGATCTGTGAACGGGTGGCGGTGATGTACGCCGGTCGAATCGTGGAGATCGGGACCACCGAAGACATCTTCCGCAATCCATTGCACCCTTACACCCGAGGGCTGATGGCTGCGGTTCCCTCTGCCGCCCATCGACGCGGTGAGCTGGCCTCCATCGTCGGCAACGTCCCTGAGCTCGTGGACCCCGGGCCGGCGTGTCGATTCAACACGAGATGCCCTTACGCGGTCGAGATCTGTCGGACCACTGATCCGAGGACGATCGACATCGCGGAAACCCACTCCGTCGCTTGTTTCGCATATGAGGTGGATGACGCCCAGATCGTCCTCCCCCGGCTCGAGGCGTGGGTGTCGTGACCTCCCTTCGTGCCGAACGAGGGACGAGTGAGCGCTCCACCGCCGAGCGCTCGGTGATCTCACTACGCGGAGTCGAGAAGCATTTCCCGATGAGGGAGGGCACGCTGCAGCGGGTCATGAGCCAGGTCAGAGCAGTCGACGGGGTGTCTTTCGACGTGCGGCCCGGAGAGACCGTGGGCCTGGTCGGCGAGTCAGGATGTGGCAAAACGACGCTCGGTCGCTGTATCAGTGGGTTGACCCAGGTGACCGGAGGCAAGATCTACTTCAGGCTGACCGATGCGGACGCTGCTCTTCTCGACGAGATCGAGGTCGTCCCCGAGCGGGAACGCAACCGTGAGCAGCTCAAGCATCTAGAGCGGATCGACGACAACCATCGCATCGACAAGCTCTCGGGCAAGGCTTGGAGGACATATCGGCGCAACTGCCAGGTCGTGTTCCAGGACTCGTTCAGCTCCCTCAATCCCCGACAACTGGTCAAGGACATCGTCGGGCGCCCTCTCCGCGTCTACAACGAGGCCTCCGGCCAGGAGCTCACCGAGCGGGTCGTCTCCCTGCTCGAGGGGGTAGGGCTGGGTCGACAGCATCTCTACCGGTTCCCTCATCAGTTCTCCGGCGGCCAGCGGCAGCGGATCTCGATTGCCCGGGCCCTCGCCCTCGATCCCGAGTTCATCGTGCTCGACGAGCCCACCTCGTCCCTGGACGTGTCGGTGCAGGCCCAGATCCTCAACCTCCTCTACGACTTGCAGCGCGAGCGGGGGCTCACCTATCTCTTCATCAGTCACGACCTCGGCGTGGTGCGGCTCATGAGCGATCGCATCGCGGTGATGTACCTGGGAAAAGTCGCCGAGCAGGGGACGGCAGAGCAGTTGTTCGAAGACCCCCGACACCCATACACCGAAGCGCTGCTGGCTGCCAATCCGGACATCAATGCGGAAGAATCCGAAATGAAGGGACTGCACGGATCGGTGCCCGATCCGGCCAACCCACCCGAGGGATGCAGATTCCACACCCGCTGCCCGGTCGTCACCCCGGCATGCGGCTGGGAAGTCGACGATGCGGTTCGATGGCTCCACGAGCGCGACGCTCTCTCTGAGGGTCTGGCTGATGTCGAGCGTCGCACCAATTTCGACGCGACGTTGGTGTTCCACGACGACGCGGCGGCAGCAGCCGCTGTCGAGGCCTTCCGTCACGGTGACACCCCACCCGCGATGAGAGCCGCGCTCGAAGACATGTCGACTGAAGGCCGAAAGGTGAGCATCACGTTCGCCCCGGTTCCTCCGGTGGAGTTGGAGGAGATCGGCGGGGGCCGCCTCACCGCCTGCCTCCTCTACACCTCGCGCGGCACACGGCTTTAGGGCTCTCAGCCGAAGGCGGACCAGAGCAGGCGCGCCGCGGCGAATGCCAGCAAGCCGACAACGACCAGTTCGAACGTCTGTTGGTTTATCACCCTCCCAATCCGTATCCCGACCAATGTCGCCGCCGTGACCGGCACGATGGCCCACAGAGCCTGGGTGGTTCGTTCCGGTGTGAAAGCCCCCAACACCACCAGGGTCACCAACTGGATCCCGCCGAAGACGGTGAAGGTGAGGCTCATCATGTGGATGAAGGACGCCCGGCTCATCCGGATGCTGTGCAGATACGTCATGATCAGCGGGCCGGCCGTGCCGGTGGCTCCGAGCAAGCCACCGCCGACGAGGCCCATCGGGGCCGCGATCCGCCGGGCGGTCTCCCTGTCCAGACCGAATCGAGGGTTGGCCACATAGCGCCATATGTAGGCCGCGATGACGATGGCGATGATCACCGAGAGAACTCGGTCATCGATCTCGGTGAGCGCCCAAGTCCCTGCGACGGTCGCCACCGTCCCGACCGCGAGAAAGGGAATCATCACGAAGCCGGTGCCCCTGGCGCCGGCCCGGTGCTCCCAGAGCAACCACCCATTCGAGACCATGTTGGCCAGAGAGAGGACGACGACGGCGTACTCGACACTGGTGAGTGCGGCGATGAACGGCACGGCCAACAGCGGCCCACCCATCCCGGCGACACCTTTGACGGTGTAGGCGACGCCGATCACGGCCAGGACGAGGGCGAATTCTGCCGTCACCGGAGCCCGGGAGAGGCATAGGCCGCAGCGATCGACGGGAAGGCCGGGCTCACGACGGCAGGTCTACTGCGATGCCGTCAGATCCGGCGGATTGAGTGAGAGGGCCCTCAGCAGGCCGAGCTCGTCTCCGAAGTACCACGCCTCGGCAATGAGCCCGTCCTCGACTCGCCACAAGCCGACCTCCACGACGTCGACGTGACGACCCGTCTTCGGTATCCCGTACAGCGATCCGGTGTGGGTGCCCACCACCCGAAAGATCCCCCAGACCTTGTCGCGCTTCGCCGTCAGGTCGAGGAGGATGTTCTGCCGATCTCGGATCGAGTCGTCGTCCATGCCCCCCGGGCCCTCGTGCTCCCACAACTCACCGACATGAGTGAACCCGGCCCGGTGCCGCTTGAAGCCGGGGGCGAGGAATGGCGCCCTATCCGACACTTTGGCCACCCGATACGCGGCCACGACCGACAGGGCCCTGGCCTCCTCGTCGGTGCAGGTGCATTCGGTGCTCCCGAACAGAGAGATGTGGGGATGCTCCACCAAGGCCATTGGTCAGATCTCCACGATTGGCCGGACTGCTTCGCGGGATTCGAGGGCCGCCAGCGCCTCCCTGACCTTCTCCAGGGGATAGACGTGAGTCACCAGAGGGCTGAGATCGACCTTCCCCGACTGCATCAGGGCGATCATCGCCGGGTAGGCGTTCGGGCTGGATCGGACCCCGACGAGGTCGACCTCGTCGAGGGTCAGACGGTCGACGTCGATCTCGGCGTGCTTTCCCCCGGAAAGGCCGAGGATTGCCACCCGACCGCCCCGGCGCACCGCGCCGATTGCCTGCGCCGGCACGCTCGCGTCGCCGGTGCAGTCGAAGACGTAGTCCACTCCTCGACCGGTGGTGAGACGACGCACCCCGGCAACCGGATCCTCTTTCTCGTAGTCCACGATTTCAGCACCCATCTTGGCGGCCAGGTCGAGTCGGCCACCCCGACCTACCATCAGGATCTGGGAAGCCCCGGAGGCAGCGGCGACTGCGACGGTGAGCAACCCAAGCAGACCCGGGCCGAAGACGGCCAAGGTGGAGCCGGGGAGGAACTCGACTCTTCGCAGGGCGTGGACGGTCAGCGCCCCCTGGTTCACCAGAGCGCCTTCGAGAGGGCTGACCGAGTCCGGGAGATGGTGCAACATTTGCGCCGGGCGCACCGCATACTCGGCCAGGGCACCTGGCGCGGTGTGACCGTAGAGGCGGTAACCCTTGGTGCCTGCCTTCTCACACAGGTTGTACCGGCCACTTCGGCACATCGGGCAGCGCCCACAGCCGACGTGGTTCTCCGCCACCACCCTGTCCCCGGGCCGAAGCCCGAAATCCTCCAGACCATCGCCCAAGGTGCTGACCTCGCCCGACCATTCGTGACCGATCACGAAGGGCAATGATGGGGGCCAGCCCCGCTCCTGGAAAGCGCCGCGCACCATCTTGAGATCGGTGCCACACAGCCCGCATGCCTTGACTCTGACCAGGACCTCGCCCGGCCCCGGCTCCGGCACCTCGATCTCCTCCACGACGAGGTTCCCCCATGAGCGCAATACCGCGGCTCGCATGGTCGTCATGATGGAGAAGGCCCGTCGGTGTTGGGCGCTCGCTCGACCATGGTCTTCCAGACATCTTCGACCGAGCTGACGATGTGATCTGCAACTGCGTCGATGATCTCCCGAGCACGTTCCTCGCTCACGGTTTCAGGGGTGCCGTACCAGCCGGTGACCGCGACTTCCCTGAAGTCTTTCATCACCGGAAACACGTCACGTCGCCGGAACACCGCGTGGCCATCGGTGCCCCTGTCGACAGCGTCGCCATCGATCCGCTCTTCCAGCCGGACCAAGGAGGGGGCGTGAGCAAGGACCGCCGCAGTCTCCATCGAGCCGGCGTGGGTGAACTCCATCTCATCGGGGAAAAGCCCGTTGGTGATGAGATGCGCCTCGGCGACGATCACACGCAGGGGAAGGTTGGCCTGGACGCGATCGGCCCCGATGCGGATCGCAGATGAGTTGCCCTCGTGCCAATTGACGACGATGACCCGCTCCACACCCGCTGCCGCCATGCCCTGGCAGACGTCGAGCATGAGAGAGGCCAGCGTCTCCGGGCTCAGGCTCAAAGATCCGGCCCAATGCAGGTGATAGGGGGCGACACCCACAGGGGACAGCGGAAGAACCGGCGCTTCGAGTCTCTGCCCAACCCTGAGGGCGATGGTCAGCGCGGCGAGAGCATCCGTGCCCAGGGGGAGATGGCCGCCGTGCTGCTCGATGCTGCCGGTGACGAGGAGGACGGTGCCTCTGCCCAATGCCTCCTCTGCCTGCGGCTGGGTCATGTTGGCGAGGAGCATCTGCTCGAGATCCCTCTGCTCGAGATCCATCGGTCTCGCTTCCTCCACGGCCATTCCCGCCCCTGCACAAACGGTTGTTCACTCAAGAGCCTAAACCCGGGAAGGCCGACTGTCAGTTTGGGGCCGGGCCTGTGGAGCCTCTCACCACCAGCTGAGTGGATACCAATTGGGTCTCGGCGGCTCTCGCCGGCTCGGCGATGGTCTCCAGCAGGAGCCGCGCCGTCAGTGCCCCGAGCTCGTATTGGGAGATCCGGACGGTGGTGAGCGGGGGTGAGAAGCGATCGCTGTATGGCATGTCGTTGAAGCCGATCACGGAGACGTCGGTCGGGCAAGATCGGCCACTGGCGCGGATGGCATCGATGGCCCCCAACGCCAGCCGGTCGTTGGCGGCGAGAACTGCAGTGGTCTCAGGGCGCTCCTCCAGCAACCCCCGGGTGACCCGATACCCCTCTTCCTCGGTTTGACGCTGGGCGAAATCGTGTGCTCCGGTCAGATGTGCGTCCCGAAGTGTCTCCTCGAACGCCTCGAGCCGGTTCACTGTCGACGAAACGTCCTCGGGGCCGCCGACGTGGACGATCCTGGAATGACCGAGCGAAAGCAGGTGCTCGACGGCCTGCCTCGTGCCGGCATGGTCGTCCGGGAGCACGGCACTTATTCCCGTGCCAGGCGCCGCTCGATTGAACAGGACCACCGGGACCCCCTCGTCGACGATGCTCGCCAGGACCGGATCGTCGTCGCGGGCGACCCCATACATCAGGCCCTCTGCCCGCACCCCGAGCATGGCGGAGACCTGGTACTGGGCGTGATCGGGGTCGTCATCGGTACTCGCCAGGATGAGCGAATAGCCGTCCGCGTAGAGCACATCGCCTGCCCCCCTGGTGATGCCCGCTTGATACAAGTTGGCGACGTCGGGCACGACCATCCCCACCACGAGGGTGCGGCCAGTGCGCAGAGCGCGCGCGATTGTGTTGCGCCGATAGCCGAGCCTGTGGGCGACTTCCCTGATCCGCTCTTCTGTGTCGGGGGTGATCCGGCCTGCGGCCGCTTGGCCATTGAGGACACGGGAGACCGTCGAGACGTGAACACCGGCTTCCCTGGCGACATCCCGCAGCGTGGGCGGCCTCGATGCCCGTGTCACCCCCTTGCCAGAAGCAGTCACGCAGCGAGGGTAACTAAATGACCTCCCATCGAAGGGTTCGACCCCTCATCCCTCCAATGGGACAGGACCGTCTGGCAACAGCCGCCAGGAGAGGACTGCTGTGGCGGTCAGGACCAGCGCGACAAAGAGAAAGGCGGAAGCCCGGCCCACGCCCTGGAACAGGGCGCTGACCACGAGTGGCCCCGTGATCAACCCGATGTCCCCCGCGAATCGGAACCGGCCCAGGTGGGCGCCGACCTGCCCGGGGTCGGTCATGTCACCGACCATCGTGGCGGCCACAGGCACCGCGAAACTCGCCAGCGACATGATGACGATGGCGCTGAGCCAGGTAGCCATAGTGGGCTCGAGGGCGAGAAGGGCCACTCCAGCAGCCTGCCCGAGAAGACCGGGCACCAGGGCTGCCTTGCGCGAGACCCGGTCGGAGAGCCACCCGCCGACAAACGTGCCGAGGAAGCGGGCGACACCACCCATGCCGAGGGCGAGCCCGATGGCCGCCGTGCTGAGCCCGAGATCGTCGGCTCCGATCAGCGGGACGAGGGTCTGCGGAACGGCCCCGAGGGTGAGAAAGACTGCGAACGACACGCTCTGCAGCACCGCCATCGCGATCAAGGGAGGGCTCTGTCTTGCCTCTGGCGGAGACACCATGGCCGGGCCATCGCGGGCAGGCGACCGCCATTTGGACCGGGTACCGAGGAGGAGGATGGCCAGCGACACGGCTGCGACCGTGCCGACGAACATGGCGGCGCGCCATCCCACGGCTGACGAGACCAGGCCTGCCACGGCCGGCCCGACTGCCTGGCCGCCGAGCAGGGCCGCGGAGAACACCGCCATTGAAGTCCCGCGGTTGCCGGCGCTGGCCACATTGGAGAAGAAGGTCATCCCGGTGGCATTGGTGGTGGCCGAGGAGATGCCGAGGAGGAAAGCGCTGACATAGACCGTCGATGCCTCGATGGACAGGCCCAGGACGAGGCTGCCGAGCGCCACTCCGCCGGCCGACAGGGTCAGGAGGTCGAGCGCCCTGATCCGATCGGCGAAGTGCCCCCCGGGGAGATCGGCCACCAACCTGCCCACGGCGAACACCGTGGTCACCATCCCCAAGGCAAATGTCGACATCGACAGGTCCCGGCCGAGCTCGGGGAGCAAAGCGACACGGAAGAACGCGATGGCGGTGAGGATGAGGACAGCGGTCGACACCAGCCCCGGCTCCCGCAGCCCACCGGTGGCCCGGAGTCGTCGCAGGTAGTCTCGCATGGGTGAGAAAGGCATGCTACAAACGTTTGTGCAAGATCCCGCCCCGGTCGGACACAGTCGAAGATGCACCCTGAGGACACATCCGGATTCCGGCTCCTGGGCCATTCCGATCTCGACGGGCATGGTGACGGGATGCAGGTCATGCCGCGAGGAGACGTTCTTTACGTGGGCCACTTCGGCCCCAGCGGGAAGGGAACCTCGATCCTCGACATCTCCGACCCCACCGTTCCCCGGATGGTCCGACAGTGGAACGCCCCGGTGGGATCGCACACACACAAGGTGCAGGTGGCCGACGGTCTTCTGATGGTCAACCACGAGTTGTTCCGCAGCGAGGGCCCGGCCCCGGTCGGCATGGCCATCTATGAGCTCGGGGACCCGTTCGACCCCCAACCGGTCGGCTTCCTCGACACCGGTGGTCGTGGCGTTCACCGAATCGTGTACGAGGGCGGGGGCCTCGCCTACATCTCGGCCACTCCCGAGGGCTACACCGGGAGGATCTGGCTGATCGTCGATGTGTCTGATCCGGCCCGCCCAACCGAGCTGGGTCGATGGTGGTGGCCGGGCATGTGGGCAGGGGGCGGGGAAACCCTGGAGTCACCGGCCAATGATCAATGGATGGTCCACCATGCCATGGTCCACGGCGACCGCGCCTACCTCGGATTCTGGGATGGGGGCATGGTGGTGATCGACGTCTCCGATCCGGCTGTGCCGACGACCGTGTCCCGGCTGAATTGGGAGGAGGGGGGTCACACTCACACCTGTATGCCCCTTCCCGATCGGGACCTCGTAGTGGTCACCGACGAGGCGATCTCGGACGGCTGCGAAGGCGACCGTCATATGGTGAGAGTCGTGGACATCTCGGACGAGTCCGCCCCGTTCGTCCGGTCCATCTGCCCGGTTCCGCAAGGAGACTTCTGTGAACGGGGCCTGCGATTCGGCTCGCATTGCCTTCACGAAAACCGCCCGCACAGTTACCAGAGCGAGGAGCTCGTCTTCGTCACCTACTTCAACGCCGGCCTCCGGGTCTTCGACCTCGCCGATCCTGATGACCCGGTCGAGGTTGCGCATTGGATCCCGGAGTGCCCTCCCAACCAGGCTGCGGCGCAGGTAAACGACGTGTACGTGTCCGAGGACCACACGGTCTACGTCACCGATCGGGTCAACGGGGGGGTCTACATCCTCGAGCCCGACCTGGCACTCTCGGCGCGCATGACCAAGGCGGCCTCGTGAATCGGGCTCGGTGTCGACGATGACGACGTATGACGTCCACGCCCACTGCATTCCCCCATCCCTCCTCGATATGTTGCGGTCCGAGGGACCACGGCTCGGTATCGAGCTGAGGGACGATGGAGGAGGCGAATACGCCGTCATCGGAGATCGGGTGCGGCTCCAGCCCTTCAACCCTTCTCTCAGCGATCTGGATGCTCGCATCGATGCAATGGACGCGACAGGGGTCGACGTGCAGCTGCTCTCCGGCTGGATCGACCTCTCCGCCTATGCCCTCGATGGCGATGCCGGTGTCGAGTACTCGCGTCGCTACAACGAGATCCTCGCCGAAGAGGCGCGGCAGCGGCCAGGGCGCTTTCACGCTCTGGGCACTGTTCCATTGCAGCAACCCGAAAGCGCCGCCGGGGAGCTCGCCTACGCCGTGAGGGACCTGGGCATGGTCGGGGCTCAGATCGCGACCACCGTGGCCGGAGTCGACCTCGATCAAGCCGGGCTCGACCCCTTCTGGGAAGCGGCCGAAGACCTGGGGTGCCTCGTGGTGATCCACCCATGCGATCCCCTTCCCGGAGTCGACCTGTCCCGCAACTTCCTCGACAACATGGTGGGTCGCCCGGCGGAGAGCACGATCGCGGTGGCCCACCTCCTCTTCAGCGGCGCCCTCGAGCGTTACCCCGGGCTGACGATCTGTGTGGTGCACGGTGGCGGGTTCCTCCCCTATCAGCTGGGTCGCATGCAACGAGGGTTCGATGCGGTGCCCAGACTCGCCGCTCAGAACATCTCGACATCGCCGTCGGAGATGGCGCGCCGGCTCTACTACGACACCGTTCTCCACGATCCCGGCCCACTCGCATTCCTGGTGGGCCAGGTTGGCGCCGATCACGTGTTGATGGGGACCGACTACCCCTTCCCCATGGGAGATCCGACACCGGTGGAAACGGTCAATACCATCCCCGGGCTGTCGGATGAGCAGCGACAGCTAGTCGTCGGAGGCAACGTCGCCCGTCTCCTCGATGGCATCGCCGGCTAGACCGGCCGCCGGGGCCTCGTCCCGGTAGTCCCACAACTGGGGCATGAAGCGCGCGATCGCCAAGGCACCGAAGACGCATGCGATCCCGCCGGACACAACCGAGAATCGGACGGAGGTCAGGGAGGCCACGAGACCAGCCTCCAGATCACCCAGCCTGGGCCCGCCACCCACCACTGCGGTGTGAATCGAGGAGAGGCGGCCGCGCAAGGAGTCGGGAACCACCAACTGGAGGATGGTGTTGCGAAAGACGGCCGAGACGACGTCGGCTCCGCCTGCCACAGCGAGGAGGAGCAACGCCAGGGGCAGGCGGCTGGTCAGACCGAAGATGGTGATGGCGACACCCCAGATGACGACGGCTATGACCACAACGCGGCCTCGTCTCGACACCGAGCCCACCCATCCCGAGGTCAGGGCTGCGACCAGTGCACCCACACCCGGGGCGGCGTAGAGCAGGCCGACGGTCGATGCATCGCCTCCGAATATCTCGGTGCCGAGCGCGGGAAAGAGGGCGGTGGGCATCCCGAAGACCATCGCGTTCAGATCGATGAGGAATCCCGACAGAAGGAGTTGCTGGCCCTTCAGGTATCTGAAGCCCTCCTTTATCGAGGAGATGCTCACCGCCCGTCCCCCTCCCTCGGGGCGGAGTGCCCCGACCCAGAAGAGGGTGAAAGCGGCGGCCGCGAACGCGACAGCCTCGACGGCATAAGTGAACGGAAGGCTGTAACTGGCGATGAGCAGACCAGCCAGGGCAGGGCCGAGGGCCGCGGCGACCTCGTGCATCGTCGAGTTCAGGGCGAATCCCGACGGAAGCAACTCGCGTCGCAGCAAAGCGGGGATCGCCGACATCCTGGCCGGGCCGGTGATCGCGCTGAGTGCGGCGTTGAGGGCGCTCAGCGCGTACAGCGGCCAAACTGCAGGCTCGTCGGCGGAAGCGTTGAGCATCAGGCCGACAGCTGTCATAGCGAGCATGACGTGGCCCAAGACGAGGAGCATCCGCCGGTCGAAGGCGTCGGCAACTGCCCCACCCACGAGTGACGCCGCCATGAGCGGGATGAACTGGGCGATCCCCAGAGCGCCGACGGCGAGGGTCGAGTCGGTGAGGAGGAACACCTGATACGGGACGGCGACGACGGTGATCTGGCGGCCGAAATGCGCCAGGAGTTGGCCGAGGTACAGGATGCGGAACCGGGGCGATTCTCGCAGCGGGGTGATGTCGACGATGAAGCGACGACCGGGCGAGTTGCGGTTGCTCATCGGGCCGACATCGTGGTTGCCTTACCCGTCAGTGGGAGGACCACACCGGCCATCCCCGTTCCGCGTTTCACGGCGAAGACGAGCCCGGGGCCCAGTCGAGAGGCTGACATGACGGAAGAGGTCATACGATGATTCTGCAAACGATTGGGAACGATTGAGGAAGCGGACGGTTGACCAGGCTGTCCCAAGGTATCAGAGATAACGATTGTGCAGAACCGCGGACTTGCCGCTTTCAACCCCGAGCTCGAGTCGCTGACCTGCTTCGACTGTGGTGCGCCCCATGAGGTCGGGCGACTCCACTCGACATGTGAGCGCTGCGGTCTCCCGCTCCAGGTGAACATGCGCCTGAAGCCCGACACCGACCCCGACGCGGTGATCGACAAGTCCGTGCATTCCCTCTGGAGGTACCGGGGGGTCCTCCCGATCCGGCCGGAGGCGGCAGTGTCGCTGACCGAGGGGTGGACACCGCTGGTTCGGGCCGACGTCTTCACCTGGGTGAAAGACGAAGCCCGGAATCCCACGGGCTCGTTCAAGGCACGCGGGATGTCCATGGCCGTTTCCGCGGCCGTTGCTCTCGGGGTACGACGTCTCGTCACCTCGTCGGCCGGGAATGCGGCGGGAGCGCTCGCCGCCTATGGCGCCGCCACCGGCGTCGACGTCCTCGTTGCGATGCCCCAGGACACTCCCCGTGTGTTCGTGGAGGAGTGCCGCCAATACGGTGCCCAAGTCCAGCTCGTCCCTGGGACAATCTCCGACTCGGGGCGTTGGCTTGCCGAGAACCTAAGTCCGGGCGACTTCGACCTGTCAACCCTGAGGGAGCCGTTCCGTGTCGAGGGCAAGAAAACTATGGGCTACGAGCTGTGGGAGCAGTTCGATGGAGACCTACCCGAGGTGATCGTCTACCCGACCGGTGGTGGGACGGGCCTAGTCGGGATGTGGAAGGCGTTCGACGAGATGGAAGCCATGGGCTGGATCGGTCCTGGGCGGCCACGCTTGGTCTCGGTGCAGTCAGACGGCTGCGCGCCCGTATTCGAAGGCTTCCAGAACAACAGGGCGCGTACCGAGCCCTGGCCCGATCCCGAGACCACGGCATACGGGCTCCGAGTGCCCAACCCCATAGCCGGCTTCCTGTGTCTCCGGGCAGTACGCGAGACCAAAGGCACCGTCATCGCGGTCCCCGAGGCGGACATCGCTCCAGCGGCGGCCACGATGTCAGCGGCAACCGGGGTGGACGCATGTCCCGAGGCGGGGGCGGCCTGGGCGGCTCTGGGGATCCTGCGCGATCAGGGTTGGGTCGGAGCCGAGGACCGTGTTCTGGTGTTCAGCACAGGTACCGGCATCAAGTACCGCTGAGCCGCCTCAACGCCCTTCGGTGCGAGGATCGAGGGCGTCACGCAGACCGTCTCCCACGAGGTTGAACGAAAGGGCCCACAGGAACACCATCAGACCGGGGAATGTCGAAGTCCACCATCTCCCGGCGACGATGTCGGCCTGCCCCTCGCTCACCAGAGTGCCCCACTCCGCCTGGCCGGCGACGGCCAACCCGATGAAGGCGAGAGTCGCCCCCAAGAGCACGGCATGACCCATGTCCAGAGTCGCCTGTACGGCCACCGGCGTGAATGAATTGGGCAGGATGTCCCTGCGAATGATCCCGAGTTTGGAGTCTCCGATGGTCCGCGCCGCATCGACATAGTCTTCCTCGCGCACCTGGAGGATCTGACTTCGGATGATCCGGGCGTAGCGTGCCCACATGATCACCGCCAACGCCACCACGATATTGGCGAACGATGGCCCGAGGATGGCGGCGATGGCGAGGGGGAAGACCAGGGTTGGGATGGAGAGAAAGACGTCCACCACTCGCATCAAGATGGCATCCACCTTGCCGCCGATGATGCCAGCAGTGCATCCGACGATGAGACCGATGAACATGGCGCCGGCGACCACGTAGATCGAGAGCTGCAACGAGAGGCGGGCGCCCCAGACGATGCCGTAGAGGACATCGCCTCCGAGACGGGTGGTGCCGAGTGGGTGACCCGGTGTCCCTGGTGGCGCCGCTACCGCACTCAGGTCCCGCGGCATCTGGTAGGCGCCGCGCGGGTTCTCGTCGACCAGGAGCGGGGCGAAGATGGCCATGCCCAACAGGAGCACGATCATGATTGCCCCAAACCTCGCGCTCCCCTTGCTCAACACATCTCTCATGGTCGAGGCGAGTCGCCCCGCCTTGACCCTGAGTGGCGACTCCCGCACCACCACACCCGGCGCTCGCTCGGCACGGACCGCCTGGAACCACATGGCTAGGCCTTCCTCAATACGACACGGCGGTCGAGATACCCGTATAGGACGTCGATGACGAGATTGATGACCAGGAAGAGAATGCTGGTGAAGATGACGAAGGCGAGGGTGGTCGCCTGATCACCTGCGAGCACTGAGCTCGCCATCCAGCTACCCAGGCCGGGCCAGCCGAAGATCGTCTCGACGACCACGGTGCCCTCGAACATGATCCCGACAGAAAGGCCGATTACGGTGATGGTCGGGATGAAGGCGTTGCGTCGAGCGTGACGGCGGACGACGAGGTTCTCGGGGAGGCCGCGGGCCCGGGCGGCATCGACATAGTCCTTGCCCATCTCCTCTAGCAGCGAGGACCGCATCATCCGGGTGACGATGCCGACGGCGGCATAACCGAGGGTGAGGGCCGGCAGAACGAGGTGCCAGATGGCATCCTTGAAGGCATCGAAGTTGGCGGCGAGGATCGAGTCGATGATGTAGAAGTTGGTGGGGTGGGGGATGCTGTTCCAGATCTCGGGATCGGACCTCCCATGAGGAAACCAGCCCAGGTAGGACCAGAAGATGATGAGAAGCACTATCCCCAACCAGAAGGTGGGCATGCTGGCCCCGCCCACCGCCACCACGCTGGTGAGCTGATCTTGTACCCGATTGCGGCGTCGGGCTGCGAACGTTCCCAACCCGATCCCCAAGGTGACTGCCCACGCGGCGGCCGCTGCCCCCAGCTCGAACGAGGCCGGGATCTTCTCGCGAAAAACGTCGATGACCGGCGCCACCGACACGGCCGACCAGCCGAGGTCTCCTTGGACCACCCCGCCGAGCCAGGCCAGGTATTGCATGGGGACCGGCTCGTCGAGGTTGAATCGCTCCTCGAGGGCGGCGATCTCCTCATCGGTCATCCCGGGAGCGAGATACGGGCCGATTGTGGTGCCGCCGAGACGGGTGAGACCGAAGACCAGGATGCTCACCGCCAGGATGACGAAGGGCAGTGCCAGCAGCCGGCGACCGATGTACTTATGCAACCTTCAGATCTCCTCGCCCGAGTCTACGGCACCTCCGGACCAGAGATGGAGGGCCGCCTGCAGGGCAGATGCTCCGCAGGCGGCCTCGAATCCATGCTTACTTGTCGTAGATCGCCCAGTACTGGGACGGCCGATGCCACATCGGGTTCTCGATGTGACCGGTCACCCAGTCCCCGCTCGCCGTCGGTGCGCCCTCGTTGGCCGGCATGATCCACATCGCCTCTTCGTAGAGGGCGGTCTGGAGGTCTGAGATGATGCCGAGACGGGTCTCCTCGTCGAGCGCGGTCCTCGCCGAGTTGACCATGTCGTCGATGGCTGCCGGGTCGGAGTACCCGTCGGCGAAGCTGTTGACGGCGCCGTAACGCCCGTCTGACAAGGCACTGTCGAAGAAATAGGCGTCGGGAGTGCTGTATTGCGAGCTGGTGTACGACCACATCGCCGTGGGGAGCGGGTCGGTCACGAGCACCTCG
This sequence comes from uncultured Acidobacteriota bacterium, assembly GCA_963837055.1. Lineage (GTDB taxonomy): Bacteria > Actinomycetota > Acidimicrobiia > Spongiisociales > ZC4RG35 > JARDZU01. The sequence goes on along the minus strand of CAWILU010000007.1, from coordinate 114,874 downwards.
TCGAACTGCGCCTCCGGCACCGCCAGGACGTTGACATGGAAATTGGGGTTGAGCGCCTCGATGCTGTCTTTGAGAGTGATCGCCGCCCCGGTGAAGCCCTCATGGGTCTGGTCGCTGTAGATCGATACCGTGAATCCCTCGTCCCAATAGCCGGCCTCGGTGAAGAGCTGCTCGGCCATCGCCGGGTCGGTCTCGTAGATGGGGGCCGCGGGGTCGTAGCCATACATCTCCACCGGGAGGACGAAGCTGTTGCGCCCCCCGAGGCCGCCGAGGATCCCATCGATGTAGCCCTGATAGTCGAAGGCGTAGTTGAAGGCCTGCCGCACCCTCACGTCCTGGAAGAAATCGAGCGGGATGGTGTCCCCCTCGGGGAGAGCACCTTCGGCGATGTTCATGTTCATCCCGATCTGGAGCACCTGAAGGTCGAGGACCTCCGTGTTCAGCACGGCATGCTCGATCCCCTCGAAGGAAGGCACGTCGGTGGGGCTGATGTCGACGATGTCGTATTCCCTGGCTTGCAGACCCGTTGCCGGTGAGTCGACGATCAGTTCCCAGCGCACCGGCAGATGAGCCGGCTCACCCCAGTAGTCGGGGTTGATATCGAACTCCATACGGTCAGCCCGCTCCCAGTTGGTCAGGGTGTAGGGCCCGGAACCCGCCATGTTCGCCGCCATGTGCTCGTTGGGCTGGCCGGCGGTAATGCCACCGTTGGCCTCGACATAGTCCTGGCTCACCACACTGGCCACCGAGTGGGCGGCAAGGTAGGCCAGAAACGAGGCGTCGACCTGACTGAGGGTGACCTCGAAGGTGAGGTCGTCCACCACCCGTGTCTCGGCCACGTTGTCGAAGAGCTGGGCCTGACCTTCGGGGAGATTCATCTCCACGACCCGATCCCAGGAGTACTTCACGTCCTCGGCGGTCAGCTCGGTGCCATCGGAGAAGACGACTCCTTCGCGAAGCGTGAAGGTGTAGGTGAGCCCGTCCTCGGAGATCAGCCCGTTCTCGACGGTGGGGACCTCCGTGGCCAGCGACGGAACTACGGCGCCATCCTCCGGAGCGAGGGCGAGGAGCCGGTCGTACACGTTCAGGATCACGTTCATGCCGACGTCGTTGTCATCGACCGCGGCCGGGTCGAGGTTGAAGACGTCGTCGTTCACCGTTGCGATGAGCACATCGGGGTTGGGGACGTCCCCACTGGCCGCTTCAGTGGAATCGGTGGCCCCGGTGTCATCGGTAGCGGCGTTACTGCAGGCCGCGGTCACCAGCGCAAGAATGGCCAGCAAGGCCACGATCCTCCACGCAATCGACTTTCGTCCCATGGGATTCCTCCTCGATTTTTCCCCATTCGAACGGGCTCAATCAATCGGCCCAATCGTTTGCACGCTACCCATCGGCGCGGAGGACTGTCAACCGATTCCAGGGTGACTCTGGGTCGGTGCGACGGCTATGGTCCCCCGGCCCCAGCCAACCACGGAGCTGAGCCTGATGCCCCACGACAGGGACCTCTACCCCCGATTCAGCGACGCCGAGATCCACCGACGAAGGGTGTTGGTCGGTGACTTCATCCGGCAGCACGAACTCGACGGTCTGGTCGTCTTTGGCTGGTCGGCACAGAACCGGACAGCCCAGGCCGATGTGTACTACCTCTCCGGCTACCTGGGGATGCGGGACAACTATGTGGTCTTCCCCCTCGACGGCGAGCCGGCTCTCTTCGCCCAGAGCTACAACCACGTCCCGAACGCGTCCGAGGTCTCCTTTCTCGAGGACGTCCGATGGGGTGGAGCAGACAACGGAGTCACGGTTGGCGAGGACCTGCTCGCCAGAGGTGCCGTCGAAGTGGGCGTCGTCGGATGGATGCCCTACCAGCAATACGACTCGATGCGGCGGACGACCGGCGACCGATGTCGATTCACCGATGTCACTCATGGTTTCCGAACGATCAGGCTCAAGAAGAGCGACGAGGAGTTGGAGTGGCTGAGAAGAGGGGCCGCCCACACCGATGCCGCCCTGGCCGGGCTGCGGGACGCGCTCAGACCCGGGGTCAGGGAGTTGGAGCTGGCCGCTCCCATCGAGAGCTCGTATCTCGGCGTTGGCGGGCTGACCACGTTCTACTACCTCGCCTCCACGCCGATGAGCAACCCGGAGCGCTGTGTGCCCGCACAGGTGCTGTCCAACCGTGAGATCCAAGTGGGAGATGTGGTGACCTGTGAGATCAGCGTCTCCTACGCCGGCTACGCCGGTCAGGGTCTACGCACTTTCACCGTGGGAGAGGAGCCGTCCCCTCAGATCGCCGAGCTGCATTCGGTCGCCGAGGAGGTGTACCACTCCGTCGCCGGAGCCATCAGGACAGGTGCCGGAGTCGAAGAGATATGGAAGGCCTCCGATCTCATCTCGAACCGAGGGTTCACCATCAGAGACGGGCTAGTGCACGGGTATGGCATCGGTCTCCTGCCCCCGTCGATCCGCACCCGAGAGACCACCCATGGTGTCGACGACGACTGGGTATTCGAGCCCGGCCAAACGGTGGTGATCCAGCCCAACGTCATCTCTCGTGACGAGACGGTGGGCGTCCAGGTCGGCGAGTTGTGTGTGGTCACGGATCAAGGTGCCTTGTCGTTGCACTCCTTCCCGCTGGAGTTGATCAGGACCGGGTGACTTGAAGCCGGTCTCGAGCCACGTCGCCTAGCTGATTCGGGTGACATCGACACGTTGCAGACTGGATCCGCACAAACGTATGCGCTGCTAGCGTCCCGAGAAGCTTTCCTCCGCTCTCATCGCTGTGAGGAGGCCACCGAATCATGTCTGCGCTGAGCCGGGCGAAAGAGACCGCGTTCGAAAAGGTCAGAGGGTTGTGGATCGCGATTCCCACACCGTTCACCCCAACGGGGGATCTCGACGAAGGGACACTGCGCAAGGCCGTCGACTACTACATCGATGGCCTGTCGGTCGACGGGATCTTCTGCGGCGGGGTCATGGGCGAGTTCTGGGCGATGACGACCGAGGAACGCGCCCGGGTCCACGAGTTGGTGGTCGGCGCCGCCGGCGGGCGGGTGCCGATCATGGCCCACGTCGGTCATCACGTTTACGCGGAGGCGGCCCAGTTGAGCCGGCACGCCGAGAAGATCGGCGCCGATTTTGTGATCGCGATCAACCCCTACTTTCCGATCAAGCCTTCCGACGACCTCGTCCGCAACTGGTTCCGACGGCTCACCTCGGAGTCCTCGGTGCCGTTCTTCCTCTTCAACACCTCGTACTCCGGCTATGCCCTGAGCCCGGCTCTCATAGCCGAGCTGAGTGACCTCGACACGGTCTGCGGGATCAAGAACCCGAAGCCGATGGAGCACCTGCTCGAGGTGCAGGACCTGGTGGGTGACCGGATCGTGGTTTGCGACGCCGATGAGGCTGACTGGCTGGGCCTGCATCTCGACCACGGTTTCCAATCGCTGATGTCGACCCCTGCTCTTGCCATGTACCAGACCCCGGATCACCAGCCCGTGCGGGATTACACGCGTCTCGCCGACTCGGGAGCCGTCGAGGAGGCGTGGGCGTTGCACGGGACGCTGGAGCAAGAGCGAGGCGCGTTCGAGCGATGGATGCGCGATCAATGGCTGGCACAGGGTGCGGGTGCGATCCCCATCGCCGAGCTGAAGGCGTGGCTGGGCTTCATGGGACTGCCCCAGGGCCCGGTTCGACCGCCGCTGATCCCGATCAGCGACCAGCGCATGGAAGCGCTGCGTGCCGACCTCGACGGGCTCGGCCTGCTCGATTCGCTCGTTTCGTGAAGGAGGAGACCAATGACGCCCGGTGACGTCGATTTCAAGGATGCCGCAGGAAAGCTCCACACCGAGCTCTTCGGCCGTGTCGCCAACACACCCTGGTACGCCGACGCTGTCTACGAGAGATTCTCCGACGCCGAGTACCAGCGGCGCTTCGATGCCACCCAGGAGAAGATGAGGCGCCTCGGGCTCGACGTGTTGATCGCATCAGGTGGGCCTAATCACTGGAGTTGGGGCGGTGGGATGCGCTGGCTCAGCAACCACTGGGAGTGGCATGGCATGTCGGCGTACGTGGTGGTCCCTCCAGAGGGCGAGCCCGTCCTGATCTGCGGCCCGGGCGGGGCGCATCGCGAGGCGGTCCGACGCGCCACTCCGCTCAAGGACGTGCGGCACTCACGGTGGGGCCATTCCGGCGACGTCATCGTGGAGCTGATACAGGAGTGGGGACTGGCCGATGGGACCATCGGTCTCTCGTACGTCGACCCCGTCTTCGGGCATCACCTACCGGTCGACGAGTGGGAGCGGCTGCAAGCCGGGCTGTCCGGGGCCACCCTGGAGCGGGTTGGGGATTTCTTCCACGAGTTGGTCCACGTCAAGAGCCCTGAGGAGATCGAGTGCGTTCGGAAGGCGGGGCGGCTCATGGACCAGGCGTTCCATGCGATGGTCGCCGCCGCTCGCCCTGGGGTGACCGAATACCAGCTGGCGGCCGCGGCGACACACGCCGTTCTAGATGGTGGCGGACAGATGGACTTCACCATCCTCGGCGCCACGCCCATGGCGAAGCCCGGGATGGTCTTCGGAAACCCCTGGCCGTCGAGTCGACCCCTGGAGGAGGGCGACATCATCATCAACGAGCTGGCCTGTGGCTACAACGGATACACGGTGCAATTGGGCACCCCGATCTGTATCGGCGAGCCCCCTGGCTGGATCCGCGAGTTCTTCGACGACGTCGTCCTGCCGGGCTTCGACCTGATGGCCGAGAAGCTCGTCGGCGGAAACACCTGGGACGACGTCATGAAGTCCAGTGAGTTCTTCCGCGAGAAGGGCTATGACTCGCGCCCTCTCTACCTCCATTGCATCGACTTCGTGAGTCACCCGCCCCATGTCATGTGGGACCACGTGGTCGCCGAGGACAACGAGCCCGATCTCGTCCCCGGGATCGTGGCGATGCTCGAGCCGACCATCATCACCCCGGACGGACTGCTCGGCATCTTCTTCGGCCGCACCTTTGTGATAACCGACGGGGGACACGAGCAGGTGACCAAGTTCCCCCACGAGTTGATCGTGATCTGAGGGCTTCCCCCGAGCCGCCTCAGCCGCCCAGCTTGTCGGCCAGCCAGCGGAATGTCGCCGGGGCCCAGTCGTCGAAGTACTTGAACGCACAATGGCCGGCGTCGGCGTAGACCCGGGCCTCCTTGCCAGTGACCGGACCGGTCTCGAGCATGAAGTAGATGTTGCCGATTGGCGCCAGGTGGTCGAGCTTGCCGTTGATCATCAGCACCGGCATGGTGATGTTGTCGAGGATTCCCTGCTCCGACAGGGCCCAGCGGGAGAACTCGGATCGCTCCTCTTCGACCGACGTCGACGGGAATGACGGAGGATCGTCGGCAGCGCCAAACCGCCAGGTCGCCCTTTCGTTCCGGACCCTGACGAACTCCTGGAGCTCCTCGTCGCCCATGACATACCCGAACGGGTGCCCGGCGTTCGCTACCACGGCTCCGAGCTTGTCGGGCGCGGTGCCGGCGAGCTGCATGACCGAGTAACCACCCCGACTGATACCGAAGGCACCGATCCGCGCACCGTTCACCTCGGGTCGTCCGCCGAGATAGTCCACGGCAGCCTCCCAGGCGCCGACCGACTCGGGTGCCCACGGGATCGGGTTCTCGCCGGTCCCTGGTCCGTCCATCACCAAGGCGGCCATCCCGTTCTCGATGCACAGGTCCTGAGCCCAGCCCCGATCTTCCTTGAAGACATCGGCGCCACACATGACCAAGACGGCGGGCACCGGTGCCTCTGAGTGCGGAGCCCGGAAATGGGCCCGGATCATCTGGCCCTGATGCTCGAACTCGACGACCTCGACCGGTGGGTCGAGATGGGCACAAGCCTTTCGGTAGGCGCGGGCACAGTCGTCGCTGATCCCCCGCTTGACGTCGGACACCTCTCCTGGGAAGCGGCCGATGGCGTAGTAGGTCTTGGCCTGCAGGTAGGAGCGTCGTGAGCCCTCGTAATCCCCCGCTTCCTCACGACGGTCACCCTGCTCTTCGTGGCGACGGCCGACTTCTTCCCATACCGGGACCCACTTTTCCTGTGTCGTGCCTTCGAGCCGCTCGACCGTCGCCTGGAGCTCGGCCAGGTCGTCGATCATCGACAACCAGCGGCGATAGAACCCGCCATGCACCACGACGAACGGGTCTTCGTTGGGAGCGAAACGTAGATCCAGCGTTGTCATTGGAGTCTCCTCATTTGGTCTGTGGACCCTGGTCACGCCGCCCTCGAGGCTCGCCCGCCCGTTCGGCGACGACTTCTTCGATGCTCGAACCCAGATCGTCGAGGATCACCATGGCTGCGTTGCGTCCCGGTCCTCCGGTGATCGACCCGCCAGGATGTGTCGTTGCTCCGGTCTGGTACAGGCCCGGGATCGGCATCCGGTGCTGAGCCCAGCCCGGCACCGGCCGTTGCGCCCCTCCGTAGGCCAGTCCGCGATCGCCACCGTGAATGGTCCCTCGCCACATGTGCGGGTTGTTCGCCTCGATGTCGACGGGGCTCTTTGCCTTCCAGGCCAGGATCTTGTCATCGGTCAGATTGGGAGCGCATTCCTGGAGGTTCTTCAGGTGCTCGTCGGCAAGCACATCCTTGCCGGTCGCCCAGTCGCCCAGGTCCTCGGGGGGCTCATACGGCGCCAGGCTGAGGATCTTCACGGTGTGATGCCCTTCCGGCGCCCGTGAAGAATCGACGATCGTCGGCGTGGCGAAGAGGAGGAAGGTCCCGGGTCGGAAGAGGCGACCCTCGCGGAGACCCCGCCCGAACTCGATCACGTCTTCGGCCCAGGGTGCGGGTCCCGCCGATACGACCTCGATCGCCCCGTCCTGGGTCTCGAAGCGTGGCGCCTCGGTCGTGGCGTAGTAGGACGCGAATGAGGACAGCCCCTCGTCATAGGTGTCGACGCCGTAGAGGAAGTCGTCACCCCAAAGCTCGGACGGCGCCATGCCGACAAGCGTCTTGATGTGGATCGAAGAGACGACACCGAGTCTCGCCCGGAACTGGTCTCCGTCCGAGGTCTCGACCCCCACACACCGACCGTCTTCGATGATGAGGGACTCGACCAGTGCGTTGGTGATCACAGACCCGCCCGTCTTCTCGATCGCCGCGACCGTGGCGCGGGGAAGGCTGGCGGAGCCCTCGAGCGGGATCGACCAGCTCCGACGCTGACGCCCGCCGGCCAGCGAGTAGGCCAGATAGCCCGAGCCGGGGGAGTCGAGCGGCTGCGCGGTCTGGAACGCCATCCAGGCCATGAAGGCGCGCATGTGACGGCTCTCGAACTCCCGTCTGATCACCTCCCAGGCCGACATCACGTTGCGGCGCATCCACACAGATCCCCGGGGATGGAGGGCGAGGCGCTCGTCCAGAGATGGCCCGTACCCGATGGGAGTGAAGCGGTACTCACCGTATACACCTTTCACCTCATCGAACTCGTCGAGCATCCGCCGATAAGAGAGGGCGTCGTTCTTGGAGAAACGACCGATCTCGCCCAGTGTCCGGTCGAGGTCGAGCCACATCGTGAAGTGCTCACCGTCGGGGAACACGACATGTGCCACCGGATCGGGGTCGACGTACTCGAGCCCGAACTCCGAGATCAAGCCGAGCTCATCCCGGGCGAGGACCGGGTTCACCTGGATCAGGGTGTGTCCGGTGGAACAGGTGTCGAACCCGAACCCGGGTAGGAGTATCTCCTCGGTGGCAGCTCCGCCCCCTGCCTCGTCTCGGGCATCGAGCACCACCACCTCATGGCCCGCCATGCCTAGATAGGCCGCGGTGATCAGGCTGTTGTGGCCTCCACCGGCAATCACGAAGTCTGTCGTCGTCGTCAACTCCCCACCTCCTCGGTCTGCTTCGGGGGTATCACAGGTATCAATACGTGGGAAGGATGCTCAGGACCGACGTGGATCGTCACCACTCCTCCGAACACCTCGTCGGGCCGTGTGTCCGGATCGGCATGGGTCATCCCGCCCGTGCCGCGGGTGGCGTAGTAGAAGGTCTCGCCGTATTCGTCGAGGGGGCCGCGGTACTCGTAGTCGCGCCCTCTGACCCAAAGCTCGAGCCGATACCCAGGGGGAACCACGATGCAGGTGGGGACGATCTCGATGTCGAGCTCGTAGATGTCCCCCGGTCGTAGTGGCTCGGAGCGGTCGTGCGGGTGGAATGGTCGCCAGGGAAGGCTCCGATCCGGGTCGAGAGCGCGGTGGGATGCCCGCAACCAGCCGTTGGCGATCGGGGTGTTCGGATCAGTCGACCCCTCGAAGGTGATCTCGTTTCCAGCGGGGTCGAATAGCTGGAGGATCAGGAAGAGGTCGGCATCACTCGTCGTCGAGGAGATGAACAGTTTGGCGGCCAGCGGGCCAGTGATCTCCGTCTCTTCGGTGTACGGGGCAGTGGAGAAATGGAGACCCTCACCCAACGTCTCGTACCGCAAGGATCTCTCCACCTCGGCCGGCTCGGAGGACAGTGACTGATCCGGATGCAGGTTGAGGATGGTCCAATCGGTGCGTGCCAGCGGCCACTCGTCCTCTCCCCGCCACTCGAACTTCTCCCCGGGATGGCGAATGTTGAGCTGCACGCGTGGAGTGCGATCGAACCCGTTGTCGACGCCTTTCAGGAAGTGGTCGAAGAAGCGTTTCTGGAGGTCGCGCCCGTAGGACGAGTAGAAGTGCGTCCAGTGGGTGTCGCCGTGGGCTTCGAGCCATCTCTGCTCCGATGACGCCTCGATGTACCCGTTGAAATTGCCTCTCGGGTGGATTCCCTGTCCCCCCCAGTTGGCCGCGGACAGGAACGGGACTCTCACACGCTGCAGGTCGATGGCCCGGGCCCGGTGCCAGTCGTCACACAGCGGATGCGCCTTGATGTCGGGAAACGAATCGACCCGGTTGGCGGCCAACTCCTCGTCGGTCAGGTCGACCGGCCCGGCCACCGACTGCCCGGTGTTGGGGTTGATCGGGGCTCGCGACCCCCGGCCGTACTGGATCGGGTCGATCTGACGCTCCTGCCAGCGTCGAGAGAACTCACTGAGGATGCCGCCGTGGTAGTAGGCGTCCCGGTATGGGTCGTTGAATCCCTCCCACGCGATGAAGGCGGTGAGGTGCTCGGGCTGACGCTCGGCAGCCGCCCAGGCCATCACCGCGTAATAGGAGATCCCCATTATCCCGACCTTGCCGTTGCTCCAGTCCTGAGTGGCTGCCCACTCCACGGACCCGGCGATGTCGTCGTACTCGAGGGGGTTCCTCGGCCAGAGGGCTCCCTCGGACCAACCCGCCCCTCTGGAGTCGACGCGGACGACGACGTATTTCTCGGGGACCCATCGCTCCGGATCGGTCACCTCCCATGCCTGATACTTGCCGGTCGAGCCCTCCAGGACCGATGGGTCTTTGGCGATCAGCTTGTCCCATTGCATCTCGTAGATGGGGCCGTGAAAAGGAAGTCCCTTCGCATAGACGCCGTGGGAGAGGATCGCCGGGTATCGGCCTTCCTCACAAGGACGAAAGACGTCGGCGCGGAGCACAGCACCGTCGCTCATGGTCACGGGCACCTGGTAGTCGATGCACATCCCATCGGCCGTGATCGTGAACGTGTGCTCGTCGGCTCGAAGCGGTCATGTGACTCGTCCGCCCAGTTTCTGCTGCCATCCAATCATCGACCCATGGAGCAAACCTGTAGGCAAGGTTGCTGACGCCGTGGGTGGCGTCGTCCACCGTGATCAGGGTGGCGTTTGGCGCCTCCTCCGCGATTCGCCGCGCATGCTCGACGCCGATCAACGGGTCGAGCATCCCGTGCACGACGACGAGCGGCTGGGTGATCTTCTCGGCTACTCCGGTCAGGTCGAGGGCACGCGCCTTCTCTCTCGCTTCCTCCTCTGACGAAGACCACGAGTACTTGCGGAAGGCACCGCGCGTCACTGCCGGCAGCTCATCCCAGCAGGCGACCCACTCGTACGGCCCGCAGTTGGCGACCGCCGCCGTCACCCGCGGCTCGAAAGCCGCCGCCCGGCAGGCGTAGTAGCCACCGAGACTGGCCCCGATCAGGCCGACCCTGCCGGCATCCATCCTTTTGTCGCCCTGCAACGCGTCGATCGCGGCCGAGACCGCGACCTCGTAGTCATGGCGGATGGGGAGCTTGGTGCTGATCTCACCCTGGCCAGGCCCGTCGAGGCTGAGCACCGCCATGCCGCGGCGGAGCAAGGAGCCGCGGCCGCCATGACGGGTCTCCTTCGTCGAGTCGAGACCGGGGAGGAGCATCACTACCGGGGCCGGGCCATCGCCCTGAGGGACACTGAGCAGACCGGTCAGGTCAGCCCCGGAAAATGGGATCGTGATCTTCTCCACCGGTGGCTCCATTGAGGGCAGAACCCGGTCGTGGCACTCGACCATCTTGGCCAGCCCGTGAGCATGGGCTTCCTCGTCGTCCACGGAGAGGAAATAGGACATGTGGTAGCAAGCCGCCGCGGCCAGAAAGGAGCCAACCGCCGAGATGCGGCGACCCTCGCCCAGGGCCTGCTCGCCCATCTCCTCATGGACCCGGGCGGTCCTCATCCATTCCGGGCCCCAGTCGGACCAGTCGTCGATCCTGTCCACCGTCGCGGTCAGGTCGCCCAGAGCGATCTGGCCGTGCAGGAACCGCGCCGCCCAGATGTCGAGCACCTCCTGAACCTGTGGGTCTCGATGGAGGAGGGTGCGGGTGGAAGCCGGGTCCACCCTCATGGCAGCGCCCCGGCGCGATCCACCATCGGGCCGACGGCGACCGCCTCGCCATCCCGCCGGGAGGATTCCAACGCGGCATGGACCACAGCCAGAGCTCGGATCGCCTCGAGGGCCCCGACCTCGATCTCCGCCTCACCTCTGATGGCGAGAGCGAACTCGTCGAGCTGCTCCCTGAACATGTCGGTGTGGGGTATCTCGACCGGAGGTCGTTCCGATTGTCGATAGGCCTGGCTGACCAGTGTGCTCTTGGCGTCGACCAGGTGAGACTCGTCCCAGTTGTTGAAATCGAGGTCGTAGAACAGATTGGCCTCGGTCCCCTGGAGCCGGAGCTGATAGACCCCGGGGGAGGCCCATCCGGTGCCCAGATATCCAAGGGGGCCCGACTCGAACTCGAGGATCGACATGATGGCGTCGGGCACCTCGGCCTTGGTGTAGAGCTTGCGGGCATGGCTGGAGACGGCGGCCACCGGCCCCAGCAGGTACTGGAGGTTGTCGGCGTGGTGCACCCCGAGCTGGATCATGGCCCCACCGGGGCTCTTGTCGGCGAACCAACGCCAGGTGTCCGTGGTCAGCTCGAGCCCGCGCTCGTTGGAGAAGTTCGCCTCGGCCAGGGAGACCTGGCCGATCTTGCCGGTCTCGACCCATTGCTTCATGGCGCGATGGCCACCGAGACGACGCGCGCTGTGGCCCACTGCGAAAGGCACCCCCGAAGTCGGCCGCGGCCCGGGCGATCTCCCCGGCGTCCTCCATCGTGTGGGCTATCGGCTTGTCGGTGTAGACGCGCCTTGCCGGCGTCCAGACACTCCAGGATGACCGTCTTGTGCGTGTCATTGGGCGTCGTCACCAGCACGCCCTCTATCTCGGGGTCGGAGAGGAGCTCGTCGAGTGTCGAGGCGGCCCGTGGCACGCCGAACTCCTCCTGGAAAGCGGCGCGGCGATCCGGAGACCGTGAGAAGCAACTCGCCAGCTCGATCACAGATCCTCTCTGGGCACCTCGGGCCAGCACCCTCGCCCAGCGGCCCAGTCCGACCGACGCCAGCCTGACCCGTTCAGTCACGCCTCGTCCTCCTCCGCAGCGTCGATCACCAGGTCGAGCTCCTCGATGTTGTTGGGGAAGTCGTCGTGGGGGAAGAAACAGACGAGTGACATGCGCTCTCCCCGGTCGGCCAGAGTGGCATGCGGAGTCCGCGCCGGGATTCGATACCACGAGCCGGGCCCAACGGGGTGGAAGACGCCGTCCAACCAGACCCTGCCCCTCCCGGCGACCACATAGACGATCTCCTCGCTTTGCGGGTGCGCGTGGGGCGATCTGGAGGGAACGTGCTCGATGACCACCTGTCGCACGGTGGAGGCGCCTTGTCCTGCATCTCCGAATGGGTCTGATGTCGCCCGTCCCGGGAAGTCGCGGAACCGGAGCTCGTCCGGGCCGACAACGGTCATGATCGACCACCTCGCATCTTCAGGATCGACGTCACAGTGACCGCGATCTCGTCGGCGACCCTCCTGGCGAAATCGTGGGCACGCTCCTCGTCCGCCCAGGCCGGGTTGCCATACCAGCCATCGTCGGCGATCTCAGTGACGTCGGTGATGTAGCCGTAGACCTCGCGGGAGCGCCGCATCGCATCGAGCTCCTCGGCTCCTTCCGGCCGGGTCGGCTCCCGCACATGTTCCAGCCGTGCCAGGTCGGGGTCGTGAGCGAGCACGGCGAGCGTCTCGATCCCCCCGCCATGGGTGAGCTCGCCCCCGGCCGGGGCGTATATGCGCTGCGCCGTGTAGCAGGCGTGGGCGGTGACGACGAGGACGTCGTTGTCGGCCTGGAGGTCGGTGGCCACCGCGTCGAGGGATGCGATGTTGCCCTCGTGCCAATTCACGAATACGAAGGTCCGAGCGCCCATGGCCACCAGCTCTTCGCAGAGGTTGGAGAGATATGACTCGAACACTTCTCGACGAAGGGAGATGGTGCCGGGATGGCCGGCGTGGATCGGGGTGACGCCGTAGGGGCCGGCAGGAACGACGATTGCGCCCAGGATCTCCGCCAACTCCGCGGCCACTAGCTCGGCCGCCATCGTGTCTGTCCCACAGGGGAGGTGAGGGCCGTGCTGCTCGACGCTCCCAAACGGAAAGACCACGAGACCACGCTCGCCCAACCGCTCGGCCACCTCGGGCGAGGTGAGGTCGTAGATCGATCTCCCTGTCATGCCCGCCCGGCTTCCGCCGTGACCGGAGTGACCACCGGGTGAAGGGGAGGTTGGGCGTCCAGGATCCGACGCGCCTCGGCGGCCGCCTGACGTCGAAGTGCCAGTTCGCTCTCCTCGGTGTACCAGGACATGTGTGGGGTGAGGATCACTCGATCGGAGACACCGTCGAACACGGTCACATCGGGTGGCTCGCGCTCGAAGACATCGAGGGCCGCCATCGCCGGACGCCCCACTGCCAGGGCTGACACCAAGGCGCCGGTATCGATGAGCGCGCCCCGCGCCGTGTTGACCAGGATCGAGCCCTCCCTCATCAGCCCGAGCTGTTCGGGCCCGATGAGATGGCCCCGCGGATCCGGGGGGGCGTGCAACGTCACCAGGTCGGAAGAGCCGAGGAGCTCCGGCAGATCGACCCGCCGGGCATCGAGGCCGGCGAGGGCATCTCTCAGATCGGTGGCCGTGATGACCGGGTCCGCCACCAAGAAGCGCTCGAACCCGACGCCCTTCAGCATCACCGCCACTCTGCGCCCGATCCGTCCTAGACCGACCACTCCGACGGTCAGCGAGGCGGGCAGGTGAAGCGGACGTAGACCGGCAACTCCCCAAGTGCCAGCCCGCATTCGACGGTCGACCTCTGTCAATCGCCGGAGACAGGCGAGGATCAGGGAGGTGGTGTGCAATGCCACTGCCTCGGTCCCGTAGTCCGGGACGTTCGCCACCCACATCCCCAGCGAGCGAGCGGCGTCGAGATCCACCCCGTCCACGCCCACACCGAGCCGCACGATGGCCCGACAACCGAGTGACTCCAGCGTCCCGGCATCGAAGATCGGGGCGGCACCGGCGAGGATGACATCGGCACCGGCAGCCACCTCGAGGATCTCTCGGGGGCTACCTCCTGGTCCGGAGGTGAGCTCGACATCGCCGAGCACCTCACGTTCGATGTCGAAGTCGCCGAACCGGGTTCCGACAATCGCCACCTTGGCTCGCCTGCCGTTCACGGGTCGCCGAGTGTACGGAGCAAACGTTTGCGTATCAACAGATCGTCATCCCAGGTCGACCGTCTCGAACGCCCCGCTGGCCACGCTGCGTCTGGCAGCCTCCAGCACGGCGACGACGGCGAGGCCCTCGGCTCCCGAGACCTCGGGGCGCTGGCCCTCGCGGACGCAGACGGCGAATTCGGCCAGTTGTTCGGCGACCGCATCGACCTCTGTCAAGGCGATCGTGGTCGGCTTGCTCTCGCCTTTGCGTTGGAACCCGAGGGTGGCTCCGTCCTGGTCGGCGAATGCGGCCCCCTCGGTGCCGTGGACTGCCAGGCTGATGTGCCACGGCGTGAAGAACGAGGAGACAAGTGTCCCTACCGCACCGTTGGCGAACTCGAAGACGAGAGCGGTCGCCTCGTCGATCGAAACGGAGCGGCCGGGGCGGGACACCGCGCCCACCCTCGTGATCGGCCCGGCGAGAAAGTGGAAGTTCTCGATCTGGTGGATGCCGAGAGAGGTCATCGATCCCAAGGGGCTCTCTTCCTCGTCCCAGCGCCAAGCATCCTCAGGGATGCGATTGGGCAAGGAGTGATTTGCCTCGACGACCTCGATGTCCCCGATCGAGCCCTCGTCGATGAGACGCCTGATCTCCCTGTGGGCGGGATGGCGCCGTCGTTGAAACCCGACCTGAAGCACCGTTCCGGAAGCTTCGGCCGCGGCCACACAAGCTCGGGCGTCCTCGACCGAAAGCGCCAGAGGCTTCTCGACAAAGACGTGCTTTCCCCCCTGCGCGGCAGCCTCCACCAAGGCACGATGACTGCTGTTGGAAGTCGCGATGAGGATTGCCTCGACCACGGGATCGGTGAGAACTTGCTCGAGACTCGGGGCCGGCTCACACCCCAGTTCGGCGGCAAAGGCCCTCGTGCTCTCCTCGCTGCGGGCGTAACACGACACGACCTCGATGCCGGCGGCTCTGGCTCCCCGGGCGAGCTCTTTGCCCCACCACCCCAGTCCGACACTGGCCACCTTCACGCTTTCGGCCATCGCTCTCCTTCCGCGTCCTGTCGCTCCCCTCGTAACCGATCCTAACCAGAGGCGCTGCAATCGATTGTGCGGTCACGGCCGAGGATGTATAAAGGGTCGGCTTGGACGAGATCCCTTTCTTCGAGCCCCGATCCTTCCTCCGCCGGGAGGACCATCGGCTGGTCACCGGTGCCGGCCGGTTCGTCGCCGACCTGGCCCCGTCCGGGACGGTCCACCTGGCATTCGTACGCAGTAGCGAGGCTCATGCCCGGATCACAGCGATCGACACCGACGCCGTCGACCGCTCTCGCGTCATGGGGGTATTCACCGCCGCAGACCTCGGTCTCCCCGACATCCCTGGTGATGGCGTCTCGGTGGCTGCACCCGAGTTCCCCCGGCCCCAACTTGCCCACGAGAAGGTTCGCTACGTCGGTGAGCCGGTCGCAGTGGTGGCTGCCAAGTCGGCTGCCGATGCCCTGGATGCCGCCGAATCGGTCTGGGTGGACTACGAGCCGCTGCCCGCGGTGATCCACCCTCGATCCAGTGTCGAAGACGAAGTCATCATCCATGAGGCCGCGGGGACCAATGTGGTCCACCGGTCGGAGCTCCAGGTAGGGGAGCCGGGTGCCGTGTACGAGGTCAGCGCCGAGATCGAGGTGACCAATCAACGGCTCGCCCCTAACCCGATCGAGCCCCTCGTCATCCTCGCGGTCCCCGAGGACGATGGGCGTCTCACTGTGTTCATCAGCCATCAGCGCCCACACGGCGTCAAGGCACGGCTGTCCCAGTTGATCCCGATCGACCCTGAGAAGCTCCACGTCGTCGTCCCCGATGTGGGTGGGGCCTTCGGCATGAAAGGCATGACGTATCCGGAGCACACGGTGACCGCCGCTGTTGCGCTTCGCCTCGAGCTGCCGGTCCTGTGGGCGGAACGACGACGCGAGCACCTGAGCGGTGGCACCCACGGTCGCGGCTCGGTCCATCGCGTGAAGCTCATGGGGACGAGGAGCGGTCGCATCGAGCGTGCCGAGATCGACATCCTGGCCGACGTTGGCGCCTATCCGCACAACGGTTCCGGGATCCCGAGCTTCTCCCGACTCGTGGCGCTTGGCCTCTACGACATCGAGAGCGCCTCGGTGAAGACGACCACCGTGGTGACCAACATGGCACCCACGGGCTCCTATCGGGGGGCGGGGCGTCCGGAGGCCGCCTACGCCATCGAGCGAGCAATTGACGCCTTCGCCCGAGCCGCCGATATCGATCCGGTGAAGGTGCGGCTGGCCAACATGATACCGACCGAGTCCCTTCCCCACCGCACCCCGACAGGTGCCCTCTATGACTCGGGGGACTATGCCGCGGCCCTGCGTCGCGCAGTGGATCTGGTGGAACTGCACCGGCTCAGACAGGAGCAGGAGGAGCGACTCGCCGAAGGGCGCAACCCCATCGGGGTCGGGTTTGGCGCGTTCGTGGAGCGCGCCGGAGGGGCCGTGGACGGCGGGGAGTACGGCCGGGTCGAGGTCGGTCGTGATGGCGCGGTCACCGTGCGCACCGGTTCGGCCTCCTCGGGTCAGGGGCACGAGACGGCCTGGGCCCAGGTCTCGGCTGCTGCGCTCGGAGTCTCGCCGGACGAGGTCCGCTATGTGGCTGGAGACACCGACCAGGTGGCGCGAGGAACCGGTACTTTCGCCAGCCGATCCGCTCAGATCGCCGGGGCGGCGATATGGCGAACGGCCCACGTGGTCCGGCGAACGGCGATCGAGTTGGTCGCCGAGCTCTTGGAGGCGTCGCCGGCGGACGTGTTGCTCGCCGACGGGACTTTCTCGATAGTCGGTGTGCCCGGGACCGAGATGGGCTGGTCAGAGGTGGCCGAAGCC
The DNA here is from genome assembly GCA_963837055.1 of uncultured Acidobacteriota bacterium. Classification (GTDB taxonomy): domain Bacteria; phylum Actinomycetota; class Acidimicrobiia; order Spongiisociales; family ZC4RG35; genus JARDZU01. Next base: position 98,058 of record CAWILU010000007.1, on the reverse strand, counting down.
GCCCACGAGCGAGACGTGGAGCTCGCGGCGGAGGAGTGGTTCGTCCCCGGAGCGCAGACGTTCCCCTACGGCGTGCACGTGGCGGTGGTCGAGGTGGACCTGGACACCGGTGAGGTCATGCTCGACCGCATGGTTGCGGTCGACGACTGTGGCAACGTGCTCAACCCGATGATCGTCGAGGGCCAGCTACACGGCTCGCTGATGCAGGGCATCGGTCAGGCTCTGTATGAGGGCGTCCAATACTCGGAGGAGGGACAACTCCTCACTTCGACGCTCGTGGACTACGCGATGCCACGCGCGACCGACGCCCCTCCGTTCATCTCGGAGCGCTTGGTCCATCCGGCGCCCTCGAACCCTCTGGGGGCCAAGGGGGCGGGCGAGGCCGGGTGCATCGGCGCCCCTCCTGCCATCGTGAATGCCGTGCTCGACGCCCTCGGCCCGTATGGAGTGACCGACCTCCAGATGCCGCTCCGGCCGGCGACGGTCTGGGCTGCCTTGGCCCAATGGAGAGACCGCGCCAATAAATGAGTGGTCTGAGCGGGGACGCCTTCCGCTCAGACCAGCGAGACGACGATCTTGGCGTGAGGGAACTCCTCTTGGTGTGACCAGGCCGATCCAATCGACTCGAGAGGTATCACCTCGAGGTTCACCTTGACGGCGCCGACTGAGACCTGCTCGAGGACGAAGCGGAATGCATCGAGCTTCTCAGGCAATGGGGTCCAGCCCGAGGAGAGGCCAACGACCGCGCTGCGGGACTTGCGCATCGTCTGGAGAGGCAACTCGACGTCGGTCCCGGCAGTGTTCCCCACGTTCACGAGCCTGCCCGTGTCGGCGAGGGCTGCGATGGCGCCCATCGCCGGAGCGCCCCAGAGCGGGTCCACCACGATGTCGAGCGGTCCGCCCGCCGCCTCCACGAGCGCCTCGGAATACTCCCCCGGCCCCGTCAGGTCCACCGATCGCGGTCGCCCCGTTCGATTCGAGCCAATCGAGCCCGGGTCGATGCCGTCCCACCGCCACCACCGAAGACGCACCCCGGGCCGCGGCCAGCTGCACCGCGATCTGACCCACGCCACCGGTGGCGCCGAGGACAGCCACTCGCTCACCTCCCCTCATCCCCGCCAGACGGAACGCCAACTCGGCGGTCACTCCGGCGACGCCGACTGCAGCTGCAGTGTCATCGTCCACTGATGCGGGCAGTTCGACCAGAGCCGCCTCCTCAGCGATGGCCATCTCCCTGATCGCCCCGTCCTTGCCGAATCCGGGAAGATCGTTCTCGAACCGGACCCGGGTCCCTTCCGGCAAGGTGCCGGATCTGAGGATCGTTCCCACCCCCTCGAGACCCGGCACATACGGTGTGACGGCACCGGGCATCCGGCCCGAGGCGACACGCAACTCCACCGGGTTGAGGGCAGCCGATGTGACCGCGATGAGGGCCTGCCCGTCGCCGACGGTGGGCTCGCTCAGCTCGACCGGCTCGGGCGGAGCGCCGATGGCCGTGACTTGCGCGGCTCTCATCGGCGTGGGCCACCGCGGGGAAACATGCAGGTATCTTATCTGCCCTAACGTTTGCGCATGTCGAGAAGGGAGCGCGAGTTGAGCCCGGAGAACGTCACCATCGTCGAGGAGGTAGCCGGCTCGGACATCCCCGTGGAACTCCGCTACGTGGAGACCTGGGATGGCCTGTATGCGCCGATCGGGCTACGTCTTCCCCCAGGCGACGGTCCCCACCCTCTGGTCCTGCTCGCCTCGGGAAATGGTGGCGGCGGAATGGCCTGGATCAGGGACGCCGTTGCCAACCGCGGCTACATCATGGAGCGTCTCCTCGAGCGTGGGTATGCCTGCGCCTGGATTCGCTATCGGACCGAAGTCGAGCTCGGCTATCAGGACGGCGGCCGGTTGATTCGTGACACGAGACAGGGCCGGGACATGTTCAACCGTTCCCCTCTCGAGTACGAGGACGAGATCGCCATCGTCGAGCAGCTTGGGGAGGACCCCCGCATCGACGCCGCGAGGATCGGTCTGATCGGGATGAGCCATGGCGGCGAGATGGTGCTGAAGATCACATCGGAGTACCACGGCGTGAGGGCGGCGGTGGCCTCCGAGCCCGCCTCCCACGAGTTCCTCGCCTTGACACCCGATGACACCGCGTTCGTCGAGCCCGACACCGGGATGCGCAACATCGAGGAGATGCAGATGGTCGAGACCGAGAAGGTGCGCTCACGGATCGACATGGAGACAGCGATCGAGCGGATTTCGACCATCGCCACCCCGATCCTGGTGATGGGCCGGGACGATGATCACCTCCAGGGGATCTTCCGGGTCTCCTATGAGTTGCTCGCCGAGGCCGGCAAGGACGTGGAGTGGGTCAGCTGGGACCACGACCTGCATGGGTACGTCTTCCCGTTGCGAGGCGCCGATGGAGATTACGAGGTCAACGAGGTGGCAGCGGCCGCCATCGACGGTGTCCTCGACTATCTGGACGGCCATCTGTAGGACGACTCCCCGGAGCGCGGAGCTTCTGGGGGGCCCCGGCTATCGACCTACCTCAGCTCAGCCCGTCGGAGACGTCCTTGTCCTCCGGGGCGAGATCGATGCCAGTTCCCTCGGCGTGTCGGGCCAGCATCGAGGCGAAGTCCTGATCACCGAAACCGCGTCCGATGCCGTCCATGACGATCTCGTGCACGAGGGCGGCAGTGGGGAGCGGAACACCGAGTACTCGGCCCATGTCGAGCCCCAACTCGAAGTCCTTGCGGAGCAGGTGCCATGTGAACGTCGGGTGGTACTCGAGATTCACGAATGCCGGGGTCTTGTACCTGGTGAAGGTGGAGCCCATCACGCTGTCGTTGAGGAACTCGAGGAAGTCGGCCCGGGACACACCGGCCGCCTCGGCGAGGAGGGTGATCTCCGCCATGGTCTGTGTCACGACGCCGAGCATCAAATTGTGACAGATCTTGACCAGCCGGGCCTCGTCCCCCGGACCGACGTAGGTGACCTTGCGGCCGAAGCACTCGAGATACGGGAGCACGGTCTCGTATGCATCCCTAGGCCCCGACACCACCGAGGTGAGACGACCCGACTTCACCACCTTGGGGTTGCCGGACACCGGGGCCGCCAGGACCGCCGTCCCGAGATCGGCTGCGCTCTCCGTGAGGATCTGCGAGGTGTTGGCGTCGATCGTCGTCGAGTCGACGATGATCGACGGTCGCTGGTCGGATCGAGAGAGAACTCCGTCTTGTCCCATGGTGACCTCGAGCACGTCCTCGGGACCGGCCACCATTATGAACACGATGTCGCGCTCGGCGAGGTCGGCAGGTGAGTCGACGATCTTGGCACCCATCTCGGCGAGGGGCTCCGCCTTCGAGCGGGTGCGGTTGTAGATCCAGAGATCGACATGCGAGCCCAGCAAACGCTCGACGAGGGCAGCACCCATCCGACCAGTCCCGATCCAGCCCACCCGATGCGGGTACTTGTTGTCGGCCATGGCGCTCCTCTCACCTGTGCGGGCAGGCGAGTGACCGAGGTGTGTTTCGTCCCTCGCAATCATCTCTTTCAATCGTCTGCCGCAATCACCTGCCGCAATCGTTTGTATTATCGGAGCTTGGCCAGGGCAGCGCAAACAGACGAGGCAGCCCCAATACCTCTGAGAAGCGGGTGATCGCCTGCATCGCGGACCGCGAGGGCAACGGATAGCCTCGCGGGCACGATGTCGGCCAGAACCACTCTGAAAGACGTGGCCCGCGAAGCCGGTGTGCACATCTCGACCGCGTCACGTGCCCTCAACCCGAGCACCGCCTCCATCGTCAACCCGGACACGGTCGAAAGGGTCGCGGAGGCCGCCCGAAGACTCGGTTATCGGCCTCATCCACTGGCGCGGGGGCTACGGACCAATCGCACCATGTCGGTCGGTGTGATCATCCCCGATGTCGAGAACCCCCTCTTCGGGCCGATCATCGCCGGAGTGGAGTCGGTATTGGTCGAAGAGGGCTACTCGGTGCTGATCGGCAACGCGGACATGGGCCCGGAACACGCCGACAGCCTCGTCGACGACATGCTGGAGAAGCACGTGGACGGATTGATCCTGGCGACGACCGGCCGCGCTGTGTCCAAAGCCGCCCGGGAGGCGCAACGAAACGTATCGATAGTCCTCGTCAACAGGTCGGTGGATGACGATTCGATCCCGGCAATCGTCGGCAACGATCACGCCGGGATCGGGTTGGCGGTGAGACACCTGAGGGAGTTGGGCCACGAACGCATCGGCCATGTAGCGGGTCCTTCCTGGGTCTCCACAGGGAAGGGCCGACGAGATGCTTTTCTCGACTGGATGGCGACCTTGGGGCTCGAGAGCGATGCCGATCTCATCGAGGAGGCCGAGTGGTATCAGGTCGAGCCCGGGACTGCTGCCGCCCTCACCCTCCTCGGCCGTCGACCGGATCTCACCGCCATCGTCGCGGCCAACGACCTGTTGGGTCTGGGTTGTTACCGGGCGGTGCGCTCATTGGGCAGGGTGATCGGTGTGGATGTCTCCATCACCGGCTACAACGACATGCCACTCCTCGACCTCATGCAGCCGCCGATGACCGCGGTCCGCGTCCCTTATCGCCAGATGGGCGCTGATGCCGCAAGCACTCTTCTCATGCTCATCGCTGGAAAAGCCGTATCCCCGGGCCCGGTCCTCCTCTCGCCGACAATCGCCATCAGATCCTCGACGGCTCCTCCCCCGGTCAACGGTCGATAGTCAGCCGGCCCGTCAGGGCCGCGGTATCAATGGCAACAACAACGATGACATATGGCCGGGGCCGGTGTGGATCGTCACCGCGCCTCCGAACACATCCGCGGGACGATCGAGCGGATCGTCGTGGAGGAAGGGCCCGCACCCGGTCAGTCGGTTCTTGAAGGTTCGCAGCGATACCCCACCCAGGTCCCCCTCGTACTGGTAGTCGTTGCCCCTGATCGACAAGCCAAGGCGATAGCCGGCGGGGACGACGATCGAGGTGGGCCAGATCTCGATATCGAGCTCGTAGACCTCGCCCGGCGTGAGCGGCTCGGCACGATCGTGGGTGTGATAGGGCCGGTAAGGCAGTGTTAGCCCCGGGTCGAGGCGACGATGCGAGGCGCGCAGCCAGCCCTGAGCCACCGGGGTGTGCGGATCGATCGCGCCTTGGAATGTGACCTCGTCATCGTGGGCGTCGAAGACCCGCACCACCGCGAACACGTCGGCATCCGTGGTCTCGGCCGAGAGGAACAGCTTCAAAGCGATGGGCCCGGTGATCTCGGTCTCGCTGTCGAACGGCTCGAGGAGGAAGGTCACTCCCTTACCGGTGGCGTCGTATCGCAGTTGCTCGCTCACATTCGGCCGCTCCCGGGAGAGAGTGCCCTCACCCGCGTTCAGGCACACCGTGGCCCATTCGGTTTCGGGCAGCGGCCAGCGCCGCCGCGGTTCGCTCCTCGAACCGGTCGATGTGCCGGATCTGGAGCCTGACCGCCGGCTCGTCGTCCCATCCGTTGTCTTCGTCCTTGAGGAACCGGGCGAAGAACCGCTTCTGCAATCCGGTCCCGTAATCGGTGTAGAAGTGGGTCCAGTGCTCGAGACCGTGGATCTCCAGCCATTTCCGGGAGGTGTGGGAGCGCACGAATCCCTCCACGTTGCCTCGTAGATGCAGACCCTGACCGCCCCAGTTGCCCGAGGTGAGCAGAGGCACGTCGATCCTTGACCAGTCGGGTGACCGATCGCGGTGGAACCCGTCGTCCAGTGAATGATCTCTGACGTCGGAGCCGAGGTCGGAACGGTTCCGCTCCAACTCGTCGTCGCCCAATGTGACGTCACCGGTGACCGGCACCCCGGTCACCCGGCTGACCGCCCCATGCTCACCGAGGCCGTGCTGGACCGTCTTGACCTGCATGTCGTACCAATTGGCCCAGAAGGTGGAGAGGATTCCACCATGGTGTGTCATGTCTCGATAGCAGTCGGCCGCGCCCTCCCACACACACATCGCGGCCAGATGCCGGGGCTGTCGGGATGCGGCGTGCCATTGGTTGATCGCGTAATAGGAGATCCCGTTGAGACCCACTCTCCCGGTGCTCCACTCCTGGGTGCCGGCCCATTCGATGCACGCCACCAGATCGTCGGTCTCTCGGTGGGAGAAGACGTCGATGAAGCCGGGAGATCGCCCACAGCCGCGTGAATCCACCCTCACGACGGCATACCCGTCGGGAACCCACTTCTCGGGATCGACCACCTCCCAGTTCTGGTACAGGTTGCTCGAGCCCGCCTCCACGTCCGGGTGCTGGGTGGTCATGAGACGCCACTGGTCGGGATAGCCGTCCTGAAAAGCCAGACCCTTCGCGTAGGGGCCATAGGAGAGGATCACCGGATAGCCGCCGTCCGGATCTGGTCGGAACACGTCGGCACGCAGCACGAGCCCGTCGTCCATCTCGATTGCCACGTCCCAATCGATGTGCATTCCTGAGCCCATCGGCGTCGCAGCGTACCGAGACGGGTCGACCAGCGGTTTAGCACTGGCAACTGCCGGGTACAACGGTCCCATGGCCCACGCCAACCGCCGCAACCGGCGTCTCGGGTGGCTGGGAGTCGTCATGCTCCTCGTGGTGACCGGAGCCTCGGTCGCCGTGGCCCAGGAGACCCAGCTCGACGGCAAGCTCCAGACCGGGGGCCAGATCACCATCTCGGCAGATGAAACGGTCGACGGTGATCTCTACGCATCGGGCGGGCGGGTCCTCATCGAAGGCACCGTGGATGGCGATCTGATCGCTGCCGGTGGCCAAGTGACCATTTCGGGTGACGTGAGCGGCGACGTCATGGCCTCTGCCGGCTCGGTGGACATCTCTGGAGAGGTGGGAGGCGATGCGAGAGTGGCCGCCGGCCAGGCAACGGTGAGCGGGTCGATCGGCGAAGACCTGTTCGTCGCCGCCGGACAGGCCACCGTGTCCGATTCGGGTGAGGTGGGAGAGGATCTGGTGTTCGGGAGTGGTCGGATGACCATGAGTGGCACGGTGGCGGGTGACGTACTCGGGGCCGCCGGCAATTACAACCGCCAGGGGACCGTCCAGGGGACCGAGAACGTCACCATCCGGGAAACCGCAGCTCCAACCACCGCCGATCGGATCCTGGACGCCGTGCAGCGACTGATCAGCCTGCTGCTGGTCGCCGCTCTCTTCCTCTGGCTGGCGCCCCGGTACGTCGAGGAGCCCACCCTGGTACTGAGGCAGAGGCCATGGACATCTCTCGGGGTCGGCTTCGTAGCTTGTGTCGCGTTCGGTGTCATGGTGTTCCTCGTGATCGTGCTCGCGGTCCTGCTGGGCATCGGACTGGGGCTCGTCGGACTCAGCGATCTCGTCGGCGCCGTCATTGCCACTGCTTTGGTGGCCGTCGTAGTGCTCACCTTCCTCTTCTTCGTCGCCGCCGTCTTCGGCGCACCAGCCTGGGTTGGCATGGCGTTGGGGAGCGTCGCGCTTTCGCTGGACTCGACCGCCCGTCGGTGGGCTGCCTTGATCATCGGCCTGGTCGTCGTAGTTGCTCTTACTTCGATCCCGTTCGTGGGCGGCTGGATCGGCCTGTTCGTTGTCCTGTTCGGTCTCGGTGCGGCGATCCTCGCCTTCCGTCCTCGAAGAACGACCTCGATGACGGTCGAACCCGCCGGCATCACGTCCTGATCAAACGCCCCCCAAAGGAGGAGAAGATGCAGGAACTGGTAGTGGACTTCATCATCTCACTCGATGGCTACGCGTCCGCTGAGGGCTGGCCCGGGTGGTGGGGGCTCCAGGGACCCGAGTATCTCGCCTGGCTCGGCGAGCAGCCCGAACGCGACTACACGATCTTGATGGGAGCGAACACTTACCGAGTCATGTACGGATTCGCCGCCGAGTTCGAGGCATCGGAATCGGATGAGACAACCGACGAGAGCACCGCCACAACCGAGCTTGCCAACGTGCCAAAGGTGGTCTTCTCCTCGACACTCGAGACTCCGCTGCCGTGGGCCAATACCCAGCTGGTCAGGGGGGATGCAGTCGAGGCTGTGGCAGCGATGAAGCGGGACGGCACAAGCCCGATGACCACCCTAGGCAGCCCCACCTTGTGCCGGTCGCTGCTCGAAGCGGGCTTGGTGGACCGTTTCCGGGTGGTCGTCTTCCCGGTGATCACGGGGATCACCGGCCGCGAGCGGATCTATGACGGCTATCCGGATGTCGCCCTCGACATGATTGCCAGCCGGACTTTCGACGACAGTATCCAGCTGCTCGAGTACGTCCCCAGAGTGCTCACCGGGCCGCCCGACGCCCACCCCGCCTCCTGACCGTTTCAAGCTGGCCGGCTCGGTAAGAATGCGTCCCTATGAAGCTGGTCGTCACCGCGTTCGTCACCCTGGACGGCGTCATCGAGGGGCCCGGATTCGATGAGCACCGGGATGGCAAGAACGCCTGGGCACTGCGGGTTCAGAACGAAGAGGACGGGCAATACAACCGGTGGCAGGTCTTCTCCGCCGACGCCTACCTCTTGGGCAGGAAGACTTATCAGATTTGGGCTGCGTTCTGGCCAACGGCCACCGGTGACGAGGAGCTCGCCGAACGGGTGAACACAATCCCCAAATTTGTGGTTTCCAACACGCTGACAACAGCCGACTGGACCAATTCGACGCTTATCGCCGGCGATGTTGTGGGTCAGGTGAGGAACCTGAAGGAGCAGCCGGGTGGTGATCTGGTCGTCTACGGCAGCCCCGACCTCGTCGACTTGCTGCTGGAACACGACCTCGTCGACGAATACCGGCTGCTGATCTACCCCACCATCCTGGGGTCCGGGAAGCATATGTTCCGTGACGGGATAGACACGCACCATCTTCAGCTCGTCGGCACCCGGACTTTCAGCTCCGGAGTGGTTCTCCTGACGTACCAGCCTCAGGGAGAGGAGCCGACCAGCCAGTACGTGGCGGACTACGCCTGGACCCAGGACCAGGAGCTCTCACTCCAGGCCGCCCAGGACGTAGATCGGGTGCTCGCCTCCGTGATGTTCACGGACCTGGTCGATTCCACCGGGCGGGCCGCCGAGCTCGGCGACCGCGCCTGGCGTCGTCTCATCGACCAACACGACGAGGTGGCCCGCTCCAAGGTCGACCGATGGATGGGCCGATTCGTCAAGACAACGGGCGATGGTGTCCTTGCCACTTTCGATGCGCCAACCAGAGCGCTGCGCTGCGCCTTCGATCTCCGCGACGCCCTCGCTCGTCTCGGACTCGAAATGAGAGGCGCCATCCACACGGGTGAGATCGAAGTGCGCGACGACGACATCGGGGGCATTGCCATCCACATCGCGGCACGCGCCCTGGGATCAGCTTCGGCGCATCAGGTCGTGGTAACCCGGACGGTCCGCGATCTCGCCACCGGCACCGATCTCAGTTTCGACCCCCTGGGCTCGGTGAGCCTCCGCGGGGTCCCCGGCGACTGGGAGCTCTTTGCAGCCTCGCTCACCTGATCACGGTCTCGCCACGTGACCGGGCACACGCGCCAGGAGGTCGCCCATCAGTCCGGGGTTGCTGTCTCCTACATCGACTGGTTGGTCGAGCTCGGAATGCTGACACCTGTCGTCGGAGACACGTTTTCGTCGGGTGACGTCCGCAGGGCGCGCTGGATTCACAGCTTCGAACGCTCCGGCGTGCCGCTCGACGACATGTCACTGGCGGTCCGTAACGGGACTCTCTCCTTCTCCTTCCTCGATGAGAGTGCATTCGATCGGTTTTCGGGACTCAGCAATACCACCTTCAGGGAGCTGAGCAGGGCGAGCGGGATTCCGCTCGAGCTTCTTGCCGTGATCCGAGAGGCGTTCGGTCACCCTGAACCCGAGCCTGGAGACTTCGTCCGTGAGGACGAGCTGGCGGTGGTGTCTGCTGTCGAACTCCAGCTTGCCAGTGGCTTCCGACCGGTGGTCATCGAAAGGTGGCTGAGGGTCTACGAAGAGAGCCTTCGCCGCATCGCCGAGACCGAAACCGACTGGTACGGGTCCGAAGTCGTTTCGCCCATGCTCGAGGCGGGCATGGTCGAGGCCGAAATGCTGGAGGCTCAAGGCGAGGTCGGATCCAAAATGGCACCGCTTGTCGAGCGGGCCCTCGTCGCGATCTATCACGGACAGCAAGAACGCGTCTGGACCAGGAGCGCCGTGGAGCGAACCGAGGATGCTCTCGAGAAAGCAGGCCTCTACAGCCGGCTTCATGGCCCGCCCGCGGTCAGCTTCCTCGACCTGACCGGATACACCAGGCTTACGGAGGAGCAAGGCGACGAGGCTGCGGCAGACCTGGCTGCAGAGCTGAGGGCTCTGGTCCGGCGGTCGTCGCTCGAACACGGCGGCGAGTCGGTCAAGTGGCTGGGCGACGGCGTGATGTTCTATTTCCCCGATCCGACGAACAGCGTCCTGGCCGCATTCGACATGGTGGAGGCCGCGGGAGCCCATGAGCTTCCGCCCGCACGCGTGGGCATTCACGCCGGGCCTGTGGTCTTCCAGGAAGGTGACTACTTTGGCCGAACGGTGAACGTCGCGGCAAGGATCGCCGACTACGCACGACCCGGCGAGGTGTTGGTGAGCCAGGAAGTCGTAGAGGCGGCTTCGGATATGCAGCTGACCTTCGACGAGGTCGGGCCCGTCGACCTGAAGGGCGTTGGAGGCCCGGTGTCCCTCCACACGGCACACCGAGTGGGCGGCGCGACGCGACACGAGATCGGGGTCTGAGATCGACCCCCCATCACCAGGAGATGAAGTGGAACAACCCGACTCGAGTCTGCTGGAACTTCTTACGAGACACATCGATGCGTGGAACCGTCATGACCTGGAGGCACTGATGGATCTCTTCCACGAAGACTGCGTGTTCGAGGCGTCTGGAGGCGACGAGGTCTGTGGCAAGCGCTATCAGGGCCAAGCCCAGGTCAGAGATGCGTTTGCGGAGGTCTTTGAATCGATGCCGGATGCGAACTGGGGCAATGGGCGCCACTACAACCTCGCTCCCGACTACGCAGTGTCGGAGTGGACCCTCACCGGCACCATGGCCGATGGACGGCGTCTCGAAGTCAACGGTTGTGATTTCCTAACCCTGCGCGACGGGAAGATCCTCACCAAGAACGCCTTTCGCAAACAGCGACCACCGATCGAGATCAGTCGATAGGCAGTTCAGCTCGCATCCCCCGTCCCGGGTGATGGGCGACTCTCACTGCCACGGCCACCGACGATGAGGAAGTACACCGAGACCATCAGGACCCACGCCGGAAAGACGAGGAACACCCAGAGGCTCACGTTGACCACGAAGAGAAGGGTGAGTGCCAGGAAGTAGGTGGCGATGTTCAACCACAGCGGCATCGTCCTCGTTCTCATCCCGATAGTGCCCAGCGACAACATGAAGACCGCCGCCATCCGCATCGAATAGATGCTGCTGATCCGATTGGTGAAGTCACGGCCGAAGCTGTAGATCCCGGTGTCGAAGATCTCATCCGGGAACTCGGCATGAGCGACCAGCAACGATCCCGCCGCTGCAGCCGAGACGAAGACCATCGCCAGAAAGAGGAGGCCGCTGCCGAAGAACACGGTCGAGAAGAAGCGGTCCTCGTAGTCACCGATGCGGTCTCGAACGACTCCCATGAACCAGAGAAAGGCGATCCCGGCGAACGGGATGAGGCCCAAGGCCACCCGCACATTGCCCCCGTTCTCGGCGAGCCATTGACTCTCTGCGGGATCGAGGGGTATCGAGAGGCGGATCAGGATGTAGGCGGTCCCCAGGAGGAGAGCGAAGACAATGCCTGCTACTGCCGCCGCCCGCGGCGTTCGCAGACGTCTTCCCGTGAGCGTCATCCGCCCAGTCTGGTCTCCGCGCATCGCGGAATTTGGCTACGCACCGCCACGAACCCGCAACGTCATTCCGGCTCCGGCAGCATCGGGTAGTCGGGGATCGGATAGATGCCGACGACGAACCCGAAGGCGGTATCCCCCGAGCGGGGAAGCCGGTCGAAATCCTGCACCAACGCCATGACCTGGGTCCAGAACTCGGATGCACGCTCGGGAGAGATTCGGGCGTGGCGGATGAACGACCACAACCGGTGGGCCTGGTACGCCGTTTGGGACTCCTCGGCTGCGACATCGAAGTCGTTGAAATCAAGCGGCATCGCCGCCTCGTCCGAGCCCTTCCCCAGGCCGACATAGAACATCCGGGCCGTCCGCCCGTAGTAGCGCTCTTCGATGGCTCGCACCCGACGCGTCTTCACCACACGAACCAAGCCGGCCTCATTGAGGACATCGACGTGATAGGCAATGGTGCTCTTTGGCCGGCCGACAGCACGGGCGATCTCGGTCACGGTGGCCGCTCGCTCGTGGAGCAGGCCAAGGATCGTCGTCCGGAGCTGGTTGCCGATGGCCTGCACTTGGAGGGGATCGGTGAGCTCGACTGTGTCGGCCAGCTCGTAATCAGGCACGACGGGCTTGATGGCCATGGCCGTTCAGACTAACGTTCCCGATTGTTCCAATATTTTGGATCAATCAGGAACGAGGAGGAAAACCGTGGCCGAAATCGTGTTGTTCCATCATGTGATGGGGCTCACCCCCGGGATCAGGGACTTCGCCGACCGGCTGCGTTCCGCCGGGCACCTCGTTCACACGCCCGACCTGTTCGAGGCTCACACCTTCCCGACGCTCGAGGAGGGCATGGCCTACGCCAGCAACGTCGGGTTCGACACCATCCTCGGCCGCGGCGTCACCGAGGCCGAGGCTCTGGGACCCGAACTGGTCTACGCCGGATTCTCGATGGGCGTGATGCCGGCGCAACAGCTGGCCCAAACCCGGGCGGGAGCGCGAGGAGCGCTGTTCTTCGACTCGTGTCTCCCGGTCACGGAATTTGGTGATGGATGGCCCCAGGGGGTGCCGGTGCAGGTGCACGGGATGGACGCCGACCCGATATTTGCGGGTGAGGGCGACCTCGACGCAGCCAGGGCCCTCGTCGAGTCCACCGACCAGGGCGAGCTCTACCTCTACCCCGGCGACGTGCATGTCTTTGCAGACTCCTCCTTGCCCACCTATGACCAGGCAGCGGCCGAGCTCATGATCGGTCGCGTGCTCACCTTTTTGTCCAATCTGAATTGAGCCGCAGCCCGCACCGCACCACTCGACGGTTCTGTGCGCCGGCGCGAACTAGCACCACCAGCCCGATGATCCGCCCGGCGCTCATCTATTCCTCCGGAGGTGGTGGCGCCCGTCCGCCCAGATCGTCGTTGGCCTGGAGGAACTCCTCCCGGGTGATCTCGCCCCGGGCGTAGCGGAGACGAAGGGCATCGAGCGCCTCGTCTCCTTCAGTGATACGGGCTCGCCGTCGGAGCCTTTGCGCCAAAGCAGGGCCACTCCGAGTACCAGGAGGGCGAGAAACCCCATGAACAAGAACAACGCGATCCAGCGCATGGCCACCCCCCGTCCCCAGGTCAAGGGATCCTGGAACAACTGGAGGATCAGATCGGCCATGCGCTGAGACTACGCGTCAGAGAGTCATGTCCTCGCCGAATCGGCTCCTCGCTTGGTGCGGGATCAGCGGCTTGTCGGCTCGCGCCTTGATTTGTTGTACCGACCAGGTGTTGCCGTCGGGATCGCTGAACCCGAAGAACGTCCCGCCATCCCGCTCGTCGAACACGATGACCTCGCTCACCTCGACGCCGCGGTCGAGAAGCTCTTTTCGGGCCGCCTCGGCGTCGGAAACCACCAACTGCAGACCCCGGATCGAGCCGGGCGCCATCTCGTTCTGAGCGGGAAGGTCGCCGATGACGATGGAACAACCCGATCCGGGCGGGGTGAGCTGGACGACGTGCATCTGATCGGTCTGAGTGTCGTGATCGAGATCGAAGCCCACCTGATCCCGGTAGAAGGCGACGGCACGATCGATGTCACTGACCGGGAGGATGACGACTTCGAGTGTCCAATCCATTCTCGATGACTCCTCTCAGACTCTGGCCAGCAAGTCGTCGAGACGCTGATATCCGTCGGACATACCGCTTTCCATCCCGCTCTGGGCCATTCCGTCACGGGCCTCGAGCGAGGGGTAAGTGGCGTGGCCACGGACCCGGGAACGGCCATTTCCGAGGTCCTCGAAGGTGAGGCTCTCGATGCTCACCACATCGGGGACCATCTCGAACTCGAAGGTCTGGATGGCGAACTCGTTCTCACGAACGACATGGAAGACCCCGTTGAACGCATAGGCCTCGCCCGCTTCATTCCGCTGCACATATCGCCAGCGCCCCCCGGTCTTGAATTCGTAGACCTCGATGTCACTGGTGTATTCGCGGGGCCCCATCCACTCCTTGAGGAGGTCTGGTTCCTTGTGGGCCCGGAACACGGCCTCCACCGGGGCATCGAACTCGCGCTCGAAATCGATGAATGGCACTCCGTCCGGGACATCGATCTTCAATGGGTTGGTCATCTCCTCTTCTCCTTCTTGGTCGTTTGGAGCAAGGCGTCGAGACGCCGGTACTGCTCCTCGTGTTGCAGCCGATATCGATCGATCCAGGAGGTCATCGCCTCCAGCTGGGCCGGGTCGAGATGGACCGGTCGCCGCTGCGCATCACGGGTCCGGGTCACCAAGCCGGCCTGCTCCAGCACCTGGATGTGCTTCGACACCGCCTGTTTGGTGATTTCGAACGGCTCGGCCAGCTCGTTCACCGTCGCCGGTCCTCGACTCAACCGGGCAACGATCCTCCGTCGCACCGGGTCGGCCAGAGCGGCGAACGCCCGATCGAGGCGATCGTCGGCACTCGGATCAACGATCATTATTCAACTGTTTCCTTTATCAATCGATTGATTGATTACAATACCCTCCGGACTTCGAATCTGTCAAGAGCGGCTGATAGGTTCGACCAGATGGCTGAAGACTTCGAACGAACGCTGGTCGAGGTGCCGGGGCATGCGGCGCCGGCCGGCCACTACTCCCACGGGATCATCACGTCTGGTCGAGTTCTCTTCGTCGCCGGTCAGGTGGCCCTCGACGAGGACGGAGCCCTGGTCGGGGAAGGTGATGCATCCGCCCAGGCCCGTCAGGTCCTCATCAACCTGCAGAAGGTGATCGAAGCCGCCGGTGGACGCATGGCCGACGTGGCCCGGACCACGCTGTACCTGACCCGTCTCGAAGACCGTGGTCTCAGTTGCCGACGTGCGACAAGAGTTCTTTCCCACCCCGCCACCGGTCAACACCCTCCTGGTGGTCTCCTCATTGGCCAGCCCGGAATACCTGGTGGAGATCGACGCCATCGTCCCACTTCGCTGACTCGGTGGATCCCGGTTCGAAGCTCGCCAACCGGATCCGCGAACTGGCCGAGGGTCGCCACGCGCCATTGCTCGTCGCCCTCGACGGCCGCAGCGCGGCCGGCAAGTCCACTCTGGCCGCTCGGGTCGCTCCACTCGTGAACGCATGCGTCATCGATGGCGACAACTTCTACTCCGGCGGGACGGCAGCGACTTGGGATGCGATGAGCGCCGCCGAGAAGGTGGACCATTGCATCGAGTGGAGAAGACAGCGGCCGGTGCTCGAACTGCTCTCCCGCAGGGAAACCGCCTCCTGGCATCCCTACGACTGGGAGAGCGACGATGGGAGCCTCGCCCCGCACCTCGTCACCTGCGCCCCGGCGCCGGTGGTGATTCTCGATGGCGCCTACAGCGCCCGACCCGAGCTCGCCGACCTGTTCGACCTCCGCGTGTTGCTCGATGCTACCGACCGACCTACGCAGAGCCCGACTGCTCCGGCGGGAGGGTGAGGGCTACCGCGAGGAGTGGAATGCCCGATGGAACGATGCGGAGGAGTGGTATTTCGGCAAAGTGATGCCGCCGGAAAGGTTCGATCTGGTGTTACCGCCGACATAGTTGCAGACTTGCATATATTCTTTGCATAACTATTGTGCAAGTATGACCGTCCAGTCCTTTCCCCGTCTCGATGCCACTGCGCTGAAGGTCCTGGCCCATCCCCTTCGCAACCGCTTGCTGGGCGAGCTCCGACTCAACGGGCCCGCCACCGCCACCGGGCTGGCCGTTGCTCTCGCCACCAACACCGGTGCGACCAGTTATCACCTGCGCAAACTGGCAGCGGTGGGTTTGGTCGAAGAGACCGGTGAGGGCAAGGGTCGGGAGCGATGGTGGCGCGCCGCCCACGAGATGCATTCGTGGTTCAGCAGTGACCTCGACAACGACCCTGACGGGATCGCGGCGGCCGACTGGCTGCATGGGGAGTCGCTACGCCGATTCGAGGTGTTCGCCGAGGAGTGGTTTGCCTCGGAATGGGACTGGCCGGTCGAGTGGCGGGATGCAGCGGGCTCGTCCGACTACCTCCTCGAGCTCTCTGCCGGCCAACTACGTGATCTCAACAAGGATTTGACCGCGGTCTTGGATCGTTATCGCAAGCTCGCTCCGGGACCGGACCCCGCACGGGTCATCTTCTACACCTTCGCTTTCCCCCAGCCCGAGGGACGGATATGACCCACGGGGTCACGGCTACGACGGTCCGGCGGCGCTATCTGGCCCTGGTGGCCCTGAGGTGGCTGCCTACCGGGCTCATCATCCCAGTCTCGATGCTTCTCCCGCTCGAACGAGGGATGACCTTGAGCGAGATCGGGTTGGCCGCCGCTGCCCAGGGGCTGCTCGTGCTGTTTCTCGAGCTCCCCACCGGTGGCCTGGCCGACTCGCTGGGGCGAAAGCCGGTGCTGATCACCTCGGCCGTTGTCGGGATGGTCTCGACTGCCATCTATCTCTTCGCCGACTCCTTTCCCGCCTTCTTCCTCGCTTTCGCCCTTCAAGGCGTGTTCCGTGCGCTGGACAGCGGCCCGCTCGAGGCCTGGTACGTCGACGCCACTCATGCCGCCGATCCCCAAGCCCAGATCCAGCGAGGGCTCAGTGGCGCCGGGGTCGTGCTTGGCGTCACCATCGCCGGCGGCGCCCTGCTCAGCGGGTTGCTGGTCGCCTGGGACCCGATCGAAGGTTTGGAAGCGCTGGCGCTGCCGGTGGTGATCTCGCTGAGTCTCCAACTGGTGGGGCTGGCCGGTGTGGCCATCCTGATGAGAGAGGTCAGGTTGAACCGGGGCTGGCAGGCAGCTACCCGAGCCGCCCGGGATACCCCAGCTGCCATCCGCGGCGGTCTCAGGCTGCTTCGGGACAACCGGGTGCTCCTGGCCATCGTGGCGGTCGAGCTGTTCTGGGGGTTCGGGATGGTGACATTTGAGGGCTTCACCCCTTTGCGCCTCACCGAGGTGCTCGGCGATGCCGACCGGGCTGCAGCTATCGCCGGTCCGGCAGCGGCAGCGGCCTGGCTGATGTCGGCGGCTGGTGCAGCGACGGTGCCATGGTTGGGGCGCCGCCTTGGTCTGGCACCGACAGCCGCCATGCTCCGGGTACTGCAAGGGATCGCGGTGGTGGGCATCGGGCTCTCCACCGGAGTGCCTGGCGTGATCGCCGCCTACTTGTTCGCCTATGTCATCCATGGCGCTTCCAACCCGGCCCATCTGACCCTTCTCCACCGCCAGGTGGACAGCACTCACCGTGCCACGGTGTCTTCCCTCAATTCGATGGCCGGGCTCTCGGCCGGGGCACTGGGTCTAATCATCCTCACCTCCCTAGCGGAGGCCACGTCGCTGAGCACAGCGATCTACGTGGGCGCCGTCGTGCTCGCCGCCGCCGCTCCCCTCTACGTCCCCGCCTGGCGCCAGTCCCGGATGAAGGAGCCGGCCCGGGTCTGATCCCGATTGGAGAGCGCCTAGAAAGGCCAGAACACGGGAACGAGGAAGACCGCAGCGACCAGGAACAAGAACAACATCGGTAGACCCAGCTTCCAGTAGTCGCCGAACTCATAACCGCCCGGCCCCTGGACCATGAGGTTGACCGGCGTGGCGACCGGGGTCAGGAAGGCGCCGGCCGCCGCCACCGTCAGTGACATCAACACGGGCCGGACCGAGATCCCCATGTCCAGGGCCGCGGTCACCGCGATCGGGATCACGATGAGAGCAGTGGCCATGTTCGAGATCAACTGGCCAAAGGTGGCGGTCACAATGAAGAGGCCGAGAAGGAGGGCATAGGGACCGGCATCCCCGACGACATCGATGAGGATCTGGGCGATGTCATCGGCAGCACCACTCTGGGTGACCGCGGTCGACAGCGGGATCATGCCGGCGACCAGGACCACCGTGGTCCAGGAGACCGATTTGTAGGCCTGATAGATGGTGACGACCCGGGAGAGGATCATGGCCCCGGCCGCGAAAGTACCGCCTCCACTGCGGGGACGGCGTTGGTGGCGAGGAGGATCACCATCCCGACCAGGATCGCGATCGCCCACCACGCCCGCGGACCCAGCGCCACGGCCTGGCGGCGGACCAGCGAAGGGGAGTCGACCACGAGGACGTCCCGGTCCGACTCCACACTCTTGTCCAGCGCGTCCCAGGTCCCCTGGAGCAACATCGTGTCACCGACGGCCAGTGGTGTCGGCCCCCGGTCCAAGTTCTCCCCGCCGCGCTGGATCGCCAGGACGACGAAGTCTCCGCTCTCGGTGACCATTCCCGGGAACATCTTCTCCCCGACCATGTCTGATCGAGGGGGAATGACCACCTCCACCACCCCAATCTGGCGGTCGATCAGTTTGCCGCCGGTCTTGCCCGGCGAGACGCACCAGGAGGTTGTCATCGGCGAAATGATGGATGACGTCGCTCTCACCACGAATCGTGATCACGAACCCCTCTCCCAACGGGTGAGCTGGCGGACAGAGCCACACCACGCTCCCCCTGGACTCCGATCAAATCTGAGGTCGGGATATGCCTCGAGTTCGATGGCCGAAGGCGGCTCACCGATCAGCGGCGAGTCCTCCTGAACTTCCAGCCGCGCCACCCACTCGCCCAGCGAGTACTGGTCGATCAGGGTCCGGGCATGGTCGCTCAGATCGGGAGGGATCGACTCGGCAACCCGCTCGGGAAGGAGACGGTTCCCGAAGAAGACCACGATTGCGATCGCGCCGATCACCACCGGGATGCCTACGAGGCCGAATTCGAAATAGCCGAACCCGGCCTCGCCCGCCTCGATGGCGGCATCGGACACGAGGATGTGCACCGGGGTCCCGGTCAAGGCGAGCAAGGACCCGGCGTGGGCTCCGAAGGCCAAGGGGCATGAGCAGGCTGGAAGGGGCTCGCGGAACCCGAAGTGCGATCACCACCACCATGGGAAGCAGTGCCGCCACCGCCCCGTTGACGCTGATCACTGCGGTCAGCAATGCGACCAACAGCATCATCAAGACGATGAGACGGGCCCGGCTCGCCCCGGCCCGCTCGATCAGGTGCTGCCCGGCCCAGGTGGTGACCCCGGTCGAGTCGATTCCCTCACTGACGACGAACAGGGCGGCGATGAAGAGAACGGTGGTGTCGCCAAATCCTGCCAGAGCCTGATCCAGGCTGAGAACGCCGGTTGCGGCCAGGGTCAGCGCCGACCCGACAGCCACGACCTCGACCGGCAGCTTGTTCCAGATGAACAGGGCGACGACCGCCACCAGCACCAGATAGACGATGGTGGCGTCGGTCACGCTGACCCTCAGGTCGAGACCGGATACCCGGGACCCAGTGGTATGCCGAGTGCGAACCAGACCACGAAAAGGACGGTCCAGACGACGGTGATCACCAACGCATAAGGGATCATGAGAGAGATCACCGTGCCCAGATCCCGGCATCCTTCTTGTAGCGCTGGGCGACGGTGACGATGAATGGCAGATAGACCATCAGCGGGGTGAGCACGTTGACCGGGGAGTCGCCAACCCGGTATGCAGCGAGCAGGGTCTGGGGCGCTACATCGAGCCTGAGGAAGATGGGGATGAAGACAGGGGCGAAGATGGCCCACTTGGGCACCACGCCGGGGATGATGAAGTCCAGGAGCACGATCACCAGGATGAATGCCACGAGCAGTGGAAGGGGTCCGAAGGGTGCCGTCTCCAACAGATGGGCCATCTCGATGGCGGCCACCCGGGGCATGTTGGTGTAGTTGAAATACGCGATGAACTGGCTGATCATCAGCAGCATGAAGACCAGGCCGGACAGGCCGGCGAAGGTCTTGGTCACCCCGGCGATGACGTCGTTGCTTCCGGACAGGGTCTTCGCCCCCTTTCCGTAGCAGACCCCGGCGACGAGGAAGATCAGCGTGATGATGAAGATCAGGCTGTCCATGAACGGGGTGTTCCCGATGATCTGTCCTGTCTCCGGATGCCGTAGCGGCCCCCAGCTGGGCATGGTGAGGATGGCGACGATCGCCACCACGCCCAGCGCCCCGTAAAGGGCCATTCGCAGCCCCCGCGCCTCGGCCTCCTGGTCCACGGCCTCGTCCTGCCCGTAGTCGAGACCGGCTTCCGAGACGTCGTAAGGGCCGAGTCTCGGCTCGACGAGCTTCGACCGTGACCCACCAGGCGACCACTGCGATGACGATGCTCGAGACCACGGAGAAGAAGTAGTTGGCGACCACGGTCAGCGGCTCCGCCCCGGCGAGGGCAATGGCCTCGTTGCTGATCTCGGTGATCATGCTGTCGATCGGGGTGATGAGCAGGTTGACCGCGAATATCGCGCCCACCCCGGCGAAGGCGGCGGCCATCCCGGCCAGGGGATGTCTCCCCAGAGTCATGAAGGCGGCAGCCGACAGCGGGATCAGGATCAGATACCCGGCATCTGAGGCAATGCTGGAAAGGACCCCGACGAAGATGAGGATGAAGGCGATGAGCCGCCGAGGCGCCACCGCGACCAGCTTGCGGATCAGCGCCCCCATCATCCCGGCGTGCTCGGCGACTCCGACGCCCATCATGGCCACGAAGACCACGGCCACCACGGCGAAGCCGGCGAAGTTGTCGACGAATGAGGTGAATATGAACCGGATCCCGTCGACGGTCGAGCAGGCTCACTACCGGAATCGTCTCGGTCACGATCTCGTACTCGGGGTCGTAGTTGCCCAGATCGGGTGTCTCCGGGTACGGGACGTCGGATCCGCCCAGACCGCCGTGCTCGTCGATCATCTCCTCGGATGGGCACCGCGACCGCGATCTCCTCGGTGGCACTGACGCCGAACAAGATAGAGGATGTGGCTGAGGACGATTATGAAGAGGATCAGGTAGAGGAACATCAAGACGGGGTGGGGCACCTTGTTCCCCACCCGTTCCACGCCGTCCAGCATTCGCTGGGAGAACGGCTTCTTCTCCGTCGGCTCGATCGTGGCGGTCGTCCATGTCGGCGGGGGCTCCTTTCAGGCGGCCGGTCGTCTGAAGCTTGAGGCGAGGTCGATGAGGAGGCGGGCACCGAATCCGGTGCACCCCGGCGGGCGCCACGACGTGTCACGATCGTTCTGGGCGGTGCCGGCGATGTCGATATGGGCCCACGGCTTCCCGTCGACGAATTCCTCGAGGAACAGCGCCGCGGTGATGGCGCCTGCGTTGGCGCCACCCAGGTTCTTGATGTCGGCGATGTCGGAATCGAGCTGGCCCCGGTATCTCCGCTCCAGCGGCAGTTCCCACACCGACTCCCCCGTCGCCGCAGCGGCCGCCTCGACCTGGGCGACCAACCCGGCGTTGTTCCCGATCAGACCGGCCACCTGTGTGCCGAGGGCCCGCATCGAGGCCCCGGTCAACGTCGCGATGTCGACGATCGCATCGGTGTCGTCTTCGGTGGCGAGCACGAGGGCGTCGGCCATCACCAGCCGCCCCTCGGCATCGGTGTTCATCACCTCCACCGTCTTGCCCCCATGGACGGTCAGCACGTCACCCATGGCGATCGAGTTCTCCGAAGGCCGGTTGTCGGTGCACATCAAGTAGCCGGTGACCGCCGTCTTGCAGCCCAGAGGCCTCGAGTTGGGCCATGGCGGCCAGGATGGCCCCAGCGCCAGACATGTCGTTCTTCATCGTGGCGTGGACATCGTCCGCCGGCTTGAGGGCCATGCCTCCGGCGTCGTACATGATCCCCTTCCCCACCAAGGTGAGATGACCTCTGGCGCGGGAAGGCCGATAGCTCAGCTTGATCATTCGGGGTTCCTCGGCACTTCCCGCATTGACCCCGAGCAGACCGCCGCACCCCAGATCGATCAGTGCCTGCCTTGTCGAAGATCTCGACCTTCAACCCACGCTTCTTCCCCGAGCCTGGTCGCAACCTCCGCCATGTCCATAGCGTCGAGCAACGCGGGTGGGGTGTTGGCCAGGTCACGGGCGATATTGGTCGCCTCGGCAGTGATCACTCCTCTAGCGGCGCCTCGTCGCACCCCAGCAGAACGTCTCCCGTCGACCACCAGGGCGAGCTCGGTCATCGGCTCCACCGTTCGCTTCCCCTTCAGGACGTCGTATCGATACCGGGCCAGCAATGCCCCCTCCACCACCACCTGACCGGCGACATCCGGGGCGACCGAGCCCGTCTCGCCCAGCGTCAAGGCCAGATTGCCGTGTTTCTGTGTCGCCCGGGCGAAGGCGGCTCCGACATCTCTCAGCTTGTCGGCGTCGAGATCTGACAGGTCACCGACACCGACCAGGACCGTCATCGGGCCGTCGGCGATGCCGGGGAGGACGATGGTCTGACCGGTCTTTCCCTCGAACCCAGCAGCCTCCAGCGAGGCCCTATCGAGACCCAGGCCGTTCGGGAGTTCGCCATCCACGGCGACCAGGTAGCCGATGACGGGGGTCCTCCTGGGTCTTGGTCGAGACGGTAACCGCAGCCGACATCTGCAGGGAAGGGACAGGGTCGAAGTCGGTTAGACCGGTGAAAACACTCATGACGGGAACCTAGCCAGCCGGGCTGGCCGTCCAGCGTCGATTCTCAGCCGTTCGACCAGGAAACCCATGATCCGTCGTAGACGTTGACCGGGTCCCCACCGGCGACGACGTAAACCCATATGCCCGGATCGTCGCCGATCGCCCCGGGCAGGGCGAACGCCGCCGAATCGGGTGACCACAGCTGGAGTGACTGGCCGTACTGGTCGAAGAAGCGCAGCACGTCGGTGATGAACGCCTGATGGGGGGAGAACGACGAGAGCTCGGTCGTCTCGCCGGCTCGCCAGACCAGGGGTTCCAGCTCGGCCGCGCCACCTGCATCGGGATTCAGGACGAGCAGGGACTGCCCGTCAGGGCTCCAGAAGAGACCTATCGAGGTGGAAGCCACGACCTCGGACATCTCGCCACTCTCGATGTCGATCACGACGACCGTGTTCGATGGGATCGCCGGCGTCTCGGTGATGGCAGCGTTCACGCCGGGCGGCGTCTCCTCCTCGACGAATGACTGCACGGCTACTCGCGTCCCCTGGCGGTTGGCGACGAAAGCGATCGGCCCGGGAACGGTGGCCAGCAAGCGATTCTCCCCTTCGACCTGACGCAGCTCGAGACCATCAGCGGAGAGATGGAGGATCCCGGCCGGGACCCAGTGAGGCGCCTGATAGCCAGCCGCGGTGGCACCCAGATCCGCTCCCTCGCCATCGAGGCCAATGGTGGCGAAGAACTCCGACTGGACGTGGGCGGCCACCTGGCTGCTGTCGGGGCTCCATGAGAAGTAGAAGGGCGAGCCGGAAGCCACGATCTCGGATGTAGCGGCTTCGACATCGACCAGCTCGAAGTCGATCGTCCCGCCGATGCTGTTGTGGAGGACGCCGATACCGCTGCCGTCGGGGGACCAGTAGAGGTAAAAGGGAGGGGCGGTCATGGGGACAGATCCGCGATTCCCGCCCTGACCGTCGCTGGACCCGAGGCCCGAGCCCTCTGCGTCGATCTCCGACCAGGCGACTGTGTCGGCCACCGGTGAGAAAGACGGCTGCCGATACCCCGCCGCCTCACCGCCATCGTCGGTGATCTCCACCGGGTTCGAGCCGTCGGGATCGGTGGTGACGATGTTGCCACTCTCATCCACCACCACGAGCCGGCCCGGTAGGTCCGCCACCTCGGTGACCAGAGGCGTCGTTGCCGGAGCCGTGGTCTGGTCCACGGCTGAGGACGTGGAGCCGGACTCGCTGGTGCAGGCGGTGGCGGCCAACACCAGGACACAAGTAATGGCGAGCCGGCGGAGATGCATCGAAGTCAAGGCTACCGATGGGCCTCGATCCCGTTGCCCAGCGCCTTTGCGAGAAGTTCGTGATCGACACTGCCCCCGGTGACCAGGCAGACACTGAGCCCGCGGTCCTCAATCGGTGTCTTCAGGGCGGCGGCCAGCGCGGCGGCCCCCGCTCCCTCGGTCACGAGCTTGTCCTTCAGGGCGAGCTGACGAATCGCCGCCGTCACCTCCTCTTCGCTGACCAGCACCACCTCATCCACGAGCCGGCGGAGCAAGGGGTACATCTCGTCTGTGATCACCGGCGTCGACGCTCCTTCGACGATGGTGTCGTGCCAGTCGATCCACCTCGGCCCCCCGGCGTCGAAGGCCGCGGCCAGGGCCGAGTTCACCTTTGCCTGCACGGCGAACACGCGAATCGACGGCTTGAGGATCTTGAGGACCGAGGCGACCCCTCCGATGAGTGCGCCGCCTCCAACCGGGACGAATACCGAGTCCAGCTCCGGCAGGTCCTCGAAGATCTCGATACCGATGGTGCCATGCCCGGCGACCATCAGAGGCTCGCCCCACGGGTTCAAGTAGGCGAAAGTCTCTTCCCGCCATGCCTCCTCGAACATGAACCGGATGAGATCGGTCATCGAGACCTCGACCAGTTCCACCCCGTAGGCGGCGATGGCAGCGCGCTTGGACGCATGGAGGGAATCGGGCACGTGCGACCTTGTCGGGACACCGAGAAGTCGGCCCATGTACCCGAGTGCCATCGCGGTGTTCCCGGCACTGGTGGTGGCGATACCGGGTCGCGCCTGATCCTCGGTCAGGCTGAGCGCCCAATTCCCGACACCCCTGATCTTGAACGAGCCCACCGGTTGGAGGACCTCGGGCTTGAGATAGATGTCGGCAGTGGCGTCATACCCATGCAACGGCATCAGCGGCGTTCGCACGGCGACACCCGCTATTTGGCGCGCAGCCTTCGTCACCTCTTCGATGTCGGGCGGCTCGACGGGGTCCCCACCCCATCCGGTCGGCAGATCGTCGGCCACTACCTTCCTCCTCGCAAAAACAGAGCGACTCTATTTGTCAGGAGGCCAGTCATGGAGAGGGTTGTTGTCGACGGATTGGCCCGTGTCCCCTCGTTCAGCCATGCCGTCATCGCCGGAGACTTCGTTCATGTCGCCGGGAGCCTGGGGACCATCGGCGACAGCACCGACCTCGTCGACGGCGGGGTAGGCCCGCAGACCACCCAAACCATCCGCAACATCGAGCTGATCCTGGAGGCGACTGGCCTGGGCCTGGGCGATGTCGTCAAGATGAATGTGTACCTGTCGGACATGGCGGATTTCCAGGAGATGAACGAGGCGTACATGGCCGCGATCGGAGACTCACCGCCGGCTCGGATCACCGTCGGCGGCGTGGATCTCGCCCTCGGGGGCGCTGTGGAGATCGACTGTGTCGCATATAGGGGCGGGTGACCCCCCCACGCCCTTCAACCCCGACCGATTCCCGGTCGATAGATAGCCATGGCACCGACCAACCGGCCGGTTATGACGCCGCGCTTTCGTGCAGCGGTGTTGATGGCCACCGTCGTCGCCACCTCCCTTGGGAATGGTCGCCGAATACGGGGCGTGGTCCGCCAATGGATCAGGCGCCGTCTACCGGTTGGCCACCTATGCCGTCATCGGAGTGACCGCTGCCTATCAGCTCGCCCGCCATCGCCGGATCGAAGCAGTGGCGGCCATGGCCGCTCTCACCTTCTGCGCCCTGAGCCTCACCGAGGCCGCTCGCACCACCGGGTTCGGCAGCGGCTACACCCTCGCCTGCCTGATCCTCATCTCCGTGGTGTATGTGGCCACCCGGGAGAGCAAATCTGTGGTGCCGCTCATCCTCGTCGCCAGCCTCACCGCCACCTACACGGTGGCTTCGATCGTTCTCGACCAGGCTCCACCCACCGAGGCATTCGCCCGTCTGATGATCGGGATCCCCGGCCAGGCGCTGGTGGTGTGGATCACCTGGCAGCTCATCCAGTCGCTGGCAGAGGCCTCCGAGCATCAGGCCAAGACGGCGAGAATCCAGAAGGCGTTGGCCACCTGCTCGCAGGCGCTGCTCACCGGGCGTGATGATGAGCCACTGACCGCGGCGCTGGCTGCCCTCCTCGATGCCACCGAGGCCGACTACGCCTACATCGACATCAATCGGGTCGACAAGGAAGGGCAGATCACATGGGAGATCGTCGCCGAGGCTCTCGGCAACGACGCGCCGCCCGGGCCTGATTCATTCGATGAAGGCGACTACAGCCAGTTCCCCCAGATCATCGAGCTTCTGGCAGACGGGCAGCCGGCACGGATCCGGGTCAGTGACCTCCCGATGCCGGTGCGCGCCCGCTACGAGGCGGAGGGGATTCGGTCGGAGTTGATGGCCCCGATCATGATCAGGGACCAGTGGGTGGGCACGCTGGGCTACTCGGACTTCTGGCGGGACGATGTGTGGACCGACGTTGAGGTAGAAGGGCTGATGCGAGCGGCGGACATGGTCGGTGCGTATTGGGAGAGGGAGTCGGCTCGTGAGGGCCTCGAGGAGCTGGCCGCGGCCAAGGACCGCTTCATCGCCACCGTGAGCCACGAGTTGCGCACGCCTCTCGCCGCGGTAGTCGGGTTCTCCGGTGAGCTGGCGCAGGGCCTGGGCAACTACTCAGCTGACGAGATCGAGGAGATGGTCGGGCTGATCTCGAGCCAGAGCCAGGAGGTGGCCCAGTTGGTCGACGATCTGTTGACCGCGGAGCGAGCCGCCTCGGGGAATCTCACCGTCAGTCCTCGAGCGATAGACCTGCTCCACGAGTGCCGGTCGATCGTCGAATCCCTGGGCGTCGATCTGGAGGTCACCGTGGTCGGCGACCCATCGACGGCGTGGGCGGACACCCTCCGCACCAGGCAGATCGTGCGAAATCTCCTCACCAATGCCCACCGATATGGGGGCCGGCACGTGCGGGTCGAGGTGTCGAGCAAGGCAAACACGGCCTCACTGGTGGTGAGTGACGACGGTCCCGGGGTCAAGGGCATCGACGCCGAGCACATCTTCGACCCCTATTTCCGGGCACAGGCATCATCGGACGCCAAGCCGGATTCAGTTGGTCTCGGGTTGGCAGTGGCCAGACAACTCGCCCGGATGATGGATGGCGACCTGGTCTACCGGCGGCGTGGAGGGTGGACCCGCTTCGAGCTCACCCTCCCTATCGCTCCCGGTACCGCCGCCTCGATGGTCGGCTGACCACTCAGACGAACAATTGGACGTCGGCGTCGGCGGCGAAATCGAGGAATGCCGCCGCACCGGCAATCTCACACCCCTTGATCAGATCGCCTTCCTCGACTCCCATGACGCCCATGGTCGTAGAGCAGGCGAAGAACCTGACGTCGAGGCCCTGAGCCATCTCGATGAACTCGGGGACGGTCGGCATGCGAGCGTCGCTCATCCATTTCTTCATGATCTTGGTGGCCGCAGCCGTGGCGCCGGGGAGCGCCCCGAGCAAGTTGGGAAGCTGGATCGGGCCGGCGGGATTGGCCAAGGAGGCCACTTTCAGCTTCTCGAGCCGATCGTTGTGGATGATGTCTAGGCCATAGAAGGTGAAATACACCCCCGCCTCCCAGCCAAGGCTGGCTGCAGTGGTGGCCAGGATCAGCGGTGGGTAGGCCTGGTCGAGCGTCCCTTTGGACGCGACCAGGGCGATCCGCCGCTTGCGCACCTCCGACTGACCGTCCGTGGCCTCGTTAGTGAGGGTGGTGGTCACGACCGCACCGCCTTCTCGACCCAAAACAGCTGACGGGTTTCCTCGCGCTCGACCCCGAGCAGGATGTTCCCGGTTTGCCGGGCCAGCGCTGGAATGTCCTCGAGGGCTCCGGGATCGGTGGTGATCAGCTCCAGCACCTGGCCGGGGGAGAGCTGGCCAAGGGCCAGCGACGCCCGATAGACCGGAAGTGGGCAGAGCACACCCGAGCAGTCGAGCTGGACATCGGCTCTAGGTCGAGTGACGTCTACGGGCTGTGTGGTCATGTTCCTTCTCCTTGGTTCTTCCGGATCAGGCCCATGACAACAAAAGACCCGCATCCGGTGCCGGTGCGGGCTTTGCGTCTGTCTCTCGGTGACTCAGGACATGGCTACCCACACGGCACGGCCGCACAGCGACAGAGGCAGCAGCAGGCCGAGCTGGTGGGAGGGCATGTCATGTCGGCGCCGATGGTAGGCGTTCCGCGGGTCGGGTCAAGACGGAGTGCCTGGAGTCGGAAGACTTTGCGAGGCCAGTGGAGCTCTTTGAGGAGGAGAAGGAGTCCGCTGGAAGAAGCGGAAACTTGCTCCACTGGCCTTCGCAATTGTGGAAGGAAGGCAACCTTGTGATTCTGTTCACAAGTTGGAACGCCGCCCGCGCTCGGTCTATTCCCTTTCAGCTGCTGAAGGTGACCGAGAAGGCAGGGGCCCAGCGGGAGACCACGCGGCCATAGTTCTCGCCGGCGCTCATCATGTCTCCGTCGGCAAGAGCCTCGAGAGAACGACGCACCAGTTCCACCGAGTCGTCGAAGACCAGCTCCTGAGGGTCGAAGAGCTCCGACACCGTCGAATAGTCGAGCTCGAGCATCGAATCGGAGGGAAAGCTGTCGAGCCAGTCCGAGAGCTGAGCCAGCTCCTCGGCGGGACCTTGGAAGACCTGGAGCCCACGCAGTACCCCCAGGGCGTGGTCGACCCGCCTCAGGCCGACGCCTAGATCGACCCGGAGCCGCACCCTCGGTGCCCCATCGACCTCGTAGACCTCTCTGTCCTCGGGCTGGAAGGCGGTGAACCATCGAACGGGGACATGCCATGCCGACGTGAGGACGTGGGACCGATGACCGGGGTGCTCTCGGTGGTATCGGCGTAGCTCGTTGTCGGCGGTCTGTGCCGCCTCCTCGGGGATGAGCCCGGCTCCCAAGCCCCGAAAGGCATTGGCGAACGCCACGGTCGACTCGAGAACTCGGAGGCGGAGATGCCGCGGGCAAACCATCCGAACCCCGTTCCAGTCGGCCACCCAGTCGGCGTCTCCGTCCGACTCGGAGAGAAGACCGTATCCACGGACGAACCCGGGCACCGGGTCGCCGCTCTCGGCGCCCTGAGGGGTGTACACCCGGAGATGGGCGGTCTTCGTCATCCCCCCATCCTGGCAGAGGTTGCGGCCCAGGTCACCAGGGCCAACCAGGGGGCGTGCAGGTAGTATCGGCTCCGGAGTGAGCACCGCCCCTCGAGAATGGAGGACCGGACTTGGTCGTGTTCGATGAGGTTGCCCGCGGCGGTCACGAGCAGGTCGTCTACGGCTACGACGATGTATCCGGCCTTCGGGCCATAATCGCCATCCACTCCACAGCATTGGGTCCCGCCCTCGGCGGGACCCGCTTTTTTCCGTATCAAACCGAGGAAGACGCCCTGGCCGACGTGCTTCGTCTGGCCAAGGGGATGACCTACAAAGCCGCTGCTGCCGGGTTGGATCTGGGTGGTGGCAAGGCGGTCATCATCGGCGACCCGGCTACCGACAAGAGCGAGCGACTCCTCCGGGCCTATGGCCGGATCGTCGACTCCCTCCAAGGTCGTTACATCACCGCCGAAGACGTGGGCACTACCACGACTGACATCGACATAGTCCGCCGTGAGACACAATGGGCCCTGGGCTACTCGATAGCCATGGGAGGCGCCGGCGACCCTTCCCCGGTGACCTCCCGCGGGCTCTTCGCCGCGTCCCGGGCCGTGGCGGATTACCTCTGGGGGACTCCGACCTCGCCGGTCGCCGTTTCGCGGTGCAGGGAGTGGGCAAAGTCGGGTCGGCATTCGTCCAGCTGCTGGTCGAAGCGCGCGCCGAGGTCATCGTGGCCGACACCTCCGAGCAAGCGATGAGGCAGGCGGTGGACCACTACGGGGTGAAGAGGGTCGACATCGAGGAGATCCACACCGTCGACTGCGACTTCTACTCCCCATGCGCCCTGGGAGGCGGTCTAAACGAGACCACGATCCCCGGCCTCAACTGTCAGGCCATCGTCGGCAGCGCCAACAACCAGCTCGCCACCGACGAGGACGCCGCCCGCATCGCCGAACGGGGCATCATCTACGCCCCGGACTTCGTGGTCAACGCCGGCGGCCTGATCAACGTCTACGACGAGCTCCACGGCTACTCGAAGATGAGGGCCATGTACCGCGTCGACTCCATCTTCGAGGCGACCAAGGCCATCCTGGTCACATCGGAGAAGATGAAGATCACCCCGAACCAGGCGGCGGTGATCCTCGCCGAGGACCGAATCAAGACCATCGGGGACCTCCGCCGGTTCCGTCGCAGCGGGGACGATCCGGAGTGACCGACCACCGCACCTACGGAATGGACTTCGACCGCAACCTCCACCACGGGGAACTAGGGCTGACCGACGACCAGGTCATCGAGATGTACCGGTTGATGCTCACCACGAGACGCATCGACGATCGGCTCTTCGCCCTACAGCGTCAGGGCCGGGCGCCATTCGTGGTCGGATCCTCGGGCCATGAGGCGGTGCAGGTGGCCTCGGCGCTGGCCCTCGACCGGGAGAAGGATTGGGTCTTGCCCTACTACCGGGACATGGGGGTGGCCCTGGCCTGGGGGTTCGAGCCGGAAGAGATCTTCCTCGGTGCATTCGCCAAGAAGACCGACCCGATGTCGGGTGGGCGCCAGCTCCCCGGGCATTGGTCGAGCCGGGAGCGACGGGTCCTCACCCAGTCCTCGGTGATCGGCACGCAGTATCCGCATGCGGTGGGCATAGCTCAGGCACTAGCCCACCGCGGTGCAGACGCCGTGGTGGCGGTCTATGGCGGCGAGGGCTCGACGTCCGAGGGCGACTGGCACGAGGCGATGAACTGGGCCGGCATACACAAACTTCCCCTCGTCTTCGTCATCGAGAACAACCGGTACGCGATCTCGGTGCCGCAGGAGGAGCAGATCGCCGGCAGTCTCGCTGCGCGGGCGGAGAGCTACGGGTTCCCCGGAGTCGAAGTGGATGGAAACCGGACGCTTCGGGTCTACAAGGTGATGCAGGAGGCGGTCCGGCGGGCCCGGGCCGGGGAAGGGCCAACGCTGATTGAGGCAGAGACCTATCGCTACTACGCGCATACATCTGACGACAACGACGCCTTGTACCGCAGCCGCGAGGAGGTCGAGACCTGGCGCAAGCGCGATCCGGTGGCCCGAGTCCGCCAGTACCTCATCGAGAACAGACTGCTCACCGAGGCCGATGAGGAGCGCATCGACGAAGAAGTGATCGAGACGCTGGCCAGGGCGGTCGAAACCGCCGAGGCCGCTCCCAACCCGGACGAGCCGACCAGTCGGGTCTATGCCAAGGTCGTGGAGCCCGGGCCGGCGGTGACCGAGGTGGAAGCCCCACCAAGTGGGGAAACAGTGAATCTGATCACCGCGATCAACTTGGCTCTTCACGAAGTGCTTGAGGCCCATGAGGACGCCGTGGTCTTCGGCGAGGACGTAGCGAGGCGCAAGGGCGGCGTCTTCAAGGCGACGCAAGACTTGACGGACCGATACGGGGCCGAACGTTGCTTCAACACACCGATCGCGGAGTCGTCGATCATCGGAGTCGCAATCGGCATGTCCGCCGCAGGGTTCAAGGTGATCCCGGAGATCCAGTTCGCCGACTACATCCACCCCGCCTTCGACCAGCTCGTCTCCGAGGCGGCCCGGATCTCGTTCCGCTCCGACGGGCACTGGAATGTCCCGATGGTCGTGCGCACCCCCTATGGGGCCGGGATCCACGGGGCGCTCTATCACTCGCAGTCGATCGAGTCTTTCTACGCGCACGTCCCCGGCCTCAAGGTCGTGGTCCCCTCGACGCCGGCCGACGTCAAGGGTCTCCTCTTCACCGCGGTCGAAGACCCTGACCCGGTGATGTTCCTCGAACCAAAGAAGCTCTATCGCCTGGCCAAAGGCCCCTACCCGGCGGGTGACCATCGGGTGCCCCTGGGCCGAGCCGCCATCCGCCACGAGGGCAAGGATCTGACGATCATCGCCTACGGGGCCATGGCCCACTTTGCGGTGGAAGCGGTCCCCCTCCTCGAGGAGCTCGACATCAGCCCCGAGGTGATCGACCTCCGCAGCCTCAAACCGCTCGATTGGCCAACCATCGAGGAGTCCGTAAAGAAGACGTCACGTGCCCTGATCGTGTACGAAGACAACGAGTTCGTCGGATATGGAGCGGAGCTAGCAGCCCAAATCGCCGACAAGACCTTCGAGTG
Organism: uncultured Acidobacteriota bacterium; assembly: GCA_963837055.1. Lineage (GTDB taxonomy): Bacteria > Actinomycetota > Acidimicrobiia > Spongiisociales > ZC4RG35 > JARDZU01. The sequence continues at coordinate 65,763 of CAWILU010000007.1, read as the reverse complement.
GCTCGACGCCCCGGTTCGCCGTTATGCCCTGCCCGACGTGCCGATCATGCCCTACGCGGGATCCCTCGAGAACGAGCTCTACCCGACCCCCGAGGGAATCGTCCGCAAAGCCCAGGAGTTGGCGAAGTATTAGGTCATAAGTTCTAGGTCATAGGTCCTAGGTACTGTCGATAGGCCATGTCGCTGCTCGCACATCTCTCTTCTGTCGCCGGTGAGGCATTCGACGCGCTCGGATTGCCCTCCGACCTGGGTGAGGTGGTGCCGTCACAGAGACCGGAGCTGGCCCAATTCCAGGTAAATGGCGCGATGGCAGCCGGGAAGATGTCAGGGAGAGCGCCCAGAGCAGTGGCCCAGGATGTTGCCGACCGGCTCACCGGCCACCCGGACATCGCCAAGGCCGAGGTAGCCGGGCCCGGATTCATCAATCTGAGCCTCACCGATGACTCGATTGCCCGTATGTCTGCAGAGGACGCCGCGGACCCCTCCCTCGGCTTCCCGGTCACCGGGGAGCCGGAGACCGTGGTCATCGACTACGCCGGCCCCAATGTGGCCAAGGCCATGCACGTGGGACATCTGCGGGCCACGATCATCGGTGACTCACTCGCCCGGCTCTTCTCCTTCGCCGGCCACAAGGTCATTCGCGACCCTCATTTCGGGGACTGGGGGTTCCAGATGGGCCTCCTCATCGCCGCCATCGAAGAGCGCCAGCCCGACCTCTCGTTCTTCGAACCCGCGCCCGCCAACTACCCGGCGGAATCCCCGGTGACACTGGAAGATCTGCAACGTATCTACCCCGAGGCGGCGGAGCGGGCCCGTCTCGACGACGACTTCGCCGACTCGGCCCGCCGAGCAACGGTCCGACTTCAGCAAGGAGACCCCGGTTATCTGTCGCTCTGGCAGCACATGAAAGCTGTCTCCGAGGAATCCCAGCGCAGCGATTTCGCCGCACTCGGCGTCAATTTCGACCTCTGGTACGGGGAGTCGGACGTGTCCGATCGGCTCGGCCCCCTCGTCACCTCGCTCCGCGATTCAGGTGTGGCCGAGGAGTCACTGGGTGCCCTCGTGATCAAGGTCGGTGAAGAGGACGACAACCGGGACATCCCCCCCCTGATCCTCGAATCGTCCTCGGGCGGATTCCTCTACAGCACGACCGACCTGGCCACGATCCAGATGCGGGTCGAAGAGTTGCAAGCCGACCTGGTCCTCTACGTGGTGGATCGCCGTCAGGCAGATCATTTCGTCCAGATCTTCAGGGCCGCGACGAAGGCCGGCATCCTCCCGGAGACGACCAAGCTCGAGCACATCTGGTTCGGGACGATGAATGGACCGGATGGAAGGCCATTCCGGACCCGGGAGGGGGGCGTGGTACGTCTCGCCGACGTGATCGAGCTGCTCACCGAGGCGGCGGCCCGCAGATTGGACGAGGCGCACCTGGCGGAGGACTACCCCCAGGACGAGCGCTCGAGGATCGCCCGGATGGTGGGCGTTGCCGCTCTCAAGTTTGGCGACCTGATCAACAATCGGGTATCCGACTACGTCTTCGACCCGGAGCGTTTCACCTCTTTCGAGGGGAAGACCGGTCCATACCTGCAATACGCGGCCGTGAGGATCAAGTCGATCCTCCGCCGGGCAAAGGCCGAGGATCTCGAGCCGGGTGACCTGATCCCTCCGACCTTCGACGACGAACGCAACCTGATGCTCGAATTGCTCCGGCTCCCCGAGGTCGTGAGTCGGGCGATCGCCCTGCGCTCCCCGAACCATGTGGCCGATTTCGCCTTCGAGGTGGCGGGGCGGTTCAACCGCTTCTACGACACCTGTCACATCCTGTCCGAGCCGGACGTGGCCCGACGAGGCTCCTGGCTCTCTCTAGCCGCTTGGACTCTGGCCGCACTCGAGCAGCTGCTCGATCTCCTCGGCATCGAAGTTCCCGAACGGATGTAGACGTGTCGTTCGTCATCCGCCCCGCCCGGGCCGAGGATGTCTCCCTCATCGCGCCCTGGACCCGGGACACGTTCGCGTGGGGCGACTACGTGCCCGATTTGATGAGCGGCTGGCTGGAAGAGCCCGATTCGCTGGTGTTCGTGTGTGTGTACGAGGACGACGTCCCTGTAGCTCTTTCCCGAGTGCAGTTGCTCTCCCCGACCGAGGCCTGGCTCAGTGCGGCCCGGGTCCACCCCGATCATCGAAGGTCCGGAATGGGCATGGCGATGAACGATTACTCGGTGGAATGGGCCAGGTCACGAGGAGCGATCGTCGCTCGTCTCACCATCGAGGCAGACAACGAGGCGGCGCGATCGCAGGTCCTCAGATCCGCCTACCGGCTCACGGGGCGATGGAGCTACGCAACAGCCGACGTGTCGACGGGTACCCCAATGGCCTCCGGCGATCGACTACGAGTCGGCACCGTCATCGATGCGGACGCGGCATGGACTTTTTGGTCACAGAGTGAGCTGGCGTACGCCGCACGTGACCTGATCTCTCTCGGGTGGCGATGGCGTAAGGCATCTAGACAGGACCTGGACCGTGCGGTGGATACCCGTACCTTCTACCAGAGCCCGGGCGGCTGGGTGATCGCGGAAGGCGACGACCACGGCATCTCAGTGCGCTGGCTGGCGACTTCCCCGCCCGACGCCCCGCTCCTGTTGCAGGGCTTGCGAGATCTCCTCCGAGATACCGCACGCGGCCGGGTCGAGGCGATGATCCCCGTGACGGTCTGGAGTGTGGAAGCCCTGCTGCGAGAGGGATACGGCGTGCACCCGGTGGAGATCTACTCGAAGGGGCTGTGACCGACCTTCCTAGGAGATCAGGGCCATGGTGGCCACGGCCCAGACCACGAACATGATCGGGATCTCGGTGGAGCGGAGCCAATCCGGCCCATCGGGGTACCAGCGGGCAGCGAGGGCGATGGGCACGCCGAGCAATGGCATCACGGTCATCCCGGCCACCCCGACCGCTCTGATCCCCTCGACCCCTGTCGTCACCGGCAGCGGAAGCCCCTCGGTGACGCCATCGATCAGCCCGTGAACGAGAAGCATGATCAGACCGACCACGAAGACCGCGATGATTCGGCCCAAACCGATCTCCCACAGCTTGAACCCGACCAGACGCCGGCCCCGACCCAACGGGCCCTCGGCAGCGACACCGAGGCAGAACAGCCCGATGACGGCCAGGACGAGCGAGGAAGCGAGCATCGCCCCGGTGGACAGATCCTGGATTACGTCGACTAGCTCGAAACCGGCCAGGACGACCGAGACGGCCAGCCCGACGAGGAGGCTCCCCACCACCATCAGACCCACATCGAGCATGGTCCCGAACGAACCGTAGGCCAGGATCGCGTAACGCCTGGCCGTGGCCCGGCTATCGGCTCGGGCGATGTCTTCGGTCATCTCGAGGCCTGCACCGCGGCGACCCTACCGCCCGTGTCGGATTCCCGGACGGCTCGCAGATACCACTCGATCGGGTGCGCAATCTGGTGATCGCGGCCCAGCGCCGACCTGAGCTGCATCTCACACCCCGGGTTGGCGGAAGCGACCCTGCTCACTCCAGTTGAACGTATCTGATCCGCTTTTCGGTTTCCCAGATCCTGTGAGGCCTCGGGCTGGAGCACCGTGTACAGACCGGCGGCGCCGCAGCACATCCCTGCCGGATCGATCTCAACCACTTCGTAACCGCCTGCCTCGATGATCAGCCGCGGCTCAGCAGTCACCCGCTGGGCGTGACGCAGATGGCACGGATCCTGGATCGCGATCTTGCCTGCTCCGGGCTCCAGCACCGGAAGCAGGCCAGCCTCGATCGCCCGGGCCACCGCCACAGTCACATCAACGGTCCGAGCACCAACCTCTCCACCATCAGGTGCCCAATGGCCGTATTCGCGCACATGCGCCGAGCACCCTGCGGAAGTGACGACCACCTGGTCGTAACCAGCGAAAATCGGGACGTTCCTTTCCGCCAGCGATCGGGCTGCATCCGCCTTGCCATCGTGAGCGGCGAGAGCACCGCAGCAAGTCTGAGCTTCCGGCACCTCGACGCGAAAACCCGCCAACTCGAGAAGCTCGATGGCGGCATGGTTGACGGGGCGGAACCACTCGTCCTGAATGCATCCAGCCAGGACGGCCACGGTCCCTGACGTGCCGGTTCCCCCGACGTGACCCAACGTGGCCTTGGGCCGGCCGTCGAGACGACGCACACCTTCCGCCAACCGGCGGAAGCGCCCCGGGACAAGGGAGGTCGCCCGAGTGGCCTGCGCGAAGCGAAGAGCGCCGCTCCCCATGCGCAGCGATCTCCTCGAGCCGATCACGGGGCCGAGGAGGAAGGCACGGATACGATGGCCGATACTCGGCCGTTGCGCGGCGAGTTCGGCGCGGGTGCCCTCCAAGGCCCGTCCGTACGGGACCATCCCCGGGCACACCGGCTCGCAGGCCCGACAACCCAGACAGAAGTCGATCACACCCTGGAACGGGGCATCGACCTCGAGGATGCCCAGATGGACAGCTTTCATCGCCTGGATCCGACCGCGGGGTGACGCGGTCTCGCGTCCGGTCAGCCGAAACGTCGGACAGACGGGCAGACACAGCCCGCACTGGACACAGGCATTGAGCTCATCGGTGGTCGGGTGATCCGTCGTTACCCAGCCCATCACAAACCTGCCGGAAGCCGGCCGGGGTTGAGGATCCGGCCCGGGTCGAACTGGGCGATGAGCCGCCGCTGGACCTCGAGCCCGGGTGGCGGCGATCCCCAGGGATCGAGGCCATTGAGGCCGTCGGCCGGCGCCTCGACGACAACAAGGGCACCACCCACCCCTTCTGCCCACTCTCGGAGGTCGGCGGCTCCGTCGGCGTCTGGCGACGCGGCCCGGATGTCGCCCGCCCGATGGACCGCGACATACTGCCAACCGCCTGGAAGCCTCTCCACGGCCGACGGAGTCTGCGCGGGAGGGATCCGCAACGACCATCGGTACGCACCGCCAGGGTCGGCGGGCCACCGATGACCCGGTGACGCCTTACCCCCGAGCCTCGCAGACGAGGCGTCCACCTCTTCAGGAGTGCCCCAGAGGAACACCTCGATCACGCCATCGTGCTCGAGGATGGCGAGAGGACGGACTACGAGGCCGGCGGCGTCGAGGTCGTCGATTGCGACAGTTGCAGCGCCGCGGGGCGCGGCCACAGCTTGAGACATACCGAGGTGACGACCCCGAGCGAGCCGAACGCCCCGACCACCAGTCGGGGTAGGTCGTATCCGGAGACGTTCTTGACCACGCGTCCCCCGCCACGCACCACCCGGCCGTCCCCGGTCACCAGCCGGACCTCGAGCATCCGTTCCCTCGTGCCAAGGAGGCGGGCCCGACGCAGCGAGGAGACCCCCGCCGAGATCACACCTCCGACTGTGGATTCCCCGGGCACCTCTGGGAGGACTGCGGTCTGGGAGCGCTCGGCCAGGGTCGCCTCCAGCTCGCCCACGGGAATCCCTGCCCCGACTGTGACGGTTAGGTCATCTGGATCCCATTCCTCGATCCCGGAAAGACCGTGCGTCTCGACGATCAGATCAGGTTGTGGCGGTGTCCCATAGCCCTGTTTGGTGCCGCCGCCCACGACTTGTACTACCCGCTTGCCCTCGGTAGCCCGGCGCAGGATCGAGGAGAGGTCCTCGACGGTGGAGGGAGCGACACGCTCGGGACCGCCCCCAGCGGCCCCGGTCATACCCAGGCCCCGTCAGGGATCTCTCGTCTCGCTCCGCCGAAGTCGAAGCAGCGTGAGCCTTCCGGGAGCACTTTTGCCGGGTTGAAGATGCCGGCGGGGTCGAACGCCTCTTTGAGCCTCGCCTGAGCGTCGAGATCGAGCTCGCTGAAATCCGCCCGCATCATGTCGCGCTTCTCCAGCCCGATCCCGTGCTCTCCCGACAAGGCACCCCCACGGCGGAGGCAAGCCGCCACCATCTCCTCCCCCGCCCGGTGCACCTTGTCCATCATGACCGGGTCGGAGGCGTCGAACGCCATGAGCGGATGGAGGTTCCCGTCGCCGGCATGGAGGACGTTGTAGACCGCGAGCTCGTAACGGTCGGCGATCGCCTCGATCTCCTCCATCGTCTCCGCCAACTTGGACCTGGGCACCACGGTGTCATGCAGGTAGTAATTCGGTGAGACCTGGGCCACCGCCCCAAAGGCGGACTTCCGTCCCTTCCAGAGGATGGCCCGCTCCGCCTCGTCCTTGGCAACCTGGACGGTGCGCGCTCCGTTCTCCAGGCCGATACGGGAGATCAGTGCGGCTTCCGCCTCCACTGCCTCCGGCTCGCCCACGACTTCGGCGAGCAGGATCGCGGCGCAGTCACAGGGAAGACCAGCCTGGAGCCAGTTCTCGACAGCGGTGGTCATCCTCTGGTCCATGATCTCGAGCGCCGCCGGCACCAGGCCCGAGGCGATCACCTCCGAGACCGTCCTCGTCGCCCCGGCCAGTTGCTCGAAGTCCAGGAGCAGGGTCCGCACGTCGGACTCGATCGGAAGGAGGCGGACCAGAGCCTTCGTCACAACACCGAGCGTGCCCTCCGAGCCGACGATCAGCCCCTTGAGATCGAGGCCAGGCATGTCCGGGGCCTGTCCGCCCAGAGACAGGATCTCCCCTCCGGCCAGAACGACTTCGAGGCCGAGGACATGGCTGGTAGTCGCCCCCTCGGCCAGGCAGTGCGCTCCACCCGAGTTGTTGGCCACGTTGCCGCCGATGGTGCAGGCAGACTGCGACGAGGGGTCCGGGGCGAAGGAGAGCCCGAACGGCTCGGCCGCCGTGCTCAGATCGAGGTTTATCACCCCTGCCCCGACCCAGGCCGTCCGGTTGTCGACGTCGATCTCGATCTGGTTCATCGAAGTGGTGGACAGGACGATGCCGCCGTCGATGGGGATTGCCCCCGCAGTCAAACCGGTGCCCGCGCCCCGAGCGACGATCGGAACTCCGTGTCTCTCGGCCACCCTGACTACTTCGGCCACCTCTTCGGTGGTGTGGGGGAAAACCACGCAGGTCGCCCGGCCCTGCATGAGGGAGGCGTCGCGCGAGTACAGATAGAGCTCGACCGGTTCCTCCAGCACCCGATCGTCACCCAAAACGCCACGCAGATCCCCGATGAGGCTCACATGCGGAGGGTAGTTGTGGCGTTGTTATCGGTTGTCCCACCCCGCCGGTCAGGTGATGAGATCAGAGATGTGTTTGGTGGCCTCCCGGTAGGACAGCCCCGACAGACGGTCTCGGTGGTCGACGACGAAGCGCGCCACCAACTCGGGCTCCTCCCTGGCATATTGTCGGAGGGCCCAGCCGACCGCCTTTCGGATGAAGAACTCCTTCTCGAATGCTCGTTGAGCGCAGAACCGAAACAGACGATCGGCGTCGGTGCGCTCCTTGGCACCAACCTGGCAGATGATCGCGGTCCGTCTGAGCCACATGTTCTCGTCCGCGATCCAGGTATCGACCACCGGCCAAACCTCGTCCGGGGACCTGACGACCAGGTCTCCGATCAGTTGGGTGGCCACCTCATCGACCAGGTCCCACCAGGCGCCCTCGACGATCAGGCGCCGATACAGCGGTAGTGCCTCCGGCGTCACGTACTTCCTGAAGTGACGCGCCACGCCAAGCGCCAGATACTTCTCCTCCCTGTGAGGCAGATCCCATAGACCATCTACGAGCTGCTCGTACTCAGGGCGGTCGGCCGGAGGGAAACCGTTGACGAGGTCGCGGAGGATGTCGGCGCGGGCCGGTTTCTGCACGCCATAGAACGGCATGTCGGTCTTCATGTATGCCTGCATGCCTTCGGCCTTGGACGGGTCGGCGACGGCCGCGAGGGCTACGGAAGCGAACCGCCGCGCCTCGCTCACCAAGCGCGCCATATGCCTCCTACCCATGCGAGCAGACCGGGCACCCGATTAGCCTCGCCAGGCAATGGCAGTCGTCGTCGCCCCCTCGCCGAATCCCAACGCGATGAAGTTCACCGTGGGGGCGCCCGTGGGTGGACCGACCACATTCGTGGCCGGGGCTTCGCCGGAAAATGGGTTCGCCCGAGACCTGCTGGCGCTCAACGGGGTGACCAGCATCTTCCTGACCGCAGACTTCGTGACCGTCACCAAGACTCCGGATGTGAACTGGGACTCCATCGTGCCCGACGCTACCGCGATCCTGGAAGGGGAGTTCGGCTGATCAGGACGCCGGGATCGACACTGATACCGGCCGGCTGACCCCATCTGGCGTCGCCGCGAGCACCACTACCTGCCAGGTCCCGTCGGCGCTCTGCGTTCCCCCAACCACCTCAGACCCGCCGATCTGCTGGAGCGCCGATGCACTGATCTCATCCGGCACCGGGGTCAGAGCCAGCTGGAATGGATTGCCCGCCTGCGCCGGGGCGACACGGGGCGCCATGACCACCTGCGGGAGGTCGCCAGCGACGGAGACATCCACCTCGACCTGCAACGGCGGCTGACGCACGTATTCGGTGGCGCCGGCAGCAGCCAACGAGCGGGCAAGCACGGTCACCCGATAGGTCAGCTGACCGGTCTCCTCGACCCCCGTCGCCCGCACCCATTCCACGAAAACCCGGGTTCCTTCCGCCGCCGCAGGGAGTGGCACACCCACCGGCAGCAGCGATGTCAGCGTTGCCCGTCCCTCCTCCGTTCCGTCGACCGTCAGATACTCGGCCACGAACCACTCGGCATGGGCGACGGCGCGATCGATCACCCTCTCGGGATGGACTGCGTAGAGGTCCGCTTCCGCGGTCACTACGGGCATGGTCCCCGCTACAGGAGCAGGCACAGACGCCACCGCCGGACCCACCCCCGGGTCGACCGAGGCCAGCGTGGTCGCGCCGGCGACCGGGACCGTGGAAGTGACCGGGAGCGGAGCGGTTCGGTTGCTCATGAACGAGTAGGCGAGGGCACCGAGCACGACGGCGCCGGCCACCGCCATCATCATCCACTGGCGGTCGGGCTTCTTCTCTTCGAGGGTCTCCCACGGGATGCGCTCATACACCTCGTTCCTCTCCGGTTCCATATGGCGAACGTATGGGTTGGCCGAGGCGGGCACAAGGGGTCTGTTCGGGCAGCGGGACGAGGCGCAGGGAACCACCAGGTCCCAGCTATCGTTTCGCCGGTCATGGCAGTCAACTCCGACCCGAAACCGGGCCGCTGGATCCTCCCCCTGGTCATTTTGGGAATGATCGCGTTCACCTATTTCTTCGTCCGCTCGCTGCCTGAAGCCTCTCCCAGCACGACCCTGGCCGCAGGGGACACGACCCCGACCACAGTCGGTGAGGACGGTGCCGGCACGACGAGTGTCCCGGGCGAGACCGGAACCGTGCCCGACGCGGCCGCGGCCTATATCGGTGAGCTCGATCGAATCAACGGCGAGTTCCAGGCGCTCAACAACGAGCTGGTCGCCGTCAACACGGGTTTCGATGCCGATCCGAGGGAGATCGAGTTCCCGGATGCGGAGCCCAGGATCGAGGCCGTCGCCACCTCGTCACAAGCCCTTTCCGACCAGGTCGCGGCGCTGGTCCCGCCGGCAGGTCTAGAGGCGAACCAGGAGGCACTGGCCGCGGCGGCGAGCTTGGCGGCGCGGGCCGCCGGTGAGGCTCTGTCCGGGCTGCAGTCGGCCGATCCCGGAGACCTGCGGCGCGCCGCCGTGACTGCATACACCGGCGCCGTCACCGACTTCGACGTCGAGGTCCAGAACGCGAGGACCGCTGCGGGGGCAACTCCGGACGCCTGATGGCTGTCCAGATCCGGGCCATCGCGCCCGACGAGTTCGAGAAGATGCGCACGACGATGGGCGTCGTCTTCGGCTTCGACCCACCAGACGGCGACCGTCGGTTTCTCGAACTGCTCCCGCTCGACCGAACCCGGTGCGCCTTCGACGATGATCAACTGGTCGGGACCGCGGGTGCGTTCTCGCTGAACATGACCGTCCCCGGTGGTGAGGTCCCTTGCGGCGGGACCACCATCGTCGCCGTTGCCCCAACCCATCGGCGCCAGGGCATTCTCCGCGCGATGATGCGCTCCCATCTCGACGACGTGAAGGAGCGCGGCGAGCCAATCGCGGGTTTGTGGGCATCGGACAGCGCCATCTACGGCCGGTTCGGGTACGGCTGCGCCTCGGTTTGCTACGACATGGAGATCGACGTCGAGCATGGGGAGTGGAGTCGTCTCGCTCCCGAGCCGGACAGAGTGCGTCTGGTGGAGCGTGCCGAGGCCATGACCTTGGCCCCACCCCTGTACGACCGGATTCGTGCCGAAGTGCCCGGATTCTTCGAACGGACCACGGCATGGTGGGAGGACCGCTCCTTCCGTGACAGCGAATCTGCCCGCGAGGGAAGCACCTCGCTTCGGTACGCCGTCGTCGATGACGATGGGGGGATCACAGGTCTGGCGACCTTCCGCACCAGGTCGCGCTGGGATGGGGGTCACGGGGTCGGCAAGGTGGTGGTCAAGGATTTGTTTGCCACGCACTCCCGGAGCGTGGTCCGGTCTCTGGTCGCTGATCGTGAATCAGGATCTCGTGTCCAAGGTGGAAGCGAGTCTCCGCCCACCGTGGGACCCGATCTACGACCTGCTGGCCGGAACGCGGCGAGCCTGGGGCTCCCGCTACGACGCCCTATGGGTCCGATTGATGGAGGTACCGACTGCCCTCACGGCACGCGCATATTCGGCGCCGGTCGATGTCGTCATCGGGGTGATCGACCCGCTCGGCGACACTTCCGGCTCGTACCGGCTCCACGCCGACACCGAGACGACCGAATGCAGCGCCACAAGCGACGAGCCGTCAGTGATGCTGGATCTCGAAGACCTGAGCGCGGGGTACATGGGACGGCCCCGGTTCCGGCAGATGGCCCGATCCGGCCGGGTCACCGGCGATGCCGGCGCTCTTGCCGCGCTCGACCGAGCGTTCACCTGGGACCCGCAACCCTGGTGCCCCGAGATCTTCTGAGGCAACACGAGGGCCCGTCTGCCGACGGACCCTCGGCCTACGCACTACGTGGATCGCAGGACGTAAGACATGAGACGAGGCCCTGTGGGCCTCATCTCAAATGTCGTAGTAGAGGTGGAACTCGTAGGGATGCGGCCGGAGTCGGACCGGATCGATCTCGTGCTCGACCTTGTAGTCGATCCAGGCTTCGATCAGCTCCTGGGAGAACACCCCGCCCTGGAGCAGGAACTCGTGGTCGGCCTTCAGCGCATCGAGGGCCTCGCTGAGGCTCCCCGGTACCGAAGGCAGACCGGCCAGCTCGCCCGGCGGCAGGTCGTAGATGTCCTTGTCCACCGGGTCATGAGGCTCGATTCGGTTCTGCACGCCGTCGAGGCCCGCCATGAGCATGGCGGAGAAGGCCAGATATGGGTTGCACGACGGGTCGGGGCAACGGAACTCGAGCCGCTTCGCACCCGGCGCCTGCGAGTACTGCGGGATCCGGATTGCCGCCGACCGGTTCCGGCTGGAATACACCAGGTTCACCGGCGCCTCATAACCGGGCACAAGCCGGTGGTATGAGTTGGTGGTCGGCGCCGCGAAGGCGAGGATGGCCGCAGCGTGCTTGAGCAGCCCGCCGATGTACCACCGCGCCATGTCGGAGAGACCGGCATACCCCGCCTCGTCGAAGAAGAGCGGCTCACCGTCCTTCCACAAAGACTGGTGGGTGTGCATGCCGGATCCGTTGTCCTCGAAGATCGGCTTGGGCATGAAGGTGACGGACTTGCCGTACTCCCAGGCCGTGTTCTTGACGATGTACTTGTAGAGCGTGACGTTGTCGGCTGTGCGCAACAGCGTGTCGTAGCGCATGTCGATCTCCGCCTGACCGGCGGTGCCGACCTCATGATGCTGCACCTCGATCTCGATGCCGGCCGCCTCGAGATTCGCGGTCATCTCCGAGCGAAGATCCTGGAAATGGTCGGTTGGCGGGACCGGGAAGTAGCCCTCTTTATATCGGGGCTTGTATCCCAGGTTTCCTCCCTCTTCGAATTCACCAGAGTTCCAGGCTCCCTCGACCGAATCGAGGAAGTAGTACCCCGAGAACTGGTTCTGCCCGAAGCGAACGTCGTCGAAGATGTAGAACTCGGCCTCCGGGCCCCAATACGACGTATCGGCGAGCCCGGTGCTGATCAGGTACTCCTCGGCCTTCTTGGCCACGTACCTCGGGTCCCGGTCGTACGGGCTACCGGTGATCGGGTCGTTGACGAAGCAGTAGATGATGAGCGTCTTCCGCGCCCGGAACGGATCATCGATCGCAGTGTTCGGATCCGGGAGCAGGATCATGTCGGATTCCTGGATCTGCTGAAAGCCCCTGATCGACGAGCCGTCGAAACCAAAACCGGCCTCGAAGGAGTCCTCGGTCAACTGCTTGACCGGGACGGTGAAATGCTGGACCTGTCCGGGCAGATCACAGAAGCGAAGGTCGACGAACTCGTAGCCCTCGTCGGCGACAAGGGACAAGACGTCGGCAGCCGTCTTGCTCACGGTGCTCCTTTCGGTTGGGGTGCCAATAGTGAACGTGAAGTTTTTAGCCCGATCCCCGTTTCGATGCGGTTGCTGCATCGTGAACGCTGTGTTTCTAGTTTGATTGCCGGCCGACTTTGCCCGAGCCCAAACCCTCAGCTTCTCAGTTGAGAACCCAGTACGCGTGGTCACTGTCTCGGGCCAACAGACGCCGGTCGGCCGGGGCTTCCGCCGCGTCGCCAGCTCGACCACTGGCATCACCCAGTCGGCCGGCAATCACAGCCAGTCGTTGCGGCGGAAGATCCAGAAGAGACCGCCGGAGACGCCGAGGATCAACAAGGTCGACCAGATCACACCGGATACCTGGCCTGCGCCGGGATAGGGGACATTCATCCCGTAATACCCGGTGATCAGAGCCGGAACCGCGATGATCGCCGCCCAGCCGGAGACCTTCTTCACGATCAGGTTCTGCCGGTAGTCACGCAGGCTGAAGTTGGTTTCCACGATGGCGGTGACGAGGTCGCGCAGACTGTCGGATGACTCGCTGATTCGGAGGATGTGGTCGTAGACGTCCTGAAAGTAGGGATAGAGGCCCTCGGGGACGATCTCCTGTTCGTGACGCATCAGGGCACTCACCGTCTCCCGCATCGGGACCACCAGCCGATGAAACCGAACGGTTTCCCGGCGCATCTCGAACCAGTGCCGCTGCCGGCTTGGCTCCACCGGCCGTTCCGCGAAGATGTCGTCGCTCACTTTCTCGTAGAACTGGTCGAAATCACTGAGCACGGCGAAGTAGCCGTCGACGATCACGTCGAGCAGCCCATAGAGCAGAAAGCCCACGCCGTGCTTCATCAACCTCGGGGACCGGTCCCAGCGTGACGCGACCTCGTCCATCGGGAGACCATCGTCTTTCCGCACCGTGATCAGCCAACGATCGTTGAAGAAGGCATTCACCTCTGTCTCGTGGAGACGAGCGGCATCGGTGTTGAGGCTGACGTGGTAGCTCGTCAGGAAGAGGTGCGTGGCGTACCGGTCGAATTTGGGACGCTGCTTTGGGCCCATGGCGTCCTCAACGGCCAGCTCGTGCAAACCCAGCTCGTCGGCGAGCTCACTCAGCTGCTCGGGTGATGGCGAGACGAGATCCACCCATACGATCGTGTCCCGTTCCTCGAGGAAGTCGGACACTTCGGCCACCGGGAAGGACTCCGCCCGGAGGGCACCGTTCTGATAGGCCCTGGTTGATATCTCGCTCATGGCAATTCGGCGACAGACTACGACCGCCGCCCTTCGTCGGCTGACTACCGTCGCTCCACGTCATGCCAGCGACCGTCGTCTTGGGCGCGCAATGGGGTGACGAGGGGAAGGGCCGGGTCGTCGACTTCTTCGCCGAGTCAGCCGATTTCGTGGTCCGCTACCAGGGTGGGAACAACGCGGGCCACACCATCGTGGTCGGGGACCAGCGTCTCGCCCTCTCGATGATCCCCTCGGGGATCCTCTATCCGAATTGCATCCCCGTAATCGCCTCGGGGACGGTGATCGACCCCAGGGTGCTGATTGCCGAGATGGACATGGCCGCCGAGAAGGACCTAGACCCGTCGCGGGTCAAGGTGTCGTCGAATGCCCATCTGATCATGCCCTATCACCGCAAGCTCGATGCGGCGATCGAGCGCTATCTGGGCAAGAACCAGATCGGCACCACCAAGAAGGGGATCGGCCCCGCCTATACCGACAAGTACGCCCGTTTCGGGATCCGGGTCCAAGACCTGTTCGACACCAAGATCTTCAGGGAGAAGGTGGAGGCCGCGCTGGTCGAGAAGAACAAGATCCTCCCCAGGGTCTACAACACACTTCCGATGGACGCGGGCGAGATAATCGAGGAGTACGCCGGGTACGCCGAACGTCTTCGCCCCCATGTGGCCGACACCTCGCTACTGCTCTGGGAGGGGCTCCAGGCCGGGAAACAGGTGTTGCTGGAAGGCGCGCAGGGAACGCTGCTCGACATCGATCACGGCACGTATCCGTTCGTCACGTCGTCGAACCCGACCGCCGGCGGGGCGTCGGTGGGGTCTGGCATCGGGCCCAAGGCAATCGACCAGATCGTCGGCGTGACCAAGGCATACATCTCCCGGGTGGGGACGGGGCCATTCCCGACCGAGCTCCAAGACGAGATCGGGGAAGCGATGATCGAGCTCGGTGGCGAGTACGGGACGGTCACCGGTCGCCGGCGGAGATGTGGCTGGCTGGACCTGGTCGCCTTGCGGTATGCGTGCCGGGTCAACACTTTCACCAGCCTCTTCCTCACCAAGATGGACATCCTGTCCGCCTTCGACGAGATCAAGGTGGCGACCGCCTACACCAGCCAGGGGGAACGTCACGAGCATTTCCCCGCCCAACAGAGCGTCCTCTATCACTGTGAGCCGGAGTACGACGTGCTCCCCGGCTGGCGGGAGGACATCACCGGGGTGCGCTCCTACGGCGACCTGCCCAAAGAGGCTCGGGCCTACATCGAGTACATCCAGCAGGCGGCCTCGGTGCCGGTTGGATGGGTGTCGGTCGGGCCGGAGCGATCCCAGCTGATCGAGATCTCATGAAGGTCCTTCTCGTCGGGAATGGCGGCCGGGAGCACGCCTTGGGATGGAAGCTGGCCTCATCGCCAAGAGTGACCGAGCTGATCTCACTCCCGGGCAACCCCGGCCTGGCCGGTCTCGGCGCAGTGGTGGAGGGCATTTCTGCGACCGACGTGGGGGCAATTGCCGCGATGGCGAGAGTCCATGGGGTCGACCTGGTGGTGGTGGGGCCTGAGGGCCCCCTGGCCGCAGGGGTGGTAGACGCAGTGAGCGGGTTGGGCATCCCGGTCTTTGGGCCGACCCGGGCCGCGGCCAGGCTGGAGTCCTCGAAGACATTCGCCAAAGAGGTGATGGTCCGGGCTGGAGTGGCCACCGCGGCCTCTGAGACGTTCACCGAGCCGGCTCGAGCGCTTGAGTACCTGGCCCGGCGTGAGGGTCCTTTTGTGGTCAAGGCCGATGGTCTGGCCGCAGGCAAGGGAGTCCTGGTCACCGACGACCGGGCGGATGCAGGGTCGTGGGCGGAGCAATGGCTGGCCGAGGGCTCCGTGGTCGTCGAGGACTTCCTGGAAGGACCGGAAGTGAGCGTTTTCGCCGTGTGCACCGACCGGGGCGCCGTTGCCCTGGAGCCGGCCCGTGACTACAAGCGATTGCTCGACGGCGACGAAGGCCCGAACACAGGGGGGATGGGCTCCTACTCCCCGGTCGACGATCTGCCCTCGTCATTGGTCGAGGACACACTGCGAACCGTCATCACGCCGACCCTGGCCCAGATGGCCGAGGACGGGAGCCCGTTTCGTGGATTCCTCTACGCCGGGTTGGTGCTCACCGACGACGGGCCGAAGGTCCTCGAATTCAATGTGCGTCTCGGCGACCCGGAGACCCAGGCAATCCTCCCCCGGATGCGGACCGACATCGTCGATCTGATCGAAGGGGCGGCTCCCGAATGGTCGAACACGGCCACTGTCAACCTGGTGCTGGCCGCTCAGGGCTACCCCGACTCACCCGTGCCCGGAGCACTGATCGAGGGGCTCGGCTCGGTCCCGGATGACGTCCTGGTGTTCCACGCAGGGACGAAGAGTGACGGCAAGAAGCTGCTGGTCGACGGGGGTCGGGTGCTCGACCTGGTCGGGACCGCAGCTTCCCTCAGTGAGGCCAGGGAGCGGGCGTATCAGGCCGCCGAGACTGTGAGATGGCCCGGGGTGCAGTACCGGACCGATATTGCCGCTCAGTCGTAGCGGTGGCGAAACATGAGGGCGATGCGGGGCGGGGCCGATGCCGACTTGGGCACGGTGTGCTCCCACAGCCGCTGACAGGCCCCTCCCATCACCACCAGGTCGCCCCTTCCCAGATCGAACCCGGTCGACTGACCGCCGCCTTTGGGCCGGATGAGAAACCGCCTCGGACCACCGAGCGAGATGGTGGCCACGATCGAGTGGGGAAGGTCACGGGCGATGCGATCGCCATGCCAGGCGACCGAGTCGACGCCGGTGCGGTACCACCCCGCGCTCACCTGGTCCATGGCGATCCGATAGTGATCCGAGAGGAGGTCGATCAGCTCCGGAATGACCGGATGTGCTTCGGGATCGACCGAGCCGACCAGCCGGGGCGTCATGACCAGCTTGTCGTACATCCGGACCTCGGGCTGACGCCAGCTGATGGTCTCGGTGAGGACGTCGTAGAGACGTGCATCGCCAACCAGAAAGCCGGGGGCATAATCGAGCCATGACTCCGGATCGAGATCGAATCGTTCCAGGCTGACGAAATCCCGGTCGGGTACCGGCTCACTCTCTCCAAAGAGGGATGGTTGGAGCGGCTCTATAGCGAACATGTGTTCGATGTTAGCGGAGTTGTGGAAAAGTGTGAAGGGCGAACCTGAGGCTATTTGGCCCATATCGGGGACCAGCGAACCTCGGGTTCTCGGTGACGGCCCCTCTCGCTACCGTCGCCCCACTATGAGTCACAAAGTTGCAATCGTCATGGGGTCGGGGACCGACCGCCCGGTGATGGAGAAGGCCGCCCAGACCTTGGATTCCTTCGGGATCGACAGCGAGGTCAGGGTGCTGTCCGCCCACAAGACCCCGGATCAGGCCCTCGAGTTCGCCGCCACCGCCGCCGACCAGGGTTTCTCGGTGATCATCGCCGGCGCCGGCAAAGCGGCCCATCTGGCCGGAGTCATGGCCGCCAAGTCGCTGCTCCCGGTGATCGGGGTGCCCATCAACGCCTCACTCGACGGCATGGACGCCCTCCTCGCCACGGTGCAGATGCCCACCGGCATCCCGGTGGCAACCGTGGCGGTGGACGGGGCCACCAATGCGGCACTCCTCGCCGTGGCCATCCTCGCGCTTGGGGACGAGGAGCTGAGAGGGAAGCTCGCCGACTACAGGGCCGACCTCGCCGAGAAGACGCTGGCCGGCTGACCAGATCTCGGAGTCACCGTCTCTCCGATACCATCGGGCGGGTCATGAGTGACATCTCCTTCGAGCGTCCCGACCCGAGGGACTTCCTCGACATCGACTCCCTCCTCTCCGAGGAGGAGATCATGTTGCGGGACACGGTCCGGACCTATGTGCAGAAGGAGATCGTCCCCAATGTCGGGGACTGGTGGGACGAGGGCGTCCTTCCCCAGGAAGCGCTGGCCAAGGCATTCGGCGACATCGGCCTGCTCGGGATGCATCTCGAGGGCTACGGCTGCGCCGGCACATCGGCCACCGCCTACGGCCTCGCCTGTCTCGAGTTGGAAGCGGGCGACTCTGGCATCCGCTCGTTCGTCTCGGTGCAGGGGTCACTGGTCATGTTCCCGATTTGGCGTTTCGGCTCCGAAGAGCAGAAGCAGACCTGGCTTCCCCGCATGGCCAGCGGGGAGGTGATCGGTTGCTTCGGTCTCACCGAGCCCGACTCGGGCTCTGATCCCGCTTCGATGAGGACCAATGCCCGACGGGACGGGAGCGATTGGGTGATCAACGGCACCAAGATGTGGATCACCAACGGGTCCATCGCCGACCTCGCTGTGGTCTGGGCCCGTACCGAAGAGGGCGTGCGCGGCTTCCTGGTCCCCACCGACACCCCGGGTTTCTCGGCCCCCGAGATCAAGAAGAAGGCCTCGCTCCGGGCCTCGGTCACCTCGGAGCTGATCCTCGATGATGTACGGGTCCCCGATGACTTCGTCCTACCCGGCGTGTCCTCCATGCGTGGCCCGCTCTCCTGCCTCAACGAGGCCCGATTCGGCATCGCCTTCGGGGCGATGGGGGCAGCCCGGGCCTGTTACGAGTCGGCCCTCGACTACTCGATCGAGCGACACCAATTCGAGCGCCCCATCGCCTCCTTCCAGCTCACCCAGAAGAAGCTCGTCGAGATGATGGTGGCCGTCCAGCGCGGGACCCTGGTGGCGCTCCATCTCGGTCGGCGTAAGGACGAGGGAACCCTCACCCCCGAGCAGGTCAGCTTTGGCAAGTTCGACAATGTTCGCAACGCCCTCGACGTGGCCCGGACGGCGCGGTCCATTCTCGGCGCCAACGGGATCACCCTGGAGTACCCGGTCATCCGGCACATGGCCAACCTGGAGACCGTCTTCACCTACGAGGGAACCAACGAGATCCACTCCCTCGTGATGGGCCAGGCCATCACCGGTCTCAACGCATTCACCTGAGCACCCGATGGTCGAGACCGCGACCCTGATCATCGGGGCAGGACCTGCAGGGCTCGCTGTGGCCGGCAGACTCCGCCAGGCCAATCTCGAATTCATGGTCATCGAGAAGTCGGACCGGGTCGGCGACGCCTGGCACCATCATTACGACCGCCTTCACCTCCACACCGTCAAGCAGCTGTCTCATCTCCCCGGGCTCGAATTCCCCGAGGACTACCCCCGGTATGTCCCCAGACGCGAGCTCGCCGATTACTACGCCGACTACGCCCGCACCTTCTCGATCGAGCCTCTATTCGGCGAGGAGGCAGCAACGGTGCGAATGTCAGATGGCAAGTGGCTGACGACGACCTCGACCGGTCTCGAGATCCTGTCCGACCACGTGGTGATCGCCACCGGGCTCAATCAGGTCCCCCACCAACCCGCCTACCCCGGAATGGAGGCATTCACCGGGCGGCTCGTCCACTCCAAGGAGTATCGCAACCCCGATCCGTTCGCCGGTGAGGAGGTGCTGGTGGTAGGGATGGGGAACACCGGTGCCGAGATAGCGCTCGACCTGAGCGAGAACGGCGTCGACACCACCATCTCGGTCCGGGGCCCGGTCAACATCGTCCCCCGCGACGTGCTGGGGCGACCCACTCAATTGACAGCCCGAATGTTGGCCCGCCTTCCCACCGGTCTCGCTGATTGGCTTGGGTCCATGCTGCGCCGGATGACCGTCGGCGACCTCACCGACTACGGCATCGCCACCCCCGAGATCGCCCCGCTGGCCCAGCTTCGGGAGAAAGGCAAGACGCCTGTGATCGACGTCGGGACCGTCGAGGCCATAAAGGAGGGGCGCATCGCAGTTCGGCCCGCCATCGACCACTTCGAGGCGAACCGAGTTGGGTTCACCGACGGCAGCGAGGGCCGCTACGACACCGTGGTCCTCGCCACCGGATACCTCCCAATGCTCGACGAGCTGCTCCCTGACGGGCCGGACCTGCTCAACGAGAAGGGGCTCCCTCGCAACGTGTCAGGTGATGGGCCTAGCCTCGGCCTGTTCTTCGTCGGGTTCGACAACCACCGCCCGGGCGGCGTTCTCGGCACGGTGGTCGAGGAATCTGCCGAGGTCCTCGACAGGATCAAGCAGAGCTGAGTGCCGGGGCCAGGTCCCCGTTACGGCCGATCCGAACCTCCTCCAAGCCGAGCCAGGATGCAACGGTCTCCAGTTCCCCTCGCAGCTCCCTGCCCACCCTTATCCGGTCGACCTCGGGCTCGGCGAAAGCGCCCTTGACCAGCAGTGCCCCCGCCTTGCGGTCGGACTTGAGATCGACCCGAGCCACCAGATCGCCGTCGAGGAGGAACGGGAGCACGTAGTAGCCGTGGATCCGCTTCGGCTCTGGAACGTAGATCTCGATCCGGTAGAAGAAATCCCAAAGCCGTTCCACCCGGTCCCGGAACCAGATCAGATTGTCGAATGGTGACAGCAGGGCCCGGCCCTCGACCCGACGCGGCAGCCGGGCGTCAGGATGGAGATAGGCGACCCGGCTCCACCCCTCGACCTCGATCTCGACCAGCTTTTCCTCGGCCACCAACCGTTCGATCACCGGTCTGGCCTCGGGCATCCTGATCCTCGGGTAATCGGCGATGTCGGCCGCAGTGGCCACACCCATCGAGCGGGCCGCCTGCAGGAGCAAGTTCGATTGAGCTTCCTCCCGCTCCGGCACCTTGGCCCCGAAGTGCTCCTCGGGGATCACCCGCTCGCTCAGGTCGTACATGCGGGTGAAATTGGGGCGATGCGCCGTCGTCACCTTGCCTCCCAAGAAAAGCGCTTCGAGGGCGACCTTCCCCTTGGGCCAGTCCCACATCGAGGCCCCATCACGCTGCCCGGGGTCGTGCAGGTCGGAGGTCCTCAACGGCCCCCGCTCACGCACCTGGGCGAGCACCTCGTCGAGATATTCGGGGTGCTCGTTCTTGATCCGCTCCAGGCTGCCCCACTTGAAGTCCCCATTCATCCGCCATCGCCACAGAGGATGATCCCGAGCCGGGATCAGCGAGGCCTCGTGGCCCCAATACTCGAACACCTCACCCGACTCCCAGAGCCATGCGTCCAGAGCACTGCGGTCGTAGGGACCGAGACGGGAGAAGAAGGGCATGTAATGGGTGCGGCTGAACACATTCACCGAGTCGAGCTGGACCAGCCCCACCCGGTCCATCACCCGCCGGAAATGGCGGACGTCGATCCGCCCGGTCGGGCGAGGATCGGCAAACCCTTGTGCGCCCAAGGCGTAGCGACGTGCCTGGTCGATGGTGAGCGTCCGCATCGGCGAGCAACCTAATGGTTAATGCGGACAACCCCGGTCCGCCTTGATTGCCGGCCGACCTGGTGGTGATGCTGGCCGCGCGGCGGCAGCCGTGGCCGACCGGCGTCTGTTTGCCCGAGACTGCGGAGTCCGTCTGAGATTGAACTCGTCGACCACTGACGGTTGGTCTCGGGCAAAGTCGGCCAGCAATCAGATCTGCGAACATGCCTCTCGTGATCGAGCGTTACACCCTCCCCGAGATGGGCCGGATCTGGTCTGAGCAGCGCAAGCTCGAAGTGTGGAAGGAAGTGGAGACGCTCGCGCTGGAGGCATGGGCCAAATTGGGCCGTGTGCCCGAGGGCGCGGTCACCGTGACGCGGGCGGCGGTGGGCCCAACGCCAGATGACGTGGCGGAGCGGGAGAAGATCACCAACCACGACCTGGCTGCGTTCGTCGACCTGCTCGGGGAGGCCGCCGGTCCCGAGGCCGTCGGGTGGGTCCACTACGGGCTCACTTCCTCCGACGTGCTCGACACCGCCGGTGGGGTGGTGCTCGCCGAGGCCGCCGATGTGCTGCTCGCTGCATTGGAGGATCTGTTCGACACGGTCAAGGAGCGGGCCCAGGAGCACCAGCACACCTACATGGTTGGGAGGACTCACGGCATCTGGGCCGAGCCCACCACGTTCGGGCTGAAACTGGCCGGGTGGACCTTCGAGTTGGCCCGCGATCACACTCGGCTGCAAGCGGCCCGTGAGGCGGTCGCGGTTGGGAAGATCTCGGGGGCCGTGGGGACCTACGCCCATGTCCCCCCCGAGGTGGAGCGTCACGTCTGCGAAGCCCTGGCCCTCGAGCCGGAGCCTGCCTCGACCCAGGTGACCGCCCGCGATCGGCACGCCCAGTATTTGCAGACCATCGCCCTGATCGGCGCCTCGATCGAGCGCATGGCCACCGAGATCCGCCATCTGCAACGGTCCGAGGTCTCGGAGGTGAGAGAAGCCTTCGGCAAGGGCCAGAAGGGCTCGTCGGCAATGCCCCACAAGCGGAACCCGATCCTGTCGGAGCGCATGACCGGTATCGCTCGTCTCCTCCGAGGCTACGCCCAGGTCGGATTGGAGAACGTCGCCCTGTGGCACGAGCGGGACATCTCCCACTCGTCAGCGGAGCGAGTGGTCCTGCCCGACGCCTCGATCGCCCTTCATTACATGCTGGTCAAGTTCACCGGTTTGGTCCGTGACCTGGTGGTCGACGTTGACCGGATGGCGGCAAACCTCGAGTCGACCCAGGGACTCGTGTTCAGCCAGGCGGTGCTTCTAGCCCTCGTCGACGGCGGGATGACTCGCGACCAGGCGTATCGCATCGTCCAAGGACATGCCATGACCGCATGGGAGGGCGGGCAGTCGATGCGGTCGCTTCTCGAACAGGACCCGGGGGTGGGACTCACCGATGAAGAGCTCGCCGCCTGCTTCTCGCTCGAGCGGGTCGGCGAGTCGACGCAGGTCGTATTCGAGCGACTTTCCGACCTGAAGCTCTAGCCGGCCTGCTCCGACGGTGTGATGAGGACGGTCCCGGTGAACAGGCCGACCTTTCGCCCATCCTCACGGGCAACTTCCACCCGGTAGGTGCCCAGGGTTCGGCCCCTCGACACCTCGGTGGCTACGGCTCGGAGCCGGTCGCCAGGTTGGGAACCGGCGGTCAGCACCAGATGGGTGTCGATGGCCACCGCCCGGTCTCCGGCGTTGTTCGAGGCGAGCGAGAAGGCGCAGTCGGCCAGAGAGAACACCATGCCCCCGTGGCCGACCCCGAGGAAGTTGAGATGCTCCGGACGCACCTCTAGTTGGACGACGATCTCATGGTCAGACACCGATGACAACTCGACTCCGAGCTCCCGGGCATAGGCGTCGCTCCCAAGCATCTCCTCGACCCGCGATTGTCTGAACCCGGCCATGGTCAGGAGAGCCTATGACCTATTACCTAGGACGTACCACCTCCAACTACTCTCCCGCCACGTGCCGGCTCTACCACACATCGCATCGGGAAAGGTCAGGGAGATCTACGAGGTGGATGGGGGGCACCTCCTCTTCGTGGCGACTGACCGCATCTCGGCATACGACGTCATCCTCAACCAGACCATCCCGGACAAGGGCAAGGTGCTGGCCGGGCTCAGCCTCTATTTCTTCGACTACCTCGACACTCCCAACCACCTCGTGACCACCGACATTTCCGGCGTGCCCGGGCTGGGCGATGAGCTGGAGGAGTTGCGAGGCCGGTCGATGGTGGTGCGTCGGGCCGAGGTGATCCCCGTGGAGTGTGTCGTCCGGGGATACCTCTACGGGTCATCGTGGCGTGAGTATCGAGACGGCGGCGGTCCGACCACCGAGCACCTCCCCACCGGGCTGGTACTGGCTGACCGTCTTCCCGAGCCGATCTTCACCCCGGCGACCAAAGCGACCACCGGGCACGACGAGAACATCACCGAGTCCGAGACCCGCACCCTCCTCGGTGACGATCTCTACGAGGAGTTGCGCAAGCGCTCGGTGGACATCTATCTCCGGGCCTCGGAGCATGCCGCAGAGAAAGGCGTCATCCTGGCCGACACCAAGTTCGAGTTCGGGTTCGATGGCGACGAACTGCTCCTCATCGACGAGGTCCTGACCCCCGACTCCTCCCGCTATTGGCCCGCCGACCAGTGGGTGCCTGGCCAGGACGTGCCCTCCTTCGACAAGCAGTACGTAAGAGAGTGGCTCGACACCACCGACTGGGATCACACCCCCCCGCCGCCCGATCTGCCGGATGAGGTCGTGGAGGGAACCCGAACCCGGTACATCGAGGCCTATGAGCGGATCACGGGCGGGAGCTTCGCCGAATACACGGCCGGGAGCTGATGAAAGTCACCGTCGAGATCACGCGGCGGCCCGAAATCGCCGACCCACAGGGCACGACGATCCAACGGGCGCTCCACGACCTGGGCCACAATGAGGTGATGTCGGTGAGAGTCGACCGGGTCATCCATCTCGATGTCGATGGGGACGACCCCGACCGGGTGCAGGCAGAGGTCGAGGAGATGTGCCGTCAGGTCCTGGCCAACCCGGTGCTCGAAGACTTCAGCGTCCAGGTGTCCGGATGAGGACGGCGATCGTTGTCTTCCCCGGCACCAACTGCGAGCAAGACGTGGCATTCGCCTTGAACGCCCTCGGGGGTGAAGCCGAAATGGTCTGGCACCGAGAGAAAGACCTGTCCGACTTCGACGGTGTGGTCCTGCCCGGGGGATTCGCCCACGGGGACTACCTGCGCACCGGAGCCATCGCCCGCTTCTCCCCGATCATGGCCGAGGTCGAGCGCATGGCCGGCCAGGGGTTGCCGGTTCTCGGCATTTGCAACGGGTTCCAGGTTCTCTGTGAGGCCGGGCTGCTTCCCGGCGCCCTCATCGCCAATCGCGATCTGGCCTTCATCTGCCGATTCGTCGACCTCGAAGTGATCGACACCGGGACGATCCTCACCAGATCGGCCGAAGTGGGGCAGCGGATTCGGATCCCGCTCAATTCGTATGAGGGCAGTTGGGTCGAGCCCGCCAGCACCGGGCGGATCGTCCTCGAGTACGTCGACGACCCGAATGGATCGCAACGATCCGCAGCAGCGGTAGCCAACGACCAGGGCAACGTGGTCGGGGTGATGCCCCACCCCGAGCGGGGAGTCGACGAGTTGCTCGGATCGGGAGACGGAAGAGTCCTCCTCGAGGGGTTCCTTCACTCACTGGTCCCGGCGTGACCACCGCCACCGAGCCGTTGCACCGGCGGCTGGGCATGACCGACGAAGAGCACCAGTCGGTGCTGGGTCTTCTCGGCCGCGACCCCCGGCCCGCCGAGCTCGCGATGTACTCGGTGATGTGGTCCGAGCATTGTTCCTACAAATCGTCCCGCACGCATCTTCGCCGATTCCCCACCGAGGCGCCCTGGGTCGTGGTGGGTCCCGGTGAGAACGCCGGTGTGGTCGATCTCGGCGACGGATGGCTGGCTGCGCTCCGCATCGAGAGCCACAACCACCCCTCGTTCGTTGAGCCATACCAAGGCGCAGCCACCGGCGTGGGAGGGATCCTGCGCGACGTGTTCACGATGGGAGCCCGCCCTATCGCCCTCTGGGACCAGATCCGATTTGGCCCGCTCGACGACTCGAGGAACCGATACCTGTTCAACGGCGTCGTCTCCGGGATCGCCGGGTACGGCAATGCGGTCGGGGTGCCCACCGTCGGCGGAGAGATCGAGTTCGATCCTTGCTACTCGGGAAACCCACTGGTCAACGTGATGTGTCTCGGCATCCTGCGGCGGGAACAGCTGGTCCTGGGAACCGCAGGCCCACCGGGCACCATCTCCGTGCTGCTGGGCCGAGCCACCGGCCGGGACGGGATCGGCGGTGCCTCTGTTCTCGCGTCCGCCTCGTTCGACGATGAGTCTCAGGGGAAGCGACCGAGCGTCCAGGTTGGCGACCCATTCGAGGAGAAGAAACTGATCGAGGCCTGTTTGGAGCTGTACGACAAGGGCCTCGTGGTCGGGGTCCAGGATCTCGGGGCGGCCGGGCTCTCCTGTGCCACATCGGAGCCGGCCGGGAGAGCCGGTGTCGGGCTCGACGTCGATCTCGACGCGGTGCATGTCCGGGAGAGCGGGATGACTGCCCCCGAGCTTCTGATGTCCGAGTCCCAGGAGCGGATGATGGCGTTCGTCCCACCCGATCTGGTCGAGGAGGTTCTCGCCATCGCGACAAAATGGGAGATCGACTCCGCGGTGGTCGGCATCGTCCGATCCGGCGGCACTCTCACCGTCCGCCACGACGGCGAGTTGGTCGCCGAGGTCCCCGCAGCCTCACTCGCCGACGATGCCCCGGTATACGACCGACCGATTCGTCAGCCGGAATGGATCGATCGGCTCTGGGCCGAATCGGCGCGGACACTTGCAGCCGACCCCGCCGATGTTCTGCTCCGTCTCCTCGACGACCCGGCCCTCGGATCGACCGCCTGGGTGCACGAGCAATACGACCACATGCTCTTTCTCAACACGGTGGTCGGCCCGGGGTCGGACGGGTCACTGATCCGGATCAGGGGGACGAAGAAAGGGCTGGCCGTCTCGACCGACGGCAACGGCAGACTCTGTCAGCTCGACCCGAGAGGAGGCGGCGCCCGGCTCGTCTTCGAATCCGCACTCAATGTCGCGGTCACCGGCGCGAGACCACTGGCCGTGGTCGACAACCTGAACTTCGGGAACCCGGAGAAGCCGGAGGTGATGTGGCAGTTCCGGGAGAGTGTCGAAGGAATCTCCGAGGCTTGTGAGGCGCTGGGCGTGCCGGTGATCGGAGGGAACGTCTCGTTCTACAACGAGACCGAGGGTGTCGACATCCATCCCACCCCCGTGATCGGAATGCTGGGCCTGGCCGACCCGATCCCCGAGACGCCACCCCGTCTCTCCAGGGCTTTGGTGGGGATGGAGATCTGGGAGGTAGGCCCCTCGCCAAGTGCCAACCTGGCCGGGTCCGCGGTGCAGCGCGTCATTCATGGTGAGCTGACCGGCCGTCCGACCGCGCCGGATAGCGAAGTCGCCCTCCGAGTTGTCGCTTTGGCCGCCGACCTGGCCCATCGGGTGCCCGTGCTCCACGACATCTCCGATGGCGGCTTGGCGGTGGCGGTGGCGGAGGTGTGCATCGCCTCGGGAGTGGGCGCAACCATCACCGAGGATGATCCGGGACGGTTGTTCTCCGAGGACCCACACCGGTTCATCGCCGTTTTCGAGCAGGGTCAACTCGAACTGCCCACAGAGCTGGCCCGACAGGTGGGCAGCATCGGAGGCGACACCCTCACCGTGGGGTCTGCCCAGCCGATCGATCTAGAGATGCTGGTCGAGACCCACCGTCTGGCCATCCCCCGCCGGATGGCCGGCTGAGCTCAGTCGGAACGCTCCACCCATCGACCGCGCTCGTCCTGTTCCCACTTCGAACCATGGAGGTCGATCACGATCGCGGTAAGGCCCTTGACCTCGTTCTTGATCGTCTTGAGCAGTGTCTTGGCGTCGTTCTTGAGCATCCTCGCCTGCTCCAGGCGGTAACGCAGAGGGACCGCCTTTGTGGCCGTCCGGCCCCTGATCGCCTCGACGTTCTCCATGGTGATGCGGCGGCTCACTTCGAGAAAGCCGATGATCGTGAAGACTTGCTCGTCACTGAGCGAGTCGAGATGCATCTGGCCGGTGCGCCCCAACGGGCCGTAGACCTCCTCACCGAGCTTCTGGGCATCTGCGGTGAGCTCCACCCAGACCTTGCGCCGATCTTTGGGGTCATAGCTCCTGACCAGCAGCCCGGCGGCCTCCATCCGATCCACGAGCGCGGTTACCGCCCCGGTCGTCAGACCGGCTTCGCGAGCGCAGCTCACCTGCCGTCATACGCCCGTTCTGATCCACGATGTCCATGCAGCGCAGGTCGGTCCGGTTGATGCCGACGAAGTCGGCGAAGGCTTGGTCCATCAGGTCGCTGGCCAGCTGCAGACCCCGTAGCGCCTCGACGAGGCGGCTGACCGCAGCGTCGCGCTGTTCTCTTGACAAGTGAATATCTTGACTCATAAGATACTTATCACTTGAAGTATAGCTCGAGGAGTGAGCCATGCCAGAAACCATGATCGAGGCCCAAGGGCTCCGACGGGTCTACAAGACCCACAAGCAGGAGGTCGAGGCCGTGCGTGGAGTCGACTTCACGGTCCACACCGGCGAAATCGTCGGCTTTCTCGGGCCCAACGGCGCCGGGAAGACCACCACGCTCCGCATGCTCACCACGTTGCTCGAGCCCAGCGGTGGCGAGGCCGCCGTGGCCGGCTGCGACCTGAGGACCGACCCGGTCGGCGTCCGGCGCCGCATCGGGTATGTCGCCCAAGGCGGCTCGACTGATCCGGAGGCCAGGGCCGGCGAGGAGATCGTCGATCACGCCAGGATGTATGCCATCGACGGCCGGTTGGCCAAGGCCAAGGGTGAGGCGTTGTTCGACCAGCTCGACCTCGAGGGGTTGTGGGATCGCCAGTGCAAAACACTGTCTGGTGGACAGCGGCGCCGGCTCGATATCGCCATGGGGCTGGTCCACCAGCCCGGTCTCGTCTTCCTCGACGAGCCCTCGACGGGGCTCGACCCTCAGTCGAGGGCCAACCTCTGGGAACACGTGAGCCAGTTGCGAACCGAGCTGGACACGACCGTCTTCATCACCACCCACTACATGGACGAGGCCGACGTGCTCTGCGACCGCATCCTCGTGATCGATGGTGGGGAGATCGTCGCCCAGGGCACCCCCGAGGAGTTGAAGCGGAGAGTGGCCGGTGACTCGGTCGTCCTCAGCTTCGAGCACCAGCGAAGCACCGTTGTGGTGGCTGAGCTCGTGTCACACCTCGAAGGGGCAACCGACCCGGCCATCGAAGGCACCCAGGTTCGATTCCAGGTACCTGACGGGGCAACCGCCCTCCCGGTGCTGCTCCGGGCAATGGTCGAGCGCGACATCGATGCAAGCGGCGTCGAAGTGCACCGGCCGACGCTCGACGACGTGTTCCTCACCATGACCGGCCGCTCATTGCGCGACGACGTGACGAGCCCCGTCGACCAGGCCGCGGCCTGAAAGGACCGATGATCATGCGATTCATGACCGATACCTGGCTGGTGTTCAGCCGGGCGATGCGACTCTCTCTCCGAAATCCGGTTTGGGTGATCCTCGGCCTGATGCAACCCATCCTCTATTTGATTCTGTTCGGCCCCCTGCTCGAGCCGGTGGCGACCGCCCCCGGCTTCCCGCCCGGCAGCGCCTGGCAGGTATTCGTCCCCGGCCTCCTGGTCCAGCTCGGCGTCTTTGGCGCTGCCTTCGCCGGCTTCGGGCTCATCGCCGAATGGCGCGCCGGCGTAGTCGAGAGGATGCGGGTGACACCTGCGAACCGTGGGGCTCTTCTGGTGGGGCGGGTCGTTCGCGACGTGGTGGTGATCCTCGTCCAAGGTGCGCTCCTCAGTGTCGTGGCGGTGACGTTCTTCGGGCTGGAGGCGCCGATCGAGGCCCTTGTTGTCGGGGTGGCCGTAATCGGACTTCTCGGCGGAGCGTTCAGCGCCCTCTCCTACGGAGCGGCACTCAAGCTGAAGAGCGAAGATTCGTTTGCACCCCTCATCAACGGTCTCATCCTCCCGGTGTTGCTGTTGTCGGGCATCCTCCTCCCGATGACTCTGGCTCCCGACTGGCTGCAGACGGTCGCCGACCTCAACCCCCTCACCCACATCGTCGACGGTGTCCGGGCCGTTTACCGAGGCGAGATGGGCTCGGGTGAGGCATGGCTCGGAACGGCGCTCACTCTGGGACTGCTGGTCGCCGGCGTCTTCTATGGAGGCTGGGTCTTCCGCAAGGAATCTGCCTGAAAGGGGAGTCCCGGAAAACCCCCTCCGGCCCTCCGGGCCACCTCCCCCAACGTCGCTCCGCTCCTGGGGGAGGAAACGGCGGCCGGCCGATACCATTGAACCGTGGCGAGGAGCATCGGGATACTCACCGCCGGGGGCGACAGCCCCGGTTTGAACGCCGCGATCCGGGCGGTGGGCAAAGCCGCCCAGCGCGCCTACGGCATGCATGTGATCGGTTTCTACGACGGGTTCCTCGGTCTCATGCAGAACCGGTACATCCGGTTCGACTCGGACTCACTCTCCGGCATTCTCACCAAGGGAGGGACCGTCCTCGGCACCAGTCGCGCCAAGGTCGACAAGATGGAGATGGGCGACGGCAGGCGAATGGACATGCGGTCGCTGATGCGTGACGTGGTCGACCAGCACGATCTCGAGGCGCTCGTCGTGCTCGGCGGCGACGGCACCATGCGAAACGGGCTGAAACTCGAGGATGTCGGGATCAGAATCCTCGCCCTGCCCAAGACGATCGACAACGACGTCACCGGGACCGACGTGACATTCGGGTTCGACACCGCAATGGGAATCGCGACCGATGCCATCGACCGTCTGCATTCGACCGCCCACTCACATCACCGGATCATCCTCGCCGAGGTGATGGGCCACGACGTGGGCTGGCTTGCCCTCGGCGCCGGCCTCGCCGGGGGCGCCGATGTGATCCTCATCCCCGAAATCCACTACGACATCGAGGCGATCGCCTCCTCGATCCAGGCCCGGAAGGCCGCCGGCAGCGCCTTCTCGATCATCGCCGTTGCCGAAGGCGCCTACTCGAGGGAGGACGCTCGCATCCGTGCCTCGATCAACGACGAGTTGGAGACCGCCGAGGGCGACGAGCGACGTGCGCTGAAGGAGCGACTGGTGTCTCTGGAGAAATCGGCGCGGACCGAGAAGCTCGCCGAGACCCTCGAGCAGGCCACCGGGCTGGAATCCCGGGTGACCATTCTCGGTCACGTTCAGCGGGGAGGAACGCCGTCGGCGACAGACCGCCTCCTCGCCACCAGATTGGGAACAGCCACCGCCTCTTACGTCGCCGATGGCGTCCACGGCGTCCTCGTCGCGGCCCGGGGCGAGTCCACCGAGGCGGTGCCGCTGAAGGAGATCGCCGGGATCACCAAGTACGTGCCCTTCGACCATCCCTGGATCGACTCCGCCCGGAGTCTGGGCATCTCCCTGGGAGAATGAAGTGCGCCTTTGATTCCCGGCCGACTTTGGCCGAGGCCCACCCTTGATCCGTGACAACCCCCGAGGGGCCGTTAGCCAACAGCCTCGGCCAAACAGACGCCGGTCGGCCGGGGCTTCCGCCGCGTGGCAAGCTCTACCTGTGAACTCGCATCTTCTAGGGGCTGTCCTCGCCGGAGGGGCAAGTCGGCGGATGGGCACCGACAAGGCCGGCGTCGAGATATCGGGTGCAACTTTGCTCGATCGGGTGGCCTCGGCGGTGGCCTCGGTTACCGACCGCGTCGTCGTGCTCGGCGGGGAGAGGGAAGGCTACGAGAGCTGGCCCGATGACCTCCCCGGATCCGGGCCACTCGCCGGTGTGGTCACCGCCCTCGATCGAATGGGCGAGGACCGGGCGCTCGTCGTCGCGGTCGACAACGCCTTCGTCCAGGCCAGAAACCCTTTCTCACCTGGTGACAGTCGTGTCCACCCTGCCCGTCGTCCCGGTGGATCGCGACGGGGTTCGGCAAGTGACCTGCGCCGTCTACCCGAAGGGGATCGCCGCCCAGGCCCGCGAGGAAGTCGAGTCGGGCGGGTCCATCCAGAGCTTGCTGGATCGCGTTTCGTTCCTGCCAATCACCCCTGATCGTTGGGAGGAATGGGGCGAGGACGGGCGAAGCTGGTACTCGGCAGACACTCCCGAGGCCCTCGCGAGCGGTGTGCGCCGATACGGTTGAGACGCCTCATCGAGCGCGCCCTTCCAGATAGCGACGTTCCGCCTCGTTGCTGGTGAGCGAGAGGGCTCGATCGAGGGCAGACCGTGACTCGGCGTCGGCGCCCAATTCACGCAGCATCTCACCTCTGGCGAGATGAAAGGCGTGATACCCAGACAGGTCTGTCTCTAGGTCGGCCAAGGCGGCGAGGCCGGCGTCAGGCCCCGAGGCTTCGAACACGGCCACAGCCCGATTGAGACGCACCACCGGAGCGGGGTAGATCTGGAGAAGACGGTCGTAAAGCCCGATGATCTGCCCCCAATCCGTCGACTCGATCGAGCCGGCCAGGGTGTGTTGGGCTGCGATCTCGGCCTGGAGAACGTATCGGCCATCGCGTTGCAGGCGACGAGCCCGCTCCAGGAAGTCCAGCCCCTCAGAGACGGCGCCGGCGTCCCAGAGTGAGCGGTCCTGATCGGCGAGAACAACCACCCGACCCAGATCATCGACCCGGGCATGCCTGCGGCTGTGTTGCAGGTGCATCAGCGCGAGGAGACCGAAGACCTCCGGCTCATCGGGCATCAGATCCGCCATCACGGTTCCGAGTGCGATCGCGGACTCGACTAGATCGGAGCGCACCAAATCGGCGCCGGTCGTTGCGAAATATCCCTCGTTGAAGACGAGGTAGATGACCGCCAGCACCGCCGGGAGGCGGTCCTCGCGGTCTGTGCCGGAAGGCACCCGGAACGGGATCCCGGCGTCCCTGATCTTTGCCTTGGCCCGGACCAGGCGCTGGGCCATCGTTGCCTCCGGGACGAGGAAGGCATGGGCGATCTCGAAGGTGGTCAGCCCGCCCACAGTCCTCAAAGTAAGGGCGACTTGCTTGTCCACTGCCAGTGAGGGGTGACAGCAGGCGAAGAGCATCTCCAGCCGGTCGTCCCCGAGCGTGTCGACGCTCATCTCCTCGACCGGTCGGTCATGACGTGTCTTCTCGTACCCGGCCAGGATCGCGGTCTTCCGCACCAGAGTGGCCTGTCGTCTGATCCGATCGATGCCGCGCCGCATGGCGACGGCGGTGATCCACCCCGGCGGATTGTCCGGGATGCCGTTGTCCGGCCAAGTGCGCAGCGCTTCGACGAGCGCGTCCTGGACCGCCTCCTCGGCGAGGTCGATGTCCCGGAAGCGGGTCGCCAGCCCCGAGAGGACGACGCTGTATGACTGCCTGAACACCGACTCGATGATCTCCTTGTGGTCTCCCACGCTCATCAGCCCCAAGTCTCGTCTCCATCGTCACCCGGTGATGTCGAACAGACGGCCCTCTAGTCGACCCGGAACAGGCGGTGGCGCGATCCCTATTCTCGGCGCCCGTGCCGCTCCATCTCCCTGAGCCCAGGATCGATCCGGGGGCGTTCGTGGCCCCCGGCGCCCACGTCTATGGGGATGTGACCATCAGGGCGGGGGTTTTCGTGCTGTTCGGGGTGGTGATCCGGGCCGAGCTCGATCGGGTCGAGATCGGGGCCGGGACCAATATCCAGGACAACTCCGTCGTCCATTGCGACGAGGACGTCCCATGCGTCATTGGAGCAGCGGGTGACGGTGGGCCATTCGGCTGTGGTTCACGGAGCCCTGGTCGGTGACCGATGCCTGGTGGGGATCGGGGCCAAGCTGCTCAACCGCTCCCGGTTGGGCGAAGGCGCCTGGCTCGGCTCGGGATCGGTCCTGGCTGAAGGCAAGGAGATACCGCCCTGGACCCTCGGTCTGGGCATCCCGGCCAAACCCGTGCGGGAGCTGACCGAGGACGAGGTCACGCGGGCCGACGACGGTGTCGACCACTACCAGGAGCTGATGGAGCACTACCGACAGGTCTTTGGAGCGGCATCGGAGCCTGAATAGGTCAGGCGCCCGGCGCGCCCTACGATGAGACTGTGGCCGAGGAGGTAGCCGTCCTGCTCACCGGTGGGCCCCGCGAGGCGTGCGGGGTCTTTGCCGCATATACCCCCCGCCAGCGTGTGTCCAGCCTGATCTACTTCGGGCTCTACGGTCTCCAGCACCGCGGCCAGGAGTCTGCGGGCATCGCCACGTCGAATGGTGAGACCGTGACGGTGTTCAAGGACCTCGGCCTCGTCGCCCAGGTATTCGACGAGCCTGCCCTGGCCGGTCTCGACGGCCATCTCGGGATCGGCCACACCCGCTACTCGACCACCGGCTCGAACAACTGGGCCAACGCCCAACCCGCACACCGGCAAGTCGGCTCGACCAGCATCGCCCTCGGCCACAACGGCAACCTCACCAACACGCGTCAGCTGGCCGAACGTCTCGGCATCCGGGGCGCGACCACAGATTCCGACCTGATGGCTGAAGGGATCGCCCGGGCCCTCGACGACGAGCGCTCCGACCAGCGCGGCCTCGAGGTGGCGGTCATGGAGGTTGCCACGACATGGGAGGGTGCCTTCTCCTTGGTGATCATGGACCAAGGACGCATCATCGGGTTGCGCGACCCCAACGGGTTCCGCCCCCTCTGTCTCGGGTCCTTGCCCGATGGTGGCTGGGTTCTCGCCTCGGAGACGGCGGCCCTCGATCTCGTCGGCGCCAGATTCGTGCGCGAGGTCGCAGCCGGGGAGATGGTCGTGATCGATGCCGGGGGCGTGCACAGCTTCTCCCCCTTCGCAGCCACCGATCCCAAGCTCTGCCTCTTCGAGTTCGTCTATTTCGCCCGGCCTGACAGCCAGATGTACGGGCGGGGTATCCACGCGGCGAGACGGCAGATGGGCGAGACCCTGGCCCGGGAGCACCCTGTCGAGGCCGATGTGGTGGTGCCGGTGCCGGAGTCGGGGCTCCCGGCCGCGCAGGGATTCGCTGCCGCCAGCGGTATCCCATATGCGGACGGCCTGGTCAAGAACCGCTATATCGGGCGAACTTTCATCGAGCCCAGTCAGGCATTGCGCGATCGGGGGATTCGCCTGAAGCTGAACCCGATCCCGGACAACCTGCAGGCGAAGCGGGTGGTGATGGTCGATGACTCCATCGTGCGGGGCTCGACGACCCGGAAGTTGGTCCAGATGCTGCGAGACGCCGGCGCCGTCGAGGTTCATCTGAGAGTGTCCTCACCTCCCTATCGCTGGCCGTGCTTCTACGGGATGGACACCTCCGACCGCAGCACCCTCATCGCAGCTTCACTCGAAGTCGAGGAGATAAGAGAGCACATCGGCGCCGATTCGCTGGGGTATCTGTCCCTCGAGGGCCTCCTGGAGGCGACCGGGGTAGCCGACGCCGGCTTCTGCACCGCCTGTCTCTCCGGCCAGTACCCCACCGAGATCCCCGAGGCGACGGACAAGTTCGAACTCGAGCGTCACTGACATGACCAGCTATGGGGAGGCCGGGGTCGACCTGGAAGGCGCCGAGTTGCATGTGGGGGCAATCGCCAAACCGGTTACCGCGACCTGGACTGCTGACGTGGTCGGGAGCTTCGGTGGGTTCGCCGCCGGGGTGACCATTCCCCCCGGCTTCAGCGAGCCGGTGTTGATGATGTCCACTGACGGGGTCGGGACCAAGCTCGACCTCGCCCGCCGGGCCGGTCGTTGGGACGGGGTGGGCGACGATCTGGTAGCGATGTGTGTCGACGACCTTGCCGCGGTGGGTGCGAGACCGCTCGGCTTCGTCGACTACTTGGCCGTGGGCGCCCTCGATCCGGAACGGGACCGGGTCATCGTCGAGTCCGTGGCGTCGGCATGTGCCGTCGCCGGCTGCCCGCTCTTGGGCGGAGAGACCGCCGAGCACCCAGGGGTGATGCCGATCGATGCCGTCGATCTCGCCGGGGCGGTGATGGGCGTGGTGGAGCGGGGCCACGAGCTCGGGCCGGGCCGAGTCGAGGAGGGGGACGTCATCGTCGGCCTCCTCTCCCCCAATCTGCGCTCCAATGGCTTCTCCCTGGTCAGATCGGTGTTCGGAGAAGACATCGACTCGCATCTTGCGGATCTCCTCGAGCCCTCGGTGATCTACTCCCCGGCTGTCCTGGCCGCGGTCGATGCGGGTGGGATCCACGCCGCAGCTCATATCACCGGTGGGGGTCTGGCCTCGAACCTGGGTCGGGCCCTGCCCGACGGGCTGGGAGCAGAGATCGATCGCGAAGCATGGGACATACCGGGGGTGTTCGAGATCGTCGCCGACCGCGGCGTCGAATCGTCCGAGATGTGGTCGACCTTCAACATGGGCATCGGGTTCTGCCTGGTGGCCGATCCAGTTTCGGCGGCATCGGTGGTGACAGTCACCTCCGAGCACTCTGCCAGGCCGATCGGCGTAGTGGTCCGCGGCGAGGGGGTGAGCCTCGGATGAGGTTCAGCGAGGCCTCGGCGGTCTCGCCGTCCGGTCAGGGGACCTGGAAAGCCGAGGTGCAGCCGGGCTGGGACATCTTTGGCATCGCCGACGGTGGCTACCTGATGGCGATCGCGGCCAGGGCGATGGCGGAGCAGGCCGGAGGCCGTCTGCCGGTCACGGTCACCGGCCATTTCCTACGGCCGGTATCGGCGGGTCCGGTCGAGGTGACGGTCGAGACGATCAAGGAGGGACGGACCTTCTCCACCATGGCGGCGCGTCTGGCTGCTGCATCCGAGTCCGTCACGCTTCTTGGCAGCTTCGCCGAACCAGGGTTCCAAGACCACGATGAGCCCTACATCGCCGCCACCCCACCTGATCTCCCGCCGCCCGAAGAATGCGTCCTCAACATGCCCGCCGTGGATGGCCCGTTGCCACCGCCCCTCATGGCTCAGTTCGAGCAGCGAATCCATCCCGACGACGCCCAGTTGCTGGAGGGCGGGCCCAGCGGCAAAGCCCTTATCCGAGGCTGGTTGCGTCTCCACGACCACGAGCCCCTCGACGCCTTCGCATTGCTGCTGATCGCTGACTCTTTCCCGCCCGCGGTGTTCAACGCCAATCTGCCCCTCGCCTGGACCCCGACTCTGGAGATGACCACCCAGATTCGTGGAATGCCCGAAGGTGAATGGCTCCGCTGCCAGTTCTCGACACGATTCGTCACCGGGGGGCTTCTCGAAGAGGATGGCGAGATCTGGGACGAGGCGGGCAACCTGGTCGCCCTCTCCCGTCAGCTAGCCCTCGTCCCCCGCTGATACCGCCTCCAGGTCGGAGATGAGGGCGCTCCTTTCGCGTTTCATCGAGGAACGAGGACACGATCGAGTTGCGAGCGAGAGCCATGATCGTGGCGTCGTCCAGAACCAGGTGATCCCGGACACCTCGATAGTTGTCGCCGACATAAGCGCCGAAATAGGCAGGATCGTCCGAGTTGACCGAGACGAGGAGCCCCGCGCCGATCATCGCCGGAAGCGGATGCTGTGACATCTGGTCGACGACCTTCAGTGCGACGTTCGAAGTAGGACAGACGGTGAGCGGGACCTGCTCACGACTGAGCCTCGCCACCAAATCGGGGTCCTCCATGCTCCGGACCCCATGGTCGATTCGCTCCGCCCCGAGCACATCCAGGGCGGCGCTCACATACTCGGGCGGGCCTTCCTCCCCGGCATGGGCGACCGCCCGCAGGCCAAACTCCCGGGCCCGGCCGTAGGCCGCCTCGAACAGCTCGGGGGGACGGCCCTGCTCTGACGAGTCGATCCCGACCCCGATGACGCCGTCGAGGAAAGGCTCCGCCTCCTCGATGGTGGCCAGCGCCTCCTCTCCGGACAGATGGCGGAGGAAGCACATGATCAGATCGACGCTGATCCCCAACCGTCGACGTCCATCGGAGATGGCGTCGCGAAATCCCCTCATGAACACCTCGAAGCCGATCCCCCGACCGGTGTGGCTCTGTGGGTCGAAGAAGATCTCGGCATGGCGAACGCCGTCGGCGACGGCGCGGTCGAGGTAGGCGCTCATCAAGTCATAGAAGTCATCGGGGGTTCGCAGCACCTCGGCGCCCTGGTAGTAGATGTCGAGAAACGACTGGAGATCGGTGAATTGATAGGCGGCATGGACCTGATCGATGTCCTCGAATGGGAGCAACAAGCCGTTGCGGGTGGCGAGATGAAACATCATCTCGGGCTCCAGGGTCCCCTCGATATGGACGTGCAGCTCCGCCTTCGGCAGGAGGGTGATGAGGTCACTCACCGGTTGCCCCTCATCTCAACGCGATGTCCTGAGGACGGACCGGGACCCGGGTGATGTCCTTGCCCGAGGCGGCGCGGATTGCGGCGGCAACGGCCGCCGTCGACGAGATGGTCGGCGATTCCCCCACGCCCTTTGCTCCGTACGGGCCCCAGGATCCCTCGCGCTCGATGAGCAGGGCTTCCACCTCAGGTGCATCGAGGATGGTGGGGAGGAGATAGTCGGTGAAAGTCGGGTTGAGGATGACGCCGTCCTCGATCACCAACTCCTCCATCACCGCCAGACCAACCCCTTGGAGGATCCCGCCCTCGATCTGCCCCCGCACGGACTGCGGGTTGATTGCGAGGCCTACATCCTGAGCGGTGTCCACCCGCACCACTTTGACGAGACCGAGCTCGATGTCGACGTCGACCACGGCCCGATGCCCCGCTACCGCGAAATCGGCGTGGATGACACCCTGCCCGTCCTCGTCGGGACCGGTGGTCGGCGGGTGGCGAAAGGTCACCGTCTCCTCCCAATCGCCCTTGACGAGGTCTTCCCATGCGGTCACCAGCTCGTCTGCCCGCCAGATCCCGTCATCATCGAGATCGTCACCCTCGAACTGAGCAAGGGCCCGCTCCCGCAACCGGGTAGCCGCCTCGAGCGTGGCTCCTCCAGAGAGCTGGGTCTGCCGCGACGCCGACGTCGAGCCCGCCGAGTCGATCTTCGAGGTGTCGACATGCACCACCTCCACATTGGAGATTCCCAGGGCGCTCCGGGCGATCTGGGCCAGGACGGTCACCAGCCCCTGGCCCACCTCGATGGCGGCAGTCTCGACCACGGCGCCTTCCTGGGTGAGCCTGACCCTGGCCTGAGCAAAGTCGTCCGATCCTTCCGAGAACCCGAGGTTCTTCATGCCCAGGGCATACCCCACTCCACGCCGGACCTGATCGGCCTCGGTGGTGAGCCCGGAGCCGCCGGGCAGATCGCCGTGCCCGGGTTCCGCCGGCGGATCGGGCAACGGCATCGCCCGCAGGCTGTCGATCACCTCGCGAGTTGGAAGCGGGGTGTTGATCAACTGTCCTGTAGTCGGCATCGGGTCCCCACTGCCCAGGGCATTGATCTCGCGGAGACCAAGAGGGTCCATGCCCAGGGCATCGGCGAGGCGGTCCATCTGCGCCTCATGGGCGAAACACACCTGGACCGCGCCGAATCCTCTCATCGCCCCGCAGGGCGGGTTGTTGGTCCGCACCCCGATCCCATCGATCGCGACTGAGTCGCACTGATACGGCCCGACTGCGAAATAGCAGGCATTGGCAACGACCGCCGCCGTGGTCGATGCATAGGCCCCACCGTCGATCATGACCCTGGCCTCCACACGGATGAGACGACCCTTTTCGTCGGCCTCGTGCCGATAGCTGAGCCAGGCCGGATGGCGGTGGACATGGCCCGTAAACGACTCGCCGCGCCGGTAGACCATCTTCACCGGCCGACCCGTGTGGAGAGCGAGCATGCAAAGGTGAATGTGGAGGTTGACGTCCTCCCTCGCCCCGAACGCGCCACCGATCCCGGTCGGATGCGCCCTGACCTGTTCTCGGCCGCAGCCCGAGACTGGCCACCACCTGCTCATGGTCCACATGGACGTACTGGCTGGTGGCATACAGGTCGACTCCCCCCTGACCATCCGGGATGGCGATGCCGGCCTCTGTCCCAAGGGGCGCCTGGTCCTGCATCCCCACCTCGTATTCGCCTTCGACCACCACGCTTCCCCGGGCCTCCTGATCGCCCCGACGGATGCGAAGACGCCGGAAGATCTCATCGCGACGATCTGCCTCCTCGGGATCGGTGAGGGCCTCGAGAGGCTCATATCCGATTTCGACGGCCGCCGCCGCCATCCGGGCCGTGTCCGCATCCTCGGCGGCGACCACAGCAACCGGCTCGCCCCAGAACCTCACCTCTTCCCCGGCGAGAACCGGTTGGTCGGGGTGCTCGAGGCCGAACATCGCCCTCCCCGGGACGTCGGCGGAGGTCAGACAGGCGTGGACCCCCCCGATGGCCAGGGCCGGCGCGACGTCGATCGAGACGATGCGGGCACGGGCATGCGGGCTTCGCACCGTCGCCGCCCAAAGCATCCCCTCTGCCTTCAGGTCCTGGGCGTACTCGAACTCTCCTCGCAGCTTGGGAATCCCATCCGGCCGCAGTGGCGAATCGCGGATCACTCCACTGGGCACACCGACCCGGCGACCGGTCCTGGTGCTCACCCGCCCGCCCCTTCGGCCACCTCTTCCAGAGCCCGGAGGATGGCGCCGTACCCGGTGCACCGGCAGATGTTCCCGGCCAGGGCCTCCTTGATCTCGGCGCGGGTCGGCGTTGGATTTCGTGAGAAGAGATCGGCCGCGGCGACAACGATGCCCGGCGTGCAGAAACCGCACTGCACGGCACCGGCTCCATGCATCGCCGTCTGAACCGGGTGGAGATCTTCTTCGGATCCGATCCCTTCGACCGTGGTCACCGACGAGCCCTGCGTATCAGCTGCCATCACCAGACATGAGCAGACCAGCTCGCCATCCAGGATCACCGAGCAAGAACCGCATTCCCCCTGCTCACAGGCACTCTTCGACCCAGGCAGGTTCAGCTCGTCACGGAGGAGATCGAGAAGGCTGCCCGGATGGGTCACCCGCGCAGTGACCGGCTCTCCATTGACCACCAGCTCGACGATCAACGCAGACACCTCTCCAAGAGGCGCCGGGCGAGGACTCCAGCACCGTGCCGCCGGTACTCCTCGGTCGACCGGTGATCGGTGATCGGCCGAACCTCCTCGGAGACGAGGCGCCCGAACTCGTCGAGGTCGCTCGCGGTGGGCTCGGTGATCGATGAGATCATGGCCTCTGCCTTGGCTGCCCGGATGGGGGTAGGCGCCACCGAACCGAGAGCGACCGTGGTTTTCCCATCTTGAGATCGAGTGACGACGGCACAGACGGTGGCGATGACCATGGCATTGCGCACGCCGATCTTGCCGAAGCACTGGCGCTCGGGAAGATCGGCCGGCAGATGGACCGCAGTGATCAGCTCGTTCTGCTTGCGGGCCGTCTTCTTCACACCGGTGAAGAACTCGGCCCAGGGCAAGACCCGGCTCGACCCGGCCGAGGCCAGCTCGATAGAAGCGTCCACCGCGGCCAGGAACGGGTGCCCGTCGCCGGCCGGGCTGGCGGTCCCCAGATTCCCCCCGATGGTGCCGGCGTTGCGGATCTGGGGTGAGCCCACCGTGCGGGCCGCCTCTGCCAGGGCCTTGGGCCCGTCGCGTTCGATCCGGCGCCAGGTGACGCCGGCCCCGATGCGGTTGCCCTCCCATTCCCCCATCTCGGCCAGCCGACGCAAGCCAACGACCCGCTCAGGCCGAATGTGGCCAAAGTTGACCTCGACCATGAGATCGGTGCCACCTGCCAGTGGTATCGCGCCCTCGCTCAGCCCGGCGAGCGCCTCATCGATCGAGTTCGGGTGCACGATCTCCACTGGTGGGCAAAGCTAGTGCAGCGTTGCGGCCAGGCGGTTGTGCTCCAGGACCAGCCCGGGAAGGTCGACGCCCACCAGTTGTCCCTCCTGGACCACCCGCCGCCCCCCGACCCATGAGTGATCGACCCTGACCGGGGCACACATCACCACAGCAGCGAGGGGGTCATGAAGGGCACCAGCGAACTCCACCCGATTCAGGTCGTATGCAATGAGATCGGCGCATTTTCCCGGGGCAAGGCTCCCCAAGTCGTCACGCCCGAGCACTTCGGCGCCACCCACCGTGGCGAGTCGGAGCGCCTGGCGAGCGGTCATTTGCGGGCCGGTGCCGATGCCGGGAGACACCCCAAGCCGGTTCAGCAGCAGCGCTTGGCGGGTCTCAGCCATCATGTGGGACGAGTCGTTCGACGCCGACCCGTCCACCCCGAGTCCCACCCGGACTCCCGCGTCCAGATAACGTGAAACGGGCGCCAGCCCGGAAGCGAGACGCATGTTCGAAGTCGGGCAATGCGCTACACCGGTGCCGGAAGCGCCCATCCGGGCAACCTCGTCGTCGGCGACATGGACGGCGTGTGCGTACCAGACATCGGGGCCCGCCCAGCCCAGGTCCTCCATGTACTCGACCGGGCGTCTCCCGAAGCTGGCCCGGCAGAAGTCCTCCTCATCGGCGGTCTCGGCCAGATGCGTGTGCATCAGCACCCTGGCTTCCCGGGCCAATTCGGAGGTGGCTGTCATCAGCTCGGCGGTGACCGAGAACGGCGAGCAGGGAGCGAGCACGACCCTGGTCGTCGATCCCGGAGCCGGGTCGTCATACAGGTCCACGACACGCCGGGAGTCTTCGAGGATTTCGTCCAACGATTCGACCACCGAATCGGGGGGTAGCCCGCCATCGGACTCGCCCAGACTCATCGAGCCCCGCGACACATGAAAGCGAATGCCGATCGGGTCCGCTCCTTCGACCTGATCGTCGACCCGCGAGCCGTTTGGCCAGAGATACTGATGGTCGAAGGCGGTGGTGCACCCGCTCAGGGCCAGCTCGGCCAGACCGAGACTGGTCGAGACCCTGACATGATCCGGGGTCATCCGAGCCCAGATCGGATAGAGAGTTCGCAGCCAGTCGAAGAGCCCTGCGTCCTGCGCCCCCGGTATCACCCGGGTCAGGGTCTGGTAGAGATGGTGATGACTGTTGATGAGACCGGGTAGAACCACATGGCCGCTGAGGTCGACGACCTCGTCCGCCTCCGGCGGGCAGATCGGACGTCGGTGCCAACCCGCTCGACCCAGCCATCCCGGGCAAGTAGCGCGCCGTCCCGGATCTCCTCGCCGTCCATCGTGACGAGCACATCGGCGTGACGAACGAGGAGAGTTCCCATCGGCACCAAAGCTAACGGCTGACTTAGAGTCGGCCGCGATGACTTTGCGCGAAGAATCCATGACGCAATGGGGGGCACGACTGGGCGCGGTGGCCACCAGACTGAGCACCGATTTCCCGGGCGAGACGGCCGATCGTCAACCGGTGCACACTGTCTATGGGGGAGCCCATCTCTTCACCGCAGGCACCGGTGAGCGTCTGGGCGAGCTGTCTCTGGCAGCCCTCGAGCGCTGGGCCCCCAGCCCCGACGACCTGGGCTCGATCCTCGGCCTCCCGGCTGATCTGGCCGGGCCGGTCCATCGACTGGTTGCGGAGAAGCTGAGACGTGAGCCCGTCGAGGACTTCCGCATCGACTTCGAGGATGGCTATGGACATCGCCCCGATGACGAGGAGGATGGGCACGCCAGATCGGCCGCCGTGCAGCTCGCCGAGGGGATGTCAGCTGGAAGCCTCCCGCCGTTCTCCGGGATAAGGGTCAAATCCCTCTCCGGAGAGCTTCATCGCCGGTCATTACGCACCCTCGACCTCTTCGTGACCACAGCGGTCGAAGCAGGCGGGCACCTCCCCTCCGGCTTCACCGTGACCCTTCCCAAGATCCAGGACCCGGATCAGGTGCTGGTGCTGGGAGAGGCCCTCGCTGAGCTGGAGCAGGAGCTAGGTATCGCCCCGATCCCGATCGAGTTGATGGTCGAGACCCCGCAGACCGTGATCGATCGGGACGGGAGTGCGGGCGTGCGCAAGTTCGTCGATGCCGGGCAGGGGCGGGTGCGGGGAGCTCACTTCGGCACCTACGACTACACCGCTTCGTTGACGATCACTGCCGCCTATCAGTCGATGACCCATCCCGCCTGCGATTTCGCCCGCCACGCCCTCCAGGCGAGCCTCGCCGGGACCGGGGTGTGGATCTCGGACGGGGCGACCAACGTGATGCCGGTGCCGCCGAATCGGGGTGAGGACCTGAACGCGCACCAGATCGAGGAGAACCGGCAGACCGTCCACGACGCGATGAGGCTGCACTACGACCACATCAGGCATTCTCTGACCCACGCCTACTACCAGGGTTGGGACCTCCATCCGGCCCAGTTCCCCACCCGATACGCCGCCGTCTTTGCCTTCTTCCTCGAAGGCCTCGATCAGGCCGGGGAACGTCTCTCCAACTTCGTCGACTCGGCGGCCCAGGCCACACTTGTCGGCGAGGTGTTCGACGACGCGGCCACCGGCCAGGGGCTGCTCAACTTCTTCCTGCGAGCGATCAACTGTGGCGCCATCGACGAGGTAGAGGCCACCTCCCGCACCGGCCTCACCCTCGAGGAGATCCAGACCCGCTCGTTCCTGGCCATCCTGGAGGGGCGGACCGGGGGCGTCTGACCTTCGTCAATCAGCGGGTGACGGTGAACCCGATGTCGCCGTAAGGCTCGGAAACCGGCTGGAAGACCGTTCCCTCGTTTTCCATCCCGAAACGGGCGAGGTCGAAGGCGAGATGGTGCTGGTTGGGGAGGTGGAATTCGATCTCGTCGATCTCGGGGATGGCCTCGAGGACAGCCTGCGCCATCAGCCACCCCTGGTGCTGGACCGATGCCGACCAATCGCCGAAGAACCTCTCCACCATGACCTCACGAGCCCGCTCCCAGACCGCGGTCGTGTCGGAGGGCGGGGCCGAATAGCGCCAGGTGGCGGTGACCGAGGTGGCGAGGATCCGGTCCTCGGCTTCGGGGAGCACCGTGAACTGATCACGGGGGAATCCGGTGAAGGCCGACCCGGTCGTCTTCAAGACCACCAGGCCCTCGATCCCAGCCCAGGTCTTGCGTTCGCCGGGGGCGGCGGTGCCCCGGGCCACCCGGGCAATACGCCGCTCGGACCCGCCGCCGGTGAAGCCGTTTGGACTGACTCGGGCCCAGAGGCGCTGTGCGATCGAGACGGTGGCGCGGGTCACCTCTTCACGTGCGAGGAAGTGATCGCAGAGGACTGCCGGCGAAGGCCTCCAGATCGCGGGTGAGATGTTCCTGGGCCAGGGCGTAGACAGTGTTCTTCATGGTGTCGGTGGGGAGCACCGCCGTGTTGTCACCCTCGGTGTGCCCTGCTTCCACATCACCCTGGAGCAGCACCTGGACGCTCAGGTCCGAGAAGTCGTCTCCTGATTCCGACCGATGGATCTTCGAGACCCTGACATCCGACTTGCCCCATCGGTTCTCGCCGAGCCGAGCCACCTCAGCTCCCCCGATACGTGGTGTACCCGTAGTCGCTGAGCAGAAGCGGCACGTGGTAGTGCTCCCGGGACTCGTCGATGTCGACGACGACGTGTACCTCCGGGAAGAAGGGGTTCCCGGCGTCTCCCGTGGCGAACACGAGCCGGTAGATCCCCGAGCCAAGGGCCACCCCGAGAGCGGCAACCCGGCCATCGGCGTCGGTCGTGCCCTCATTGACGTGCTGCCACCTGCCGTCAGAGGAGCGCTCGAGGGTCACCGTGAC
This sequence comes from uncultured Acidobacteriota bacterium, assembly GCA_963837055.1. Lineage (GTDB taxonomy): Bacteria > Actinomycetota > Acidimicrobiia > Spongiisociales > ZC4RG35 > JARDZU01. The sequence continues at coordinate 21,072 of CAWILU010000007.1, read as the reverse complement.
TCCGGCGGCAGGCCGGCCCGAGGAGGTGTCGAGGACGTGTGTGCTGAGACCCGTCACCGCTGGTCTCCGAGACAGAGCATGTGGCGCAGTCTGGTCTCCGTGATGGCTCTCTGCTCCCGGGCAGCGTTGGCGATCTCCTCCTCCCGGCTGTTTCCGAGGCGAGCCCTGGCGATTTCGAGCATCTCCGTTGCCGTCTTTCCGGAGGCGTAGACGATGTAGGTGAAGCCGTGTCGGTGCTCGTACGCCCGGTTGGCCTCAGCCAACGCGGCCAGAGTCGAAGCGTCGGCGTCGGCCGCGCCGCTCTGCTCGCGATCAGTGAGCCGGTCCCCTCGCTCGCCGATACGAGGATGCCCGGCGAACGCCTCGAGCCAGTCCCCTTCGCCCAGGTCATCGAATGCTCTCGTGGCCTCCGCCAACAGCGCGTCGACATCGGCATAGACCCGGCCCGCGACCATTCGCTCCACCCAGGCAGCCGAGGCACAGGCCGTGTGAAAGAACCGTGTCGTCTCCTCATCGAAGAGCGAATTCAGATAGACCAATCGCAGACGTGACGCGCCCTCGGGATCGGGGCGGCCGCGGACACGGAAACGTGCCACCCCGCCGTCGGGATGGATGTCGAGACGCACCAAGCCGGCCTCTCGAGGGCGCTCGAGGGGGACCGAATTGACCGCGTCTGGCTTCACCTCGGCTCGGTCGACCACCTCCTTCCAGGTCTTGCCATCACCTGAGACCAGAAACCGAGACCCAGCCAGGGGCATTACCCCTGAAGTACCGGGTATCGACTTCGAGTGCCTCCACCAAGCCGGGGAGCCCGAGCCGGAAGACCGCCCAGTCGTTGCCAGGGCCCCGCCTTCGTTTGGTCTCCCATCCATCCCACATCCCGCCCGGGTCGGTTGGCCGGAGGAGATTCGACGGCTGCGAGTAGTGCGTGTCGGAGGCCTCTAGGGCCTCGCCACCGACCAGGGACGAAGCCAAGTCGGTACCCCCTTCGTCGGGGCAAACCTCGGCCATCCCAGGTATCGGATTGCCGTCCACCCGCAAACGGGCGATTCCCCCATCGGGGAAGATATTCAGTCTGAGATGGGTCACCCGGTGCGGATCCTCGACCTCGAAATCCGCCACCGAATCCCCCGACAGGCCGGTCTCGGGGATGATCTCAGTCCAATCCACTCCCTCGAGCCGATCGTCTGCACCAACCCCACAGGCCTCCAACGAGAACGACTCGGGGTAGTTGCCGGTGAAATAGGACGTGTCGACTGTCACGGTTCGAATCCGACCCGGGACGCCCAGTGCGATGACGCACCAATCGTGTCCCTGCTCCCTCCGCCGTCGGGTCTCCCATCCATCCATCCACTTGCCGCTATCGGTGTAGACCCCTTCCCTCCACACCGGGTCGGTGGTCTGCAAGAGGTTCGCTGCCGCGGCAAAGAACTCGTCGTTGCAGGCGACGATTCGCCCACCAACCGCCTCAGAGTTCAGATCGGTCATCGCGCCTCAACATCCTGCCACCGACGGGACCGATCGACGTTCCGTCGAACACGCTCACGCCCCGCAGGATCGTCGTCGCCACCGCACCACGCAGCGTCATGCCCTCGTAGGGAGTGATCGGGTGACGATGCTCCAACCCGCTGCCTCGGACCTGGGTGACGCCATCCGGATCCCAGACGACCAGATCGGCGTCCATCCCGACCGCGATCGATCCCTTGCGGTGGCTGAGCCCGGCGAGAAGGGCCGGCTCCGTCGCCAGCCAGGCGGAGAGAAGTGGGAAATCGACGCCTCGTTCCGCCGCCCCGGTCCAGGTGGCCGGAAGCCGGAGCTGGAGAGAACCGATCCCACCCCAGGCCCGACCGAAGTCGCCATCCTTCAGCCATTTCACTGAGGCCGGCGCAGGCGAGTGATCGGAGACGACCATGCTCAGATCTCCATCGATCAGACCGGTCCACAATGCGTCGCGATGTTCGGCGGACCTGATCGGAGGGGCGCACTTGAAGGGGGTCGCACCGGGCTCGATCTCCTCGGCGCAGAAGGTCAGATAGTGGGGGCAGGTCTCGCCGCTCAGCGTGGAAGGCCCCTCCGCGAGGGCCGCGACTGCATCGGCCGAGGAGATATGGAGGACGTGGACCCTGGCCCCGGTCCCGGTGGCGAGACGAGCGACCTCGCCCACCGCGGCCGCCTCGCCGATGACCGGGCGGGTGCGGAGATACGACTGGTAGTCGGTCGGATCACCGGTGATTCCGACGATCTGGGCCGGGTCCTCGGCGTGGAGCAAGGCGGGGACACCCAGGTCTCGCATCGTCGGCAAGGCAGCACCGAGCCGATCGAGGCTCACTGGAGGGAACTCCTCCACACCCGAGTCGACGAGAAAGGACTTGAAACCACAAACGCCCTCGGTCACGAGCGGAGCGAGCTGATCCTCGGAACCGGGGATCAGGCCACCCCAGAAGCCGATGTCGACCGTCAGTTTCGCTTCGGCGGCGGACCGCTTCGCGGCCAAGGCCTCGACGGACACCGTCGGAGGGATGGAATTGAGCGGCATGTCGACGATGGTGGTGGCCCCTCCGGCCGCTGCCGCCCTGGTCGCGGTGCGGAATCCCTCCCAATCGGTCCGCCCCGGCTCATTGACGTGAACGTGGGAATCGACCAGTCCCGGCATGACCACAAGGTCGCCGAAGTCGACATCGCGTACCCCTTCGCCGATGTCGACGATCTGACCCGCTTCGATGCGAACCGAAGCGGGCCTCACCTCGCCGCCGAGCACGACCCGGGTGCTGCCGATGACAGACATGAAGCGGGAACCTACCGGTTGCTCTCGCCTCTTCTCTTGCCATCGCGGCCGGTCCCGTTCTGAGTAGCGTGTGGCACGTCGCCCAGCAACAGGAGCACCAATGGAGACGGTGACAGGCCCAACCGACCGGACCATCAACTACGCCTTTCTGCTCGGAGGCGTTGCCGCCCTCATTTTCGGGATCATCCTCCTCGTCCGTCAGGAGGAGGCCCTGGCCCTGCTCATGGTGGTGCTGGGGCTGTGGTGGCTGATCCAGGGCGCCTTCCTGTTGTTCTCGGTCTTCGTGGACCGCACTGATGTCGGGTGGAAACTGGCCATCGGCGTGCTCGGTGTCGTCGCCGGCTTCCTGGTGCTGACCAACCCGGGCGAGGCTGCGGACGTCTTTCAAGGTGTGATCGGGGTCATCCTCGGCATCATCGGGATCCTGGTCGGGGTGACCGCGATCTTCGGGTCCTTCCGGGGTGGTGGTGTCGGCGCCTTCGTCTTCGGAGCAGTGAGCATCCTGATCGGCGTCCTGATCCTTCTCAACGCCCAGTTCTCCACCGAGCTCCTCATCACCTTCTTCGCCGTCCTCCTGCTGATCGACGGCGTGATGGGCATCTACCTGGCCATCAAGTACCGCTAACTAGATACCGTTCGGTTTGGCCCCTTCTATGGCCGATGGGGAGCCGGTAGCATCCCGGGATGCCCGATTTCCTCACCAGACACAACGACGTGCTTGCTCCGGTGCTCCATTTCGACACGGAGATTCGCGCGGCCCGGGCTGAGGGCATCTGGATCACCGATGTGGACGGCAGACGCTGGGCCGACTTCGCCTGCGGGACGGCGGTCACCAACCTCGGGCACAACCACCCGGCGGTCCTCGAAGCCGCACACCGCCAACTCGACAACCTGGTCCACTCCGGCTGCATCGTCCGCTACGACTCGATCGTCGAAGCCGCAGAACGGCTGCGGGCGATCACCCCTCCCGGCATCGAGAAGTTCAGCTTCGCCAATTCGGGGGCGGAGGCCGTCGAAGCGGCGGTCAAGCTCGCCAAACACACCACCGGCCGACAGGGTGTGATCGTGTTTCGGGGAGCGTTTCACGGTCGCACCATGGGCTCGGTGACCTACACCACTTCGAATGCTCGATACCGGGACGGTTACCACCCGGTGCTGGGCTCGGTGTTCGTGACGCCTTACCCCCATCCCTACCGATGGGGCATGACCGAGGACGAGGCCACCGCGATGTCCCTGAGCGAGCTACGGATGATGTTCAAGCACGTGGTCACGCCCCAGAACATCGCGTGCTTCCTGATCGAGCCCGTCCAGGGTGAGGGGGGCTACTACCCGGCTCCACCTCCCTTCCTCGACGCGTTGCGGGAGATGTCCGATGAGCACGGGATCAAGCTGTTGTACGACGAGGTGCAATCGGGCTTTGGACGCACTGCGGAATGGTTCGCCTCCGATCATTACGACGCCAAGCCCGACATCATGGCGATGGGCAAGGGGATCGCCAACGGCCTCCCTCTCTCCGCTTTCGGTGCCTCGCGGGAGACCATCGACAAATGGCCGAGGGGCGCTCATGGCACCACATACGGCGGCAACCCGGTGTCCACCGCAGCCTCGGTAGCGGTTATCGACACGTTGGAGGGCCTGCTCCCACACGCCCGCGAGCTTTCGAAGCGCGCATTCGAGCGATTCAACGAGATGGCGGATCGCCACCCCACGATCGGAGATGTGCGCGGCCTGGGCCTGATGATCGGCGTCGAGTTGGTGACCGATCGCGAGAGCCGAACACCTGACGCCGAGGCCTTTACCCATGTGGAGAAGTACGCCTTCGATCGTGAGCTGATCGTCATCAATTGTGGTCCCGACGCCAACGTGATTCGCTTCATCCCGCCCCTGATCACGACTCGAGAGGAGCTCGATTGGGCCCTCGACCTCATCGACGAGGGTCTGAGCAGCTGGGAGGGCAAGGACCGCTGAAGATTCAGCGGCTTCTCCTGCTGGTGGGCATCACTGCCTTGGGAGTGCTGCTGTTCGTGATCCTGCGACCGGATCCGGCACCGGGGAATGGCGAGGCCTCCGCCCCCACCATCAACACTGGATCGAACTCGACGGCACCAGAAAGCGTGTCGACGACTCAACAGACCACCACGTCAACCACCACCATCCCTGTGACCCCGTCTTCACAAGCGAGTACCACGAGCCAGTTGGCGGCACCGGTGTTCGCATCTGCCATCGTCGAGGTCTCCGCCGAGGAGCTCCACGCCTCGTGGCGACCGGGGTGTCCGCTGCCCGTGGAGTCTCTCCGCGCAGTGGACGTCAGCCACTGGGGTTATCAAGGCGAGACACACATCGGCCGACTGATCGTCGCGGCAGACGTGGCCGAGGAAGTCGTCGCCATCATGTCTGATCTCTTCGAGGCGGGGTTTCCCATCGAGAGGATGGAGCCGGTGGACGCGTACGACGGGGACGACAACGCCAGCATGTCGGCCAACAACACCAGCGGCTTCAACTGCAGGCCGGTGACCGGTGGCTCATCCTGGTCCGACCATTCATATGGCACCGCCATCGACGTGAACCCGCTCGTGAACCCTTACGTGAGACGCGACACGGTCTTGCCGCCGGAGGGTGCCCCTTATGTCGACCGCGAGCAAGACGCTCCGGGGATGATTCACGAGGGGGACTTTGTCGTCGAGACCTTCGCCCACCGGGGATGGGTGTGGGGTGGGGCGTGGTCGTTCCCCAAGGACTATCAGCACTTCACCCGCGCCGGCGGGTGACCTACTGGGTGAAGAACTCCAACGCGGTTTTGGTCTTGGTCTGCTGCTCTCCGGACACGTCGACGCCTTTGCTCTCGAGGAATGCCCGCCATTCCACCGCAGTCTGGAAGGCCTCGGTCGGTGATGTCTTGGTGGACAACTCGACAACCTGCGACCCGTCGGGGTAGAGCCACAGCTCGCCCACTATCGGGTGCTTGAACCCTTTCGACTGGAACTTGACCCTCAAAGTGGGTATCGGTCCCAGCACCTCGAGATCCTCGAGAGCAGGACCATTCGCCGCGTGCTCCGCGAAGAACGCGCGCTGACGCTTGGAGAACAGCTTGCGTGCCGGGCGTTCACCCAAGGCAACCTGCTTGATCTCTTCATTGTCGGCCGAGCCTTTGTATGACGCCGAGCAGACATAGCCGCCGGGCATGGCGTCAACCTCCACACCGAACCTCTTGTCGGCGCGAAGCTTGTCGGACAGCTCAGCGGGGTCGACCGGGCGGATCTTGACCACGGTGTCGCCCTTCTCGCCCTGACGGCGCCGGGCCCGAACCACCACACCCGCCTCGTTTAGGGCAAGGTCTTTTGTGTCCAGGAAGAACACCTGTCGCAGCCGGGCGTCGAGAGGGTCGATCCCGAGCGCTTTTGCCACCCCGGCTCTCTTCGTCTCGACCAAGGTGAGCTTCAATTCGACGCTATCGGCCCCGGAGAGGACATCGAGCACCTGTTGCAGCTCTTCTCCGGACATGTCAGACAATCGGGCCATCTCTCTCCTCTTTCTCAGGTACGCGGCTTCAGCCGGCGACCACCGGGACGCGCTCCATGGCCGCCGCGATTCGCTCTGCCGGGTATTCGTAGTCGGTCAGGGTGCCGCCGAGGTACTCCTGATAGGCAGCCATGTCGAAGTGGCCGTGACCGGAGAGATTGAACACGATCACCCTCTCCTCACCGGCCTCCCTGGCCTGCTCCGCCTCGATCATCGCAGAAGCCACCGCATGGGTTGGCTCCGGTCCCGGGATGATCCCCTCGGCGCGGGCAAACTGGATTGCCCGGCGAAAGGTCTCGGTCTGATGCATCGACTCGGCCTCGATGATCCCCTGGTCCTTGAGCAGTGAGACGAGCGGCGCCATCCCGTGGTAGCGGAGCCCTCCGGCGTGGATCGGGTCTGGCACGAAATCGTGGCCCAGGGTGTGCATCTTGACCAGAGGGGTCATCCCCACCGTGTCACCGAAATCGAACTGGTAGCTCCCGCGGGTCAGCGACGGAGCCGCCGCCGGCTCGACGGCCCGGATGACGGGGTCCATCTTCCCCGCGAGCTTCTCTCTGACGAACGGGAAGCTGAAGCCGGCGAAGTTGGACCCTCCCCCAGCGCACCCGATGATCACATCGGGGGTTTCCTCGACCAAGGCCAGCTGCTTGAGAGCCTCCTCCCCGATCACGGTCTGGTGCATGAGCACGTGGTTGAGCACCGATCCGAGCGAGTACTTGGTGTCGTCATCGGTAGCAGCCACCTCGACCGCCTCGGAGATGGCGATGCCAAGACTGCCCGGGGTGTCGGGATCGGCTTCGAGGATCGACCGGCCCGCCTGGGTCAACTCCGATGGAGACGAATGGACAGTGGCGCCCCAGGTCTCGATCATCGCCTTCCGATAGGGCTTCTGGTCGTAGGAGGAGCGGACCATGAACACCTCGCACTCGAGCCCGAACAGGGCGCAGGCGAAGGAGAGGGCCGAGCCCCACTGACCTGCCCCGGTCTCGGTAGACAGCTTCTTCACCCCTGCCTTGGCGTTGTAGTAGGCCTGGGCGACGGCGGTGTTCGGCTTGTGGGAGCCTGCCGGGCTCACCCCCTCGTACTTGTAATAGATCCGGGCCGGGCCCCCGATCAGCTTCTCGAGATTGTGGGCTCGGTACATCGGCGTGGGCCGCCACAGTCGGTAGACCTCCCGTATCTCCTCGGGGATCTCGATGAAGCGATCGGCACTCACCTCCTGGAGGATCAGGTCCATGGGAAACAGCGGCGCAAGATCGTCGGGGCCGACCGGTTGATGAGTGCCGGGATGGAGCACCGGCGGCGGGGGCACCGGAAGGTCGGGGACGATGTTGTACCAGTGCGTGGGGAGGTCGGTCTCCGCCAGGGTGATCTTGGTAACCATGGCGGGAAGCTACACACCTCCTCGACCCGGGTAGTTTGGCTCATGTCCCCGATCGGGAAGGGCACATGACCCCTCACCGCCTGATCAATCGTCGTATGGCGATCGCCGAGATGGGCAAGGCCGGCCTGGCCATCGTCGTTTTCGGGACCGCCGCGTGTTCCGAAGGTGGCGCCGATGCCACCACCACGGCGACAGCCCCAACCACCAGCACCGGACCAGCCACCACCGATTCCGCCGGGGTGCAGCCCGGAAGCACCACCACCACGCCCGCGGCCACCACCACCCCGGTCGCCACCACCTTCCACCGCGTCAACCTCGACTTCGTCTCTGCATACATCCTGTACCGGGCCGGCGAGGCTGCCCTGGTCGACACCGGCGTCGAAGGCAGCGCCGCTCCCATCGAGGCCGCTCTCTCGGAGGTCGGTCTGGGCTGGGACTCGGTCGGCCATGTCATCCTCACCCACAAGCACCCCGACCATGCCGGCAGCATCAACGAGATCATGGAGCTGGGGCCTGGGGCAGCGGTATACGCCGGGGCGGCGGACATACCCCAGATCACCGCCGCCACGCCTCCCCAGCCGGTCGGAGACGGTGACAGTGTGTTTGGGCTCGAGATCGTCGACACCCCGGGCCACACCGCCGGGCACATCTGCGTGCTCGATGCCACGGCTGGGATCCTGGTGACGGGCGACGCGCTCAGCGGGGGGAACAGTGGAGTCAGCCCCCCGGATCCTGCTTTCAGCGAGGACATGACTTCCGCGCTCGAGTCGGTGAGCAAGCTCGGCGGCTTCACCTACGAGATCGCTCTTTTCGGCCACGGAGAGCCACTTCTGCAAGGGGCCTCTGCCGCGGTCGCAGCCCTCGCGACAGGATGACCACGGCGGGGTGGCAATGGCCCCGCCTACGATCCGCAGATGGATGAGCTGGGCGAGCTGGCCATTGGCCTGATCATCATCGCCTCGCTCTTCGGGATCATCGTCCCCATCCTCCCCGGTCTGTTGATGGAGGTCCTGGCCATCTTCGTCTGGGCTCTGGTGGTGGGGAGCCCCGTGGCCTGGGGGGTCGCCATAACTGCCCTGGTCCTCGCCGGGATCGGGACATTCATCAAATACTCCATCCCGAAGCGACAGCTCAACGAGGTCGGCATCCCCAATCGGACCCTTCTCCTCGCCACAGCCGTGGCCATCGTCGGCCTCTTTGTCATCCCGGTGGTGGGAGCCCCGATCGGCTTCATCCTCACCATCTACGTGAGCGAGAGGATCAGGGTGGGGGCGGCTCAGGCGTGGCCGGCCACCAAGAGCAGTCTCGGCGCGGTCGCCACCTCGATCGGAATCGAGCTCGCCACCGGCCTGCTCATCGCCGCCCTCTGGTTCGGAGTGGTGATCCTCGCCTGAGCGGCAACTAATCCTCGGCGGTGGCCGCGGCCTTTGCGGCGATCTCCTGAACGACAGTCTCGTTGGCCAGGGTCGTCACATCCCCGAGCTGACGTTGTTCGGAGATGTCTTGGAGCAGGCGACGCATGATCTTGCCCGACCGTGTCTTCGGGAGATCATCGGTGAAGACGATGGACTTGGGCTTGGCGATCGGGCCCAGGGTGTGCGCCACATGGTCCCTCAACTCCTGTAGCAATTCCTCGTTTCCCTCGACCCCGGCGCGGAGCGTCACAAAGGCGGCGATGGCCTGACCGGTTATCTCGTCCTTTCGACCCACGACAGCCGCCTCTGCCACCGACACGTGGGAGACGAGGGCCGACTCGACCTCGGTAGTCGAGATGTTGTGACCCGACACCAGCATGATGTCGTCGACCCGACCCAGCAGCCAGAAGTACCCGTCCTCGTCCCGCTTCGCCCCGTCCCCGGGGAAGTAGCGGCCCGGGAATCTCGACCAATAGGTGTCTTCGTACCGCTGATCGTCCCCATAGATGGTGCGGGCCATGGCCGGCCAGGGCCGGGTGAGGACGAGATAGCCCCCGCCTCCGAGTGGGACCGATTCGCCTGCCTCGTCGACCACGTCGGCGAAGATTCCGGGGAAAGGGATCGTGGCGGAACCCGGCTTGGTCGCCACCACACCGGGGAGGGGGCTGATCATGATCGCCCCGGTCTCGGTCTGCCACCAGGTGTCGACCACCGGGCAACGCCCGCCGCCGATGGTCTGCTGGTACCAGATCCATGCCTCGGGGTTGATCGGCTCACCCACGGTGCCGATGAGGCGCAGCGAGCTCAGATCGTGCTTGGCCACGTGTTGGTCGCCCCACTTCATGAAGGTCCGGATCGCGGTAGGAGCGGTATAGAAGATCGTGACCCCGTATTCCTCGATGATCTCCCACAACCGGTCGAGATCGGGGAAGTTGGGCGCTCCCTCGTACATCACGCTGGTCGTCCGGTTGGATAGCGGGCCGTAGACGATGTAGGAGTGGCCCGTCACCCAGCCGATATCGGCGCCGCACCAGTACACGTCGGTGTCTGGTTTGAGGTCGAACACGGCGTGGTGAGTGGTCACGATCCCGGTCAGATAGCCGCCCTGGGTGTGAACGATTCCCTTGGGGCGCCCGGTGGTGCCCGAGGTGTAGAGGATGTAGAGCGGGTCCTCGGCACCAAGCACCACCGCCTCGCACTCGTCGGACTGGCCTTCCACCAGGTCGTCCCACCATATGTCACGTCCTTCGGTCATCTCCACGCCATGGTTTGTTCTCTTCAGGACGACGACGTGCTCGACGTCGGGCGTATTGGCCAGAGCCACATCTGCATTGGCCTTCAACTGGACGACATTGCCCGCCCGCCATGCGCCGTCCTGGGTGATGACCACCCTGGCGTCGGCGTCGAGGATGCGGCTGGAGAGGGCGTCGGAGGAGAACCCACCGAACACCACCGAGTGGACGAGGCCGAGACGGGCGCAGGCCAGCATCGCGACGGGGAGCTCGGGCACCATGCCCAGGTAGATGGCCACTCGGTCGCCTCTGGCCACGCCGAGGCTGAGCAGGCCGTTGGCGAACCGGCACACCTCGCCGTGGAGGTCCCGATAGGTCAGCGTCCGGATGTCGCCAGGCTCACCGACCCAGTGATAGGCCACCTGATCGCCGTGCTCTTCGAGGTGGCGATCGAGGCAGTTGAACGAGATGTTGAGCTCGCCGTCAGCGAACCACTTGAAGAAGGGCGGGTTGGAATCGTCGAGGGTCTGGGTGGGCTCTTTGTGCCAGGTGATCCGGCTCAGCGCCTGCTCATGCCAGTAGGCGAGGTAGTCGGCGGTGGCCTGCTCGTGGATGCCGGGCCTGGCGTTGGCCTGTGCGGCGAACTCGGGAGCGGGCTCGAACTTCCGGTCTTCGGAGAGCAGGTTCTCCAGCGCCTGGGACATCGGGCTCACTCCTCTTCGTCGATTTCGGGGGAGGAAACTACCAGCGGGCGCCGAGCTCGCCACCAGGTGACCAGCCCGATCAGGGCGGCGCCGATCATGACCACGTCACCGGTCCGGGCGTACAGCGACGCGTCCGGGTGGCCTGAAACTCCCCCATAGATGATCTCCTGGGTGCCCAGCCCGGATACGTCCTGCAATGATCCATCGGCCCAGATCACCGTCGATTTCCCGGTTACGGCGGCATGGATCACGTCCATCTCCAATTCGGCGGCGCGCATCCGGGTCATCCCGATGAACTGGTCCGACCCAGGAGTGACTCCATACGACCCCTCGTTGGTCGCCACCACGATCAAATTGGCCCCCGCCACGACATGCTGGCGTGGATAGCGAGCGAAACCGCCTTCGAAAGAGATCACCGAGCCGAGCCTGATGCCCTCACCGAGATCGAAGACCACGGGGCCCTCACCCGGGATCATGTCCCGGGGCACCTGGTCGAGATCGGGGATCCATTCGAACAACGGCCGCCACGGGATGTACTCCCCGAAAGGCACGGCGTGCTGCTTCCGGTACTCGCCAACGATCTCGCCTTCCGGGTCGAACATGACGTTGGCGTTGACCCAGTGGGTATCGCTGATCGGACGATCGGATCCCACTAGAAACCAAGCGCCGATCCGACGCGCTTCCGCAGCGATGGCCGCGCCGATCTCGGGGTTCTGCACCGGGTCGGCATTGAACGAGCCGGTCGACCCCTCCGACCAGACCACGAGGAACACTGACCCCGGCTCGATCTGCTTGGTCAGCTCGAGATGCTGCTCGAACGTGCGGAGCCGCTCGTCGGGGGGGCAGTGCTCGAAGGGGCAGGGGGTGGAGCCCTGGACGATGGCCACCCTCTGCCCTTCGAGCACGTACGACGCTCTTTCGATCCACGGGATCCACGAGGCGACCACCAAAACGGGAATCGGGACCAAGACCCACCAGTTGCGTGGTCTCCGAAACAGACTGACCACTCCGGCAGCCCCCACGGCGGCCATCATCGTGACGCCCGTGGTCCCGTAACTGGGAGCAAAGGCTCGGGCCCAGGCCTGGTCGGAAAGGGCGTATCCCGCTGCACCCCATTCGAAGCCTCCCACCGGGAAGCGGTAACGGATCAGCTCCATCAGGGCCCAGCCACCGACCGCCAACAAGAACCAAGTACCGGCTGACCGGTCGTGGTACCGGGCCAGCCACCATCCGTAAACGGCCAAGAAGGTGGCCTGCTCTATCACCAATGGGATCACCGCGATCAGACCCAACTCGGATAGCCACCAGATCAGACCGCCGAAGAAAGTGAGTCCGTAGAGGGCGCCGTAGAGAAGGCCCTGAGCGCGGCTCCCCGCCATCCGCAGCCCGGCCAGGAACAAGGCGATGCCGGGCAAAATCAGCCACCCCGGCCCGATCCGGGGGAAGGCGAGAGCCGAGATGACGGCTCCGGCGAATACGAGAAGACCACCGATCACCGGCGGGAGGGTATGCCTGGCCGGTTCTTTGTGGAGGGCATGCCACTTTCAGCCCCCGCATTGGGAACGCGGGTCGCGGCCCGTATCCTGGCCCGATGTGGGAAGGTGACGTTTGGGTTGCGGTTCGGGCGGCGCGAGCGGGCGCGGCGATCGTCCGCCGTGGCTTCGATGAGGAGTTCGTCACCGAGATGAAGGGCGTCGTGGACCCGGTCACCGACGTGGACCGGGAAGCCGAAGACGCCATCACGTCGGTGATCGCCTCCCATTTCCCCGAGGACGGCATCCTCGCCGAGGAGGGTGGTGGGGCGGATTGGCGGGGGCCCCGGGTTTGGATCATCGACCCGCTCGACGGCACGGTCAATTTCGTCAACCGGATCCCGCAGATTGCGGTGTCCGTCGCGCTCTGGGACGATGGGAAGCCCCTGGTGGGAGTGGTCATCGACGTCGCCCGAAACGAGGAATTCGTCGCCAGCAACGGCGAGGGTGCCCGATCCAACGGCCGGCCCATCCATGTCTCCGAGACTGCGACGCTGCAGGACTCACTGATCGTCACCGGCTTCCCCTATGACCGACAGGAGCACGCCAGGGCATATCTCGACGTGATGGAACAGGTGATGATCCGGTCTCGGGGGACCAGGCGCATGGGTGCCGCCGCCCTCGACATGGCCTGGGTGGCGTGCGGCCGGTTCGACGGGTACTGGGAGCACGGCGGTCCGGCCGGAGTGAAGCCATGGGACGCGGCTGCTGCGGTGCTCCTGGTCACCGAGGCCGGTGGCACCGCCACCGACAGCAGCGGATCGGTCAACGAGCTGGCCCCGTCCGCCTTCGTGGTCACCAACGGCAAGATCCACGAGGAGCTGCGCCAGATCATCGACGATTCGATGCCGCGTCATCTCAGATGACGCCCTCATCACGGTCATCTGAGATGACGCAATCGTTACCGTCATTGCTCTGATGTACCACGACCACCATTTCCATCCGCTCGGGTACGCCGCCATGATCACCGGTCTCGAGCTGATGGACGCCACCGACATCGGCGACGTGATGACCCGGGTCTCCGAGTTCGCCGACCGGGTCGAGGGCCCGGTCATCGGGCAGCGTCTCAATGACGAAGGACTGGCCGAGGGTCGGCTGCCCACCCGGGTCGATCTCGACGACGTCACCGGGGACCGGCCGGTGGTGCTGTACCGCTACTGCGGTCACATCGCGGTGGCGAACAGCGCCGCACTCGCCTTGGCCGGGATCGACACCCAGACCGCCGACCCCGGTGGCGGATCATTCGACCGCGACCCGTCTGGCCGGCCCAACGGGATCCTCCGGGAGACGGCGATCCAGGAAGTCACATCAGCGCTCGCCCCGTTGGTCGAAGGCCCACCAGACTCTGCAATCCTTCGGGCCCTCGGCGAGCTCACCAAGATGGGCATCGGCTCGGTGACCGGGATCGTCTCGGTGGGCGAGCCGATCTGGTGTGGGGTCCGCGATGAGCTCGATGCCCTCTGCCGTTTGGCGCCAGCTTTGCCGATCGACGTCGATGTGCTGGTGATTGCACCAGACGCCCAGCAACTGGCGGAAGCGGCCGAGAAGATCCGCCAGACCGAGGGCCGGATCCGCTTTCTCGGCTGGAAGTATTTCGCTGATGGGAGCTTCGGCGGTCATACCGCCGCGATGCACGAGCCATTCACGCGATCGCCCCGACACCAGGGGAACGGATCGACTCGACCCGGAGCAGGCCAGGACCATGGCCCGCGCCTCGATGATGCTCGGTGGGTCCGTCGCCATCCATGCCATCGGCGATCGGGCCAACGATTCGGTGCTGGAGATATTCGAGGAGTTGATCGAGATGGGCGCCGACCCCGAGCGTCTTCGCGTCGAGCACGCCTCGCTCCTGACCGATGCCGCCATCGAGCGAATCGCCCGGCTCGGAGTCACCGCCTCGGTCCAACCGGCCTTCCTCTCCTCCGAATCCGATTGGCTTGCCCGGCGCCTCGGAGACGAGCGCATGAGCAGGGTGTACCCATTCCGCTCGCTCCTCGATGCCGGGGTGACGGTGATCGGCGGCAGCGACTCCCCGGTCGAGCTACCCGACCCGGCCATCGGCATCGCCGCTGCGATCGATCGGCCCGGCTTCAACCCCACCGAACGCCTCTCCCCCGACCAGGCCGAGGCCCTGTTCGCCCCGCCACCGAGGTTCTGAGGCCGGACGCCTCAGCTTCGCAATCGCTCGGCCAAGGAGCGGTAGTCCTCTGTGGTGTTGTGGAGATGGGCGGAGAGCCGAAGAAGCTGCCGGGGCCATATTGGCCAGTTCATCACCAGCGACGAGAAGCCATCGTCGAACAAGGGGTCCATGAGCGGCGACAGATCGCCCCCCGGGTCGGTCCCGAGCGCGTCGGGGAGCACAACCGAGGCCATCGCGCCAATCATCTCGTCCGGCGCGGGCAAACCGATCCCGACCGCTTCGGACACGAGTCGACGCCCCTCGAGCGCCAGATCGTGATTGCGCTTCATCACGCCGTCCCAACCACTGGATTCCAGCCCTCCAACCAGTTCGAGCACGTCAGGCACCACCGCCCATGCGCTGAAGTCATCGGTGCCCAGCCAGTCGAATAGCGCGTGATAACGGGACTCCGGGCCCCCGACTTCGGCGTTGTATCCGTGAGAGATCACGGCCGGGACCGTCATCCCGATCCGGTCTGCTCTCGTATGGAGAAATGCCGCTCCCTTTGGGGCGCAGACCCACTTGTGCAGATTTCCCGTGTACCAGGAAGCGCCCAGGTCATCGACCGCCAAGGAGACCTGACCCGGGCCATGGGCACCGTCCACCAGCACGGGAATCTCAGGCTCGAGGGAGGAGACGACGTCGTCGATCGGGAACACCAGGGCCGTCGGCGAGGTGACGTGATCGATGACGACCAGCCGCGTCGTCGGGGTGATCGCCGCCATGAGCGATTCGGTGACTTGGGCCGGCCCGTCGATCGGGAACGGCACCCGCGCCACCACCACTTCGGCGCCGGTTCGATCTGCCGTGTAGCGGAGGATCTGTCGCACGGCGTTGTAGTCGTGTGCCGTCGTCACCAATTGATCGCCCGGGCGGAGCATCGGCTCGATCGAGCGGAGCACCGATGCCACCCCACTGGTGGCGTTACGCACCGGGACGATCCCGGTCGGGTCGGCGCCGACGAATTCGGCCACCGCATCACGGGCACGATCCACTGCTGGCTGGAGCTCTCGGAAGACGAAGCGGGTCGGATCCGCTTCGAACCTCCGTTTCCACGCCATCTGCAGGTCCAGGACCTCGGTGGGCACCGCCCCGAACGAACCGTGATTGAGATGGTGGCGTCCAGGCTCGAGGGCCCAAAACGGACTCTCGGTCGAACCTGAGGGTGTTCGTTGCATACGAGAAACGTAGAACCTGAGGTCCGCAGTTGCCGGATTGGATGACCGAGACCCCTCGCTAGCGTGCCCCCTATGACGAAATTGGACTTTGGCTTCTCGGAGGTGACCGCCGATGGGATCACCGAGGGGATGGATGCCGCACTGGAACAGGCACAGCAAGTCCTCGAAGACCTGGTGATGCCGACCGAGGACCGGACATTCGACAACACGATGCTCCCACTGGATCGCATCGCCGACATCCTCTCCCAGGCCAATGCCCGCTATGCCTTCATGGGCTACGTCCACCCCGATAAAGAGGTGCGCTCCGCGGCGAAGGCCGCCGAGGAGAAGATGGAGACCTTCGGGGTCGAGATGGTGTTCAGAGACGATCTCAATGCGGCAGTCAAGGAGTACGCCGCCACCGATGAGGCCGCATCATTGGAAGGGGAACGAGCCCGGTTCGTCGAATTCACCCTTCGTGACCTGCGACATGCCGGGCACGAGCTATCTCCCGAGGCCAGGGCCCGGGTCAAAGAGCGCACCCAGCGCCTGGTCGAGCTGGGAGTCCGCTTCCAGGAGAACATCGACGAATGGGAGGACCACATCCTCGTCGACCCTGAGGAACTGGACGGGCTGCCACCGAGCTTCGCCGAATCGCTCGAAACCGACGAGGCGACAGGCAAGCTCAAGGTGACCCTCGCCTACCCCCACCTCATCCCGTTCGTCGAGAACGCCAAACGCAGGGACCTTCGAGAAGAGCTGTCCTTCAAGTTCAACACCCAGGCGGTCGAAGCCAACCGCAAGATCCTGGAGGAAGCTCGGGACCTGAGGCACCAGATCGCCGGCGAGTTCGGGGTCCCCAGCTGGGCGCATCATCGTCTCGAGGAGAGGATGGCCAAGGATCCAGAGCGGGTCGCCGCCTTCTACGAAGATCTGCGACCGCCGCTGACCAAGCAGGGCGAGGCCGATCTCGTCGTCATGGGCGAGCTACTCGAAAAGGACATCGGCGAAAGCCAGATCCAGACCTGGGACTGGCGTTTCTACGACACCCAACAGCGCCGCACCGACTACGGCGTCGATCCGTTCGAGGTGGCCGAGTATTTCCCGCTGGACTCCGTCCTCGGCGGGATGTTCGATCTCGTTCAGGAGACTTTCGGCCTCGACTTCCGCGAGATGCCCGATGCCGACGCCTGGCATCCGGACGTCCGACTCTTCGCCATTCACGACGCATCGAGTGGGGAAGAGCTCTCGCGTTTCTACCTCGATCTCTTCCCTCGCGAGGGCAAATACGGGCATGCGGCCGAGTTCCCCATGATCCTCAGCCGGCGCCTGGAGGACGGGTCATACCAGAACCCGGTCTGCGCCATGGTGGCCAACTTCACCAAGCCAACTGCCTCGGCACCATCGCTCCTCCAGCACGGCGAGGTGGAGACCCTCTTCCACGAGTTCGGGCACGTTCTGCATCAAAACCTGGGCCGAACCGAGCTTGCCCGATTTGCCGGCACCAGTGTGGAGCGCGACTTCGTCGAGGCGCCAAGCCAGATCATGCAGCACTGGGTGTGGCGAGCCGATGTCCTCCGACGCTTTGCCCGCCACCACGAGACCGGCGAGCCCATACCCGACCATCTTGTCGACCAACTCGTTGCTGCCCGCCAGCTCAATGTCGCCGTCCATCAGCTCCGCCAGCTCCAGTACGGGTGGTGGGACCAGACCATGCACGGCTCGGATACCGAGATCGACTTCGACCTGGTACTCATCGAGGGGGCGAAGTTGGGTCTCATGCCGTTCCATGAGGGCACTTTCGCCTTGGCATCGTTCGGCCATCTGATGGGCGGTTATGACGCGGCCTATTACGGGTACATGTGGTCGGAGGTGTTCGGCGACGACATGTTCTCGCGTTTCGAGGAGGAAGGTGTGACCAACCCCGAAGTGGGAATGGCGTACCGCCATGAGGTGTTGGAGCGGGGCGGATCGGTAGACGCGGACGAGATGCTCGCTGCGTTCCTCGGCCGTGAGCCCGACAACACAGCTTTCCTGAGGAAGCTCGGCATCGAGTGAACCTCAGGTCCTCACCACCGGATGCCGATAAACACTGGTGCGACTCCGGACGCAGGTCTGGCGACCGGGGGGCAGCGGCGGGTAGACTGGGGCATCGAGGGAACCGTGATGGGCTTCCCGACGTCTAAATCTCCTGAGCGGTTGTTTATTGCCGTTTTAGGGGCTGACTCGCACAGTGGCAGTGACACGAGGATCAGAGGATCCGAGTGAGCGAGCAGTCACACGAGATAACAACAGACTTGAAACACATCACCGGCCCAGGAGGGCCATTGAAATGACAGACATCGTCAGAGGGGCAGCCATCAAGGGCATGACCCGACCTTCGAAGAGATTCAACGAGGGCCGAGTCTGCGCCAAGAACGGGTGCACCACCAAACTCTCTCAGTACAACAAAGCGGAGTATTGCCATGCTCATGCCCCGGTCCGGTTCCCCCGTGTCCGCGGCAAGATCATGGACGGTCAGGACGCCTGAGGACTCTGGCCGGGACAGGTCCTCTCCCCCTCCCCGTCTCGGGTCAGATCAAGAGCCCCGGTCCACTGGACCGGGGCTCTCGTTTTTCGTATTTCCCTAAGGGCCAAGTACCACGTGCCAGTAGCCTTGGCGCATGACTGAGGTCCTTCTTCAGGCCCCGGAGATCCACTGCGACCACTGCAAATCGAGCATCGAGGGCGCCGTTGCTGCCCTCGATGGCGTGCAGTCGGTGGAAGTGGCCATCGCCGACGCCACAGTCCGGGTCGACTATGACGACGCTCGAGTCGAGATCGACTCGATCAAGAAGACCATCGAGGAGCAGGGCTACGTCGTATTCGGCTGACACCGAGCGCTCTCGGGTCACGGACACCATTCTGTTCGACGTCGAGGGTATGACCTGTGCCACCTGCGCGGTGCGCATCGAGCGGGTTCTGGGGCGCCAGGAAGGGGTCGAAGCGGCCAGCGTCAATCTGGCCGGAGCCTCCGCCCTCGTGCGCGTGGGCGACACCATCGACGTCGCTGAGCTGCAAGCGGCGGTGGCCAAGATCGGCTACGCCATCGTGCCGCACACCGGTGGCGACCGCCCCCGGGACATGGTCGAGCACTATCACGACGACGAGAGGGCTCAGTGGCGTCGGTTCTGGGGTGCCGCTGCCCTGACCCTGCCGGCCATGTTGCTCTCGATGTTCGGCCCCGACGAAACGTGGAACCGCCTCGTTCAGGGAGCGCTGATCACACCGGTTGTTCTGTGGTACGGCTGGCAGTTCCATCGGGTGGCATTCCGTCAGGCCCGTCACTTCAGCGCGAACATGGACACGCTGATCTCGATGGGATCGCTGGCCGCATACTTCTATTCGATCTGGGCGCTGTTCAGTGGGGAGCACCTCTTCTTCGAGACCGCCGGCGTCATCATCACCCTCATCACCCTGGGCCGCGCCCTCGAGGCCAGAGCGAAAGGTCGTGCCTCGGAGTCGGTGCACCGTCTGCTCGAGCTCGGAGCCAAGGACGCCCGGGTCGTGGTCGAGGGAGAAGAGAGACTCCTGCCGATCGACGACATCATTCCCGGTGACCTGATGATCATTCTCCCCGGAGAGAAGATCCCGACCGATGCGGTCGTCGAGTCGGGGAGGTCCTCGGTAGATGAGTCGATGCTCACTGGAGAAGCGCTGCCGGTCGACAAGGGGCCTGGGGACACCGTGTTTGGCGCGACGATCAACCAGCGGGGGCGCATCGAGGCGCGGGCCGTCGCGGTCGGGGCCGAAACCGTGCTTTCCGGCATCGTGCGGATGGTCGAACAGGCACAGGGCTCGAAGGCGCCGATCCAGCGGACGGCGGACCGGGTGTCGGCCATATTCGTCCCGGCCGTGATCGTCATTGCCGTAGCCACGATCCTCGTATGGCTTGCAGTCGGAGACGATGTGGCCGCTGCGATTCAGGCGGGGGTAGCCGTTCTGATCATCGCCTGCCCGTGCGCCCTCGGCCTGGCCACGCCTACCGCGATCATGGTTGGGAGCGGTCGGGGAGCCGAGCTGGGCATCTTGTTCAAACGAGCGGAAGTGTTCGAGAGGGCGGGGGGCGTGGACACCGCCGTGTTCGACAAGACCGGGACACTGACCACCGGGATCATGGTGCTGACCGACCTCGAGACCCAAGAGCCCGAGCACGAATTCCTCCGTCTCGTCGCCTCGGTGGAGGCGGCCTCGGGTCATCCCATCGGGATGGCCGTTGCGCTCGGCGCCGACGACGCCGGAATCGAACTGGTTACTCCGGAGCGGGTCGAGACCCTGGCCGGGTTCGGCGTGGTCGGAGTCGTCGAGGGACGGGCCATTGTGGTGGGGAAGGCGAAGATGGTCGCAGACAGGGGACTTGCCATCGCCGACGAGTGGATGAAGGCGATGGCGCGCTTAGAGAACGAGGGGAAGACCGCCTTCCTGGCGGGATGGGACGGCGAGGCGAAGGGGGTGATCGCCGTCACCGACACGATCCGGGAGGGCTCGGCATCAGCGATAGAGGTGCTCGCCGAGCGGGAGATCGAGACGGTGATGATCACGGGGGACAACCATCGCACCGCGGCCAGGATCGCTGCCCACATCGGGATCGGATCGGTGTATGCCGAAGTGGTGCCGGGCGAGAAGGCGGAGCAAGTGGCCAGACTTCAGGCCGGAGGACAGACCGTTGTGTTCGTGGGTGATGGGGTGAACGATGCACCAGCCCTCACCCAGGCCGACCTCGGGATGGCAATGGGCTCCGGCACCGCCGTCGCGGTGGAGGCAGGAGACGTGGTTCTGCTCAAGCCGGATGCGCGTCTGGTCCCCGTGGCGATCTCACTTGCAGGAACTACCTTGCGCACGATCAAACAGAACCTGGTGTGGGCATTCGGGTACAACACGGCCGCCATCCCGCTTGCCGCGCTTGGGCTGCTCGACCCCATGATCGCCGCAGCTGCGATGGCGCTGTCCTCCGTTTCGGTGGTCCTCAACGCACTTCGGCTCAGGCGTTTCCGCCCCGATCCACGTCTGACCGTCTAACCCGGCGCGGGGAGTAGGTTGGAGCGATGGGCTCCCTGCAATGGCTCGATCGCCCGGTCCTCCAGGATCCCGTCGCCCTTGTCGCCTTCGAGGGATGGGGCGAC
>CAWILU010000006.1:0-658773 GCA_963837055.1 uncultured Acidobacteriota bacterium | reverse complement strand
CAGCGGCACGCCGATCTTCGACGCCGCCAGCTGGAACGGCATCGCCATCGACTCGACCTGCGGCGGCCACGCACGCGCTGCAAGTGCAAGGTCCAGGTCCTGCGACGGCGAGGCGCCGATCAGCCCGCTCGACCCGCGCGCGTTCAGCACCCCAGGAGCTCCACGACGGCTGGCGGCTGGCCTGTCGCGCGCCCGCGCGCGAGGACCTGGTGGTCAGCGTCCCGCCGCTGCAGACGCGGCCCCAAGGCGGCGCTCGTCGGCGTCGGGCGCCACGTGATCCTGCGCCCGGCGGTGGTCAAGCGCTACGTCGAGCTCGACGAGCCGACGATGGAGGACCGGCGCGCCGACGTGCAGCGCCTGCTCGACGCGATCGACGACCTCGAGCCGCACCTGCCGCTGGACGTCGTGCGCAAGCTCGGCGGCGTGCTGCGCTCTTCGAGCTCTTCAAGGCCACCGCGGTCATCGTCGACGAGGAGATGATCGACGCTCGAACCCGGCGACACGACCGGCGCCCCGCCACGCGCTCGCCTTCGACCTCGGCACCACCACGGTTGTGGCCACGCTGCTCGACCTCGAGTCCGGCCAGCCGCTCGCCGTCCAGTCGCTGCTCAACGCCCAGCAGCCCTTCGGCGGCGACGTCATCTCGCGCATCTCGGCGACGATGCTGGACCCCGACGCGCTCGACACGTTGCGGCTCGCGCGCGCAGGAGACGATGGCCGCGCTGGCCACCGAGGTGTGCGAGGAGGCGGGCATCGCGCCCGAGCAGGTCTACGAGATCACCGTCTGCGGCAACGCGACGATGATGCACCTCGCCCTCGGGATCGATCCCGAGCCGCTGTCGATGGCGCCGTTCACGGTCACCACGCACGAGCTACCTCCGATGACGCTGGCCGCACGACTTCGGCGTCGCCGTGCACCCGCGCGCGCCGGCCTTCGTCTTCCCCTCGCTCGGCGCCTACGTCGGCGGCGACATCGTCGCCGGGATGCTCGCCACCGGGCTCACGCGCGACCGCCGCATCCGCCTCTTCATCGACGTCGGCACCAACAGCGAGATCGCGCTGGGGTGCGGAGGAGAAGGTGCTCGCCACCGCGGCGCCCGCGGGGCCCGCGTTCGAGGCGGCGCAGATCCGCTGCGGGATGCGCGCGGCGGAAGGCGCGATCGAGGGCATCCGCATCGCCGCCGACGACGTCGCGCTGCAGGTCATCGGCGACGCCGAGCCCGGTCGGCCTCTGCGGCTCGGGCCTCGTCGACTGCGTGGCCGAGCTGGTGCGCCTCGGGCCTGCTCGACCACTCGGGGCGCTTCATTCCCGACGAGGACGCGGCCGCCCTCCTCCCCCGCGCTCGCTTCGCGGCTGACGAAGATCGGCGAGGAGCGCGTGTTCGTCATGCACTGGCGCGGCGAGGACCCCCCGAGTCGATCTTCCTCTCCCAGCGCGACGTGCGCGAGCTGCAGTTCGCCAAGGCCTCGATCGCGACGGGCTGGAAGATCCTGCTCGGCGAGGTACGGCATCGAGCCCGTCGGACATCCAGCAGGTGCTGCTGGCCGGGAGCTTCGGCGCGTACCTCTCCCCCGCCAGCGCGGTGCGCATCGGGCTCGTGCCCAAGCTCGCGCTGCCGCGCATCGTCTCGGCCGGCAACGTGGCCGGCGAGGGGGCGAAGATCGTCGACGCTCAGCCACCGCGAGCGCGCCGAGGCGCGGTCGATCGTGCGCGAGGTCCGCCTACGTCGAGCTCTCCGGCCGCGCCGACCTCAACGACCGCTTCGTCGACGAGCTCGCCTTCCCGGGATGAGCACCGCCGTCGTCGCGTGCGGGGCCCTCGCAGATCCACGTCCGCCAGATCGCGCGGCGCCGCGGCTGGGACGTCCACGTCGTGCCCGTGCCCGCGCTGCTGCACAACCGCCCCGAGCGGATCCCAGAAGGAGGTCGAGCGGCTGGCCGAGCGACCTGCGCGACCGCCACGACCACGTCGTCCTCGCCTACGGCGACTGCGGCACCTACGGCGGCCTCGACGAGCTCGGGCTCGAGCGCCTGCGCCGGCGAGCACTGCTACGACGTCTTCGCGCGCGACGAGGTCGCCGCCGCGGCGCGGGCCGAGGAGCCCGGCACCTACTTTCTGACCGACTTCCTGGCCCGCACCTTCGAGCACACCGTCGTCCGCGAGCTCGGCCTCGACCGCCACCCCGATCTGCGCGACGCGTACTTCGGCGGCTATCGGCGCGTCGTGTGGCTGGCCCAGCGGCGCACGCCGGCGGGCCGAGCGCGCGGCGCGGCGGGCGGCCGAGCGCATCGGCCTGCCGCTCGAGTCCGCGAGGTCGGCGACGCCGGGCTCGAGGCCGAGCTCGAGCGGCTGTTGGCCGCGCCCGCGGGACGATCCCCGCTTACTGCGCGCGCTCGAGCGTGAGCTCACCCGTGTCGACCGAGGCGCGCGTTCCGGGCGTCTCGGCCGGATCCATCGCGGCGAACGCCTCGGCGCCTGTCCGCAGGTCGTCCTCGTCGTCGAAGTACTGCAGCACGACGGCCGTCCCCTGCGCTTCGTCGAAGATCATCTGAAGCTTCTTGATCGGCACGCCTGGCGGCGGCCCGCTCTCGTCGATCTCTGCGACGAGCGACTCCACCCGCTCCGCTGTCACATCGGTGAACCGCACCACCCGGACGTACACGACCGTCTCCTCTCCTCGATCAAGGGAGATCCTCGCGCGCTACAGAACGCGCTGCAAGCGGTCTTCGCCGGCCCCCCGTTCCACCCACCCGGGGACCGTCTCTGCCCGGCCAGGCGCCACCGGCCGCGTCAGCGGTCCGCGAGCGCGACTGTCTTCCGGCCGCAGCTCCTGCGCCGGGCTCTTGCGCGCCGCTCTCCGCCGCAGTGTCGTGGCGACCGCGATCTGTCTTCCGCCTCGGTGAGCCAACGGGTGCGCATCGGTTCGCATTGCGCGAGCAGCGGTAGCTGGAGCGCTAGTGCGAACGCCAGCCAAGTTCAGTCTTCGGGGCTCACCGCATGGAGCTCGATCCGGTACACGAGGGTGTCCTCGTCGATCGGCCCGGCGTGCGCGGCGCGGTCGCGCAGGGTCTCGCGGTCCGGCTCGCCGGCTCGCCGGACGTCCGCCTCGGTGATCGCCGCGAACGGGACAAGCTCGATGGCGTCGACCTCGATCAGACCGAGGCCAATCCGGTAGCGCCCGCCCTCCTTGACCTGCGGCCGCTTCCACAGCCGCACCGACAGGGTGATATCGCCGGCCAGGACGTCATTGCGCAACTCGGGGCTGAACTCCACACCCCGGACGCTAGCTGGAGCTGTGCCGCGCGGCACGCTCTCGCTTCCGCGCGGAGACGGCATTCGTGGCGACATGGATGTGCCGTCCCGGATGTATTCGCGCTAAGGCCGTCGTGCTCAATGCTTGACATGACTCCGTTGCAGGCGTGCGCGGCCGACGAGGATCGCCGCTGAGGCATCGCGTGGAGACCCGCACGCATCCCCATGAGAGGCCCGCGGCGCTACGCAGCCCGCTAGGGCTCAGCCGCCGGGCGAAGGGCGTGATCGCGGCGCTGTCCGCTGTCGTCACGCTGGCTACCGGAGTCATCTCGCTTCGGGCGCAGCTCTTGCCGGCTGACCCGCCGACGGCTGCCGGGCTGTCTGAAAGCCACGAGGCGGGCGCGGGGGCGCCGGCGTCGCCAGCGCGGCGTCCGCGGCTCTCGGCCAAGGCAGTCTCGCCAAGGAGCGGGGCGCGGCGTCGGGCTCACCGGCTCCGCCGTCGTCGAGCGGCGGCAAGGACTGCGCCGGCGGACTGCACGCCGGACCGAATAGCAATCCATCGTTGCTGCGCAACTGGTTCACGAGTACGTATTGCCAGGCGAGTCGGCAAGCCAGGCAGTATCAGAGTTCCTGGACAAGCTCGACGCGGAGCTATTCGCCATCATCGATCCCGACGATCATTTCGATTTCCAGGTGCGGCGGCCCATCGTGGAGCTCGATGCCACCGGAATCCGCTCGATCTCATGGCCCCGAAACGAGCTTTATGTCGCCCGAGGAATGGAACGGGAGATGGTGATCCTGCTCGGCGAGGAGCCCCATTACCGGTGGAAGTCGTTCACGAACGACGTGGTCGAGGTGATGAAGGTGATGGGGGTGACCCGGGCAGTGACGATGGGGGCGTTCATCGGCCAGGTGGCCCACACCCTGCCCGTCCCTCTGGTCGGCTCAGCCAACCGGCCCGACGATCTCACCATCCACGGCCTGCTCCCATCTGGTTACGAGGGGCCAACGGGGATCCTCGGGGTGCTCAACCACGCGCTGGGCAATGCAGGGATCGATGTCATCTCGGTATGGGCGGCGGTCCCGCACTATCTCTCCAACCAGGAATACCCGCCGGCTACCGAGGCCCTGGCGATCAAGGCCTCGGAGCTCTGCGGGATCACGCTCGACATCGGGGACCTGGCCTCAGCCTCCCGCCAATTCCTATCGACCGTCGACGCCGCCATCGAAGGCAACGCCGAGCTCGAGGAATACGTGGAACGGCTCGAGCAGGAAGCCGACGACGACCGTGGCGACCGTCTGGTCGAAGAGATAGAGAAGTATCTGCGGGGCCAATAGCGTCTCCTCCCCCAGGAGCGAAGCGACGTTGGGTGAGGTGGCCCGAAGGGCAGGAGGGGGTCTGGGAAAGTCGCCTGAAGGGCCGGAGGGGGTATCCCTTCGGGGGGGAATGAGAAAGGACCGGCCGGTGCCGGTCCTTTCACGAAGTCACTTCCGCTTGTGGCGATTCGCCTTCAGACGCTTGCGGTATTTGTGCTTCGACATCTTCTTGCGCCGCTTCTTGACCAACGATCCCATGCAAAAACCTCGGTTCCGGGTGGGGAGAACGTCTACATGGTCGCACTGATCTGACCGCTATTCAAACCAGACTGCCAGGTAGGGCCCAGCTGGCCTGATAGGAACTGGCCTCAGCCTGCTGCCGACAGCGCGCCGGCCACCACGAGCGTTGCCTGCAGGCCCACAGTCGTCTCGATGCGGTGAGTCACTCCATCCGACTCCCACATCAACACATTGCCCGCCAGCGCCATCTCCTCTTCTGCTCGGTTGCCCGCCGCATCCTCATACGTGATCAGATGTGGCGCACCCTCGATCCACAACCCCAGGCTGCCGTTCACCTCGACCACACGGACCGAGGTGTCCGGCATGACGCTCTTGACAAAGTGCGAACCTTCGGGGAGCTCCAGAGCGAATTGGCTGTACACCAGCCCGATCTCCGACTCGCCGGCGGCGGGGAGCCTCTCTTCGCCCTCCCACACCATCGATACCCGACCCGACGACGGCCGGTCGGAGAGGAATACGCCGTCCGGTGGGCCGAGATCATCCGGGACCATGAGCTCGAAGTCGACGGCCTCTTGCGCTTCCTGGAGTGTCACAGGTTCGCCCAGGTCGAGCTCGGCCCCGGCCGTTGTCGCCGGTTCGGGGCCGAATTGGATCTCGATCCCCGCCACGCCGAGCAAGTCCGCCACTGCCTGGCGGGCGTCCGGCGAGAACAGGAGCATTGAGGCCACGAGCACCAGCACCACCGCGGTCACCGGGATCCAGCGCCGTATCGGCCTCCGGCTGGTCCTGGTGGCCAAACGGCGGCGGACGTACGGCATCTGGTCGGTGTGCTCGGGCCACTCGATATGACCGGCAAGCTCGGTCAGCAACGACTCGACACGGCTACTCATTGCGTGGCCCCTCTCTGAGATCTCCGAGTGCTCCCTGGAGTTGGACCAGGGCCCGGGCCGTTCGTGATTTCACCGTCCCGATCGGAATGCCCAGCGTCGCCGCAGTCTCCGCCTCGCTGAGACCGAGCAGATAGCGATGGCTGACGACGTCCCGGTATCGG
Organism: uncultured Acidobacteriota bacterium; assembly: GCA_963837055.1. GTDB lineage: Bacteria > Actinomycetota > Acidimicrobiia > Spongiisociales > ZC4RG35 > JARDZU01. The sequence goes on along the minus strand of CAWILU010000006.1, from coordinate 652,912 downwards.
TCGGAAAGCGTGCTGACCGCGTCGATCACCGCCTGACGCTCGACGGCGGTGATGACCGTCGTCTCGGGAGATGGGGCCGCACCTCCCGAGACGGGGTCGTTGGCCAGGCGCAGGCTGAGCCGGTCCTGACGGCCATGGCGACGACGCTGGTTGAGGGCCTCGTTGCGGACGATGCGCAGCAGCCAGGGCCGGAAGACGCCATCCTCCCGAAATCGGGGCATGGCGTGATAGGCCTTGACAAAGGCCTCCTGGGTCACATCCTCGGCCACGGTCTTGTCTGCGACCACGAGGAATGCCACCCGCAGTGCGATCTGCTGATGGGTCTCCACCAGCGATTCGAACGCAGCGACATCGCCACTCTTTGCTCTCAGGATCAGGTCTTGCTCGTTCAGTGGGCGGCCCTCCACCGACGTCTTGTGCCCTTCTTACACCGGCCGGTGCGATTCGGTTCCCCGAGTCTCATGGAACCTCCGACGTGTGTGCGGTGTATGGAGGGATGACATCGACCTGAGGAGGTCTCATGAAACGCTTGATCCGGATACTCGCTCCCACCGCCCTGCTCGTTCTCTCGCTGGCCTCAGCCGCACTCGCCGGCTCGGTCGCGGTGGTCACATTTGCGGAGCTCCCGCCCGAATTCGATGCCGGGACGTCGTACACGCTCGACTATTCGATACTGGCCCATGGCAAGGAGCCGATGCCTTTAGGTGCGACCTCGCTCCGCTTTCAAGGCCCTGGTGGGGAGACCCTGACGTTCCCGGCAACCTCTTCCGAGCCGGGCCAGTGGACGGCCGAGGTGACCTTCCCCGCGGCCGGTGAGTGGCGATGGGAAGTGGTCTCAGGGGATCAGATCGTGCAGACGCTGGGCACGCTGCCGGTCCTCCCAGCCCCGACCGCAGTCCCCGCCGGATTGATGGATTCCCTCCGAGTGGGTCTGCCCATCGCCACCCTGCTGGCACTGGTTCTGCTGGTATTCGAGATCCGGTCCCGACCCAGGGCGGAGAAGAAGGTGGCGGCCACCGCCCCCGATGCGGTCTGATCGCCTAGGCATCGTCGTAACTGCCGTCATCGTGGTCCTGCTGGTCGGGGCCACGGTGGCGGTCTATGCGATCGACCCGGAACCTGGCCTGGATACGACAGCCTCATCAGCCGAAGGCCAAACGGTCTTCCTCACCAAGGGCTGTACGGGTTGTCACAGCCTGGCCGGTGTCGCCAGCGAAGGGTTCGTGGGACCCGATCTCACCGCTCTGGCCGACCGTGCCGGTGATCGGGTGGAAGGACTCTCCGCCGAGGCATACGTGAGACAGTCGATTCTCGATCCCCAGGCGTACATCGTCTACGACTACGGCGAGCAGATGCCCGTCCTCCCCGTCTCCGCCGCCGAGCTGGATGCTTTGGTCGAGTTTCTATTGGACGCCGACTGACCGGCCCCCGGAAATCCATCGGAGTTGGGGCTCGGGGACATCCCTGACACGCATGGGGGTGGGGCCAGGGTCGTCCCCGATTGATGAACCGAGCCCCAAGCAGTCGAATTTGCGCCATGGAACAAACCATGAAACGCAACATTGGAGTGACCGGGGCGGCCATGCTCGCCCTGATGGTGTCTCTCGCAGCCTGCGTTGCGGACACGCCATCCGCCCCACCGCCGATCAGTCAGAGCCCGACAATCACCATTCAGGACCAGAGGTTCGACTCGGACCACGTCACCGTCGAAGCGGGGGACGCCGTCACCTGGGTATGGGATGACGGAGAAATGCCCCACGATGTCTCCGGCGACGGGTTCAGGAGCGAGGTCCAGACCGAAGGGAGCTTTTCCCACACCTATGAGGAGACGGGCGTTTACCGCTACGTCTGCAGCATTCACTCCGGGATGAGGGGGACCGTGACCGTGGTCTCTGGCTGACGACGGTCAGGCGCCGGCCCGAAGCAGTCCGACCATGATCCCCTCGCTCAGCGCCTGCCACGACGCCTCGATGATGTTTTGGTGGACACCAACCGTGCCCCAGCTCGACTCGCCGTTGGTCGTCTCGATCAGGACCCGCACCCGCGCCGCGGTGCCATCCGAAGAGTCGAGGTCGCGGACCTTGTAGTCGGTGAGTCGAAGCCTTTTCACCTCCGGGTAGGTGTCACCCAAAGCGCTTCGCAACGCCTGGTCGATGGCGTTCACCGGCCCGTCTCCCTCAGCGAAGACCTCGACCTTCTGGTCTCCCATGGTGAGGGTGAGGTCGGCTCGCGCGGTCACCTCGCCATTGGCCTGGATGTTGACGGTGAGCGACTCGAGCTTGAACAGGTCCTCATGCCCGTCCCTGGCCCGGCGCACCAGCATCTCGAAAGACCCGTCTGCGGCCTCGAACTGATAGCCGGCATGTTCGAGCCGTTTGACCTCTTCGACCAGCATCTGTGCTCGGTCGGGGTCGAGGTCCCAGCCCTTCTCCTCGGCGACGGTGAGAACCGTCGTCCGCCCCATGAGCTCGCTGAACAGCATTCGGGCCGAGTTGCCCACGGCACTCGGACTGACATGCTCGTAGGCGCCCTCGAGACGGGCAAGACCGGAGGTGTGCAGCCCGCCCTTGTGGGCGAACGCCGATGTGCCGACGTAGGGCCGGCGGGAATCGATCGGGGCGCCGAGGATGTCGGCGATCTGCTGGGCGATCGGATAGAGCCGGGCCAGCGATTCCGACGGAATCGTCTCCACACCCGACTTCAGGCTCAGATTGGGGATCACTGAGCAGAGATCGGCATTACCGGTCCGTTCGCCATAACCGTTTATGCAGCCCTGCACCTGGTGGACGCCCAGAGACAAGGCCGTGAGCGAATTGGCCACGGCGCAGTCCGAATCGTTGTGAAAATGGACGCCCAGAGCGGTATCGATGACCCCGGAGACCGACTCGACCGCGGGAGCTATATCGGATGGGAGGGCACCACCGTTCGTGTCGCACAGCACGACCCGCTCCGCACCTGCTCCAGCGGCAGTTTCCACGATGGAGAGGGCGTACTCGCGGTTGTGCCGGAAGCCGTCGAAGAAATGCTCGGCATCGAAGAAGACGCGCTTTCCCCGCTCCCGGAGGAACTCAATTGATTCGCCGACCATGGCCACGCCCTCCTCCAAAGAGGTGTTGAGGGCGTCCGTGACGTGGCGATCCCAAGATTTCCCGACGATGCAAATGAAATCGGTGTCTGCGGCGAGAAGGGACTGGAGTTGGGCATCCCGGTCCACCGGTCCCCGGGGACGGCGGGTGGAGCCGAACGCAACCAGTCTCGACCGTTCCAGATCGAGCTCTCGTTTCGCCCGGGCGAAGAATTCGTCATCCTTGGGGTTGGCGCCGGGCCATCCCCCTTCGATGAAATGGACCCCCAGCTCGTCGAGCAGCCGCACCACGCGCAGCTTCTCCCCCACGGTCGGGGACAGGCCTTCGGCCTGGGTCCCATCCCGAAGGGTGGTGTCGTAGATCTCGGCGGTCTTGGTCATGGTCGTCCCCGGCAATAGAAAGGACCCCCGCGTCTGCGGAGGTCCGGTGCAGGGGCGGCGCCTCAGGGGAGGCGCGGGCCCCTAGGGAATGATGATGGGCGTGTTCGGCTCGCTCATTCCTCTCATACTGGTCTTCAGTATGGGAAGGGTCTCTGACATAGTCAAGACGCGGCGACGCGGGGATACCCTCGCCCGGTGGACGACTACGCCCCTTTGCCGAGCGCCACACAACTTCAGGTACTCGGCCACGAGCTCGGTTTCGCGGTCCGCTTCGACCGCCGCGTAGTCGGTGGTCTCGGCGGCACTGTGGACGTGTTGTCGGCAAGCTCCGATACCGGCCAGCGGATCGTCCTCAAACGCTATTGGCTCCCGGAGCCCGACGAGGTGAGCCCGGCCGAGAGCGAGTTCCGCGCCCTGGCACTGGCTGCGGAGAACGGGATCCCGGCCCCATCCCCGATCTGGATCGACCGTATCGGGCTGTTCCCCGAGAGAGCGATCGTGAGCTCGTTCGTCGAGGGCCAGGTCGTGCTCGATCCCCCCGACCCGATCGACTGGGCTGCCCAGCTGGCCACCGCCCTCCATTCCATCCACGGCATCCGGACGACACAGGCCGATCGGGCGCTCTTTCCGGAATCGAGCGACGACGACAGCCACTATCCGGGGCGTGAAGCCCTGGAGCAGCACCCGTTGGGCGAGGAGTTGTGGGCCAGACGCGCCGAGGCCGTCGATTCACTGCAATCGGTGAACCCGGTCTATGTCCATCATGACTTCTGGTCCGGGAACACCCTCTGGATCGATGATGCGCTGGTGGCGATCCTCGATTGGGAGGGAGGCACCATCGCCGACCCGGCCATAGATGTCGCCTATTGCGCCCTCGACATCCGGCTGCTCGGGCTGGAGGAGGCAGCCGATCATTTCGTCGAGGTCTACCGGGAGCTTGCCGGGCGGGACCTGTCCAACCTCCGCTACTGGGAGCTGCTGGCGTTGTCCCGCCCGATGCCGGACATCGCTATCTGGGTTCCTTCCTGGCAGGCGATGGGGGTCGAGATAAGCGTTGACGAGGCCCGTCGCCGCCATACTGCGCTGATCACAGCCGCTCTCGGATCGTGATAGCGACGCCGTGTGACAGCCCCCGACTGCGCCAACCTGATCCTGGACAATCTCGACGAATGGGCTGCCTGGCACCTGGCCAACAATTAGGCAGCTCTCGGCGATGAATACACCGGAAGGGAGAGGCCCTCACCGGCCTCTCCCTTTCCGCATCGAGCAGGTGTTCAGGCTCCGAAGGCCTGCTCGTAGGCCGCTCTCAACTCGGGCGTCGATTCGCCACTGAACCCGCAGTAGTTGACGTTGCCGTCATAGGCGGTGATCAGGTACTGACCGCCGGTTTCGAACGGGATCCCGCCGATCAGGGCCTCCATGCCGGGAGGTGCGTTGAGGATCACCTCGCCGGCATCGCCTCCCTTGAACCACTGATCCACGGTCAAGGTAACGGTGTCTCCCTCGACCGAGGTCGCGGTTCCCTCGAAGGCGAGCGGTGCCTTGGCCAGCTCTTCGACGCTGAAGACGATGCACGACGCCATCGGGTCCTCGCCGGCAGCATTCAACTCCAGGGGGGGCCCGGCGGCAACCGGATCGGCGTCGTCCCCGGTGAGGGCGATGATCCCGCCCACGGCCAGAACCAAGGCGGCCACGGCCGCGATGCCGACGAGCCAGCGGTTCGACTTCTGTTCCGGCCCGGTCTCGGGTTGCTTGGTGACAGGCGTACTCATGATTTCCTCCAAGAGGTCTCTGGACACTGGATCGATGCTCACGCCGGAATGCATCGGGTCGATACGGGCAAGCCGGTCACGCAGCTGGTCTGTCATCGTCGATTCTCCTCGGCGGTTTCATCCCCTAAGTGTCCGGAATCGGGGAGATCCTGTCGGGACATCGAATCCGTCAGCTTCTTTCGAGCTCTGCTCAGCCGAAGACTGACTGCGTTCGAGGTGCTTCCCAGCACCTGAGCGATCTCTCTCGGTTCGAGCTGCTCCCAGGCCCAGAGGCGAAGAACTTCCTGATCGGCGGTTGGGAGGCCGGCAAGGGCACCGGCCAGGTCGGGGTCGTGGAAAGATGCGGTTTCGTCGTCCTGCTGCGGCGGCCGTTCCGCCTCGAGACGCTCGACCAGTCTCAGATGGCGGTTCGAGGCGCGGCGATGATTGGCCAGGGTGCGACGGGCCACGCCGTAGGACCACGGCAGAGCCGCGCCTTCGGGGATGTCGTCGAGGCGGCGCCACAACGTGAGCAAGACATCAGCCATGACGTCACCCGTCTCGTCGGCCGGGGCGCGCCGGCGCAGATAGCGCTGCATCGGGTCGTGCACCTCGGCGACGACCGCCTCGAAGCGGTCACGCCGCTCACCTTCGGAGCTCACCCACAGCCTGTGTCCGGCATGCGGCGGATTCTGTCACCGTCAGCATGGGTCATCGGGCCTATGCAGGTTTTTCGCGATTCCGACGACATCTCTGCCCAGCAACGCCAAGTGCCAAAGCCGATCGGGCCTCCCCCCGATCGATGCCTCCCTGAGAACCAGGTGCGGAGCCACCACCCCGCACCTGGTTCGCCTGTTCTCGGGCCTTACCCTGACCGTCCCATGGCCCAGTCCGTCCTTGACACCCGGACCTTGAACCGCGCCCTCCTCGCCCGGCAGCTCCTCCTAGACCGTGCAGGTCTGTCCGTTACCCGGGCGGTAGAGCGGATCGGCGGCATCCAGTCCCAGTACGCCCCGTCTGCATACATCGGGCTTTGGTCGCGTTTGGAGGGGTTCCAACGCCTGCAGTTGACCCGAGCTCTCGAGCAAAGCCGCCTGATTCAGGGAACCCTGATGCGATCCACCATCCATATCGTCTCCACCGCCGACTACCCGGTCCTCACCGAGGCAGTGCGCCGATCCCGGCGAGAGTTGTGGAGTCGGGTCGCGAGGAGCCGCGACCTCGACAAGGCCGGATGGGACCGAGTGGTCTCGCTCATGGGAGCAGCCCTGGCGACGGGCCCTCGACCGCGAAGCGAGCTGATACAGACTCTCGTGGATGCCGGGTTCGCCAAGGACATCTGGGAGGGAGTCGGGCTCTGGGTCGACATGGTCCGCATCCCCCCGTCAGGGACCTGGGAGAGACGTCGGGCCGATCTCTACGGGCTGGCGAGCCAACGGGTGGCGATGGGTCGGGTCGACGAGGCGACGCGCCCTGCAACATTTCGTCAAACGCTATCTCGGCGGGTTCGGGCCGGCAACGATCACCGATCTGGCCAGCTGGAGCGGAGTCTCCATCACCACGCTGCGACCCGTGCTCGAAGTCATGACGCTCCGAACGTTTCGTGACCAGGAAGATTCAGAGCTGATCGACCTCCCCCGCCAACCCTTGCCCGATCCCGACACCCCCGCGCCGGTCCGCTTTCTCCCCACCTGGGACGCCACGCTCCTCGCCCACGCCCGCCGCACCCAGATCCTGCCCGAGGAGTTCAGAAGCATCGTTTTCAACACCAAGAGCCCGCAATCCTTCACCACGTTCCTCATCGACGGCGCCGTCGCCGGAACCTGGCGTCAGGAAGGGACCAAGCTGAGACTCGAGCCATTTGCTCCCCTTCCCAAGGCTCGCAGACGTGAGCTGGAAGACGAGGCGGCCGAACTGGCCGGATTCCTCGCCGACTAGACCAGACCGGTGGTGGCCAGCTGCGGGGTGAGGGCATCGACTCCTGCCTCGATGAAGGCGTCCGCCACGTTCTCCCTTGTGTCGCTGGTGCAGAAGGCGATGACCGACGGCCCCGCCCCGGACCGCGCCGCATGAAGGGCGCCGGCCCGCTTCCCCACCTCGATCAGGCTTGCGACCTCGGGGGAGATCTCGTCACGGGGCAGCTCGTGGATCTCGTCGCCATGCGCCGCTCCGAGCAGAGATGGATCCCCGGTGATCAGCCCGGCAGTGAGAGCCGCGACCCGCGAGAGACTGCGCAGCACCCGGTCCTGGGGATGGGATGGATCGATCACCCGACGAGCCTGTTCGGTGAGAAGGTGGCGTTCGGGCACGGCCAAGACCAGCTGCAGCGCTGGATGAATGGGGAGACGCAACGGCATCCCCTCGGCGGGCACGAGGCTCAGACCTCCGTATACCGCAGCAGCGACGTTGTCCGCATGACCCTCCAGCTCGACCGCCAGGTGATAGACATGATTGGGACTGACCGACTCGCCGGTCAGACGGAGAGCAGCCGCAATCCCGGCCACGGCAGCGGCAGCCGAGGAGCCGAGGCCCTTCCCGATCGGGATGTCGGCGTCGACCTGGATCGAGAGGGGAAGAGAGTCACCGACGACCCGACGGGCCGCGCTGACCACCAGGTCGCCCTCCTCAGGACCGGGCTGATAGCGACCAACGTGCTCGACATTCCACGTGTCGGCTCGACTCGCCTTCACCGAGCAGCGGATCTCGAGGGCCAGCGCCATGCAATCGAAGCCCGGGCCCAGGTTGGCCGAGGTCGCCGGCGCCGAAGCCGTGGCTGAGTGGAGGTCCTGGCTCACTCTCGCAGCCTATTCAGGGTTAGCGTGCCAGCAGTGGGCGACATATTCGACTTCGAGAACCTGTTGCCCGAGTTGATCGTGGGCCTCGGTCTCGCCCTGCTCGTCGGGAACGGCCTTGCCTGGTGGAGGCATCGGCAGGGAAGGGCCCCGGCCGAGGTGGAGAACCCTCAGTATCGAGCGGGAAGGGTGGCGTTCCTGATGGTCGTCGGAGCCCTCATGACGGCCTGGGGCACCGTCTCGTTGCTCACCTAGCATCCCGGATTCATGGCTACCGGTGGAGGGACAAGGGCAATCATCGCCGCGATGCTGGCCAATGCCGGCATCGCAGTGGCGAAGTTCGTCGCATACGTGGTGACCGGATCGGCGTCGATGCTGGCCGAGTCGATCCACTCCGTGGCCGACACCGCGAACCAGGGTCTGCTCTTGCTAGGCGGCAAGAGGGCGAGACGGGTGGCCGACAACCGCTATCAGTTCGGATATGGGCGGGAGCGCTATTTCTGGTCCTTCGTGGTGGCGATGGTCCTGTTCACCCTTGGCGGCCTCTTTTCCATCTACGAGGGGGTGAGCAAGCTGCTCCATCCTCACGAGTTGACCTCGATCGGCTGGGCGATCGGCGTGCTCATCGTGGCGATAGCTCTGGAATCGTGGAGCTTTCGCACTGCCATCGTCGAGTCGAAGAAGGTCAAGGGCGAGCGGGGATGGTGGGTTTACCTTCGCACCTCCCGTGCCCCGGAGCTGCCGGTGGTCCTGCTCGAGGACGCCGGAGCCCTCATCGGGCTCTTCCTGGCGATGATCGGGGTAGGGCTGGCCGCAATCACCGGGAACGAAGTCTGGGACGCAGTTGGGACCCTCTGCATCGGGACGCTCCTACTGGTCATCGCCGGTTTCCTGACAGTCGAGATGAAATCGTTGTTGATGGGCGAGGCAGCCCTCGACACCGATATCGATGCGATCAGGCGCGCAGTCGAGGCGAATCCCGACGTGGTCCGGATCATCGACCTGAAGACGCAGCACATTGGGCCCGAGGAGCTCTTGATAGCCGGCAAACTGGAGTTCACCCCGACCCTCACCGCCACCGAGATCGCCTCGGCCATCGACACCACCGAGGCCTCGATCCGTGGCGCAGTCCCGCTGGCGGGACGGATCTACCTGGAACCGGACATATGGAGAGCCGACCACGTCCCCAGCCCCCATGGCCCCGGACCGGACGCGGGGCATTGAGGCAGTTCGGTCCAGGTCCGACGAGCCGAGACCTGACCCGAGGAACGCGAGGTCTTCGTCCGGCGGCCACCCATTCGTGATGCGGTTGTATCCTTGGGCGGTCCCGCGGGTGTAGTTCAATGGTAGAACACGAGCTTCCCAAGCTCGGGGCGAGGGTTCGATTCCCTTCACCCGCTCCAATTCGACCGAGGTCTGGGTGGGCCTAATCCGGTATGTGACTGAGACACCGCTGCCCTAGCATCACCACCGGTGATCTTCTCTGACCGCTCCATTCGGGAGGCCATCGAATCGGGTCTCATCCAGATCGACCCCTACGAGCCGACCTACGTCCAGCCCTCCTCGGTCGACCTGCGGGTCGGTGACGGGTTCAGGGTGTTCGTGAATCACCGATACAGCCTCATCGATCCCCGCGACCCACAGTCCGACCTGACCAGGCTGGTCGAGGTGGGTGACGAAGAGCCGTTCATGCTCCATCCCGGGGAGTTCGTCCTGGGATCCACCCTGGAACGGGTCAAGCTGGGCAACGACGTGGTAGCCCGTCTCGAAGGCAAGTCGTCCCTGGGCCGGCTCGGCCTCCTCATCCATTCGACGGCCGGGTTCATCGATCCCGGGTTCGAGGGTCACATCACCCTGGAGCTGTCCAACGTCGCCACACTCCCCATCGCCATCTACCCGGGCATGAAGATCGGCCAGGTCAGCTTCTATCAGATGACCACCGAGGCGGATCTTCCCTACGGCTCGCCCGAGCTCGGCTCCAAATACCAGGGTCAGACCGGCCCCACCGCCAGCCGCTCCCATCGGGATTTCGAGGCCTGAGAATTCGCGAACTAGCGCGAGTGCGTATAGTTCGAATTGAGTCCTGTTCTGCCCGTCCAAAAGGGGGCTCGGGAGTACAGAATTGGATTCAGGTCCCTCAAAGCCCTAATTGAGTCCCCCCTCTAGAAGCTTCCCCGGCTTCACGGGGCAATGTGGGAACCCCTCCAAGCGGCAACCTCCGGGTTGCCGCTCGTCCTATTGCTCTTCGAGAAAGGCCGCCACGTCCTCCTGGGCGAAGAATTCTTCAGCCTGCCCAGGCGGACACGCGGTGGATACAGAAGCCACCAAACTGCCCACTTCGACAACCTCGACCATGCTGAGGTCTCCCATCGTGCCCCCTTCATCGACTATTGCCTGCAGGGCGGCCATGTCGATTTCGCAGTCGCCGGACACCTCTGACTCTTGGATGCCCGAGGCAAAGCTCTGCACCCATTCGAGATAGCCGACCGTCCCCGGTGCCTCCGACTCGGCGATTTCGACGATTGCTGCGAACGCCTCCTCACTGGAGCCGGCCGGCTCAGGGCAGTCGAGCTCCTCGATGACCGTCGAATACTCCTCGCCCACCGTGTCGAGCTCGGTGCCAAGAGCTTCCAGGTCATCGGCAGTAGTAGTTTCGAAGTCGATCTGCTCGACGGTGGGCTCGATGGCTTGTAGGTAGCCAACCAGCGCATCGATGCACTCTTGGGGCATCTCATCCATTTCGACCGTCCCGGCACCCCCCCCTTCGGCCACCGTGGTCGTGGTCTCAGCGGCGTCGCCACCTCCGCCACAAGCCGCGAGTAGCGCGAGGACCACGACAACCATCGATGTTCTCAGTGCCTGCATGGGCGCCCCCTCGTCTGTAATTGCGCCGGATTCCGCCAAAGAGCGTATCCCTGCCCACGGCTATCTAAAACGCGACCTGCTTTCCGATTTCGATGACCTGCCCTGGAGGAAGACTGAAGAACTGGACCGGGCTGGACGCGTTTCGGTGCATTAGCGCGTAGAGGCCGGCCCTGGCTCGGTCGATTACGCCTCGTCGAGTGATGATGATCGTCTCCCGTCCCACGAAAAAAGTGGAGTCATCCGGGTCGAACCCGAACTCGGGATCGACGATGTTGGCGAGGGCCTTGGGCACATCCGGCTCGTCCATGAAGCCGAAGTGGAGCACCACTTGGACGAAGCCCTCGCCGAGATCGTGCACAGTTGCCCGGCGCACCTGGGGAACCCGTGGGACAGAGGAGGTCTGCACGGCAACGAGGACCACCGTCTCATGAAGCACCTCGTTGTGCCGGAGATTGGCCAGCAGAGCGGGAGGAGTGATGCCGGGATCCGGAAACAGATAGACGGCCGTCCCCGGGACCCTGAGCTGGGGATGAAGGGTGATCGACCCGATGAACCGCTCGATGGGGAGCTCGCCCCTCTTCAGGGCGGCGGTGAGGCGACGGCGCCCCGTCTTCCAGGTGGTCATGATGGTGAATATCACCGCGCCCACGACCAGGGGGAACCAACCGCCGGCCGGGACTTTGACGATGTTCGCTGCAAAGAACGAGACATCGACGACGAGGAACAGCGCGGTCAGCGCTCCCGCCACCAGAGCTGACCACCTCCATCTCTCTCGCATCACGAAGTAGAGGAGGATCGTGGTGATCATCATGGTGGTGGTGACGGCGACGCCGTAAGCGGCCGCAAGATTGCTCGAGCTGCGGAAGGCGAGGACGAGGCCGACGCAGGCGACCATGAGACCCCAGTTGATCGTGGCGATGTAGATCTGGCCGACCTCCCGTGGCGAGGTGTGGTCGATGTCGAAACGGGGCAGATACCCGAGCTGTACAGCCTGCATGGTGAGCGAATAGGCCCCCGAGATCAGGGCCTGGGATGCGATGACGGTGGCCATCGTGGCGAGGAACACCAGGGGAAGGACGGCCCACTCCGGCGGCATGCGGAAGAAGGGGTTGTCGATCGCGGTGGGGTCGGCGATGAGCATTGCCCCTTGGCCGAAGTAGTTGAGGAGAAGCGCCGGAAAGACAACGATGTACCAGCCGAGCCGGATCGGTCTCTTCCCGAAGTGCCCCATGTCGGCATAGAGCGCCTCGCTACCCGTCACCACGAGGAAGATCGCGCCGAGGGCGAGAAAGGCGAGACGAGGGCTGGTTGTGATCAGACTCAGTCCATATGACGGGTTGACCGCGGCAAGCACTGCCGGGTCTTGGATCACGTGATATCCGCCGAGAACGGCGAGGACGCTGAACCAGACGATCATGACCGGACCGAAGATCGCTCCCACGACCGCGGTCCCGGCTCGCTGAATGCTGAACAGAGCCACGAGGATGAGCACGGCGATCGGGACTACGTACGCCTCCAGCTGGGGAGCCGCGATCTCCAATCCTTCGACCGCGGAGAGCACCGAGATCGCCGGGGTGATGATCCCGTCGCCGTAGAGGAGGGCCGTCCCGAAGAGCCCGAGGAGGATCAGCCCCCAGCGCAGACCCACGGTCGGCGTTTTGCGGCGGGGAACGATGAGAGCGGTCAGGGCGAGGATGCCGCCCTCACCGTGGTTGTCGGCTCTCATCACGAAGATCAGGTATTTGACCGAGACGACCAGGACCAAGGCCCAGAACATGAGGGAGAGGACCCCGAGCACGCTGGGCCGATCGACGGGCATCCCTTCGGCAACATGAAACGACTCCCGAAACGCGTACAGGACGCTGGTGCCGATATCGCCATAGACGATGCCGAGGGCGCCTACCGACATCATGAGGAGATAGCGCTTGCCGCGCTTGGGGGCTGCCATCGAGGTGTCTATCCCGACGCGCGGACGGGTCTAAGGGTCATCGAGGAACCGGGCCGGGCTGTGGCGTCGCCACCCATGTGAGGCACAACCGGGCGAGAGTAGCCGTCTGTACAGTTCTCGATGTGCTGCTCACGATGATCGTCGAGATCCCCAAGGGGAGCCGAAACAAGTACGAAACCGATCACGAGTCGGGCGAGATCTTCCTCGATCGGATGCTGTTCACCGCTACCCGCTACCCGGCGGACTACGGCTTCATCCCGGACACACACGCCGATGATGGCGACCCTCTCGACATCCTCGCTCTCGTGTCCGAGCCGACGTTCCCTGGATGTCGGATCAGGGTCCGGCCGATCGGCCTGTTCCTGATGGAGGATCAGGGGCACGCCGACCACAAGGTGCTGGCCGTGCCGGACGGGGACCCGTTGTGGCGGGATGCGAACGATCTCACCGACGTGCCCGAGCATCTCTTGCGGGAGCTGGAGCATTTCTTCGCGGTCTACAAGGAGCTCGAGGACAAGAAGACCGCCACTCTGGGATGGCGCCCTGCGGCCGAGGCTTTCGAGACGATCGAGCGGGCCCTGGAGGCCGGCCGGGCTAGGTGACGTCCCGGCCCAGGTTGGCGAACCGGGTGAACTCTGGCTGGAAGGTGACCTCGACCGGGCCGGTGGATCCGGCGCGATGCTTGGCCACGATAACCTCGGCGATGCCCTTCCTCTCCTGGTCCTCGGGGTGGTAGTACTCGTGGCGGTAGATGAACATGACCACGTCGGCGTCCTGCTCGATGCTGCCGCTTTCGCGCAGATCGGACAACCTGGGCCGCTTGTCCTCTCTCGCCTCCAACGACCGGTTCAACTGGGACACGGCGATCACCGGGACCTCCAGCTCACGGGCCAGATTCTTCAGGTTCCGGGTGATCTCCGAGATCTCCTGTTGGCGGTTCTCCCGGTTCGATGCCTCCATCAGTTGCAGATAGTCGATCACGACCAGGGACAAGCCCCTTCTTCCGCTTCAGCCGCCGGCACTTCGCCCGGATGTCGGTCACGGTGACGACCGGGGAATCGTCGATGTAGATCGGGGCCTGGTACATCTTCCCTGCGGCGTCGACCACCCGCTGCCAGAGCGGTCCCAGTTGCCCGGAGCGGAGCTTCATCGAGTCGACCCGGCCTACCGACGACAGGATGCGCTGGACGATCTCCTCTTTCGACATCTCCAGAGAGAAGATCGCCACCGGCTCGTTCAAGGTGGCGGCATTGACCGCGATGCCCAGTGCAAGGCTCGATTTTCCCATGGCCGGCCGCGCCGCGATCACCACCAGGTTGGACGCCTGGAGACCGGCCAGCTTCTTGTCGAGATCGACATAACCGGTGGCGAGCCCGGTCAGCTCGGAGCCGCGCTGCTCGAGGAGCTCGATGTGTTCCAGCACATCACTGAAGAGCGGCCCGACCTCGAGGAGGGTCTGCGCGCTCCGTCGTTCGGCGACCGAGAGGACCGCCTGCTCGGCGCGATCGAGGACGTGGGCGATCTCCTCGTCGATGTCGAAGGCGACGTCGGTCACCGAGGCGCCGGCCCGGATCAGCTCCCGCCGCTTGGCGTGCTCCTCGACGATGCCGGCGTAGTAGAGGATGTTGGAGGTGGAGGGGACGATGTCGACCAGACGGGCCAGGTAGGCGACTCCCCCCACCTTCTCCAGCTCCCCTCGCCGTCGCAACGCCTCGGAGACGGTGACCGCGTCGATGGCCTGGTTGGTGTCGAACAGCTCCCGCATCCCCTCGAAGATCGCCTGATGGGCCGGGACGTAGAAATCTGGGGGATGGAGACGGTCCATCACCTCGTTGACGGCCTCTTCCGACAGGAGCACCGCCCCGATCACCGATTCCTCTGCTTCCCTGGAATGGGGAGGGCTCCGGAAGCCGGGTCTCATCTGCCCCTGATCGGTGATGCCGCTCATATCTGTCCTCATCCAACAACGCGCGAGTGACAGATTTCGCGGACCTGGTGGGGTCCTGACAATCAAGACCCCGCCGGAGGGCGGGGAAGCCATATCTGCCAGCGGGGAAGGTGGCTGAAGATAGGGTCGCCCTGACTGCGGTCACAAGCCAGGGGCCTCATCGAATTTCGCGGTGGCCTGTTTTGTTTTCGCGGTGGAAGGGATTGGAAGAAAAGCCCGCGAAACTCGACGTTGTTTGAGGTCGGGGCCTACCACAAGGCAGGTCATGTTGGTAAGGCAGCTCAGGTCGCGGGGATCACGTCCAGCGTGAGCGGGAACTCGACCTCGGGGTGGAGCTTGATGTTGATCTCGTGGAGACCGATCGCCTTGATGGGCTGCGGAATCTCCAGGGTGGTCTTGTCCAGCTCGATCCCGGTGAACCGACGCACCCCCTCGACCACATCGGCCGGAGATATCGAGCCGTACAGTTGGCCCTCGTCGCCCGCCTGGGCTGCGATCACCACCCGGCTCCCCACCAGCTGGGTGGCGAGCCGCTCGGCTTCGTCCTTGGCCTTGCGCTCCGCCTCGATACGGGCATCCCGGATCGACTCGGCCTGGGCCAAGGCGCCTTCGTTGGCCTTTACCGCCTTCTTGCGGGGCAGCAGGTAGTTGCGGGCGTAGCCCTCGGCGACGTCGACCACATCTCCGCGTTTGCCCAACTCCTGGACATCCGAGATGAGGATGAGCCTCATCGCGTGTTCAGATAGGGAAGGAGAGCCATTTCCCGAGCGTTCTTGATGGCGTTGGCCACCGCACGCTGATGGGTCGGGCAGTTGCCGTTCACCCGACGACCCCGGATCTTGCCCCGGTCCGACATGTACTTGCGCAGCACGGAGACGTCCTTCCAGTCGATGAAATCGACCTGCTGCTTGCAAAAGGCGCAGGGCTTGGGACGCCCCCGCCTCATCTCCATGCCCCGCCGCCGCTTCGGGCGCGGGTTGTTGGTGCTCTTTCTCGCCATCTTGGACTACTCCTGGATCAGAAGGGCGCCTCGTCGGGCCCGTAACTCTCTCTGGCCACCGGTGCGGGGGGGACATCTGCGCCCTGACCGCCACCGCCACCACTGCCACCACCGCCCCAGTCACCACCGGAGCGCTGGGTCTTGTTCACCGAAGCGGTCGCCCAGCGCAGCGAGGGGCCGATCTCATCGATCTGGATCTCCACCACGGAGCGCTTGTCGCCTTCCGGGGTCTCCCAGCTGCGCTGCTCGAGACGACCGGTCACGATGACTCGGGCGCCTTTCTGCAGCGACTCGGCCGCACTCTCGGCCTGCTCCCGCCAAACGGTTCCGGTGAAGAAGCTGGTGTCCTCCTGCCACTCCCCGTCCTTCTGCCAGCGGCGGTTCACCGCGAGCCGGATCTTGGCCATCGCCACCCCGGAAGGGGTGAAGCGAAGCTCCGGGTCGTCGACCAGGTTCCCGATCAGTGTGACGTTGTTCGACATGTGAAATCTCCTCTTCTCAAGTCCCTGAGTCGATCATGCCGTGGCCCTGGGACAGATTCCAGTCATGCGCCCCTGCGCACGATCTTGTGTCGAACCACCTCGTCGGCCAGTGACAGCATCCGATCGAGCGAGTCGACGGCAGCCGCCTCTGCCTGGAAAGTGACCACCGAGTAGTAACCCTCGGACAAATGGTCGATCTCGTAGGCGAAGCGGCGCTTCCCCCACATATCCCGCCCGTCGACACTGGCGCCCTGACCGGACAGGTGAGATTCCAGATCGGTGATCTTGACCTCGACCTCGTCCTCGGCCAGGTCGGGCCGATGGATCGTCATTACCTCATAGTCGCGGATGTGACCTCCTGTGGACATCCGTGTCGGAAGGCCCCACCAACACGGTGGAGCAGGGGCTTTACGCAACCGAACGGCGCGAGACGTCGGCGCGGAAAGCGGATTGTAGGGCGAGATCAGCCGGATGCGGAAGTCGACAGCAGGTCTCCGCCCTGGAAATCGCGCTCACCGAGCGGTGTCTCCAAGCCCCATCCGACCGGGCCGGGCGCCGGGTACAACGGACAAGGCTCGGCAGCGCAAGGCGTCATCTCGTGGGAGCCGATCAGAACGCCCTCTTCGTCGAAGAACCAGACTTCGAGCGGGATCAGCGTGTCGGACATCACGAAATTCGGTGTTGCCGGTCGTGGGAAGACGAACAACATCCCATCGACGCCGTTGGGGAGGCCTGTCACCCCGCGCAGACCCTGCTGACGCTCTTCCCGATCGTCGGCAACCCACACGTCGAGGGAGTCGTCGCCGACCATCACCTCGGTGGTGAGCAGGGCGGGAGTCGTTGCACTCGTCGCCGGCGCCGCGCTCGCGGTTGTCACTGGGGCGACGGTCGTGGTTGTGAGCGCCTGCGCCGACGTGGTCGTGGCGGGACCGGTCGACGTAGTGGCGGTGGTGGTCGCACACGCCGCCACCAGGAGGAGGGCTGCTACTCGGAAGATCGGCCCTTCAACATCTCCGCAGCTATCTCGTCGGGGACGTGATAGCTCTCCTCCTCGCCCGGGAACTCCCCCGAGCCCACATCGGCGACGAACCGCTGCAACGCTTCCACCGCCTCGTCGGCGAGATTGGCGTAGTTGCGAACGAACTTCGGGTAGTTGCCCGAGCCGAGCCCCAGGACATCGTGGAACACCAATACTTGGCCGTCAGTCGAGGGCCCGGCTCCGATGCCGATCGTGGGTACGTCGACTTCCTTGGTGATCAGCTCGCCGAGGATGTCAGGGACGCCCTCGAGCACGATCGAGAAGCACCCGGCATCGGCGATAGCGGCCGCGTCCTCGATGAGCTGCTGCGCCGCGTCCACCATCTTGCCTTGGACCTTGAAACCACCCATCGCATGCACCGACTGGGGGGTGAGCCCGATATGGCCCATCACCGGGATCTCTGCATCGAGGATGGCTTGGATCATCGGCAGCCGTTTACGGCCGCCCTCCAGTTTGACCGCCTCGGCGCCACCCTCCCGGACGATACGACCCGCATTGCGCACTGTGTCCTCGGTGGAGACATGGAAACTGAGCCAGGGCATGTCAACGACGAAGAGGGCCTTGGGGTCGGCGCGCTTGACCGCCCGGGCGTGCATGATCGTTTCTTCCATGCCGAATTCGAGTGTGGTCGTCATGCCGTGGACGACATTCGCCGCTGAATCACCGACGAGGACGATGTCGACACCGGCCCGGTCTGCAATGACCGCACCCGGATAGTCATAGGCGGTGACCATGGAGATCCGGGGGCCGCCCTTCCTCGCCCGGATCGAAGGAACGGTGACTTTCTCGCGGATCATGGAAAGGATACCGGGCGCCGGGATATCGGATTTCCGATCTGGCATGCCGGTGGACCATCGATAGCATGCGTGGGTCCAACCGAACACCCTAAGGACACTGCATGCTCAAGGTGTCTCGGTGGCGCCTTTTCTGGACCGTGGTCTCGATTGGTGCCGCCGTCTACGTAGTCCTCAACAACCCGGTCAACCTGGGCCTCGACCTCCGCGGAGGCACCCAGATCGTCCTCGAGGCCCAGGACACAGAGGACGTGACCGTCGATGAGGACGTGACCGCCCGCACCCTCGAGGTGCTGCGTCGCCGCGTCGACGCCTTCGGCGTAGCCGAGCCCACTCTTCAGGTCTCGGGGGATCGTCGGATCATCATCGAGATGCCAGGCGTGGAAGACCCGGACGAGGCCCTCGAGGTGATCGGCCGCACCGCCCAGCTGACCTTCCATCCTGTGATCGATGCAGTCGCCACTGGGACCGCGCCTGAAGAAGATGAACTGGTCCTACCCGGCGAGCCCGGCGAAGACCTCGTGCTCGGACCGACCGCAGTCAGCGGTGAGCAGGTGGAGAGCGCCGCCGCCATCTTCGACAGCCAGGGCTCGGGGCTCTGGGCGGTTTCGATCAACTTTCTCCCCGAGGGCGAGGAGCAATGGGCGGCGTTGACCGGCGAGGCCGCGTGCGCCCCGACCGGCAGCCCGGCCCGTCGGATCGCCATTGTGCTCGACGAAACTGTTCTCTCCAGCCCGAGCGTCTCGCCCTCCGTTCAATGTGATGTCGGGATCACCGGCGGGGAGACACTCATCACCGGGAACTTCGACGAGGCGAGCGCCGGCGAGCTCGCCCTCCTGATCCGGGCTGGTGCGCTGCCCGTGCCGGTCGAGGTGATCGAGCAGGGGACGGTCGGCCCATCGCTTGGTGATGCGGCGATCCAGGCCAGTCTCCAGGCCGCCCTGATCGGAGCCGGTCTCACCATCCTCTACATGATCGCCTTCTATCGGCTGATGGGAGTGGCGGCGGCCATTTCCTTGGTCGTCTATGGCTTGCTCTCATATGCGGTGCTGGTATGGCTCGGTGCGACCCTGACCCTGCCCGGCATTGCCGGTTTCGTGCTGGCCATCGGGATGGCGGTGGACGCCAATGTGCTCGTCTACGAACGGGCCAAGGAGGAATACGCGGTCGACCCTGCCCTGGGAAGGGCACTCGAGTCCGGTTTCCAGAGAGCCTGGAGCGCCATTCTCGACGCCAACGTCACCACCCTCCTGGCCGCCGTCCTCCTCTTCTTCTTCGCCGCAGGCGCGGTGCGCGGCTTCGGCGTCACCCTGACCATCGGTGTCCTCGTCTCGATGTTCTCGGCCCTGGTAGTCACCAGGCTGTTGCTCGAGATCCTGTCCCGTGTGCCGGCGCTGCAGGAACGCCCGGGAGCGATGGGCTTGACGGTTGGCCGGAAGTTCCAGGAATGGCTGAAGACATCAGGCCCCAACCTGTTCGCCAAGCCGCAAAGATGGTTGATCGTCTCCGGTGTCTTGATCGTCCTCGCCGTCGCGGGCATCGTCGTCCGGGGCCTCAACTTCGGGATCGAGTTCTCCGGTGGGCGCCTTGTCGAGTTCTCCACCACCGAGGACGTCGACCTGGACCAGTTGCGACAGGAGCTCGCGGATCAGGGACTGCCCCGGGCACTCATCCAGGAGACGGGCCAGGGAACGGTCGTCATCCGCACCGAGGAGCTCGACCCCGCCCGCGAGCAGGTCCTGGAGGACACCGTGGCCGGGGTGGGTGGGGATGTGACAGTCGTGCGCGACCAGTTCGTAGGACCCACGTTGGGCGTGGAGATCAGAAACCGCGCCCTGATCGCCCTCGGGCTGGCGCTGCTGATGCAGTTGATCTATCTCGCGATCAGATTCCGCTGGACCATCGGGGCCGCAGCAGTGATCTCGATGTTCCACGACGTGATCATCGTGATCGGCCTGTTCGCCTGGCTGGCCAAGACCATCGATGGCGTCTTCCTCGCCGCTTTGCTCACGATCATCGGATACTCGATCGCCGACTCGGTGGTCATCTTCGACCGGATCAGGGAGCGGCAGGCGGAGCGGCCTGGAGAACCCCTAGGACCGATCGCCAACGAGGCGTGTCTCCAAACGGTTCCAAGGACGATCAACACCGGCTTGGGCGCCCTCCTGATCCTGGCCTCGCTCTACATCCTCGGTGGTGACACCCTTTCCGACTTCGCCCTCGCCCTGCTGATTGGGATCCTGGTCGGCACCTACTCCTCGGTGTTCACCGCCAGCCCCATCGCCATCCTGCTCGAGGACCGCTACCCCCGCCCCATAACAGAGCCCGCCCCGAGCGAGCGCAAGCAACACCAGAAGCAGAAAACGGGTCCCAAGCGAATTTTTGAGTAGTGAGTGGTGGGTGTGGGTTATGGGTTCTGCGAGCTCACCACTCAAGACTCACCACTCACCGCCCGTCTCACCCACTCGATGTCGGCCGCTTGCTCCTCGACCCCGCCCGGGGTCTCCACCACCACCGGGGCGGCAGACTCCACGATCATCTGGGCCATGGCCTCGGGTGGGATCAGGCCCTTCCCCAGGTTCTCGTGACGATCACGACGTGAGTCGAAGGCATCTTTCGAATCGTTGACCTGGACCAGGTCGATCCTTCCCGTCGCCTCCATGATCCGGGGCACCACTTCATCCATGGGCTCTCCTCCTGCCCAGAGATGGCAGGTGTCCAGCACGAAACCGACGCCATATGCTCACCGATCTCGTCGAAGAGTCGAGCGATCCATTCCACACGCCGCGCCACCGCCTTGTCACCACCGGCGGTGTTCTCGATGAGGATGGGGACTTCGGAGTCGACCGAGTCGAGAGCCTTCCGCCAGCGGTCGATCCCCTCTTCCTGTGGACCGTCGCCGGTCACATGCCCGCCATGCACGATCACGGCCAGCGCGCCCACCTCGGCGGCCGCATCGCAGGTGTCTTGAAGGATCTTCCGCGACGGGATCCGGACCCGGTTGTTGTCGGCGCAGACGTTGATCAGATAGGGGGCGTGGACGTAGATCGGGATCGGGGAACGACGTAGCGCTTCGGCGTCGGGCCGGGGTGGCGGCTTCTTCCATGACTGAGGGTTGGACAGGAATATCTGAACGAGATCAGCCTTGCGCTCCTGCGCCTCCGCCAGTGGGTCGACGAAGGCACATGGGCGCCAACCGGGATCACGACGATTCCTGGATGGGAGCGGTGTGCGCCCCGGTCTCCCGACGGGCGGCATCGACCGCGTACTCGGCCAGTTGTTCCGCCACCCTTGCTGGAGGCCTGGACCAGTCCTCGGCGAGAAGGCCGAGAGCCCGAGTCTCCACCCAGCGCGCACCCCACGGGTGCTCGGGAAGGGCTCCCCGGTCGACGAGCTCGATGCGGAGTAGTACTAGGACGTCACCCTCGTCGACGATCTCTCCCGGCTCGATGTCGACGATGTTGCCCCAGGGGATCAGGTCCGGCTTCCGAAACGGGCCTCGGAGCTTGACGGCGAGGCCGTTGTCCCGGGCCTCGATCACCTTGGTCGGCATGAACAGCTCCTTGAGCCCCCACAGCACGAGAAAGGTGGAGAAGAGGAGGAGTGCCCAGGCCCAGATCACGTCACGCGGCTCGTAGATCTGGGTGTCTTCAGGGGTGAAGATCAGCTCCCTGAGCCAGTTTGTGATCCTGCGACTGGTCAGCACGTCCACCGCGATCACCAGGAGGGGGATGCCGCCCATCGCCAGCAGCCACATCCGGATGGCCGAGCGCTGGACGACGACTGTCACCTCTTGACACCCAGGTCCTTGGGGACCACCAGGGCGACATAGGGGATTGACTCTTCCTCGAAAGCCTCTGCGGCACGGCCATCGGAG
Organism: uncultured Acidobacteriota bacterium; assembly: GCA_963837055.1. Lineage (GTDB taxonomy): Bacteria > Actinomycetota > Acidimicrobiia > Spongiisociales > ZC4RG35 > JARDZU01. The sequence continues at coordinate 630,950 of CAWILU010000006.1, read as the reverse complement.
CGATCGACCAGGGCGATGGCCTGCACCACACGGAGACCAGCCGCAGTGGCCGCCTCGGCGGCGTCCAGGGCGGCCCCGCCCGTTGTCGTGGTGTCCTCGAGGATGGCGACCGGCATTCCGGCTACCACGGGGCCGACGACACGACCGGTTATTCCGTATTGCTTTGTCGTCTTCCGGATCGAGAAAGCATTGATCTCTCGTCCGCGGAGATTGGCGACCACGGCGACGGCGAGGGCGATCGGGTCCGCTCCCATCGTCATCCCCCCAACTGCCCTGACCTCGGGGTCGAGGACCTCGAGGACTGCGGCACCCACTATCGGCGCCCCGCGACCGGCAAAGGTGGTTTGTCGGGCGTCGAGGTACCAGTCGGATTTGAGACCCGACCGGAGGGTGTACGGGCCGTCCTTGAACAAGGCGTGGGTGCGCAGGTGATCGATCAGGGCTTGACGGGACACGACCCAATCGTATTGCCGGGCTGACCGGTATGAGCCATCGGAGCGGACGGGGTTACGGTTGAGGCATGGATCTGATCCTGGTGCGTCACGGCCAGCCGGACTGGACGCCCAATGACATCGCTCGAAACGACCCAGAGCTGACCCGCCTGGGCCACGAACAAGCCAAGCGAGTGGCTCATCGTCTTGGTGTGGTCGAGTCTTTCGACGAGGTGTGGGCCTCGCCGATGAACCGGGCCCGACAAACGGCAGAGCCGGTCTCCTCCGAGGTCGGCATCGAGGCCGAGGTCTACCCGTGGCTGCGAGAGATCCAGAATCCGGCTGACTGGGAGGGCTCCCCTGCCGAGGAGATCGAGAAGGCGCTGCGCGAGGCCAACTTCCGCACGATGGAAGAGATGTGGGACGGGCTACCCGGTGGTGAGTCGTTTCGCGCCTTTCATCGCAGGGTCGTCACCGGGCTCGAAGAGACCCTGGCCGCCCACGGCATCAGACCGATGTATGAGGAGCACCGTCACCTCTGGGAGGTCGACGACCCCGGGATGCGAGTAGTCATAATCGCCCATGCCGGCACCAATGCCGTGGTCCTGGGCCGTCTGCTCGGGCTCGAGCCGGTTCCCTGGGAGTGGGATCGATTCCGTCAGCCCCACACCGGCGTTTCCCGGTTGACCATGGATCGGATCAGCACCGGATGGGGGTTCTCACTGCGCCAATTGGGTGACGTGAGCCATTTAGATCAGATTCCATGATCACTGCGTGATCATGGAATCCTCGTTATAGGTTCTAAGTGGTAGGTCCTAGGACTTAAGACCTAGGACCTACCACCTATGACCTATTTGCCGAATCGGCGGTCCCTACTCGTGAAATCACGCAACGCGCGTAGGAAGTCGACCCGGCGGAAGGCGGGCCAGTTGACGTCGACGAAGACGAACTCCGCATAAGCCGACTGCCAGAGGAGGAACCCCGAGAGACGGGATTCACCCGAAGTCCTGATCAGGAGGTCTGGGTCGGGGAGGTCTGCGGAGTACATGTGCGAAGCGAGGGCATCGGCGTCGATGTGGGCGCCGATCTCGTCCGGCGGCACTCCGTCGGCCACCAGCTTGGCCACGAGATCCTTGGCTGCGTCCACGATCTCCTGGCGCCCGCCATAGCCCATGGCGATGTTGAGACGGCGGGAGCCCGCCGGTTGGAGCTCCTCCGCCATCTTGGCCGCCGTCACCAGCTCGTCGGGGAGCAGATCGAGGCTGCCGATGAACCTTATGCCCACGTTGTAGCGCTCACAGAGCGCCGGAAGCCGACCGAACAGCTCGGTGAGGACCTCGAAATAGGGGTCGAGCTCATCCGCAGGGCGGGAGAGATTCTCCCGTGACAGCACCCAGGCGGTGACGGCAGGGATCTCCAACTCCTCCGCCCATCCGAGGAACTCCTCGAAGCGCCGCATGCCGACCCGGTAGCTCTCCGTATAGGTGGGAAGACGCTCCTCGCGGGCATGACGGCGATGCCCGTCGAGGACGATGCCGATATGACGTGGCAGTCGTTCCCGATCGAGACCGTTGACGAGGTTGCGCTCGTAGAGGCGGTAGAGGACACCAAGAGCCATGGTGATGGACTCATGGTACCGGTTGCAGGGCCGATTCGACCTGGGTCATCCGACCCCTTTTCCGGCTAGGGCGCTGCAAACCGATATTCTTTCTGAGGACATGGAGAGGCTCACCCTGGGAAAGATGCAGAACCCGGTTCGAGGGTTCCTCCATGGATCGGCGGCGATCGCGACCGCGGTCGGTCTGGTCTTCCTCATCGATCGAGCCTGGGGGCGCACCGAAGCCGTGGTTGGGGCGCTTCTCTTCGGTGGTGCCCTCCTCCTGATGTTCACTGTCTCGTCGCTGTATCACTCGGTGCCTTGGCAGGACGCATGGAGGGCACGGCTGCAGCGGATCGATCATTCGATGATCTTCCTGGTGGTCGCCGGCACTTTCACCCCTATCGCCCTGGCCGCCCTCGAGGGCGTCGCCCTCGCCGTGGCGCTCGGCGTCGTTTGGGGCATCGCCATCACCGGGATAATCCTCAAAGCGCTCATGCCCGACATCCGAACCAGGCTCTCGGTGACCCTGCAGATGGTGATGGGGTGGTCGGCTCTGATCTGGGCGCCGTGGATCTGGCGGGAGCTCGGCCCGGGAGCCTTTGCCCTCATCGTCCTCGGGGGCGCCTGCTACGTAGTCGGCACCGTGATCTACGCCACCGGTCGACCCCGGCTGTTCCCCAGGGCCTTCTCACACCACGAGTTGTTCCATGTCCTGGTCGTCGCCGGGAGCAGCTTCCACTTCTTCGCCATTCTGCTCTACGCCCTCCCGGCAACCGTCTAGCGGACTGGCAGCGTCGACGCCTCGGCGCAGAGCGCCTCGATCTCCTCGATGGTGGTCGGTACGCCAGTGGTCAGGTTCTGGTGACCATCCTCGGTGATCACGACGTCGTCCTCGATCCTCACCCCGATCCCGAGGAATTCGGGAGGCACGGTATGGGTGATCTTCTCCGCCTTGTCCTTGGCCTCGGCCTCCTTGGCCATCGCCGCCTCCCGGCCCTCGAGGATCCTGCGCTGGAGCCACTCGTCGCGGTCGTACTCGAGCAAGGTCAGCGTGACCTCCCCTTTGTCCGGGGCGATATAGAGACCGGGCTCGACCGTGAATGACATTCCCGGCTCCAGCTTGCGCGGCGCGCCGTCGACCCGATGGGTGCCCAGGTCGTGGACATCGAGCCCGAGCCAATGCCCGGTGCCGTGGAAGAAGAACTGGTTGTAGTGATGCATGGCCAGGGATTCATCGATCGCCCGCGGGAGCAGCCCGATCTCGATCATCCCCTCGGTGAGCACGCGCGTGGCCGCGTCATGGATCGCCCGCAGACTGGAGCCGGGCGCGGACAAGTCGAGCCCTTTGCGGTTAGCCGAGTGCACGATCTCATAGATCGCCCGCTGCGGGCCGGTGAACTTCGCGTTGGCGGGGAAGGTCCGGGTGATGTCCGAGGAATAGCCCTCCAGCTCGGCGGCGGCGTCGATGAGGACCAGGTCGCCGTCTTCGATCTGGCGAGAGTTTTCGATGTAGTGGAGGATGCAGGCGTTGGGCCCGGAGGCGATGATCGAGGGGTATCCGTTGTGCCGGGCGCCGGCCAGACGCCAGTAGTACTCGAGCGCCGCCTGGACCTCATACTCGTATCGGCCGGGGGCGGCGAAGCGCATGGCTTCGGTGTGACCGCGGGCGGAGAGCTCACAGGCGCGGTGCAGGGCATCGATCTCCTCATCTGATTTGATGAGCCGCATCTCGGCGAGAAGCACCGAGATGTCCCGCACCGCCGAAGGCACCGGGCCCCCGTACCGCTCCCGATGGCCACGAGCCTTGACCACGATGCCGGCGACGCGGTCGTCGTGGTGGGCGTTTCCGGTGCGGTACCAGATGACCTCGCGCCCGATCATGTACCGGGTGAGGACCTCGTCCATCTGTCGGATCTCGTATGCCTGATTCGCCCCGAAGCGCTCTTTGGCGCCTTCTACTCCGGCGCGATATCCGTCCCAGGCCTCCATCTCGGGGTCCCGGGGCCTCACGAACAGGGTGTAGTCGCCGTCACCGTGCCCGGGAGCGATGATCGCCACCGCCTCTGGCTCGGGGAAACCGGTCAGATAATGGAAGTCGGGGTCCTGATGGAACTCGAAGTCGGTGTCGTTGCTCCTGGTCACCTCCACGGCGGCAGGGACGATCGCGATGGCGTCGTCGCCGATCTCCTCGGCGAGACGGGCCCGGCGCGCGACAAATGCGTCTGACATCGAGCAAACGGTACCGCTGCTCTTTCTCTGTCGCCGCGGCGCCACCTACCGCAGAAGGGAGCTCACGAGGGGCCCGGGGCGTGCTCCAGATCGACGACCAAGGGGAAATGATCGGAGCCGAGGGCGGGACCGAGGCGGCGGTCTTTGACCAGGAGGTCCTCGCTATGGAGCAGATGGTCGATCGGGACCCGGAACGGCAGGATGGTCAGAGCCGAGAACGATGGCTGGAGGCCGAACCCGATCTGTGAGTTGCGCAGCCCGCCGTCGGAGACGAGCCCTCGAAACGGAGAGGACCAAGGCGAGGCGTTGAGGTCCCCGACAACGAGATACGCACCTTCCTGCTCGGCCGCCCAGCCGGCCGCGAACGACAACTGGGCGTCGCGCAAAGCCGCCCGTTCCCCAGAGGTCGGGGCCAGGGGGTGAGAGGACAAGATCTGGACCGACGCAGGCCAACCTTCGGGCTGGTACACCATCGAGATGGCCCGACCGTCACCTTCGGCGAAGCCATAGGAGACTGCCTCCACGTCGCCCCGGGCCAGGACGAGCGTCCCGAAGATGAGATCGTCGGACCGGCCCCGGACTATCTCGTAGTCGAGCCCCGAAGACTCCATCGCCACTTCCCAGGGACGGCTCGACTCGTGAAGGAGGACGATGTCCGGGCTCGTCGCCTCGATGTACTCGATGACTTCGCTGTAGCTCTCGTTGGTGGAGAGGAGGTTGAAGCTCATCACCCGCATTCCAGGCGCCCCAGCCACCGGCTCACCGGGTGATCCAACGAACAGCGGGGCCACGAAAGCAAGGTTGAGCAGCGCCACACCCATGATCGCGAAGCCGGTTCGAGGCCAGCGACCGGCGGCGATAACCAGACCGAGAACGGCGAGGATGACCACGTACTGGGCGCGGAAATTGGCCAGGACATCCAGCCACCAGACCCAGGCCCCGGCGAATGAGGCCAGGCTCATCACAGCGACCAGGACGGCGGGGATCACCACGAGGATCACCGGCGCACGATAGGGGGGATCTTGGCTCTGACGGGCCTAGAGAGCGAAGGACTCGATCCGTCTCCGAAGGTCCGCCACTTGGGTGTGAACCGACTCAGGGCTGCCGCCACCCTGACTGTGCCGCCGAAGCACGGAGCCGGCAGCGTCGAGTAAACCGAGGTCCGCCTCGACAAAGCCGGGGTGGGCGGTGGCCAGGTCCTCGCCGGTCACGTCCGCCAAGGTACGACCCTGGCCCTCCAAGCCGAGGATCAACTTGCCGACGGCCTCGTGGGCCTCGCGGAAAGGGACGCCACGGCCCACCAGGGCCTCGGCCAGATCGAGGCTCGCCGTCTCGGGAGAGACCGGTACCGAGAGGAAATCGATCTCGGAGAACAGGGCTCCCATCGCCTCGACGGATCCGGCCAGAGTGTCGTCGGCTTCGAACACCAGACGCTTGTCCTCTTGCAGGTCCCGGTTGTAGGCGAGGGGGAGGCCTTTCTGCAGCGTCATGATCGATCCGAGCAGACCGAGCACCCGAGCCGTTCGGCCCCGGACCAGCTCGGCGATGTCCGGATTGCGCTTGTGGGGAAGCGCCGACGAGCCGGTGCTGACACTGTCACCGAGCCGAGCCCGGCCGAACTCGGGGGTGGCCCAGAGAATGACCTCCTCGGCGAGACGGGAGAGGTTCACCATCGTCTGTGAGCAGCAGAAGACGTATTCGGCGAGATGGTCCCGGGAGCCAACCGCGTCCAGCGAGTTCTCGAACAGACCGGCCATGCCCAGCTCCCTGGCGGTGGCCTCGGGATCGATGGGCAGCGAGGTGCCTGCAGAGGCGCCAGCGCCCAGCGGCGAAATGTCGATGCGTCTTCGTGCCTCCGCGAAGCGATCGGCATCCCGGAGCGACATCCAGGCGTAGGCGAGGAGATGATGCCCGAGCGTCGTCGGCTGCGCCTGCTGGAGATGGGTGTAAGAGGGAACGACGGTATGGGCGTGGGTCTCGGCAATGGCCGCCAAACCGTCGGCGTAGTCATGGAGTTGCCCGATGCGCGCCGCGGCGGCACGGCGGGTGTAGAGCCTCATGTCGAGAGCGATCTGGTCGTTTCGAGATCGTGCAGTGTGAAGCTTGCCGGCGACGTCGCCGACCAGGGCGAACAATCTCCTTTCGACGGCGCTGTGGACGTCCTCGTCGGAGTCGAAGAACTCGAAGTCTCCGGAGACAGACTCGGTCTGGATCGCCTCCAGACCACGGAGCAAGGCCTTGACGTCCACCTCGGAGAGGATCCCCGTCTCTCCGAGCATGCGTACGTGGGCGATGGACCCGTCGACGTCATCGGCGAGGAGACGACGGTCCGATTCGTCGGTGGTGTAGGCCCAGAGGGTGTTGCCAGGGCCTGACTCGAACCGCCCGCCCCAGAGGCTCACTCCACCTCCCCCCCGCCGAAACCGCGAATCCGCAAGGCGTTGAGTGAGATGAAGCCCTCGGCGTCGGCCTGGCGGTAGACGTCGTCGGCCTCGAAGGTGGCCGAGCCTGGGTCGTAGAGGCTGTTGGGTGAGCGCCGCCCGGTGACCGAGGCCCCACCCTTGTACAGGATGAGTCGTGCCTCCCCGGTTACCGGCGCCTGGATGTCGTCGACCAGACCTTGCAGGGCATTCCGCTCCGGGCTGAACCAGAAGCCGTTGTAGACGATCTGGGCATACCGGGGGATGAGCCCGTCCCGGATGTGAACGACCTCCCGGTCGAGTGTGATGGACTCGACGGCGCGGTGAGCGAGATGGAGGATCGTCCCGCCCGGGGTCTCGTATACCCCGCGGCTCTTGATCCCCACGAACCGGTTCTCGACTATGTCGACCCTGCCGATCCCATGCCGCCCGGCCTTCTCGTTTGCCTCCTTCAGCAACTCGACCGGGCCCATCTCTCGCCCGTCGATCGACACCGGGTCGCCATGATCGAACCCGATCACGACCTGCTCGGGCTGGTCGGGGGCGTCGGTGGGATCGACGGTGAGCCGGAACATCTTCGGGGGAGGCGGCGACCAGGGGTCCTCGAGGACACCGCCCTCGTAGGAGATGTGGTACAGGTTGGCGTCCATCGAGTACGGATCCTCCTTGGTCACCGGGACCGGGATGCCGCGCTCTCGGGCGTACTCCATCAGAGCCGCCCGCCCATCGAGATCCCACTCTCGCCAAGGGGCGATCACTCGCAACTCGGGGGCCAGCGCCGCCACCGATAGCTCGAATCGGACCTGATCGTTGCCCTTCCCGGTGGCGCCGTGGGAGATTGCGTCGGCTCCGAAGGCTCGGGCGGTTCGGACCAGACCCTCGCTGATGATCGGGCGCGCAAGAGAGGTACCGAGGAGGTAGTGGCCCTCGTAGACCGCGCCGGCTCGCAACGCCGGGAAGACAGCGCCGGTGACGAACCGATGAGTCAGGTCCTCGACCACTGCCTCTGTCGCTCCGGTGGCGAGGGCCTTCTCCTTGGCCTCACCCGCTTCTGCTCCCTGACCGACGTCGGCGGTGTATGCGATGACGTCGGCCCCCCGCTCTTCGCGCAACCAGGCCAGGATGACCGAGGTGTCGAGTCCACCCGAATAGGCAAGAACGACCTTCACCCCTACTCCTCCTCATCCGATGGCGGGCCGGGATCGGGGATGCCCTGGGCGATGGCCCATTCCCTGACCATGACGAACGCCTCGTCTCTTGCTGTACGGACCGTCGTCGATCCTTCTCTCGAGCATCAACTCCATGATGTCACCGATGCCGGGCCCCGGCCCAATTCCCAGGTACTGCATGACCTGATGGCCGTCGATCGGGGGGCGGAGACGTGAGATCTCCTCTTTCGCGCTGAGCTCGCCTATGCGCTGCTCCAGCTCGTCGATCCGATTCTTGACCACTCGCGCCCGGCGCGGGTTGGCCGTGGTCACGTCGCATCTGACGAGCTCGTTGAGCACGGGCAGGAGCGGGCCGGCGTCACGCACATACCGCCGGACAGCCGAGTCGGTCCATCCCATCTTGAGCGTGTGCGGGCGCAAATGGAGGAACACGAGCCGGGACACGTCTTCGACGGTCTCTTTGGGATACCTGAGCGCCTTCATCCGGCGCCGGGTGATCCGGGCTCCGACTACCTCGTGATGATGGAACGACACGCCGTCACTGCCGAACTGACGGGTGTCCGGCTTGCCGATGTCGTGGAACAGGGCGGCCAGGCGCAGCACGAGCAGAGGCTGTGTCTTGTCGACGACCGCCAGCGTGTGGGCCAGCACGTCTTTGTGGCGCTGGTGCGGGTCCTGTTCCATCGCAAGCGCGGGCAGCTCGGGCAGGAAGTGGACCGCCAAACCGGAGGCGACCACACGGCCGAGCGCCTCTCCTGCGCCAGGGGACACGATCAGTCTCGAAAGCTCGTCTCTGATGCGCTCAGCAGAAACGATCTCGAGCCGGTCTCCCATGTCGGTGACCGACCGCAGCGTCCTGGCTTCGGGTTTGAAGCCCAGAGCGGCCTGAAACCGGAAGAGGCGCAGCATCCGCAACGGGTCCTCCGAAAAGGAGATGCTGGGATCGAGAGGGGTTCGGAGCACCCTCGCGGCCAGGTCGCCCAGCCCTCCATGTGGGTCGATCGGCTCCATTTCCATCAATGACAATGCGATGGCATTGACCGTGAAATCGCGCCTGGCCAGGTCGGTTTCGATGTCGTCCGAGAAGGTGACCTGGGGCTTGCGCGAGTCGTCTCGGTAGATCTCGTTGCGAAAGGTGGTGACTTCGACGGTGTAGCCGTCCTTTAGGGCGGCCACGGTGCCGAAGGTCGCACCGACGGTGTAGACCACGTCTGCCCATCTCCCGAGGAGATCGGCGATCCTCTCGGGACGGGCGTCCGTGGCGAAGTCGAAGTCCTCCAGTGGCCGCTCGAGGAAGGCGTCACGAACCGATCCGCCTACGAGATAGAGCTGATGGCCGGCCGCATCGAACACCCGGTGCAGTTGGGCGGGGGGAAGATCGGGCGAGACGAGGAATTCGAGCCGCTTGGGGATCACCCAGGCAGGTTATGGGTCTTGAGTGGTGGGTGGTGAGCTTTGAGTGGTGGGTGGTGAGTGGTGAGTTCTGAGTCCCACCACCAACTACCCAGAACTCACAACTGAATTCCTGCTGCCATCGCCTTGGCCCGCATCTCGTGCACATTGCGGGCGTGCGGGATGGCCATGGGGAGATCAATGGACTTGGCCACTACCAGCTTGAGTAGAGCCGCGTCCATCGTCTGCATCCCGAAGAACTCGCTCTCCTTCATGATGTCGATCAGGGTGGCCGCCTCGGTGCTGCCGCCGATGATCCACTCCTGGACTCGCTCGTTGTTGGTGAGGACCTCACAGGCCAGTGATTTCCCGTTCTCCTGACTCTCCAGGAGACGCTGGCTCACGATGCCCAACAACTGGGCGGCGAGCTGGCCGCGGACCACGCGCTGCTGTGACTCCGGGAACAGTGAAACGATGCGATCGATGGTGTCGATCGGATCGGTGGTCCTCATCGAGGAGATGACCAGGTGCCCGGTCTCGGCGGCGGCAATCGCGGCGCGGGCGGTCTCGGCGTCGTCGAACTCGGAGATCATGAGCACGTCGTTGTCATGACGAAGGGAGGACCGCACCGCATCGGCGGCGCTCGGGGTGTCGACCCCGACCTCACGCTGCTCGACGACACTCCTCTTGTCAGGGTGTAGCACTTCGATCGGGTCCTCGATGGTCAGGATCGACACGGCCCGGTTGGTGTTGATCCAATCGACGATCGAGGCCATGGTGGCTGTCTTGCCCGATCCGGATGGACCGGTTACGAGCAACAGTCCCGATGACTCCCCGGCCAGCTTCTCGACGACACGGGGCAACCCGAGCTCGGCGAAGGACCTCGACCCTGGGAACACGCGGCGCAAGACCACCGACACCGACCCGCGCTGTCGGAACGCCGTGACCCTGAACCTTCCGATGTCTTGTCGCCCGTAGGCAAAGTCGGCGGTGCCGGTCTCTTTGAAATCGCGGGCACCTCGTGGCGTGAATAGGGCCTCGGCGTATTCCTGTGTATCGGTGGGCTTGAGGGGTTGGAGCCCCTCTAAACGCTCCAGCTCACCGCCCACACGCACGACCGGCGCAGACCCCACCTTGAGATGGAGGTCGGTTGCCCCCATCGCGACGGCGCGGCCAAGAAGTTCATCGATGTTGATTTCCATAGTCCTTTACCAGTTCAGCCCAGAGTGTGTTTATCGGCCTGGTCGACCGGGGACCTGAAAAGACTTTCTCAGATGCTCCAGTGCCTGGCGATCGCGCCGGCCGCTTCGTCGAGCGCCTGATTGGCCTCCGGCGAAGAGGTGAGTGGTGGGCCGAATTGGCCCTCTCCGGCCATGCCGAGCACCGTGGAGCGGGCTGAGTGACGGAGACCATCGAGGTCATAACCCCCCTCCAGGGCAAAGACACTGCGATTCGGGGGATGGGCCTGGGCCAGTCGCGCCGCCATCCATCCGTAATCGGCGTCGAGGAGATTCAGATCGGCGAGCGGGTCCTCGGTGTGAGCGTCGTACCCGGCGCTCACCAGCACCCAGTCAGGGGCGAACTGACTCAGAACGGGAAGGACCAGCTGTTCCCATGCGGGGCGATATACGTCCCCGGCCGTGCCCGCGGGGAGGGGATGTTGACCGTCGTCCCCTTGGCTCCGAAGTCGATGTCATCGATGTTGCCCTCGAAGGGATAGAAATGGTCCTGGTGGATCGAGACATACAGGATGCCGGGATCCGCGGCCACCAAACCCTGGGTCCCGTTCCCATGGTGAACGTCCCAGTCGAGGATCGCCACACGCTCCCCGCCGGCGCGGAGACCGGCCGCCACCACTGCCACGTTGTTGAACATGCAGAATCCCATCGCGCGGGCTCGGAGGGCGTGGTGGCCTGGGGGACGGCATAGCACGAATGCAGTCGCGTCATCCCGGCTCGCGAGCTCTTCCACTGCGGCTTTCACTCCGCCGGCCGCGGTCAATGCCGCCTCCCAGCTGCCCGACGAGACGACCGTGTCCATGTCGAGGGCGCCGCCACCCACGAGACAGAAGTTCTCGAGCGCCTCGATGTACACCGGATCATGGATCAGCGCCAGCTCCGTGCGCTCGATGGGAGGCGATTCGATCTCGATCAGGCCCAGTCCGCTCTCTGCGATCCCACGGAAAACAGCGGCGAGCCGCTCCGGCCTTTCCGGATGGTGCCGGCCGGTCTCATGGAGGAGGGCCGAAGGGCTGCCGACGACAACGACTTCCATGCCAATACTCTCCCACAGGTGCCGGATCGCCTGCATCTCGATGGGGTCTGGCCCGGTCCTGTCACCGTGCGCAAGGGCTGGGCGAAGGCGATGGCCCGTCCCTGGAACGACGAGGTTCCCGATGCCGCCATCCGTCTCGAGCGAGGCTCGACCGACTTTCTCCGATCGGTCGCCGATCTCCTCGGCGCGAAGGGCAGCGGGACCGTCTACTCCCCTGCTCTGTATCCGACGGCGACCAAGGTATGGATATCGGCGGGATTCACGTTGTTCCGCCACCTCGACATCATGGAGTTCCCACTTGGGGGAAAGGTCCCCGCGCCGGAGCATTCGATCGAAGCGGTCGCCCACCCGGATTGGGATCGCCTGGTCGAAGTCGACGGCCTCGCCTTCGAGGGTTTCTGGAAGATGAGCGTGGCCGGTCTCGTCGAGGCGATGAGGGCCACACCCCGTGCTGTGGCGCTAGAGGCTTGGGTCGGCGATGACCTGGCGGGCTACGCCCTGGTCGGCTCGCAAATGAGTCTCTCGTTTCTCCAGCGGGTGGCCGTCGCACCCGATTTCGGCGGCGTTGGGGTGGGGGCCTCTTTGGTTCGCGCCTCCCTCTCCTGGGCCAATGCGCGTGGGGCCAGGAGCATGGTGCTGAACCTGCGCCCGGAGAACGAGCGAGCTCGCCGTCTCTACGAGCGCGAAGGTTTCCAGGCTCGGGACACTCGACTCCACCTGCTGCGTTACCAACATGCCGCCTGCTGTATCTGATCGGTATCGCCTCGAGATGCGGCTGGGACGCGACACCGATATCGAAGAGTGGCTAGCTACCGATACTTCCCTCGAGCGCCCGGTGCTGATCCGGTCTTTGGGGCCGGAGTCGAGCCAGGAGAGACGTGACGGGTTCATCGCCAGCGTGAGCGAGGCGGCCAAGACGTCGCATCCCCACTTGGCCCGCGTTTTCGCTGTAGAAGACGTGGCCGGCGGCGCATATGCGGTATGTGAGTGGACCGGCGGCGCCAGCGCAGCCGATCGACTGGCGGCCGAACAGACGGTCGCTCTCGAAGAATTCCTCCCCAATGCATCAGGCCTCGCCGGCGCCCTCGCCTCTCTGCATGACTCGGGGGCGGTGCATGGCCAGGTGGATCTGTCCGCCATCTCGTGGTCGGTTGCCCACCCGGCAAAGCTCGGTGGGTTCGGCCGGGAACGGCACACCGATCAAGACGGGGATGTAAGAGCTCTCGCGGCTGTCCTCGAGACTGCACTCACCGGATCGGCGCCGGGAGGCCCGCCCCCTTCCGAGAGCATCGACGGTGTTCCTCGCACCATCGATCGGGTCCTCCGATCCGCCCAGTCGGGGCGTCTCAGCGCCGCCGATCTGGAGAAGGCACTACTCGCCGCCCCCACCTTGCGGCCTGCTCAGCCGGAGCCACTGTCGACATCGCGCCGTCTCCTCTACGTGGCAGTCGGGTTGGTCGCCCTCGCCGTTGGGCTGGTGGCGCTAGGGCGGCTCTTCATTGGGGGCGGTCCGATCATCCCCATCTCTCCCACGACCACCGTCGGTGCCGGACCGGCCACCACGACAACTGCCCTCCCCGCCACGACCGTGCCTCCCGGGCCGGTTCGGGTGGTCGACTTCGGTGCGTTCGACCCCTTCGGGGAGGGAGGAGAAAACGATGAGGCAATCGGCGACGTGCTCGACGGCAGTGCATCGACAATCTGGAGGTCCGAGCGGTATCAGGACCCGCTCTCACTGGTGAAACCCGGTGTCGGGCTTCGATTCCAGGTCAGCGGGGCGCCGTCAGGCGTGCAACTGGTCGGGCTGACCAGCGGTACCCAGTTCGGCATCTATTGGGCCGACGAGCCCCCGGCCGGGATCGACGGCTGGGAGCAAGCTCTGACGACGACCGCTGAGTCCAACACCATCCTCCTTCCTCTCCCTCCCCGCGAGGGAGGGCACTGGCTGCTGTGGATGACAGAATTCCCCCAGCAGTCCGAGGGGACCTATTACGGCGAGCTCGCAGAAGTACGCTTCACGCCGTGACGGTTTCCGGCAACGAAGCCGAGCTGCTGACTCGCGTCGTCACCGGTGACCGGGAGGCCTTCGACGCAATCATGCGGGTTCACGAAGACCGGGTGTTCTCCGTCTGCCTGCGCATCCTCGGGGATCGGGAGAGAGCCCTCGACGCCACCCAGGACACCTTTCTCACCGTCTTTCGTAAGGCCGGCCAGTTCCAGGGGAGATCGGCGGTGGGAACGTGGATCTATCGGATCGCGGTCAACACTTGCTACGACCAGTTGCGACGGGCCAGACGTCGGCCCGCGGACAGCCTGCCCGAGCACATCGACCCTTCAGACCCATCGGCGGAAGATGCGATCGAATCGGCGGCGATGCGGCCAGATATCGAGATCGCCCTGGCTCGGCTCCCCGAAGACTTTCGCACTGCCGTGATCCTCTCCGATCTCGAGGGGCTTTCCCTCCCTGAAGTGGCCGAAGTGCTGGCGGTGCCCGTGGGAACCGTCAAATCACGGGTGTTCCGTGGCCGCCGCCTCCTCGCTCAATACCTGGGGAACCAAAACACCTGATGGGACCGTCCAAGTTTTCGAATGCATGAACACTCTCTAGATCTGATCGCCGCTTTGGCAGACGGCTCACTCACCGATGAGAGGGAAGCGCGCGCCCTCGTCGAGACCTGCGAGACATGCCGCGAGGAGTACCGCGCCCAACAGTCGGTCATCGCGTCTCTGGCTGCGGTGCCCACCCCGGCGATGACGGATTTGGAAAAGGCAGCGCTCCATCGCGACCTGTGGACCGAATTGCGGAGTGATACCGCCGAGAAGCGCTCGGGCATGCCGTGGTGGCAACGTCTGACTTATGTCGCGGCCGCGCTCTTCGTCGGAGTCGGCCTGGTGAGCGTGCTCGATGACATCGGGCTCGAAGGGGGTGAGCGCGGCAGACACCACCGTGGCCGCAGATATCGCCACGTTCGATTCGGCAGATGGAGATGAAGGAATCCCCTTCGCCGAAGACAGCGGAGCCGAGAGCGCGCCCCAGCCCGAATCGACTGTCACCCCCGCGGCTGCCTCCGAGGCACTCCCGATCCCATTCGAGGAGCTGGCCGAAGAGGCCCGCGCCCGCCAGGCGGAGCGGGTGCAGACTCTGAGCACCGACGAAGAAGCGGAGAGCTGTTTGTCGCGGATCGGACTGAGCGAGCACGACGTGGTGGATGAGATCGAGGCCGACCAGACATATCTCCTCGTGATGCCAAAAGACCCCGAGGCTGAGCCGATAGTCACCTTCGTCGTCCTCCCCGGCTGTGAGATCGTCTACGTCGGATAGAGGACAGCGCCGTCGGGGTAACTAATCTCGTCGGCCATGGAGGAATTAGCTGCCAGGTTCGCCGAGATCCTCGAGCAGATCACCATCAAGATCCGTTCGCTCACCGTGGACCGCGTCGCCCTCGGCATACGGGTCACCGGTCTGGGAATCCTGGCGGCCACACTCGGGTTGTCCGCGGTGTTGTTCCTTTTGTGGGCGATATTCGGCGCCCTCGAGATCCCGCTCACCACGGCTGGGGCCTTCGCGGTATTCGGCATCGTCCTCATCGGGGCGGGGACGTATTTGTGGCTGAAGAGATTTGAGAAGCAATGAACCACGAGAAAGTGATCATCATCGGATCGGGGCCGGCCGGGCTGACCGCCGCCCTCTATGCGGCCCGGGCCGACCTGACCCCCCTCGTCTTCGAAGGCGTGGCGGCCGGAGGCCAACTGATGATCACAACAGACGTCGAGAACTATCCGGGGTTCCCCGACGGCATCATGGGCCCGGAGTTGATGGACCAGTTCCGCAAGCAAGCTGAGCGATTCGGCGCCCGGCTCCAACAGGTCGACGTCACCGAGGTCGATTTCGGCTCACGGCCCCTGCAGCTGAAAGTGGGAGCGGATGAGTACACCGCCGACTCCGTCATCGTCGCCACCGGGGCCAGCGCCAAGTGGCTCGGAGTCCCGGGCGAGGAGAAGCTCACCGGGCGCGGGGTGTCAGCTTGCGCCACATGTGATGGCTTCTTCTTCAGGGACCAGGAGCTGGTGGTGGTTGGCGGAGGAGACACCGCGATGGAGGAGGCCCTATTCCTGACCAAATTCGCCTCCAAGGTCACCATCGTCCATCGTCGAGATGAGTTCCGGGCGTCTCGAATAATGGCCCAGAGGGCGATGGAGCACGAGAAGATCGAGGTTCTGTGGAACACGGTGGTCAAGGAGATCCACGGTAAGACAACGGTGGAGAAGGTCACACTCGAAGACACTGTCACCGGCGAGCATCGAGAGCTCGCCGCCAACGGCGTGTTCGTGGCGATCGGGCATCAGCCCAACACCGGGTTGTTCTCCGGAGCCCTGGATCTCGATGAGAATGGCTATGTCGTGAGATCCCCCGACGGGAGCACCAGGACCAATGTGGATGGCGTCTTCGCCGCCGGCGATGTCGCCGACCACATCTACCGCCAGGCGGTCACTGCCGCAGGGACCGGGTGCATGGCGGCTATCGACGCAGAGCGTTGGCTGGCCGGCCTGGAATGATTCCCGAGTACGCCCCCAAACGCTCCTACGCTCGCAGGGGGCGGTAATGACCAAGGAGAGAACCAGGTAATGGCCGACAACATCGTCACCCTCAACGACGGCACCTTCAATGACGCGATCAGCGGCGACAAGCCGATCCTCGTCGACTTCTGGGCCGAGTGGTGCGGTCCCTGCCGGGTCATAGCTCCCGTGCTCGAGGAAATCGCCGGAGAGCACGACAACATCACGATCGGCAAGCTCAACATCGACCACAACCCGATGCCGGCGGCACAACACGACGTGATGAGCATTCCCACATTGATCCTGTTCCAGGACGGGGTGGAGAAGAAGCGGATCGTCGGCGCCGCGCCGAAGCATCGGCTCTTGCAGGAGCTGTCCGAGTTCTTATGAGTCATGAGTGGTGGGTGGTGGGTGGTGAGTTTCCGAAACCCAGAACCCACCACCCGCAACCCATAACCCGATCATGCGTCTTTATCGCATAGGAGATGAGGGGGCGGCGGTCAGGGACATCCAGGAGCGTCTCGACGCCTTGGGCTTCCCCACCGACCCCGACCCGGCCTCTGTCTTCTCCGAGGGCACCAGCAAGGCGGTTGGCGAGTTCCAGAAGGCGCGCGGTCTCAACGTCGATGGCATCGTCGGTCCCGAGACCTGGCGGTCCCTCTACGAGGCCGGCTACCGCTTGGGAGACCGGATGCTGTTCCTCCGGCGCCCCATGATGCGCGGCGAGGACGTCTCCGAGATCCAGTCCCGTCTCAGTTCGCTCGGATTCGACGTAGGCAAGGTCGATGGGATATTCGGCCCGAAGACCGAAACCGCGGTGATCGAGTTCCAACACAATCGCAACCTGGCAGAAGATGGAAAAGCAGGGCCAGAGGTCGTCACCGAGATCCATCTGGTCACCAGGGGGGAGATGAAGGAGGGACGCCAGGCAGTGCGTGAGCGGGAATGGCTGCGTCGTCTGCCTTCCACCGTGGCCGGGGCTCGGGTCTATATCGATGCCGGATGCCGGGACGCCCATGAGGCAGCGGTTGCCTGGGATGCCGCCTCGGCTGCTGCGATCGCCCTGCAGGAACTCGGAGGGCTCCCGGTGTTGTCCCGATCCCAGGACGGGTCCTTGCCCGAGCGTCTCCGAGCCCATCGAGCCAACGTCATGGGATCCGATCTCATCGTGGCATTCCAGTTGAGCCAGGACGACGAGGATTCCGTGTTCTATTTCGCCTCGGAGCACAGCAGATCAGAGGCCGGAGAGCTGCTGGCGCGATCGGTGGCGGCGGCGGTTGGAGGCAAAGTGGAGGGGCGAGCAGGAGCGATGCTGAAGGAGACGAGGGCCCCGGCGGTGGTCGTCTCCCGCACCAAACTCGACGAAGAAGTGGGGTATTCGGTGGCCGACGGTCTGACCCAGTTCTTCGCCACCGCTGCCGCCGAAGTGGCGGCTAGTCGTTGAACATCCGGTAGAGACGCTCCAGCTCCAACAGGGAGGCGAATCTGATCTCCACCTTCCCCTTCTCGTTTCGATAGCTGATCTTCACCGGGGCGCCGAGATGTTCGGTGAGCCGTTTCTCCAGCTCGATGATCTCTACGGGGCGGAGCTGACGCACCCCTGTCGGGCTGTTCCGACGCTCTCCCTTGCGAATCCGGACCGCATCCTCGATCTGACGAACACTCCAACCCTCGTCGACGGCACGAGACGCCAGATGGGTGGCGTAGGTGGCGTCCTCGAGCCCGACGAGGGCGCGAGCATGACCGGCGGACAACTCGCCGGCATCGACCATCTCCTGGACCTCGACCGGGAGTTGGAGGAGACGCAGAGTGTTGGAGATGGTCGGTCTCGACTTGCCCACCCTTGCCGCCACCTGCTCCTGTGTCATTCCATAATTTTCCAGGAGTTGTTGAAAGGCATGGGCTTCCTCGAGTGGGGTCAGATCCTGACGCTGCACGTTCTCGATCAGGGCTTCGACCAGTGTCGGCTGTCCGGTCGACTCTCGAACCACCGCCGGGATCAGACTCAAGCCGGCTCGTTTGGCGGCACGCCAGCGTCGCTCTCCGGCGATCAACACGTACCCATCCTCACCCCCGGTGACCACGATCGGTTGGAGGATGCCGACCTCCTTCATCGAATTGGCCATCTCCTCCAACGATTCATCATCGAAGCGAGCTCGGGGCTGGTCGGGGTTGACCTGAATCTGATCGACCGGGATCTGTCTGAATCCCTCGGCTTCCGACGTCGAAGGTTCGATCGGGATCAATGACTCCAGACCGCGGCCCAGACCCGTCCGTCTACTCGTCATCTCAACCCTCCTCGGTCAACCCATGTCGTTCGATGAACTCCCGCCCCAGTTGCCGGTAGGCGATGGCCCCCCGACTCATTGGGTCGAAGGCCTCGATTGGCTCCCCATAGGAGGGCGCCTCGGAGAGACGAACCGAGCGCGGGATCACCGTCCGGTAGGTGGTGTCGGCAAAATGATCCCGGACCTGCTGCGCCACGTCCTTGGACAGCTTGGTCCGGCCGTCGTACATGGTGAGCACCACCCCAGCAACCTTCAAGTCGGAATTGAGGTTGGCGGTGACCAATTGGACATTGCGGAGCAGCTGACTCAATCCCTCCAGGGCGTAATACTCGCACTGGATCGGGATGAGCACCTCGTCGGCCGCGGTGAGCGCATTGACCGTGAGCAAGCCGAGCGAGGGAGGACAATCGATGAGAATCACCCCAAATCCCTGATCGAGATCGGCGATGGCGGTCCGGAGACGGTTTTCACGTGAAAACATCGACACCAACTCGATTTCGGCCCCGGCGAGATCGATGGTGGCAGGTATGATGAAGAGATCACGCACCGAGGTGGGCTCTACCGCATCATCGACCTCGGCCTCTTTGAGCAAGACCTCGTAGATCGAGGTGCCAATGGAGGAACGATCTACCCCGAGACCGCTGGTGGCGTTGCCCTGAGGATCGAGATCGATGAGCAGAGTTCGCTGACCTTGAAAGGCCAAAGACGCGGCGAGATTGATCGCAGTCGTCGACTTTCCGACCCCACCTTTTTGATTGGCCAGCGCGACAACCAGAGGACGCTTCTCGCTCACTGAGCCCGCATGATAAGAAGCCAAACTGTTTGGTCAAGGACCGTGCCCGGTATCTCGAGCAAATCGAAGCCCGACACCATCGGTGGGGCGGCCCAGGACCCACCCACCACTGCGGTCCCGCCGCTCTTCAGGATGCGGGAGAAACTGGTCAGAGCTTGCTCCGGGGAAAGACTGGCGCGGGAAACCACCCCGTCGACCTGGGTATCCCAAGCAGAGATATCACCATGTACTACCTCGACATTTGACAGCTCGAGCACCCGGATGACCCGCTTCATCAGATCGGCCCGACGACCGGAGCGATCGAGAAGGACGAAGTGGGTGTCGGGCATGACGATGCTCAGAGGTATCCCGGGCAGACCGACCCCCGAGCCCACATCGAGGATTTCCTCCGGGGTCTGGTTGAACCCACCGGCGAACAGCAACGAGTCGCCGATGTGCCGATTATCGATCCGGGTCGTCTCGTTGGGGCCGATACCGCCGGCCTCCACCGCCTCGGTGAGAAGCCAGTGTCGGTAACGATCCAGGGTGGAGATCTGGGCCGGTGTCAATTCCCGCCCGGCCCATGCGGTGCAACGGGCCCAGATCTGGTGGGATGGTTCCACGTGAAACAACCTAGCCCGGGCTTTGCCCGGGCCAAGGTTGTTTGGTAATAAGTTGTAGGTCTTAGGTTTTAGGTTGGGACCTACCACCTATGCCTTACCACTTACGACTTACTCCTCCTCTTCGCTCTGAGCGGGCGGAGTGGCGGGAGCGGTCGCGGTAAGAACCACGTAGCGACGGGGCGATTCTCCCTCGGAGTACGAACTGACCCCTTCTCGGGTGGCGGCGGCGTCATGGATGACCTTTCGATCGGCCGGGCTCATCGGCTCCAGCATGATCTCCCCACCCTCGGCCATCAATTGATCGATGAGACGCTCGGCATATATGGTGAGGGCTTGGCGACGACGCTCGGCATAGCCGGCGATGTCGAGCCGCAATCGGGCGGTGTCATGGGCGTAACGCTGCATGACGGTTCGAGTCAGCTCGTGTATGGCGGACCGCACCGAGCCCCGAACCCCTACCAGGGCCTCGGTCTGCTCCCCATCGACGTCGGCGATGATGACGTCTTCCTCGATCTTGGTGGTGACGGTTCCCTCCAGACCGTAAGCATCAACCAAACCCTCGAGAAACTGGGCGGCGATAGTGGCCTGTTCCTCGACCGAGATATCGGGTCGGTCATCGACCTTGGGCTCTCGCTTTTCTCCCTGTTGACTCATATGACGACCCTTGTTCTCTGACTGGTTGCGCTGATTTCGTTGATTTCCGCCCTCATTCTTAGCCGGGCCTTGCGCTTTTTGCTTGGAACCACGATCTTGACCCTGCCCCCGATTGTCTTTCTTACGATCGTTGCGACGACGCCGACTCGAGCGTCGTTTCACCCTGACCACGGCGTCCTGACCACCCATCCCGAGAAATCCCTTTTCCGGTTGTTGGATCACCTCGACTGCCAGCTGCTCCCGGTCCGAGACACCCAGCTCCTGCATTGCGGCCTCTACCGCGAGGTCGACCGTCTTGGCCCGGACCTCGATCTCGACGTAACTCACGTCATCTCCTCCTGCGCCGTCGGCGCTTGTCGGCGGCGCCCTGTTGTGGCTTCTTGTCCGGATCAGACTCAGCCGGAAGCTCTTTGGGCTCCTCGGTCGTCTTGCCCGCCGGAGTGGGGCGCCCATCCATCCTGAAGATCAAAGCCTGCTGACCGAGTCGGAACAGGTTCCCGGTTGCCCAGTACACGATGAGGCCGGCCGGGAAGTTCCACGAGATGAACCCAATGAAAAGAGGCATGATCTTGGTGATTGCCTGCTGTGCCCCCGCCCCAGGCTGCCCGGCCGGTCGCTCCTGCCCGTAACTGGCGTGCCATTGCTGGACATACTGAGTGGCCACCATCAAGGCGATCATGATGAGGTAGGGGAGGGCCTCCATCACCCCGCCGGCCATCGCCTGAGAAGGACTGGTGAAGAGGTCCATGCCGAGAAAGGTCTTGGTGGTGCCATCGGCCAACGCGACCCCGAGCGCCGTGTCGTCGCTGATGTATTGACTCGGGTCGTTGAGGAGACGGAACAGGGCGAACCAGATCGGCATCTGGATGAGAAGGGGGAGCAGACAACCTCCGGGCGTCGCCCCGGCCGATTTCTGCAACTCCATGAGACGCTTCTGCATCTCCTGGGGATCGTCCTTGTATTCCTTCTGGATTCGCTTGATCTCCGGCTGAATCTCGGTGAAGGCCCGGGTCGCCCTCGTCTGTTTCAGAGTGAGGGGGAACACCAAGAAGTTGATGGTGATAGTCAGAAAGATGATCGACAGACCGAGGGCGACCCCCTCGTTCAAGAAGCCGTCCAAGAGGTCGTAGAAGAAGGCGAGAATCGCGCCCAGACCCTCGATCAGGTAGTTGAACAGATTGCCCATCAGATGAGCTCTCCAGGTCTCAGGGACCGGGTCGAAGCCACCAGGTCGAAGGGGATGACATCTGCCAATCCGCTTCATCCCCAGCCATCCGCCCCGGATGACCCCGAACCGCTCGATCGCCTCCGCGGTGTAGTGCGAGCAGCTCGGTTGGTATCGGCAATTGGCCGGCAGATTTGGACTTACCAATTTCTGGTAAATCCTGATGATGAAAACGGCGACCTGACGGGGCAGCAACAAGACGTCAGACATCGCTCGCCTCGAGGGCGCGTTCCAGCCACCCCATGAGTTGGGGCTGCGGGGCATCTGCGACCTGGCTGGTGCCGATGAACACGTAATCCGTTCCTGGTTTCAGTTGCACGACGCGTAGGGAGTGTCGAAGACGGCGCTTGATCCGATTCCGGGTGACCGCGTTGCCGGTGCTCCTCCCAACGACGAGCCCGACCCGCGACACCCCCGGCTGACCGGAGCATTTCACCATCACGACGCCCCCGGAGCGGCGTCTTGTCCCCTCCTTCAGCACCCTTCCAAAGTCTCGAGGGGAGCGAAGGGATTCGAAGTCAGGCAGCGAGACGCTTCCGACCTTTGAGCCGACGCGACTTGACGATGCCGCGACCGGCTCGGGTCTGCATGCGATGACGGAAGCCGTGACGGCGCTTTCGTCTTCGAACCTTGGGTTGATAAGTCCTCTTCATGGCAAAAGAAAGGGGTCGAGGGGTGAGTCACGACAGGTTACGAATCTCCGCCGAACTATGTCAAAGTCCGCAGTGCCGACCCTGGAGGGCTGTCTGACCCGATCGACAGGTCGAAGCGCGAAGAAACGAGATAGCTCGCGAAAAGAAAGCGAAGGGCCAATGAACGATTCTCGCCCGTTTGCGGCCGTGGAAGAGATTGGAAAAACCATTTCCCACCTGGCATTTCCCTGTGGAAAG
Source organism: uncultured Acidobacteriota bacterium (assembly GCA_963837055.1). Lineage (GTDB taxonomy): Bacteria > Actinomycetota > Acidimicrobiia > Spongiisociales > ZC4RG35 > JARDZU01. The sequence goes on along the minus strand of CAWILU010000006.1, from coordinate 608,426 downwards.
AACTACCTCCACTCTTCCACACTGTCAATTCTCGCGTTCTTGACGGACTCGCGATCGAGGGTCGATACTCGCCTGCCTTGACCTTGGGAGCGTGAACGACTTCCTCAGCCATCTTCGGACGGCTGGACCGCTCTCGGAGACGAGCAGATGGATTGTCCCGGTGGATGTTCCACAGTCCTTTCCACAGATGTGGATGGTTCTGTGGACAACCTTCCCGGCAGGAGGAGTGGTCTTGGTACAAGAGCAGATGGCGCCGGGTGGCTGGGGCCAATTTCAAGATGTGTTGCGAGCCGGAGTTTCCCAGGCCAACTGGGACACCTGGCTGTCCCGGCTCGAGCCTGACTTCGCCGGCGAGAATCCGGCGCTGGTCGTGCCCAGCGAGTTCCACCTCCGATGGATCCGCGACAAGCACGGCGAGCTCATCGACAGTGCCTATCGCGATGTCTTCGGCCTCGACAGCAGACCCCAATTCAAGGTCGTCGAGCCCGAGCCCGGTTCGGAGCAGACCCTCCCCCTCGAGGAACACGATTCTCATCCCGTCCAACGCCCCGGCCCGGGTGGGGATGGCGGTTCACCGGCCACCAACCTCATCTCCCGCTATCGCTTCGAGAGTTTTGTCGTCGGCCAATCCAATCGATTCGCCTGGGCTGCGGCGATGGCGGTGGCCGAGCAGCCCGGTGCCCATTACAACCCGTTGTTCATCTATGGGGGGGCCGGTCTGGGCAAGACCCATCTGCTCAATGCAGTGGGCCACCAGGCCCTGGAGATGTACCCGAATCTCGTGGTCCGCTACGTATCGTCCGAGAATTTCCTCAACGACTTCATCGACTCGATTCGCCGGAAGCGGCCCGATGACTTCAAACACCGCTATCGCGGGGTGGACATCCTCCTTCTCGACGACGTCCAGTTCTTCGAAGGCAAAGAGCAGATCCTCGAAGAGTTCTTCCACACCTTCAACTCGCTCTACGAATCCGGTAAGCAGATGGTCATCAGCTCTGACCGTCACCCACGCAACCTGTCCTCGTTGGAGGACCGATTGCGCAGCCGATTCGAGTGGGGTCTGCTCACCGACATTCAGCCCCCCGACGTCGAGACCCGATTGGCGATTCTGCGACGGAATGCCGAGTTCGCTCCCCGCCCGGTACCGCTCGAGGTCCTCGAGCACATCGCGGTGCTGGTCTCGGACAACATCCGCGAGCTCGAAGGTGCGCTCACCAGGGTCACCGCCTGGTCGGCTCTCAACCGCCGCGACATAGACCTGGAAACGGCAGAGCGCGTCCTTCGTGACATAGTCACCACCGAGGAGCTAGCACCACTCGGGCCCGACACCATCATCCGTGCCACTGCGAGCGCTTATGGCTTCACGGTTGAGGACGTCCTGAGCCCGAGCCGGCGTCAGCCCCTCGTCCTCTGCCGCCAGATCTCGATGTATCTCTGCCGCGAGCTCACCGACCTGTCCCTGCCCAAGATCGGGGAGCATTTCAAGCGGGACCACACGACCGTGCTCCATTCGGTGGAGAAGGTAAAGCGCATTCTTCGCTCCGATCGTGCCGTGTTCGACCGGGTCACCCAACTCACACAGGACCTGAGGAAAGGTGGGGTCATATCCACACGTGCCTGAGTTATCCCCGATGTGACCCGAATAGCACACAGCTCTTCCCCACCCCGGGGCACAGCCGAATCACCCGCCAGAACCTGCGAGAATCCCGGTAATCCCCAAATCCACAACCCCCTACTACGACTAATACTCTTAAAAATGAAATCCAATAGGAGCAGAAGAAGGGAACTCCACCTGTGAGAATCCGAGCGCAGCGAGACGATCTCGCCGATGTCCTCACCCGGGCCAATCGGGCTATCGGCGCCCGGACCGCGTTGCCCGTTCTCCAGGGTCTGCTGTGCGAGGTCTCCGGGACCACGTTGCGGGTGACGGGCACCGATCTCGACGTGACCGTTCGAACCGCCGCGGAGGTCGAGGTCATGGAGGAGGGCAGGGCCGTGATCCCTGGCCGGCTGCTCTCGGAGGCAGTACGGAAGATGCCCGTTGGCGCGGTGACGATCGGGGTCAGCGACACCGACATCGAGATCCAGGGCAACGGCCCTCGCTTCACCCTCCGCCCCCTAACCGTCGATGACTTCCCGATCCAGGAAGATGTGGTCTCCGATGGTGTCGAGGTCGATGGCGAAGAACTGGCCGAAGCCATCAGCCAGGTGACGATCGCTGCGTCCGGGGACGGAGCCCGACCCATCCTCACCGGCGTTCTCTTCGAGAGCTCCGATGCTGGTTTGCGCATGGTGGCCACCGACTCCTACCGCTTGGCGAAGCGCGAGCTCCGGGGAGTGGGGCTGGAGGGCACTGGTCTCGTTCCGGCGCGCGGGCTGAGGGAGCTGCCCCGCTCCATCGGCGCAGCGAAAGTGACTGCCCAGCTCCGTGATCGGGAGGCGGTATTCACCTCCGACAAGGGGATGCTTCGGTTGCGTCTGATCGATGGCAATTTCCCGAAATACCAGTCTCTCCTTCCCGAGAGCTATCCGAGTCAGGTCGTGTTGGAGAAGGACGTGCTGCTCGAGGCTCTCGGGCGGGTGACGCTCGTAGCCGAGGACCACATCCCGGTTCGGCTGAAGCTGATGGAGGGTGGAGTCGAGGTCGCCGTGACCAGGCAGGACGTCGGTGGTGAAACCGAGCACTTGCCAGGTGTCTTCGAAAGTGCCGAGGAGGAGGTATCGATCGCCTTCAACCCGAGATACCTCCAGGATGGGGTCACCGCGATCGGGGGCGACTCGATTCGTATCCGGGTGATCGACGCGTTCAAGCCGAGCGTGATCGATAGCGGCGTCGAGGACGACTTCCTCTACCTGCTCATGCCCGTCCGCGTTTGAATGAAGGTCGACTGGGTCTCGCTCAACCATTTCCGGTCTTACGACGAACTGGACTGGCGGCCCGACCCAGGGGTCAATCTGCTTCTCGGGCCTAATGGCGCCGGGAAGACGAACCTCCTCGAAGCGATCGCCTATCTGTCCTCACTGCGTTCTTTCCGATCGGTTCCCGACGCCGCCCTGATCGGCGACGGTCATGACGCGGCAGTGGTCAGGGCCGGTATCTCCAGCACCGACCGGGACCGTCTCGTCGAAGTGGAACTTCCCCGAATCGGCGGCCGGCGCACCCAACTGGACAAGACGCGGTTGCAGCGGACCGCTGACCTCCTCGGAGTCATCCGTGTCATTGCGTTCCTGCCCGAGGACCTGGATCTGATCAAACGGGGCCCCGCCTATCGGCGCGATCTGCTCGACGAGGTGGCGGTGCAGCTCTGGCCCGCGGCGCATCACGATCAGGGCGAATTCGATCGGGCGCTCCGCCAGCGCAATGCCTTTCTCAAGTCAGGGGAACGAGACGATGCGACTCTCTCTGTTTGGGATGCCCGTCTCGCTCAGTCTGGTGGCCGTGTCCTCGCCCGCCGGGCGCGGGTCATCGAGACCCTGTCCCCTCATTTGGAGGTGGCATATCAGGAGATTGCCGGCAGGCCGGAGCGGGCCGCGATCGGTTACATCGCCTCCTGGGGTGAGGACGAGAGACTCGATCGGGCCGCGGCCGACTTCACCGCCGATCTCATCGCGGCGTTGGAGAAGTCGCGGAGGCTCGACTACGAGAGACGTCTCACCACGGTCGGCCCCCATCGCGATGAGCCACTGCTCGGCCTCGATGGGACCGACACCCGCACCCATGGGAGCCAGGGGGAGCAGAGGACGATGGCACTGGCGATAAAGCTCGCCGCCCATCGAGCGGTGGCCGACATGACCGGGGAGCCTCCCGTCCTCCTCCTCGACGACGTCTTCTCCGAACTGGATCCCCAACGGGCCGAGGCTCTGGCAAAGACATTGCCCCCGGATGCCCAGACCCTGATCACGTCGGCCCGACCCGAAGACGTCCCGATCGATGGGTCGGTGTGGCGCGTGGGCGAGGGAGTTCATCGGTGAGCGGCGACCTGACCCCTTTCCGGACGTCGCTCGAGGAGATGTTCCGCAAGATGGGATTGTCCGACCCGGTGGCGATGTCTCGTCTGACTGCCGGCTGGGACGAGCTGGCAGGCAGCCCGTGGTCAGGCCGATCGAAGCCTTTGTACATACAGGGCAAGACACTGGTGGTGGAAGCCAGCGCCCCCTCGATGGTGGCATTTTTGCGGTACGGCAGCGCCAGTCTCGTGTCGAGTCTCGGCCGGGCCCTGGGCGAGGGCATCATCGAGAAGATCGAAGTGCGAGCACCATCGAGTCGCTGACCGCATACCTATTGATTGATTCGTTTTGATCAACTAATTCCTGTAAAATGACATTCGTGAAACTCGTCTGCAGCCGGGTTCCCGGCCCCTGATCCAGGTCCACCAGCAGACACCCCAAGGGGTCCCACAAGGAGGGTCGTGACGGCCACCCGCGACAGTTACGAAGCCAAAGACATCACTGTGCTCGAGGGTCTCGAGGCCGTGCGGCGACGGCCGGGTATGTATATCGGCTCTACGGGCCCGAGAGGTCTCCATCATCTGATCTGGGAGGTCGTCGACAACTCGGTGGACGAGGCGATGGCCGGCTATTGCACCCGGATCGAAGTGACCCTTCTCGCCGACGGAGGGGTCGAGGTGGTCGACGATGGGAGAGGCATCCCGATCGAACATGTGGCCAAGACCAAACGCTCCGCCCTGACGACGGTGCTGACCACCCTTCACGCGGGCGGCAAGTTCGAACAGGGGGCGTACACCGTCTCTGGCGGGCTCCACGGCGTCGGGGTGTCGGTGGTCAATGCGCTCTCCACCAAGCTCGAGGCCGAAGTGCGGCGTGGTGGCCATGTCTATTACCAGGAGTTCATGGACGGCCAGCCCAAGACCCGAGATCCGAAGAAGCTGAAGCCGATCAAGAAGACGGGCACGACGATCCGTTTCTGGCCCAGCCCACAGACCTTCCAGGAGACGACCGAGTTCGACTATGACACCGTCACCTCGAGATTGAGAGAAACCGCCTTCCTCAATCGGGGCCTCCAGATCACGCTCACCGACCGGCGCAGCGAGCCGGAGCGGATCGAGGTCTTCCACTACAAGGGCGGCCTGGTCGATTTCGTCAAGCACCTCAACTCCCCTCGCGACCCCCTCCACGCCCACATCATCGATATCTCCGACACCGGCGACGACGCCGAACTCGACCTGGCGATGCAATGGACCACCTCCTACACCGAGTCGGTGTTGTCCTTCGCCAACAACATCAATACCCATGAGGGTGGCACCCACGAAGAGGGCTTCCGCAAGGCGCTGACCAAGGCGATCAATGACTTCGCCCGGGCCAAGGGGATGCTCAAGGAGAAAGATGAGAACTTGACCGGGGAGGACGTCAGGGAGGGCCTCACCGCGGTGCTCTCGGTCCGGGTCAAGGAGCCACAGTTCGAGGGACAGACCAAGACCAAGCTGGGCAACACCGAGATCCGCTCGTACGTCGAGAAGTCATTGAATCGCAAGCTGCCCGAGTGGCTCGAGCGATATTCTCCGGAGGCCCGCCGCATCGTCGACAAATGCGTCGGGGCGGCCAAGGCGCGCGAGGCCGCACGCAAGGCCAGGGAGCTGACGCGTCGCAAGTCCGGTCTCGAGTCCGGGGGTCTGCCCGACAAGCTGGCCGACTGCTCTTCCCGTGACCCCGGTGAGTCGGAGCTGTTCATCGTCGAGGGGAAGTCCGCCGCCGGACCGGCCAAGTCGGCTCGTGATTCCAACACCCAGGCGATCCTCCCGATCCGGGGCAAGATCCTCAACGTCGAGAAGGCTCGCCTCGCCAAGGCGTTGCAGAACACCGAGGTCCAGGACATATTCACCGCGATGGGGACCGGGATCGGTGACGACTTCGAGATCGAGAAGGCGCGGTATCACAAGATCGTCCTCCTCGCCGACGCCGATGTCGACGGGGCTCATATCCGCACCTTGCTCCTCACTCTTCTCTTCCGTCATCTGAAGCCACTGATCGAATACGGGTACGTCTACATCGCCCAACCACCGCTCTACCGCGTCAAGGTCGGCTCCCAGGTCCACTATCTCAAAGACGACGCGCAGCTCGACGGGTTCAAGAAGGAGCACCCCAAGGTGAAGCCCACCCGTTTCAAGGGCCTCGCCGAGATGAACGCGCAGGAGCTGTGGGAGACAACGATGAACCCGGCCACACGGACCCTGCTCCAGGTGGAGATGGAGGACGCCGCCCGGGCCGAGGAGGTCTTCGTCACCCTGATGGGCGATGACGTCGCCTCCCGCAAGGCCTTCATCCAACAGAACGCCGACGACGTCCGATTCCTGGATATCTGAGAGATGACGACACAGCACCCACCAACCGAGGGCGTGCCCCAGATCGAGATCACCGACGAGATGGAGCAGAGCTTCGTCGACTACGCAATGTCGGTCATCGTCTCCCGCGCCCTGCCCGATGTGCGCGACGGTCTCAAGCCGGTGCAGCGCCGGATCATCTATTCGATGTTCGAGAACAACATCACCTCCGGCTCGGCTCATCGCAAGTGCTCGAAGGTGGTCGGCGATGTCATGGGGAACTACCACCCCCACGGTGACACAGCCATCTACGACGCCCTGGTCCGGATGGGCCAGGACTTCTCGATGCGTCATCTCCTCATCGACCCTCAGGGGAACTTCGGCTCGATCGACGACCCTCCCGGTGCTGCCCGCTACACCGAGTGCCGGCTCACCAAGCTGTCCAACCATCTCCTCGAGGGGATCAGGGAGGACACGGTCGACTTCGAGGACAACTACTCGGGGGAGATGCAGCAGCCCACGGTGCTGCCGGCCCGATTCCCCAATCTCCTGGTCAATGGCTCGCAGGGGATCGCGGTGGGCATGGCCACCAACATCCCTCCCCACAACCTCAACGAGATCATCGAGGCCTGCACCCATGTCATCGACAACCCGGACGCCACCAGCGAGGAGCTGCTGAAGTTCGTCAAGGGCCCCGACTTCCCCACTGGTGGCTTCATCGTCGGGACCGGCGGCATCCGTGACGCCCTCACCACCGGGCGAGGTTCGGTGAGGATTCGGGCAGTCTGTGACGTCCAGGAGATTCGCAAGGGCCGCACTGCCATCATCGCCACCGAGCTTCCCTATCAGGTCTCCATCGAGCGGATCCAGGCCAAGATCAGGGAGCTGGTCGAGAACAAGCGTCTGGAAGGCATCGCCGACATCCGCAACGAGAGCTCGGACCGGGTCGGCATCCGACTGGTCATCGAGCTGAAGAGCACCGCTGTCCCCCAGGTCGTGCTCAATCAGCTGTTCAAGAACACCCCGCTCCAGGACTCCTTCGGATACAACATGGTGTCTCTGGTGGACGGGGTTCCCCGCACTCTCGATCTCGCCGAGATGATCGGTTACTACCTCGACCACCAGATGGAGGTGGTGGAGCGCCGCACCAGATTCCGCCTGGAGGAGGCGCAGGCCCGGGCCCACATCATCGAGGGGCTCATCATCGCCGTCGACAACATCGACGAGGTGATCAAGATCATTCGCGGCTCGGCCGACACCGCGGAGGCGAGGACCAATCTGATCGATCGCTTCGAGCTGAGCGAGATCCAGGCCAACGCCGTGCTCGACATGCCCCTCCGCCGGCTCACCGCACTCGAGGTGGACAAGCTCCGCTCCGAGCTGGCCGAGCTGCAGGGCGTGATCGCCGAGTTGGAGGCGATCCTGGCCAATCCGAAGCGGCGCTGGTCGATCATCCGGGAAGAGCTGGCCGAGATCAAGGAGAAGTACGGCGAGAACCGGCGCAGCCGGGTGATCCCCGACGAAGGCGACCTGTCACTCGAGGATCTGATCGCCGACGACGAGCTCATCGTCACTGTCTCGGAGTCCGGTTACATCAAGTCGGTGCCCGCTTCCACCTACAAGACCCAGGGCCGGGGTGGCCGCGGGGTCAAGGCGGCCGAGGTGCACGGCGAGGACGTGATCCAGAACCTGGTCCACACCACGGCGCACGCCTATCTGCTCTTCTTCACCAACAAGGGCCTGGTCCACCGTCTCAAGGCGCATGCGATCCCGCGTCAGTCCCGCACTGCCAAGGGTGTGCTCGCCCAATCTGTGCTGCCCCTGGAGCCGGAGGAGACGGTTCAGGCCATCATCGACACCAGGGACTACGAGACCGGGCGCTATCTGGTGATGGTGACCAAGAAGGGTGTCGCCAAGAAAACCGAATTCAAGGAGTACGACTCGCGCAATCAGACTCTGGTGGCGATCAAGCTGGTCGAGGACGACGAGTTGGTCTCGGTGCGCACCACCAACGGCGAGAACGACGTGCTCATCTTCACCAAGGAGGGGATGGGCATCCGGTTCAAAGAGGCCGACCTCCGCAGCATGGGCCGGGGCACACAAGGGGTCCGTGGAATCCGGCTACGCGACGGCGATGAGGTCATCGGCGCAGTGTCCAACGTCGACGGAGACGAAGTCCTCCTAGTCACCTCGGCCGGGTACGGGAAGCGCACCGCGATCAGTGAGTTCCGTCGTCAGACCAGGGGCGGTATTGGCCTGAAGGCGTTCAAGCTGACCCGGGTGCGAGGCCATCTGGTCGGAGCCAGGGCGGTCACCAAGGAAGTAGACGTGTTCCTCATCTCGTCGGCCGGCATCGGGATCAGGATCCCGGTGGCCGGGATCAGCCGTCAGAAACGCGATTCGACCGGCGTGCGAGTCATCCATGTCGGCGAGGGCAACGAGCTCTCGGCTCTGGCGATCGTCACCGAAGACGAGGAGTGAGGGAACCCGTGGCTCTTCCTTGTCGTTGGTGTAATGCAGGCATCCTTTAGACTGCCGCGGTAATCCTCAGGAGCCCTCATGGCAACTGTTCGTCGCGTTAGACGCATCATCCGAAAAATCGACCCGTGGACCGCGCTCAAAGTATCGGCGGTCGTTTGGGCTGTCCTCGCCCTGGCCATGGTGCTGGGTGGCGTTATTTTCTGGTCGGTCCTCGAGCGGGCCGGGCTGCCGCAACGACTCACCGATTTCATGGTCGAGATCACCTTGATCGACGAGGGGGCTCAGCCGTTCGCCAACGTCGAGCAGTTCTTCCGGGTGATGATCTTCGGATCGGTGGTCTGGTGGGTGACCATGACCGGCGCCACGGTTGCCGGGGCCATCGTCTACAACCTCGTCTCCGATGTCGTAGGCGGGCTCGAGGTGGTGGTCCTAGAAGAGACGCTCAATCCGGTCGTCGCTCAGGCTCAGGTCCTTCATCCGCCGGCCGACTACCGCCCCGGCAACGGCTCCGTCACACCTCCCCCGGACCACGCCGACATCCCAACCGAGGAGAGTCCCCGGGTCCTCGACCCGCGTACCTGAGCAATCCAGAACAGGTAGTGATTCGAAACTATCGATCTTCCGCCATGACCAACCCCATGGCGGCTGCGGCCCGCAGATAGGCCAGTGCGTCGTCCCACACTGCGGATCTGCCGTCACCGACGACATCGATGGCAGCGGCGAGGGCCACTCCCGACATGAATGCGCCATCGTCGATGATCGTCACCCGGCGCTCAGAGCCCACAGCGAGGCAGGCGGCGAACCGATCGGGGGCATGGGCCAGGGCGACCGGGTTGCCCCCGAAGTTCGCATCGGCCACCTTGACCGAACCCACCGGATCGGGAAAGCGCACTTGATGATCGGATCCCTCGTCGAGATCGGGATGGGCAACGGCGACGATGCGGGGATCCGGTTCCCTGGCAGCCAGGGCCAGCGCCAGACCGATCGGAGATGCGCCCCAGACCGCCACCCCCTCGACCTCGGTGTCACCGTCCCACAGCAGGGGCACTTCGAACTTCTGGGCCCGAGAAGGTGCTTCCGCGCCACTGCCGATCAGGAGGTCGCAATCGGCGGCATCCGGAACGACCCGGAAGCTCCGGCTGCGGGCCGGTCCGACGACAACCACTTCTTCGACCGAGTCGTGGGCGCTCAAAGAATGAGCCGCCCTCACCGCTGTGTCCCCGCTGACGAGGACGCCAACCCTCACGATGGGTCGACTGGGTTCCAGGCCGAATCGGGGACCACCACATCGGCTTCGCGCCGCCGCATGAGGAGGAAGGCTGCGATGGCGCCGACGATGATGATTGGAGAGATGCGCTTCACCTCGGTCAGTGTACGGGGGGCGCCGTGCTTGGCCGTCATCAGGTAACCGAACGTTCACCTTGTCGTCGTAATGTCGCAGGGTGGGCAAACCGAGCGTCCTCTTTCTCTGCACACACAATGCCGGAAGGTCCCAGATGGCTGCCGGCTTCCTCCACGCCGTCGCCGGTGAGGAGATCGACGTCTTCTCTGGCGGTTCGGAGCCCGCATCCTCGATCAATCCCGTAGCGATCGAGGCGATGGCCGAAAAGGGGATAGACGTCTCGGGGGCCACCCCGCGGGCTTGGACCGATGCCATGCTCAGTGAAGCGGACGTCATCGTCACGATGGGCTGCGGCGACTCCTGCCCGATCATTCCTGGCAAGCGATACCTCGACTGGGATCTCGTCGACCCGTCCGGCAAGCCGATCGAAGAGGTACGGGAGATCAGGGACGAGATCGAGCGACGGGTCCGCCGACTCGTGGCCGATCTCGACGTCGATGTTGACAAATGATCTCGGTCAGACCGTGGCAAGCGCTTCCAGGGCTCGATCGACCTCGGCCGCCGTGTTGTAGTGGACGAACCCCACCCGGACCAGGCCACTCGAGTCGAGAAACCCGAGACGCTCGATGACGTTGAGTGCGTAGTAGTGGCCGAACCACACGTAGAGGCCCCTACCGGCCATATGGGCGGCGGCGTCCTCCGCCGAAATGCCATCGACCGACAGGGCAAACGTGGACACCCTTCGATCGTCGGCCTCGGGGACCCCATGGATCGAGACCTTCTCCAGAGCAGCGATGCCGTCGAGGAATCTGGCCGATAGACCGCGTTCATGTGTCCGTATCCGGGAGTAACCATCGACGAGTCGTGCTCTCCGATTCGGGCCGTCGCCGAGACCGGCCAGATAGTCGACTGCTGCGGTCACCCCCGCGATCGATTCGAAGCTCTGCGTCCCGGTTTCCAGCTTGTCGGGTGGGTCGGACGGAGCGGGTCGCACCTTGTAGAAGTCGAGGTCGGCGAGGCGGTCGAGCTTCCCGTAGAGGATCCCGGTGTGCGGTCCGAAGAACTTGTATGACGACGCCACCAGGAAGTCACAGTCGATGGCGCGCACGTCGACCAGATGATGCGGTCCGGCGTGGACCGCATCGAGATAGACGAGAGCCCCGGCGTCATGGGCCAGCTCGGTGATTGCCTGGACATCCACCAGGGTTCCGAGGGCGTTCGAGGCGACACAGGTGGCGACCAGACGGACTCGTTCGTCGAGCAAGCCGGCGATCTCCCCCGGGTCGAGCTCACCGGTGGCCGGATCGAAGTCGGCGATGCGAACCTCGACCCCCGCTTCCTCGGCAGCTCTCACCCAAGGCGTGAAGTTCGCGTCGTGATCGAGACTGGTGACGACGATCGCGTCGCCATTCCGCCAGGTCCGAGCCAGCGCCCGGCTGACGGCAAAGGTGATGCTCGTCATGTTCTGACCGAAGGAGATCTCGCTCGGATCCGAGTTGAAGAAATCCGCCATAGCCAGCCTGCCCTGGGTGGTCGCCTCGTCGGCGTCGTGTGATGCCCCGAAACCACCACCGAGGTTGCTGACACCGTGTTCGAGGACCCGGCTCATGGCATCGATCACCGATTGCGGGGTCTGGGTGCCGCCCGGCCCGTCGAGATAGGCCACAAGGTGTCCATGCTCGCGGCGTTGCAAGGCAGGAAACCGGGCCCGCACTGCGTCGACATCCAAGGGGCTGACGGGCATCTCCTCTGTGTAGCAGAGATAGGCAGCCGGGCGGCAAGGTGAGCCCAGATCGGGATCCCGTCAGACCGCCTCCGCCACCCATTTCCGCGGGTCGCCATACCCGAGAGCAGTGTTTCCCGCAGATTCGAGGGCGCCGAGAACCAAGAGTCTCCGATGGGCGGCGAACGTGAGCACGTGTGCGATCAGACCACCGTATGTGAACACCTCGACCGGCTCGCGGTGGGCATCGATGAAAGTCTCATCGAGTCGGTCCTCGGTCACGACACGTCGTACTTCCTCGAGGAATCGATCGCCCTCTCGGCTGTGTCGCTCTCGCATGGACGTGATCGTCTCGCCTGCCTCTACCGACCAGTCGTAGTCCCGTCCGGCGATCACGTTGTTCCACATGTGCATCTGCCCGATCAGACGGGACAGGAGGGTTCGTATCGACGGATCGTCGTCGATCCCTTCGAACGGGAGATCGATCAGCGCGTCGAGCTGCTCATCGTTGAGACTCGCAGCGGTGCCGATGAGCTCGCCCACGAGCCAGATGTGATGCTCGACCATTCGTATCAAGAGGTTCATCTCGGTCCCTTCTGATCGGGCGGGGACCCGAAGGCCTCCCGGTGGATGGAAATGGACGTCGTTGGGACATCGGAGGCGGATCTGGCCGGGGGATTCCCGCCACGACGATGGTGTTACCCCGTAGGCGCGACGGAATGCTCTGGTGAAGGCCTCGTTCGATGAGTACCCGGCGTCCACTGCGATCCGAAGGATCCCGTCTGAGCCGGTCGCCAGACGATATGCGGCCCTCTCTAGCAAGATCCGGCGTCGAAATTGGTTTGGTGCTTCGCCGGCCACGCCTCGTATCACTCGGTCGAAGTGATATCGGGACAGGAAGGCGCTCGACGCAAGCTCCTCACCATCGAGGTCGTGGTCATCCAGACGGCTCGCAAGCTGGCCCACGAAGGTCAGGAACGTGTCCGTTGACGTCTTCATGGGCTCATCATGGTCAAGACTCGGGTTGGCCGTCTTGATCGTGTTTGCTGAATTGAGCTCTGTCTATCGCACCATCAGCAGTCGGGGTGATCGGCCCAGACGGCTAGTCGCAGTTGGGCCCGCCGATGAAGCATGGCCACTGATCCACGATCAGCGCCACCCAGAAACAGGCGAGCAGGATCATGACGGTGTAACCGAGTATCGACATCGCCGTCCCTCGGACCCCTTCATTCGTGAGGCGCCCCAAGAGAGCGACAAAGGCTGTGGGCAGGGACCAGATGATCACGAACAAGACCATGACATCGATGAAGTACTGCGGGCTCAGGCTCGTCCGATCCGCCGTGTTGACGACCAGCTCCAGGAGGAGAAGAGGAATGGTCAGCGCAAGGCCGACATTCGCCGCAAATCTCAGATCGAACCGGCTCGTCGTCATCGACTCGCTCCGAAATCGATGGTGGGCCCACGTGGACTTGAACCACGGACCTCATCCTTATCAGGGATGCGCTCTAACCGGGCTGAGCTATGGGCCCCAGGACTGGCGGATCCTACCGGGGGCCACGCTGCTTCGAAAAGCCGAATACTCCGAACGCGACTGACCGGGCCCATCGCAGGCCCGGTCAGGAGAGGGGACGTCCGACTAGGCGCTGATCGCCTGGCGGGAGTCTGTCGAGACGGAGACTTTCTGTGGTCTCGCCTCAGGACGGGTGGGGATAGTGATTGTCAGCACACCCTGGTCGTAGTGCGCCTCGACGTTGCTGGCATCGAGCATGGCGCCGAGACGGATCTGGCGACTGTGGGTGCCGGTAGCCCGTTCCCGGACCAACCAATTGACACCCTCCGTCTCCTCGATGGGGCGCTCTGACTTGACGGTGAGTACGCCACCCTCGACGGTGACGTCGACCTTGTCGGGATCGGCCCCGGCCAGGTCGAACCGCAAGGTGTAGACGCCGTCCTTCTCGTAGGCGTCCATGGGGGTCAGCGCACCGCGCTGCCATTGATCGCCGAAGTACCCGAGCATGCTATCCAGACCCGAGAAGGGGTCGACAAAACGTGCCATGTCCTTCCTCCTTTGGTAACCGTGATTGGCCATACTGTCATGATATAACTTGATACGAGCATTAGCAAGTTATCTGTCTATGTATTGAGGGCTCGGGACTGGCTGGGCCAGGTCTTAGGATTCGAAGACGTGACCCACCACGATCCGACCCTCGATGAGCTCGACGACCAGGGCCGAAAGACCGGCATCTGGACGGAGGCCGACTCCCACGGTGGGGTGATGACCGGTGAGTACGTCGAGGGAAAGCGTCATGGAATATGGCGCCATTTCTTCGTCGACGGATCTGTGCGGTCGGAGGGCACCTACGACAAGGGAGTCGTCGACGGAGCTTGGACCTGGTACCGGTCCACCGGCGGTCTTCTCCAGCGTGGGGGTTTCCTTGATTCCGAGAAACACGGTCGATGGGAACGTTGGGACGCCGGCGGGAATCTGATCGACAGCGGCACCTGGGAGCAAGGCACGAAGATCGGTGAATGGAGCTACTACAACCCCGACGGCACGATCAAACGGACCACGACCCACCGTCCGAAGACGACGAAACAGACGAACCAGTCCCGGTAAAGAACTGAGTCTGGCGGTGTCACCCTGCGGAGAGCTTGAGGAGGACGTTGTCGTCGTAAGCCGTTACCCAGACTGATCCGTCGAGCACCTGCCTCTCCCGCCGCGAGATCGGTACATGGTTCCCCTAGTCGATGGGATCGCTGACTGCGCCATCGTCAGTCACCCCTACCAATTGATCACCGGTAGGGCTGATCACCCAGACCCGGCCGTCGTGTGAGACCAAGCGGCCTTGATCGGCGCTTTTCAGGACTTCCAGTATCGAGACTTCGGCTGTCGAGGGATCGATTCGCACTAGCACGGGCGGGACATCCAACGTGTCCCGGAAGCAGGTCCACACCGAAGCAGCGCCTACGCCGAGTCCCTGACACAGCTGTTGTTCTGGCTGGCCACCGGGTTCACTCACCTCGATCGCCTCCTGCACTTCACCGGACGCCGGATCAATGCGAAACACGAATCCGCTGCCCGTCCTCACCCACAGAGAATCGAAGTCGGCGGCCATCCAATCGGGCTCGCCCTCGATCATCCATCCATGCTCAAGCTCGCTGGCTGCGATCGTCGCGGCCGTATCGTCCCCGATCGGCTCCGGCAGGGGGGCTCCAACACAGTGGTGGAGGCCATCGTGGTCGGAGTGGTCGGAACGGTTGAGGTGGCAAGAGACGATGTCGAATCGGTAGCAGAATCGGAGCTGCTGGCGGTCGAAGTGGTCTCCCCTGACCACGAGGTGAGGAGCAAAGCCAGGGACGCAACGGCCACGAACGAAGCGCGTTGTCTCATCAAAGCTCCCAGCCGCTAGACGTTGCGAGACGCTACGCATTTCACTGACAGCGACGGTCTCGGATGATGGATCCCGGGCGTCACGCCGGAATTCAGCGATGGCTAGGTTCGAATGGCCCGGCCCCTCATAGAATGTATGGAGGAAGGGGACGTAGCTCAGTTGGAAGAGCACCGGCTTTGCAAGCCGGGGGTCGTGGGTTCGAGTCCCATCGTCTCCACCCCGTGACAATCAGGAGTCGCCGATGACAACTGCCGTGATCGTCGATGCGGTGCGGACCCCTGTTGGCCGCCGCAACGGCGTGTTCAAGGACTACCACCCGGTCGACCTCGCCTCCCGGCCCCTCGAGGCGCTGGTGGAACGCAACGGCATCGACCCAGTGCTCATCGACGATGTGATCATGGGCACGGTCAGTCAGACCGGCGAACAGGCCTACAACGTCGGCCGCAATGCCGCCCTCGCTGCCGGGTATCCCGAAGAGGTTCCCGGGGTCACCATCGACCGCCAGTGCGGGTCGTCCCAGCAGTCGGCTCATTTCGCCGCTCAGGCGATCATGGCCGGTGCCCAGGACGTGGTGGTAGCGGCCGGCGTGGAGAACATGACCCGGGTCCCCATGGGGATCACCGCGCACCAGGGACCGGGGCTCCCCTTCGGGGCGCGCATGCTGGAGCGCTATTCCCAGGGTCTGGTCCCTCAGGGTCTATCGGCAGAGATGATCGCCGAGAAGTGGGGCATCTCCCGGGAAGAGCTCGACCAGCTCTCCCTCGAGTCGCACCGCCGGGCGGCCCGGGCCACCGACGAGGGCCGGTTCGAGGGGCAGATCGTCCCGGTGGGAGTCACCGGTGACGACGGACGCTTGCACACTGTCATCAGAGACGAAGGCATTCGTGAGGACACGTCTCTGGAGAAGCTGGCTGCACTCCAACCCGCATTCAAGAGCGACGGTGTGATCACCGCGGGCAACTCCTCGCAGATCTCCGACGGCGCGGCGGCGGTCCTCATCATGTCCGAGGAGAAGGCCAAGGCACTTCGCCTCCAGCCCAAGGCCAGGTTCGTCGACTTCGCCATGGCGGGTGTCGACCCCGTGACGATGCTGACCGGGCCGATCCCGGCCACAGAGAAGGTGCTGAGCCGAGCCGGGCTCGGTATCGACGAGATCGACCTCTTCGAGGTGAACGAGGCATTTGCCGCAGTGACGGTGGCCTGGCGCATGGAACATGGAGGTTCCGACCCATTGGCGCTGTGGGAGCGCACCAACGTGAATGGGGGGGCCATTGCCCTCGGGCATCCGCTCGGCGCCAGTGGTGCACGTCTCCTGACGACGTTGGTTTGGGAGCTGGAGCGGACCGGTGGCCGCTTCGGCCTGCAAACCATGTGCGAAGGCGGCGGAATGGCGAACGCGCTGATCATCGAACGCCTTTGAGCCGGTCGTCGACCGACTCGTCCTGCGTTACGGGCCTGACGTTTCACGGATGACCGGTAACACCGCTCTCGACGTCATCCTCGCCCTGGCGTTCGGATATCTGATCTGGCGGGTGTCCCTCGCAGTGATCCGGATGCTCTCCACCTCGCCGCCCGAGATCGACCCGGATGACGTGGTCAAGGTCGACCAGGAGTACCACTGCACTGTTTGTGGCGCCGAGCTGACGATGACCGCGGTCAATCTCGCTGAGGACAAGCCCCCCCGTCACTGCCGGGAGGACATGGTCCCGGTTTGGCGTCCCGCCTAGGCCTGAATCACACGAATGTAGTTTTCCCACGATTTCTGCACAGGATGTGGAGAACTACATGCTTGTAACTCGAACTACGATCGCAGCCCGTGCCCGAGTCGAAAAGACGGAAGCCAAAGAGCCAGCCGAAGGCCCTTACCGCTCAGGCGGCGACCAAAGCCAAAGATCCCAGCCCTACATGGTACGTGGCTGTCATGGCCGGCCTCATGGTGGTCGGCGTGATCTTGGTCCTGCTTCGATTCGTGTTCGAATGGGACCAGACCATCCTGATCGTCGGACTGGTCGCCATCGCCGCCGGTTTTCTGATGACCACCAACTACCGCTGAGTCAGGGCGCGGTCGTTGGAACGGTGGTAGTGGTCGTGGTCGTCGTGCTGGGCGCCGTGAACTGACCGAACGTGGCGTTGACCGAGTCACCGGGAAGAAGCGTCTCGCCTGCCTGCGGATCCTGGGAGATCACCAATCCGTGTTGCGATGAGTCGGCAACGGGTTGGGTGCCGACGATGATCGTCAGCTGTCGCTCGGCCAGCGCCGCTTCGGCCTGGGACTGATTCATCCCGAGCAGATTCGGCACCTCGACCGGGGCCGGGCCCAGGGACACGACGATCAGCACTGTGTCGCCGAGCTGTGCCTCGATGTCGGCCACCGGATCGGTCCTGATCACCAGGTCGACCGGGACGGTTTCCGAGTACTCGTCCTGCACTCGGACCAACAGCCCCAGCGCCTGCAACTGCGCGGTGGCCTCCCGTTCGCTGAGATTTACCAGGTTCGGCACGATCACCGCTTCCGGCCCGCTGGAGACCACCAGGTTCACCGGGGCGCCAACCCCGATCCTGACCCCTTGCGGTGGGTCCTGCTCGATGACGATCCCCTCGGCAAAGGTTGCATCGGGGCGCTCGGTCACCTCACCGACCGTCAGCTCCGCCTCGGTGATCAGACGCTCCGCGTCGGCCCTGGTCTGCCCGACGACAGGCGGCACCGGCGATTTCCTCGGGGCCTGAGGAGACAAACACCTCGACAGTCGAGCCCTCCTCCGCCATGGTCCCGAAAGTCGGATTGGTACGGATCACGTTCCCGGGCTCCACCGTGTCGTTCGACTCGAAAAAGGTCGTGACGAGGAACCCGTCGTCCTGGAGACGCTGCAGAGCCTCGGTCTGGCTGATCCCGGTGACATTCGGCACCTCGACCAGGGTCGCCTCTTCCTCGCCCCCACCGGCCAACTGGAATAGGAGGAAGATCAGGCCGCCCAAGGCGATGAGCAGCCCGAAGGCAGTCAGGATGAAGGGCATCTGTGACGATGGCTCCTCTTCGATGTCGCGGTACACCTCGTCGGGAGGAGCGGTGGCGGGAGGCACCGGGGTGGTCGACATGACCCTGGTCCCATCACCGTTGACCGGGACAACCAGTGGCACAGGCACCGGCATCCCTACTTCCTCGCCCTTGAGCACCGACAAGAGATCGGCGCGCATCTCGTCGGCCGTCTGATATCGGGCCACCGGGTCCTTTCGCATCGCCTTGGCCACGACGGCGTCGAGGGAGGGCGAGACGTCGGCATTGAGGGAGCTCGGTAACGGCGCCTCGGTTGACACGTGTTGGAAGGCGACCGACATCGGGCTGTCACCGGTGTAGGGCGGTCGTCCCGTCAGCATCTCGTACAGGACGACGCCGAGCGCATACACGTCGCTGCGGCCATCGGCCGCGGCGCCCTGCGCCTGCTCGGGGCTGAAATAGGTCGCAGTGCCGATGACCGCCCCGGTCCGGGTCAGCTCCTGGCTGTCGTCCCAGGCCCGGGCGATGCCAAAGTCCGTCACCTTCACCGTGCCGTCCTTGGCGAGGAGGATGTTGCCGGGCTTGACGTCCCGATGCACGAGCCCTGCTTGATGGGCGATTGACAGCGCGGCGGCTACCTCGGCCGTGATCTCGGTGGCGCGACGTGGGAGCAGGGCGCCCTCCGACTTGAGCACATCGCGCAAGGAGCGCCCATCGACGAGCTCCATCACGATGAAATAGGTGTTCTGAGCCTGCCCCCAGTCGTAGATACCGACGATGTTGGGGTGGCTGAGATTGGCCGCAGCTTGCGCCTCGCGTCGGAAACGTTTGACGAAGGCTTCGTCGGCCGAATATTGGGAATGGAGCACCTTGATCGCCACGCGGCGATTCAGGAGCGTGTCCATTCCCTCGTAGACGTCGGCCATACCGCCCCGGGCGAGATGGGACGTGATCTGATAGCGATCGGACAGGGCGGTGGGGGAGTCCATGGAAGCCGGGCGGATTGTAGGAATGCTCGCGTCCCAACTCATGGGGTTCCCTCCAACCACAATTGGATGAGGTCGCCGGCGAGCGGTGCCGCGACTCCTCCTCCGGTGGCGGATTCCCCCAGGTCTGGGCTGGCCTGGAAGAAGACGGCCAATGCAATGGTCGGGTCCTCTACGGGGGCGAAGCCGATGAACCAGGCGTTGGGCAGACCATCTGGCCCCATCGACGTCCCGGTCTTACCGGCCACGCGCACACCGGCAACCGAGGCGGCCCGACCGGTTCCCTCGGTAACCACCTGCTCCATCATGTCGGCCACTATCGCGGCAGTGGCCGGATCCATAGCCTGGCCCATCGCACCTGGCTCGAATGTCTCCACCGTGTTCCCGTCTGCGTCGAATATGCGATTCACGAGGAAAGGGGTGGGCGTGGCGCCACCGTTGGCGACCGCCGCCGCAACCATCGCCATATGCAACGGCGCGGCACGGACATCGCGTTCCCCAATGCCGCTCTGGGCGAGGGCTGCGGGGTCAGCGGCCAACAGTTCGACCGGGTAGATCGCCTCAGGGACGGTCCACGGGAAGGGGATCTCGGTGTTGAACCCCATCGCCTCGGCTGTGATCCCCATGTCCTCTGCCCCGATTTGGATCGACAGGTCGGCGAAAGTCGTGTTGCACGAGACCACGAACGCCTGGAGCAGGGTGATCGACTCTCCATCGTTGCAAACGCCACCTCCGGCGTTGGAGATGGTCGCGTCCGATTCGGGCAGATCGAACTCTGTTGGGTCGGGGAAGACTGTCTCGGGCAGGGCAGTCCCGGTGTCGATTGCCGCGGTGGAGACCACCGTCTTGAAGCTGGAGCCGGGCGCGTAGATCTCCCTGGTGGCGCGGTCGAGCAGCGGCCCGGCCGGATCCGCCAACAGACCTTCCCATACGGCTGCTGCGTCCGGGCCAAGCAGGGACTCGGGGTCGTAAGACGGCGACGACACCGAGGCGAGAACGGCACCGGTCCGCGGGTCCATGGCGAGGACGCCACCCTGCAGACCGCCCAGACCTTCGAATGCGGCTCGCTGCAAATTGGCGTCGACCGTCAACTCGAGACTCTCCGGTCGAAGGTCGCGGCCGAGGATGACCGACACCAGGTCGCTGATAGTCAGGTCGCGCCGGGAGCGTAACTCCCCTGCGTAAGCGTTCTCCAGCCCGGATGAGCCGATCAGGAACGAGTTGTAACCAACGACGTGCGCGAATGCCTCGCCCTCGGGGTATTGGCGGACGAACGAATGAGGGTCGGCCGGGTCCGGGACCGACTGGGCAACCACGGTCCCATCGATGGTGACGATCAAGCCCCGCTCTTTGCCGCGCTCCGAGAGTGCAGGGCGAGAATTTCTGGGGTCGGCCTTGAGCACATCGGCATGGATCACCTGGATCCAGGTGACGGCGAGGAGCAGGGCGAAGAACCCGGCGAAGACGCCGATAGAGAGCCGGCGGACGGGCCCGTTCACGGTGCCTCCTCGTGGCTAATCCGGAGGAGGAGAGCGATCAGGATCATGTTCCCGACCAGGGCGGAGCCGCCGTATGACATGAATGGGAGGGTGATTCCGGTCAGCGGTACCAGCCTGACCACCCCGCCGATGATCAGGATGGTCTGTACGGCCAGGACGAAGGTGAGGCCGGCTGCAAGCAGCTTGCGAAATGTGTCGCGGCTCCGAAATGCGATCCCGAGCCCGACGGCGATGGTGACGGCGAAGAGGGCGAGTACCGAGACCGTTCCCGCAAATCCCAGCTCCTCACCCACCGCCGCGAAGATGAAGTCGGTCGAGGCGTTGGGGATGAGATCGGGTCTGCCCAGCCCGGGCCCCGCCCCCGACAGGCTCCCGGTTCCCATCGCGAACAATCCCTGGGCGATCTGGTAACCCTCGTCCTCGTAGTGTTCGAAGGGCGCCAGCCAGGCGATCACCCTCCGTTGCACATGGTCGAAGGCCAGATACGAGGCCAAACCGGCGATCAAGCCGAGGAACCCACCCGCCACCAGATACCCGGTGGTGCCGGTTGCGGCATACAGCAACAGGACAAATCCGACGAAGAGCAGCAGCGAAGCCCCTAGATCTCGTTGCGAGATGAGGATCAGCACGCTGACCCCCCAGGTGATCAGGAGCGGGATGAGCTGGCGGGGCTCGGGAAAGGCGATCGGCCCGACGTGGCGCCGCGCCTCACGAAGGGCGCGTTGGTGATCGGCGAGGTAGCCCGCGACATATGCGACCAGTCCCAGCTTGGCGAGCTCGGCGGGCTGGAATTGGAAAGTGGTGAAGCCCATGTCGAGCAGCACCCAGAGACGCGAGCCGTTGACCGACAAGCCGCGCAGCGGAAATCCCCAGCCCGCAGGGAGGTTGGGAAGAAGGATCAACACCAGTGAGATGAGCAGCGTGATGTTGCGGTAGCGCCGCAACACCGACACCGAGGTCCGTTTGAACAGCACGAGGGTCAGCGAGGCGAGACCGGCTGCGATCAAGATCCACCACCTCTGGAAGCTCGCCCGGTCGGTACCGGCAGCCAGATCGAGCCGGTATATCTGAAAGAAGCCGAGCGCGGTGAGGGCGGTGACCGGCCCGAGAAGGAGAGGGGTTGCCTTCGGAGCGAACGCTCGCACGGCCAGGTGGAGCCCACCGAACCCGATGAGGAAGACGAGGAAGGTGAGGGCGGTCTGGGCGTCGACACTCCGGTCTTGAGCGAAGTTCACCAGCGTGACTGCGAACGCGGCCAGGGCGGACGCCGCCACGATCAACGCGCCCTCGGTGTTGCGGGTCATGGGCTCAGGAAGCGACGTCGATGACGATGACGCTGATGTTGTCGTGACCCCCGGCCTTGTTGGCCGCCTCGACCAACTTCCAGGCCGCCTCGTCTGCGCTTCCGTTGGCTAGAGCCTTGCCGATCCCTTGCTGGGGCACCATCGAATTGAGCCCGTCGGAGCACAAGAGCAGCCGATCACCGGGCTCGAGATCGAGATCGATGCGATCGACGTTGACGAACCGGGTGAGACCGAGGCACCGGGTGAGCATGTGGCTCTGTGGGTGGTCGTCCGCCTCGGCCGCCGATATCTGGCCGAGGGCGACGTATTCGGCCGCGACGGTGTGGTCGTCGGTGAGTTGTCGCAGTTCCCCGCTGCGGAAAAGGTAGGCACGGCTGTCGCCGACATGGCCGAATCGAGCCACACCCTCGGGGGTCAACTCAACCAGGGTGAGCGTCGTACCCATCCCTTCCAGCTCCGGCTGGCGTGCCACCTCCTCGCGGATGGCGCGATTGGCCGCGGCCACCCGGTCGTCGGGTTCGAGATCACTCGAGGCTGCGGCATTGATGGCCAGCCGGGAGGCCACTTCTCCGGCGATGTGACCACCCATCCCATCGGCCACCATGAGCACCATCGGTCCGTCGGATTCTCCGGACTTGTCCGGGAACATCGAGTCCTCGTTGTTCTGTCGCACCACCCCTTGATGGGTGGCCGAGCCCCACACGTACTTCATCGGACTTCCATCACTGTCTTCCCCACCTGGATGGTGTCGCCGCGGCGAAGCGTGGTCGGCGCGGTGACTCTGCGCCCATTGATATAGGTCCCGTTGGTGCTGCCGAGATCATGCAGGACCATCCCGTTCTCCTGAGCCACCAGCCGCATGTGGAACTCGGAAGCGTAGGGATCATCCAGTAGTACATCGGCCTCGGGCGAGCGGCCGAGCACGGTGACGTCTTCGACTTCCAACTCGGTCCCTTGTTGTGTCTCCGACTTGATCATCACGACCTTGGTGCCTTCCCTGCGATTTCGCCTCAGTGATATCCCCAGGTGGGCGCCGATGGCACGGGCGACCTGCCAGACGAAGAGGTAGACCAGGCCCAGAAAGATGATCCGGAGCAGCGCGAGGATGATGTCAGGCATATCTCAGGCCTCCAGGAACCGATATCGGTGCCCGGCCAGGCTGACCACAGAACCGCTGGTCAACGGGATCGCGCGCTTGCCGACTGGGGTCCCGTCGACAGATGTCCCGTTGGAGGAGCCCAGATCGGTGATCCACGACTTGCCTTCGGATCTCCAGATGAGGGCGTGTTTGCGCGACACGTCGTCGTAGGGAAGCACCACGTCGGCCTCGTCGGACCGACCGAGTGTGACTCGGTTGGCTCCGATGTCGATGCTCGATCCGGATCCGGTCAATCGTGCCCAGGGTGGGAGCGGTCCGGGTTCAACCGACGGGGTGCAGGAGAATTGTCCCGGGGCCATGTCATTTGATGCCCTGATCGTCACCGTCGGTGGGCCCTCGAAGAGAAGACCGACGTCGGCGGCGTGCTCGGCTAGGGCGAGCTCCAATTTCTTCTCCAGGGCCGACGGGTCGACATCGAGGTCGGCCGAGCTAACCGTGAGCACGTATTTGTTGGCGGTGGCGGGCCCCGATTCGTGGCGATAGCGGCTCAGATCGGCTTCACGCGCGATTCGCCCGGCCATCTCGGATGGGTGGATGCGGCCCGAGAAGACGCGACCGGCGGTGCCCTCGAAGAGGCGCTCCAGACGTCGTTCCAGGCTGCGGGCCAGGCTCATCGGGGAGAGGTTACGGTCGGCCCCGGACAGTGCGACAACTACCGGAACCATTGGTGCAACGGTACGATTTTGCCTCCACCCCTGGGCGAGTGGCGGAATTGGCAGACGCGCAGGATTCAGGTTCCTGTGATCGCAAGATCGTGGGGGTTCAAGTCCCCCCTCGCCCACCGCTACATCGACGGGGACCACCCCCCTTGAATCCCACCGACCATGCACAGCGGACCACGCCCGCTTTGATGGTCCACACTGAGCCCAATCCATGATCCTCGACCCCCCCAAACAACGTAGACGAACCCTGGCCCGATTCATCTGGCCGTTGGTCATCACCGCTGCCGCCGTCGTCGCCGTGGTCGTCACCAGCGAGGGCGACGACACCCGGGCCGAGCTGCAATACCTCGATGCCCTCCACGAGAGTGCGACCGACCTTTCCGTCGGCGCCGACACGTTGCGGGTCGTGATCTCGCGACTCTCCCGGATCGAGCGAAGTGAGTTGGTAACTGCCACCGACGGCTTGCGTGAAGACCTGGAGACGGCCCTCGACCTGGTCGAGAGCGGGCCGGGCTCGGAGCCGCTGGTGGCGGCGAATGCCGTCTATCGACGAGCCGTGGAGGCCTGGACCGTTGGCGTCAGCGGCTTCACCTCCGGCATCCTCGCGGCTGCCGACGATCCGACAGACACCGTGGTGACGGACAACATCGCCAACGCCCTCGCTGAGCTCCGAGCCGGCGATCGTCTTTACACCGACCTGGTGCGTGAGCTCGAAGCCGAGGAAGTCCCCGACCCGGTTGCACCGTTGCCCGAGGTCCTCATGCTGCCCGCCGAGGGGGAGCTGTTCACCTTGTCGCTCGCCTACGTCGAGGCGGCGCGGTCGCCCAACAGTGGGATCGCCCTGCGTCCGGGCCTGAGGGTTGCCTCGATCACCTCTGATCCGCTTTGGAACGTCGATCCATCGGATCAGGCGGTGGTACCGGCCACGGAGTTGCTCAGTTTCTCGGTCGTCGTCGGCAATGCAGGCAACATCGCCAGTGAGCCCGAGCCGATCGAGCTGACTCTCGACGGTGAGTCCGATCCAGTCGTGCTCTCCGAGATGGTCCCGGGTCTGGAGCCCGGCGAGCAGACAGCGGTGCAATTCCTCGAGATCCCGGTGATACCAGGTGGGGTGTATCAGGTCGCGGCCAATCTCCCGAGCATCGCCGACGACGTCGATCTCGAGGACAACGGGGTCAGCGTCATGTTCGAGGTGAATGACGAGTAGGGCCGCGATGGGCGGCTCGGTACCATCCCGGCCCTGATGATCGATCCCCGGTTGCTCCGAGACGACCCTGACGCCATCCGTGAGTCGCTGGTCCGGCGAGGGTCGAAATTGGATCTCGACGGTCTTATCGAGCTGGAAGCAAGTCTTCGGAAAGCCCGCCAGGCCTCCGAGGAGCTACGCGCTCGTCAGAAGGAAACCGGTCGTGAGATAGCCGGGCTCGAGGGCGAGGCGAAGGAGGCTGCCATCGCCGGCGTGGCCGACCTGGCCGCCCAGGTCAAGGAGTCCACCACCGACGTCGATCGCCTCGAATCGGAGTTCGAGCTCGCGTTCCTCGAAGTCCCGAATCTCGTTGCGCCCGACGCCGCCGATGGATTCGGCGAAGAGGACAGCCTCGAGATAAAGCGAGTGGGTGACCCCCTCACCGAGGGGACCGATCACGCCACCTTGGGAGAAGCGCTCGGAATCATCGACACTGCCCGCGGAGCCAAGGTGTCGGGAAGTCGCTTCGGCTACCTGAAGGGCAAGGGAGCCATGCTCGAGTTCTCCCTGGTCCGCTGGGCGATGGACCACCTAGTGGCCGAAGGATTCACCCCGATGGTCCCGCCGGTCCTGGTTCGGGAGGACGCCCTGGTCGGCACCGGCTTCTTCCCCGAGGCGCGGGAGCAGGTGTATGAGGTCCCGCGTGACGAATTGTTCCTGGTGGGCACCGCGGAGGTGCCGCTCGCTGCCTATCACACCGACGAGATCCTCGAGGAGTTGCCACTCCGATATGCGGGGTTCTCCACCTGTTTTCGGCGGGAGGCGGGTACCTACGGGAAGGACACCGCAGGAATTTTCAGGGTTCATCAGTTCGACAAGGTGGAGATGTTCGTGTTCACCCAGCCTGGTGAGTCCGCGGCGGAGCACGACCGGCTGCTCGCGGTCGAGGAGAAGCTGGTCGGCGAGCTCGAGGTCCCGTACCGGGTCGTCAACGTTGCCGCGGGCGATCTCGGGGCTTCCGCCGCCAAGAAGTACGACATCGAGGCCTGGTTCCCCGGCGAACAGAACTATCGGGAGATCACCTCCTGCTCCAACACCACCGACTTCCAGGCGCGGCGACTCAAGGTGAGGATGAAGACCGACCGCGGGAACGAGGTGGTGCACACTCTCAACGGGACCGCATGCGCGGTAGGCCGCACCATCCTCGCCATCCTCGAGAACCATCAGCAGCCGGATGGCTCGGTTGTGATTCCGACGGCCCTGCGCCCCTATACCGGGTTCGAAGTCATCGAATCGTGAGTGAGGTCTCCGACCCGATCTTTGCCCGGATCGCAGCCAGATACGACAGGGTCAACAGGATCCTCTCCCTCGGCCAGGAGCAGAAGTGGCGGGCGACGGGCATCGCCATGTTGGCTCAGGGAACAGTGCTCGATCTGGGATGTGGGACCGGGGCCACCGAATTCGACAACAGAGGGGTGGTCGGCCTCGACCCGGTGATCGAGATGCTGGCGTTGAGCCAGGTGCGGGACAGGGTGGTGGGAGTGGGCGAGACCCTTCCATTCCGCGATGCGTCCCTCGACGCGGTGTTCAGCGGGTTCGTGTTCCGCAACCTGAGCTCGATCGATCAGACCTTGGACGAGATCGATCGGGTGCTGAAACCGGGCTCGACGGCGGTGGTGGTGGATCTGGCTCGGCCCCGCAACGGCGTTGCTCCGGATGCTCCACAGACTCGGCACCGCCGATCCTGCTGCCCTCTCGTTGGGCTCCTATTCGCCGGCGCCCCCCGGGAGTACTGGTACTTGCACCGGTCCCTGGATTCCCTCCCGCCCCCCGAGACGCTGTACCTGGGTCATGCTCTGACCCCCGAGCACATCTGGCGCATGGGCATGTTCGGGTTCGTGTATGGAGCCCGACTGCGGAAGCCTGACTTAGAACCTAAAACTCAGAACCCATAACTGCGAGCGCAGCGAGCTTGATCGTGCCCCCGCCGTCGAGACCTTGCGACGTCGGAGATAGATGGGCGTGGACTCAGGTCAGGCCGCCCTGCGTCACCCGGAACGGTCCACTTAGAGCTGCTTCCTTCCGGATCTGACCCGGTTCGTGGTGTTCCGCCGCGCAGGACCCGACCGTCAACGTCCCGTGTCCACCATCTGCCGGTGTCACGTGGACCCTCGGGCGGGGAACTCAGCCCCGCATGGAGAGGATTTCGGGTTCAGGGCACCCCTAGCGCCCCGCCTATCACGATCGGTCACAAGGGTAGGCGACGACCGGCGATTACGAATACAGTGCCGGATCACAGCCCTGTTACCTTCCATCGGCTGTGTCCGCCCGCTTCGGTCCCAATTTCGGCAAGCTCTTTGCCGCCGCGTTGCTGCAGGAGATGTCCTTTTTCCTGTTGGTCAATTTCCCCGGCTATCTCGAGACCCTCGGGATCACCGAGTCGGTCATCGGGATTCTCTACGCCGCGGGCGCGGTTCTCGCCCTCGTCTTCCGGCCCGCATTGGGCCGAATCCTCGATCTGACCCACCGGCGCACCGTTCTTCTCGTCACCGGTGCGCTGAATGCAGCGGTGGTGCTCGCGCTGGCCTTCACCAGCGTCTGGGGACCGCTCCTCTGGGTGCTCTTCCTGTCGCAGAGGGTGCTCCAGATCGCCCTCTTCACCACGATGCTCACCTACGCCGCGGATGCGATCCCGGTCGAGCGCCGCACCCAGGGGCTTGCTCTGTTCGGTCTCTCCGGGCTGCTCCCGATTGCTCTCGGTGGAGTAGTCGGCGACCTGGTCATCGACGCGTTCGGCTATTCAGGTCTCTTCGTGCTCGCCTCAGCCACCAGCCTCACATCATGGCTCCTGGTTTGGCGCTTGCCACTGCTCCCCATCCTCGGCCATCGTCCCCGACGTGGCTTCTGGGCCGCCCTAGCGCAAAGGAATCTCCTCCCGCTGTGGTGGGTGACGCTCACTTTCAGCATGGGGATGGAGACGATTTTCACATTCACCCGGACCTATGTCGCCGATCGCGGGATCGGATCGACCGGTCTCTTTTTCGGTGTCTACGGGATTTCGGCCGCCGCCACACGGATCCTCGGCGGAAGGCATTACGACCGGGTACCCCAGCGCCCGTTGGTGGTTGGTGCTCTCCTCGCCTACGGCGCCGGCCTGGCCCTGATGGCCACGGCAGTGAACGTCGCCATGGTGGTCGCCGCCGGGATCTGCGCCGGCCTCGCCCACGGCGCGCTCTTCCCCATCCTCACCAGCCAGGTGGTACGTCGAGCCCGCACCGCCGAGCGGGGTTCGGCCATGTCGATCTTCACCTCGATCTTCGATATCGCGCTCCTGGTATCCGCCCCGGCAGTGGGAGGGCTCATCGATGGCTTCAATTACGGGGTCGCCTTCAGCGGTGTGGCCCTGGTCCTGGGGATCGGGGCGGTGGTCTATGCGGTTTGGGACCGACGTCTGGTCGCCGGCGAGCTCGCAGTGGCCACATGATCAGCGATGCTCCGCGAAGAATTCGCTCAGCTGAGCGGAGCATTCCTCGGCGAGGACCCCGTCGATGAGATCCACCCGGTGATTGAGCCGGCGGTCCTGAGGGATGTTGTAGAGGGACCACGCTGCTCCGGCCTTGGGATCCGCTGCTCCGTACACGATGCGATCGAGTCGAGCCAGCACTGCGGCACCGGCGCACATCGGGCAGGGCTCGAGCGTGACCACCAGCGTGTGCCCGGTCAGACGCCAATCGCCGATCGCTCGGGAGCGTGTCGACATCACGAGGATCTCGGCATGGGCGGTGGGATCGGACAATTCTTCCCGGCGGTTGTGATCGGTCCCGATCACGGTCCCCGAATCATCGAGCAGGACGGCTCCGACGGGGACATCGCCGGCTACCGCCGCCCTCGACGCAGCCTCCAGTGCCAGCTGCATTGCGTCGATATAGCGGTCGAGGGCGATCGGCTGAGTCATGACGGCCGATTATCCTCTTTCTGCCTGCCAGTTCGGGCAGGTGTCTCCTGGAGGGATCGCATAGTCCGGTCTAGTGCGCGGCACTGGAAATGCCGTTGGGGGTTTACGCCCCCTCGAGGGTTCAAATCCCTCTCCCTCCGCCGGCGGCGTTGCCGCCTGGAGGGGTCGCATAGTCCGGTCTAGTGCGCGGCACTCGAAATGCCGTAGGGGGCTGACGCCTCCTCGAGGGTTCGAATCCCTCCCCCTCCGCAAGGTTCCGCCGAACGTCGGCGGTCCTCGAACGTGACGAGTTGAGCCCAGACATCGAGACCAACAGATCCAGGTCGACGGGAAGGCTTGCGATCGTCCTCGGGATCGTGGTCGTCTACGCCCTGGTGGAGATCGTTGCCGCATATTCCACCGGTTCACTCTCGCTCCTCTCCGATGCCGGTCACATGGGAACCGACGCCCTGGGAATCGGTATGTCGCTCGCAGCGATCGTCACCGCCACCAGGGCGATTCGACAGAAACGTCAGACTTTTGGGCTCTACCGGGTCGAGATCCTCGCCGCTCTCGCCAACGCTCTCCTGCTCGTGGGGATCGCGTTCTACGCGATCTACGAAGGCGTAAGCCGCCTCGGTGATCCGCCACCCCTGGACGGAGGCCTGATGCTCTGGGTAGCCGTCGGTGGCCTGGTGGTCAATGCGGCCGCCATCTGGCTGCTGCGAGGTGAGGCGCGGGAGAGCCTGAACATGGAGGGCGCCTATTCCGAGGTGCTGGCGGATCTCCTCGGTTCGATTGGGGTCATTGCGGCCGCGATCCTCTATCTGAGCACCGGTTGGGCGATGGCCGATCCGCTGATCGCCATCGTCATCGGGCTGTGGATCATCCCGAGGGCCATTCGGCTGGGGTGGAGGGCGGTCTCGATTCTGGCGGAGTCGGCGCCATCATCGGTCGATGTCGATGCGGTCAGGGGAGACCTCGAGGCCGTGAGGGGTGTCACCGGGGTCCACGATCTCCATATCTGGAGCCTGACCTCCAACATGGACCTGGCCACCGCCCATCTCGTCGTCGCCGACGAGGCCGACCTCCATTCGGTGCTCGACAACGCCTCCAATCTGATGAAGACAACGTGGGGGATCGATCACGCCACTCTCCAGGTGGAGCCGGAGAGTCACGCCGACTGCATCGAGCAGACCTGGTAGTCCCCGGCAAGCCCTACATAACATATGCCTGACTTGGAGGGGTGTCCGAGTGGTCTAAGGAGACGGTCTTGAAAACCGTTGGGCCCGATCCGGGTCTCGTGGGTTCGAATCCCACCCCCTCCGCCGTAAAACGTAGAACGTATAACGTACAACGGGCGGCAACCGCCGCCCTGGAGAGGTGGCCGAGTGGTCGAAGGCGCTCGCCTGCTAAGCGAGTAGGGGGTGTTAAACCTCCTCGAGGGTTCAAATCCCTCCCTCTCCGCTCTCGAACTGGTCACGGCGACCCCGATGCTGGAGTCAGGGACCGCCCCGGCCGCTGTTGGGATCGACCATCAAGGATGACACGTCGACGGCTTCGAAATCCGAGCCCTCGATGACATCCAGCTCATGGAGAACGTCGTTGTTCCACCTGGGATCGGGAGCACCGGAGATGTACCAGGGCGACCCGTTGTCGGCGAGGATGATGCCGTAGGTCTTCATCGCTTCGGCGATGACCCGTGCCTGTGACGACATCCCGGAGGTATTGAACGATGCCTTGAGCCGGAACCGCTGACCCATCGGGGGATAGGACGGGTCGTTGAGGTCGGAGGCTTCGTGACGAGCCGGCCAGGTATAGGCGGCCTGCGTGTCGGGGGCGGTGAACCGGATGGCGTGGCGGATCACGCCCGAGATGACTTCGTCGTAGCGCACCAGGCCCGGGTAGATGGGGAGACCGGCGGCGTCCGCCGAGGTCCACCCTGCCGGTCGCAGGGCGTTGGAGCGTAAGTCGTAACGGGCCCCATTGGCGGCACGCCAGGTGCCGTCGCTGTTCGGGAAGGCCGAAAACAGCTCGAACAGGGTGCAGGCGGCGCTGTCGACGACGATCACATGCCGATCTCCCGACGAGGAGGGACCACCTTCGATCGGGGCATTGGCCGGGATCGGGTACGGCCCGGGGTCACTCTCTCCCGGCCAGGAGGTGAACTGGACCGCGACGTCGGGCTGGCCGGCGCCAACCGTGACGTAGGGGATCCCGATCGGGCTGGTCGACCCGGGCGGCCACACCCCACTCCCGAGATCTGCGTGTACGTTGGCGGCAGCGCCGATCCGGGAGACGTATTGGGAGGACCTCGCGTGCACTGGCAGGGAGTCGACCCGCGCGTTCCAGATGTTGTCTGCGGGGAAGATCGAGCAGCCCGAGCCTGGCCCGGTTCCGGGGAGGGCTCCGTAGGAGCCGGCGACCGGGAGCCAGGTGGGAGACCCCCAATCGAATTGGCTGTCTGCGTTGCCCTGGGTGTTGGTGTGGCGGAAGTAGAAGGTCGTGTTGGTCGGACGGAACACGGCTGGCGTATCGACTCCGTCGATCACTCCCCAGTCACCTGATACCAACCGGTCTCCGGGGTCCCCGAAGAAGAACTGGGCGTTGGCGTTGCCCTGGCTGTGGGTGTTCCGGAAATAGACGAATCCGGTCGATTCCCGGTGCAAGCCGACGGTGTCGATCCCGTTGCCGTCGAAGTCGCCGACGAAGGGCTTGTCCCCGGGATTGCCGAAGATGTAATTGAAGTCGGCTGCTCCCAGTCCTCCATCGTTGGCGCCCAACTCGTTGATCACATAGATCCGTGCCTCGGCGGCGCGGTAGATGGAAACCGTGTCACAACCGTCACCGTCGAAGTCTCCGGCCAATGGGATGTCCCCTGGGTTGCCGAAGAAGAACCTGACGTTGGCGATCCCCTGACTGTTGGAGTTACGCAGATAGACAAACCCGTCCGACTGGCGATACAACCCTGGAGTGTCGATCCCGTCACAATCCCAGTCGCCCGCCATTGGAAAGTCACCAGGATTCCCATAGAAGAAGCTGGTCACCGTCCCGTTTCGGTCGCGTAGGTACCAAAGCCCGCCATCCGGATCGACCAGCCCCACCGTGTCGTCAGCGGAAACCGGCGGGGCGGCGAGCACCAACACAGTCAGCACGATCAGGGCACGCCGCATCGTCATCCCGGGAGATGATCGGCATGCGACCCCGGGAGCCTTAGCGGTCACGAATCGTCGATCGCCTGGAGCCAGTCAGACCAGTAATCCTTCCATTCTTCGACAGCCGCCGCGCTGGGGAGCTTGTCGTGGGCAATGCTCACCTTCACCCTGTCGTCGTCCTGCGGTTCGAGTGCGATCTGGGCAGTTCCCGGCCCGATCCCGATCCGGAGTGTCTTGGAGGTCGGTCGAGACCGAAGCTCGGTCTCGAGCCCGGGGAAGAGATCGGCGCGGTCGCCATCTTCCAAGAGCATCTGTCTGATCAGATCGGCATCTGCCGTGACCGTGCGTGACTTGTTCGCGCTGAAGGTCCCGTCGGGCTGTTGATAGGGAAGACGCAGGCCCGATATCCGCTCATACCCAACGGTCACGGTCTGGGCCCACCACCCCGCCACTCCTAGCTCATCATGTACGTAGGTGGCGATGGCGGTGTGGCCGTCATCCTTGCCGGGCCAGGCGTCGATGATGTCACACCACTCATCCCATCCTCGCCCGGTGGCATCGCGCAGCGTCTCGTCGGCCATGTCCGGCTCCGCCACCCATTGCCGGCCTCCATCGGCGGTTCGTTCGATGAGGTTGCGCCGGGCGGCACCATAACGCTCGCCGGTCTTCTCCATCCGCTCTCGGATTCGGCGCTTGAAGGTCTCTTGTCGGGTCATCTCAACTGCTTTCTCGTGTCTCGACCGCAAAGACCAGTGACCCGCGCTCACCGTCGATTGCGTGGACACGCACAGTTCGAACCCAACCTTGCCGAGCACTCGAGGTCCCCTTTGCCTTCCGGGTCGGCGGCGCGGGCGCCGATACGAAGGTCGGGCGGGACAAGCCGCCCATGGCGAAATCCTACCTTCCTTGCAAGGCCTCATCCGAGGAGGCGATGCTCCATCGCGAACACCGTTGCGCCCGCCCGGGTCGATACCGCGATCTTGCCGTAGATGTTCTCGATGTGCCGCCCAACGGTCTTTGGCGAGATGAAGAGCTCCTCGCCGATCTGGCGGTTGGTACGACCCCGGCCGAGGAGACTGAGCACCTCCACCTCCCGGTCGGTGAGGCCACCGGGATTGGCCGTCCTGACCGGCTTCGTCTGCCCGCCGGCCGCATCGATCACTGCGGCGACTGCGTCGAGATCGAGCCGGCCCGCTACCACTTCGGCTTCGAGCATTCGAGCCGCGTCTTCGGTGGCGAAACGAGCGCGGTGCGGCCGGTCCGCGGTCAGGGCCGCCATCATGTCGGCGGCGGCCAGGATGCGCGCCCGATCGGAGAGCTGTTCCCCGGTCATCCGGCGGTGGTAGCCGGAGCCGTCGAGCCGCTCGTGGTGACTGGAGGCGATCTCCCCCAACCCGGCCAGGGCAACGCATCGGGAGAGGACCCGCTCTGTCCAATATGGGTGGAGCCTGACCTTTTCCGACGCCGGGGTTGTCAGCGGCCCCTCCATGTCCCAGATCCCGTTCTCTACCCCGACCCGCCCCAGGTCGTGGACCAGGGCCACCCGTCTCAGCTGGTGCTGGGCATCGGCCAGACCTGAGATGCGGCCCGCCTCCTCCGCCAGATCGGCGACGGTGCGCGAGTGCCCCCGGGTCCATGGTGATTTCAGGTCCACGTAGTCGGCGATCGCCGTCAGCGCCTGATCGACGTCGTCGAGGTCGCCAATCGGTTCCGGCTCCGCCTTCAGCACCTCATCCCATTCGGCTTCCCCCTGGAGTGGGTCAAGGCCGATGACGGCCTCCACTACCCGGGGGTCATAGGCGTGACCCTGGCGTGACCGGAACACCTCGCCCACGTCCTCACCACTTCGAGCGAAGAGGTCTGCGTCGCGGGCAACGACTGCGATGCGAGTCTCGAGAGGTATCTCGTCGCCCTTCAGGCCGGTGGGGTCGCCCGTCCCGTCCCAGCGCTCGTAGGCATGCTCGAGGGCTGTGATGACTTCGTCCTCGAGACCGAGCCGTCTCGCCAGCATTGCGCCGACCTCGCAATGAGCGGCGAGCCCACCGGCAGCAGATGGAGGTTTGGCGATTGCGATCGCGATCAGTCGGGCTCGACGGGCAAGGGGCTGACCGGCTCCGACTGATCGTGTGATCGCGCGAAGAGCCTCACGTTTACTCCCGAGGTGGGCCGGAGCAAACGCTGTCATGAACGCCAGGTCGTCACCCCCGGCCATGCGGGCGGTGTCGTCCGAATCCGAGGTGCAGCCAAGAAAACGGATCAGGGACACCTGCTGGACATGTCGGACCTGTTCCGGGGGGCAACCCAATTCTCGGGCGGTAGCGACCGCGATCAGGCTGGTCCGTAGACCGTGACCCAGAGGCTGACCGGTGCCGAGATCAGTGGCGAGCGAGAGCGATGCCAGCAGCTCCGTAACCCGGAGCTTCGCATCGGCGAAGGCCATGCTTCGACCCTACCCACGGTGGATCGGGCTCAGCCGTGCTCGACAGCCACTTCGACAGGATTGACCGCCGCGGATCGGGGATTCGGCCGCGACAAGGCGCCGAACCATGCTCCCGCCATCACCAACGTCGCGCCTGTCGCGCCGTGGAACGTGACCGGCTCGTCCAGGAGCCAGTCTCCGAGCAGCATCGTGACGACCGGGAACAACACGAAGGCATAGGCGGTGGCCGACGCCGTCCACAGCCGAACCACCAGAAGGAGCAGGACGAACAGCCCAACCGACCCGAGGATCACAAGGTAGGCGAGCGACCACCTGACCGCGGGCTGCTCGTGGGAGAGCCCAGCGTTCGCCGGTCACTGCCGACATCACGAGTAGGGAAACCGCGCCCACAGTGAGAGCAATTGCGTTGGTGACTCCCGGGTGATTGCCCGAGAGGATCTTGCCCACGATGACGCTCAGGCCGGTGCAGAAGGTGGCTCCCAGCATCGCCAACAGTGCGGTTGGGGGAAGCTCGATCTGTCCCGGACCGAGAACCATCCATGCGATCCCGGCCAGTGCCAGCACTGCCCCCAAGACAGCTCTGCGTCTGAGCCGTTCCAATCCCAAGGCGCCGGCGAGGATCAGCGTGACCAGCGGGACGAGGGCGAGGACCACCGTGGCCGCTCCGGCTGTGACGCGCACCAGGGCCCAGTACATGAGGGCATAGAACCCCGAGATGCCGACGAGCCCGTAGACAACGGTCAATAGAAGTTGGCGGCCCCGTGGCCAGGGCAGACGCCGGACAAGGGTGTAGGTGACGAAAAGGGCCGCGGCCAGACTGAAACGAAGGCCCGCCCCCCAAAAGGGCTCGAGCTCACGGTTGCTCACACGAACCGCCAGGAAATTCATCCCTCCGATGGTCACCGCCATCGCAAAGAGCGCATGACCCCGGGTGGGCCGCAATGCAGTCTCCATGATGCGACCATGCCTGATCGCGAAAGCCACCGCCATCGGGTGAACACCCCATTTCCGAGGAAGCCGATCGCTCTGGAGGGAATATGCGTGAACTGTCAATAGTTGATAGTTCAAGTACCTTCAAAAAAAAAGGAGCAAGTCATGTCAGCCACACGGCGTGTTGACGGAAGAGAGGTACCGGCAGCCGGTACCTGGGAGATCGACCACGCACACACCGATCTCCGGATCATCGCCCGTCACCTGATGGTGGCCAAAGTGAGAGCCACGTTCGAAGAATTCGATGGGACGATCGTCGTCGGCGAGGACCCGCTCGAGTCCAGAGTCGAGGTCGAGGCGAAGGCATCTTCGGTGACCACGGGCACCCGGGACCGGGATATACATCTCCGCTCAGCGGATTTCCTCGACGCGGAGCAGCATCCGCTGATCACCTTCAAGTCCACAGGTCTCGAGCCCAAGGGCAAGAAATGGAAGCTGACAGGTGACCTCTCGATCCGGGGCGTCACCAATCCGGTCACTTTCGATCTGACTTTCGAGGGCGCTACGACCGATCCCTATGGCAACACCAAGGCCGGTTTCACCGCGGTGGGTGAGATCGAGCGGAAGGAATGGGGTCTCACCTGGAACGTGCCTCTCGAAGGAGGCGGGATGCTCGTCTCCGAGAAATTCAGGGTCGAGTTCGACATCGAGGCCGGTCTCCAGACCTGACCTCTCGAGGCGGTCTCCGTCCGATCAGCCGAAAGGCTCCTGGTGACGGAGCTCCTTGAGCGCCGCTTCGAGATCTCTACCCCGGTCGTATCCGCGTTCGACGATCGCTCTGATCGCGGAGTGGGCGGTAGACCAGGCCTGGTCATCGGCGATCCGGCGCAGGGCGCGTAAGTCGTCGGCGTCGGCCGGACGGTTCCGGTCGTCGCGGGCCAATAGCTTCATCGCCAGGAGGTGCCCGATCGTGGCCACCGGCACGGTCAGACCCGGTAGCACCTCGATGCGCTCCGCCGCCGCAACGATCTCCTGCTCGATCCCCGATGAGGCGAACAAGAGGTCGGTGAGTACCCCGGGATAATCCTGGTGAGTGAGTCTGATGGCGGCGAGCCGGCCCGTCGCCTCTTGCTCGACCATAGGCCCGGGGGCATATCCGGCGGCGACGAGACGGCGCACGGCGGCTTCGGCCTCGGCGTCATTGGCCACAGATAGGGCGAAGTCTGCGTCACGGGTCAGACGTGGCTCGGCTCGGACCGACACTGCCAGCCCGCCGACGAGTGCGAATCCGACTCTCAGATCTTCCAGGTCGGCGACCCTTCGCCGAAGACTGGCCTCGAGATCGATCAGGCCGTCCTCGGCCACGTCGTAACCCTCCCGACCGCATCACCGTCGGGAGCCATTGGCCGCTCGGATAGCCAGGCGAGGACGACATCCAATACCTCGTCCTCGGTCGCGTCGGGCTGCTCACGGCGATGACGCTGGGCACGAAGTTGTGCCCCCAGCTCCACCATTTCGACCGCCATTCGTAGACCCGGTTTCACCTTCCAATTTTATCGCTGCGGGTCTTCGTTTCCCGGGACCGAATTCCGGGTGTAATGCCGTTCAAGGCTGTCGAGATACGAGGCCGCCGCCACCGCGTTGTGCTGGCGCCACAACTCCACATGGTCCAGTGGCCCGGAGGGCGACACGTCGAGGGCGGTCAGCGTCGGTTCGAGGGCGCGGCGCTGAAGCACGACCAGTTGCAGTGGCGAGCGTCCCAGGCGCTGGAGCACCGCCAACTTCAGCTGGAACTCGATGCGCATTTCTCTGACGTGGCCGACTGGGCTCTTTAGCCAGATATCGAGACGACGCCTCCCTGACCTGGTGATCCGATGGATCACTCGATTAGGGCCTCCGGTCCCCGGCTCGGTGTGCACCGCCTCGGCGAGCCCGGCATCCACGAGTCGGTCTAGTGCGCGGTATACCAACGGCCTTCTGACTGTGAGCACCCTCCCCAGCTCGGTCTCCGGTTGGAGTGTCTTGGATATCGCAAAGCCATGGGTCGGGCCGTCGGCTAGAACGCCGAGCACGGCGTACTCGGTGGGCGAGGGCCGGAACTGATCCATCCCGATACCAGCGTAGGGACGCGGGTCATGCCCGAGGCACACCGAGTACTCTCCATGCGACTACCAGGTAGTCACATTGAGATTAAAGGAGTAACGATGCGCACGACTCGCATGGTCGGGTTGGTTGCCCTCTTGCTGGTCGTCTCGTCGTGCGCCGGCTCGGCCGACGAAACCATCACCGCCGCCACTGCCACGACCACGGCGGCCAGTGCCCTCGAAGGGGAGTTGCTCGTCTCGGCCGCTGCGTCCTTGACCGATGCTTTCGCTGAAGTGGAAGCCGCCTTCGAGGCAGCGAATCCAGATGTTGATGTCCTGCTCAATCTCGGGCCGAGCTCCGGTCTTCGTGAGGCCATTCTGGAGGGAGCGCCGGCGGATGTGTTCGCTTCGGCCAACACCTCGAACATGGACCAAGTGGTGGAGGTCGTCGAGGCGAGCGGTGAACCCGAGATATTTGTCACCAACGTGCTCCAGATCGCTGTCCCGGCCGGCAATCCAGGCGAGGTGGCCGGGCTCGAGGACTTCGCCAGTGAAGAGCTCCTCATCGGTCTCTGCGCCGAGGACGTCCCGTGCGGGGACTTTGGCCGGCAGGCTCTGGAGAACGCCGGAGTCACCCCGGCGATCGACACCAACGAGCCTGACGTGCGCGCCCTTCTCACCAAGATCGAAAACGATGAGCTGGATGCGGGGATCGTCTACGTGACCGATGTTCTCTCCAGCCCGCCGGGAGAGGTCGAGGGAATCGACATTCCCGCCGAGGTCAACGTTGTTGCCGAGTATCCGATCGCCTCGTTGGCCAACGCCCCCAACCCTGAGGCTGCGGCCGCCTGGATCGAATTCGTGCTTTCCGAAGAGGGACAGGCCATCCTGACCAGCTATGGATTCACCTCGCCGTGACCACTGAGCGCCTGCGCCGCACCCCACGTCCCCCGGCCTTGCTCATGATCCTGGGTGGCATTGGGCTGGGCATGTTCGTGGTGCCCTTCGTCGGCCTACTGGCCCGGGTGCCCTGGAGCGACCTACCCGAGCTCCTCGCCGACGACGTGGTCACCGATGCTCTGAGACTCTCACTGGTGACCTCGGTCGCGGCCACGATGATCGCGATCGTGGTCGGGATTCCTCTGGCCTGGATCATGGCCCGTCTCGATTTCCCCGGACGATCCTTGATACGTGGGCTGGTCACGCTGCCGTTGGTGCTGCCCCCGGTTGTTGGGGGTGCAGCCCTCCTCTTTGCTCTCGGTCGTCGTGGATTGGTGGGCGAGCCACTCAACCAGGCGACCGGTCTCTTGCTTCCCTTCTCCACTTGGGGTGTGGTGGTGGCCAATACCTTCGTGGCGATGCCATTCCTTGTGATCACCGTGGAAGGGGGGTTGCGAAATCTCGACGAGCGGTTCGAGGGGGCGGCCGCAAGCTTGGGAGCAAGCCGGTGGACCGTGTTGCGACGGGTGACGCTGCCCATGATCGCCCCATCGCTGGTGGCCGGGGTGGTTCTCACTTGGGCCCGCGCCTTCGGGGAGTTCGGGGCCACGATCACCTTCGCCGGCAACCTCCAGGGCCGGACCCAAACGCTGCCGCTCGCAGTGTTCGTCGCGTTGGAAAGCGATCGGGACACAGCGGTGGCCCTCAGCCTGGTCATGGTGATCGTCTCTCTCGCGGTGTTGATCGGATTGCGGGATCGTTGGTGGAGAGCGGTCTAGACATGGGCCTCGAGGCCCGATTCCGCTTGAGCAGAAGTGAGGCGTTCCGGGTCGACGTCGACTTGTCGATCCCGGCTGGGGAGACCGTCGCCTTGCTCGGGCCGAACGGCGCAGGCAAATCGACCGCGCTAGGTGCCATTGCCGGCCTGCTTCCAATCGACAGTGGTCGGATCACCCTGGCCGGGGTCATACTCGACGAGCCGGCCACCGGGCTCTACGTGCCACCCGAGTCACGCCGGGTTGGAGTGGTTTTTCAGGACTATCTGCTCTTCCCGCACCTCACGGTGCGGGAGAACGTCGCATTCGGGTTGAGAAGCAGGGGAGTGGGTCGGGCCGAGGCGGGAACAAGGGCGCAGGCTTGGCTCGAGCGGCTGGAGCTCGATGGTCTAGGCCTGAGGAAACCATCCGAGCTCTCCGGTGGTCAGGCGCAGCGGGTGGCCCTGGCGCGGGCGCTTGTGATCGAGCCCGACCTGTTGCTATTGGATGAGCCGCTGTCGGCTCTCGACGTCACCACCCGTGTCGAGCTTCGCCGCGTATTGGACCGCCATCTCGACGACTTTGCCGGGCCACGCCTCGTGATCACACACGACCCCACCGAGGCGTTCCTCCTCGCCGACGAGGTCCACATCATCGAGAACGGCGCCATCACTCAGTCCGGGTCTCCGGACGACATCAGGCTTCGGCCTCGGACGCGCTACGCAGCCGACCTGGCCGGATCGAACCTCCTTTTTGGCCATGCGTCGGGTGGGCAGGTCGATGTGGGTGGACACAGAGTGCATCTGGCGGAGCACGAGGTTCTGGGCGAGGTCCTCCTCACCATCCGACCGTCCGCGGTCTCGGTGCATCTTGGGCCTCCTGAGGGAAGCCCCCGCAACACCTGGGAGACCACGATTGATGTCATCGAGGACCTGGGAGAACGCACACGGCTCCGGACCGGCGGGCCCTTGCCGCTCACGGTGGAGGTGACCTCGGAGGCCACAGCAGCCTTGCGGCTGGCAGAGGCTCAGTCGATATGGGTGGCGATCAAGGCCACCGAGATCGGAGTGGAGCGGGAGTAGCCTCGCAGCTGATCGAACTGGAGACGATGCCGATGGGTGAGAAACAACGGATCAGTTATCTGCCGTTGGAGGACATGACTCCGGAGATGCGGGCCGAGATGGAGCGTTGCGCCCGGGAGGGAACACCGCGTCCCGAGAGCTCGGCGATACGGGCCCATGTGCCGGCTGCCTTCTGGTTCTTCGCCGATAGCTGGCGAAGCTTGTTCCGCGAGGGAATCGTCGACCACGAGATCAAGGAGCTGTGCAGGGTCTACATCTCCCGATCGGTGAAATGCGAGTACTGCGGGAATCAGCGCTCGGAGAAGGGAAGGGCTCTGGGTCTGGTCGAGGGCCAGTACGACGAGCTGCTGAATTTCGAGAGCTCATCGATCTACGACGACCCGCAGAAGGCCGCGCTCGCCTATGCCGAGGCCATCGCCTGGCACCTCGATACCGACGACGGGTTCTGGGAGCGAATGTATCGGCACTTCACCGAGCCGGAACTGGTGGAGCTCGGCTGCTTCATCGGCCTCACCATGGGACAACAGAGTTGGCTCCGACTCCTCAACATCGAGCACCACGAGGTCTTGGCCAACACCGAGGCGGCGATGGCACCCGGATTTGAGAACACCGACGCCCTGACTCGGAGCAAATCGGCCGAGGACTATTGGGCTAGAACCTGATTTCACGAGCCGTCGCAGCTATTCGTTTGCTTCGGTAGCGCCGGCCCAGAGCAATCTCCCAGAACGACGCAACGACGTAGCGATCGGCTCTGAGGGGTCCGAGGGATGACGGGTTGTCATACATTGGTTGAGCCAGACCCCTTCGATCAGGCTGGCAAAGGCGCAGGCGAGGTCATTGACCGTCACCCCCTCTCGAAGGGAAGCCCCGAATCGGTCTAGCGCCGACTCGAGCACCTGTTCGAGCTTCTCGAGCCATTGCACATGCTCCTCCATGCTCGGTCGGCGAATCTGTTCGCTCCACATCCCATATGGCACAGCACTGAGCCAGAGGGCCCACACGGATCCGTAGTTGGTTTTCGGCCGACCACCTCGCGACGGGCC
Organism: uncultured Acidobacteriota bacterium; assembly: GCA_963837055.1. Lineage (GTDB taxonomy): Bacteria > Actinomycetota > Acidimicrobiia > Spongiisociales > ZC4RG35 > JARDZU01. Next base: position 567,057 of record CAWILU010000006.1, on the reverse strand, counting down.
ACGCTTCGACTCGCTGGCGAAGAAGGCATCGAGCCATGAGCCGGCCGTGTCGTACTCAGCAGGCTCCGGGTATTGGATCTGTGCGATCCAATCACGCGAGTGCAATGCCAGCGACATGGTCGCGGCTTGGAATGCCGCCTGGCTACCGAACAGATTGCTGATTACCCCGCGGGTCTTGCCGTCACGGGCGGCTACCTCGTTGGCATCGAGTCGGGCGAATGGTCCGACCGCGATCGAGGTGAGATCTAGCGTCTCGGAGTCTCTCTTGATCTGTTCCAGAGCAACCAGCTCGCCGATCTCGACGTAGCGCTGCCGGGCCTCCTGCTGAGACAACCTCGAGCGACTGGGCCGGGGTTTCGAGGTGGTGATGACGCTTTCCTCCTGGTTCGTGAATGTTGGAGACTACTTGACTTTCCCCACTCCATACGTACAGTACGTATGAGCGTACATACGGTATGTATGGAAGCGAGGCTCAGCCGAAGTGTCGACATTGTCTGTCACCAATGCACTCGCTCTTCGATCCGGGAGCAAGGTCAAGAGCTGGCTGATCACGATCTTTGCCACCGTCATGTCAACCTATGCACTCGACGGGGTCGCCACTGTGGGCGGAGTGGCCCTGGTTGCCTCCGGGGCGTTGGCAGGGGTTGGACAGACTCTGTTGTTGCTGGTGCTCGCCTTCACCTACGTGGCCTGGGGTGCAGGGCTTCGAATCAATCTGAAGGCGAACTTCGAGCTTCTCGAGACGCAGGGAACCAGCAGCAACGCGTTATCCAAAGCTGCCTACGAGCTGGTGACACAGCGAGTCAGGTCCGAGCGCGCCCGAAGAATCGCGGTGGGCGCCGCCTATGTCGGCACCGAGATCGCCAAAGAGGTGCCGTATTACGCCGTGGCATTCGGAGTCGCGCTTGCAAGTGACACGCTCACATCGAGGGATGCCCTCATCTTCCTCGCCGGGACCAATCTCGGCGCGGCTATCTACGAGTACGGGCTCGGCAGGCTCACAGGTATCTACTTGCGACGCTCCGCCGGCCGCCGGGCCATCGACGCGTCGGCTAGCCCTAGCCGAACAGCCCTGCGATAATTTGATGGTTCCCGCGCCCGTAGCTCAATTGGATAGAGCGTCTGACTACGGATCAGGAGGTTGGGTGTTCGAGTCGCCCCGGGCGCGCCAGACTGAGCTAGCGTTTCTTTTCGCGTTCTTTTGGAAGTCGTCCGATCGTCAGGTATAAATACTCCCGAAGCCCCGACGGGGCAGAACTTCGGTTCTGACTTGTTGGGGCTTCACTAATTGTCGGCCGGCCGATGAATTCCGCTTCTCCTAGGTGTCTATCCGATTGACCGCACTCGAGGAGAATGCGAATGGACCTCAACTATTGGGCAATCATCGTGGCCGCGGTGGTTGTGTTCATCGCCAGCGGGATCTGGTACACGGTCTTCGGACGCCAGCTCGCCGAGCTACACCCGGCCTACGCCGACCCGGGAGCACCTTCTGCCCCGGATTTCATCGTCGAAATGGCACGCAATCTGGTGCTCGCCACTGTGATCGCCGCGCTGTCTGACTTGATCGGAGTCGATGGCTGGGCCGAATCGGCTCTTCTCGGCCTCGTCCTGTGGATCGGGTTCCCGGTGGTTCTCCTCGCCGGCTCGGTGTACCACGAGAAGGTCCCGTCGAGACTCGCCCTCATCCATGCCGGCGACTGGCTGCTGAAGCTGATCATCATCGCGATAATCGTCGGGGTATGGCAGTGAGCGCCGGAAAGGGCACCCTCGACAGGACGTTCACCGCCGTCCTGGAGAAGAGCCCGTCCCAAGGCGGCTGGACCTATGTCGTGATGCCCGACTCCGTCGAGTATTTCGGCACTCGGGGGCTGGTCAAGGTCCGGGGGACGATGGAAGAGGTCGATTTCGAGAGCTCGTTCATGGCAATGGGCGACGGCACCCACAAGCTCCCAGTCAAGGCAGCCATCCAGAAAGAAATCGGCAAGCGCGTCGGCGACGAGATCACGGTCCACCTCATCGAGCGCCTGAATTGAAAACGCCCCGGCTGCCCGGGGCGTTTCAACGAGGCAGCGTCTCGGCATGGCGGGCATTGGCCAGGTCTTTTTGCTCGAAGGAGATGACGCGCCGGGGGGACGGCAACAACCATTCGGCCATTACGACTGGTGTCTCTCGCCCATCGCCATGAGGTATCCCTTCGCCCGCTCTGCCAGCTCGTAGCGCTCGACGAGCTCCTTGAAACGAGCGCCGTGATTCGGCTCTTCGAGGTGGGCCAACTCATGGACCAGGACCCAATCGAGCACCCATCCCGGCATGGAGGCGAGCCGATTGGAGATCCTGATGCTTCGGTCGCCCGGTGTGCACGAGCCCCATCTCCTCATCTGGCGATCGGACCATTCGATGCTCCGGGGCATGGCCAACCCGTATCGCTTGGCCAGTGCCCGGGCGCGCCGATCGAGGTCGACCCGACCCGCTGAGGTCTTTCGGCCGACCCGGGCGACCAGGTCGTCAATGATTCGCGCTTCCTCGTTTGGGTCGAGCCCGAACGGGACCAGGACTCTGAGGCGCCCGTCTTTGAAATAGGCCTGGGCAGTCCGCTTGCGTCGCTTGCTGCGGACGACATCGACTGGCATCTCGCTCATGACTGGATCGTAAGGGTCGGGTGGGACACTTCCGTGACCCCTTGCGACCGGCAATCCAGTCAGTGGGCGATCACGTGGGTGAGCGGCACAGATGTCGAACGTCCGAGTCGGTTGATGAGATCCGCCCCCAGCCACCGCGAGATTCCTGGCGGGAAGGTCGAGATCACGACCCGGTCGAAGTCCTCGAGATTCAACGCGTCGATGATCGCGTCGAAGGGATCGGGGTCGCCGATTCTGGCCTCGACCACCTTCACCCCGCTCTCCTCGAGTAGGCGTCGGGCCGCTTCGGCTCGGTCCCGGGCGATGGCGCGGGACTCACCCTGCGTCCAACTGGTGAGGTGTTTGACCGGGGTAGCCGGGACGAGGACCACCACGTCAGCATGGTCGTCCTGCGCCGCAGAGCGGACCGCCTCGAGAAACTCTTCGGTCTCAGCCGTCTGATGCGCCACCGCGAGAAGACGTGTCACAACACACCTCGTCAGACCATGTCACCGTCGCGCTCCATAGCGCACCTGTCAAGATCGCATTACGTGTGGATCTGACCGGCGGTTCTGTTCCAGTGGTTACGACAGCCTGGACATGAGAGAAGCCCCGTCGACGTTTCCGCCCGCGGGGCTTCCCGGGAGCCACCTCACGAAGTGAGGCGCTCAGCCGGTCTCGTGATCCAGCCGTTCCCGGCCTACGTGTCCGACCGAACTGCTTCGAACATACACCTTGCCATCGCATCTGTCACGAGCGACTTCAGATGAGCCGCCCGGCGTGCTCGTAGAGCGGCTCGTTGTCGAGAACTCTCTCGCCACCGAGACGGGACAGGTCCAATGTCGGCGACCTCCCCAGGATCTGCTCGGCGAGATAGCGCCCCACCGCCGGGGACTGTTGGAAGCCGTGGCCCGAGAAACCGGTCGCCAGGAACAAGCCAGCGATCGTTGGCCATTCCCCGAGAATCGCGTTGCCGTCGAAGATGTTGACGTCATAGAGGCCCGCCCAAGCAGAAGCGACATCGAGGCGGTCGAAAACGGGTAGATGAGAATGTAACTCGGGCCAGATGAGATCGGTGAACCTCTGCCGGCCTGCCGGGGTGAAGTCGTAACCGACCGGATCCTCTGGGCGGGACCAAGCCATGATCCAGGTGTGATCGCTCTCCGGGATCGCGTAGACACCTGAGGGAAGGAAGACGCTGGGCATCCCCGCGGTCGGCACCGTCGTCGCAACGACGTAGACCGTCCTCATCACTGCCACCACTGGCAGTTCGACTCCGAGAGGTCGGGCCAGGTCGGTCGACCACGCTCCTGCGGCATTGACCACCATGGGGCTCATCAGATCCTCACCCGACCGGAGCCGTGCACCGGTCATGTGCCCTCCAGTCGCATTGAGGGCCACTACCTCGCTCTCGATGTACTCGGCGCCCTGTTCTATGGCCTTGTTCCGGTAACCACGGAGAACCGCGGTCGGATCTACCGACCCGTCGACCTGGGCGAAGGTGCCACCAGCGATCCCCTCGGTCCGGAGTCCCGGGAACCTGACCGGGATCTCCCCACTTTCCAGCCAATCCACCTCGCAGCCCAGAGCTTGCTGGGTGGCCACACCGCTCAAGGCGTCTCCGCGCCCGGCGTCGTCGGCCAGGAACAGATTGCCCTGGTGTCTGGCTCCGACTTCTGGCCGAAACCGGGCCGTGGCCATGTCGTCATCGAAGGTGCTCAGCACCTCCAGGGCGTACTGGGAGATCCGGACGTTCTCTTCGAGGTGGAACTGAATCCGAACGTTGCCATCGGAGAGAACGGTGGAAGCACGGGCGTAGCTGTCATCCCTCTCGACCACCGTCACAGTCAGCGATGGCTCATACTTCATCAAATGGTATGCGGTCGACGATCCCATCGCCCCGCCACCGACGATGACGACGTCCCTTCCGGCACCCATGTTCAGAGGAAGATCGACATGCAGGTCAGCCCGCCGTCCGCTGCCTGGATCTGCGACACGTCGATCATCACCATTTCGTAGCCCAAAGCCGAAACCGACTCCGCGGTCGCGGGCGCATTGGCGGTGACCATCACCCTCCCATCGCCGAGGGGCAGAGCACTGAACCGGTGACGCTCCGCGTCCTTCTCATAAATGACACGGATTCCGTCGAGTCGGTCCTCGTCGACCGATCCCGGTGTGACCACCACCGTCTCCTCGTCGATCGGTAGGACCGCCGACTTGAGGTGGAGCACGTCGTGGACATCGACCGTGACTACCCCGAAACCCTGGCGGTGGGCAACGGCCCGTAGCTGACTTATCCCCTCTGAATTGGTTCGAGAGGATCGGCCGACGTAGACGACATCACCGAGCGTGAACACGTCACCACCGTCGAGGGTGCCTGGATCGGTGATCTCGGTCGTCGGGTAGCGATCGGAGAGAGCGTGAGCCACCGGACCGGTCTCACCCCGGCGTGTCGTTGCTCCGGATCGGGCGATGACCGCGACACCGCCAACGATCGCGGCAGCATCTTCGATGAAGACACAGTCGGGGTGGTCCTCGTCGGTGGAAACCACTTCGATGAAGTGACCGGCTTTCTCGAGCTGGCGCCGGTACTCGTCGTGCTGGGCGCGAGCCAGGGTCACATCGATCTCGGGCTTGCCCTCGCGCACCTGTGCCTGGTGGAAACTGTCAGGGACAGGCCGAAGCAGCGCAGTTCGGTCCGTCATCGACGGCATCGTACGACGGCCGCTCAGGGCTCTTCGATCGCCCGGGCCAGGTCCGCCATGGAGAAGAAGACGTAGTCGGGCTCGGGCGGGTCCTCGACCGGCGTGGTCGCCCCCCAGTCGCCGCCGGCGGAGAGGCGCTGCCGGTCGACCCACACCGTCTCCAGACCAGCGGCCTTGGCCGGCGCGTGGTCGTGATAGAGGCTCTGCGCAACGTGGAGAACTGAGTCGGGCCCGATCTCGAAGTCCTCCGCCAATCGACGTAGTAGGTAGTCGAAGTTGGCCGGGTCGGGCTTGTACGACCCGATGTCCTCGGCGGTGTAGATGGCATCGAAGGCGACTTCGAGCCTGAGATTCGACCCGGCGAAGCTGGCACGGTCGACATTGGACAGCACGACCAATCGGTACCTCTCACCGAGCACGGCAAGGGCGCCGGCCGAATCGGCGAACGCCGGCCAGTCGGGCACCGACGACCCAAAGGCAGCGTCGAGCTCATCGGTTGTGTCAAGACTCAGGCTCGAGGCGAAGTCACGGTGGACGACGGTGAGAACGTCGGAGTAGAGGAGGCTCGGCGTGGCTTGCTGCTGGGCCGACTCGATTCGACCGAATTCTGCGAGGGCATCTGATCTGGTCACCTCGGCCCCGTTGGCCAGCAGCATCGGCTGGAGAGCGGCCCATATCCCCGATTCCCAGTCGATCAGAGTCCCGTAGCAGTCGAAGCTGAAGGCCTCGTAATCGAGGAGTGACCGCGGGGGGGTGGAGACAGTGGCGACGGTCGAACCGTAGCTAGAGGGGGGGCGACCGGTGGCCGCCCTGGAACAGTCGGATCAGGCCGTGACGGTCACGGTCCGACCCATCCCCTGCTGGTAGTGGTCGCTGACTCCCCCTTCATCGTCCTCGGCGACGATGCGGCAACTGAAGACGTAGACCCCCGGGGCGAGATCGACCGCGAAGCTGGCACTCGCCCCCGACTCGATAAGTCCCGCCGAAGCCACGACGTCGCCCGAGTCGGAGGTCACCAACAGCGTGTGCGACCACTCGCCCCTGTTCTCGACGGGGATGGTGGCGGCTCCGGCTTGGAGACGATCGGGACCGTCGACCGCCCATTCGCTCAGTGCGAACCCGTTGTCGTCGGACGAGGAGACCGTGCTGCAGGCGACGACGAGGAGAAGCAGGACGGTGAGTCGGCGTCTCATGTCATCACCTCGACCCGTGCCCGCACGGAGGACGACGGCACCGAGATCTGGAACGTGGTGCCCGCCGCCGATGACTGGACCGATAGAGAGCCCTCCAGTGCCTCGACGATCATGCGCGCCATATAGAGGCCGAGACCGGTTCCCGACGAGAAGCTCGATTTTTCGAATTTCTCGAAGATCCGGGGGAGGAACTCCTGCTCGATACCAGGCCCGTCATCGGTCACGGTGATGAATATCGCTTTCTCTGGACGGTGGCCGACCTCGATCTGAGGGACCACCCTGGGTCGGGAGTCGCAGCCGACGGATACGGCGTGAGCGCCGTGGGTGAACGCGTTGTCGACCAGAGATGCCACCACCAGGCAAAGCGCTCCGACATCGGTGTTGACCAGGATCCCCGAGCCGGGGTCAGGGTCGATGTCGGACTGCGCAGCGGGGTGGGCCAGCGCCAGCGCCCGGGCTACATCCTCGAATGGCACTTCGACCAGCTCGTAGGACAGGCCCCGGTTCTCGATCCGGGCCACGGCCAGGATCTGGTCGATGATCTCCTGCAATCTCGACCCATCCGCAACCATCGCGTCGAGCAGGGCTGTCCTATCGGCGTCCGAGAGATCCCGGGACCGCAGCAGCTCCGCCCCGGTGACGACGCTGGTCAACGGGGTCCGCAGCTCGTGATTGATCATCAGCACGAACTCCGACCGGATCCTGATCTTCTCCTCGGCGAGGGCAAGCGCCTCCTCGGCCTGGTGCCGGGCCTGCTCGAGGCTGGCATTGGCCCGGGTCAGCTCCTCCGAGTTGCTCCGGTGGGTTTCCGACTCCTGCTCCACCGTCCGATAGCGCCTGGCCGCTCTTGCGTGCCCGATGAGCACCGAGCCGGTGAGAACGCCGAAGATCACGGCGAGCCCGAGTAGCTGGAGCGACATCGGCTGGAGACCCCATGGGCGGGTGCGCCGGCCGAGGAGACCCGCCACGTCGTAGTGGAGCACGACCGACCCGCCAGTAGCTCGCGGGGCGACGACCTGATACAGGACGGTCCCGGCGGGCCATTGCACGACGTCGTCGAGCCACAGGTCCTCCTCGATTGCCGACGCCAGCGCCATGAGCCTGCCATCGGCCGCGCCGAATGCGAGAAGGGGGCTCTGGACGGGCGTGCCCACCCAGGGGGCAGACGTGGAGGCGACTATGACCCCCTCGGCGTCGAGGATCGAGACGGCTTCGATCCCCAGGGTGTTGCGCGCCTTGCTCACACCTGTATCCGGATCGGGGGTAGAAGCGATGAGACGGTCGGCTTCGGCCGTGTCGGCGACGAACACCTCCCCTTCGCCGATTGGCTTGGAAGACTCACGCTGTAGGGCGATAGCGCCGAACACGGCGGCAGCAGTGAGACCGGCACAGATCCAGCTCAGGACGACCCACCAGCTCGATGGCTGACGGGTCAGATCGGGATTCACCCGTGTCACTCGGGAAAAATCGGCATTTTCCCGAAATTTCTTGAGGTAACCGGCGGTCGCCGGCCTACATCAGGTACCAGTCGAGGAATCGCTCGAGTCGTCGGTAGAAGTGGAGGTGGGGCTCTCGATGAAGCAATCCGTGGCCCTCGGTCGGGTAGGTGATGTATTCGTATGTGGCCCCCACCCGATCGAGCGCCTCGAGCAGTTCCTCCGACTGTTTGAGGTGGACCCGGGCATCAGTCTCCCCATGGGCGAAAAGAAGGGGCCGGGCGATCTGGTCGATCTGATGGATCGGCGACCCGGCGTGATAGGCACGCCGGTTCTGGCTCGGATGCCCCATCATTCGCTCCAGGTCCTCGCGCCCGCCACGGTCTCCCTGGGCCCATGAGGTGAGGATGTCGCTGTCTCCGCCGTATTTCGATGCTCCGCAGGCAAATGGGTTCTCGGGGTGAACCAGCGACGAGAAGGTCAGATAGGACCCGTAGCTGGTCCCGAATATGGCGACGCGGTTCGGATCCACCCAGCCCAGCCCGCCCAAGAACCCGGCGGCGGCGACACAGTCTTCGACATCACCCTGGCCCCAGTCTCCGTGGTTGGCTCGCTCGAAGGCGAGACCGTATGAAGTAGACCCGCGGAAATTGATCGCCAACCAGGCATAGCCCTTGTCGACGAAGTATTGAGCATGACCGTCCCACTCGTCGCCGGAATGCTCGGTTGGCCCCCCGTGTGGGTAAACGACTGCCGGGACCGGGCTGGAGGTGTCGGCCGGTCGGAGGAGAAACCCCTCGATCTCCATCCCATCCGATGATTTGAAGGTCACCCGTTCCATCTTGGAATGGGGCGCCGAGCGAATCGAGGCCGGAGCTCCGTCGTAGAGCGTCGAACGATTGTCGTCCGGATCGATGAGTACGATCGACGAAGGCGAGTCGAACGCCTCATGCACGGCCACCACACCCTGAGCAGTCGAGATGGGCCAGTCCCAGATGCCGCCCTCGGCCAGTACGTCGACCGTCCCGTCCAGCCCGATCCGGACCAGATCGCTCCTTCCCCTCGCTGTCGCCGTTGCGATCAGGCTCCGCCCGCCGTCATGCCAGGCGAGATCGGAGAAATCCTGCTCACCGCCGACCAGCTTGGTGTGTTTGCCATCGTCGAGATCCGTGAGGAAGACCCCGGCTCGGTCTCCGTCCTCGAGGGTGTACGCCACCCGGTTGTCGGAGTCGACGGCATGATTCGCCGCCCGCCGATCGGGATGCCCAACCAGGGTGCTCCAAGACCCATCGGGATCGACCACGACGATGTCACTCCGACTGAAGTCGTCCTTGGGCCAGTAGGAGATCAGGATTCGACCGTTGCTGGTGACACGGGGGCGGCCGACATCACCGTCGCCGGGCCCGATCGGGGTGGGCCAGGGCTCATCGACGTCCACCACCGCGAGACGGGAGAAGGCATCCCGCTCCACGATCAGCGTCAGATGCTGGTCGTCGACCCAGGCGCCCGCCGACCCTGAGACAAGACGTCGAGAAGGCCCGCCATCGGCAGGCACGACCCACGCATAGCCATCGCTGTTGTAGGCGATCCGGGTCCCGTCGGGTGACCACACCGGCGCCGCATCCTCCCAGAAGGCCACCAGCCCGCGGTCGGTTGTCAGCCTGGTGAGGGCACCGCTGTCGAGAGTGATCATCCAGAGGTCTGTGGTCCCCTCGATGTCGAGGACGAAGGCGATACGTGTGGCATCGGGGCTGAGGGCGGGGTCGTGGGGCCGAGCGGTGGCGAAGACTGCGTCGAGACGCCAATGCGCGGGTGACTTGACATCAGGGCGCTGCTGGCTGGGAATGCCGCCGACCACGTCTTTGCCAAGCCAATAGGGCTTGCTCACCGAGGCCACCTCCGTCGACAGGTGGTGAGAAGATAGCCCTGTCACCGAGGTTCAACGGAAAGCGTCTAGCACGGCCATCACATCCGGGCCCAGCGCAGACAGGTCGTATCCGCCCTCCTGGACCAGCACCGTGGGGAGACCGAGGGAGACGAGCCGTTGCCCTACTGCTACGAATCCGTCGTTGCTCACTCGGAGCGGGCTCTCCGGGTCAGATGCTCCGGAGTCGACCCCGAGGGACACGACCAGGAAGTGGGGCTCGATCTCGGCGACTCTCCTGCACACGCCATCGAGCGCGGCGAGAAACTCGGCGTCCCCGGCCCCGGGAGCCAGTGGGATGTTCCAATTCGCCCCGACACCCGCTCCAGCCCCGGTCTCTTCGGCGAAGCCACACCAATGGGGAAACCAGCCCTGTCCCGGGTCGACGTGGATCGAGTGGTAATGGACATCGCTCCGCTCGTAGAAGATCTGCTGGGTTCCGTTGCCGTGATGAGCATCGATGTCGATGATTGCCACCCGGGCGTCTCCTTCATCTGCGAGCCAGTTCGCCGCCACCGCCACGTTGTTCAGATAGCACGAGCCACCGAAATAGGAGGTGCCGGCATGGTGCCCCGGTGGCCGAACCGGCGCATAGACCGCCGGTGCCCCGTCGCGGACCAGTCCGAGCGGCGGTGAGTGCCCCATCCACCGCCGCCCTCGCCCCCCGATAAGTCCCCGGCCCGATCGTGGTAGTGGTGTCCATGCAATAGACGCCTGCCATCGCAGCCCTGCTCTGAGGCCGACGGGTCGGATACGCCCCGAACGCATCGGGATGAGGAAAGGCATATGGCACCACCCGGTCGGAACCATGCTCGGCCGGATAGCCGGCCTCGACCCAGCCTTGATACGCGGTCTCGAGGTAGTCGACCATGTCCGGGAGGTGCACCGCCTCGATCGGGGTGCGGCCGTGCTCCTCGGCCGGGACCATCTGGACTCCGGCCCGGTCCAACTCGGCTTTGAGGAGCTCCGCTCGAACCGCCTCCTCGTCGCCATCGAAGCGCATCCCCGCCCACACCAGCCATTCGGCATCGTGGGCGAGATACCCGTCCGTCCAGACTGCCACCAGGCTCATCCGGCCACCGTGAGCGCCCGAGCAACCCGGTCGACGATCAGATCGATTTCGTCGTCGAGGATGGTCAGAGGGGGACCGATGAGCAGGAAGTCACCATTCGTCCCATCGACGTTGCCAGTCGACGGGTAGAGGAGTAGCCCGAGCTCCATGGCCCGGTCCATCACGTTCTCCGTCATCCGCGCTGCACGAGGGAACGGTGCTCTGGTTTCGCGATCCTCTACCAGGTCGACACAGATCAGCAGGCCCGTCCCTCGCACGTCTCCCGACCATGGGGATGCCGCCGAGGGCAGTCGGTGAGCCTGCTCAGCAGCTCCTCTCCTCTGGCGCGGGCCCGATCGATGAGGCGCAGCTTCTCGATCCGGTCGAGGACGGCGAGACCAACGCTGGCCCCGACCGGGTGATGAGACCAGGTGAAGCCGTGGACGAAGCCTCCCGCCTCGGCGATGACGTCATGGATCTCGCCCGTCGCGATGGCCAGCCCGAGGGGCCAGTAGCCGGAGGACGCCCCTTTGGCCGCTATCAGCAGGTCGGGACGGAGCCCGAAATGATCGGAGGCGAACCACTCACCGGTCCTGCCGAACCCGGTCATCACCTCGTCGGCCAGCACCAGGACCCCATGCCGGCGACACACGTCTGTGATCGCCTCCCAGTACCCCTCGGGGGGGACGGCCGCCCCGCTGGCCGCGCCACCGATCGGCTCGGCGACGAACACGGCCACCCGTTCCGGGCCGGTTCGGAGGATGGCTTCCTCCAGTTGCTCGGCATGGAACACGGCGCATCCAGCCGGATGGCCGGGGTTGGGACATCGGTACTCGTTGACCCCGGGCACACGCACCGTTTGCCCGAGCCACGGCTCATAGGGACGACGCAACGACTCTCGACCGGAGACGTCGAGGGCACCCCGGGTGTTGCCGTGGTAGGACCAGCTACGAGCGATGACAACGGTGCGATCGTGCTCACCCCGGGCGAGGTGGTACGCCCGGGCCATCTTCAGGGCGCTCTCCATCGCCTCTGATCCGCCTGAGACCGGGAAAACCCGGGCGCGGTCCATCGGGACGAGGCCGGCCACGGCTTGGGCGTACCTCTCCACCGGTTGCGAGGTGAAGGCGGAGGCGTGCACCCAGTCGAGGGTCGAGGCCTGATCCAGCATCGCCGCAACCACCGCGCCATCGCCATGGCCGATGACTGAGGCGATGGCACCTCCGGCTGCGTCCAGATACTGCTTGCCATCGGCGTCGGTCACCCAGGCCCCACCTGCCGACACCGCGGTGGGGAGGGCCTTGTCGCTCCTGGTGAAGACCGATGACTCGCCGCTCATGGGAGCGCGGCACGTTACGCCGCCGGTTAGCGTCCCGCCCGTGTCAGATCCCACCTCGGCTCGGTCCAGGCTGCGCCAGCTCGGCCTCGCGATCGGGACCATGGAGACCGGGCCGGACAATGCGATCACCGACGTTACTGGGGTCCTGGTCGGCCATTCCACCTTGATCCGGGACGATCCCGACGTGGTCCGGACCGGGATCACCATGGTTATCCCACGCGTCGACGTGTGGACGGATTACGTCTACGCCGGAAGCCACGTGCTCAACGGCGACGGGGAGATGACAGGTCTGATCTGGGTCGAGGAATCGGGGATGCTCGGCTCGCCCATCGGGATCACGAGCACCGCCCAGGTCGGGCTGGTCCGCGATTTCCTGGTTGCCGAGACTCACCGTCTCGGCGTCGTTGGTGGCTTCCATCTCCCCGTGGTGGGTGAGACCTGGGACGGCTGGCTGAGCACACCTGGGTCGTTTCCGCTCACGGCCGAACACGCCGCTGAGGCTCTCGGCGCTGCTGCGCCGGGTCCCGTCGCCGAGGGGTGCGTGGGCGGTGGTACCGGCATGATCTGTCACGATTTCAAGAGCGGCATCGGGACCTCGTCCCGGGTCGGGACGGCCGCCGGCGAGCCCTACACCGTCGGTGTGTTGGTCCAGGCCAATTACGGGTCGAGAGAGGATCTGCGGGTGGACGGAGTGCCGGTCGGCCGCGAGATCGGCATCGACAAAGTCCCTTCGGCGTGGGAGGAGCCTCCGCAAGGCGGGTCGATCATCGTGGTCATCGCCACCGACGCACCGTTGCTCCCTGGGCAAAGCCGGCGGCTGGCACAGCGGGCGACTGTCGGGCTGGCCCGGGTCGGTGGCTACGGACACGAGTCGAGTGGCGACATCTTCATCGCCTTCTCGACGGCCAATCATCTCGGTGGGAAATTCGATGCCCCATACGACGTGAAGACGCTTCCGTTGGACTCGATGGATTCGTTGTTCCACGCCGCCGCCGACGCCACGGAGGAAGCCATCGTCAACGCCCTGTGCGGCGCCGAGACCATGACCGGACGGGCCGGCCACACCGCCCACGCTCTTCCTCTCGACCTTCTGGTCGAAGTCATGGACCGATACCGGCCTCGACCGTGAAGACACTTCTTAGGCTTCGCCCGTGACTCACATCCTGGGGTTCGGCGGGTACGTGCCGGAGCGCATAATGACCAATGACGACTGGGCGGCGCTGGTCGACACCACCGATGAGTGGATCAAACAGCGCACCGGGATCGAGCGGCGGCGGGTCGCTGCCCCCGAGGAGTCGACCCTCACCCTGGCCGGCAATGCGGCGGGTCTCGCCGTCAAGGACGCCGGTCTGACCCCTGACGACATCGACGAGATCATCGTCGCCACCGACACACCGGAGATGTACACACCCGACACGGCCGCGCTTCTCCAGGACTTGCTCGGGTGTCGCAATGTCCCGACCTACGACCTCGGTGGATCGGGTTGCGCGGGCTTTGTCCAAGCCCTCGACGTGGCCCGGGCGAGGATCGCCTTTCGCCCCAGGACGATTCTGGTGGTTGGGGTGGAGTTGATCACCCGCATGCTCGACTGGACCGATCGCTCCACAGCCGTTCTCTTCGGCGATGCTGCCGGGGCGGTCGTCCTCGGCCCTTATCAGGGACGCGCCGAGATCCTCGAGGTCGTGTCAGGAACGGATGGCTCGGCAGCAGGCATCCTGACCCTCGCCGCAGGTGGCACCCGCAACCCGTTCAACAGGCAAACCCTCGAATCGGGCGAGTACAACAGGCTGGTGATGGACGGTCGTCGGGTCTTCACCGAGGCCGTGGCACGGATGAGCGAGGCCGTGACCGAGGTACTCGATCGGATCGGCAAGACGGTCGACGAGGTGGCGCTGGTGATCCCACACCAGGCGAATCTGCGGATAATCGATGCCGTTCGCAAGAAGCTGCGCGTCGATGAGGAGAAGGTCTTCGTCAATGTCCACGAATACGGCAACACCGGTTCGGCCACGGTTCCTTTCGCAATGTGGGAGTGCGTGGAGCAGGGACGTATCGGAGAAGGTGACCTGGTCGTGCTCACCGCATTCGGGGCGGGCTTTCACTGGGCCGCCGCCGCCCTCCAGTTCTGACGCAAAAGCCCCCGTCTTGCGACGGGGGCTTGCTGGCTTCAGAGAAGCCTCGGTTGTCTCCTCCCCCCTCCGGGATGTGGCTCCGGGAGGAAGGTCCTCTTGCCCACCCACCGTTATGAATACATCTGATTCCTTAAGGTGTGTATAGGGAAGTTCCCCCATATCTTGCGGGCCCGCTTTGGCCGGAACCAACCCTCAGCGAGCCGACGAGGAGGATCAACGCAGATCGCCGTCTCGGCCAAACAGACGCCGGTCGGCCCGGGCTGCCGCCGCGTACTGACCAGTCCGTATGAGTCCCTATTTGTTCCGTTCGTCGTCGGGGCGGACGTAGCCCTCCTCGTAGGCGAGGGCGGTGAGCTCATGACGGCTGGCGACACTGAGCTTGTCGAAGATGTGCGCCATGTGGTTTTCCAACGTCTTCACCGTGATGCCGAGACGCTCGGCGCTCTCCCGGTAGGTGTAGCCGCGGGCGATGAGATTCACCACCTCCCGCTCTCTCGGCGTGAGACGCGAGATCGGTGTTTCGCCGGTGATGCCCTCGTCGATGTCCAGGAGGTAAGCCGCCACATCGGGGGAGACCGGTCGAGCACCGACATACGTCTGTCTGACCAGGTCGGGAAGATCGGCGCCGAGTGTGGTCTTGGTGATGTACCCGTCGACTCCTGCGTCGAGGAGCCGGGCGACGTCTTCCTTCGAGGTGGAGACGGTGAGTGCCATGAACCTGATGTCCGGGAAGTCACGACGCACGGCGGGTATGACTGCGGCGCCACCACCACCCGGCAACTTGACGTCGAGCACCACGAGGTCGGGGAGCCGCTCCTTGATGAGCTCGATCGCGCTGTCCACGTTGTCCGCTTCGCCGACGATGTCGAAGGACGGGTCGAGGATTGCTCTCATTCCGGCCCTGACCACGTCGTGGTCGTCAACGATGATGAGACGGAGCCTGTCGGTCATTTCCCCACTGTGATCTTGATCTCTGTCCCGGACTCTGGGGCGGTGTCTATCTCCACCAGGCCTCCCACGTTCTCCACCCGTTTGGCGAGTCGCTCATGCACCCGGTTGCGGAGGGCGTCGCTGGCGAATCCGGTGCCACCGTCCCGAACATGAATGTGGGCCTCACCGTTGGCGAACTCGGAGTAGAGGGAGATGTTGCGAGAGCCGGAGTGCTTGGCGGCGTTGGCCATCGCCTCGCGGGCGGCCTCGATGGCGGCGGCGAGATTGGGGTTGAGCTGGGCGTCGTCCCGGATGACGGCTTCGATCTCGACTCGATGGGTGTCCTCCACCTCGTCCCTGACCGCGAGCAGATTGGCCCGAAAGCTGTCCCGGTATTCCGACCGCCACTCCTCGATGTTCCGTCTCAGCTCCCTCTCCTGGCGCCGGGCCAGATACCTCGACTGGCCGGGATCATCGGCGCCCATGCGGATGGCATGGAGGGTCTGCAGAACCGAGTCGTGGAGACGATCGGCCAGGATTGCGCGCTCCTCGTGTAGCACCACGGCCGCCTGCTCGGCGGCGAGCTCGTCCTGTGCCTCTTGACGTGCGAGGTCGTAGTCGCGCAGCTTGTCGAAGGTCCAGCCGACGATTGCTCCGACCACAAAGAAGATCACACTCCCGGCGGCACGGACCGCCCCCAGGTCGGCGATCACATGGACCAAGAACTGCTCGACGCCGAGGAGGACCGCTGCGATCAGGGACCCGGGGAGACCACCCAGCAAGGCACCGGTGAACACCAGAGACAGAGGGAGACCGCCGTGGAACAGCTCGGTCGCCCCCGATGCAACCGATGCGGCTCCGATGGCGAGCATGGCCATGGAGTCGAGGGCGAACCAGACCCATCCTGCCATGAACTTGGGCTGAGTCTTGGCCACGAGCCAGGTGAGCAGGGTCCAGAAGATGGCGAGGCCCACCGACGCCCAGACGATCCAGATCTCCGGTGGTGGGTCCGAACGGATCGTGACCGCGACCAGGATCAGCATCCAGATCAAGCCGAGGAAGCGGAAGACGACCACCATCCGGCGCAGGGTGGATTCCAGATCTGCGCTGCCCCGTTTGGTGAAGCTGCTCATCGACTCGGAAGCTAGCGGGCCGGGGATTTTGCGGCTCTTGACGGTTGGTGTGGAGGTTTGGATGGCTTTTCTCGCAGTCAAAGGGGGACCGCTACCGCGGTCCCCCGATGGTCCCCATTGTCGCTTCCAGGGACGGAGTGATGCCCTGAAGTCTCCCCGCTCCCCAATCATCCAGATTCCTGTGGACAATCCAATAGGGGATTACCCCCACCCCCATCAAGGGTGTGTGGGCCCCCAAGACAACACGGCCACCGTTAGCCGGTGGCCGTGTGCGCAGGGCGCCGGGGCCGTTGTGGCCCTTCGCTAAGGATTAAAGGGTTTGCGCCACGTAGGGGATGGCGATCATCACCGCAGCGAGGGTGGTGAGACGGATCACGGTCGGGTTGCTCGCGGCCCGTACCGACGTGGCGGCCAGTGCCACACCGAGAAGCACGAGGAGCCAGGCGGCCTGGCTGTTCATGGTGGCCACCAAGAGCACGAGAATGGCCGAGGCCAGACCGAGGACTGCCACTGCGATCCGAGCCGCCTTGCCCAGAGGGTGAGCGGCCCACTCGTCGAGGGAGGTGATGGTGGAAACTGTCATCGTGCCGAGAATGTCGGCAAATTCATCAGTTTCCTTGAGTCAGGGGAGTGGGACCAGCGAACCAAATGCGGATGCTTGGCGGGCTCACCAACGGGAGAGGAGCCACAACTCGGGCTCGGGCTCGCCGGTGTCGATGTCGGCGAAGAGAGCGACCGCCTTGGTCAATGAATCCTTCGCTTCGTCACCGCGCCCCTGGCGATGGTGGAGGTCGGCGAGATGGTTCCACAACGCCGCCTCCTGATGGTGGTGCCCGGTGCGGGCAGCGATGTCGATCGCCTCTCGAACCAGATCGATCGAGCGTTCCCGGTCGCCGTTCTCGGAGAGGAGGATGGCTTTGTTGTTCAGGGCGGCCATTCGCAGCAGATCGTCTTCACCGGCGAGACGAATGGCGTCCTCGGCGTGGGCGAGGGCGGCCTCGCTGTCGACCGTCACGACGGCGAGGATGTTGCTGACCCGAGAAAGCAATTCCGGGTCGCCCTCCAGATCGGCGGCCGCCCATGCCTTTTCCGCCAGGTCGGTGGCGTTGGCCGAATCGCCGGTTCGATGGGCCAAGAGGGCCCAGTCCGCGAGCAGGGCCGCCGGGGCGGGGTGGGTCTCGATCGATTGGGCGAAATGCTCCTCGGCGGCGTTGAAATGGCCAAGAAGACGCTCGACTTCTCCCATCCTGTGCTCGATCAGTCCGATCAGCCCCGAGTCGGCATGACCGGCGGCCAGGGTCAGTTCCTGGCGAGCCTGTTCGTACTCGCCGGAGGCCATGGCCAGCTCTCCCAGGGCGAGATGGATCGGGGCCACCTCGGGGTGACCCATCGCCAGCGCGGCCCGGTAGAACTGCCGGGCAGAGTCGTTGGCGAACGCCGCACGGGCCAGGCCACCGGCGAGATGGAACCACTCTGCCGCCTCAGGGTCGCCGGCCGCCTGAAACTGGCCGGCAATGGCCCCGGCCAACCGTGCGTCGGTCCGGGCGTGACCCCGCTCGGCCAGGGCCCGCGCTGTCCGACGATGGAGCAGCCGACGTCGCACCATCGAGATGCTGTCGTAGGTGACTCGCTCCATGGCATCGAGAGTGAAAGTGAGCCCGTCGGATTCGGGTATCTCGCGGAGGAGTCCGGCGGCCACCAGCCGCTCGACCGCATGCACCACTTCTTCCTCGCTGCGTCCACTCGTCTCTCTGAGGAGGGTCGCATCACAGACGCCATGGAGCGCGGCGGCGGCGCTGAGGATCTGGTGGCCGAGATCGTCGATCTCCAGGAGTCGGGCCTCCATGTAGCGGGCCACTCCACGCGTGGCCGGCGCAGCGTCAGACCCTGCGGTGAGCGCTTCGTTGACCAACAGTGGAACCCCTCCGGTTCGCTCGATGAGGGACACGGCTGTCGCCGTCTCACCCCCAACCAAAGGGAGCAGTTCGTCGGCAGTCAGCGGGGAGATGGGTACCGCGATATCAGCTGCACCCATCGCCTCGGCAACCGCGGGGAGGAGGTCGTCGTCGGCTCGGGCGGCCAACACCATTAGCACCGGGATGTGCGAGATGCGGCGGGCGAGGTAGGAGAATATGGACGCCGAGGACGCGTCCATCCATTGCGCGTCGTCGAGGATCACAAGCAATGGGCGCTCTGTCGCCAGCACGGTGAATACGGTGTTGATCCCTTCGAGCAGTCTCAGCTCGCCGAAGCGGTCGGGGACCGAATCGGTGGACGGAGGAGACATGCCCGGCAGCAGTCTTCCGAGCTCCGCCATGGCCCAGGGCGGGATCTCAGCCCGCCGAGATTCGATCCGGTTCTGCGCGTTGCCGAGCACCTGGGTGGCGACGCCGTAGGGCAGGGTCTGCTCCATGCGAAAGGCCCGCCCAATCAGGACATCACGCTCTCCCTCCGCCTCGTTGGCCAGCTCCTCGAGGAGCCGTGTCTTCCCCATCCACGGTGCACCGGTGACTGCAACCAGCACGCCCTTGCCGGTGGCACTCTCACGGAGCGCGTCTTGAAGCGCATTGAGCTCGACATCGCGATCGATCAGATCCGGCGGCGGCTGTCGGCTCGGCCTGGCCTCGGCCTTCACCCGTCGGCGAGCGCCCGGGGCGGGCGGGAGGTCCTCGTCGAGGATCGCCTCGTAGAGCTCGGTGGTTTCGTCCAACGGGGCCACCCCGAGCTCCTGGTCCAAGATCGTCACACAGCTGCGGTACGCCTCGATCGCGCCAGGGCGGTCCCCGGCCCACGCGTGGAGCAGCATCAGGAATCGATGCGCCGGCTCATGGAGTGGATCGAGCTCGATCCACTGCAGGACGGCGACGATGGCGGGCGGGTATTCACCGTTCGCGGCGAGGGCGGTACCGAGTCGATTGAAGGCGTCCCCGATTCGAACTCTGGTCGACTCGGCCACGTTTCGCACCCAGTCGTCGAATTCGGGGGATGCCTTGACGGAGAAACCTTCGAGGAACTCGCCCCGGTAGAGCTCGGTGGCCCGGCGAAGGTGGGGGATGCAACGGTCGCAGACATCGCGTGGGTCGTGACCATGGTCCCCGGTTGCCGCCAACTCCCACTCGAGGATGTCAAGGTCCGAGCTGACCTCACCTACGAGCGAGACGAGGTTGCGGTCTGCGTCGATGAGATCGGTTCCGGTTGCGCCCTTCAGCGCGGACAGTGTCCGGCGCAGGGTCGCCCTGGCCCTTTCCTGCGAGGAATCGGCCCAGAACAAGCCGGACAATGTGTCCCTGCTCGCCGACTTCTCTACCACGAGATAGGCGAGAAGAGCGATCGCCTTGCGGGTGTCGACGATCACGGGACGTCCGGAGATCGAAACGTCGGGTTGGCCCAGAAGTTTGATGTCGAGCAAGCGACGAAGCTAGTCCCAGCGTTACGGCTATGTGAAACCGGATGAAGCCGGAACGCGAGCCGAATGTTCCGTGTGAAAGGTCCGTTTCACTTACGTAACGGTTCACTACCAATCTGTGGTCTCGATGAGGGATGGAGAGGCGATAACCCCCAACGCCAGCAAAACAGCCGCGCTCGTTGTGGCAGTGATCAGCTTGCTGCTGCTAACGACGTTGATACTGGGTGGGATTCTGGGATGGTGGCCTCCGGCAGTGGATGCCGAGACGTTCGGCAACATCGCGACGATGGTCGCCTTTCTGGCGCTCGGGCCGCTGATTCTGTGGAAGGCAGACGGAAACCGGGTCGGATGGGTCTTCTCGGCCATCGGCCTTTCGATCCTCTCCGCCGGGTTGGCCGGGGGGCTGGCCGAGCGGGGGCTGCTCGTCTTTCAGGCCATCGGCGGCGCTTTCTGGCTGGGTTGGATCGTCGGCATCGGAACCCTGGTTCTCTGGTTCCCCACCGGGCATGTCCCCAGTCGACGCTGGCTCTGGCTGCAGTGGCTCGGCTTCGCTCTGGTCGCCCTTACCTTCATCACCTACATCTTCACCGACCAGATCTGTATCGATGAGGGCGGTCCGCTCGGTTGCGCCGCGTGGGCGGACAATCCGATCGGGATCCCTGGCATGCCCAACCCTGAGTACGGCTGGCTGGGCGGCCCCCTCTTCGCCCTTTACCCCTTCTTCATGGGAGCAGCGGTGGTCTCGCTGTTCTTGCGTTTCCGAAGGGCGGAGTCGATCGAGCGGCTCCAGTTGAAATGGTTCCTTCTCGCCTGTTTCTCGTTCGTGCTCGCCCTCACCTCGGAGATGATCCTCGAGCTGTTTGGCATCGTTGAGCCGCCGCTGGTTGTGGAGATCTGGATCGATCTCTCGATCCTGGGTATCCCCATCGCCGCCACCCTCGCCATCCTCCGCTATCGGCTCTATGAGATCGATCGGATCATCTCCCGCACCGTCTCCTATGTGATCGTCATCGCCTTGCTCGGGACGGTCTACGCCCTTGGTCTGGCCGGCTTGACGTCCGTGCTCGACACCGAGTCCTCGCTTGCCGTAGCCGCGTCGACTTTGGCCGCCGCCGCCTTGTTCAACCCGGTTCGAAAACGTGTCCAGTCCTTCGTCGATCACCGTTTCAATCGGACCCGGTACGACGCCGAACGGGTGATGATCGGTTTCACCGGCGCCCTGCGTGACGAGGTCGACCCAGGTGTTGTGGTCGATGGCTGGGTCTCGGTCGTGAGCGAGACCATGCATCCGGCAGCGGCTGGGGTGTGGCTGAGGGAGGGACCTTGAGGAAGATCCTCCTCACCGCTCTTCTCTTGCTGGCCGTGGGCGGCATTTTTCTGGGAATGTTCTTCGGGCCCCTGGCCGACACCAGTGATCAACTGTGGCCGGCGTCCTGGGCGGCGTGGCCGGTCGTGGGTTGGATCATCCTGATGCGACGGCCGGGGAACAAGATCGGGATGGCCTGTCTCGCCATCGGGTTGGTCTGGGGAGTTTCGTTCGGGCTCCAGTCCATCGTGCTCCGCGTGCCGCTCGAAGCGGCCGCGTGGATCGAGCTCGTTTATACGACGTTGGGCGTTGTCCCCTGGCTGATCGTTGTCTGGCTCCTCACGACCTTCCCTACCGGTGAATACCCCGGTCGTCTGGAGAGATTCGTGGGGCGGGCGGTGATCGCGATCGGATCTTTGGCGGTGATCGGTTTCGTGCTGAGCCCGCTCCCACTCACGGACACCGGATTGAAAAACCCACTCGGTGTAGAGCTGAGCTCGGTATTGAATTTCATCATCGGCGATACGGGGTTCTTCTTCGTGGTCGGCCTCTCTGCAGCGGCGATTGTCAGCCTCATCCGCCGAAGCCGAAGGAGTACGGGCATCGAACGCCAGCAGTACCGGTGGCTGCTCCTGGGTGCATGTCTGTTCGTGGTCATCTCCGCCGCCGGCCAGGTCTTGCCTGAAGATTCGGTATTCGAGCTGTTCTGGCTGGTAGGAGGATCCGCCATCCCGATCTGCATTGGTGTTGCGGTGGTCAGATACCGCCTCTTCGAAATCGACCGGCTCATCTCCCGGACCGTCGGGTACATCCTCGTGGTGGGGGTCCTCGGGCTCGTGTTCGTCGGAGCCGTGACTGTCCTCACCTGGGTGTCGCCAGCCGAGAGCCAGCTGGCGGTCGCCGGATCCACTCTCGCTGTCGCCGCACTCTTCAACCCGCTGCGCAAGCGGCTCCAGGGTTGGGTGGACCGTCGTTTCAACCGTTCGAAATACGACGCCGAACGTGTCATGGATCGGTTCGCCGGGTCTCTACAGGACCGCGTCGACGAAGGCGATCTGGTGGATGGATGGGTCGGAGTCGTCTCCGAGACGATGGAGCCCGCGTTGGCGGGGGTTTGGGTGAGAGACGGGTCATGAGGTCTCGCACTAGCCGATGGATTGCGTGGGTGATGTGGCTGACGGGTGTGGCGATGATCGTCTTGGCGGCGGTCTTGACCGAGATGAACCCGCCGATCTCGACCACCCAGGCTCAAGAGTCCGCACTCGAAGGAGCGATCTGGCTCTCGACGTGGGTCGGATTCGGTCTGGTCGGCGCCCTGGTGGTTTCGAGTCGCCCCGCCAATCGCATCGGCTGGCTCATGTGCGGCATCACATTCGGCGTCGGGATCGATCTTCTCGCATCTGAATATGCGAGGTTCGCCCTGGTCACCGAGTCCGGTGCCTGGCCGTTCGGCGGTCCGGCCGCCTGGGTGGCGACCTGGGGATTCCTCCCCGTGGTGGCTTTGGTGATGACCCTCGTCGTCTTGTATCCATCAGGTGATCCGAGTCGGTTTGGCCGGTGGATCCTCCGAGCCTTCCTCCTCGTCACCTTGGTGGACGCTCTGGTCTTTGCACTTCGCCCGGGCCCCGTGGTGGGTGACACCCCTCCGGACAACCCGCTCGGCATACCTGGGGCCCGAGATCTGCTCGACCCGGCCACAGAATGGCTGGGCACCGCACTGGCCGTGATTGCCCTAGTCGCAGTGGTTGATTTGGTCATTCGGTTCCGGCGCTCCTCGGGTGTTGAGCGGCTGCAGTTCCGGTGGTTCGTCCTAGCTGTCGCAGCCTTCCCGGTGATGTTCCTTGCCACAGGCGTCCTGGAAGAGCTCGTTGTCGGGATCCAGGGCTTCGATCCCGTGGTGGTCGCATTCGCCCTGTGGGGGAATGGGACTGCAGCCGCGATTGGCATCGCCATCACCCGCCACGGTCTCTACGAGATCAATCGAGTGATCTCCCGCACCGTGGGCTACGTCTTGGTGGTCGTCGTGTTGGGGGCCGGCTATCTGGGTGCGCTCACCTGGCTGACCACCCTCCTCCCCGAGCAGTCGCAGCTTGCAGTGGCCGCCTCCACATTGGCCGCCGCCGCCCTGTTCAACCCGATCAGACGCTTGGTGCTCGGCCGGGTCGATCGGCGTTTCAATCGATCTCGCTATGACGCCGAATTGGTGATGGACGAGTTCTCCGGGTCGTTGCGCAACCAAGTGGATGGGCCGGAGGTGGTGTCGGGCTGGATCGAAGTGGTTTCCAAGACGATGCATCCGGCATCAGCGGGTGTCTGGGTCAGGGATGGCGCTGAATGAGCAGAGGCTGGCGAATCCTGACCGTCGCCTTGGTCACCGTCATGGTGCTCGGCGGCATGGTGGCCGGTGCGATTCGCGGGGGCTTGACCGGCGAGGGCGTGGTGTTCGCTCTCGGCACTCTCTCCCTTCTCGCCACGGGCGCACTGCTGGTATTGAAGGTGCCCGAGAACCGGCTGTCATGGGTCATGCTCCTGGTCGCCTTGGGCGATGGCGTCATGAACGCCGCCGATGGGTCCGAGCCTGGCAGCCTCCTCGAAATCGCCGGTGGCATCGCCCTCTTCGCCCTCGTGCTTCCTGGTCTCGGCGTCTTCGTGCCCCTTTGGTTCCCCACCGGCCGGGCCCTGACCCCGCGCTGGCGCTGGGTCTCGGTCGTGGCGACGGTTGGCGTGATCGGGATCATCGGCGGATGGGCAATGTTGGCTCTGGAGGGGGCGGGCTCCGCTGACGTCGATGCATGTGTTTCGATCGGCTCTTGCGCCAACATCCTCGGGTTGGTCCTGATCCTCGTCGGGATCGTGGCCGCGATCATCTCACTAGTCGTCCGTTGGATTCGGTCCAGGGGCGTGGAGAGGCTGCAGATGAAGTGGCTGGTCCTCGCCTTCATCGTCTTCCTGATCGGCGTCATCGCCGAGTTCGGTGGGTTTCAGTACTCGCTCGTGGCGAATGTGTTCCTGCCCGCCGGATTCATCCTCATCCCGGTAACGATCGGGATCGCGGTCACCCGATATCGGCTCTACGAGATCGATCGAATTCTCTCCCGAACCGTGGCCTACGTGATCGTGGTTGTCCTGCTCGGCGCTGCCTATTTCATCGGTCTGACGGCGATGACCTTGTTCCTCCCCGACAACTCGCCGCTCGCCGTAGCCGGATCGACCCTGGCGGCGGCTGCCCTGTTCAACCCGGTGCGGAGGCGGGTCCAGGCATCGGTCGACCATAGATTCAACCGGTCGCGCTACGACCACCAGCGGGTCATGGACC
This sequence comes from uncultured Acidobacteriota bacterium, assembly GCA_963837055.1. Classification (GTDB taxonomy): domain Bacteria; phylum Actinomycetota; class Acidimicrobiia; order Spongiisociales; family ZC4RG35; genus JARDZU01. The sequence continues at coordinate 542,568 of CAWILU010000006.1, read as the reverse complement.
GCTTTGCCGGATCGTTGCGTGACCGGGTCGACAGCGAGGAGGTGGTCGAAGGCTGGATCGGTGTGGTGACCGAGAAGATGCAGCCGGCCACGGCCGCGGTCTGGGTGAGGGGGCCGGCGTGAGACGTCGATTGGTCGGCATTCTGCCCTGGGCGCTCTTCGGACTTCTCGTGATGGTGTGGGCTGCCGCGCTCTGGTTCGATCCCGGATCCGAGGAGGTGATCGGCCTACTGGACAAATTGTGGGCTCTCTCCTTCTTCGCCTTTCCGATCGTTGGGGTTGTGCTGGCCCGGCGGATCCCGGCGAATGCAGTTGGATGGCTGTTCATCGTCGGACCGCTTCTCGTCGGCGCAGGGGTTGCCCTCCAGGAGATGGCGGAGACTCTCAATACCCCGGCCCTGGTCACGCCGGGACAGATCGTCTTCGATGCCGGTCTGTTGACACTCTTTTCGTCACTGACACTTTTTCCCGACGGGCGCTACCGGCGACCGTGGTGGCCTTGGGTGCATGCCGCCGCCATCGCCATCCTGAGCATGGTGGCGGGCAGCTTCATCGCGGTCGTCGTCATCCTCGGCTTACTGCCGCTTCTCTACCGGCTGATCAAGGGATCCCCATTGATCCGCCGTCAGGTCGCAGGACCGATCCTGGTCCTGCTCGTGGGTGTTGTCTCGCTGGTCCTCGTGAGTGTCGTTCTCGGCGCCTCGGCCGAGGCCCAGACCCTCATCACGGCGATAAGCATGATCATCACCATCGGGGTCCCCATCTCGGTCGCGATTGCAATCACCCGCTACCGCCTCTACGAGATCGATCGAATCGTGTCCAGGACGGTCAGTTACTTGTTGGTCGTCGGACTGTTGGCCGCAGTGTTCTTCGGTTTGGTCACCGCCACCAGCACGCTGCTCGACACGTCCAGCGACCTCGTCGTCGCCGCCTCGACTCTGGCGGTGGCCGCGCTGTTCAACCCGGTCCGCAAACGGGTTCAGAGCTGGGTCGACCGCAGGTTCAACCGGGCCCGCTACGACGCCCAGAAGGTGATGGACATCTTCTCCGGTTCCCTGCAGAACCAGGTCGACCCGGATGGGGTCATCGACGGCTGGATCGGGGTCGTGTTTGCCACCATGGAGCCGGCTGCCGCCGGCGTATGGGTGCGAGACGGATGACTTCCAAACCTCTTCGGGCCGCCATCGCGCTTTGGGTCCTCCTCATGATCGGCGCGGCAATCGCCTGGCTGACTTTCCCGATGGATATCGACTCGATGGTCGGGATCCTCTTCGCCTCGGTGTGCTCTGTGGTCGTCGGGGCGATCCTGACCATCAAGGTGCCGTCGAACGCGATCGGCGCCCTCTCTCTGGCTGCCGGTTCGGCCTGGGTGCTCTATCTGTTCGGGAGGGGATACGCGACACTCTCCCTCGAATCGGGGAACTCCCTGCCCTTGGCATATTTCTTTGGTTGGCTCGGGGCTTGGACCGGTGCCCTATTTCTCATTGGGGTCTCGCTCGTGATTCTGTGTTTCCCGACCGGAAAGCCGGTTGGCTGGTGGCGTGTCATCGGTCTCGGACCATTGATCGGTGCCGTGTCGACCGTGATCGGGGCGGGTCTTCTCTGGGGGCAGCCTCTGGAGATACTCGTGGACTCAGAGCTGCTCAGCCCGACGCGGTGGTACCCACTCGTCGACGCCGGCTTCATCTTCGGATTCGTCTCCGTCATCCCGGCGACGTTGTCCGTGGTGGCCCGCTATCGGAGGGCGGAGTCGGTCGAGCGTCAGCAGATCAAGTGGCTGCTCGCCGCCACCAGTCTTCTTGCCATCGCCTATCTGGTGGGAGCGACGTCAGACGATTCCAACCAAGCCATCTGGTGGATTGTCTCACTCGGGGTGGCCGCGATACCGATCTCGATCCTTTTTGCCGTGTTGCGTTATCGGCTCTACGAGATCGACCGGATCCTGTCGCGCACGGTCTCGTATGTCATCGTGATCGCCCTGCTCGGTGCGGTCTATGCACTGGGATTGACCGCCCTCACCGCAGTCCTCGACGCCGAGTCCCCGTTGGCCGTGGCGGGCTCTACCCTGGCCGCCGCTGCCCTCTTCACACCGTTGCGGAGAAGGGTCCAGGCAGGGGTGGAGAGACGTTTCAACCGGTCGCGCTACGACGCAGAGCAGGTGATGGACCAATTCTCGGGTTCCCTGCGGCAGGACCTCGACCCGGACACTGTTGTCGAGGGCTGGGTGGGAGTGGTGTCCGAGACGATGCACCCGACATCGATTTCGGTATGGGTTCGTAACGATTTCGGGACGGTCGAGAGATAGAAATGGGGCCATGGTTCAGCTGATGAGACGGCGCAGAGCCGACGAAGAAACACCGATTGCGGACGAGACACAGATCCCGGAGTCGAAGACCCGGCTCATCGAAGCCATCCCGATTCCGGTCGGGGACCCGTTGGAGACCCTGCTGTTGTCGTCCGGGGGCCCACTGGTGCTTGGGGACCTAGAGCTCGAATCGGAGACTCTCGACAGTCTTCGGGCCGTCGGAGTCGAGCTCATCGTGCCCTTGATCGGCCAGGGTGAGCTGCTCGGTGCCCTCTATCTCGGCCCACGTCTCTCCGATCAGCCCTATTCGACCGATGATCGACGGCTGCTCGGCAGTCTCGCCTCTCAGGTGGCTCCGGCGATGAAGGTCGCCCAACTGGTGCGTGAGCAGCAGGCAGAGGCCAAGGAGAGAGAGCGGATTCACCAGGAGCTACAGGTCGCGGCCCTCATCCAGCAGACCCTGCTTCCCAAGGAATTGCCTGCCATCCCGGGCTGGCATGTCGACGCCTTCTACCGACCCGCCCGGGCGGTCGGCGGAGACTTCTACGACTTCATCGCCCTCGAGGACGGGCGGCTCGGCGTCGTGATCGGCGACGTGACCGACAAAGGAGTCCCGGCCGCACTCGTGATGGCCACCTGCCGTTCGATGTTGCGAGCGGCCGCCCAGCGTCACAACTCCCCATCCGCCGTGCTGGCCGACGTCAATGATGGCCTGGTTCCGGAGATCCCGCCGGCGATGTTCGTGACCTGTCTCTACGCGATCATCGACACCGAGGCAGGACACATCGTCTTCGCCAATGCCGGGCACAATTTGCCCTATGTGCGCAGCGGAGACGAAGTCATCGAATTGCGGGCCACCGGCATGCCTCTCGGCCTCATGCCGGGAATGCCCTATGACGAGGCCAAGTACGAGATGTCGCCGGGCGAGGTCATGGTCCTCACCAGCGACGGGATCACCGAGGCCCACAGCGCCGAAGGCGAGATGTACGGCTTCGCCCGGCTCATGGCCCGCGTTGCCCGGAGACCCATCAACGACGACGTCCTCAATGCCGTCGTGTCCGATCTGGAGGCATTCACCGGCGAGGATGCGGAGCAGGAAGACGACATAACCCTCGTCGTAGTGAAGCGGACCGCTTCCGCCCAGGCCTCGGCGGAGACATTCGAAGAGCGGCGCCAGGTGTTGGCCAAGTTCGCGGTCCCCAGCGAGGAAGGCAACGAGCGCGTCGCCATCGCCAAGGTGACAGCTGCGATCGAGGACATGGGTCTCGAGCCGGCGCGACTCGAGCGGCTCAAGACAGCGGTGGGCGAGACCGTGATGAACGCCATCGAGCATGGCAACGACAATCGCGCCGATCTCGACGTCGACGTCCAGGTATGCGCCAATGAGGACAGCGTGAGTGTTCTGGTCAGCGATCAGGGCGGTCATCGGGTGATCCCGGAGGCGGCGTTGCCGGACCTGGAGGCCAAGCTCGCCGGGGAGCAGACCCCTCGTGGATGGGGCCTGTTCCTGATCGAACAGATGGTCGACGAGGTGCGATCGACCAGTGACGGTGCAACCCACACGATTGAGCTCGTGATGAACCGGGAAGGAGTTTCCTGATGGAGAGCGTGTTCGAGGCAACGGTGGCCAGGACCGAAGACGGGTCCCTGGTGGTCATGAGCGGGACCGTGAACCGGGCAGCCAAGCAGGCTCTGGAGGCGGCCTATGAGGAAGCCGCCGAGCAGCCAGGGCGAGTCCTGATGGACTTCCGGGGCGTGGACTACATCAACTCCACGGGTATCGCCGTCATCGTCGGGGTGCTGGCGATGGCCAGAGCGGAGGACCGTGAGGTCGGGGCATTCGGTTTGACGGAGCACTATCGGGAGGTGTTCAGCATCACCCGTCTGTCCGACTTCATGACTATCTATGACGATGAGACGGCCGCAGTCGCGGCCGGGTGAGGAGAGGGAGGATATGCCAACAGCCAATGTGACGATGACCGTGAGGGAGGCGACTCCGACGGTCAGGGTCATCGACATCACCGGTGAGATCACCGGGTTCTCCGAGAAGGAGATCTCAGCCGCACACGACGAGGCCTCGCAGGGCGGGGTGGCCGCCGTCGTGCTCAATTTCGAGGGTCTCGAGTACATGAACAGTGGGGGCATAGGCCTCCTGGTCACCACGCTGATCCGCGCCCAGCGCAGTGGGCACCGACTCATGGCCTATGGCCTGACCGATCATTACTGCCAGATCTTCTCGCTCACCCGTCTCGACGAGGCCATCGAGATCTTTGACGACGAGTCCGCGGCGCTCGCGGCCGTGTGAGACGATTCCGCGAACGGAATTGAGCCCGACCGGGACAATTGAGTTCACAGAGCAGTCCCAACTGAGTCGGTGGGCCCGCTGGGCCCTGCTTGGCCTCCTCGTCCTGGCCGGGCTCGGGATCTCGTTCCTCCAGCTGATACTGAGCGATCGCCCGTTTGCGGACGCCACCCTCGCCGCCTTCGGCTTTCTGATCTATGCCTCGATCGGCGGCCTGATTGTCATACGTCGCAACGGTCACCTGACTGGCTGGTTGCTGCTCTGGATCGGTTTGGCGGTGTTGTGGGCCGACGGGCTAATCGGTCTGCCGGATGTGTCCCCGTTGTTCGCCGCCTGGGTATCCAGCTGGGGTTGGGCTCTGGTGTTTTGCCTGTTCGCGGCCCTGACTCTGACCTTCCCTTCCGGGCATCTGCCGGCGGGCACCGGTCTATGGGCCAGGGCAGGACGTGTCGCTGTCTGGGTCCTGCCGATTCTTCTCGCTGCCACTGCCCTGACCGCGACGTTGGGGGGTGCGGAATCCTCGACCCAGACTGTCAATCCAATCGGCTTCCTACCCGAATGGCTGGGCTACGCGGCACTGTTCGGCATCGTCGCCATCCTGCTCGGTGGCGCGGTGTCACTGGTGATCAAGAGACGTCGGGCGGTCGGGGCGGAGCGTGCCCAGCTCACCTGGGTGGTGTTTGCCTTCGTGCTGTTGACCACCGCTGTGCTGCTTACGTTTCTCTACGTCTTCATCTCGATCGGTATCGGTGCCGGCGATCCCGGTGACGATGCTTGGGGCCCGGCATACGTGATGATGGTCCTGTTCCCTCTCTCTTTCGGTGTGGCCGTTCTCCGCTACCGCCTCTACGAGATCGACCGGATCGTGTCCCGGACGGTCTCCTATGCCCTGGTGGTCGGATTGTTGGCAGGCTCGTTCCTCGGTGTCGTTGCATTGATGTCCTCCCTGCTGCCCGAGGAGTCATCAGATCTGGCCGTGGCCGGGTCGACGCTGGTGGTAGCCGCCCTGTTCAATCCCTTGCGAAAGCGGGTCCAGGGTTGGGTGGACCGCCGTTTCAACCGGGAACGCTTCGACGCCCAACGGGTGATGGATGGCTTTGCTACGTCACTCCGGGACCGGGTCGACCCCGAGGAGGTGATGACCGGCTGGGTTGCCGTGGTCTCCTCGACCATGCAACCCGAAGGCATCGGCATTTGGGTCCGTGGGGCCGACGCGCCTCCCGCCGCCGTCAGCCCTTGAGGGCAGCTCGGGCGGCGTAGTAGCCGCACATGCCGTGCACACCCGCCCCTGGTGGGGTCGCGGAGGAGCAGAGATAGAGACCGTCGCCTAGCCGATACGGGGCGGTCGAGCCCAGCTGGAACACCTTCTTCACCCCGAAACCGCCACCTGCGATGTCACCCCTGATGTAGTTGGGGTTGTGGGCCTCGAACTGGCCGGCATTCATGGTGTGCCTTTCGAGGATGAGATCCTTGAACCCCGGCGCGAATCGCTCCAACTGGGCCTCGATCGCTGAAGTCATGTCCACGTCAGAGCCGGACGGCACATGGCAATACCCCCAGGCGGTGTGTTTCCCCTCGGGAGCGCGGGAAGGGTCGAAGCGGGACTGCTGGGCGACGAGAACGAAGGGTCGCTCCGGGTGTTGCCCGGCGTGAACCTGATCCTCGGCCGCGGCAACCTCCTCCCAGGTCCCACCGACGTGGACCGTCCCCGCCTGCGGGCTCCATTCATCGGCCCACGGGATCGGCCCATCGAGAGCCCAGTCGACTTTGAACACGGCCGGCCCACCCTTCCAAGCCGTCAGCCGGCGCCGGTCCCGAGGGCTGACGCGGGCTCCGCCAATGCGGACCGCGGCACGGGGCATCACATCGAGGATCACTGCCGGAGCGCGGGGAAGCTCGTCGAGAGAACCGATCATCCGCCCGGTCTCGATGCTGCCGCCACCATCCACGATGACCTTGGCCAGGGCCTCGGCGATGCGCTGTGAGCCGCCCTTTGCCATCGGCCATCCATAGGCATGAGCCGTCACACCGAAGAGGAGTGCCACCCCACCGGTCAAAGGTGAGCTGAATGGGGCGATGGCGTGAGCGGCGAGACCGGCAAATACGCCCCGGGCCTCGTCCGAGGAAAAGCCGGAGGCAATGATCGAAGCCGGGAGCGCCCCCCTGGTGGCGAGCTTGACGAAGCTCCCTGGATTATCTGGCACCAGGGTCATCGGCCCCAGGAAATCCTCCATCACCGCGTCGGCAGCCTGGACCAGTGGTCCGAGGATCCGCTTGTAGTGACGCGCGTCGGCGCCGAATCGGTCCGCGGTGGCGTCGACGTCTCTGGAGATGACACCGGCCCGGCCGCTGCCCAGGGGATGGGCCAGTGGGATGGTGGGATGGACCCATTCCATCTCCAGCTGGAGGTCACGAAAGAAGGGCGAGGCGACTCCGAGGGGATGGATCGCCGAGCAGACGTCGTGGGCGAAACCGGGGAGCGTGAGCTCCTCGGTCCGGGTCCCACCACCGATCTCCTCGGCCTGTTCGATCACCAGCACCCTGCGCCCGCGCCGCGACAGCTCTGCGGCGGCGGAGAGCCCGTTGGGGCCCGAGCCGACCACAACTGCGTCGTATTCACCCATGTACCCCCTGATTGTGCCCGAGTGCCGTTACGAGAAAGTCACCGCGCCTTCTTAGGCGATACTGGCGGCCCGTAACGATGGCGGAACGGACATGTGGTCTATTGGAGCCATCAGAGAAAGGACCGAGGTGACAGAGCCGAGGAATTCAGACAGTTGGGCACAGCCGGTCGACGCCTTCCACGTCGGAGAGGTCGCAGAGGGTGCCCGCAAGGGCAACGTCGAGGGCCGCAAGCCAACCGGACCGTTGCAGGGCTTTGGCCAGCTCTGGCAGAAGACCTACGAGGTCCGTGTCCCCGGCCCGACCCCGGAGCAAGTGATTGCCACCTGGAAGGCGAACTTCGGGGAGTTCTGGCCGTCCGACAACAAGTTCTACGCCCCAGCCGGCGGCATCGCCCCGGGCGAGGTGGCTGTGATCGGCGGGGGCAAGGGCCCGGCCAAGCTCACCACCGGCGTTCGGGTGATCTATGCCGACGATCGCTCCTGGTCATACATGACCCCGGAAGGGCATCCCTGGGCCGCCATCATCACTTTCAGCGCTCACGAGGGCGAAGACGAGGTGACCGTGGCCCGGATCCATCTCTTGGTCCGGGCCAACGACCCGCTGTACGAGGTCAGCTTCAAGCTCTACACCTCCCGGATGGAAGACAAGATCTGGAACCACACCCTCACCCAGGTGGCGGCGCATTTCGGGGTCGTGACCCCGGTAGTGGAGACCGGCGTGCAGCTCATCGACAAGAAGAGGCAGTGGAATCAGTTCTCCAACATCTACAAGAACTCGGCGCTGCGCACCTTGCTTCGTCAGGATCGATGACAGGGCACTGACACGCGAATCAGGCCCCCGTCGCCGGGGGCCTGATCCTCATCCGCGAGGCGTTGGTTCCTACAGAAGGACTGCTCTCTTGCGGATGTAGAGGAACACGTAGCCGGTGAACATCAGCGTCAACCCAATCACCACCGCAAAGGCGGACAGTGCATAGGAGACGATTCCCAGCCCGAGAGTGGTGGTCAGCGTCGTGGCGGGGATCCAGGATGCCCTGGCTTCGTTCGGGCCCATGACCTGCTCGCCGTTCTCATCGAGAACGGCCGCGCCGTTCTCGTCCACCATCGGCACTTCCCGTGGCATCTGTGCGTAGTACAGACCCTCGGTGTTGTCGAGTTGATGATGGGTGATGATGTCGGCCTGTGCCCACATCGTGAATGGCCCTCTCACCGGTGTCTCCGGGATCACCGCGTCATCGGGTGTCGTCACGTCCTGTGCCACTGCCTGGTCCCACGTGTACCAGGCCCCGAAGATGCCACCGGCCAACGAGCCGAGCCCGACGGCGATCGACAGGATGGCGGCGGTGAGAAGGACGAAAGGCTTGTGCGTAGGGCTGATCTCTTCCGTAGCGACCAGCTTGTCCCTGTTGATGGCAGTCATCTGTTGCCTCCTTCGCATAGAACCAACTGCCTATAACTTGCATGGTCGGTCCTTGTGAAGGAATGCACGAGGGTCTTAAGTCCCAAAGGACCAGGTCTGATGTCATTCGGCACCCGGGACCGATGGTGTCCCTGCTACAAACGCCGGGATGCGACTCGCCGACCGGGTGGTGGTGGTTACCGGTGCCTCGGGGATCGCCGCCGCCGGTGCTCGTCGATTCGCCGCCGAGGGCGCATCGGTATTCGTCGTCTCCGTCGATGAGGAGCAGTGCGAGGAGCTCGCCTCGGACATCGGCTCGCCCGAGTCATGGGCCGCCGCGGATCTGACCGACGAAGCCGAAACCGTGGCAGCCTTCAAGGCCTGTATTGACCGCTTCGGCCGGATCGACGGTCTCTTCGCGGTGGTAGGGGCGAGCGGGCGGGGTCACGGCGATGGCCCGCTGGATCAGATCCCGCTCGACGGGTGGCGTCACACGATGGAGGTGAACACCTTTCCGCCGTTCCTTGCTGCCCGGGAGGCGATAAGGGCGATGAAAGGTCGCGGCGGGTCGGTGGTCCTCGTCGGCAGCGTCTCCGCCATGCACCCCTCGGCGTACTTCGTCACCCATGCCTACGCCGCGGCCAAGGGCTCGGTCATTTCCTTGACCCGTTCCTTGGCGTCGCACTACGCGCCGGACGGCATCAGGGTGAACCTGATCGCTCCCGGGCTGGTCGACACCCCGATGTCGCAGCGTGCCGTCACCGACCCGGCCACATCCGCCTACGTCAGAGAGAAGCAACCGCTGGCTGGAGGGCCCCTCGAAGCGTCCGAAGTCGCCGCCGCCGCCCTCTTCCTTCTCTCCGATGAATCCTCTCGGATAACCGGGCAGGTCCTCGAAGTCGATGGCGGCTGGGGGGTAACCGAGGGCAGGGTGTGAGCAGCGGCGAGCTGCCGGCTGTGATCAGGGAACAGCGGTTGATCGCTGTTGCCCGCGGTGTCACTGGCGATACAGCCGCCGTCCTCGCCGAAGCCCTGATGGACGGGGGGATCGGAATCCTCGAGATCACGGTCGAGGAGGAAGCCGGGATGGGAGCCCTTGCCCGCCTCAAAGGATCAGATCTGCTGATCGGAGCCGGCACCGTCACCGCCATCGGTCAGGCAGCGGCCGCCATCGACGCCGGAGCTTCCTTTCTCGTGTCGCCTCACCACGATCCATCACTGTCCGCTTGGGCTGCGAATCGGGGCGTCCCGTTCATCGCCGGGGCATTGACACCGACCGAAATCCACGCGGCGTGGGATTCGTCGGTGGCTGCGGTCAAGGTGTTCCCGGCGTCTGTTGGAGGACCTGATCTCATCCGGGCGGTCAAGGCTCCCTTCCCCGACATCGATCTCATCCCTACCGGGCGGTGTCGATGCAGACAATGCGAGGGCGTACCTCGAGGCCGGCGCCACCGCGGTCGGTGTTGGCGGCTGGCTCACGTCACACTCCGACCCGGCGGTGATCACCGAGCGCGCCGGCCGGCTCGTGGCCGCCGTGGCCGTCTAGACAAGCGCATAGGCCGCCGACGACACTCCGGCCATGCTCCCCAGCTCCCTAACGGTCGATGACGTCAGCTACGAGAAGCTGGCCGGGACCATCGATCACTCATTACTCAAACCCCAGCTCACCATCGAGGAAGTGATCGAGGGCTGTGCCCTGGCCGCTCGCTACGAGGTGGTTTCGGTGTGTGTCCGACCTTCCGACGTTGCCCTCGCCGCCTCCGAGCTCGCGGGAACCGGGGTTGCCGTAGGCACCGTCGTTGCCTTTCCTCACGGGGACAGTGTCACCGCCACGAAAGTGTTCGAATCGGTCAGAGCGATGGACGACGGCGCCGTGGAGCTCGACATGGTGCTCAACATCGGGTTGCTCCTCTCCGGGGAGAACGACCGGGTTCAGGAGGACATCGAGGCGGTCGTCGAGGCCGCCGGGGACGCCGCCATCGTCAAGGTGATCCTGGAGAACGCTTATCTGACCGACGAGCAGAAGGTGACCGCTTGTCATCTCGTCGAGGGCGCAGGCGCCGACTACGTGAAGACATCCACCGGTTACGCCCCTACCGGGGCAACGATCGAGGACCTGCGCCTGATGCGGGCGAGTGTCGGGCCGGGGGTGAAGGTCAAGGCCGCCCACGGCGTCCGCACCCTCGACGCTCTCCTCGCCGTCATCGAGGCGGGCGCCGACCGATGTGGGGCAACCGCAACGGCGACGATGCTCGATGACTATCGGGCGAGGGTTACGGCCTGAGGTAGCCGGCCAGGGCGGCGCCATGGGCTCCGGCCCATCTGCCCAACCGGGCGGGGACGACTTCGATCCTCTCCGTTGGGACCAGGGTCACCCGATCTCGGATCGCCTGTCGAATCGGCCCGAGGACCGTCTCACCTCCCTCGATGATCCCGCCGCCGATCACGATCCGGTCTGGCCCGATCAGCGTCACCACATTGGCCAGTCCAAGCCCCACGACCCGCGCCACCTGTTCGACTGCAGCAAGGCACCGCTCATCGCCCTCGGCCGCTGCGAGGTAGACCTCCTCGGCTGTCCTCTTTCCGGCGAGATTGGTGAGGACATCGGCCTTGGCCATGGCTTCCATGCAGCCTCGGTTCCCGCATCCGCAGATCGGCCCGTCAGGATCGATGGTTTGGTGCCCGATCTCGCCTGCCACCCCAAATGCTCCGAGATGGAGCCGTCCGTCGATCATGATCCCACCGCCGATCCCCGTCCCGAGTGTCAGACAGGCCACGATCCGGAAGCCGGCCCCGGCGCCGATCGTACCCTCGGCCAGGGTGAAGGCACGTGCGTCGTTGATCATTGTGATCTCGGTCCCGATCGCTTCCTCCAGGGCGGCACGCAGCGGGAAACCGTCCCAGTCACCGGGGAGATTGGGGAAGAGCTCGATGGTCCCAGTGTCCTCCCGGAACAACCCGGGGACACCAAGCCCGATCGACTGGATGTCCGTCGACTCGCTCAGATGAGCCCGCGCCGCCCGGATCAGATTGGTGGTCACGTGCTCAGGGCCGCCCGCAGCTTCAGTTGGATACTCCCTGGCCCGGACGGGTCGGAACGAGTCGCCATCGGGCTCGATGAGCGTCACTTTGATATTGGTCCCGCCGAGATCGATTCCAAGAAGCGGAGCCCTGATCCCTGTTTGCTGTGGTGGGTCGATCACGACGTCTGTATACATCTCCTTCCAACGGAGTGACGCGAGGCATGAACTCGGATTACCCAGATACGACCTGGCTCGATGCGGCGCGGGCGATTCTCGACCACATCGAGACGTCACAGATCGCGGCGATCGACGAGCTGGCCGGGTGGTGTGTCGAGGCGATCGCCGATGGCGGCCTGGTCCACCTTTTCGGCTCCGGGCATTCCCGGATCGCAATCGAGGAGATGTTTCCTCGATACGGCTCGTTCTCCGGTTTCCATCCCATCGCCGAGCTCTCGATGACCTTCCACACCGAGGTGGTGGGGAGCAACGGGCAGCGACAGGCAATGTTCATCGAGCGGGTCGAGGGTCTGGCCGAGGTGATCCTCTCGAATTTCGTGTTCGGCCGAAGCGACGTGATGGTCGTTTTCAGTGCCAGTGGACGGTCAGCCGTCCCTATCGAGATGGCAATGGGAGCGCAACAACGTGGCCTCAAGGTGGCTGCGGTGACCTCGGTGAGCGAGTCGATGGCAGCAGAGCCCACTCATTCCTCCGCAACCCGTCTCCTCGATCACGCCGATCTTGTGATCGACATCGGCACTCCGCCCGGTGACGCCCTGGTCCGTGTCGCCGGTCTCGCCACACCCGTCGGACCCGGCTCGACTCTGGCCAACGCCGCGGTCGTGAACGAGTTGAAGGTGCGAGTGGCCGAGCTGCTCGTCGAGCGCGGGATCACCCCGGTCGTCCTGACCAGCGCCTCGCTGGTTGGGGCCGAGGAATCGGCTCGTCTCTTCGATCATGCCTACGCCGACTATGCGGAGCGTTTGGCCCGGATCCTCCGCACCGGGCCGGAACGGTGAATGCCTGTGCACAAGTCCTCCACTTATGCGGTTGACACGCGCATAAGTGTCTGGCATGGTGGAGAAACTGGAGGCGTCGAGAATTTGGTGAGCAACCCCGAAAAGGTGCAGACACCGGAGCCGGACCGACCCGGCGACCTGCTCAATCTGATCCGCACCGGGCGGGCCCGCACCCGGGGGGAGTTGGGCGAGGTGACCGGTCTCGCTCGTTCCACGGTCGCCCAGCGAATCGATACCCTCATCGACGCCGGGCTCGTGGTCGAGGTGGGTGGCGCTCCCTCCACCGGTGGCCGCCCCCCGTCCCTCCTCGGCTTCAACGCCGATGCCGGGCTCATCCTCGCCGCGGACCTCGGCGCGACCCATTCTCGGATCGCCGTATGCAATCTCCTCGCCGAGTCTCTTGCCGAGACCACCGCCGAGATCGACATCAACAGCGGCCCAGACGTGGTGCTCACGTGGCTCGAGGAAACCTTCGATGGGCTGCTCGCCGACATCAGGAGATCGGCGCGAGAAGTGCGCGGCATCGGGATCGGGGTGCCAGGCCCGGTGGACTATGCCCAGGGGGTTGCGGTCAACCCACCGATCATGGCCGGCTGGCATATGTACCCGATCAGAGACCGGTTCTCGGCGCGGTACGGGGTGCCGGTCCTGGTCGACAACGACGTCAACATCATGGCCCTTGGCGAGTACTGGGTGATGGAGCCCAAGATCGATGACTTCGTGTTCGTCAAGGTGGGGACGGGCATCGGGTCGGGCTTGATCCTCGGAGGTGTTCTCCATCGCGGGGCGAACGGAGCGGCCGGGGACATCGGCCATGTCCGGGCAACCTCGGATGAAGTGGTGTGCCGCTGTGGCAACAACGGTTGTCTCGAAGCCCTTGCCGGGGGAGCCGCCATCGCGGGGCGTTTGAGCGAATCGGGCTTGGAGGCGGCCGGCAGCCGCGATGTGGTCAGGCTCGTGGAGCAGGGCAACGAAGTGGCCACCCGTTCGGTGCGGGATGCGGGTCGACTCATCGGCCAGGTCCTCGCCTCGACGGTCAACCTCCTCAACCCATCGATGATCATGATCGGGGGAGACCTGGCCCGGGCCGAACAGCAACTCCTGGCCGGCATCAGAGAAATCGTCTACCAACGATCGACCACGCTGAGCACCACCGACTTGAGCATCACCGTGTCGTCGCTCGGGGACCGATCCGGAGTCATCGGCGCCGCCGCCATGGCCATCGACCACATCATGACCCCCAGGGCCGTCGACGAGGCCCTGGCCGGGGCCGGTTGACATGAGAGTCTTCTCCCGCTCGCGGGATGAATGAGAAAACGCCGCGAGAGCGGCAGAACAAAGGAAGAGGAGGAAGGATGAAGAAGAGGACAGGACTGCGTGCCGCGGCCCTGATCGGCGTCCTGGCCCTGATCGCAGCCGCATGTGGCGGCGGCGAGAGCGCCGAGGACGAGACCTACACGATCGGTGTCAGCAACACGTTGGCCGGCAACGGCTGGCGTGAGCAGATGATTTGCGCGATCAAGGCCCAGGCCCTGGCCAGTGGCGTTGTGGACGAGGTGGTGCTCCAGAACGAGAACACCGACACCACAGGGCAGATCGGCCAGATCGAGGCCCTCATCTCTCAGGGAGTCGATGCGATCATCATCAACCCCACCGAGCGTGAGGGGCTCAACTCGGTCATCGAGGAGGCCATCGAGCAGGGCATCGTGGTGGTAGCCGTCGACCAGGCGGTGACTGCCGAGGGTGCCTACGTGGCCACCAATGACCAAGTCGCGTATGGCGAGCTGGGAGCCCGTTGGCTCTTCGATCAGCTCGGCGGCGAGGGCAACGTCGTAGAGATGCGTGGCATCGACGGCGTCCCGGCCGACACCGACCGCCACACCGGCTTCACGGCCGCCTTGGAGGACTACCCGGGGATCACAGTCACCCAGGAAACCTTCACCGGTTGGGACCCGACCACGGGTGCCCAACAGGCGCTGGACATCATCAGCGCCGGTGACGTGGACGGGATCTGGACGTCTGGGATCGACTACACGGTGGTCGAGCAATTCCAGAACGCCGGTGCTCCGTTCGTGCCGATCGTCGGCGCCGACAACAACGGGTTCGTCGACCAGCTTCTCAATGTGGAAGGGCTGGAAGGCGCCGCAGTCACCAACCCACCGGCAATCGGTGGTGTCGGTGCGGCAATCGCCATCCAGGCCCTGCAGGGAGAAGAGCCGGATCAGGTGGTGACTCTCACGCCGGAGGTCTTCCCCTCCGACGACTCGGCTGCTCTCGAAGAGCTCTTCGATCCCGAGCAGCAGGTTGGCTGGAGCACCTACGTCGAGATCGACCCCTGGACGAGCTACACCCCCGAGCAGGTATCAGCCTGCGTGGGCCCGGGCGAGGAATAGCCCATAAACGGCCAATGGGACCGGGGCGCGACCGCGCCCCGGTCCCGGTCGACCCTGAGAGGATGAGACAGCGATGACGCTGTTATCGACGCGCGCCGTTGCCAAGAGCTTTGGCAACGTCATCGCCTTGCGCTCGGTCGATTTGGAAGTCGCGCCGGGCGAGGTCCACGCGTTGCTTGGCGCCAATGGCGCGGGCAAGTCGACCTTCGTCAAGATCCTGTCCGGGGTACACCAGGCAGACACCGGCGAAATCGAGGTCGCGGGTGAGCCGGTCCACCTGACTTCACCGACCGCCGCGGTGCACGCCGGACTGGCCACTGTGTTTCAGGATCCGGCCCTGATCCCGGATTTGACCGTCGCCCAGAATCTGCGGCTCACCGACATCGATGAAACCGATGTTCGGGAGTGGTTGCAGCGAATGCAGGTGGCCAACCTCGATTTCGACGCCCTGATCCGCGAGCTGCCTCTCCCCGTGCTGCGGCTGCTCGATCTCGCCCGAGCCCTGGCTCTCGAGCCATCCCTCCTGCTGCTCGACGAGATCACCGCCGCCTTGCCGGCCGATCAGGCGGAGCACGTGTTCGCGGTCATGGAGGACTGGAGGCAGCGGGGCCGATCAGTCCTCTTCATAACCCACCGGCTCGGCGAGGTGATGCGGATGTGTGACCGGGCGACGGTCCTGAGGGACGGTCGCACCGTGGCCTCGGTCGTGCCCCAGCAGGTAGGGGAGTCGGGTCTGGTGGAAGCGATGCTCGGTGAAGTCGCCCGCGCCGAGCCGGCCGCCGCGGCGAGGACTCGGAGCGAACGCGGCCATGTCGCGCTCGAGGCGGTCGAGGTCACCTCGGGCGACAAGGTGAACGGGGTGTCGTTCCAGCTCCATGCCGGTGAGGTGCTGGGTCTGGCCGCTCTCGAGGGTCAGGGCCAGGATCGATTGTTCGAGGTACTCGCCGGTGATCGGCGGCCCGACGGTGGAGAGATCATCGTCAATGGCGAGCCGCTGCGGGCCAGATCGCCTTTTGACGCAGTGTCGCGCGGGGTGGTCCTGGTGCCACCGGATCGTCTTCTCGCTCTCCTGCCCAAACGACCGGTGCGGGAGAATCTCGGGTTACCTCTCTACAACCGGATGAAGAGCTGGTTCTCGCTGGCGGGGGACGAGAAGGAGCGGGTGACCGATGCCATCGACCGGCTCTCGATCGACACCAGGGCGGCGCGCCAGGCGGGCCGCCTGTCCGGCGGCAATCAACAAAAGGTCGTGGTCGGGCGTTGGCTCGCCGCTGGATTCCGGGTCTTGCTCTGTTTCGACCCGACCCGCGGGATCGATGTCAAGACCAAGGCCCAGATCTATGACCTCCTTCGAGAGCTCGCCGCCGATGGCGCTGCCGTCCTGCTCTACACGAGCGAGCTCGCCGAGATCCCCCTCGTATGTGATCGAGTCCAGGTCCTCTACCGGGGGGCGATCGTCGATGAGCAACCGGCCGAGACCGCCACCGAAGAGTCGTTGCTCACCGCGGCGCACGGCATCAGCGCGGAGGAGGTGGCATGACCACCGAAACCGTAGGCCGCATCCGGGGTGTCGACTGGTCGACCTGGCTGCGTCGCCGCGGTTGGACCGTGGGGGTATGGGTCTTGCTGGTCATCATGGTTGGTTGGTACGCCACTCTCATCCCCAAGTTCGGCGGATTCCAGATCGCCTCCATCTCCAAGAACAGCCTGCCCCTCGTCTATCTGGCGATCGGGCAAGCGATCATTGTCATTGCGGGGGGGATCGACCTCTCTGTCGGCGCAATGTTGATCCTCACCAACTCCATCGCCGCCCAGTTGATGTTGGACCAGCCGCTTTGGGGTGACCCTGCTGATCGCGGTTCTGGTCATCCTCGTTGGGGCCGGGATCAACGCTGTTGTGGGCTGGGTGATCACGGTGTCCCGGGTGCCCGACATCGTCGTCACCTTGGCCACCAGCTTCATCCTCTCCGGCGTGGCCCTACTCGTTCTTCCTTCGCCTGGCGGGGGGACCAGTGAGGGATTCCGGGCGATGTTCACCGGTTCGGGCAGCGGAAGTGGCTCCAACTTCTGGCCATCCCTCGTCGCAATCGCCATCCCGATGGCGTTGGCCGCGTGGTGGATGAAAGGCACCCGGACCGGGCTCTCCCTCTATGCAACGGGTTCGAGTCTCGGGGCCGCCTACCTCTCCGGGGTCCGGACCGGAAGGGCGAAGATCGTGTCGTATGCGGTCGGCGGCGGATTCTCGGCGTTGGCCGGGCTGTCGGCCCTTGCCATCACCGGATCCGGGGAGTCACGTGCTGCCACCGGTTCGATCTTCACCCTTCGCTCGGTCGCCGCCATCGTCTTGGGTGGGGTCGCTCTCACTGGCGGGATCGGATCGGTGGTGGGCGCCGCCGCGGCGGGGATCATCCTTTTCACTCTCTCTCCGATCTTGAGCGCCATGGGAATCGACCCGAACACCGCCCAGGTGGTGCAAGGCGTCCTGATCGTCGTGGTCATGATGGTGGCGGGAGTGGTCGAGTTGAGAAGGCAGAGGGCCTCATGACCGGGACCAATGTGCCCGTGCTCGACGTCGATATCCCGCCGGATTCGAAGTGGCGATCAGCTCTCCGCGATCACCCGATACTCGTCCTGGCCATTGTCCTCGTCGCCCTGGTGGTGGCCACCTCCATCATCGAGCCCCGCTACTTCGGCCTGAGCGGTCTCCGCAACACCGTCCTTCTGGCCGCCCCCCTGGGAATCATCGCCGGGGCCCAGACGATTCTCATGCTCACCGGCGGCATCGACCTCTCAGTGGGGATGGTGGCGACCGCCGCTGCCTACGTCGCTGCCAATCAGTCGCCCCGTGGCGCGGGCATCGCCATCGCCCTCGGTCTGGGGGTGGGGCTGGTGGCCGGGGCCATCAATGGAGTCGGGGTCGGTGTGTTCCGGGTCAACCCGCTGATCATGACCCTGGCCATGTCGGCCATCCTCCTCGGGCTGTTCACCGCTCTCTCCTTCACCGTCCTCCAAGGCTCGACCACGGTCGGGGAATTCATCGAGACCCTTGGCGGGGGCTCGTTCCTCGGGAATCGCATCCCTTACAACGCGCTGGTCTGGGGCGTGGTCTCGGTCGTGATCATCTACGGGCTGCGACGAACCGGGTTGGGGCGCCTCATCTACGCAGTGGGCGACAACCCGATCGCGGTCCGGCTCGCCGGGGTCAGGATCTGGCAGGTTCAGATCGCGGCCTACATCCTGGCCGGGCTGCTCGCGGCCCTCGCCGGGATCCTCCTTGCCGGCCGCACCGGGGCGGTGGACCTGCAGCTGGCGGTGACCTTCGTGCTCCCTTCGGTAGCCGCTGCGGTGATCGGGGGAACGTCGATCTTCGGCGGGATCGGCTCCTATAGCGGCACCATCCTGGGCGCCCTCATCCTCGGTGTGCTGGCCACGATGCTCACCTTCCTCGACGCCGGCCAGGCCATTCAGCAGATCGTCTACGGCTCGATTGTCCTCGGGCTGGCCTGGCTCTATTCACGGGTCACCGGGACGGGATAACACCAGATGGGTTACCGCGAGATCAAGGCAGGAGTGGTCGGGATCGGGTTCATCGGCGTGGCCCATGTCGAGGCCCTGCGCCGCCTCGGAGTGGAGGTGGCAGGCGTCGTCGGATCCACCCCGGAGCGGGCGCGGGCCAAGGCCGAGGCGACCGGCCTGCCAGGTGTCTACGAGTCGGTCGAGGCCATGGCCGCCGATCCGTCGATCGACGTCATTCACATCACCAGCCCCAATCACGCCCACGCCGACCAGGTCCGGATCTGCCTGGCGGCCGGCAAGCACGTGGTGTGTGAGAAGCCGCTGGCGCTCGGTGCCAAGGACACCGCCGATCTGGTTGCGTTGGCGGCGGAGACCGGTCTGGTCAACGCGGTGTGCTTCAACATCCGCTTCTACCCGCTCAACCACCAGGCCATGTCGATGGTCGCCGCCGGGGACATCGGCGATGTTCGCCTGATCACCGGGTCCTATCACCAGGATTGGCTGTTGCGGGACACCGACTGGAATTGGCGGCTCCAACCCGAAGAGGCGGGCGAGTTGAGGGCCGTCGCCGACATCGGGTCACACTGGCTCGACCTGACCCGCTTCATCAGCGGGAAGCGAGTCGAGGCGGTGATGGCCGACCTGCACACGCTGGTCCCGGTGCGTCGTCATCCGTCCGGCCCTGTCGAGACCTTCGCCGTGGCTGGGGAAGACCAGGACCTGGTCGAGGAGGTGATGACGAGCGACGACGCGGCAGGGATCCTCCTTCGCTACGAGGGTGGTGGACGGGGGGCGGTGACCATTTCCCAGGTGTCTGCCGGGCGTCGAAACGCGGTTCAGTATGAGATTTCGGGAAGCGAATCTGCTCTGTCATGGTCCTCGGAGCGGCCCGACGACCTCTGGATCGGGCATCGGGGCCGCCCCAATGAGATCCTTCACCGGGACCCGGCGCTGGCCGCGCCGGAAGCAGCCGCCCTCATCGCCTATCCCGGCGGGCACATCGAGGGCTTCCCGGACACCTTCCGGGCGCTGTTCAGCCAGGTGTACCAGGACGTCATGACGGGCAGGCCGTCGCCGAAGCCCGCCTATCCCACCTTCTCCGATGGCCACGACGCGGTCCTGGTGACCGACGCGGTGGCCGACAGCAATGACGAGCAGCGCTGGGTGACGCTCCAGCGATGAGGAGGATCCCATGAAACTCGGCCTGTTGACCGCCCCTTTCCCCGACACCCCACTGGACGAGGTGGCCGACTGGACGGCCGACAACGGCTTCACCACGATCGAGATCGCCGCCTGGCCCGCATCGGGTGCTGACACCCGAAGGTATGCCGGTACCAGCCACATCGACGTCGACGGCATCTCGGACGGCCAGGCCGCCGATATCGCCGGCGCCATGACCCAGCGTGGCCTCGAGATCTCGGGTCTCGGCTACTACCCGAATCCGCTCCATCCCGACGCCGAGCACCGCCGGACCGTGATCGACCACCTCAAGAAAGTGATCACTGCGGCCTCGAAGATGGAAGTCCCGGTGGTCAACACCTTCATGGGCGCGGACCGCGGCAAAACCCAGGACGAGAACTGGGAAGACGCCACCAAGGTTTGGCCCGAGATCATCTCCTGGGCCGAGGAGCATGGCATCAGAATCGCGATCGAGAACTGCCCGATGATCTTCTCGAAGGATGAGTGGCCCTCGGGTCACAACCTCGCCTACAACCCGAGGATCTGGCGGCGGATGTTCGAGGAGTTCGGGGAGACGATCGGTCTCAACTTCGATCCCTCCCACCTCGTCTGGCTGATGATCGACATCGAGGGAGCCATCGCGGAGTTCGGTGAGCGTTTCTATCACTTCCAGGCGAAGGACGTGATGATCGACTATTCCGGGCTCTACGAGAACGGCACCCTGTCCTCCGGGATCGGATGGCAGGTACCCCGGCTTCCCGGGCTCGGGGACGTCGAGTGGGGGCGGGTGTTCTCCGCGCTGTACCGGGTCGGGTACGACGGGCCGATCATCATCGAGCACGAGGACCGCGACTTCGAGAAGACGGACGAGCTGGTGAAGCGAGGCTTCCTCCTCGCCCGAGACGTGCTCAGCCCATATGTGAAATAAGTGGCGGGTGGTGAGTGTCGAGGTTGTCGAGTGCAGGACCCACCACTTCAAGACTCACCACTTACGACCCAAATATGACGTAATCGTGGTCGGGTCGGGCGCGGCCGGGTCGTCGGCCGCGATCGCTTCCGCCCGGGCCGGGGCGAGGACCCTCCTCATCGAGAAGCTCCCTTTCCTCGGGGGCAACTCGACGGCGGTGCTCGACACCTTCTACGGCTTCTACACACCGGGAGAGCGGTCCATCAAAGTGGTGGGCGGGATTGGCGACGATGTCGTGTCCGGCCTCCGCCGCCTCGGCCCAGTGGTGGAGCGTCCCAATACCTATGGCGCCGGCACCGGCGTCACCTATCTGGCCGAACATCTCAAGGTGGTCTGGGAGAGCCTCGTCGTGGCCGCAGGCGCTTCGGTCCTGCTTCACGCCTTCGTCCAGGACGCGACTGTGGATGACGATCGGGTCAACCGGCTCCTCGTGGCCACCAAGGCGGGGCTCACCGATTTCACCGGCTCCGTGATCGTCGACGCCTCGGGCGACGCCGATGTATGTCACCACGCCGGATTCGGATACGAGCTTGCCGGCGAGACGGACCCGGCGCAGACGCTGACCACCACGTTTCGCATGGTCAATGTCGACCATGAGCGCCGTCGCACGGTGGACAAGTCTCGACTTCACGAGTTGATGGAGGAGGCGGCCGAATCCGGGGACTACGAACTGCCACGCCGCGAGGGCAGTGATCACATCACCCCGGTCGACGGGGTGACCGCCACGGTGATGACGAGGATCGAGCACGTGGCGACGGATCCGGATGGGCGGGTCATCAATGCCACCGATCCGAACGTGTTGTCCCGAGCCGAGATGGAGGGCCGGCGACAGGCCCTGGAATATGCACGCTTCCTCATCGACCGGGTTCCCGGCTATGAGAAGGCTTCGCTGGCCGCTTTGAGCAGCCAGATCGGAATGAGGGAGACGAGGCGAGTCTTCGGGGATTACCGGGTGACCCGGGAGGACGTGCTCGGTGCCCGTCAGTTCGATGATCAGATCGGGCTGTGTGGAGCGCCCATCGAAGACCACATCCCCGGCAAGACGACGAAATGGGAATACCTCCCCGAGGGCACCGCGGTGGGGATCCCTCTCGCCAGCCTGGTGGTGCGGGATGCGGCCAATGTCCTCGTGGCGGGCAGGTGCTTCTCGGCCACGCATGACGCCCAGGCCTCGATCAGATCGATGGCCCAATGCATGGCAATGGGCCAGGCAGCCGGGACTGCAGCAGCCCTGGCCGTAGCGGCAGGCGGAGAAGTGCGCGCAGTCGACACCGCGACCCTGCGCGACTCGTTGCGTGCCTCCGGGGCGATCCTCGAGCTGCCCTGATGCCATTGGCCCGCACCGTCCTCGGCGATATCGAGCCGGAACAGCTCGGTGTGGCCCTGGCCCACGAACACCTGATCATCGACAGTCCCAGAGTCGAAGCGGAATGGCCCCACATCCATCTGCCCTCGGTGAGTGAGGCCATCGCCGAATCCCTCGAGCTCGCCGGTGCCGGGGTGGGGACACTCGTCGACGCGATGCCGATCGGCTCGGGCGGCGACCCGGCCCGACTCTCCGATGTCTCTCTCGGCACCGGAATCAACGTGATCGCCTCCACCGGGATGCACACCGCCAAGTACTACGAGCAGGACGATTGGCATCTGACCGCGGCGGCGGACGAGCTCGCGTCGGAGTTCGTTGCCGTCGTCAACAGCCCTGTTTCGCCGGCCGGACTGATCAAGATCGCCACTTCCGGACTGGCTCCAACAGCGCTCGAGGAACGGCTGGTCGAGGCGTCGGTTCTCACCGTCGAGGCGACCGGGGTGCCCGTGCTCACCCATTGCGAAGGGGGCGAGGGCGGTCTGGCTCAAATCGAGCTCATGGCTGCATTCGGGATGCCCTTGACCCGGGTTGCCATGTCACACACGGACAAGGTCGACGACCCGGGTTACCACCGGAGTCTCTTGGAGACTGGAGTGTCCCTCTGTTTCGATCAGGGTCTTCGTCAGCCGGAACGGACAGCCCGTCTCCTCGCCGGCCTGAGCAAAGATGGGTTCGGCGCTCAACTCCTGATCGGAACCGACGGCGCACGCCGGTCCCTGTGGGCAACGCTGGGAGGGTCTCCCGGTTTGGCCTGGATCAACACGGGATTTCGATCGCTACTCATCGAGCATGGCCTGGATGAGGAGGCCCTGGATCTGATCTATGTGCACAACCCTGCCCGCTGGCTCAGCTTCGCTACCTAGTGGTTATCGACGGCGGCGCGGTCGGCCAGCACCACGGCGTTGGGGTGCTCCCTCAGGAACGAGGCCGGTAGGTCGGGGCCGATCGGTCCACTCATGGCCGCGGCCAGGATCTGCCGTTTGTGGGCTCCCGTGACCACCAGCCACAGCTCCTCGGCGGCCATCAATTCGCCAATGCCAACAGTGATGCCCCACTCGGGCCGGGTCGAGGCCCCATAGGCTGAAGCGCCGTCGCTGGTCGAGTCGGCCAGATTCACCACCCTCGTGATCGAGTCCCTGGCGGACCCCGGCTCGTTCATCCCGAGATGGCCGTTGCGGCCAAGTCCCACCAGTGCCAGATCGAGGCTTCCATCGCCGATGATCCGGGCGTAATCGCCGGCCGCCGCGACCGGGTCGGCCGCGTCGACGTCAGGGGCGTGAAAGTGATGTCCGGGCAGATCCCGCCGGAGCATGGCGGCACACCTCGCCGGGTCATCACGGGGTAGCCCGCCGAACTCGTCGAGCAGGAAGATCTCTGGCTGGCTCTCGAGGGCGGTCTGTTGATAGACGGGTCGGGTGGTGTTGCCGGTGGCGAGGCAGAGGCGCAGACCCATGGTGCCCGTCGTCGCCCGGGCCAGCATGCCGGCGACCCGGCGGGGCCAATCCTCGACCGGGAATACCTCTAGCCCGAGGCTCACCCTGATGTGACGAGATCGAACACCGAACCGGTGTCCTTGTCACTCAGGATCAGCTTGCGTCTCCCATCGGGAAGGGTCTCCTCTTTGACGATGGCGTGCCCGTCGTGGGTCTGCGCCGTCTTGGCGATGCGCGAAGTCGACCCGCCTCTCCACTCCACGTCCACAGATTCCCACTCTCGGGAGGCGGCTGACGCGTAGGCCGCGTCCATGATCGCGTTGACCACGTATCCGTCGTAGAGCGTCTCCCTCGGTGCCTTCCCGGCGTCGAGCGAGTCGAACATGTCGGCGAACATCGCTGAGTAACCCAGTTCGCCGATCTCGTCACCTACCGGAAAGAGCCAGCCCTCGTTCGATTCCAGCTTCTCTGCCACGTAGCCACCACCCCCGCCCGAGCTGTACATCTCATACCCGGTGCGCAGGAAGTGGTTGAGCCAGATCGTCCCCTCGGTTCCCGCTACCTCGTCGCGGAGGTCCATCCCACCGCGGAAGGTCCAGCTCACCTCGAACTGGCCTAGAGCGCCCGACTCGAATCGGATCAGGACGACGGCGTTGTCCTCGGCCTGGATCGGATGGACAAGGGTGTCAGCCCAAGCCATCACCTCTACGGGTCGGTTGTTCTTCCCGACGAAGCAGCGGATGATCTCGATGCAGTGGCACCCGAGATCGACGATGGCGCCGCCACCCGCCTTTTCCTTGTCCCAGAACCAGGCGCTGTGCGGCCCGGGATGAGTCTCCCGCGCCCGCACCCAGGTCACGTCACCTATCGCCCCGGCGGCGACCGAGTCGACTGCTTTCATCGATTTCGGCGTGTACACCAGGTCTTCGAGATATCCCCCGAACACTCCCGACGCCTCGACTCGCTCCAGGATTCGCTTCGCCTCCGCAGCGTCCCTCGCCAGCGGCTTGGTGACCAGCACTGCCTTGCCCGCTTCGGCGGTGAGAGTGATGGCTTCCTCGTGGAGGAAATTGGGGAGGCCGACCACCACCACGTCCGTTTCGGGATGATTGATCGCGTCCTCTAGCGACGTGGTGTGCGCGGGAATGTCCCAGCGATCAGAGAACGCCTTGCCCCGCTCCTCGGAGCGGGAGTAGACGACGCCCACGGAATCGCGGGTACGGGGCCCGTGGAGGGTGGCCGTGTAGAAGTCACCGATGAGACCGGTGCCCAGCATCGTGACCTTGTGACCTTGCATCAGAACTCCTCCGAAGGCTGTCTGGACAACCTAATCACCATGAGGTGTGCCCTTTCCCGGCGGGTCGATCAGACGCAGGCGCCATCGTCGACGCCCCTGGCGCATATCACGGTTTGCTCGACGGAAAGGAGCAGAAAGGCGTCGTCGATCGGCTGGCCGAACACGTGGACCCGGCCCCCGCGAACGGAGTCATCTTCCAAACCGGTGATGTCGAACGTGACTTCGCCGAGATCACCCACGGTCGGAGCCACGCTCATCACGATGTCGGCCGTTGTGTCACCGGCAATGCCCTGGGCCACGATCATGCCCAGGTCGAGCATCGTCTCTGCGCCAGGAGGTCCACCTAATTGCTCGTTGACAGCATGGGTGATGTCGGTGGTGTCGCCGAGATACCCGATGTACCGGAGGTTCACCCAGCCTTCGGTGCCCTGGTAATCGACCCCGATCCAGAACGAGCCCGGCAGCTCGCGGGTCTGACCGAGGGCGGTCAGGTCGTCGAAAGTCGGCGGGATCCCGGCGAGGATCTGTTGGTCGGCGCCGGGGGCGGCCCGCAGATTCAAGACATCGTCGTGGGCGACCCCGACGACGGCAAGGGTGTCGCCGCTCGCAGGCCCGAAGTCGATCGGCTCGCCAGGCAGTCCCGGCTCGCCGGGGACGGTGGTTGCCGTCGGGGTGGTCGTTGGCGTCCCCGCGCTCGTGCTGGTCGTAGCCGCGATGGAGGTCGTCGTGGTGGCGACCAAGGAAGTCGTTGTCACGAGGGGGGTGGTGGAGGTGGTCGTCGAGAGGGCCTCCTCACCGCCGCAGGCGCCGAGCACGAGAAGCGACACCGTCAGCGTGGCAAAGGCGAATCGTGACTTCACATCGTTCCTTCCGTAGAACCAGACGAACGCCCGGTCATCGCCAGTGGTTCCACTCAGGTGCCGGTGAAGTTTGGTCTGCGTTTCTCGACGAAGGCCGTGACCGCCTCAGTCAGATCGTTGGAGATGAGGAAGGCGGCATTCCACTGCGCCGCGTTGTCGAGGGCCTGTTCCACTGTCCGCGATTCGTTGGCGGCGAGTGCCGTCTTGATGCCTTGAACGACGAGCGGGGAGTTCTCGGCGATCTGTGTAGCGATCGCCCTTGCCGCGTCGAGGGCGGTCTCCGCCGAGGCCACCACATCGTTGACCAAGCCGATCGCTTTGGCCCGGTCGGCGTCGATGTCTTTCCCGGTGTAGGCGAGCTCGGCGGCGTGCCCGGTACCGACGATGGCGGGCAGACGTTGCAGCGTGCCGATGTCGGCTACCAGGCCCATCCGGGTCTCACGTATCGAGAAATATGGCGTCCTGGGCGGCGATTCGGATGTCACAAGCAGTGATCAGGTCCATGCCCGCACCGAGGCAATAGCCCTGGATGGCGGCGATAACCGGTCGGGGGGAGGAGGCAAAACAGCTCGCGGTCTGTTGCATCTCCTTGATGGTGCGGTACAGCTTCATGCTGGACTCGGCTCTCGATCCCTCTCCCGGCTGAAGTGAGGCGAGGAGGCCGATGTCGATTCCGACAGAGAAAGCCGGCCCGCGGGCGGCAAGGACCACGACCCGCACCGAATCGTCTGCATCTATCTCGGCCATGGCCGCAGGTATGTCCTGCCACATGTCGCTGGACATGGCATTGCGCTTGTCCGGCCGATTCAGCCAGAGCGTGGCCAGATGGCCATCCCGTTCGATCTCGATGTGCTGGTAGCCCACCCGGCCAGCCTATTTGGGGGGAGAGAGCCGGCGAAGTCGAGCCCCACATCGACCCATTCCCGAAGCCCCGGGCCCTCCTCGATGACCTCGGGCGCGACCAGGATCCAGCCTTTCATCGGCCGCCCGCTCATGTCGAAGACCCGGACACCCGGTCGAGAGATTGCCTCATCCTGGTCGTCCGGGTCGATCCGCACCATGAGTTCGTGCTTGCTGACCCCGACCGCCATGTTCCCCGCGAACATGAAGGCGATGCCACCGAACATCTTCCGTTCGGTGATCTCAGGATTGTCACCGAGCACCTCCCGTACCCGGTCGGCTAGAGCCTCGTCGTATGCCACGAGCGCCCGATTCTACGGAGCGCCTCAGGCGTCCGCCGAGCGCCAGGCCTCCCTGAGCTTGACCCGGCTCCCGAATCGGAGCAGACCGCCCGCATAGATGCGGCCGGCCACCAGGACCAGGACGACGATGGCGGCGACGGTGATCACGACGGCCGCGATGTACTGCCAGGCGGGGATGGCGTCCAGAGCTGCCCTGACCGGGACCACGAACGGCGCGGTGAAGGGGATGAAGGTGCCGATCACGGCGACTGTGCCGTCGGGATCTCCCAGCGCGGCGATCGAAACGAAGAACCCGGCGACCGCGATCATCGACATCGGGAAGGCCACGTTCTGAGCATCCTCCATACGGCTGACCAGGGACCCGGCTGCGCCGTACATCACCGCGAACAGGAGGAAGCCGAGGATGAACCACAGGATGAGGTTGGCCACCGTGACCAGGTCGAGGCTTGGCAGCTCGAGCGCACCAGTGAGGTTCACCGCGAGGAGCGCCACGAGGATGGTCCCGGCGAACTGGGCGATCCCCAAGGAGCCGATCCCGATGATCTTGCCTGCAAGGATCTGCCACGGCTTGACGCTGGAGAGAAGGACCTCGACGACACGGTTCGATTTCTCCTCGGTGACTCCGTTGAGCATCCATTGCCCGTAGAGCAGCACCGCCATGTAGAGGAGGAGGAGCCCGGCGTAAGCCACCGCGCCTCTCGTGTCGTCGCCTTCGTCGGGGCCGGAGAGGGTGGTGGTCTCCAGCGGATCGGACGTCATCACCTCGATGACGTCGGCCGCCGCCTGGCCTCCTTCGGAGACGATGGCCTCCAATTCGACCGAAGCCGCCCCTTGCTGGAGGAGGGTGACTAGTTCGGAGCCTCCGAAGCCGCCAACACTCTCCACGATGACTTCCGACCCGTCGATGAGGACGGCGTCCAGGTCACCCTCGTCCAGGGCCGCCTCGGCCGCCGCTCGATCGTCGTAGGGCTCCAGCTCGATGGCCACCGACGGCTCGGCATCGGGCTCGTCGGATGCGTTGCCCAGCTGTTCGGCCGCGGCGACGATCGGCTCGTTCCCCTCGCCGATACCGCCGACGGTGTACTCGGATGTGCCGCCACCGATGAGGCCGGGAACGATCACCAGCGCTGCCACCAAGAGGAGGGTCACCAGCGTTGTGATGAGGAAGGACTTGGACCGGCCGTGCTCGCGTATCTCACGCATGGCGATCTGCCACACGGTTCTCATCGCTTTACCGCCTCACGGAAGAGATCGGAGAGCGACGGCGCCGTGTACGCGAAATGGCGCAACCGTCCCATCCCCTCGGCGCGGGCCAGAAAGCTCCTGACATCGGTGCCGGCATCGATTACGGCGGAGTGCACGTGATCAACGGACCTGATCTCCCGGACACCTTCGAGGGTGTCGAACAGATCCCCCATGTCTCCGTCGAGCTCAACTTCGAGATGTCGGATCGGGGCGGCATCCTTCAACTCACGGACGTCGCCTTCGACCACGATCTCTCCGGCGTTGATGATGGCCACTTCCTCGCAGATGTCCTCGACCAGGTCGAGCTGATGTGAGGAGAACACGACGGCCTTCCCCCGCTCCGCCTCCTCTCGGAGGATGTCGGCCATGGTCTCGGTGGCGATCGGGTCGAGCCCGCTGAACGGCTCGTCCATGACCAAGAGGTCGGGATCATGGACCAGGGCCGCCGCCAGCTGCACCCGCTGCTGATTGCCGTGGGAGAGGACTTCGACCCGGTCAGCCCGTCGCTCGGCCAGGCCGAGTCGCTCCAACCAGCGGTCGGCGGAAGCAAGGGCTTCCTTTGCATCCATGCCCCGCAACCGGCCCAGATAGGCGAGCTGGTCCTGAGCCTTCATCTTGGGATAGAGGCCGCGCTGCTCGGGCATGTAGCCGAAGCGTCTTTTCTGCTCGATGCCGATTGGCCGGCCTTCCCATGTCACTTCGCCGGAGTCAGGGGTGACCAGACCGAAGATGGTGCGCATGGCAGTGGTCTTACCGGCTCCGTTCGGCCCGAGAAAGCCCAGCATCCGGCCCCGATCGACCTCGAAAGTGCAGCCGGAGAGGGCGACGACGTCGCCATAACGCTTGTGCAGGTCTCTCAGGGCGAGCACCCGCCGAGGATAGGGGTGGTTCCCCATAGGAGCTAAAACGGCCCCCCGTTACCATCTTCTCCCCATGCAACTGTTGGAACGCGACGACGTCCTCCAGCGTCTGGAGAAGCTGCTCGCCGCCGCCAGGGACGGCGATGGGCGCGCGGTCCTGATCCGTGGAGAAGCCGGTATCGGCAAGACCTCGGCCGTGCGTGTCTTCACCGACTCTCATCTGGAGGACGCCCACGTTCTATGGGGTGGTTGCGATGACCTGCTCACCGCCCGGCCCCTCGGCCCGATCTGGGATATGGCCCTCGATGAGCCGTCACTGGCGGATGCACTTGCGCGGTCAGGACCGCTACGAAGTGTTCGCCCTCGTCCTGGAGCTCATGTCCCGGTCGCTGCGGCCGACTGTGATCGTGATCGAGGACATCCATTGGGCCGATGAGGCCACCCTCGACCTGATCAAGTACCTCGGCAGGCGGATCGACCGGAGCCACGGCCTGTTGGTGCTCACTTATCGAGATGGGCAGGTGGCAGGCGATCGTCCTCTGCGGGTGGCTCTGGCCGATATCGCCGCTTCGGTCCTGGAGCGGATCACCCTGACCCCTCTCTCCCCGGCGGCCGTGTCCGAGCTGGCATCGGAGGCAGGAGGCGTCACCGACGGGTTATGGGAGCTGACCGGGGGCAACCCCTTCTTCCTGACCGAGGTCCTCGGTGCCGAACACGAGTCAGTTCCCGGCTCGGTGCGCGACGCGGTGATGGGCAGAGTTTCTCGTCTCTCTCCGGCTTCTCGCGCCCTGGTCGACTTGGTCTCGGTGGTGCCCGGCCGAGCGGAGCTGGAACTGGTGGACTCTGTTCTCGGGCCCTCGGAAGAGGCAGCTGGTGAGGCGGAGGCGGCCGGGGTGATAGTGCTCACCGAGAACGCCCTCACCTTCCGCCATGAGCTCGCCCGACGCTCGGTCGAGACCGACCTTCCCCAAATCAGGAGACGGGAGATAAATCTCGATGTGCTGCGGGCGGTCGAGGATCTCGGCTACGACGTGTCACGGGCCGCTCACCATGCACGGGTGGGTGGCGATGTCGATGCTCTCGTCCGTTTGGCGCCACTCGCTGCCCGGCGCGCCTCGGCCATGGAGAGCCATAGCGAGGCGGTCGCTCATCTGCGTGCCCTCGAGCCGCACCTGGACCAGCTGGAGCCAGAGATGTGCGCTGATCACTACGACCTCTGGGCCTTCGAGGAATATCTCGGCAGTGAGATCGCGTGGGCCGAGGAGATCATCGAGACCGGGATAGGTCTCCGGCGAAGATTGGGCGATCCCGAGAAGCTCGGCCACTCCCTGCTGATTGGGAGCCGAATTGCCTGGGTGCGGAATCGGCGCGCTCTTGCCACCGAGATGGCCAACGAGGCGGCGTCGGTTTTGGAGTCGGTTGGTGGACTCCCCCTGGCGACGGCGTACTCCGCCATCTCACAATTGGCGATGTTGGCCAGCGATGAGAAGCGGACTCTCTGGTACGGGGAGAAGGCCCTGGCCGTGGCGGGCGAGGGCCCGAGCCAAGCCCGCGCCCATGCCCTCAACAACATCGGGACGGCCAAGATCATCGCCCGGTACCCGGAGGGAATGGAAGAGCTCGAGGAGAGCTATGCGATGTCGGCCGATCTCCACTTGAGTCACGATCAGATCCGCGCCGCGGTGAACATCGGTTGGGGTGCGATCTACTGGCGCGACCTCGCCACGGCCGAGCAGTGGACGGAGAGGGCCCACCGGTTGTCTCTGGATCGGGAGATCGCCTCATTCGATGCGTATGTGACCGGTGAGCTGGCCCTCATCGATGAGATGAAGGGGAACTGGGAAGAAGCCGAAGCGAAGGTCTGCTTCGTGCTCGACACCCTTGCCGAGCTGGGCACCGCGAACATCGTCGCCAGCACCCTGCTGGGGCGGCTTCGGGCCCGTCGGGGAGAGCCCGACGCCAAGATCCATCTGATGGATGGGTGGGAACGCTCCCTTCAGGCCAACGAGGTCCAGCGCACCACGCCGGGGGCGATCTCACTGGCCGAATACGTCTGGATCGGGGGCAAGCTCGATGATGCGATCTTCCCCCGCATGCGGGAGGTCCTGGCCGATTGCATCGACCGCGACTCGCCCTGGATGGCTGGGGAGCTCGCCTTTTGGCTGTATCTCATCGGCGAGATCGACCAAATCCCCGATATCGCGCCGGAGCCGTATCGTTTGGCCGGTGACGGGGACTGGGAGGGCGCTGCCGCCATTCTGGGAGGAGCGGGGCATTCCCTACGACCGTGCGGTGGCCCTCTCCCACGGATCGACCGAGGCCCGGATCGAGGCATTGGGCATCTTCGATGATCTGGGGGCCACGCCGTTGGCGGCCCGGCTTCGCTCCGAGTTGGCCGAGGCAGGGGTCAACCGTGTCCCCAGGGGACCTACCAGGGCCACGAGGGACAACCCCTTCGGCCTGACCGCTCGCCAGCTCGAGGTGCTTCGTCACCTCTCCGAGGGGATGACCAATACCGAGATCGCCGATCGGCTGTTCGTGTCCAACCGAACCGTCGATCACCACGTCTCGGCGATCCTGGGCAAGTTGGGAGCCAACAGCCGTTCCGGGGCTGCCGAGATGGCTCGTGACGCCGGTTTGCTGGATAGGTGATGGTTTGGCGATATAGGCACCTGTCGACATCACATCTAGGCATGTTCCACCGATGCCGTCAGGCGGGCCTTGCCATACCTTCGCAATGTGCCATACGGGGCATTGACGAAGGGAAACATGATGAGTCACCTGCAGAACGCGTACGTGATGGCAGTCATGGCCGAGCGGCTCAGCGAAGCCGAGCACGCCAGGCTGGTCCGTCGAGTCCGTCAGGCGAACAAGGTTTCAACCGAGGGCAGGTCGAGATGGCGTTGGTCCCTACGGCTGCGTGATCCGCTCAAGGCCTGAACATCCTCGAGGGAACTGCTGGGGGGAAGGGGACGTCCAACATGGACGGAGTGGGGGAGGAGCGGCGAAATGCCGGTCTATATGGGTGGAGACGGTCCATGCCTGCTGGTGGGCAGACTGGGCCTCGAAACAATCGGGCGAGTGGGCTCAATCGAAGAGGTTCGGCCGAAAAAGCCGATCATGGGCGTGAAGAGCGAAGCGGTCCGTCATCCCGGCCACGTAATCCACGCCCCGTTCCAGCGCCGTGGCGTCGGGAACCGTCGCTGAATCCGGGACCTCATCGGGATGCTCGGCGAAATAGCCGACCAGGTCTTGGATCACCGTGACGGCTTTCTGTTTCTGCTTCTCACTCTCCGGGGTGAGGTAGACCCGGGCGAACATGAATTCGCGCAACTCTCCCATTACTTCCAGGTGGGGCTCGCCCATCTCGACCCGGCCGGTTTCGTGGCTGGCATCTATGACCGAGGTGGCCAGTGCCCCGATCCATTCTCTCGAAGTCGCCCCGAAAGTGGTCAGAGCCCGAGTCGGGATGTCGTGGTATTCGATGGCGTTGGCACGGAGCGCATCGGCGACGTCATGGGTCAAGTAGGCGATCCGATCGGCAAATCGACACAGCATTCCCTCCGGTGTCGATGGAGGCGGGTCGATGCGCCAGGAATGGGCCCTGATCCCGTCGATCACCTCGTTGGTCAGATTCTGAGGCTCGATCAGTGACAGCGTGCGCACGCCGTGTACCGAATGCAGCCAGTCCTCGCCGATCAAGGGCGACAGGGCGTCTTCCCCGGTGTGCCCGAACGGCGAGTGGCCAACGTCATGGCCGAGGCAGATCGCCTCGGTGAGATCTTCGTTGAGACCGAGGGCGCGGGCCATGGCCCGGCCCACCTGGTTCACCTGAATGGTGTGGGTCATCCGGGTGACGAAATGATCACCGTCAGGGTTGAGGAACACCTGGGTCTTGTGCTTGAGCCGGCGAAACGCCTTGGTGTGGACGATCCGGTCGCGGTCCCGCTCGAAGGCGGTGCGAAACGGATCCGGCTCCTCGTCCTCGGCCCGCCCATGTGATTGGTCCGCTTTGGTGGCTTCGGGTGCGAGCAACTCGTGCTCGAGCCGCTCCCGTTCCTCTCGGGTCCGTCGAAACATCAAACGATCCAATGCCGCATGCTGGGGACGGTAGACGCGGGTCGGTCCCGTACCACTTGGATCGGCTATGTGTTAGGTTCGTGATCCGGTGGCCTCTCGACGATTGGAGATCGTCATGAATCTGGTCCGCCGTCTACCCAGAAGCCGCACACTCGCGGTTCTGGTCGTCTTCGCCTTGGTCGCCATGGCCGCGCCTGCCGCCGTGGCCGCCCCCGGTACTGTGCGTTACGACTCACAACCCAACCCGCTGCCAGGCAACCTCTTCAGCGAGGCCTTCCAAGCCCAGCAGATGAGCGAGTTCGGCGACCAAATCATCTTCGCCGCAGGACCACCGGAGCTGGGCACGGTGAGCGTGGTGTTCTCCAGCTTTGCGTGTGAAATGGGCGCCTGGAACACGGGCGATTGCCAATCCGCGGCCGGAGCGACTTTCAATCACCCCATCACGTTCAACATCTACGAAGTCGACGCTACGGACCCGACCGGGGTCGGCGACCTCATCACGTCGGTCACTCAGACCGTGGCGGTCCCGTTCCGTCCTTCGGCCGATCTGGTGAATTGTCCCCTCACAGCCCCCGTTGCACCAGGCGGGTGGGTTGGACCTACAGGCCTGTGCCACAACGGTTTTGCATTCCCAGTTGAGTTCGACCTCGCCGGCGTGCAGGTCCCCGACGAGATCATCTTCAGTGTCTCGTTCAACACAAGTGGCTACGGCACACCCCCCCTCCCTGCGCCCGGTCCTCAAGACTCGCTGAACGTGGGAGTAGTCACGACTTCGCCGTCGATCGGCACCGACGTCGACACCACCGTACTGTTCACCAACAATCCCTCCCCACTCGGTGGCCCGCCCGGCGTTTTCCAGGCTGACCCCGGGCTTCGACCCCGGCTTCACGCCTGCCGTTCGATTCACCACTGTGGATACGCCGGATCCGCCAGTACCCCCTGGAGCGGATCTGGTTGGTTTGGTGGATCCGACCACTGGGGTGTGGAGTCTGCGTGGTGCGGCGGGTGGTGTCACCTCCTTCTTCTATGGGAATCCTGGTGATGTCCCCTTTGCTGGGGACTGGGACTGTGACGGGGTGGATACTCCGGGTCTGTACCGCCAGTCGGACGGGTTTGTCTATCTGCGCAATTCGAATACGCAGGGGATCGCCGATATCAAGTTCTTCTTCGGTAACCCGGGGGATATCCCGATGGCGGGCGACTTCGATGCTGATGGGTGTGACACGGTCGGTATCTATCGGCCCGCCAACACCACCTTCTATGTGATCAACGAGCTCGGAGCCAACAATGGTGGTTTGGGCCCGGCCGATTTCAGCTTCATCTTCGGCAATCCCGGCCGACAAGCCGTTCGTCGGCGATTTCAACAATGATGGGATCGACACCATCGGGCTGCATCGGGAGTCGACCGGGATCGTCTATTTCCGGCAGACCAACACGACCGGTATCGCCGACGCCGAGTTCTTCTACGGTGATCCTGGTGACCGGTTCGTGGCTGGGGACTGGGTGATCGTGGACGGGGTGGACACTCCTGGAGTGTTCCGGCCTTCGAATGCCACCTTCTTCCTGCGTGACGAAAACACCCAGGGTGTCGGTGACACGTCGTTCCCGTTCGGGGATTCGAACGATCTTCCCATCGCCGGGATCTGGGGTCCCTGAACCCGACCCATTAGCAAACTGAGCGAGGAGATGCCGGCCACCGGCCGGCATCTCCCGCGTCATCCGCCCGAGCATTATCCCAAAGGGGCGATTGTATTGCGTGTCGTCTCCGATGCTGGGATGCTGGACGCCCAGTCGAGCGAGAGGAGAGAGTTGTGAGTAGCCGCAAATATGGAGTCTTGGTCGCGTTTGCCCTGTTGTGTGGATTGTTGGTGGTGCCGGCCGGGACCGGCCGGGGCGATCCCGATCTATCCGGGCAACCCAGGAAATCTCCAGGTCACCTTCGACAACACTGGAGAGCCCGGATTCAATACGGGACCGGCGGCGACAGGTGTCGGCGCCTTCCGCATGAATACGGGATCCGGTACCGGGCCTTCGGCTGGGGGAAAGGTCTTTCTCCACTCCAACGAGCTCGACGGCCAGTCGGTAGACAACTTCGACTCGATCAGCTACCAGTACTTCATCGACCCGACCAGTGGTTCGGAGCGGACGCCCTATGTCAATCTCCGCGTCGACGGTCCGGACTTCGATGGGCCACGTACGCTGGCGACCACCGACATCCCCGCAGACGACTTGGGGGTGTTCGCCACGATCACGGTGGACGACGACAGTGAGGTGTGGAACGCGACGGGTTCGGGTGGGCCGACCATCGTGTGCGGACCCACCGACCTAGGTTTCGATTTCTCGATCGACGAGCTTTTCGCCGCCTGTCCCGGCACAACCATCATCGCCACCAGCGGGGGCCTCCTCGGCGGTGTTTCCATCGTCACCGGTGTCAGTGACGGCCTCGATCCCCGCCTGGGCCGGTTGGACCGGTGTGATCGATGACGTCCACATCAATACAAACGTGTACGACCTTGAGCCGGCCCTGGTCACGATCACTCCGGCATCGCCGGTGGCGCTGTCGAGCCGTGCCGCCCAAACCGTGTCGTTCACACTCCAGGCCTCGGGTTGGAACAGTTTTCCTGGTGTGGACACCACGGGACGTGATTCCCGAGCTGATTGTCTTCGACAATCCGATGGAGGTCGCATTCAATGCCACCGGTGCCACTTCTGTCTCCGGTACTGCCGGACCCTTCCCGTTGCCTGAAGACGTCGACGACCTCCTATTGCCCCCACCGTCCGTCAATCTCGACCTCGCGGTGACCGATGCCCTGATCGGCAACGTAAGTTCGATCAATGTTGATTGGGTGGCGCCAGGTGGTGGTACCACGCCGGGCGTGGCCCTCAATGCGGTCACTAGCCCGGCCACGACTGTGCTCCAGCTGCCGGCGCCGCCGGTTGAGCCACCGGTCGAGCCGGGTGGGGATCTGGTTGGTTTGGTGGATCCGACCACTGGGGTGTGGAGTCTGCGTGGTGCGGCGGGTGGTGTCACCTCCTTCTTTTATGGGAATCCTGGTGATGTCCCCTTTGCTGGGGACTGGGATTGTGATGGGGTGGATACTCCGGGTCTGTACCGCCAGTCGGACGGGTTTGTCTATCTGCGCAATTCGAATACGCAGGGGATCGCCGATATCAAGTTCTTCTTCGGTAATCCGGGGGATATCCCGATGGCGGGGGACTTCGATGCTGATGGTTGTGACACGGTCGGTATCTATCGGCCCGCCAACACCACCTTCTATGTGATCAACGAGCTCGGAGCCAACAATGGTGGTTTGGGCCCGGCCGATTTCAGCTTCATCTTCGGCAATCCCGGGGACAAGCCGTTCGTCGGCGATTTCAACAATGATGGGATCGACACCATCGGGTTGCATCGGGAGTCGACCGGGATCGTCTATTTCCGGCAGACCAACACGACCGGTATCGCCGACGCCGAGTTCTTCTACGGTGATCCTGGTGACCGGTTCGTGGCTGGGGACTGGGTGATCGTGGACGGGGTGGACACTCCTGGAGTGTTCCGGCCTTCGAATGCCACCTTCTTCCTGCGTGACGAAAACACCCAGGGTGTCGGCGACACATCGTTCCCGTTCGGGGATTCGAACGATCTTCCCATCGCCGGGATCTGGGCTCCCTGAAGCCCTGGACCATCGATTGAGCTAGGCGAAGGACCGGCCTCAGGGCCGGTTCTTCGCGTCAACGAGATCGTTCAGACGACCTGGACCCAGGAGAGGACTTCCGGCATCCGGCGGCGAAGCAGGCGGCTGGACAGGAATAGCGAGATGCCGTACAGGAACAATCCCCAGGCGATAGATCCGATCACTGCCGCCCATGGCGCGATCGCCTGCCCGAAATCGACGGTCAA
Organism: uncultured Acidobacteriota bacterium; assembly: GCA_963837055.1. Taxonomy (GTDB): domain Bacteria; phylum Actinomycetota; class Acidimicrobiia; order Spongiisociales; family ZC4RG35; genus JARDZU01. Next base: position 505,604 of record CAWILU010000006.1, on the reverse strand, counting down.
TACGACCAGCGAGGCCGGTGGTACCAGCAGCAGTCCGATTGCGAAGAAAGACACCGTCTGACTGACGATGGCGAGACAACCCTGCTCGGTCGATTGGGCGAACACGTCGGTGCCCTCCCGGGGCAGGCGGAGCGGAGTGAGGACCGACACGAGGTTGCCGACGGCAAGCTGGCAGCCGATGGCGGCGACGGTCAGAGGGACTACGAGCCACACCCAGGTCCATTGCCCCGTGAACACGGCGAGGCCAAGGGTGAGGACTGCAGTCTCGATGGCGAGCGCGACCGACACGGCCAGGTTCTTCCCGAGCAGGATTTGATGAGGCTTGGCAGGCAGGACGAACAGGTAGCTGGCGGCGTTTCGCTCCCATCCAAAGAGGTTGAGGGCGATGGGGAGCCCGACGAAGAGGACCAACACCGGGGCGACCAATGGAGCCCATACCTTGTCTCTCAGATCGAACATCCCGGTCGCGTTCATCACTGCCCCGCCGATGGCGAGACCGACGAATATCACGGTCCCGGTCCAGACGAGCCGCTGTCGTGGATCACGGAGATAGAAGCGAAACTCCTTGCGGGCCATGGTGGGTATCACACCCCACGGGCCGATCGTCATCCCACCACGCCGGGCGCGGGCGGCAGGTTGGCTCTGCTGGACCGGGGTGGTGAGCAGCCAGCCGAGCAGACGTCTCCACAAGAGGGCCAGGATGACCAGGCCCCCGATCGCGGCAAGGAGGGCAACCAGACCTGCGGCCACTTGTCCCGTGGCGACGTCGATCATCGCTTTCTGGGCCGCCACCGGTGGGATGAGCGCCCACCAGCCGAGGATGGGCGTCGCCGTCACCGCCCCGGCCAGACCCATCTCCGCCACGGTGTCGCTCAAGCTGCGGTAGGCAAAGAAGGACCCGGCGGCGAGGCCAAGGATCAGGAAGGTCGCGATGTCGCGGCCGCGCCGAGTTCGGAGCACGCCCGATACTGCTGCCGAGAAGAGCTGGCCTCCAACGGCGAGCAACCCGAGGTAGACGAGCGAAGCGGGAATCGCCATCCACCATCCCCGGCCCATGGCGGCAGCGTTGGCACCGAGGACGGCCAGGGGAACCACCGTGGACGGCGCCACCAGGCTGGCCACGGCAAGCCCGGTGACCATCTGGTTTGGGGAGATCGGGAGAGACGCCAGCTGCTGAGGGTCGAGGTTCTCGTCGAGGGGGAAGATGATGACTGGAAGGGTCACCCAGACCAGGAATGCGATCAGCGCGGTCCAGGCGAGATACTCCGGGAGCGCCGCCGGATTGGACTCCTGAAGGAGGGCGATGTTCTGGTAGTGGGCTCGCGCCAGCCACAGACCAAGCCAACCGAGGAGGATCGTGGCCACGGGGAGACCGATCCGCCGCTGCCGGTCGCTGCGGAATCCGTTCCAGGTGAGACGAGCCTTCAGCTCGACTAGCCGGAGTACCACGACGTATCCGGCGTCCGCCCGCCGACTGCGGCGATGAACGCGTCCTCGACATTGTCGACACCCATCCGCTGGCAAAGGCCGTCGGGCGTCTCCTCGATGGTCAGCCGACCAGCCACCATGATCCCGATCCGGGTGCACAGCTTCTCGACGAGATGCATCTCATGTGAGGAGAAGACGATGGTGGTGCCACCCTCAGCCGCCTGCAGGAGCAGACGTCGGATGAGTCGGGCCGAAACCGCGTCGACGCCTTCGAAAGGCTCATCGAGGAACAAGACAGGGGGCCGGTGGATGATGGCCGCCCCGAGCGCGATCTTCTTGCGCATGCCACGGGAGTAGTCGCCGACGAGCTTCGATCCGGCGTCGAGCAAGTCGAGAAGATCGAGCAGCTCGTTGCGCCGTCGCGCTGCCTCATCCCGATCGAGACCGTGCATGGCGGCGGTGAAGTCGAGCAGCTCTGCTCCAGTCAGCCGCTCGTAGAGATTGAACTCCTCGGGAAGGACCCCGATCCTGGCCTTGACCTCGGTCGGGCTCTTCCATGTGTCGAACTCGCCAATGCCGACCGTGCCCTCATTCGGTCGGAGCAGACCGACGATGGTCTTGATGGTGGTGGTCTTCCCGGCGCCGTTCTGCCCGAGCAGCCCATAGAACTCGCCGGTGCGGATGGACAGGTCGACGTGGTCGACCGCCACCGTCTTGCCGAACTTACGGACCAGGCCTTTGGCCCACACCGCGGGAGGCGAGCCGACGGCGTCGGTCGCCGAATTATCGATGAGGGGCTGGGTCACGTGAGCAAGTATCGACGCTTTCCCGTGACAAATGAACACGAAAGGCGTTTGTAGGCTCGCCAGATGGGCAAGGTCGACGACTTTCGCCGGACACTCCGGGCCCTCGACGAGGGGGAGTGGGACCGTTTCCTCACCGAGAGCTCGGGTCTGCCCGGGCCGCGCGCCAATCTCGAGCTGGCCGTGGCTGTGGCCGACGAAGCCCCGGCGGCCCTCATCCATCGCTACGTGGAGGACGACGACGAATACCTGGCGTTGTGTGGTGCCATCGGGCTCGGGCGCCTCGTCGTGGAGGGGAACTCTTCGGCAGAGGCCGGCCTTCGTGCTCTCGCCGAAGACCCCCGCTGGCGTGTTCGTGAAGGAGTCGCCATGGGCTTGCAACGCGTCGGTGATACGGATCCCCGCCGCCTCCTCGCGATCTGCAGGCGCTGGCTCGAGGACGGATCGTGGCTGGTGCAGCGGGCGGTGGTCGCGGGTCTCTGTGAGCCGCGTCTGCTCGATGACCCCGGCTTTGTGGAGGAGGTTCTCGACATCCTCGACGAAGTCACCGGGAACCTGGCCGTGGCGCCGGCCGACGAGCGGACCGACGGTGATTTTCGGACGCTGCGCAAAGGGCTGGGATATTGCTGGAGCGTCGCCATTGCCGCCCTTCCTGCTCCGGGGTTCGACAGATTCGAGCGCTGGGCCACCTTCGATGATCGAGACGTGGGCTGGGTGGTCCGGGCGAACATGGGAAAGGCGCGAATGCGCCGTGCCGACCCCGAGCGTTGGGACGGACTGGCGGCCTGGCTCGACGCGGGGTGAGACCGCCTCCCCCTGAACTCATGTCCCCCGGCCCGGTTACCGTAGACCTCGGTGGAGTACCAGGCCCTCTATCGCAAGTATCGGCCACAGACCTTCGACGATGTCATCGGCCAAGGCCACGTCACCACAACGCTTTCCCGCGAGGTGGCAGATGGCCGTGTCGCTCACGCCTATCTGTTCACCGGGCCCCGAGGGACGGGTAAGACGACCACGGCACGGATCCTGGCCAAGGCACTCAATTGCGTGAATCGTGGGGCCGACGGCGCCCCATGCAACACATGCGTCAGCTGCGTAGCCATCACCGAGGGATCGTCGCTCGACGTCCTCGAGCTGGACGCGGCCTCGCACAACTCGGTCGACGACATCCGGGACATCAAGGTGAGCGTCACCACGGTCGCCTCATCGGCGACATCGAAACGAGTGTTCGTCCTCGACGAGGCTCACATGCTGTCCAAAGCGGCCGGCAACGCCCTGCTCAAGACGCTCGAGGAGCCACCCGAGCACGTTCACTTCGTCCTCGCCACCACCGAGCCCTACAAGTTGCTCGACACCATCCGTTCCCGGAGCCAGCGTTTCGACTTCCACCCGGTGCCCATCGAAGAGCTCGCCGGCCATCTCAGCCTGATCGCGGATCGAGAGGGGTACAAGACCGACCCTCAGGCACTGATCGCGATCGCGCGCCACGTGGGAGGCTCCGTCCGTGACTCGCTGTCCCTCTTGGAGCAGGTGGCGGCACTTGGCGCGGGCTCGGTCGATGTGGCCGGAGTCAGGCGGGCTCTGGGGCTGGCCGATTCTGAGGCGTTCATGCGGTTGGTCGATGCCGTCACCGAGCAGGATGCGAAAGCTGCCTTGGAGTTGGTGGCGGAGCTTGCCGCCGACGGTGTCGACTTGCGACGGTTCGTCGCCGAGTCGGTCGCCTTCTTCCGGGGTGCCTTCCTCGCCCACTATGCCCCCAATCTGGCTGAGATCTCGGACGAGCCTGCCGACGTGTACGAGTCGTGGCGCAAGGCCGCCCAGCAGGTGTCCGCCGCCGACGTCCTCAGGGCGGTCGACCTGCTCGGCGATGCCCTTGTCCGCCTGCGCGAGGGCAGGGAGGAGCGGTTGATGACCGAGCTGGCGCTGATCAAGCTGACCCGCCCGGAGACGGCGAGCGACACCGAGGCCCTGCTGTCCCGGGTGGAGCGAATCGAGCGTCGTCTCGGCAAGCCCGAGCCGATGCCTCCTGTCGGGACGCCGACCACCGCCGAGCCGGTCGAACCGATGCGTGTCGAGCCCGCGGTCGCCCCTGCCCCGGCAGTAGAGACGACCGGCAACGGGGAGGTGCCGCCAGCACCGGACTCGGCCACCACGGAACCTGCGGCGCCAGCCATCGACATCACCCTGGAGCAGCTGCAGAAGGTGTGGCCCGGGCTCTTCGGGTCGCTTCGTGACGTCCTCGGCGCCCGGAGGTGGGCCTTCTTTCGGGAGGCGGTCCCGGCCGCGGTCGAGGGCAATGTGATCGTGCTCGAAGTGCCTCACGGGTTCCATCTCCAGTCACTGCAGGAAGACGATGCCGTGGCCGCAATCGTCGCCACCAGGGCAGGCGATCTGCTCGGTGGCACGGTGCGGGTGAGATTCGGCCTGCGCGAGGGCGGTCCCGACGTTTCCGGTGAGCAGACGATCGACATGAACCAACTCGAGGAGCGACCGGAGGGGTCGACGGACCCGACCTCGCTACTAGCGGCCGAGCTCGGTGCCGAAGTCGTCGAAGAGTAGGTCGCGCCGACTCACGGCGGCGTCTTACTACCGTTCAGCCAGATGAACCGGCAACCCGACATGCGTCAGATCATGGCGCAGGCACAGAAGATGCAGGAGCAGCTCGCCGCGGCTCAGCAGGAGCTGGCCGGGAGGACTTTCGAGGGCTCGGCCGGCGGAGGAATGGTGGTAGCCACCGTGACCGGCGCCCAGGAGCTCGTCGAAATCACGATCTCACCCGAGGTGGTGGACCCCGACGACGTGGAGATGCTCCAAGACCTGGTGGTCGCCGCAGTGCGGCAGGCATTCGATTCTGCCTCCGCGGCCGCCAACGAACAGCTCGGGGGGCTGGCCGGAGGGCTCGGCGGCCTCGGTGGCCTGCTCGGTTGATGTTCGAAGGGCCGGTCCAGCGTCTCATCGATGAGATGGCCCGCCTGCCCGGGGTGGGGCAGAAGACGGCGCAACGTCTCGCCTTCCACTTGCTCAGCGTGGAGGAGGCCGACGCACGTCGCCTCGCAACCTCGATCAATGACATGAGGGACCAGGTGACCCTTTGCCAGCGCTGCTACAACGTGGCGGCGGGCGATCTCTGCCCGATCTGTCGCGATGGGCGGCGTGACAACTCGATCATCTGCGTCGTGGAGCGCCCTCAGGACATCGTCGTGGTCGAGCGCAGCCAGGAGTTCCGTGGGCTGTATCACGTCCTCGGCGGATCCCTGTCCCCGATCAACGGCATCGGCCCGGGTCAGCTCAGGATCGATGAGCTGCGGGCCAGGATCGACGGGGAGGGGATCGCGGAGCTGATCGTGGCGACCAATCCCACCATCGAAGGCGATGCCACCGCGATGTATCTCGCCCGGGAGCTCAAGCCCCTCGGGGTGAAGGTGACCCGTCTCGCCTCAGGTCTGCCGGTCGGCGGAGACCTCGATTACGCCGATGAGCTCACCCTGGGCCGGGCCCTCGCCGGCCGGATGGAGATCTGACGGACACCTTGCGAATCGTCGATTCACAGCGCACCGGCGCCGACCGATTCATGCGCCGACTTCTCCGGGTGGGCGACGTGGTGGACAAAGGCGCCATCCTCGGAGCGCGCCGGAACACGACTGCAGCCATCGTGGTATCGGGGATTCGCTGCATCATCACCTATCTGCTGATCCCGATCCTCGCCCCAATCGTGGGTCTCTCGGAGGCAGCGAGCGCCCCGGTCACGATCACCCTTTCGCTGGTGGCGATCGTTATGGGCGTGTCCGGGGTGCGCCGTTTTTGGATCGCGGATCACCGGGCCCGATGGGCGTACACCGGTTTCATCGCGGTGATAGTCGTCTTGCTCAGCATCGGGATCGTGGCCGATCTCGCATCGATCCTCTCGGCGAGCGCCTAGTCCAGAGTCTGCGCCGATATCTCCCCGAGCCGGGCGATGTTGTGGGTCGCCTCCATGTAGCGGATGGAGCCGGTCTTGGAGCGCATGATCACCGAATGAGTCACGACGTGGTCCTCGCGCCTGAACTCGACCGCCTGCAGGTACTCCCCACCGGTGACCCCGGTGGCGGCGAAGAAGACGTTGTCAGATGACACCAGATCGCTCGTCCCCATGACCTCCTCGAGGTCGAGGCCTTCGTCGATGGCGTATTGCCGCTCAGACTCGTCGCGGGGCCAGAGCTTGCACTGGATCTCACCACCCATGCACTTCAGGGCCGCGGCGGCGATGACCGCTTCGGGCGAGCCGCCGATGCCGAGAAGGATGTCGGCCGCGGTCTCGTCCTGGGCGGTGGCGATGGCTCCTGCCACGTCTCCATCGCCGATCAACGAGATGCGGGCCCCAGCCTGCCTCACCCCCTCGATGTAGTGCTGATTTCGCTCCCGGTCGAGGATGAGGACTCGAAGGTCGTTCACCTCTTTCCGCTTGGCCTTGGCCACCTGGCGAAGGTTGTGCTCGACGGGCGCCGTGAGCTCGACCACCCCGGCTGCATCCGGCCCAACAGCGATCTTGTCCATGTAGACCAATGAGCCCGGGGCATACATGCTGCCCCGGCCCTCGGCCAAGGCGATCACAGTGATCGCTCCCGGCATGCCGGAGGCGGTGAGTGTGGTCCCGTCGACGGGGTCAACTGCGACGTCCACCACCAGGCCTTTCCCGCTACCGACGCGTTCGCCGTTGTAGAGCATCGGGGCGGAGTCTTTTTCCCCCTCGCCGATGACGACGAGCCCGTCGATGTCCAAAGTCGAGAGATGGAGGCGCATCCCGTCGACGGCGGCCTGGTCTGCGGCGTGCTTGTCGCCCCGTCCCAGCCACCGCGCCGCCCCCATGGCGGCGGTCTCGGTGACTCTGACCAGGTCCAGGCCGAGGTTTCGCTCGACAGGCTCGGGCATCAGGCGACCTTGAGGACGATGGCGTCGCCCTGCCCGCCGCCCCCGCAGAGGGTGGCCGCCCCGATGCCTCCTCCTCGAGTCCGGAGGGCGTTGATGAGGGTGACCACGAGCCTCGCGCCGGTGGCACCGAGGGGGTGCCCGAGGGCGACCGCCCCACCGTGGACGTTCACCTTGCTGTCGGGGAGGTCGAGCATCCGCGCCGACCAGATGGCCACCGCGGCGAAGGCCTCATTGATCTCGACCAGATCGAGATCGGCGACGTCGAGGCCGGCCCGCTTCAAGGCAACCAGGAGCGCCTCGGCGGGACGTTCGTGGAGGGTGGCGTCCCCACCCCCAATCTGGCCGTAGGCGAGGATCTCGGCGACGATCGGGGCGCCTGATGCCTCGGCCGCATCGCGGTCGGCGACCACCAACGCGGCCGCCCCGTCTGAGATCTGCGACGCGTTGCCGGCAGTGATGGTGCCTCCGGAGATGAAGGCTGGTTTCAGCGCCGCCATCGATTCGGATGTCGAACCTTGCCTGATCCCCTCATCCCGGTCGATGGTGAGGGTCGCAGCCTTTGGCTGCGGGACTACGACTGGCACGATCTCGCCGGCCATGAGGCCGGTACTGGTCGCCTCCTCGGCTCGCTGGTGGCTCCGGGCTGCCCAGAGGTCCTGCTCCTCCCGGCCGATGCCGAGACGCTGGTTCTTGTGGTCGGACGACTCACCCATCGTGCATTGGTCGAAGGCGCAGAACAGGCCGTCGTGCTGCATCACGTCGACCATCTCGGCGTTGCCGATGCGAACCCCCCATCTCAACTCCCGCATTACGTGGGGAGCGTTGGACATGCTTTCCATCCCACCGGCGACCACGAACTTGGAATCACCGGCGCGGATCCCTCTCTCGGCGAGTCCGATGGCCGACATGCCGGAGAGGCAGACCTTGTTGATCGTCACCGAAGGCACGGTCATCGGCAGTCCGCCCCGTACCGCCGCCTGTCGGGCAGTGATCTGGCCCTCACCCGCCTGAAGAACGTGCCCGAAGAGAACCTCGTCGACCGATCCGGGATCGACATGACTCCGCTCCATGGCTGCGGCGATGGCCGCGCCGCCCAGCTCGACCGCGCGGACGGGGGCCAGGGCGCCGTTGTACCTGCCGATCGGAGTCCGGGCGAACCCGGTGATGACTGGGTTGCTCACCGGCAGGATGCTACCGGTCACTGGCGTTCGCCCCCGCTGCCAAATCGTGCTTTAGCCTCCCATCGGTGAAGCTGCTCAATCTCGACCACGTGGCGATCGCAGTGCACGACCTGGAGCAGGCCATCCAGGGATATCGCGACCGCTACCGGGTCGAACCGCTCTACCGCGAAGTGGTCGAAGCGCAGGAAGTCGAAGAGGCGATGATCCCGGTCGGGGGCTCGTTCGTCCAGCTGCTGCAGCCGCTCGCGCCGGACACTCCCGTCGGGCGCTTTCTCGAGAGCCGGGGAGAAGGGATGCACCACGTCGCCTTCGCCGTGTCGTCGATCGACATCGCCCTGGATCACCTGAAGGAGGAGGGGGCAAGGCTCGTCGATGAGAATGCCCGGCCCGGAGGGCGGGGGACCCGCATCGCCTTCGTCCATCCCGCCGACCTCGGTGGTACTTTGATCGAACTGGTGGAGATGCCCGAGTGATCAGAGACATCGAGATTCGTGGTGGGGCCGGCGAGTTCGAGGCGGCCCTGATCGCGGTCGTCCTCGACCGGATATCGGAAGAGGAGCGGGTTGGCCGTCAGGTGCCGAAAGACGGCGCGCGCCCCGTTCCCGCCTGGATGCTGGCCGATCGGCCCGAAGAGCCCAACATGCCCCGGGAGATCCTCCGGCCTCGGTGATCCTGGCCCTGCCAAGGGCGTTGTCACGCAACTCACCTCCAGCACACTGGGTTGAAGCTTCCTGCTTGCATCAGGCAGATATCTTCCTATAATCAGGTCGATGAGGAGAAAGCCCGGTTCATTGCTGCCAATCGAGGAGGCCATCCTTGCCGCGGGTCTCGATCTGCGTCGGATTGGAGCCAGCGAGTTTCACGGATTCTCGATTGCCAAGCAGATGCAGGAAATCGGGGAAGCGCAGCAGCTGACCGCCCACGGGACCTTGTACAAGGCGCTGGGACGGATGGAAGCAGCCGGGCTCCTGGAGTCGCGCTGGGAGGAGCCTGACCTGGCACTCGTTGAGGGAAGGCCACGACGGCGCCTCTATCGGCTGACCGGGGCGGGAGAACGCGCTGCATCGATTATGAGGGCCGAGAGCGGAGTTCCCCTGACGAGTCGGCGCCCAGGGCTGGCTCCCTCGTGAACACCTTGGGTCGTGTCGAATCCATGGTGCTTCGCTGGGTGTGGCTTTACACCTTGGGCTCCGAGGAGGGCATCCGTCAGGGCCGGAGAGCGGAGATCGAGTCTGATCTTTGGGAACACAGAAACCATGCCGAAGGCGAAGGCGACGGATCAGCCGTCATATCACTTTCCATCCTCGGGCGATGGGCAGCCGGAATACCAGCCGACGTGAGCTGGCGAGCTTCACAGATTCGTCGACGCGTCGGAATCACGAAGGAGAGCAACATGACGAACATTCTCGGCCGCTATTGGTGGCAGGCCCTGGCCGCCCTCACCGCGGTGGCCACGATCTACGTGGGAGTTCGGCAGTTCTTCACCGACGAGGTGTCGGTGGGAGTCAGCGCAGGCAAGATCGTCGCTCTCGTGTTCTTGGTTGTGGCCGGCTGCCTCATCGTGCTGGGGCTTGCCGTGCATCCGAGCGCGCCCCGCCGGGGATCAATGATGGTGATGATTGGTGTCTTGCCGGCGGCGTTGGTTGGTCTGTTTGGAATCGGGATCATTGTTGGTTTGATTGCCTCCTTGGCACGTGGGGAGAGCTGGTGGTGGTTGCCGGTCGGGGTCACCAGTGCCGTGGCAACGGCCTCCGGGGTGGGTGCATTCGGGGCGTGGTGGCATGCCGATGCTGCCAGCGGAACCAGCAACAGGCATATCCCTCTCCTCCCGTTGGCTTTCGTGGTCGGCGGGCTCTTGACCTTGAGTGCCGGCGTCACTACGGGTGTGATCACGATCCCACTGTTGATCGTTGGAGCCCTCGCTTGCCTCATCGGAATCAGTATCTGGAGTCGACGCACCCATCCGGCAAGTCCTCGTTGAACCGCAAGTCGGCCTTCAGCTCCGGCGCACCAGGTCACGAAGCTCGGGGGCGCGGAGCAGATAGGAGACCCCGAGGAACACAGCAATCGCGGTCAGCCCACCCAGGATGGCCGCGGCGATGCTCTCCCACAGGTCGAGATAGTCGGTTCCGAACATCGAGACCATCACGGAGAATGCCACGACGGCAGCCAGCCCCGCGGCCAGCAAGCCGCGGAGCATCGAGGGCACCAGGGCACGGACCGGTGCCCACCCCGAGTCGAGGCCCCAGGCGACGAGCAGGGCCAGGGCGTAAGCGGTCATGACCAGAGTGGAGGCGAGGGCAAACCCCTCGACGCCCCTTGCTTCGTAGAGACCGAGCCATACAGGGATTGCGATGAGGGTCCCAACGGTGCCGATCAGGACCACCCGCCACATCATCCGCTTCGCATAGAAGTGACGGGAGAGGATCTGGTGGAGGCCCCAGGCGGGGATGGAGAAGGCATACAGGACGAGGAGCCGAGCAACAACACTCCCGTCGGCGGCGGTGAACTCTCCGCGTTCGTAGAGAACGCTGACGAGCGGGCGGGCGAGGACGATGAGTGCGGCGGTGGCTCCCGCGGCGACGAACACCGTGTTGCGGGCCGCCCGGCCAGTGGTTCGGGTCAGCCCGTCCAGATCCCCGCCGGCGGCGAGACGGGCAAGGAAGGGAAAGGCGGCCACGCCGGCCGCCTGGGCGATCACCCCCACCGGCACCATGTTGAGTTGACGGGCGAAGCTGAGGGCGGCGGTGGCGCCCACGTCTATTTGTCCGAAGAGCTTGACGAATTGCTCGTCGAGCACGGCTATCGACTGGCCCAGCATCAAGGGGAGGGCCAGGACCAGGTACTCCCGAACCGACGACTGCCCGGAAGGCACCGTAGTGAGCCAGGTCCCGGTGGATCTGGCCCCGAACCACTGCAGCCCGAAGTTGCCGATCGCCGACCCGATCACTGCTCCCCAGAGGAAGCCTTCCGGGCCTGCCTCGCCCATCGCCGCCCCCACCAGCCCGCCGGCGATGATCCCGAGGTTGTAGATGATCGGAGCCAGTGCGGGGAAGAGAAACCGACGATGGGTGTATTGGACGGCCATGAGCAGGGCGCCCATGACCAGGAACACCTGGGCCGGCAGGACGATCCGGGTCAGTGAGACCAGTCGATCAGGATCGGATACACGAGGGAAGACCACCGAGATCAACGGGTCGGCCAGCACCCACATCACTGCGGTGAGCCCGACGATGGCCCATCCAACGAAGCGGAACACCGACGTGAACGCCCGGCTCGCCGCCGCGTCGTCGCCCATCTCCAGATGGTGGCTCAAGATCGGGATCAGCGTGATTGTGAGGTACGCCCCGGCCAGCAGATAGTTGAGGAAATCGGGGATGAGAAAGGCATCTCGATAGAGGTCGCCTTCGGCGTTGACCCCGATCAGGGCGGCGAGAAGGGCCTCCCGCCCCAATCCGAGAAGACGCGAGATCAAGATGCTGGCCGACACCACCGCGGCGGCCGCCCCCATCTTCAGAGGTCGGCTCACGCTGCTCCCGCGTGTGCTCGGAGCTGTTCGACCACGGAGTCGGGCACCGCCAAGTCGCCGTAGCCCTTCCCCAGTTCGAGACCCGGTTTGTAGCGACCGTGATAGTCACTGCCTCCAGAGGCGACCAGCCTGAAACGCCGGGCCAGGTCGGCATATCCCTCTCGCTCGTGTCGGTGATAGCCGGCGCACATCGCCTCGATTCCGACCAGACCAGCGGGGCGCAGCCTGTCGAGCAGCTCCGCCATCTCTTCGGCGCGATTGATGCCGAGCGTGTGGGGATGGGCGAGCACCGGGACGCCACCTGACTGGCGAGCCAAGCCGACCGCCTCCTCTGGTGCCAGCCGGGGGCGCCCCGCATATGCCGGCTTACCTGCCCCCAGCCAGAGGTCGAAGGCCTCGGCTATCGACTCGACGTAGCCCTTGCGCATCATGACCGCGGCGATGTGCGGTCTGCCTGCCGATCCCGCACCGGACTCCTCTGTTACCTCCTCGATGGTGAGAGGCATGCCGAGATCGCTCAACAGACCCACGATGGCGGTGTTGCGAACCGTTCGTCCTTCCCGAAGGTCGGCGAGTCGGTCCTGGAGCGGCCCCTGCCCCGGCTCCAACCAGAGCACGATCAGATGCATGCCCCCGTGATGGTCCAGGGACAGCTCGGTGCCGGGGATCAGCTCGATCCCGGTCTCGCTCGCAGCGTTTCGGGCCTCTTCGATGCCGTCGAGGGTGTCGTGATCGGTGAGCGCCAGGCTGGTGAGGCCCTGCCCCGCCGCCATCTCGACCAGGGTGGATGGGCTCTCCGACCCGTCGGAGGCCGTGGAATGGGCATGAAGGTCGACGGCCATGTGGTTCTCAGCCCCCGATGATGGCGTGACCTACCGTCAAGAACCGGTTACTTCAACTGTGGCGCTCTCGATGTAGACCGTCTCCAGCGGAAGGCTCTGCTCCGTCGAGCCGGGCCGGACCGCCGTCTCGACGTCTGCGATCGCCTCCAGGGTCTCCTGGCCCGATACCACCTCACCCAGCAGGTTGAACTGGGGGTTGAGTGTCGCGGCGGCCTCCCCGGTCAGGATGAAGAACTGGCTGCCACTGGTGCCTCTCCCGACATTGTCCATGAGCACCATGTTGGAGGCGATCTCGAAATCCTCCGGTGGGAACTCGTCGGGGATCCGGTAACCGGGGCCGCCGGTGCCATTTGCCTCGGGATCGCCCGAGAACACCCTGAAGTCCTCCACGATCCGGTAGAAGACCTGCCCGTCGAAGAAGCCCTCCCGGGTCAGGAACACGAATGAGTTGACGGTCGCAGGCGACGCCGCCGGGTCGAGCGCCATCACGATCGGGCCGCACGAGGTCTCCAGGCTGACGGTGACAGTGGACTCGGGGGTCACGTCGGTCTGAGGCTCGGGGGCGGAGAAGGTGAGCACCTCCTCGGGGTCAGGCTGATCCGCGCCACATGCGGTCGGTTGGTCTCTGAAACCCTCGTAGCCACCAGGGAGCTGACCCTCGTCCTCCCCGAAATAGGCACCGACCACGAAGATCCCTACCACGATCACTCCGAACACCAGGGCGGTCCCCAGACGGCGACCCAGCTCTTTACGGGCCTCCTGTTTCTTCTCGGCCTCGATCTTGGCGGCGCGTTGCTCCTTTTGACGCCTGCGTCTGTCGGTCATGGCGGAGCGACTCTAGGCACGGGTCTTTCCCAATCCTCAGCTGGTGTTCGTGTTTGGCAACGAAACCATCCAAACTGTGTGGATCATGGCGCTCGTCGTCCAGAAATTCGGTGGCACCTCCCTGGCGGACGCGGCCCGAATCGAGGCTGTGGCCGATCGGGTCGAATCGACCCGCAGGGAGGGCCATGACGTGGTCGTGGTCGTCTCGGCGATGGGGGAGACCACCGATCAACTGGTAGCGCTCGCCGCCGAGGTCAGCGATGACCCGTCGCCCCGGGAGATGGACATGCTGTTGAGCGCCGGCGAGCGAATCTCCATGGCGCTGCTCTCTATCAGCCTCAATTCGCGCGGGATCCCGGCGGTTAGCTTCACCGGCTCGCAGGCGGGGATACTCACCGACTCGTCCCATGGCTCGGCCAAGATCCTCGACATCCAGGGCAGCCGGGTCCGCGACAGCTCTGGCCCAGGGTCGGGTCGTGATCGTCGCCGGCTTCCAAGGGGTCGATCCCGAGTCGAAGGAGATCACCACCTTGGGCCGTGGCGGGTCTGACGCCACTGCGGTTGCATTGGCCGCAGCTCTAGGGGCGGACAGCGTCGAGATCTACACCGATGTCGATGGGGTGTTCACCGCCGACCCTCGCATCGTCCCCGAGGCGACGAAGCTCGAAGAGATCCCGTTCGACGAGATGCTCGAGCTATCGGCCGGGGGAGCGGGTGTCCTCATGTCGCGGGCGGTCGAGTTCGGGCGCCGTTTCGACGTCCCGATCCACGTCCGCTCCTCGTTCCATGACGCCGAGGGCACCTGGGTGCGTGAGTCGCCCATGGAGCAGGCCATCGTCAGCGGAATCGCCCACGATCGCTCCGAGGCAAAGGTCACGGTCAACGGTGTCTCCGACCGTCCCGGTGTCGCCGCGGCGCTGTTCGGGTCGCTGGCTGCGGCCGGGGTCAACATCGACATGATCGTCCAGAACGTCTCTCACGATGGCAGCACCGACATCAGCTTCACAGTGCCCCGGGCCAACCTGGTCGACGCCGAACGGATCTCCAAACAGGTGGCTAGCGAGATCGATGCCGAATCGGTCGATGTCGATGCCGAGATAGCCAAGGTCTCCCTGGTCGGGGCGGGGATGAAATCGCATCCCGGTGTCGCCGCCAAGGTATTCGAGACCCTTGCCTCGGCCGGGATCAACATCGAGATGATCTCCACTTCCACCATTCGTATCTCCTGTGTCGTCAGGGCCGATGAGGTGGATGCGGCGGTGAAAGCCCTCCATGCCGCATTCGAGCCACCGGCCACCTACGAGGAGGTCGGGGCGTGAGCGATCGGGTAGTCGCAGTGGTGGGCGCCACCGGCGCGGTGGGCCGCACGATGCGGGCGATCCTCGAGTCGAGGAGCTTCCCACTCGGCTCGCTTCGCCTTCTTGCATCGGAACGTTCGGCCGGATCGGTGGTCGAGACCAAATGGGGTGAGGTCGAGATCGAGGATCTCGCGTCGGCCGACCCCGACGGCATCGACATCGCTCTCTTCTCAGCGGGGGGAGACCGCTCCCGGTCCCATGCGCCACGCTTCGCCGAGGCGGGTGCCGTGGTCATCGACAACTCGTCGGCCTTCCGGATGGACCCGAGCGTCCCACTCATCGTCGCCGGCGTGAACGATGCCGCGGTTGGTGCCCATCGCGGGATCATCGCCAACCCCAATTGCACGACGATGGCTCTGATGATGGCGGCGGGGCCACTCAATCGCGCCGCCGGGCTCCGCAGCATGGTGGCCACGTCCTATCAGTCGGTCTCCGGATCGGGCCAGCAGGGCGTGGTCGAGCTGATCGGGCAGACCGACCTGCTCCGCCCCGATCTCGACGCGCTGATGACCGGTGGCTGGGAGGACCCGAAGCCGTCGCTCTACGCCCGGCCGATCGGGTTCAACGTCCTTCCCTTTGCCGGGAACATCACCGAGCAGGGATACACCGACGAGGAGTGGAAGCTGGTCAACGAGTCCAGGAAGATCCTCGACCTCCCGGATCTCCAAGTCGAGCCCACCTGTGTCCGGGTCCCGGTCCTGGTCGGCCATGGAGTTGCCGCTTCTCTCCGCTTCGAGCGCCCGGTAGCGCCGGAGGAGGCGATCGAGATCCTCCAGGCGGCGCCGGGGGTGCAGGTGTGGACTGACCGCGTCCCCACTCCCCTGGACAGCGCCGGGATCGATGATGTGCTGGTGGGGCGAATTCGGGCCACCCTCGGTCATCCCGGCGGGATCAACCTCTGGGCGGTCGGAGACAACCTGCGCAAGGGCGCGGCGCTGAACGCAGTCCAGATCGCCGAGCTGCTCTAGCGCCGACTACCGATCGGCGTTGCTTCTCAGGAGAGCGGACATGCGTCGCCGCAGGATCGGGGGCGCATTGCGTAGCCCGAGGTCGAGAGCGAACCTGGCATCGTCGGTGACGTCGAGGATGATCTCCTCGCCTTCGGCCCTCAGGTGGAAGCCGTCGGGGTACGCCGAGATCCTGACCTGGTCCCGGCCCCAGTCGGCCACCTCTATCTCGCCGGCGGTCATGGTGATCCGGTCGTCGGTGAGATCGATGAGCACGCTGATCGGCGCCTCGTCGATCCCCCCCAGCCTGAGCTGGGCGTCGTAGGCAGTCATCAGTTCCTCCTCTGGCTGTTCTTGCCTACCCATCAGAGTATCCCGATCCTGGTGAGTAGGAACAGGTTGGGCCAATACATCCGAGTGGGCTAGCGCATCGGCCTCGCCTACCATTCGGGCATATTCGGGACGTGGCGCAGCTTGGTAGCGCGCAGCGTTCGGGACGCTGAGGTCGTGGGTTCGAATCCCGCCGTCCCGACTCAGACAGCTCAGGTCAGGGTCGTTCGAGAGAGCGGCCCTGATTCGCGCCATGCGTAAATGAGCCGATGATCCGGCGCAGGCTCGTAACCACGGATAGCTTGGCCGGCATGACCGTCAGCACTCCTCGCCGGGAGGCACTGGGCCGGCTGATGAACGTCATCCGTGACATCGCAGTTGGTGGCACGGCCAGCGTCATCTCCGGAATCGTGGTCCTGGGTTTCGGGGGTCGTCTCGTGATGTTTCTCAGCCGCCTGCTCCATCCCGAGGCGATCGGGCGATTCACTGAGAACGGCAACGAGATCGGCGTCTTCACCCTTGGCGGGTCCTTCGGTCTGCTTCTGTTCGGTGGGCTTGGCAGTGGTTTGATCGCAGCGAGCGTGTGGGTCGTCATGCGACCTTGGATCCCACGCCGGTCGCCGCCCATAGTCGGATTGTGGGCGGTTGCGATCGGCGGTTTCCAACTGGTAGCGGCCGACAACCCAGATTTCTTGATCCTCGGGGACCCGGCGATCGATATCGCACTGCTCCTCGGGTTGGTCTTCGGATTCGGCGTTGTTGTCAGCCTGCTCGATCGAGCTCTCGATAGTCGGCTACCTCGTGCAAAAGGGACGATTTGGAATGCGGTCTATGTGGTGACCGCCGCCGTCGGCATCCTGGTCGCTCCGCTGGGGCTGGTGGTGCAGTTCACCCCCAGCTTCGACTCCGGCGCCGACGCGCCGATCTGGACAGGTGTCTTCGTAGTTGCCACGGCGCTGGTGACGCTCTGGTGGTGGGTGGATCGGATCAGGGGTCGTGAGGTGCCCACCGTCATGCAAAGCCGGCTTGGGTCAGGGTTCACTGCCGCGGCCGGTCTGGCCGGGCTCGTCTTCCTGACCGGTGAGATCCTCGAGATCCTCTGAAGGAACACGGCGGACCCGACGCTTGCGATCAGACGTGGTTGAGCACCCCATCCAACGGCCGTGGTATCCGATCCAGGTCGAGGGCCTCGACCATGAGCCGGGCATAGTTCGCCTTCCGCCCGGAGCGGGTTCCCATGAACCGCCACAGATGCTGTTCGACCGTCCGCTCCCGCTGAGCCGGCTGTCGCTGCATGGTCCGCAGCGATCCGAGCTCGCCCTCGGCCTCGATGATCCCGATCACCGTGTCAGCGCCGAGCGCTCGAATCAGCTCATCCTCTAGATCTTCGACGCACACGAAGAACCCGAGTGATTCCATGCCAGCTCGGGTGAGATCCACCCCTAGACCGGCTCGCTCCAGGCTGCGTCCGAAGTCGCCCTTCTGGGCAGCGTCGCAGAGACCGGCCAGCCTCAAGTCATGGCCATTCGGGCCGAGGAGGTCGAGGAAGTGACTAAGCGTGGAGGCGCCACCCATCGGCACCACCGACACGCCCTCGGTTTCGAGATCACGGCCGCGACGCGCCGCCAGCGTTTGCAGGGCGACCCCGTCGCTGACACCCTCGACCAGGACCACCGTGCTCGGATGGGCTCCGGCAGCGAGGGCCTGCTCGACCGCGATCAGCTCCGAGGCGTTCATTACCTCAAGCTTGGCAGTCCGACAGGGGTGGCAGCCCGATTATCCGGGCCCGTACGATCCGGTGATGATCAGGCGGCTTCATACCGATGAAGTTGACGATCTGATCGAGGTATGGCTTTGCATCGAGGTATCCCTGGCCAGTCATTTTTCCCCGAGACGTATTGGCGAGCGATGGAGACCGATGTCCGGGAGGACCTCCTTCCAATCGCTGAGAACTGGGTGGTGGAAGCTGATGGCGCCCTAGTTGCCTTCATGTCCGTCATCGGGGATCTGATCGGCGGACTCTTCACCCATCCCGACCAACAGGGCACGGGGTATGGCAGCGCTCTGATCGAGCACGCACGAGGTCGCTACGACCCTGTCCTCGTGGAGGTGTTCGAGGCGAACGGGAAGGCGATCGGGTTCTATCGCTCCTGCGGCTTTGTCGACCACGATCGCCGTCTCGACGAGGAGTCCGGTTTCAGCAGCTGATCCTGAAGCTGGAGACTCCCTGAACTACGGCGGGCTCAGACCGGCGTGGCCGCTCCCAGGGCTACTCGAAAGTCGTGGGCCGAGAAGGGTTTGACCACCCAGGCATCGGCACCGGCACGTTTGGCCAGAAATCCGTCGACGGCTCGGTCGAGGAGGATCACCAGCCGGGGGAGCTCATCGGCGGCAACCGACGCCTTGATCTCACGGACCACCGCCATCCCGCCCATATTCCTGACCTGAAGGTCGATGATGACGACGTCAGGGTCGATTTCGACGACCTTGGATCCGGATTGGACCGGGTCGTCCAGAACCTCCAATACCCAGTAACCGGAGGGCAGCGAAGCGAACACGTCGTTGACCACCCAGTCGGCGTCGGCAATGACCAGGGCGGTTGGCATGGCTCGGACGATAGTGGTGGCCTGGCCCGCCGAGTCTGTTGGCCTCGCGCCTCTCCTAACCTCCCGCGACGTGCGTCGCACTCTGCTTCTCGTGGCATTGCTCACGCTCGTCTCCGCCTGTTCGAGTGATGCCGGGTCCGAGGCCGGCATCGATGTGATCGATGTCAGCGGCCCCCTCGACGCCTCAGCGCTCGACTTCATGCGAACCTCGATCGAGGAGGCGGGGGCCAACGGTCAGGTCCTGGCCGTGCTCCAGATCGACTCCCCGGCCGTCCTTGACGGAGAGGCGCTGGCCCGTCTCCACGAGAAACTCGAATCTCCGCCGCTGCCGGTCGCGGCGTGGGTTGGTCCGGCACCCGCTCAGGCCAACGGGGGAATCGGGCAGATCGTCCTCGATCTCGAGCAGGCTGCCATCTCGGCTGGGTCGACCATGCATCTGTTCCCAACCGTCGCGGGTGAAGAGGAGCAGTCTGTGATGATCGACCACCCGCTGACCGCGGAGGAGAGCGGGCTCGACCTGCAGCCAACGATCCGGCAGTACCTCCAGGATCTGAACGGCGTCACTTTCGAAACGTCCGAGGGCCCGGTCACCGTGGAGACCCTGATGCCCTTCGAGGATGGCGTGACCCTCAAGCCGGTGACCTTCCGTCAGCCCGGATTGGCCACTCGCTTTTGGCGGCTCGCCGCCACACCGGAGGCGGCGTTCTTCTTCTTGGTGGTCGGTCTGACCATCGCCTCCTTCGAATTCTTCGCCATCGGGCCCGGGGTCGCCGCCGGGGTCGCCGCCATCTCCCTCCTGCTGGCGGGCTGGGGGATCGTCACGCTTCCGGTGAAGTGGTGGGCCGTGGCTCTGGCCGTCACAGGCTGGGCTCTGCTCACCGCGGCCTATCAAAAAGGCGGGATCCTCGCCCTAACCATCCTCGGGGCGGTGATGCTCCAGGTCTCGGGGTCGTTCTTCGTCGAGGGCTCAGGGCAGATCGACCCACGCTGGTATCTGGTCGTTCCCTCAGTGCTGGCCGTCCTCTTCTTCTTCCTCCTCGCCATGCCCACCGTGCAGCGCGCTCGTTTCTCCACCGGGACCATCGGCCGTGATGGGCTGATCGGAGAGCAAGGAGTTGCCCTCGATGAGTTCGACCCCGATGGGGTGGTCGAAGTCAATGGCGCACGGTGGCGGGCGACCGCTCACCGTGAGGCAGGGCTGGTAGCGGGCTCGGAGATACTGGTCGCCGGTGTCGATGGGATGTTCCTCGAGGTCGAGCCGGTGGCAAGCCCCGCGAAAACTGATCCTTGATTCCCCATATTCTTCCTTGCCGGAACGCATCCCCCTGAGTAGGTTCGCGCCGGTTGTCGCTAGACAGGGAGGAGTCGTTGTCCGCTATGGACGATTGGCAGCTTGACGCCCTCTGCCGGGGGAGTCATGCATACCTCTTCTTTCCGCCTTCGACGTTCGAGCGCAAGGACGAGCGGGAGCGCAGGGAGATGAAGGCAAAAGCGATCTGTGGAGTATGTCCGGTGCGGGGCCCCTGCACCTCACATGCCCTTCAGATCAGGGAACCATTCGGTATCTGGGGAGGCCTTACCGAAGTAGAGAGAAGGAGCGTGCCACTGGTCGGTTGACCATCGGCAGTGGGAGACCCGGGCTCACCGAAGGTGGCGCAAATCGCCCCGCCGGATGGTGAGCCCTTCTCTATCCGCCCACTCCAGGAAGGGCACGACGTACTTCCTCGACAATCCGCTGCTGTCCCGGAACTCGGCCACCGTGAACGGCGCCGTCCATTGCCTTCAGCATTCGGGCGATCTCCTCGATTTGCTCGGGAAGGAAGACCAGGTCGTCGGAGACCCGCACCAGCATCCCGTTCCGGATCAGCAGATGGGTGAGATCCCCACCGAGCCCGAGATCGCTCACCACGGGCACCGCCAGCCCGACCCGCAGCATCGATTCCGCCTTGTCCCATCGCGCTTGCGAATCGGTGTCCAGATCGGGGCGATGTCGTCGTGTCGTCACATCGGGCCCGACCCGCTCGATCATCTCGCTGTCCTCCACCAGCCGTTCGGCCAGCTCCGGGGAGATCTCCAACTGCGTCGCCAGGGTCGCCAGGGGGAATCCGGCTCGCAGTGGGTGCTCGGTGTGATGGTCCGCCACCATCGCCTCGACGCGGGAGCGAAGCCGATCGAAGCGGTCCTGGGTCAACGCGACCGACCCGACGACCACCGCGGCATCCGGACGTCCCCCACCGCTGTGGGCGGCCAGGCGCTGCAGCTCGTCCATCCCACGCAAGCCCAGCAGGTCGTCTGCCACCTGGTCTCTTTCCCCTTGCGGATCGATCAGGTCGGCGGTCCTCATCGCGGCGGCAGGCTTCCCCGGCGCTGGGTCGATGACAATGCCGCCGGCCACCAACTGCCGTCGGCCGGACTCACGGAGGATGAAGCGGTCGCCGGTCTTCATTGGAAGCGGCCCCGGGAGCTGGATCAGGGCGTGATCGCCTTCCAGGCGCTTGATGGTGGCTGGGTGGGCACCGCTGCCGAGATGAAGTTGGAAGGCACCCTTGGTCGTGAGCGCGTCGACGTAGCGAGCCGCCGTTACCCGGGCGGTGAATCTCGCAGATAGATCCCACTGGCCGGGAAGACCGAGCATCACCCCCCGCGGTGCGTCGGCCCGTTCTATCCCGCCGAGGTTCAGAGCGAGCCGTCGCCCCGGCTCGGCTTGCTCGATCTCGCTCTCGTGGCTCTGCATCCCCCTGATCCGGACGTGTTGGCGGCCCGGGAGCAACTCCAGCTCGTCACCAACCCGCATCGGTCCATCGATCAGCGACCCGGTCACCACCGTCCCTGCTCCCCGGATAGAGAACGCACGGTCCACCCAGAGACGGGGCCGGTCGCCTCGATGCTGGATAGTCGACACTCGCGTCGTCAGCTCCTCACGGAGCCGGTCGATGCCCTCGCCAGTCTTGGCCGAGACCGGGATGATCGGCGCTCCTTCGAGTGTCGTTCCCAGCAGCTGCTCCGTGACCTCCATCTCGACTATCTCGACCTGGGCGGCATCGACCGCATCGATCTTGGTCAGGGCGACCACGCCTTCATCGATGTCGAGGAGGTGGAGTGCCGCCAGATGCTCCTCGGATTGCGGCTTCCATCCCTCGTCGGCTGCCACGACGAAGAGAGCCACATCGATCGCCTCGATCCCGGCGAGCATGTTCTTGAGAAACCTCTCGTGCCCGGGGACGTCAACGAAGGAGACCTCGCCGGTCGCCCCGAGCGTGGTCCATGCGAACCCGAGGTCGATGGTGAGCCCTCGTCGCTTCTCCTCGGCCCAGCGGTCCGGGTCTCGTCCGGTGAGAGCCTCGACCAGGGTCGATTTGCCGTGGTCGACGTGCCCGGCGGTGCCAATCAGCGGCAACCGGGCACCGTGTCGGCGATCAGATGGTCGTCATCTTCGGCCACCGCTCGCAGATCGATGACGAGGTCCTTGTCCATCCTTCGGGTGAGGATGGGGTGATCGCCGGCAAGGAGGCGGCCGTGGAGGTGGTCCTCTCCCTCCAGTACGACTTGAGGTGTGGGAATGCCGACCCCAGGGACGCTTCCGGCACCGATGACCGATTCGCCGAGCCTCACCGTGCCACCGACGCTCGCCGCGACTTGCTCCACCCGCAGTTGCAGCTGTTCGGTCGACATCGTCGCCATTCGCCAGATAGGGATCTCGAGCGCGTCACCGTCCGCATACGCCTCCAGGGTGGCGGCGAGGGCGGCATCGGTCATCGCGTCAGTCCGCAGCGCCCGGGCCAGCGGGTGGCTTCTCAGCCGACGTACCAACTCGGCTGTCCCGACGATGATCCCGGCCTGCGGCCCGCCCACCAGCTTGTCACCGCTGAACGTGACCAGGTCTGCCCCCGCGTCGATCGACTGGCGGGCTCCGGGCTCCGCCGCGAGCCAGTGGGGTGAACTTGCTCCCAGCCAGGGCGTGTCGGCATCGATCAACCCGGAGCCGAGATCGTGGATCAGCGGGATTCCGTTGTCCCGCGTCAGACCGGCGAGTTCCTCGATCGGCACGTCGGAGACGAATCCTTCGACGCGGTAGTTGGAGGGATGGACCTTGAGGATTGCACCGCACTCATGGATCTGGAGTGCTGTGATGAAGTCGCCAAGACGGGCCTGGTTGGTGGTCCCGACCTCTACCAGCTTCGCTCCGCCGGCTTCCATCACAAGCGGGAGTCGGAAGGAGCCACCGATCTCGATCAGCTCTCCCCTGGCCACCGGGACAACCCGGCCTGACGAGGTTGCGGCCAAGGCGAGCAGAACCGCGGCGGCATTGTTGTTGACCACGAGTGTGTCTTCGGCCCCGGTCAATGCTCGGAGGAGCGCACGGACATACTCGCCCCGTCCGCCTCGATCTCCTTCGCCGAGGTCGAGCTCGAGATTGGTGTACGACCGTGCGGCGTCGAATGCAGCTCGGGCCGCCCGCGGGGACAAGGGGGCTCGGCCCAGGTTGGTGTGCAGCAGCACCCCGGTGGCATTGATCACCTGGTGACTCTTCGACAGGAGCACACCGCCGATCAGGTCGCCGGCGATGCGACTCACATCAGGATCACCTCCGAGCGCGATCTCGGCCCGAGCCAGATCTAGCGAAGATCGGGCGCAGTCGACGAGGAGGGCACGGGGGAGCCCGCTCTCACCCAGAGCCGCCACGAGCTGATCGACGGGAGGCAGGCCGCGGTAGGGATTGGCGCTCGAAATCACGCCCCAAGTCTGCCAGGTCACCCCTCGCCCGTAGGATCCCCGGATGGAGGCGCCCCCGGTCGAAGCTCGGCCCGCCGCAACTGTCATGCTGATCAGGGATTCCGGGGAGGGTATCCAAGTCCTGATGGTGCGTCGGCCACCTCGAGGCTTCTTCGGTGGGCTCACCGTGTTCCCGGGTGGAGCCGTGGAGCCGGCTGACGCCTCGGCTCTGGCGGAGGCCGTCATCTCAGGCGACCACTCCGACAGAGAGCTCAGGGCCGCTGCCCTCCGCGAACTGGCCGAGGAGACCGGGCTCGCCCTGACCTCGGACGGCGTGATCGCGGCACCCTCGCTGCGGGGCGCGGCGTTGCTCACCGATCTCAGAGATCGAGGCATCCAGCTCGATGCCTCGGCGCTGTCTCTCGTCTCTCGCTGGGTGACGCCCGAGACCGCCCCGACCAGGTTCGACACCACGTTCTATCTGGCCGGAGTGGGGCAGACTCCTGAGATTCGACTCGATACCGACGAGCTGGTCGACCACATGTGGATCACACCTCGGACCGCCCTGGACCTGCACTCCTCCAATCAGCTCGAGATGTTCCTCCCCACCGTGGCCCACCTGCGATGGCTCGACATGCGGGGGTCTGTCGAGGAGGCGGTAGCCGCGGCACGAGGGGCCGACGGCACGGCCGTCATCGCGCCTCGAACAATGGACGACGGCAGCCTGGTGCCAATCCCCCTTTCCACCGAGCTCTGATGCGGATCCGGCGAATACTCGCCAACAACCCAGGCCCATTCACCGGGCCTGGAACCAACACCTGGATCGTCGATGACGACGATGCGTTCGTTGTGATCGACCCGGGCCCGGTCGACAACTCGCACCTGGACCGGATCCTCGAGGGCTCGGCCGATCTCAGACCGGTCGGTGTCCTGGTCACTCACACCCACCCCGATCACGCCCCGATGGCCAATCCGCTCGCTCGCGAGTTGGGGTCCCCGGCGATGGGATACTCCGTGGGCCCAGAGTTCGATCCCGACGTGCTCATCACCGAAGGGTCGGTGATCGATGTCGGAGCCGCCCGACTCACGGTGATCCACACACCTGGTCACGCGGATGACCATGTCTGTTTCCGGATAGGCGGCGTCCTGTTCACCGGGGACCACATAATGGGAGGATCCTCAGTCATGGTGGAGGACATGGGCAGCTATCTGGCCTCGCTGACAACGCTCAGGGGCACCGGCCTCACCAGGCTTCACCCCGGACATGGCGACGACATGGACGATCCGGATCAAGTGATCGATTGGTATCTGGCCCACCGTCGGCAGAGACACGAGCAAGTCCTCGCCGCCATACGTGATGGCGCCACTTCCACCGATGAGGTGGTCGAGACCGTCTACCAGGACGTCGACCGAGCGCTCCATCCCCTTGCCGCCCGATCGGTGGAGGCACACCTACGGTTGCTGTTTGAGGAGGGACGGATAGCCTCTACCAGCCCCGACCTGATCGCTCTCCCCGAAAACCCAACGTGACACGTTTCGCCAGGACACTTCTCGCCCTGCTCGTCATGGCGGTGGCCTTACCCGCCATTGCCCAGGTCACCGACGAGGACGTCGACCGCGCCCGAAACGAGGTCAACGAGATCATGGCCGAGGCACAGGCCCTGGGAGACGAGGTGCAGGACGCCTGGGCGCGGCAGTTTGCCCTCGACAGTGAGATCACAGACCTGAACGCCTCCATCGAGCTCGCCAGGGTGAAGATCGCCGAGACGGAGAAGGCGTTGGAAGAGGTTGCGGTCGAGATGTACATGGGGTCGTCGACCGCGGCCACGATGCAGGTCCTGTTCTCGGCCACCGACGAGAGCTACGGCGCCGGTATCGAGTACCTGCGGAACGTCACCGGAAACGACACAGACGTCGTCAACCAGCTTCGCTCATTTCGGGTCGAGCTCGATCGCCAGACCGGGCGTCTCGAAGAGGCGTCGGCCGAGCAGGAGGTGCTGACGGCGGAGCTCGAAGCCAAGGCGGGGGACCTGCAGGGGCAATTGGTGGAAGCGCAAGCCGTCTACGACGACCTTCTCGCCCGTCAGGCTGCGGAGGAGGCGGCGCGCCGGGCCGCAGAAGAGGCCCGGCGCAGGGCCGCCGAGGAAGCCGCCCGGAACGCCACTACGACAACAGCTCCAGACTCCGCCGGTACCACCGAGGATGAGGCCGACGCCCCGACGGAGACCACCGCGCCGCCAGACGAGCCGCCGGCGACCTCGGCCCCCCCTCCACCCGCATCGACCGGCGGTGCATGCCCGGTTGCGGGTGCCGTGTCCTTCTCCGACTCCTGGGGGGACTCCCGGTCGGGGGGACGGGCCCATCAGGGTGTCGACATGATCGCCGCTCGGAACACGCCGATCGTCGCCATCTACTCGGGCACCATCCAGAAGTTGACCAACGGAAACCTCAGCGGGCTCGCCATTTGGCTCCGCTCCGACGGGGGGGATACCTTCTTCTATGCCCATCTGGAGAGTTACGGCGACGTCAGCGCCGGGCAGAGCGTGGCCGAGGGCCAGGTGATCGGGTACAACGGGTCGTCGGGCAATGCGCCTGAGTTCCTCCCCCATCTCCACTTCGAGTACCACCCCGGTGGCGGGGGAGCGGTAAACCCGTATCCCCTGGTGCGCGATCTTTGCTGAGGGCTCCCAGAAACAGCGAAAGAGGACCCTTTCGGGTCCTCTTCCGATCTGGCCTCCCTGCTGCCCCCAGCCCCACTCACCGAGGCACGTTCTGGGACTCATCTTCGGACACGGAGAGTGGTCGTTAAAGGACAGTTCGGATTCAGACCCGTTGGGACTAGTCATCGAGGCAGTTCCCATCCTGGTCGTCGCGGCGGGTCGTTTCTCGTTACTCTCTCTCCGCCACCTGACAGCGGAGAAGACTGATGACGACCGAGCCGCCCATCCCACCCGATTCTGGAGCGCCGATCGAGCCGGTCCCCCCAGCGCAACCAAGCCAGCCGGCGGTTCCGCCCACGCCTCCGTCTCCGCCCCCACCGCCGGTTCCAGGTGGCACCGCCCCATTTCAGGTCGGAGAGGCCTTCACCTATGGGTGGAAGAAGTTCCAGGAGTACTTGGGCCCGATCCTGATCGCGATGCTGATCTTCTTGGTGGTGGGTGGGGCTGTGAACTTCATCGCCACGCTTCTTGGCGGAGGGTTCGGTGAGCTCACCGATACCGAGGACGTCGGCATCGGCATGTTCTTCGGGGTCGGCTACCTGATCTTCTCACTCCTCGGTGCCCTGGTGAGCCTTCTCATCCAGGCCGCGGTGGTGCGTGGTGCTCTGAAGATCACCGAAGGGCAGAGAATCGATTTGGCCACATTCCTGTCGACCGAGCATCTTGGTCAAGTGGTGCTGGCGTCGATCCTGCTCGCCATCGGCACCGCGATCGGCCTGATCCTTTGCATCGTCCCCGGGTTGATCCTGATCTTCTTCTCCCAGTTCACCTATCAGTTCATCCTGGACAA
This sequence comes from uncultured Acidobacteriota bacterium, assembly GCA_963837055.1. Taxonomy (GTDB): domain Bacteria; phylum Actinomycetota; class Acidimicrobiia; order Spongiisociales; family ZC4RG35; genus JARDZU01. The sequence continues at coordinate 478,624 of CAWILU010000006.1, read as the reverse complement.
GGGTCTCCCCGCATTCGATGCGATCAAGGCGAGCTTTGCGCTGGTGAACCAGCACCTCGGCTCGGTGATCGGGCTCTTCTTTGCCTCGATTCTGGCCTTCATCGTTGGCGCACTCCTCTGCGGGATCGGGCTCATCGTCGCCATCCCGGTGACGATCATTGCGACGGCCTACGCCTACAAGCTGATGACCGGTCAGACGGTTACTCCCTGATCGCGTTCTGAACCAGATCTCGTAGTGTTCCGGCGCGGCCGTCATCGGTACGGCTGCGTTAGGAGGTTCTGATGGATCCTGCGGACGAAATCCTCTCGCAGATCCCGCTCGACCAGCTCGCCCAACAACTCGGAGTTGATGAGGCGAGCGCCGAGCAAGCCGTTCGTCAGGCCGTGCCCGCCCTGCTGGGTGGGATGCAAGCCAATGCCCAGGATCCCGGAGGAGCGGCGTCCCTCGAGAAGGCACTCGGCCAGCATTCCGGGAGCCCATTCGAGGGTCTCGACCTCGGCTCGATCGACACCGCCGACGGTGAGGCCATCGTCGGCAACATCTTCGGAGACAACAGCGACCAGGTGATCAACAAACTGGGTGACCAGAGCGGTGGCTCGGGAATCATGCAGAAGCTGCTGCCCATCCTCGCCCCGATCATCCTCAACATGTTGGCCGGGAAGTTCCTCGGCCAGGGGCAGGGTCAGACGGCGCCCGGGCAGACGGCGCCGGGCGGAATGCCTGCCGGCGAATCGGCCGGTGGCTTGGAGGACCTGATCGGAACCGCTACGGGAGCCGGCGGCGCCGGTTCCGGGGGTGGAATCGGAGACCTGCTGGGCGGCCTGCTCGGAGGCTCAGCCGGTGGCGGCTCCTCGGATGCGATCGGAGATCTGCTCGGCGGCCTGCTCGGCGGCGGCAGGAAGGGCTGAATTTCCTCCCCAGACGACCCGGATCAGGCCGGCATCTCCTCCAGCTCGGTGAGGATCTTGGCGATGCGGCCAGTGCAGGTCTCGAGATCGGCCGGGGGCACCAGCTCGACGAGGCGGGCGGCTGCGTCACGCATGGCGATACCCGCGGGAGACCCGGCTCCGGTGGTAACCACGGGCCGTCCCTCATCCCCACCCGGCACGACCTCGGGGTCGAGTGGAATCGAGGCGATGAGCGGGACCCCGAGATCCGCGGCCAGCTCGGCGCCACCTCCTTCACCGAAGACGTTGTGGACCCGGCCGCAGCCACAGGCCAAACCGGCCATGTTCTCGATCACACCGACGATGGGCATGTGTGAGCGCCGCGCCATGTCGGCTACCCGGACCGCCACCTTCTGCGCCGCACGTTGCGGGGTGGTGACCACGACCATCTCGGCCTGGGGCAGCATCCGGGTGAGCGCCATCTGGATGTCGCCGGTGCCGGGGGGCAGGTCGATCACCAGGTAGTCGAGCTCGCCCCACGCCACCTGCTTGAGGAACTGCTCGAGCGCTTTGGAGAGCATGAGGCCCCGCCACATCAGGGCGGTCTCCTCGGTTTCGATGATCAGCCCGGTGGACACCAGTTTGACCCCTTGGGCCTCGATCGGGACGATCAGCTTGCTGCCCTCGTCGGCCTCCAGCCGTTCTTCGACACCAAGCATTCGTGGAGTCGAGAAACCCCAGATGTCGGCATCGAGGAGGCCAACCCGATAGCCGGCCTCGGCCATGGCCACCGCCACGTTGACCGAAATCGACGACTTGCCCACTCCACCCTTGCCCGAGCCGATGGCGATGACTCTCGTCGTGGGTGAGACCTGCGTCGGCTCTGCTCCCTCTCTGGCTCTGGCCCGAGCTACCGACATCAGCCCGGCCCGCTGCTTCTTGGTCATCGCAGTGGTGCGAACTACGACGTGGTCGACACCGGGCATCGATTGGACCCGTCGCTTCGTGTCGGCCTCGATCTGGTTGCGCAGGGGGCACTCGGCCACGGTCAGGGCGATCCCGACCTCCACCGATGTATCTGCCACGGCGACATCGCTGACCATCCCCAGCTCGACGATGTTGCCGCCCAGCTCCGGGTCGCGGACACCTTCGAGAGTCTTGATGACGTCGTCACGGGTGACCATTTCCCTACCAATGGTAATTTCCACTACCGATATAGGGGGAATGGTCGTACCGGCAGCAGCGGTTATCATGTGTGAGTTAGGCCACCAGGTTCAGGAATGACACAGATCCTCAGCATCAAGTCCAACAAGCCCGAGAAGACGGTCGAGGTGACCGACTTCGCAGTGACCAAGATCGGTGAGCTGATCGCGGCTGAAGGTGAGCCCGGTCTCGCCTTGCGGATGGCGGTTCGGCCCGGTGGGTGCAGCGGTTTCTCTTACGAGATGTTCTTCGACAGCCAGATCGACGACACGGACATCGTCGAGGAATTCGGCGAGGTCAAGGTGGTTGTGGACCCACAGAGCGCCGAGATGGTCAAGGGCTCGACCCTGGACTACAAGGACGGCCTGATGGGGGCCGGGTTCTCCATCAACAACCCCAACGTCAGCCGAACCTGCGGCTGCGGCAACTCGTTCTCCTGACCCACCACCCCTGAAGGTTGGGTTCGCCTGGGGGTACCCTCGACTCGGTACTAACCAGGAGTCCCCGTTTGGCCAAGAAAGTCCTTTCCACACCGTCCGCTCCCAAGGCGATGGGACCCTATTCCTTCGCCACCGAGGCGGCAGGGCTGGTGTTCCTCAGCGGGCAGGTTGCACTCGATCCGAGCACCGGAGAGCGTCGACCCGAGGATGTCGAGGTCCAGGCCCGTCAGGTGATGGACAACATCGGGTCGATCTTGGACGACCTCGGTCTCGGCTACGACGACATCGCCAAGACCACCATCTTCCTCGCCGACATGGCTGATTACCCGAAGGTGAACGACGTGTATGGCTCGTATTTCGGGACCGAGCCGCCGGCCCGCTCCGCCATCCAGGCGGGCGCTTTGCCTGGCGGCTTTCTAGTCGAGATTGAGGTGGTGGCAGCGAGATGAACAAGCAAGAGATCTTCGATGCGCTGGGGCTTGGCGACCAGAACAGCGGGGTGTTCGCCGGGGAGTGGCTGGAGGCAACAGGTGAGCAGGTAGACGTCGTCAACCCAACCACCGGTGAGTCGCTGGCAAGCGTGGGCATGGCCTCTGTCGACGACTACGACCGGGTCGTCGCCCAGTCGGTGGAGACTTTCGAGAGGTGGCAGCTCCTGCCTGCTCCCCAGCGAGGCCAGTACGTGCGGCTGCTCGGTGATGCCCTTCGTGAGAAGATCGAGCCGCTCGGCGCGTTGGTCACGCTGGAAATGGGCAAGATCGTCCCCGAGGGGATCGGCGAGGTCCAGGAGATGGTGGACATCTGTGACTTCGCAGTCGGTCTGTCCCGCCAGCTGTACGGCGCCACCATGGCCTCGGAGCGGCCCAACCACCGGATGTACGAGCACTGGCAGCCGCTCGGCCCGGTTGGTGTGATCTCTGCCTTCAACTTCCCGGTCGCGGTCTGGTCGTGGAACTCTGCTCTGGCCGCGGTGTGCGGGGACACGGTGGTGTGGAAGCCGTCCGAGCGGACTCCTCTCACGGCCATTGCGGTCACCCGCATCGCCCAGCAGGTCATGGAGGGAAGCGGCTTCGAAGGAGTCTTCAATCTGGTCGTCGGCGATGGCGCGACCGTGGGCAACCGGATGAACCACGACACCCGCCTACCCCTGATCTCGGCGACCGGGTCCTGCAACATGGGCCGCATCGTTGGTCCCGCCGTGGCCCAGCGCATGGGGCGGTCGATTCTCGAATTGGGCGGGAACAACGCCGTGATCGTGATGGACGACGCCGATCTCGACCTCGCAGTGAGGGCGACCTTGTTCTCAGCCGTCGGCACGGCGGGGCAGAGATGCACCAGCCTGCGCCGCCTCCTGGTTCACCGCGCGGTCGCCGACAAGATGGTGAGCCGTCTCACCGAGGCCTACAAACAAGTCAGCATCGGCGACCCACTAGAGCCAGGAACCCTCATGGGCCCGCTGGTCGGGGAGCGCGCGGTTGAGCAGATGATGTCAGCGCTCGAGATTGCCCGCGAGCAGGGCGCAAGGATCGTCACCGGGGGAAATCGACTCGACCGGCCTGGATTCTTTGTCGAACCGACCATTGCAATCGTCCCCAAAGAGGCATCCATCACTCTGGAGGAGACGTTCGCCCCGATCCTGTGGATGATCGAGTTCGACACCCTCGATGAGGCGATCGAAATCCAGAATGGCGTGACCCAAGGCCTGTCGTCGGCGATCTTCACCGAGTCGCTGCGGAACGCCGAGAGGTTCCTCAGCGCAGCCGGGTCGGACTGCGGAATCGCCAATGTCAACATCGGCACTTCCGGTGCCGAGATCGGCGGCGCATTCGGCGGGGAGAAAGAGACCGGTGGTGGCCGGGAAGCCGGGTCCGACGCATGGAAGGCGTACATGCGCCGCCAGACCACGACCATCAACTGGGGTGACGACCTGCCGCTCGCCCAGGGCATCGAGTTCGGGTAATCGTGGACGCCGTCGAGTGGGATGACCGCTACCGCAGTCACGAGCATCTCTGGTCGGTCACTCCCAATCTGTTCGTAGCCGACCGCCTGGGAGACGCGACACCGGGCCGCGGTCTCGACCTCGCCGCCGGGGAAGGTCGTAATGCGATCTGGCTGGCCTCACTCGGTTGGGAGATGACCGCCGTCGACTTCTCCGAGGTTGCGATCAACAAGGGCCGGGCGCAGTCGGAGGTGGTCGATTTCATCGTCGCCGACATCCGCACGTGGGAGACCGAGCAGCGCTTCGACCTCGTGCTCATTGCCTACCTGCATCTGGTCCCTGGCGATTATGAGACAGTGGTGCGCCGGGCGAGAGATCGCCTCTCCCCGGGCGGCGAGCTGTTCCTCATCGGACACGATCTCTCCAATCTCACCGACGGTTGGGGCGGTCCGCAGGACGCCGAGCTGTTGTGGGATGTGCCCGAGGTGCTCGAATGGCTCGACGGTCTTGTCATCGTCGAGGCCGAGGTGGTCAACCGACCGGTCGAGACCGATGAAGGACGCAAGTACGCCCGGGACACCCTGGTCAGGGCGAGAACGGTCTAGACCCGGTCGAGGGCGGATTCCAGATCCGCCATCAAGTCTTCGACATCCTCCAGACCAACCGAGAGCCGGACCAACCCATCGGTGATGCCGGCGGCCAGGCGCTCCTCGGCCGGGACCGCGGCATGGGTCATCGTCACGGGGTGGGTGATCAGCGACTCGACCGAGCCTAGGTTCTCGGCCAGGCTCCACAATTCGACCGCATCCATCAGCTTCTTCCCCGTCTCCGCCCCGCCATGCACTTCGAAGCAGACCATGGCGCCGAAACCCGACGCTTGACGGCTCGACAATTCGAACTGGGGGTGGGTGCGGAGACCCGGATAGTTGACGTAGTCGACTTTGGGGTGATCCTGGAGCCATTGCGCGATGGCCAGGGCGCTCGCCGATTGGCGGTCCATCCGCTCACTCAGGGTCTTGACCCCTTGCAGCGTCAACCAGGCGACCATCGGTGACATGACGAGCCCTGCGGATATCCGGGCGAACGCGATCTTCTCCTGCAACTCCCCGGAGTCGACGACCACCGCCCCACCGAGGGTGGCGTTGTGTCCGTCCAGGAACTTGGTCGTCGAGTGAATGATGACATTGGCGCCGAGTTGGAAAGGTCTCTGGAAGTAGGGGGTGAGGAATGTGTTGTCGGTGACATGCAGGGCACCGGCGGCCTTGGTTACCTCGGACATCGCAGCCAGATCGGTGACCTTCAGGGTGGGATTGGCCGGGCTCTCGGTGAACACCAGTCGCGTCTCGGGGCGCATCACTGATCTCACGGCATCGGGTCTCGAGGCGTCGGCGAAGCTGACGTCCACCCCGAACTTGGTGAGGAACTGATCGGCGAAGCGATAGGTGCCGCCATAGACCACGTCCGCAATGACCACGTGATCCCCCGCCTTCAGCAGTCCCAGGAAAACGGCCACCGTGGCTGCCATCCCGGAGGAGTAGGCAGTGGTGTCATGGCCCTCTTCGAGCGCGGTCAGCTTCTCCTCGAGGGCGCGCACCGTTGGGTTCCCCCCTCGGCTGTACGAGTACCCCTTGCCCATGTACTCGTCCACCGACTCTTGGACAAAGGTCGTCGACTGGTGGATCGGGGTGAGGATGGCCCCTGTTGTCGGGTCGGGGGTGACACCGGCATGAACCTGTTTGGTGCGAAAACCCATGTGCCAATTGTGGTCGGTCGACGCCGGTTGCGGCGAACCTGAGACGATTCGACCCGGATACGGGTCACAGAACCCGAGGTCCGATTCGACCCGGATCAGCCGAAGCGGTAGCCCACCGAGCGGACGGTGGCGATCCACGACGCTCGCTCTTCGCCGAGTTTTGAGCGGAGTCGGCGGATGTGGACGTCGACGGTGCGGGCGCCGCCGTAGTAGTCATAGCCCCACACCTTGGAGAGCAGCTGCTCCCGAGACCAGACCCGGATCGGGTTCTCGACCAGGAAGCGGAGCAGCTCGTACTCCATGAAGGTGAGATCGATCGGGTGAGAGGCCAGGGTGGCCTGGTAGTTGAGCGTGTTCAACTCGAGGTCCTTGAACACCAAGACGTCATCGGTGGGTTGCTCCTTGGTCAGACGCTGGAGCCGGAGACGGAGCTCGAGTGGATCGACCGGCGCCGTGATGAAATCGGAGATGCCGCTCGTCGACTCGATCAGAGCGAGCTGGTCGAGGGAGAGGGCGAGGATGATCGGCAGCCCGATCTCTTCTGCGATTCGGGACACCTCCCGCAAGCGGCGTATCGGCTGGTCGCCCAGCTCGACCAGGAGGATGTCGGCGTCGTTGACAACCCGATCCTCGGGCACCAGCTCTGCTGCGTCCTCGTGGGTGGCTCCGGCCAGGAGCAAGCCGTCGAGGATGCTCTCCGAGCAGTTAGGTGGATGGACTGCGACGTTCACAGGATTGGGTTCACAGCACCGGCAGGTAGCTATCGAGCTCGAAACGTGAGACGTGGTGCTGGTAACGGTCCCATTCCTTGCGCTTGTTGCGCAGGAACCAGTCGAACACGTGCTCGCCCAACGCCTCCGCTACCAACTCCGACCGTTCCATGAAGTCGAGAGCCTCGGCCAGGGTCTCGGGGAGCCGTTTGGCTCCGGCCGCGGCACGCTCGGCTGGGGTCATGAGGTGAAGGTTGGCCGATATCTCTGGGGGCAACTCGTAGCCCTCGCGGATGCCGGCGAGCCCGGCGGCGAGGATCACCGACAAGGTCAGATACGGGTTACAGGCCGCGTCGGCCGCCCGGTATTCGACCCTGACACTCGACGGCTTGCCCTTCTTGACCGTGGGCACCCTGACCAGGGCCGACTGGTTGTTGCGCGCCCAGGAGATGTAGATCGGGGCATCGAATCCGGCGACCAGTCGCTTGTACGAATTGACCCACTGATTGGTGATTGCGGTCATCTCGGCGGCATGACGAAGGATTCCCGCGATGAACGCCTGGCCGATCTTGGAGAGACCTCCGGGCGTGCCCGGCTCGTGAAATGCATTGACGTCGTCTTCGAAGAGAGAGAGATGCAGGTGCATCCCCGAACCGTCGTGCTCCTCGAGTGGCTTGGGCATGAACGTGGCGTAGATGCCGTGCTTCAGGGCGACCTCTTTGACGGTCAGCCGCGAGGTCATGATGGTGTCAGCCATGGTCAGCGCATCGGTGTACCGGGCGATGATCTCGTGCTGGCTCGGGGCCACCTCATGATGTGAGTGCTCGATTGGGATGCCCATCTGCTCGAGGGCGTTGATCGTGTCCCGCCGGTAGTCCTGGGCGACATCGAGCGGGGTCATGTCGAAGTAGCCGCCGTGATCGAGCACCTCGGGCTCCGGCCCGGAGTCCTTGAAATAGAAGAACTCGAGCTCGGGGGCGGCATAGAAGTTGTAACCCATCTCGGAGGCCCGCGTCAGGTTGCGCTTGAGGACGATGCGAGGGTCACCGGAGAATGGCTCACCGTCAGGGGTGGCGATGTCACAGAACATCCGTGCCACCTGCTGCTCAGTGCGCCAGGGGAGCACACCAAAGGTCGACGGGTCGGGTCGGGCCAGCATGTCGGCTTCCTGGATGCGGGCGTACCCGTCGATGGCCGAACCGTCGAACGTCATTCCCTCCTCGAACGCCACCTCGAGCTCGGCTGGACTGATCGAGACCGACTTGAGGAAGCCCTGGACGTCGGTGAACCAGAGCCTGATGAATCTGATCCCACGCTCCTCGACGGTGCGCATGACATATTCGGCCTGCTTGTTCATCCCATTCCCAGGGTCGGTTGACCCCACATTATGAGACCCCCTGGTCCGGAAGGGAATCCCCTGCCGGATCTGGGCCGGCAATGGTCAGCCTGATCGAGAGCAAGGACGCCGCTGCCGCGAGACTGACGACTACCGCCAGTGCAGTGGGGAGCGACCAGGCGGTCGCGGCAACTCCGATCAACGCAGGGGCGACCATGAATCCGAGACGCGTGCCCACGGTGAGAGCGGCCAAACCCGACCCCTCTCCGAACGAGCGATGTGACCCGGCCAGCTTGTACAGCACCGGTAGGGCAACCGAGATGCCCAATCCCCACACGGCGAAGCCGATCAGTGAGGTCGCGACTGTCTGGAGCCCAACCACGAAGAGACACGAGACCACCGAGATGACGATCCCCGAGTAGAGGGTCGGTATCGCCCCGAATCGATCGACCACGTGATCTCCGGCGAGACGCCCGACCAGCATCCCTGCGGTGAAGACGATGACACCCGTCCCCGCCAGCGCCTCTCCGGCCCCCGTGACGTCGACCAGGAAGAGGGCGCTCCAGTCGAACGGGGCGCCCTCGATGAAGACGGCGAACCCGCCGGCCAGCATCAGGCCAAGGGCGAGTCGTCCCGAACGCTTTCCCTCCCGAAGTCGGGGCGGGGCATCGGGGATCAGGGTGCCGGCGAACAATGCAGTGGCCGCCCCGATCACCGAGACGACCAGAAGCTGGGTGCCCAGACCCATTCCGATCAGGACCGCCAGCGCGCTGAAGCCTGCGCCAATCAGTGTGCCCAGGCTCCACAAGCCGTGCAGTCTCGTCATCACCGACCTGCCGACCGCTTCCTCTACCCGCACTCCAACTGCATTCATGCCGACGTCTGCCTGAGCGTCGATGAAGCCGATGATGGCAAGGACCAATGCCAGCACGAGCGCAACCGGGACGATCGCGATGAGGGGGAGAAACAGGTAGACGGCCAGGCCGGCGAAAACCGCGACCTTCCTTGCCCCAAATCGGCCGACGACAACGCCGCTCAGCGATGAGCCGATCAATGATCCAAGCCCCCCGAGGGCCAGGGTGAGGCCGAGGGCGCTCAGGTCGATCCCAAGACGGTCTCTCAACTCGGGCAAGCGGGGGAGCCAACTTCCGACGACGACCCCGTTGACGAAGAACAGGAGGGCGACCCCGAGCATGGCCCGTCTCGTGCCGTTCAGCGTCGAGGACCTCGAGGTGTCAGCCGACCCGACGGCGGGTGGCCAACCACTTCCGCCTCAGCGAGCGACGTTCCTCCTCGGTGGTGCCACCCCAGATTCCGGCCCTCTGATTGGTCTCCAGGGCGTACTCGAGGCAGTCGTCGAGAACGGCGCATCCCACGCATATGGCGAGGGCACGGTCGATGGTGGCTGCATCGGTATCACCGACGGGGAAGAAGAGAGTGTGGCGGTAGCCGGAGCACGCCGCTCGCTCCCTCCATTCGGCGGCCAGCTCTGTCGTCAGCTGGACTGGGCCTGTGTTCACCCCGCGAGTTTCGCGGTCCTCCCCTTGTTTGCCAAGACCGGCTCCAATCAGACTCAGACTTCGTCCCGATTCTCGGGCTCGGGCTGGTCGGGAAGCGGTTCCGGCTCGATGCGAGCTTCTGGCTCGATTGGCGGCTCGCTCTCGGGCTCGACATCCATCTCACCCTCGTCGTCTCGCACATGAGCGCCTCGCCCGGCCACTGTCGCAGCACCACCTGCCGCGGCAGCCGCCATCGTTGGCGAATCATCGACCGGGACCTCTTGGTCGTCCTCCACGATCTCTGGCTCGACGTCGTCGACTACGAGTTGCTCGTCGGGCACGACTTCGGCGACGCGGGTTCGGTTGAAGGCGAGGACGAGCAGGCCGATCAGCGCGAGCAGCCCAACGCCTGCGGCGATCTGAGAGATCAGGGTGGCGACAGGGTCGGCGGTCAGCTCGACGAAACCGAAGCCATCACACGTGCCGCCCTCTCCTTCGATGCTGCCCCCGACCTCGAACACGCCGTCGAGCTCGACACCGGCGAAGTCCGACACCTCGGCGATGTAGTCGGAGATATCGGCGACCTCACCGGCGTTCTCCGTGGACTCGTCGGTGTTCGGCTCCGCCTCGTCGTTGGAGGCGATGACCACAGGGAAACCGCCTACGTCGACGTAGATCTCCCAGAAGTGGTTGATGATCGGTGACGGCGAGGTGGCGACCCAGGAGAGGCCTCCATCGGGATCTACCTGGAACGGGTCTTGTCGGCTGGTGTCGGTGACCACGGTGCTATCGACCGATGAGCTGGCTTCGACGGTGCAGCCGCCATTCAGCTGGCCATTTTCGTTGATCTCGGCGATCCCGGTGGCCCCCCATCCGATCATGGCGACGGCCAGCACCAGGGGGAGGATGGTCGAAAACGCGCCCGCCCGGTCGCGGCCTATGCCGCTGAGCAGGATCCCGATGAGCGCGAAGACACCCGCAGAGCCGAACAGAAGCAGCTTGTCGAGCGGCCAGATCCCGGCCTGCTGCAGGATGACGGCAATGGAGAGCCCGAGTAGGAGCCCCAGGAAGAAACCGGTCCAGGGCCGGGCCTGCTTTCTGACCCGGATCGTCTCGGCGGTCGTTCGATCGTTCCCCATTTAGTCCTCCTGTGACGAGCCAGAATCTACAAGCCGCGTTCCTGTTCAACCGGGATACCCTCTCCTCATGCCCCGCATTCGCGCCACCTCGATCGACGAGCACAAGACGCTCACCCGGGCATCTCTGCTCGCCTCGGCGAAGACCCTGATCGCCGACGCGGGCACCGCCGAGATCCCACTTGGCGAGATCGCGCTGGCGGCTGGGGTGGGTCGCACAACGCTGTACGACTACTTCGTCGATCGAGATGACCTCATTGCGACGTTGGTCGAGGCCGAGCTCCCCGGCGTGATCGATGACCTGATCGCGACGGGACAGCGTTTGGGGACGGCCGGTGAGAGACTGGCCGACCTAGCGGTGCGAACCGTCGAATTCGTGGCCGGTGACCCCGTGCTCGGACTGATCCTCCATCGTGAGGTCGGGCGCATGGGACTCGAGGCACAGCAGCGGATAAGAGCTGCGCACTCACACCTTGCCGAGGCAATGGTTCGCCTCTATCACGAAGGGGTGGAGACCAAGGAATTCAGGCCGATGCCCCCTGACTTGGCCGGCCGGCTGATTCAGGACACGATCATGTCGGCCGCCAAGACGGTGATCTCGGCTGCTGATCCCAAGCGGCACACGGAGACCGTGACCTGGCATCTTCGTCAGTTTCTCTTAGGTGGTCTTCGTCTCGACCGTTAACCATTTAGTCATCTAGGTGCTCTAAACAACGACGCAGTGATGGAAGCCTTCAATCCAGACCACTTCCTGAACCGAGAGCTCTCCTGGCTCGAGTTCAATCGACGGGTGCTGTCCTTGGCGGGCCGCCCCGATTTCCCCTTGCTCGAACAGGTCAAATTCATGGCGATTTGGGCATCGAACCTCGATGAGTTCTTCCAGGTTCGGGTGGCGGGTCTCAAGGAGCAGGTGGCGCATGGGGTCGGTCTGACCCCACCGGACGGGATCACCCCAAGTCAGCAGCTCGCCGCGATCCGGAGCGAGGTGGAGGTGCAGTACGAAGCCATCTCGAAGCGGTTTCTCTCGGAGGTTGCGCCGGCCCTCGCCAATGAGGGCATCGTGTTCAGCGACTATTCGACCCTGGATCCCGAGGATAAGGACTATCTCGACCATCAGTTCCGGGAGCTGGTGTACCCGGTCCTGACCCCCCTGGCAGTCGATCCCTCCCATCCGTTTCCCTACATCTCGAATCTTTCCCTGAACATGGCCGTGGTCGTTCGCAACCCGGAGACCGGCCTCACCAGATTCGCCCGGGTCAAGGTCCCTCCCATCCTGCCTCGTTTCGTGGTGCTCCCCGACTTGGAGCGATTCGTCCCGCTGGAACAGGTGATCGGGACCCACCTCGCTGCACTCTTCCCGGGGATGGAGATCCTGGGCCAAGACGTATTTCGAGTGACCCGCAACGCCGACATCGAGGTCGAAGAAGACGAGGGCGGAGACCTCCTCATGGCACTGGAGTCAGAATTGACTCAGCGCAGGTTCGGCAATGTCGTCCGCCTGGAGATCCACCCTGACATGCCTGAGGAGGTGCTCGACCTGCTCATGCGGGAGATGGGCGCCACCGAGGACGACGTCTATCGGATCGAGGGGCCGCTGGATCTTGCTGGTCTGATGGGCCTGCACGAGCTGGAACGGCCTGAGCTCAAGTTCGATGTCTTCGCCGGGGTGACTCCGGCACGTCTCGCCACCCCGCCCGGGGAGCTGCCCGATCTTTTCCGGATGATGAAGCAAGGCGACTTGCTCGTCCACCATCCCTACGACTCCTTCACCTCGACGGTGGAGCCTTTCCTCGAGCGGGCGGCGCGCGACCCCAAGGTCCTGGCGATCAAGGTCACCCTCTATCGCACTTCCAGCGACAGCCCGATCATGGCCTCCCTGATCAAGGCCGCCGAGGCGGGAAAACAGGTGGCGGCGCTGGTCGAGCTGAAGGCTCGTTTCGACGAAGAGCGAAACATCGAATGGGCGCAACGGCTGGAGGACTCGGGGGTGCACGTCACCTATGGCGTGGTTGGGCTCAAGACCCATACCAAGATCGCGTTGGTGGTGCGACGGGAGGGTGAGGGTGTGGCGCGATACGCCCACATCGGCACCGGGAACTACAACGAGAAGACCGCCCGGACCTATGAGGACATCGGCATGTTCACCGCTGATCCGGAGATCGGATCAGACCTCTCCGATCTCTTCAACTATCTGACCGGCTATTCCCGTCAAACCACTTACAAACGCCTTGCCGTGTCGCCAACCGGGGCACGCAGCCGGCTCACCGAGCTGATCGAAGACGAGGCGTCCCGGTCCGACGGCCACATCACCCTGAAGATGAACTCGTTGGTCGACGCCCCGATCATCGAGTCTCTCTACGAGGCCTCAAAGGCGGGGACTCGTATCGATCTGATCGTGCGAGGGATCTGCTGTCTTCGCCCCGGTGTCGAGGGGCTGTCGGAGAACATCCGGGTCAGATCGATCGTGGGGAGATATCTCGAGCATTCCCGGATCTATCGGTTCGGGGCGAGAGGCCGAACCCGTCACTACTACTTCGGCTCGGCCGACCTGATGCCGAGGAACCTCGACCGGCGGGTCGAGGCGCTGGCCCCAATCATCGACCCCGACCTCCAGTTCCGGGTCGACGAGGTGCTCGATGTCCTCCTCGCCGACGACAACCTTGCTTGGGCCCTTGGGCCCGACGGGACCTGGGAGCGAGTCCCTCCGTTGGCCGGCGTCGACGCTCATATCGCCCTGCAGGAGCTCGCCCGGGCTCGAGCCTCAGCGCTCCTCTGACTTTCAAAACGTTCACTTCCCGTTCACCCGTGGGCAAACGTCCGGTTAACGACGCCCCATACGTTCATCTCGGGCGGTGGGGATCTCCCGCGGCCTCGGAAGAGAAATGTTCCCGAAGTCAAGGAGCACAAAGGGATGAAATCCCGCACCACCCGCTTGTTGGGCCTGACCCTCGTCCTGGGCCTTCTCATCGCCGCTTGTGGAGGTGATGGAACCGGTGACGCCACCACGACGGAGCCGGCGTCTGAAACCACCGCCGGTAGCGGCGGCGATGTCTCGGGGAGCATCGTTGTATCCGGGTCTTCCACTGTCGAGCCGATCACGGCACTCGTGGCCCAGGCCTTCGACGGCGCCAACTCCGGTGTGGCCACCTCGGTCGAAGGCCCCGGGACCGGCGACGGTTTCGCCAGGTTCTGCGCCGGCGAGACCGACATCTCCGACGCATCGCGTCCGATCTCCGAAGAGGAGATTGCCGCCTGTGAGGCTTCAGGGATCGAATATGTCGAGCTGCACATCGCCACCGATGGGCTGACGGTCCTCACCAGCCCTGAAAACGATGCGGTGACCTGTCTGGCATTCACCGACCTCTACGCCCTCCTCGGGCCAGAATCAGAGGGCTTCGCCAATTGGTCCGATGCCAACGAGCTGGCCGCCGAGCTCAGCGCACCCAATGCTCCCTACGCCGAGGAGCCGCTGGTCATCACCGCCCCAGGTGAGGAATCAGGCACGTACGACACCTTCGTCGAATTGGTCATCGCCGACATCTCGGAGGAGCGTCTCGGCGAGGACAACGACTTCACCCGAGCGGACTACAACGCATCTCCCAATGACAACGTGATCGTGCAGGGGATCACCGAGAACCCCACCTCGCTGGGATGGGTCGGGTTTGCCTTCTATCGAGTCGAATCAGGACGTGCTGAAGGCAATCGAGGTCGACAGTGGCGAATCGGGCTGTGTCGCTCCGACCGTCCGAAGCCATCGCCAGTTTCGAGTACCCGTTGTCCCGGCCGCTGTTCATCTACGTGAAGACCAACGACCTGGCCAACAGGCCCGAGCTGACGGCATTCGTCGATTACTACCTGTCCGATGAGGGTCTGGCTGCGGTGACCGATGCCGGATACGTCCAGCTTCCCGCAGAGGACATCGAAGCGACCCGGTCCGCCTGGACGGTCGCCATGGGTTGAGGCCGACGAGACCGGGACCGGGGTCTCCCCTCCGGTCCCGGTCCCTATCCTCACACCGACCACGTATGGCCATTGTCGAGCAGCAGCGGGGCACCACCATCGATCTGACCGGTGACGTGCGACGGCGAAGGCGTGAGGCCGTGGTCAAGGCCGTGTTCTTCGGGGCTGCGGCGATATCGATCCTGATCTCGATCGCGATCGTTCTCGCCCTTGTCGGGAAGGCTTGGGCCTTCCTCACCTCCATCGAGCTCGGTCAGCTCTGGGGAGACGGTTGGTTCCCACGACGGGGCAGATTCGATCTCGTGGCCCTGTTCGTCCACACGATGATGGTCACCGTGATCGCCATGATGGTTGCCGCCCCCTTCGGACTCGGATCCGCCATCTATCTCTCCGAATATGCCCGCTCGGGAGTGCGACGGGTCCTCAAGCCGACTCTCGAGATCCTGGCCGGCATACCGTCGGTGGTGCTCGGCTTCTTCGCGCTGCAGTTCATCACGCCGAACGTCGTGCGCGGCCTCATTCCCGGGGCGCAGAGCGCCAACTTCCTTGCCGCGGGCATCGCGGTCGGGATCCTCACCATCCCGCTAGTGGCCTCGGTATCGGAGGATGCGATGCGGGCGGTACCGGGATCGCTCCGAGAGGCGTCGTATGGCCTCGGCGCCAAGCAATGGCATACCGCGCTTCGGGTCGTGTTTCCCGCGGCTATTTCCGGCATCATCGCCGCCCTCATCCTCGGCATCGCCAGGGCTATCGGCGAGACCATGGTCGTGGCGTTGGCCGCCGGGCTGAACGGAATCATGACGTTCAACCCGACCGAGGGCGGTCTGACCATGACCGGGGCCATCGCCAACCTGGCAGTCGGTTCCGATCAGGTGGCCGGTGACGTGGCCGCCTTCCAGTCGCTGTTCTTCGTCGGCCTCGTCCTATTCGTGTTGACCCTCGGTCTCAATGTGGTCAGCGGTCGCATCGTGCGCCGCTACAGGCAGAGGTACTGAGATGACGGCCGCCACTCCCGCATTGACTCCCACCGACTTGGTCCGCCATTCGCTCGAGGGTCGTCGCTTCAGCCCGTTCAACGCCTTGGTGTCGTTTGCCATGCTCTTCACCCTTCTCTCGTCTGTGGTCATCCTGATCACCCTCCTCGCCGACACCATTGCGGCCGCCCTTCCCGTGTTCGCCAGTCGTGGTTTCGGCTTCGTCACCTCCAGCCTGTCTCCGACCGCTGCGACCGCAGGGATCTGGCAGGGAATCATGGGATCGCTGGCCTTGACCGCATTCGTGATCGCTGTTGCCTTCCCGCTGGGGGTGGCTGCCGCCGTCTATCTGGAGGAGTACGCGTCGGACAACCGGGTCACCAGGTTCATCAATGCCAATATCCGAAACCTGGCCGGAGTGCCATCGATCGTCTACGGCATCCTCGGGCTGTTCCTCTTCGTCGAGATCTTGATGCGCGGTGTCTTTGGGGCGGAGGGCGGCATTGGCGGTCGCAACGTGATCGCCGGTGGCCTCACTCTCGCCGTCCTGGTGCTGCCGATCATGATCATCACCACCTCCGAGGCGCTGCGTGCCGTGCCCGGGGCTCTGCGGGAAGCCTCTCTGGCGGTGGGCGCGACCCGATGGGAGACGATCAGACATCAAGTGTTGCCGGTGGCGATCCCCGCCATCCTCACCGGAACGGTGCTCACCATTGCCCGCGCGTTTGGTGAATCGGCGCCCCTGCTGCTCGCCGGCGCCCAGCTGTCATTGTTCTTCAGCGTCTCCAGTGAAGCGTCATTCGCCGACCTGGTCACGACGCAGCCCTACACGGCACTCCCCATAATCGTGTTCAACTTCGCCCGTCAACCCCAGGAAGAATTCGTGTCCCTGACCGCGGCAGCAATCGTGGTGCTGCTGGTGATGCTGTTGACGGTGAACGCCGCGGCCGTCCTGGTCCGCGACCGCTACGAGCAGAGATATCGATGATCGACCAAGAAGGCGACCCGATGACGACACAAGCCGAGACCAGTCAAAAGCAAGAGCTGCCGATCGAGGTTGCCCTCACCGATCATGGCTCCGCTACGGAATCGGCTTCCGATGAGTCACTCGATGATCGGGCTCCGATCTTCGACCTTGAAGGGCTGACCGTCTACTACGGGTCGTTTCGGGCCGTGCGCGACGTGGACATGCGCATTCGCCAGAATCACATCACTGCCCTCATCGGTCCTTCCGGGTGCGGCAAGTCGACCGTGCTCCGCTGCTTCAACCGGATGAACGACCTGATCGAGACCGCGCGGGTTGAGGGTCGGGTCGAGTATCACGGTGTCGACCTGTACGGAGAGAAGGTGGATCCCGTCGAGGTCCGGCGCAGGATCGGCATGGTGTTTCAGAAGCCGAACCCATTCCCCAAGAGCATCTACGAGAACATCGTCTACGGGCCGAAGATCGCCGGCTTCAAGGGCAACTACGACGATCTTGTGGAGGAGTCGCTGACCAAGGCGGCGCTGTGGGACGAGGTCAAAGACAAGCTCAAAGAGTCGGGGATGGCGCTCTCCGGTGGCCAGCAGCAGCGTCTCTGCATCGCCCGGGCCATCGCCACCAGCCCCGATGTCGTGCTCATGGACGAGCCCTGTTCCGCCCTCGATCCAATCGCCACTCTCAAGATCGAAGAGCTCATGCTCGACCTGAAGAAGGACTACACGATTGTGATCGTCACCCACAACATGCAACAGGCGGCCCGGGTGTCCGACCGGACTGCCTTCTTCTCGGTGAACGTCGACGAGGAGGGCCAACGCACCGGCTACCTCGTAGAATTCAACCGCACCGAGCAGATTTTCACCGCCCCCGCGGAGAAGCAGACCGAGGACTACATCACAGGTCGTTTCGGATGACCAGCGCAGCAGACACCAATCTCCATTTCCATCAAGAGCTGGAAGCCCTCGAGCACGCCGTCCTCGGGATGGTCGACCGGGCCGAGCACATGGTCGAGATGGCAGTCGATTCGGTGACGACCGGAAACCTGGAGCTGGCGGAGCGGGTGGTCGCTCTCGACGACGAGATGGACAAGACCTATTTCGAGGTCCATCAGCACTGGACGACCCTGATGGCCCGGTTCCAGCCGCTCGGCTCCGACCTGAGGAAGATGAGTGTGCTTCTCCAGCTCAACTCCACCTTCGAGCGAATGGGGGACCAGTGCGTCAATATCGCCCGGGTCACCCAGCAGAACGCCGGTTTGCCCCGGGTGGAGCGGATCTGTGATCAGATTCGAGAGATGGGCGATCTGGTTCGCCCGATGATCAGGACCGCGATCGAGGCCTATCTGCGCCAGGATCTGGACGAGGCACGTCTCCTGCCCGCAATGGACCAGCCGGTCGATCGGCTCAACGCCAACATGTTCAAGGAGATCGTCGCTGTGGCCTCGGATGCGCCAATGCTGGAGTGGGCCACCAAGATCATGATGGCGTCCCGTGCCCTGGAGCGAGTTGGGGATCAGGCGGTGGACTTCGCCGAGCACACCGCGTACTTGATCACCGGGAAACGGGCCGAATTCGTGGCACTGGGCTTCGACAAGTCGGACGATGAACCGGGCGGATGAGCGCCGAAGGCATCGTGTCCTCCTCGTAGAAGACGAGCCGGGCCTGGCCGAGTCGGTCCGGTACGCACTCGACGTCGAAGGCTTCGACGTCCTCGTGGCCGACTCCGGGGTCGGTGGGCTGGAGTCGGCGAGGGTCAACCAGCCCGATCTGGTGCTTCTCGACCTGATGCTTCCCGGGATGTCCGGGCTCGACGTGTGCCGTCAGATCCGGATGTCATCGGACGTGCCCATCATCATGCTCACCGCCAAGGACGCCGAGTCGGACAAGGTGGCAGGCCTGGAGCTGGGCGCTGACGACTACATGACCAAGCCGTTTTCGATGCGGGAGCTGGTGGCTCGGGTCCGGGCCCAACTGCGGAGAGCGGCCAAGTCCGGCGCGCTCGCCGAGTCCAACGAGGTCCTTCGAGGTGGCCCGATCGAGCTCGACATCGATGCTCATCAGGCTCGGCTCGACGGCGAGCCCGTCGAGCTTCGTCCCAAGGAATTCGAGCTGCTCGAATCGCTGATGCGCAGACGGAACCGTCTGGCGGCGCGTCATGCGCTGATCGACGAGGTGTGGGGACCGAGCTATTTCGGGGACACCAAGACACTCGACGTCCACATCAAGCGGCTGCGTCAGAAGCTCGAGCCGGACCCCTCCAGACCGGGGATGATCGTCACGGTCCGCGGTCTGGGTTACAAGTTCGTCGATGAGCACTAGGGCCCCGGGGAGGACGCCTCTCGCTCTTCGCTTCCTGCTCTACTTCGCACTGGTTTATCTGATTCTCATCCTGGCGCTGGGGTGGTTTCTGTCGCGGTCGGTCGAGTCGAAGCCTTCACAGAAGGCCTGCTCGATCAGCTCGAGTCGGCGGCATCGATCTCGGCCGTGAGCTTGCCCTCGGATGACCAGGAACTCCAACCCTGGGCCGATTCGATGGCCGACGCCTCCGGATACCGGTACACCGTGATCGACAGCGACGGGGTGGTGCTGGCCGACTCACACGCCGACCCGGCAACGATGGCCAACCATTCGGACCGGCCCGAGGTGGCATCAGCCCTTGCGGGGGACATCGGACAGCGAGATCCACCCGAGCGACACAACCGGCTTCGATCAGCTTTACATCGCAATTCCGGCAGGCAGCGGAGGGGTGCTCCGCGTGTCCGACTCGGCCCAGGACGTCGCAGCCGACACCTGGCCCTATCGAAGCTCTTTCATAATCGTCTCGATCACCGTCGGGCTGGTCGGGTTGCTCGTGGCGGCCTGGCTCGCCCAGCGGATGTCACGGCCCCTGGTCGAGTTGACCGAGCAGACCCGGGCCATCACGGAGGAGAGCAGTGGGGCCAGGCCGGCCCGGTCCCGGGTGCGCGAGATCGACGACCTGTCGACTGCCATCGCCGGCCTCGACGCGGCCAACCGGGCCCGTCTCACCGAGACGGAGCGGGCGTCATCGACGCTGCAAGCTGTGCTCGGCGCCCTGCCCCAGGGGACCATTCTCTTCGACCGGGCAGACGTGGTGGTCTACGCCAATCCCTCGGCCCACGAGCTGCTCGGAGCCATCCCGGAGACCTTGTCCGGGCTGGTGCCATTCTCTTTTCAGGACGCCGTGGACCAAGCCCGGGACTCTGGGTCGTTGACATCGGTCCTCGCCGAGCACGGCAAGCCGGTGCGACAGTTGCGGGCGATCGCCACTCCACTTCTCCAGGATGGACGTGTCTTGCTGGTCATCGTCGACGTTACCGAGCGGGAACGGGCGGCCTCGGTCCGGCGCGACTTCGTGGCCAATGCCTCCCATGAGCTGAAGACGCCGGTATCGGCGATCATCGCCTCCTCCGAGGCCCTGCAGCTGGCGGTTGAGCGAGGCGACGAATCGTCCATCGGGTTCGCCCGGCACATCGAGAGCTCGGCTCACCAGCTCGATCGGCTCGTCGCCGATCTTCTCGATCTTTCCCGACTGGAGCGTGATCAACCGGACCTGGATCCGTTGAGCCTGGATCATCTGGTTCTGGAAGAGTTGGAGCGGGTGCGCCCGATTGCCGAGGGTCAGGGGATCGATCTGACCCTGGAGGCGTCACCCGTGCAGGTCGCCGGAAGCCGGCGTGATGTGGCGATCGCGGTCCGAAACCTGCTCGACAACGCCATCCGCTACACGCCACCCGGCGGATGGATCGGAGCCGTGCTCGAGGTGATCGGCGATGACGCCGTTCTCCGGATCAGCGATTCCGGCGAGGGGATCCCTACCCGGGACCTCGACCGGGTGTTCGAGCGCTTCTATCGGGTGGACAATGCCCGGGCCCGGGCCACCGGCGGAACCGGTCTGGGACTGGCGATCGTCAAGCACGTCGTCGAGAGTCACGGCGGCAGCGTTTCGGTCGAGAGCGAGCTCGGGGCGGGCTCGACCTTCACCGTTCATCTCCCTGTGTTCGAACCTTCAACACCGAACTAGCCTGAACCCGTTCCGACCATGTCGATTCTCGAATCCATCTCGAGCCCTGCCGATTTGCGTGGGCTGAGCCAGGAAGAGCTCGATGTTCTCGCCGAGGAGATCCGGACCTTCATCCTGGACAAGGTCTCCAAGTCCGGAGGGCATCTCTCGCCCAACCTCGGTGTGGTCGAGCTGACCCTTGCCCTGCACCGGGTTTTCGACTCGCCGAACGACCGTTTCATCTGGGATGTCGGCCATCAGGCATATGTCCACAAACTGGTGACCGGGCGCATGCACGACTTCGACCATCTCCGCCACACAGGCGGTCTCTCCGGTTATCCGAGTCGGGAGGAGTCGGACCACGACTTCGTCGAGAACAGCCACGCGTCGACATCCCTTTCATACGCCCTGGGGCACGCCCTGGCCGACTACCCCGGCTACACCGTCGCCATCATCGGGGATGGGGCCCTCACCGGGGGGATGGCCTACGAGGCCCTCAACCACATCGCCGTCGCCAAACCCAAGCGACTGATCATTGTCGTCAACGACAACGGCCGGTCCTACGCCCCGACGGTGGGCGGGCTGGCGGCGCTGGCGAGTCTCGCCCACTATCGGTTCGATCCGCGCTATGAGAAGACGAAGCGCACGCTGGGCAAGATGCTGCGTGGCCTTCCCTTGGTCGGAGAGACCGCAGACGAATTGGCCGGACGACTGAAGGACGCGGTCAAGCAGATCCTGGAGCCGTTCACCGTCTTCGATGCCCTCGACCTCAAGTACACCGGCCAGATCGACGGCCATGACATCGGACTGCTCGAGGAGACCTTCGAGACCGCCAAGCGCTATGACCGGCCGGTGGTGATCCATGTCGTCACCCAGAAGGGGAACGGCTACCAACCTGCCATCGAGGACGAGCTGGAGATGCTGCACGGTGTCGGGTCATTCGATCTGGCCACCGGGAAGGCGATCAAAGAGGAGCTGCGACTAACCGAGGTCGCCGGAAAAGCGGTGGCGGAGGCGGCGGCGACTCGGCCCGACCTGGTCGGCATTTCGGCGGCGATGGTCACAACCGCTGGTCTGATGCAGATGTGGCAGCGCTTCCCCGACCGGGTCTTCGACACTGGCATCGCCGAGCAGCACGCAGTGACCCTGGCCGCCGGTATGGCCTTGGCCGGCAAGCGCCCGGTGGTGGCGGTGTACTCGGCCTTCCTCCAGCGAGCGTTCGACCAGATCGTCGCCGATGTCGCCCTACACGATCTCCCGGTGACATTCCTCGTCGATCGTGCCGGGATCACCGGGCCTGATGGCCCGTCTCATCACGGCGTATTCGACCTGTCCTACCTGCGCATGGTCCCCAACATGGTGGTGGGGGCTCCGGCCGACGCCACCGAGTTGTGCGCCATGATCGAGACCGCGGTGGACCATGACGGTCCCATCGCCGTTCGCTATCCGAAAGGCGCTGCCGTTTCCGTCCCCGCGGTGCCGGTGGCCCCCATCCCCGTCGGAGAGGCACAGCTCCTTTCCGAGGGGTCGGATGTCTTGTTGGTGGCAGTGGGGCGGATGGTGGAGACTGCGGAGAAGGCGGCCGTCGACATCAGGACCAAGGGATTCTCGGTTGGCGTGGTCAACGCCAGATGGGTCAAGCCGCTCGACCCCCGGATCCTGGAGTGGGCGGCGCCGTCACGGCATGTGGTCACCCTGGAGGACAACGTGGTGGCGGGAGGCTTCGGTGCCGCGGTCATGGAGGCCTTCGCCGGGGCCGGTCTGGTCAAGGAGATCACCTGTCTCGGCATCCCCGACCGATTTCTCCCCTTTGGCTCCCCTTCGGACATCACCGAAGCGGCCGGTCTCGACCCCGAGTCGGTCGCGTCGAGAGTCCTCGCCCTGCTCGAGGTTCACTCAGAGAACAGCCTCCAGGAAGCGCTTGGTCTGAGCGTTTTGTGGGTTGGCGATGACTTCACTCGGAGGGCCCTTCTCGACGATGTTCCCTTCGTCCACGAAGGCCATGGTCGTGGCCACCTCGCGGGCGAAGCCCATCTCGTGAGTGACCACGATCATCGTCATGTGGATCTCGGTAGCCAGGTTCCTCATCACCGCCAGCACCTCTGAGATCAGCTCCGGGTCGAGGGCGGAGGTGGGCTCGTCGAAGAGCATCACCTCCGGTTCCATGGCCAGAGCCCGGGCAATGGCGACCCGTTGCTTCTGACCTCCGGACAGCTGGATTGGGTAGGCGTCGCCTTTGTTCGCCAGCCCAACCTGGGCGAGGAGGACCTTGGCCATCTCGACTGCATGGGCGCGGTCGACACCTTTGACTGTCATCGGAGCCTCGATGACGTTCTCGAGGGCGGTGAGGTGGGGGAAGAGATTGAACTCTTGGAACACCATTCCCGCCTTGAGACGCACGCTGCGGATCGTCTCCCGTTGGCGATGGGTCCGGGCGCCCGGCTCGAGACGGACGCCGCCGACTTCGATGGTCCCCGACGTGGGCTCTTCGAGGTAGTTGATGCAGCGGAGGAGGGTGCTTTTCCCTGACCCGGATCGTCCGAAGACGACCACGACCTCTCCACGGGTCACCTCCAGGTCGATGCCTTTGAGGACCTCGTTGTCACCGAACGACTTATGCAGACCGGTGATTGTCACTACTGGCTCGGTCATGCCGGCTCGGTCTCCACGACCTCGATGCCGGGCTGGGTGGTAACCCTGATCGTGGTGCGCACATATCCGGCCGACAGCTTGCGTTCCAATCTCGTCTGGAAGAACTGGAAGATCGTCGTCAGCACCCAATAGAGAGCGGCCGCGACGACGAAGGCCTCGAGGGGGCGGAAGTCGGCCCTGCCCACCAGCTGGGCTCGTCGGAAGATCTCCATCTGTGCCACCACCGAGCCGAGGAGCGAGATCAGGGCAGAGTCCTTCATCATGGCGATGAACTCGTTGCCCGTGGGCGGGATGATGACCCTTATCGCCTGGGGAAGGACGATCCGCCGCATCCGCTGCCGGTAGGTCATGGCCAGGGCTTCCGCGGCCTCCACCTGGCCATGTCCCACCGACTGGATGCCGGCGCGGAAGATCTCGGTCATGTAGGCGCCATAGTTGAGGCCGAGGGCGATGATCCCGGCCTGGAGGGCAGTGAGCGTCAGCGAATCACGAAGTCCGGGCAGGTCGGGAGGGGCCAGTTGGGGCAGGGCCAGGAAGATGAGGAACATCTGGACGATGAGTGGCGTGCCGCGGAAGAAGGAGGTGTAGAAGCTGGTGACTCCCTGCGCGACGGCGCTCTGGGAGAGCCGGCCGAGGGCGCCGAGGAGGGCGAGGATGACGGCGAGGATGATGGCCA
This sequence comes from uncultured Acidobacteriota bacterium, assembly GCA_963837055.1. Classification (GTDB taxonomy): domain Bacteria; phylum Actinomycetota; class Acidimicrobiia; order Spongiisociales; family ZC4RG35; genus JARDZU01. The sequence goes on along the minus strand of CAWILU010000006.1, from coordinate 454,459 downwards.
GCCCGCAGATGATGACCGTCCAGGGCAGCCCGGTTGCGATGAACCAGAACTGCTCGATCATCCATTGGACGTCGAAGTCGGCCAACCAGAAGAGAAACACGACGATCAAGGCGATCACTGCCCAGACCAAGCCCAGCTTCACCTTGAACGGGATGCTCGCGCTCCACTGCTCGAAGCGCTCTCTCATCGTGACCCGGTCTTGTTGAAGGCGAGCGGGACCAGAGGCCTGAGTCCTCCGGCCCCGCCCTCCTGTTTCAAGATGCTTTCTTGGTGAGGTCGAGGCCGAACCACTGGTTCGACAGCTCGCTCAGCCTTCCGTCCTCGTGCATCGCCTCGATGATCTCTGAGACACGGGCCACGAAAGAATCTGTGTTCAACGATGCACTGGCGTCGATCGCCGCCGCCAGTGGCTCGTAGAACAAGGGGTCTCCGACGATTTTGATCGGCAGGCCCTCGTCGATTGCCGTCTGGATCGTGGTCGCTGACGACATCGCGGCGACGACCCGGCCCTGGACCAACTGCTCGATGGCCGTCGTGTCGGTGTCGGTCGTGATGATTTCGGGGTCGTCGATGACGAAGTCGACCGTCTCACCCGGGATCTCTAGATTGCCCTGGAGATAGAAGTCGTAGGTGCAAGCACCACAGACCGCGATCGCCTGGCCATCGAGATCCGTCGACAGGTCGGAAACCGAGTCGTCGTCTGCGGCGACCGCCACGACTGCCGGTGTGTAGTAGTAGGGCGTGCTGAAGTGCAGGACTTCCTCGCGCTCGGGAGTGATCGTCATCGAACCGACGCTGAGGTCCCAACGACCATTCCAGTTGCCGGCGATGATCGTCTCCCACGCCGGCGCCTCCCACGCAACCTCGACCCCGATTCCGTCGGCGATGGCAGTGGCCACGTCGATGTCGAAGCCCTCGTATTCGCCGGTGTCTTCGTTGAGCGAAGACTGGGGTGGGTAGGCGGGATCGGTCGACACGGTCAACACGCCTTCTTCCTCGATGGCCGAAAGGAGGTCACCTTCGGTGGCTGCTCCGGTTCCGGTCCCTTCGCCGCCTTCTTCCCCCCCGCCGCAAGCTACAGCGATGAGGGCGACGACAGCGAGAAGCCATATCAGTCGTTTCATCTCGAACCTTCCTCCTGAATATTGCCCGCTGGGCGCGCCCGATTGTATCGGGCTGATTTGGATGCGACCGTCGACACTACGCTCCGTCAATCCCTTGACCCTGGAGCCCACATGAAGAGAAACATCGCCCTGATCGCACTTCTCGGCTTGGTCCTCGCCGCGTGTGCGACCGAGGAAGGTGGTGGCGGGGGTGAGGCCTCCTGCGTGAAGGAGGACTTGACGCTGGTCCAGGAGGGCGTTCTCACCATCGGCACCGACTCGCCGGCGTTCCCGCCTTGGTTCGTCGATGACGATCCGAACAACGGCGAGGGATTCGAAAGCGCCGTCGCCTTTGCGGTCGCCGAGGAGCTCGGGTTCACCGCCGAGGAGGTCGAGTGGGTGGTGGTCCCCTTCAACAACTCATACGCCCCGGGAGAGAAGGACTTCGATTTCGACATCAATCAGATCTCGATCACCGAGGAGCGCGACGCCGCCGTCGACTTCAGCGACGGTTACTACGACGTGAACCAGGCAATGGTCGGTTTTGCCGATTCCGAGATCGCCTCGGCGACGACTCTCGACGAGCTCAAGCCGTTCCGCCTCGGAGCGCAGGTCGGAACCACGAGTCTCGACTTCATCAATGAGGTGATCCAGCCCGACACCGAGCCACTGGTCTACGACACCAATGCCGATGCCAAGGCGGCCTTCGATGCGGCGCAACTCGATGGCCTCGTCCTCGACCTGCCTACTGCCTTTTTCGTCTCGGCCGTCGAGATCGAGGGGTCTACCGTGATCGCACAGTTCCCTTCGGGCGGCGATGAGGGTGAGCAATTCGGCATGCTCTTCGAGGAGGGCAACCCGCTCAGGGACTGCGTCAACGAGGCTCTCTCCAGTGTCGACCTCGAGGCCATTCAGCAGGAATGGCTCTCCGACGTGGTCGATGCGCCCGTCATCGAGACCGGCTAGCTCGCCCAGTGGCCCGCCATCCGAATAGTCGTGCAGTCTCGCCGGCCCTCGTCGCCCCTGGCGGCGTCCTCGTCCTTGACGCACGCTGCGAGTGCGCCTTCGTCCTGCGTCCTTGCCAGGGACGCCGAATGACTCGGCGACACCGCGACGCCTATCGGACGACAGACCACTAATGACTGAGGCCGAGGCGTCGAGCCGGAGCCCGGGGCTGTCACCGGGTCGGGCACGGCGGCTGGCCTATCAGAAACAGCAGCGCCGCCGCTCCCTGCTGATCGGGGCGGTGAGCACGGTGGTCGTGTTCGGCGTGTTGACCCTGGTGGTGGTGAACTCGCCGGGATGGCCTGCCGTCCGCGAATCGTTCTTCAGCTGGGAGGACTTCAAGGCCTCGTTCCCCAGCATCCTCTCCGGTTTCCGGCGCAACGTCAGGATCTTCCTCATCGCCGAGGTGTTCATCCTGATCGTCGCCTTGGTGCTGGCGGTGATCAGGAGCAGCCGATCTCCTGTACTCACCCCACTGAGGCTCGCTGCCACGGCCTACGTGGACCTGATCCGTGGCATCCCCACCATCATCCTCCTCTTCCTCCTCGGCTTCGGAGTGCCGGCGCTCAGGTTGCAGGGGGTGCCCAACAGTCAGGAGTTCTGGGCCATCACCACCCTGGTCATCTCCTATTCGGCATATGTGGCTGAGGTGTACCGCGCCGGGATCGATTCGGTCCACGAGAGTCAGACCGCAGCTGCCCGCTCCCTCGGTCTCAGCTCGGTCCAATCCATGAGGTGGGTCGTGTTGCCCCAGGCGGTGCGCCGGGTGATACCCCCGCTGCTCAACGACTTCGTCGCCCTGCAAAAGGACTCCGCTCTGCTCGCCCTTCTCGGGGTTCAGGAGGCGTTTCGTCGATCCCAGATCTACGTCGCCAGCACCTTCAACTTCACCGCCTATCTCGTTGCTGCCCTTCTCTTTCTCATCCTGACCGTCCCGCTGGCCCGGTTCACCGACTATCTCATCCGCCGCCAGCGAGAGCGAACGGCCGGTACGTCGCTGTGACCTACCGGTTGCTCGAGGTGCGCGGTGTCTGGAAGCAGTTCGGCGACCTGACGGTCCTCGCCGATGTCAGCCTTGCGCTGGACACCCACCAGGTACTGGCTGTTGTGGGCCCGTCGGGCTCGGGGAAGTCGACGCTCCTGCGCTGCATCAACTTGCTCGAGCCCGTCGACGACGGCGAGATCCTCCTCGAGGGCGTCGACATCGCCGATCCCGAATTCGATGCCGACACCGCCCGCCGGCGCATCGGCATCGTGTTCCAGTCCTTCAACCTGTTCCCCCATCTCTCCGTTCTGGACAACATCACGCTTGCCCCACGCAAGGTCCTCAAGACGTCCGAGGAGGAAGCTCAGGTCACGGCCCAGCACCTGCTCACCCGTTTCGATCTTGCCGACAAGCGTGACGAGTACCCGGATCGCCTTTCCGGAGGCCAGCAGCAGCGGGTGGCGATCATCCGCGCTCTGGCGATGAGCCCTTCTCTGATGCTGTTCGACGAGCCGACCTCGGCACTCGACCCCGAGCTGGTCGGCGAGGTCCTGGAGGCGATCAAGACCCTCGCTACCGAGGGGATGACCATGATCGTTGTCTCCCACGAGCTGGTCTTCGCTCGGGATGTGGCCGGTCGGGTCCTGTTCATGGACGCGGGCAGGGTGGTGGAGGAAGGCCCACCGGATCAGGTCCTGGTCGATCCGGCCACCGACCGGGCCCGGCGCTTCCTGCGGCTCATGGCCGATACCCGCTGAGCGATCAGGCCTCCCGGGTCTCGGTGCCCTTGATCCAAAGCCCCTGAAGCGACGGTTGGACCGTCTGGTCGACGACATCGAGCAAGTCGGACGAGAGCGAGGTCATATCCCCCTCGTTCCGGGCAGTGGTGACGAACTCGTTGATGACCCGCTGCGCGTCGTATTTGCTGCGGTAGAGGCGGCGGTCGATGACATCTTGGAGACGCCGTCGCAAGGGATTGAACAGGGCGGCAATGAGCAGGGTGGCGGTGGCCACTCCAAGAGGCGAGTCCTCGCCGACCACGCCGCCGATCACGTTCTGAAGGACGAAAACCGAAAGGGCGAAGATGCCGAGAAGGAGACCGGTGAGCACCGCATAGAGCAATGTCCGCCGGATGATTCGATCGAGGTCGTAGAGGTGGAACTTGAGGACCGCGACGGTGACAGACACAGGAATGCCCATGATCGAGATCACGAACAGGAGATCTCCGAGCCCGCCGGTCTCGAGCTCGCCGGCGGTGACTGCGGTGATCCCGTAGATCAAGGCGAAAGCCGTGACGGCGAAGAGCAACCACTTGAGCTGTTGACGCTCCACCGCGGACGCGCGGCGGAATCGAAGCACAAGCGCCAATAGCGAGGAGACCGTCATGATGAGAAGACCGGCGGTCCAGAACGCCTCTAATGTCCCTCCGAAATAGCTCTCAGGCAGGAACCCGATCGGGTTGGGCAAGGTCCAAGCAACCTCGTCTTCGACATTGAGTGGGCCCATCTCCGTGGTGAAGGCCCCGGACAACATCATGAAGACGATCATCCCGATCTCCAGGCCGACGATCCAACGCCAACGTGACGACAAGAGTCGTCCGGTGGGGAACACCAGCATCAAATGGAATATGGGGAAGATCAGCAGCACCCAAGACCAGTTGTCGAACCAGAGACGCAGCCAGAGCCCGATGGTCATCGTGTCGGGTTGGACACCCTGTTCCAGCGATCCGAAGGCAAGATCGACCACACCGGCAGCGAGGAAGACGAGTCCAGGGACCATCAGCAACAACCCGATGATGTTTTGAGGTTGCCGGGATACGATCAGGGCGCCGGCGAAGACCAGGGTGGCTGGGAGAAGCGCCCACGCGATCGCTCCAAGGAGGAACAACAGAGAATCGTCGGTGAGCGTGTTTCGAAGGTCGTACCAGATCCCGAAGACCGTGACGGCGAGCGCCAAGGCGGCGAGCACCCACACGATCCGGGCGATGATGCGTTCCGACAACGGAGGCCCCTTCGAAAGGTCAGATCAGGCTACCGAACCCGACCCGTCGCCCAAGCCTGGGGCTATGGTCGCCGCGCGCGCTACGTGGCCTCGTGACGCCCAACAAGCGATCCAACGGAGGTAGTGATGAAGAGGAGCAAGTTCTTAGCCGGCTTGGCCGCCCTGATGCTGGTGCTGGCCGCATGTACGGAGGCGGCCGACACCACGACTACGACCAGTGGTGAGGCTCCCGAGACAACCGAGGCAGGCGGGGACACGACCACCAGCGCCGCCGGTGGCGAGACAACGACCACGGCCGGCGAGGAAGCTCCCGCCGGGGAAGGCAGGCTGGCCGAAGTCCAGGCCAGGGGAAGTCTGCTCTGTGGCGTCAACAACGCAGTTCCCGGCTTCGGTTTCGTCGACGAGAGCGGCGAGCATGTCGGCTTCGACATCGACTTCTGCCGCGCCATCGCCGCAGGTGTCCTCGGTGATGCCGAGGCCGTGGAGTTCGTCGACCTGACTGCCGAGCAGAGGTTCACTGCCCTGCAATCAGGCGAGGTCGATGTCCTGGTTCGGAACACCACCTACACGTCGAGCCGTGACGGTGGCAACGCCGCGACCTTCCTGACCACGACGTACTACGACGGGCAGGGAATGATGGTCTCCGCCGACAGTGGGTTCACCACGATCGACGAGATGACAGACACCACCATCTGTGTGTTGTCGGGCACGACGACGGAGTTGAACCTGACCACCCGAATGGCCGGGATCACATACACCCCGCTGACCTTCGAGGAGAACCCGCAGATCCAGGCGGCCTTCATCGAAGGTCAATGTGATGGCTGGACCTCTGACAAGTCCCAGCTCGCCGGGGTCCGCTCGGCGTGGCCCGAGGACCAGGGTGGCCCAGAAGCGCTGGTGATCCTCGAGGAGGTGTTCTCCAAGGAGCCCCTCGGCCCGGCCGTCCTCGACGGTGACTCGCAATGGGCCCAGGCGGTGGACTGGATCGTCCTGTCCACCATCCAGGCCGAGGAGTTCGGAATCGATTCCACCAACGTGGACACGTTTGCCGACACCGAAGACGCCAACATCCGGCGGTTTCTCGGCCTCGATGTGGAGACCGAGGAGGGCACCGCGCCATTCGATCCGGGTCTTGGCTTGCCGGTCGACTTCGCTGCCCAGGTGGTGGGACAGGTTGGGAACTACGCCGAGATCTTCGATCGGAATGTTGGCGCCGGGAGCGCACTGCAACTGGAGCGCCAATACAACGCCCTATGGACCGACGGCGGTCTGCTCTACGCCCCGCCTTACCGCTGACGGATGACCGATATGGAGTTGGCCCCTCGTCACACCGGCGAGGGGCTCAACCCCTCGAGTTTCGCTTGATGACTTGACGACAGTGGACCAGACCCGGCCCCGCACTCCTTTGTGGCGGGACGTGCGGGTGTTGCGTGTGACTGCACAGGTGGTGGCGGCGGCGGTCGTCGCCATGGTGGCCTATGTCCTGTGGTTCAACCTGACCAACAATCTGCGAGCGGCAGGGCTGCCCACCGGTCTCGAGTTCCTCACCCAGCCATTGGGGGTCGACATCCCCGGGTCGGACCTGAGCTCGTCCGCCCCGATCTGGAAGGGCTTGCTGGTCGGGATCAAGAACACACTGGCCCTGGTCGTGGTCGGAATCCCTTTGCTGACCATCATCGGCGTCCTCGTCGGCGTGGCGCGTCTTTCCACCAATTGGCTGGTGGCGAAGGCGGCCGGTCTCTACGTCGAGGTTCTGCGCAACATCCCGCCTCTGTTGATCATCTTCTTCGTGTTCAACGCGGTGATCCTTCAGTTCCCGGTGCTCCAGGAATCGCTGAACATCGGTGACTTCTTGATCGTGAACAACCGCTACATCGCGGTGGTCGGGTTCACCGCCCAGCCCGACTTCGGGCCTTTCCTTCTGATCATGGCCGTCGCCTTGCTCATCGCCGCCGGGGTCTGGTGGTGGAGGACCCGGCGCTCGGAGCGGACCGGTGAGCACCATCACCGGTTGATCTGGTCGCTGCTCGTTTTCTCTGTGATCTCGATCACCGGCTTCATCGCCCTCGGCGGGCCGATCGGCCTCTCTCAACCAGTGCTCGAGGGCAGGGCGCTGGACGGTGGCTATGCGGGCCTCGCCGCCTATTTCGCAGTATTGATCGCGTTGGTCCTCTACACCGCATCACATGTGGCCGAGATCGTGAGGGGCAGCATCCTCGCCGTTCCCAAGGGCCAGACCGAGGCTGCCAACGCCATCGCGTTGTCGGGTTTCCAACGGCTTCGCTACGTCACGCTGCCCCAGGCGATGCGCATCGCCATCCCGCCCATCATCAGCCAGTATTTGAACTTCACCAAGAACACCTCTTTGGCCATTGCCATCGGGTACGCCGAGGTCACCCGGCTCACCTTCCAGATGATCGGCAACGGCCAACCGGCCCCGCAGATGATCGGCATCCTGATGGGGATCTACCTGGTCTTCTCGCTGCTCATCTCATTGATGGTCAACATCGTCAATCGCCGCATGCAGTTGGTGACGAGATGACGGTCGACGCCCCTGTCTTCGAGGAGGCTCAGGTCGAAATAGAACCGGCCCGGGGACCGATGGACTGGGCTCGGAAGAACCTGTTCAACACCTGGTACAACGTCCTCCTCTCACTGGCCCTGGCCGCCGTCCTCGTCTGGGCGGCGGTCTCGCTGGCCCGGGCCCTGCTCGGCGCCGACTTCGAGATAATCAGGGTCAACCTGCGACTGTTCATGATCGGGGATTTCCCCGCAGACCAGCTCTGGCGGCCCTGGGTGGCGACCTATCTCATCGCGGCCTTGATCGGATTGGTCGCCGGATCGGTGGCCGCCGGTGTCCGGGATCGAGCGATCGAGGCTGGGCTCCCGTACACAGAGACCAAGTTACGGCAGGTTGTGGCTCGTTTCTGGCCCATCATCGCCCTGATCGTGATCATCCTCGCCTTCACCACCACCATCATCCCGACGCTGCTGACCATCGGCGCAGTTGTGCTGGGAATCGGCTCGTTCTTTCTCGGCCGCGTCCTTCCCGCTGCCGTTCGGCGGTGGACCTGGCTGATCGCACTGGCGCTCCTCGTGGGCGCTTATCTGGCTCTCGCCGCGTTCGGCGGCGTGGGCTGGCAAGGCTGGGGCGGGCTGCAACTGAACCTGTTCCTCACTGTCGCCGGCATCATGTTCGCCTTTCCGCTCGGACTGCTCCTCGCCCTCGGCCGGCGATCCTCTTTGCCTGTCATCCGGACCATCTCGGTGGGATACATCGAATTCGTCAGAGGTGTGCCGCTGATCACCCTCCTCCTCGCCGGTGCATTCGCCCTCGGTTTCCTCCTCCCCAGGGACCTGCGCCCAGGGCTGGTCACGAGAATGCTCATCGCGATCATCGCCTTCGAGGCGGCCTACATCGCCGAAGTCGTCCGCGGGGGTCTGCAGGCGGTACCGGGCGGACAGGTCGAGGCCGCTCAGGCGGTGGGCTTGGCACCGTGGAAGACGATGCGTCTCATCGTGCTCCCCCAAGCACTCCGGGCCACCATCCCCGCCATGGTGGGCCAGTTCATCAGTCTGTTCAAGGACACCACCCTGGTCGCGATCCTGGGGGTGACCGAACTGCTCGATGCGACCTTCATCGTCAACTCCCAACCGACATTCCTGGGCAAAGGGCTCTTCGTGTTGACGCTGGGCTTCGCCGCACTGGTGTTCTGGGTCGGCTCCTTCACGATGTCGCGGGAATCGCGCCGGCTGGAGAAGAGATTGGGGGTGGGTGAGCGATGACATCGCAGGTGGACTACTCCGATGCAACCCGAGCAACCGGCCAGGCCGTTATCGAGGTAGAGGGAGTCGACAAGTTCTTCGGCGACTTTCAGGCGCTCAAGGACATCAACATGAACGTCGGGCTCCAGGAAGTCGTGGTGGTCATCGGCCCGTCGGGTGGGGGCAAGTCGACGCTCATCCGCTGCATCAACCGTCTGGAGAAGCATGACGGCGGGCGGATCCTTGTCGATGGCGTCGAGCTCACCGACGACCTTCGAAACATTCAGGAGGTGCGCCGGGAGACGGGGATGGTCTTCCAACAGTTCAACCTGTTCCCCCATCTCACCGTCCTCGACAACGTCACCCTCGCTCCGCGACAGGTCCGGAAGCTCCCCAAGAAAGAGGCGGAGACCCTGGCGATGCAGATGCTGAACAGGGTCAGGATCCCCGAGCAGGCCCGCAAGTACCCCGGGCAGCTCTCCGGGGGCCAGCAGCAGCGGGTCGCCATCGCCCGCGCCCTCGCCATGCAACCCAAGGTCATGCTGTTCGATGAGCCGACCTCCGCCCTCGATCCTGAGATGATCAAGGAAGTGCTCGACGTGATGATCGAGCTGGCCAGGGGCGGCATGACCATGATCGTGGTGACTCACGAGATGGGCTTCGCCAGGGCCGTAGCCAACCGAGTCGTGTTCATGGCCGAGGGCGAGATCGTCGAAGTCGGGACACCGGAGCATTTCTTCACCGACCCACAGGAGGAGCGGACCAAGCTGTTCCTCAGTCAGATCCTGTAGTCATGGCTGATAGGTCCTAGTAACTACCACCTACGACTTATTACCGTTTTCCGGGCGTGACTCGCACCTTCCGCCTGCTCATCATTCTCGTTGGTGGCGCCCTCATCGGGGTGGCGGCCTTCGCCGTCACGAGCATCGACCCGGCCGATGCCGGCCCCACGTCGAGCACCTCCGCCGAAGAAGTGGGTACATCGACCACCGCGGCGCCGGCGACCACTTTGCCAACCACGTCGACCTTGCCCCCGACCACCGCGACAGTCACCACCGTCCCGGAGAAGGGCTATCTGGTGATCCAGGGGACCGGCGACGTCGCGGTCGACCCCGAGTACATCCCCGCCTTGGCCGAGGAAGGATGGGATCATGCCTGGTCGGGTTTGAACGGGCTGTTCGTCGAAGACGACCTCACCGTGATCAATCTCGAATGCACCCCATCCGACATCGGGGCACCGCTGGACAAGGCATTCGTGTTTCGCTGCCCGACCGAGGCCCTGCCATCGATGGAAGCGAACGGAGTCGATGTGGCCAATCTGGGCAACAACCACTCCGGCGACTTCGGCAAGGAAGCCCTGGTCGATGGGCGCGACCAGCTGATCGCCGCCGGGATAGGAGCAGTTGGAGCGGGCAGAAACACCGCCGAGGCCGGTGAGCCGGCGCTGTACGACATTCAGGGGTGGAAGGTGGCGGTCCTCGGCTTCGGAGGCGTTGCCCCCAACGACGGCTGGTACGCCACCGAGGATTCGCCGGGGATGAGTAGTGGTGACCACACCCCGTCGATGGTCGAGGCGGTGACTGCCGCCGACGCGGTGGCCGATCTCGTCGTCGTCACAGTTCACTGGGGGATGGAGCTGGACACCACCCCTCGCCAGGACGACATCGAGCGGGCCCACGCGATGGTCGAGGCAGGTGCCGACATCATCTTCGGCCATCACCCGCACCGTATGCAGCCGCTGGAGATGGTCGGCAACGCGCCTGTCTTCTGGTCGCTCGGCAACTTCGTGTGGCCACACAACTCCGTGGCGAGCGCCACAACGGCGGTAGCGAGGGCGGTCGTTGCGCCGGACGGGTCCATCGACGCATGCTTGATCCCCGCCTACATCGAGACTCACGGGCATCCTGTGCTGACCGGTGAGGCCGAATGTGCCGCGCCGGCCTAGGAGAATGGGTCAGTGAACGAGCGAGCCGGACGGGTGATCATGGTCGTCGCCGCCGGGTTCGTCCTCGGGCTCGCTGTGTATTTCGTCACCCGTGAGGATGATCCCACGACCACGTCGGTGGTGAACGCGGCCGGTGGCTCCACGACTTCGAGTGTTGCGGGCAACACGGGCTCTGACCCGGGGACCGTCACTTCCACTACGGAGGCCGCCGTTTCCACCACGACCTCCCCTCCACCGCCACGTGACCCAGGGACCGTTCCCGGCTTCACCGTGGCCCAACCGTGGGGGACCACGATCGGGATGACCATGTTCCGGGGCAATCCGACCCGGACCTTCTACGGCGCAGGCCCCGTACCCGACACCCCGACGGTCTCGTGGCGTTATCCCGACGAGCAGATGTGCAGCCCTTCATCGGAGGGCGGTGAGAGCAGGATCTGGTGCGGGATGGGCTGGACCGGCCAGCCCTCGGTTTGGGAGCGTCCTGACGGAGTGACCGAGTTGATCTTCGGCGCCTACGACTCGGCGGTTCATTTCGTCGACGCCACGACGGGTCAGGACCTCCGGCCCGAGTTCCAGACTGGCGACATCATCAAAGGGTCGGTCACCCTCGATCCCGACGGCTTCCCCCTTCTCTACTTCGGGTCGAGGGACAACCAATTGCGCATCCTCGCCCTGGATCGTGAGGAGCCGACGGTGCTGTGGTCGATGGACGCCAACGAGGTGAACGGGATCTGGAACGATGACTGGGACTCCAACCCGGCCATCGTGGACGACATCATGTACGAAGGCGGGGAGAACGGCTGGTTCTTCGCGATCCAGCTCAATCGCGGTTACGACGCCGAAGGCAAGGTGGTGGTCGATCCGGTCAAGCTGGTCCAGCAGCCCGGATACAACGAGGCTCTACTCGCCAACTCTGGCCGCAACGTCTCCATAGAGAGCTCGGTTCTGGCCTTCGACCAGAGGGTCTATTTCTCCAATTCCGGAGGCCGAATCGTGGGGCTGGATGTGTCCGACGTGCGCAACGGGAAAGCGCCGACCGTGTTCGACTATTACGCCGGTGGAGATATCGACGCCACGATGGTCGCCGACGCCGAGGGGATGATCTACGTGTCGATCGAGCACGAGCCTTCTCAGATGAGCGCGGCCGAGATCGAGAGGAATCTGGTCGTGGGACAGCTGATCAAGCTCAATCCGTTCTCCGACGGCGATCCGCGAGTTTGGGGAGTCGACCTCACCGCCGGATCAGCGGACTCAGGCTCCTGGTCGACCCCGGCTGTCCGCGACGGAGTGGTTTACGTCAACACCCACCAGGGCTCGCTGATCGCGGTCGATGCCACCGACGGATCAATGCTCTGGCAGGACGAGGTCGGTTTCCACTCCTGGTCGTCCCCGGCGATCGTCGATGACACCTTGGTCACCGCCACCTGTCTCGGCGACGTGCGGGCATACTCCCTGGCCGACCCCCGCGCCCCGGTGCTGGATTGGTCGCTGAGTCTGGGCGAAGCCTGTCTCGAATCCACCCCGGTGGTGTGGAGGGACGCCATCTATCTCGGCTCCCGCGACGGCTTACATGCGCGCCTTGAGGTAGGTACCCCTGATTCTGGCGCGGCAAGGTCGGCCTATAGACCGACATCGGCGCGCCAAAACGGGTCGCAATCAAGCGATACATTTTTACATTCCGGAAATCTAGAGTCAACTAGATCGCGTTTTAGAGTGAAGACATGGATCACGACCATCTCGACGCCGATCTTGGCCCGGTGGGGGCCCTGGGCGACCCGACTCGACGACGGCTTTATGTTTTTGTGTCCAGATCGGCGGCCCCGGTAGGCAGGGATGAGGCGGCGGATGCACTCAACATCCCCCGGCAGACAGCCGCCTACCACCTCGACCGCCTCGCCGAGGAGGGTCTGGTCGAAGTCGAGTTCCTGCGTCGGAGCGGACGCTCCGGCCCCGGGGCAGGTCGTCCGGCGAAGCTCTACAAGAAGACCGAGCGTGACCGCGAGGTTTCGCTGCCGCCACGGCGATATGGCCTGGCTGCCCGAATTCTCCTCGACGCCGTCTCCTCGGGGGCGGTGAAGCGCAAGGACCTCGCTGCGGCGGCTCATCGGATTGGCGAGGAGCTGGGTGAGGAGGGGCTCGATCATGCCCTTCGTGACACCGGGTATGACCCCGTCGCCGAGGAAGGCGAGATCAGGTTCCGCAACTGCCCGTTCCATGCCCTCAAGACGCAAGACCAACGGACGGTCTGCAACATGAACCTCGGGCTGGTCGAGGGGATGCTCGATGGTGCCGGAGACCCGAGGAAGGCCTACCTCGCACCCTCCGAGTCGTATTGCTGCGTCAGGATCCAGTCCTAGCGAACCGCCCCGCCAACTTCCTCGTTCGACTTGCTACCGACCATCTGCGGCCAGTCGTAGGGCGGCGTTCAGGTCCGTGACGAGAGCCGCCCGCAATTGGTCCCGATCCTCGGGATCGGTCGCCCGGAGCACCGCAGATGGGTGGATCGTGGCCACGACGGTGTAACCACTCCACTCCAGGGCCTTGCCCCGGTCCTTGGTGACCCGGAACGACCTACCGAGCAGTGCTTGCGAGGCGACCGCGCCGAGGTAGACGATGACGTCTGGCTTGACCATGGCGAGCTCGGCCTCGAGCCACGGCAGACAGACAGCGCACGTGCCTCGTTGTCGGTTGTCTGATGGAGACGTCGCTTCCCCTTTGGCTCCACCTGAAATGCTCTGACCACATTGGTCAGGTGCACGTCGTTCGACTCGATGCCCACTTCAGCCAATGCCTCGCTCAGAACCGAGCCGGCGGGGCCGACGAACGGCTCACCTCTGCTGGTCCTCGGCATCCCCGGGCTGTTCTCCGATCAGCATCAGCGCCGCAGATCTGGGGCCCTTGCCGAAGACCACCTGCGTGGCCTCCCGGTACAGCTCGCATGCGGTGCACACCTCCGCGGCGAGTGCCAATTCATCCAGAGAGGTCCCACGGGACAACATCTCCGGCGCAGGGTTGTCATTTGATGCTGGAGTGGGCACGCCGCCCCATACCCCGACCGTGTTCACCCGCTAACGCCCGCCCACTCCCTGAACTCGTCCACCGGCATGGCATTGACGACCGACGACGGGTGGACGCCGGCTCGCTGCATCGTGGCGACCGAGTTGGCCACGTTGCCCATCTCCCCGATCCGATGTGCATCAGAGTTGGCCGCCAGCAGCGCCCCAGCTGCCACGGCATGGGCTGCGAGCTCTGCTGACAAGTCGAGACGGTCCCGGTGACCGTTGACCTCGAGCGCGACATCGTTCTCGATGGCCGCCGAGATCACGGCGTCGATGTCGAGATCGATAGGGGGCCGGGTCCCGATCCGGCGCCCGGTGGGATGGGCGAGGACGCGCACCACGGGATGGCCCAGGGCCTTCACAACCCGCGTGGTCTGCTCCAGTCGGTCGAGGTCGAAGTAGGAATGCAGCCCGGCCACTGCCAGGTCGAGCCGGCCCAGCGCCTCGTCGTCGATGTCGAGGCTCCCATCCCGGCCGATGTTCAGCTCAGCACCCTGCAACACGAGCAAATCGGGGAAGCGGGAGCGGATCTCATCGATCGCCGAGCGCTGCTCTGCCAGACCGTCGCTGTCGAGCCCGCCAAATCGAAGGCCGGTGGTGTGATCGGTGAACAGGACGTACGCGTATCCACGATCGACCGCAGTAAGGAGGATCTCGGAGAGACTCATCCGCCCATCGGGGGAGCTGTCACTGTGGAGATGGAGGTCGCCTTTGATGTGCCCGAGGCGGACGACGCCCTCCGCGGTCTCCTTCGAAAGCCCTCGTGCTGCCGGAGGCAGCCAGATCCGGCCTCCCTGCTCGTAGATCTCGGGCTCGTTCAGGCCCTCGGCGACCTTGCCCGCGAGCAGTTCGGCGGCATGGTCCTCGGGACCCGTGACCTGGAGCAACTGCCTTCCCGCTTCGGCCGGTGGGACCAGGTGGACTCGCACGGGGATGCCCTCGTGTGCCCGGATGAGAGATTCTCCGCCGGTCCCGTAGCCCTCGAAGCGGGCGACCGCCGTTCCCTCGAGGAAGGCTCGCCCGAGGGCCACATCGTTGGAACCGACGATCAGGTCGATCGTCTCCACCCACTCTTCCATTCTGCGCACCCCGCCCGCTGCTTCGACATCAGCCTCGAGATGGCGGCGGAGATGGCGGCTCATGGCATCTGCCAGAACCCAGGCTTGAAAGGAGGGGATGGACCCGGGCGATGGTGCCAGCTGGAGCGTCCGGGCCCATCGCTCGGCGGTGGCCGGCCCTACCCCCCGCAGGGATTCAACCCCTCCCGCCTCGATGGCAGCGATGAGATCGGTGGTGGTGTCGACCCCGAGCTCGCCCTTCAGTGATCGGAGGATGGGAGGAGTGATCCGGGGAAGACGACGGATCGTGGCCACGTCCCGGGGGTAGGCGGCCTCGAGTCGGTCGAGCAGCTCGATATGCCCACTGTCACGGAGCTCATGTGCGAGACGAAGAACACCATGCCCGATACCGGGGACGGAGAGCGCCTCTTCGGGCGGGTCGGACAGATCAGGCGAGAGGTCGTCGAGGGACCACACCGCCCGGCGGTAGGCCTTGGCCCGGAATGAGCGGCGCCGCTCGTCTGCTCGGACGAGGTCGGAGAGCCGCCACAGGGCGGCACCAAGGTCCTGGCGGAGGGTGGTCACACCTGGTGGTCTAGCGGCCCGACCGGGAGTCGCCGGTCACAGGCCGTCGATCTTGGGACGTATCTCGTCGCTCCAGAAGTCGATGAAGCCATCGAGGGGATCGCCGATCTGGTGCAGATAGATGTGGTCGACTCCGATTTCTGCCGCTTTCTCGATCGACTCGATGATGGGAGCCGGGTCCGGCCCGCAGGGCAGGGCCTTCTCGATGTCGGAGCGGTCGACCATCTCCACTGCCTGCTCCATATGCCCGACGGTGCGCAGATCCTGTGCGAGTTGTCCGGTGAGCCCGGTATTTGGCCAGATTCGGTGAGCCCGATCCACCGCCTTCTCCGAATCGGGGTCCCAGCAAAGGGAGAGTTGGCTCCACACCGATCCCTTCCCACCGTGATCGCGATACTTCTCGATCACTTCTCCTTCGAGACCGGTGATCCAGAGACCGTCGCCGATACGTGCCGCAAGCTCCACAGCTTCATCCCCGAAAGCCGAGACCACGATCGGAGGCAGTTGGCCGGGAAGATCGAAGATCCGGGCATCCTCGACGGTGTAGTGCCGACCCCGATGAGTGAAGCTCTCGCCTTTCCAGAGGCCTCGGATCACCTCGATAGCCTCTTCCAGCATCTCCAACCGGACGTCGGCTGATGGCCATTGATCTCCGAGGACATGCTCGTTCAACGCCTCACCGGTGCCCACTCCCCAGGTGAAACGGCCTTCGAGCAGGGAGGCGGCCGTTGCAGCGGCGTGGGCGTTGATCGCCGGGTGGATCCTGACTGTTGGGCAGGTCACCCCCACCCCCACCTCGAGATCTGATGTCGCCTGCGAAATCGCCCCCAGGACAGACCAGACGAAAGGGCTGTGGCCTTGTTTCGTGATCCATGGGTGGAAGTGATCAGAGATCGAAACGAAATCGAAGCCGGCCTCCTCCGCGGCAACGGCAATCTCGACCAGCTTGGCGGGGGGATGTTCTTCGCTCGAGAGCGTCAGACCGTGCTCGACCATGGCGGCTCTTTACCCCTCGCCGCGCGTGAGAAAACCAGACCCCCGACCGGTTTGGGAGCGGTCCGGCATGGGGTATGTCGCCTCCTCATTTTCACAACCCCGAGAACAGGAATTCCCGATGCTCAACACTGCCCACCCTCCCGCCCGGACCTCGACAGGGCCGCGGGTCGGGATCGTTTCGACCTTTCCGCCGACCCGGTGCGGGATCGCCCGATTCTCCTCGGCATTCGTCTCCTCTCTCGCCGAGGTGGCACCCGAGCTCGAGGTCGATCTCGTCCGCCTCATCGACGTCCGCCCACCGACCTCGGCCATTGGCGCGGTCGGCATGGAGGTCGATCCCGATAGCCCGGTCAGCATGCGAGCCGCCGCCCGTCGTCTCGACAGGTGTGACGTCGTGATCGTTCAGCATGAGTACGGGATCTTTGGCGCCGATGACGGTGAGTCTGTCCTGGAATTGGTCGAGGCGGTCAACCGGCCGATGATCACGGTGGCCCACACGGTGGTGCGCACACCCAACGACCGGCAGCGCCAGATCATGGAACGCCTGCATGAGGCATCTCGATTGGTGGTTCTCTCCGAGTCGGCGCGGTCCGCCCTTGTCTCCTCTCATTCGATACCCAGGAGCGAGGTCGTGGTCATCCCGCATGGCTCCATGTGGACGGCGACGTTCGCGCCACGCGGGCCGGTCCGGCAACTGATCACCTGGGGCCTCCTCGGGCCCGGCAAGGGCCTGGAGCGCTCGATCGAAGCGATGGCCCTGCTTCGCGACCTCGAGCCGAGGCCCCGGTACCGCATCGTTGGCCGGACTCATCCGGTGGTGGCCAAGAGCCAGGGCACGGCATACCGGCGCCGGCTCGAGCGTCTGGTGAGTGATCTGGGAGTCGGCGACATGGTCGAGTTCGTCGATCGCTACCTCGACGACGACGAGTTGTTCGACATGGTCAGCGAGTCACACATCGTGATCACCCCGTACGACAACGACGACCAGGTGACCTCCGGGGTTCTCACCGATGCCGTTGCTGCGGGCCGGCCCGTGGTCGCCACCCGTTTCCCTCACGCAAGTGAGCTACTGCAGCCCGGGCCGGGCATTGTCGTAGACCACGACCCTGCGGCTCTCGGAGCTGGGCTCAGGTCTCTGATGGAGTCTCCCGCTGCATATGACCGAGCGGCGCGGGCGGCGGGGGCCAAGTCTGCAGAGCTCTCCTGGGCTTCCGGAGCGGTCCGTTACGCCGAGTTCATCCGGACGCTGGCCCCGAGCCACGCCACCGCCATCAACTGATACCTGGAAAAGCGCGGGAGAGCGGCGAGAATGATGGCTGTAGATGATCGACTTGGAGAAGCGCGAGGAGCCGATTCGGCCTGATGCCGGACGGTTGGTCGCCAGGCCATTTCTTCCCGGGACGTCCAACTTCGGAGGCGACGCACGGCGTCTCGAGTCCATCGTCGAGCGAATCCTCGACCTCGCCCCCGCTGATCAGGCTCGACTTCTGGACGAGGCACGAAAACGGGCAGCAGGACGTCATCGTGATATCGAGGCGGTTTGGTTGGGGCATTTCGGGATGGCAGCCGAGCGAGACGGACGACTGCGTTCCGTGGACGACCCCGAGATTCGCCTCCTGGTCGGCGCCTATCTGACCCTCGGCTACGCCTATGAAGGCGCCGCCCTGACCAACCCTTCGATGGTCCCCTTTGGTGAGGCGAGCGGCGGGTCGCAGCCGTTCGTGATGAGTGCACGGGCGATCGGTGAGGGCCACATCTCCTCGGTGGCGTTGTTCACCGGCCGCGTGAGGTCGGACGGCAACCTGGAGTTCGACCCGAGGTCGCCGTTTGCCGACAACGGTGAGCGAACCGAGCCCATTTATCAGCGTCTGTCCTTCACTCTGAAGCTGGCCGAACTGGGTTTCGCCAATGAGGTGTCGGACCGGATCCTGGCCCTGTTGCCTGTGGAGTTCACCCCGGCACAGCTCCTCGATGCCATCCCGACGACGGCGGACTCCGACCTCGAGCCGATCCTCGTCGCAGACACGGTCCGGATGGTGCACTGGCTGTCAGCGTCCAGTTACGAGGTCCGTTTCGATCCCGACCTCCCCATCTCCGAGCATCTGATCTCGCCGGCAGCGCCTGCAGAGAGCCGCGGGATGGAGGACGCCAGGTTCGTTTGCTTTACCGACGACGACGGCGAGGTGACCTACTACGCCACCTATACCGCATATGACGGAATGCGAATCCTTCCCCAGTTGATCATGACCAAGGACTTCCACCATTTCCGTATGACAACCATGAGTGGGCCGACCGCCTATCACAAGGGTCTCGCCCTGTTCCCGAGGAAGATCCGGGGGGAGTTCGCCGCGGTGTCCCGGCACGACCAGGAGACCACCTTCGTCATGCGAAGCGACAACATCCGTCATTGGGGCAACGCGGAGGTCGTCCTGTGCCGGAGCAAGGTTGGGAGGCGATCCAGACGGGGAATTGCGGGTCACCGGTCGAGACCGAGGCAGGATGGCTCCTGATAACTCACGGTGTGGGCCCGATGAGGCGCTACGTCCTCGGAGCAGTCCTGCTCGACCTGGACGAGCCGACCAAGGTCCTGGGCCGTTTGACCACGCCGCTGTTGGAGCCCTCCGAAGACGAGTCGATCGGATACGTTCCTGACGTCGTTTACTCGTGCGGGAGCATGATCCATGACGGCCGGCTGATCCTGCCCTATGGGTACGCCGATTACGGCATCAAAGTGGCGACCGTTCCGGTCACCGACGTCCTGGCACAGATGTCGTAGCGGCCAATCGCCCGTAGACCTCGGAGTAGGCCCCGGCCATCACGGTGTCGGCGAAGCGGCTCTCGGCAGCATCCCGGCAATGCGCTCGAGATATCTCATGGACTCGCTCGATCGCGCCGACCGCTCCGGCCACGTCGTCGACCAGGAATCCGGTGACGCCGTCCTCCACGATCTCGGGTAGTGCCCCCATTCGCCATCCCACCACGGGGGTGCCGGTCGCCAGACTCTCCACCGCCACCAGCCCGAACGGCTCGTGCCAGCGGAGTGGCATCACTGCGGCATGGGCCTCTCCGAGCAGACGCCACAGATCTTCCCTGTCCAGCGGTCCCAGGTACTCGAGATCCTCTGATACCGCCGACAGGACGCGGGCTTCGAAGAAATCGCGGTGCCGTTCCTCGACGATCCCGGCGAGACGCAGCGGCAGTCCGGCCGCCCGGGCGGTCTCGATGGCGAGATCGGGGCCCTTCTCGGGCGCCATCCGACCGGCGAACACCAGATAGCCACCGTCGCCGTGGCCCACCGGGATGTCGCCCGTGCGGACTCCGTTGGGAATGGTCGCGACGTAATTGAGCGCCGGGAGGAACTCCCGCTCCCTCTCGCTCAGCGAGACGAAAGGCATCTCGGCGTATCGCAGCAGGAGTGGATGGGTCGCCGTGTCCCAGGCCACACCGTGCAGGGTGGTGACGATGGGGGTCTGGATCAAACGGCTGAAGACCAGCGCGTGCACGTGGAGATGGGAGTGGACGACATCGAAGCGCCCCTCCCCAGCTGCCTCCAGGGCGATGGAGAGATGCTTCTGCTTCTTCGAGGCGTGGGTCGGCGGAACTCGCGTCGAGCGGTGCCTCGACTGTCTCCACCAATCGAGCCGAGGTGACCGATCCCGCCGCTGCGAACAGGGTCACCTGATGACCCATCCTCACCAACTGCTCGGTGAGGTCGTGGGTGACTCTCTCCCAGGGCCCGTATCCGGCTGGCGGATAGGAGTGGCTGATCGGGCGCGATCATCCCGATATCGAGGTTGCCGCGACCGGCGTCCTGTCCAGCCGGCGACCGGCCAGCAGGGCCGGGTTGCGGCGACTGTGCGCTCACGTCACGTCGGCGATGACGCGGTTGACGGTCGACTCGCCCCGGCCCAGCCAGGTCCCGCGTCGGGAGCGCGCCCAGGCATCGGCAAGCGCGCCGGTGTGAAATGACTCGGCGATGACCGGGTGTAGATACGAGCTACGGCACACCTCCCGGGTGTTACCGAGCTTCTCCGCCGTGGTGTCGATGGCCCGGAGCAATCGACTGTCCTCGTCGCCATCTTCGGGCCCGGTCATCAGCTCTTCGGCGACTGCGGTGCTGGCACCCCAGGTGCGGAAGTCCTTGGCCGTGAACGGCCCCCTCATCGTTTCGGCGAGATATGCGTTCACGTCGGTGGAGCTTATGGCGGCGACACCTTCCGGGGTCTCGTAACCGAACAAGGTCTGGCCGCCGAGCTCCTGGCATTTCGAGATCAGACCCGCGAGACGCCGGTCCTCGAACACCAGCTGGTGGTCGGCCCCGCCTTTCCCAGCGAACTCGAGATGGACGTGGAGCCCATCGACTTCGACATGCTCGCAAGTGATCGTGGTGAGCCCGTACGCATCGTTCTCGTTGGCATACCTCCGGTTTCCAACCCGGATGAGAGTCCGGTCCATCACAGCGACAGCGAGGGCGGTGACCTTCAACCGGGACAGCCCGGAACGTGACAACTCGGAATCGGTGCGGCGACGCAGTCGTGTGAGACGCCGGCCGAACTCGCCCATGCGCTCGAATTTCACCTCGTCGCGGGTCTCCTCCCACAGCGGGTGGTAGATGTACTGCTTGCGGCCAGCCTTGTCGTAGCCAGTCGCCAGGATATGACCCGAGCGGTCTGGTGAGATCCACACGTCGTCCCAGGCCGGCGGGATGACCAGCGAGTCGATCCACTTTCGAACCGAGCCGTTGATTGTGTTCCCTTTCGGGTCTGAGTACGAGAAGCCGCGACCGCGACGGATCCTGCGCAGACCCGGGGTCTCGTCGGTGATGTAGGTGAGCCCGGCCTCGGCGGCGAGGGAGATGGATTCGATCGAGGTCATGATCGACCCTCGATTTCCCCAGCGGCGAGGGTCCCAAACCGGGCACACGAACGGTTAGGGAAGTAAAGTCGCCGGGTAACTGTGCCCGACCCAGACAGGGAGCAGACATCCCAGCCACCACTGAGCCGACCACGACCACCATTCCCCCCGACGCGCCCGAGTCCAAGGCGGAACGCATCCTCCGCATCGCCGCTTTCACCTTCATCTTCGGCATGTTGCTGCTGGCAGGATCGAGCCTGCTCGGTGTGCGCAGTGGCACCGTGGCGCGGAGGGCAGCGGCTATTCCGTCGAGGTGCTGCGGGCCCAGGTCACCCGGCCGGGTCTGGCAACGCCGTTTGCTGTCGAGATCTCGTCCACGGACGGCTCACCGCTACCGGCAATCGTCACATTGCGGCTGGCCACCGCCTATATGGCCATCTTCGATTTCAACGGCCTGGAACCGACGCCCTCGGCGTCTTTCAGCACCGATCAGTGGACTTGGTGGGAATTCGAAGTCCCACCCGATCAGCCCACGCTTCGTGTCGCTGCGGATGCCCGTCTCGAGCCATCGGTGCAATGGGCCAGATCCGGGTCGGCAGCGCTCGAGGTCGACGGCGAGAGCCTGGTATCGGTGGATTTCACCACCTGGGTCATGCCCTGAGGAGGTAAGCATGGAGATATTGGTGCGTGCGACGGTTGTGTATTGGTTTCTCTGGCTGGTGGTCCGGGGCACCGGCAAACGATCCCTCTCCGAGTTGACCCCGCTCGACCTGCTCCTGGTGGTCGTCATCGGGGACATGGTTCAACAGGGGGTCACTCAGGAGGACATGTCGGTCACCGGCGCCATCGTCGTGGTGTCGGTCTTCGTGGGGTGGACAGTCCTCGCCGACCTGTGGGAGCGGCGGTCGGGGTCGGCGAGACATGTTCTCGTCGGTGATCCGGTGATCGTGGTCCGCTCGGGGAAGCCATTGCAGGACCGTTTGAAACGAGAGCGGATGACGCTCGACGAGGTGAAAGAGGCAGCCCGTTTGGACGGTTATGGCGATCTCGCCGATATCGAGTACGCCGTCTTGGAGACCGACGGAAAGCTCAGCTTCATCCCGACCCGGGCCAATTGATAGGGGCCAAATGAGAGAGGCGGGCCCTCGCAGGCCCGCCTCTCTCTTGTTTCTCGTTGTTTCGTTCTAGAAGATCTAGATCACCAGGGCGATTATGAGCAATACGCCCACGATCGTCCAGATGATTCCGCCTCGTGCCAAGACAGCCTCCTTTTGCGTTCGTGCATTCCTTACCCGCGGCTGACCCGCGGCCAAACGCAAACCCCTGGTTGTACCGTGCGCCAGCGGGTAATTAGAGGCCGCCCCCATGCCGACCGATACCGCAGTCATCGCCTCGGACCTCACCAAGCACTTCGACGAGGACGCCGGCGTGTTCGACCTCGATCTCGAGGTAGCGAGAGGCCGGATCGTGGCCCTCATCGGACCGAGCGGCTCGGGAAAGACGACCACGGTCCGGCTGATGACCGGTCTGCTCGCACCCGACTCTGGCTCGATCTCGGTTCTCGGTGAAGACCCGTCCGGCTTTACCTCCCAGACGAGATCGCGCATCGGTTACATGGCCCAGGACTCGGTGTTCTACCCCGACCTGACTCTTCGGGAGAACCTCAACTTCGCCGCGTCGTTGTTCGGAGTTCCTCTTCAGAGAAGGAGCCGGGTCGACGCCGTGGTCGATCTGCTCGATCTCGGAGCGGAGATGGACCGACTGCTTCGTAGTGCCTCCGGGGGTGAGAAGAGACGACTCTCGCTGGCGGCGACTCTCATCCACGGTCCCGAATTGCTATTTCTCGACGAGCCGACCGCTGGCATCGACCCCATTCTGCGGAAGAAGTTCTGGGACCACTTCGAGCAGTTGTCCGAACAGGGCTCGACTCTGATGGTCACCACTCAATACGTCGGCGAGGCTGCATACTGCGACCTGGTCGGAGTGCTCGCCGGGGGACGGGTCGTGGCCATTGACACCCCAAACGGCCTGCGTCGGCGTGCTTATGGCGGGGATCTATTCGATGTCGTCTTCACCTCTCCGCCGGCTCGTGATGATCTGGTCTCCCTCGCCCGCGCCGATGGAGTCAGCAAAGTGACCTGGCTCGACGATCACAGCGTGCGACTCGTCGGAGACGATGCCGGGGACATCTCGTTTACCGTCGCAGATTGGGCGAGAGAGCGGGGGCTCACCCCGGAGCGATCGGAGGCTTATCTACCCCCGTTCGACGACGTGTTCGTGGAACTGGTGGCGGCCGCCCGCGACCGGAGCGAAGAGACAGACTCAGAAGAGGAATCGGCCTCTGACGGGCTGACCGAGCGGCATGAGATCCCTGACCCGAAGCCTCGCTTTCGTCCGCAAAGAGCTCGTGACCGTCTGGCGCCAGCCGCGGCTCATCGCCACCCTTGTTCTCGGCCCCTTTCTCATCCTCCTTCTCTTCGGTCTCGGCTATCGGGAGACACCGGAGGCTTTTCGGACAGTCATCGTGGCCGAGGAGACAGGGGCGGTCATCGGCGTCGACCCCGAAGAGCTGGACGAGGCTTTCGGGGAAGGCATCGACCTGATCGACGTGACCGACGATCTCGATTCGGCCCGAGCCAGCCTGGTTGCAGGAGAGATCGACCTGGTTCTAGTCGCCCCCGAGGATGGTCTCGAAGCCTTGCAGCAGGGGGAGCAGGCCACCTTCTCGATCCTGCACTCGCAGATCGACCCGGTCATCACCGGCAGCATCGACCTCCTTGCCCGTCTCTCGGTCGATCAGATCAATCAGGAAGTACTCACCGCGGTCGTCGATCAGGCCCGCACCGAGCTGAGTCAGACAGAGGGTCCGCTGGCCGATGCCCTCGAACAGGCACCGGATGTCGATCCGAGCTTGTTGGTGAGCCCCTTCACCGTCGAGACCAGCTCGATAACCGAGCAACCGCCTTCACAGGCTGCCTATTACGCACCGGGGGTTCTGATCCTGTTGGTTCAGCACCTCTCTCTCACCTTCGCTGCGCTGTCACTGGTGCGCGAACGAGAGCTGGGGATGACGGAGATGTTCCGGGTCTCGCCTTTGACAGTCAGAGAGGCGATGTCGGGCAAGTACCTGTCGTTTCTCGTCCTCGGGTTGATCCTGGCCACCGGGCTCACCGCCACGATGCTGTTGCTCGGCGTCGAGATCGCGGGGCCCATCTGGTCTCTCGCGTTGACCGTGTCCCTCGTGATCCTCGCCTCGCTCGGCCTCGGCTTCGCCCTCTCCGGTCTGGCCAAAACCGACAGCCAGGCAGTTCAGTACTCGATGGTGGTGCTGCTCGTGTCGATCTTCTTCACCGGCTTCGTTCTTCCTCTGGACCAACTCACGGTCCCGGTCCGCTGGGTCTCCTATCTGGTACCCGCCACGTACGGAATCGCCGGGCTCCAGGACGTGATCTTCCGTGGGCAGCCGGCTGGCCTCGCGCTCATCGTGGCGCTCGTGGTCTACAGCTTGGTGATGGTGATGCTTGCCTGGCTCGCCCTACGGAAGGACGTGAAGCCCGCCATGGCGCCGGCGGTGAAGCAGGTCGCCGAGGGTCAGCTAGCCGTCAATTGCTCGACTTGGGAGCGCAGTTCATCCCACGCCGAACGGACGCTCTCGTCCACATCCAACTCGTCGAGCTCTTGTTGGAACGCATCCAGGTCGGACTCGATCTCCTCCCTGGCCATGGCACCTTCATCCCGAAACGACGCAATCGTGGCGGCGAGCTCAGTTTTGAGGGTGTCCCATGCCGAGCTCAGATCCTCGTCCCGGCTCCGACTCTGAGATGGCATCGGACAGGGCATCGATGTCGTCCTCGAGCTCGGCAATGGCCTCGAGGCCACCTGCCGGTTCCGTCCCGTCCGATCCGGTGGTGGCAACCGAAGTGTCGCCCGTCGTATCGTCAACTGTCCCATCCGTGCTCGCATCGGCGCATGCTCCCAGGGCGAGCGCAGCGGCCAAGGCGACTGCCATCGTTCGGATTCTCATGATTTGCTCCTGTCTCTTGCTCAGCGTGTCGTGAGTGCCTGCCACCCCTGCCGAGCGGACTGCCAGACGACTCCAAGCGTTTCGGAGTCACCTTTTAGCAGCGCCGACATGTACTTTCCGAACTGGTCGAGAGTCACATGGGGTGGAATCGTGGGGACATCAGGGTCACACACCACCTCCAGGAGCGAGGGCCGGTCCGCCTCGAGCAGCTGATCCCAGGCTGGTCCCACCTCCTCGGGCTTCTCCACTCTGATCCCCCGCAGCCCGATCATCTCGGCGAATTCGGCGTATGGGAACGACGGCACCTCCTGGGATTCCTCGTACCTGGGATTCCCCTCGAAAGCCCTCATCTCCCAGGTGACCATGTTGAGGTCGCCGTTGTTGAGGACACACACGATCAGCCTCGGGTCAGCCCACCGTGGGTAGTAGTGGCGGATCGCCACCCGCTCACCGCTGTTGACCATTTCGGCCATCTCCTCGTGACGGGGTTGGATGAAATCGAATCGCTCTACGGCGCGGTCGAGCGCGCCCAGGATCCCGTTGATGCCGTCGGCGGAGTAGCCGAAGATCGTGCGAATGCCCCACTCCTCGAGTCGATCGAGGAGCTGATCAGCGACTGTTCGTGCCATTTCTTAGACCTCTCAAACGGCCGAAGCCACCCTCAGGGGTGGCTCCAGCGCGGTTTCTAGGTCGACTCAGAGATTCGAGTCGCTGAACTCGTCCAGCCGTCTCTGAATCTCCTCAGCAGACTCACCGGTCTTCTCCTTGATGCGACCGACCAACTCCTCGTAGTTGCCCTCGGCAACATCGAGATCATCGTCGGTTAGGTCGCCCCAAGCCTGCCGGGCCTTGCCCTTGAGCTGGTCCCAGCGGCCTTCCCACTTCGTCTGGGTGGGATCCTGCATGACGCACTCCTTTTTCCTGGCGTCGAAGGCCTCACGCCTTCATGTTTCAAGGTCCACTTACCACTTCGACGAACCGGGGAAACACGTTCCCCGGTTTCCCGATTGCGACGACGGACCCTCAGGAGCACGTCCCGGTGGGGACGGTGTTCATCGCGGTGGCCGACAACCGCTCCGTGAAGGTCCACCACATCGTCCTTTCGGGCGAGCCGGAGGAGATCCGGGCCGGAGCAACCGAGCTGGCGTTGCTCCACCTGCGGCGGCGGGCCGGGCTCGATGTGAGGATGGCTGCTGTCTGAGGCGATCGGCTAGGCGTCGGGCGAGTCGATGGTGGGACGTATTGGAAAGGTGTCTCGAACGCCAGCGAGCTCGAGAAGACGCAGCACAGGACCCTCTCCGAGTACCAAACGCAACGCCCCGCCTGATTCCTCGAGACGCACCCGTTGCGAGATCAACACCTTGAGACCGGCCGAGTCCATGAATTCGGTCTTGCGCAGATCGACCAGGACTTCCTTGCCAGAGAATTTCGCCAGTGCCTCCTCCAGGTGAGGAGCGGTGGCGAGGTCGATCTCACCTTTGACCGCGATGACGTCGTGGGACCCGATGCGACTCGTTTCCAAATTGAACTGTGGCCCCAACTCCAAGATGCGACCCCCTCGGGCGTCCGCCCTAGTTTGCCAATGTCAAATACAGGGTAAGCGGCCGCCCCGTGTCGACATCCACTGTTCCCGCAGCAGGACGCGAACTCGCGTCTGATCGTACCTCAGCCAGCCCATCCCCGACGGATGAGCCGGGTAGCCGCATTTGGCTTTACAGCGGTAATGGTGATGATGCCCCGGTCCGGCTCGACTCGATGCCCTCCGATTTGGGGAAGAAGGACCTGCTCTGGGCGGATGTCGATCTGGAGTGCGCCGGCGATCTGAGCCCACTTTGGGAGAGGCTCGGCCTCGCCGACATAGTCTCGGACATCGAGTTGGACACCACACCGGCGCTTCTCCACCGAAACAGCATCCTGCAACTGGCAGTGACTGCGGTTCGGGAAGGCCCCGATCCCGAGCCCATGCCACTGCATTGCCTGGTTGGCCCCAATTGGGTGGTCACCCTGCATCAGGGTGAGCTTGGATCTCGTCGACGAGTTCAACAAGCCGTTTCACGGTGACACCGGTCTCGGCGACCTGAATGGCCCATCCTTCTTGTCCATGGTGCTCGATTGGCAGATATCGGGCTATTTCCGGGTGATCGAGAACCTCCAAACGGAGATCGACGATCTGGATGAGGAAATCCTGACCAAGCCCCCAGATGAGGAGGACTTGCTCGAACGATTCCAGGGTCTCCGCACCCGGGTCCGCAACCAGCGCAGCACGCTGAGCTCTCATCGCCAAGTGCTCGGGCTGCTCAGTCACCCTCGGTCCGACGCGCTGATCGGTGCCGAAGCGGTCGAGGACTACAAACGTCTCGAGGATCGGCTTCAGCAAGCGATCGACACGGTGGATACCGCTCGAGAGATGATCGTCGGCTCCTTCGACATCTTCATGACCCGTACCGCCCAGGCCACCAACGACATCATGAAGCGGCTCACGATCGTCTCGGTGCTGCTGCTGCCGGCTGTGGTGATCGCCGGGATCATGGGCATGAACTTCAAGGTGGGCCTCTTCGAGCAGCCGTGGATGTTCTGGGTGACGATCGCGGTCATGCTCCTCCTCGCGGGCGGGACTCTGCTCATCGCCAAACGGCGGCGATGGATCTGAGGTCGGGGGCCAGATCGCAATCGAACATGATCCGGACCGTGGTGCCGGTCGGATAGCTACGAAGTTGGAGCAGGTCGGCCACCTGGTGGGCCAACCAGATCCCTCGGCCTCTTTCTTGGGTGGCGCGAGGACGTCGACGGCCGACGAGAGGGTTATCGATGAACCCTCGGTCGCGTACCTCACAGACGAGGCGTCCGCCCTCGGCCCAGACGCCGAGTGAACCGCCTCCGGCGTAGAGGATGCTGTTAGAGGCGATCTCGTCGATAGCAAGCAAGAGGTCGGGGATCCGGCCCTTGGCGACGCCGACCTTGCGAGCGGCGATGGCCAGGTGTCTCCGCAACCCGCGCAGACCCTCGGTGCTGAATGGCACGAAGGCATCGTCATTCATCGGAGCCGGGGGAAGTGGTGGGCCCCCCAAACCATTGCCCGCCTGAAACTGTCTGCTCTCCCAAGAGCTGAGACCGGTGCCGATCGACGGGTGCGAGCGCTCCATCTCAACGATCACCCCGGCCGGCAGCGAAGATGTGTCATAGGGGCATCCGACGCGCAAAGGGAAACGTGAGCCGGCGAACGCCTCGTTGAGGAGCCTCTCGTGGATCTGGCCCTCCACCAGCTCGGCAGCGTCTCGTCCCGGGTAGATGGGCTCGCCCACTCCCCACACCGCCCGATCGGCCCTCCCGTTTCTCTCCACGAAGTCGTGCCACAACGAGATGAGACGACCCGGGTTTCGGCCCACCTCCTCCATGGGGACGATGTCTAGATGACCTTGATCGCCATCCAGGGCCTCTCGTATCCCTGCGTGTTTGTCTGACTGGACCGCGATCAAGATCGGGTCTCCGGCGGCGAGGGCGGGGCGGAGAAAACCACTGATCTGCTCCGCCAACCGCATCGACGAACCGTAAGGCAAGGCTTCATGTCGAAAACGCGAGGTTTCCTGCAACGTCACCAATACACCTGCAAAGAGCGCGCCGCTCTGACTTGATCGGAGGGCGGGCCCAACCCTAGCAAGTGGCACTTTCCCCAGAGGGTGCCTCAACCGAGCGGGTCTGGTCGCGCCCTGAGAGCAACGAGGGCGATGTCGTCGCGGGCACCACCGGACCTCATGTCGGCCAGAAGCAAGGAAAGCATTTGGTCGAGGAGCTGATCGAGCTCTCCTTTGTCGCATTTCGCCAAGGCGACTTCGACGCTCTCGGGTGGGTTGAGCCCCGGAAATGCGAAGCCGTCCGTATAGAGGACCATGGTGTCACCCGGCTCCAGCCATCTCTCCTGTTCGACCGGGACCAGGGTGGGGAGGACCCCGGCGGGTGGGCACGGCTCACCGAGCCTCTCCACCATCCCCCCTGCGGTGATGACGATCGGAGGGGGATGCCCTACCAGCGTGACCCGCACCCTGAACCGATCCCCATGATCCTCCAAGATCACATAGGCCAGGGTGCACATCTGCTCTTCCTCGAGAAGCGACTCGTTGAACCTCGTGATCACCGTGGTCGCGGTGGCGTCAAGCGCAATCGTCGACCGCAGGGTGTAGCGAGCCAGCCCGACTGCGGCGGCCGCTTCGACGCCTTTCCCGGCGATGTCTCCGACCAGGAGCGCCGTTCGCCCATCTGCGATTGGGAACACGTCGTAGAAGTCCCCGCCCACGTGCCCGACAAGCGATAGGGGTCGATAGCGAGCTGCCAACTCGAAGCCCGGCACCTCGGGAAGCGTCTTGGGGGTGAGCACGGCCTGCAGGGTGTCGGCGATCTCACGCTGCTGTTGATACAGACCCGCATTCTCCAGTGCCCCTGCGGCGCGATCAGCGACCGCGCCCAGCACGTCGACGTCGGCCATGTCCAACTCTGGGTCGGGGAAGCTCCGGGCCAGAGCGAGAGTGCCAATCACGCGGCGACCTATCGATATCGGGACACAGGCGATGGAATTCAGACCCTGGGCGCGAACGATCTCGACGAGGTCTGATCCCGACTTCGCCTCCGCCTCCTGGAGCATCTCCTCGGTGATCCTCTCGACCAGCTCCGGTTTCCCGGTCTTCGCGACGCGCGCCTGCATCCGGTCCGGATCCTCGAGTGAGATCGGGCTGGGTGGGCTCATGTGGACGAGCTTCCGGGCATCGTCATGGCCCGGATGAACCATTGCCACCGGGATGAGGGCGCCTTGCTCCACCAGGTGCACGGCACACCAGGACCCCATGCGGGGGACCAGGGCCTGAGCGAGCTCCTGCAGGTTCTCGTCTCTGTCCAGTGACGATCCCAAGGCCTCATAGACCGTGTATAGGAGGTCCTGGATCTCCTCGCGACGGAATTGGGCAGTGATGTCCTGGAAAAAATTGAGCACGAGCACGACTTCACCGGCGTCGTTCTTGATCGGGCTCGCCCGAACCCTGGACCAGCGAACCCGGGGTGAGCCTTGGCGGCGATAGCCGATGACCGTGTCGGCGACCGGCGCACCGGCCATGACCCTCCGGCCGGGGAGGCTCTCCATGGGGAGAGGCGCCCCGCTTCGGTCGATCATCTCGAAACGACCGATGATCTGGTCCGAAGGGGTCGAGATCAGCTCCGCACCGCTTTGGAACCCGACGATCCGCGCCGCCTCATCGTTTGCGTAGAGCAGGTTGCCCGACCTGTCCTGGACGGTCACCGCCTCACTGGCGTGACGAAACAGGATGTCGAGAACCCTTCGGTCCTGTGCGGTCGCCAACTCGATGAATCGATCACCGGGCACTGGCCCCCCTAGGCGCCGGGTCGAACGGACGCCTACCCGGCGCGCGGCACACTAGCCTTTGTGACCAGGCGAGCGGCAAGGAGCCCTCCGCATGGCACCAGGTCGTTTCGAGGAGCTTCGCTCCAATTCTTCAGGGTCGCAGACGTCGCGCGAGGCCCGACGGCGTGCTCGTCTGTCGCTGAGACCAGTGCCGAATTCGGTGCCTCGGGCGCGTCATTTCGTCGTAGCCCTCGATTTCGTGGAGTCGACAGATGTCGACCGCCTGTCGTTGCTCACCGCCGAGATCGTGACCAACGCGATATTGCATGCAAGAACCCACATCGAGCTCGAGGCATCGCAGGTGTCACGCGGGATTCGGGTGTCGGTCACGGATGGGAATACCAACCCACCGATCATGAAGAACTACGGCCCCGGTTCTCCAACCGGCCGTGGGCTCCACATCGTCGAGGCGATGGCCGATCGATGGGGGTTCGATCCGTCCGATACGGGGAAGACCGTCTGGTTCGAGTTGGATGACGAGGAAGAGCGATGAGCGAAGAGACCCTGGCGTCGGTCCGCCTCCTCGGGGTTCCCGTCCGCGTCTGGCAGGAGGCGTCGGCTCACCAGGAGGCCATACAACGCGAGCTCGAGATCATGAGGATATCGGAATCTCCAGAGTCCGTCCCGAATCGACTTCTCGATCTGGTGGAGAGACTCGGCGCCCAATTCGGCGATGCAGGCGACCCGACGTGGGAGCAGTTGCGGCTGGCCGCGGGACGGGGGGAGGAGACAGCGGATTTGACGTTTCGACTGCCGGCTTCGGTGGGGCCGGCGGCGCGTGATCTCCGCTCGATGCTCGCCGAAGTCGATCGGTTCACCCGGGAGGGAGACCACCTCATCACCCTCACGACGCCACTCGAATACGTCTTGTTCCGCGATTGGTTCCTCGGAGAGTTCACCCGACAGGTCGACAGCGGCGAGGAGCCGATGCGGTGGGCGGATTTCCGGGCGCAGTTCGATGTCCCGCTGGGCGATTTGGGGCCGTCGGGCACCGGTGGGAGCGGGTCGGAGACGATCGCATTCGCGGGAAGTCTCGACCTTGCGACGGTTGGTGAGCTTCGCGATGAGATCCAAGCGGCTCGGGCCCGAGACGTGGGTGAGATCGTGGTCGACCTGAGCGACGTGGGTTTCGTGGACTCGGTAGGCATCGGGCTCTTGGTGACCACTTATCAGCGGCTCCTCGACGAGGGCGTGGCGATGCGTCTCATTGCGCCACCTCGTCTCAAGGAACTGCTGAGGCTGACCGGCCTCGTCGACATCCTCCAGCCCGAGGACCCGCCCGCGTCTTGATTCTGGTTTCGTTCCCTCGCCGCGGAGGGTATGTGGGCAGGTCATGGAGACGAACGCGGAAGGTGATCCTCACGCGCTGGTGAGGAACCCGTCGTTGTGGATGGCGACTTCCGAGTGGCCGGTGATGCCCGTCTTGCGGGGAGACATGAAGGTGCAGGCTCTCGTGATCGGCGCCGGGATCACCGGTCTGACCACCGCCCGCCTCCTGGCCGAGCAGGGCCTCACCGTGGCTGTGATCGAGGCGCGCCGGGTCGGTTCGGGAGTGACCGGGCTCACCACCGCAAAGATCACCGCCCTGCAATCGACCGTCTACTCCGAGCTGTCCCGCGCATGGGGTGACCAGGTTGCGTCCGGATACGCCAAAGCCAACCTGGAAGGTCTGGAGATCATCCGGCGCCGGGTGGCCGATGAGAGCATCGAATGTGATCTGCGCACCGCGCCCGCATACACCTACGCCGAGTCACCCGACGAGTTGGCTGCGATCGAGGAGGAAGTGGAGGCGGGCCGGAGAGCCGGGCTCGACATTCAGTTCGTCACCGAGTCCGAGCTTCCCTTCGAGATCGCCGGCGCGGCCCGTCTTGCCGATCAGGCTCAATTTCACCCGCGCAACTATTGCCTCGGCCTCATGCACGGGCTGCTGGCAGAGGGTGGCGCGGTGTTCGAGAACACCCGGGCACTCGAGGTCGACGCGCGATCTGGTCGGGTGACCACCAATCGTGGCTCCATCACTGCCGGAGTGATCGTGCTCGCCTCCCACGTCCCGTTCATCGACACCGGCCTCTATCTGGCCAGGATGACTGCGTCGAGGTCCTATGCGGTCGCCTTCAGGTCAGACGCCAAGCCAATGGATGGCATGTATATCAGCGTCGACCAGCCCCTCCGCTCGATACGTGCGGCCGCCGATGGCTACATCATCGTCGGTGGCGAGTCCCATCCGGTCGGTGAGCCCGAAGACACGAGGCAGCGGTATGAGGCCTTGGAGAGCTGGTCCGGTGAGCGCTTCGGCGTCTCAGCCGTGGAGTATCGCTGGTCGGCGGAGGATTATCGGAGCGTCGATGGCCTTCCCTATGTCGGGCCGATCGGCTCATCGGGCCGCGTCTTCATGGCCACCGGGTTTGCCAAATGGGGGATGGCGAACGGGACCATCGCCGCGGCGATCATCGCCGATCTCGCGATGGGACGCGTCAACCCGTGGTCCGGGGTGTTCGATTCCAAGCGCCTCGCCCTCAAGCAGGGCGCTCCCGACCTCCTGAAGGCGAACGCTCGTGTGGTGAAGAGCCTGGTCACCGATCGGGTGCTCGGCTCCGATCTGATCGATTTGGCCGATCTGCCCAGGGGCACTGGTGACGTCGTGACAATCGACGGTCGAAAGGCCGCCGCGTACCGGGCGGAGGATGGAACGGTCCAGTCGGTGTCACCCGTATGCACTCATCTGGGGTGTCAGGTCGAATTCAACAGCGCGGAGCGGAGCTGGGATTGCCCCTGTCACGGGTCCCGGTTCGACACCGACGGCAGGGTGTTGCATGGGCCGGCGGTCGAAGACCTCGCCCCGATCGAAGCGAGGTCGTCGGTTGGCGCCGGGGGTAGTTCCTCCACCGGCTGATTTGTGGCGCCCACCGCCATATCATCCGGCGGCGGATGAAGCGCTCTCTCCTCATTCTCCTCCTGCTGGTCTCCGCCTGCTCGTCCGCCGGGTCTGACACGACAACCACCTCGCTCGCTCCGCCAACCACTTCCGGCGAATCGGTGTCGACCACCGCCCCCCCGGTGGAGTGCCCATCGCCCCCGTACCAGGTCTCCTTCTTGCCCGCGGGAGTCGGTGCGGCGGTGCTCGACCCGGCCGAGATCGAGCCTGACGTCTGGACATCGGTCCCTGGGAGCAGCGCAACGCTGTGGGGCCAAGGCGAGGAGGTCGCCATTGCCCTGATCCGGGGCTCACTACCCGCCGTCGATTGGCCGGGGGATAAGGGCGTGGTGTCCATCGACGGCACCGACGGCGTGGTTGGCCCCCACGACGACGGGACTTGGGTTGCCGGCTGGTTCGAGGCGCCAGGAGAGCGCTGTGATCTCTACACGATGGTCTTCTACCCGCCCGTCGCGCCCGAGGATGTGGAGCAGGTCATTCTCGGGATGAACCGCGTCGGGGGCTGATCACCGCTCCCTCTTGACTGATCAATGGGTGGGGCGTAGCGTTCCGCCCGGATGAGCCGAACGAGCATCTCGCGGGCCGGTCATACCTGGTGGTGGACTTGGCGCGCGCCGGAGGTGGCTTCGGTCGGATAGTCCCCGCTCTCTGATCAACTCGAACCCATCTCCGGTATCCGGCGGATGGGTTTCTTCGTTCGAGGCCCAACCGCTGGACCGGCGGAGGAGCCATGAACAACATCTTCGACATCCCGGCCGATCTGGACACGCCGACCTCGGTGTATCTCAAGCTCGGCCCTCTGGGCCCGCGGTTCCTGCTCGAGAGCGTCGAGCAGGGCGACCAAGTCGGGCGTTTCTCGTTCATCGGATTCGGCCCCGGTCTCGACGTCCGCAGTGACGGCCGAACCATCCAGGCCGGGAGCACCCGGATAGAGACCGATGGTTCGATGCAGGGCTTGATGGATGGGCTTCGTAAGACGCTGGTGGAGGCGCCGGCGCCGGGCCCTCTGTCGACGTCGATCCCGTTCCACGGCGGGTTGGTCGGAGCTGTGGGGTTCGATGTCGCGAATCGGCTCGCCGGGTCGCCGCCGCCCCCGTCCTCCCAGCCCGAGATCCAGTTGTACGGGCCACCGAGCGTCATCGTCTTCGATCATTTGAGCCGACGCGCCGCCCTTCTTCACGACGGGCCCGAAGCGGACCGTCTCGACCTCCGTCGCGAAGTGATGCGCCTGCTCTCGAGTGGCGTTTCTGGGCTGCTCCGGCAGGGCCACTTCGAAGCCCCCTCTGGCTCGATGGACAAGCGCGCAGTACGAGTCGGTGGTCCAACGCAGCCGTCATCACATCGCTGAGGGCGACGTCTACCAGATCGTCCCTTCGGTGCGTTTCACCGGCGAGACCGATCTCGACCCATTCACTGTCTACCGGGGCCTCCGTCTTCTCAACCCGTCCCCTTACATGTATTTCTGTGATCTCGGTGAGACCAAGGTGATCGGATCATCGCCGGAGGCGTTGGTCCGACTGAGGGGGACGACCGCGGAGCTACGACCGATTGCGGGGACGAGGCCCCGGCACAACGACGAATCTCGGGATCGCATCGCCGAGGAGGAATTGCTCGGCGATGCCAAGGAGGCGGCCGAGCACGTGATGCTGGTCGATCTGGCCCGGAACGACCTGGGCAGGGTGGCGGTGCCGGGGTCGATCAAGGTCGACCCCTATCGGGCCATCGAGCGATACAGCCATGTCATCCACCTGGTGAGTGGCGTGGCGGGGATCCTGGAACCAGGCAACGATGCCTTCGACCTGTTCGCCGCGGCCTTTCCGGCGGGAACGGTGGTCGGAGCCCCCAAGATCAGGGCTCTCGAGCTGCTCCAGGAAATGGAACCTGTCACTCGTGGCCTCTACGCAGGGACGGTGGGCTATTTCGGCCACGGCGGCACAATGGATCAGGCGATTGCGATCCGCACCATTGTGATGGGCAGCGGCCGGTACACCTATCAAGCCGGGGCCGGCATCGTGGCCGACAGCGTGCCCGAGACGGAATGGGAGGAAGTCCTCTCCAAGTCTGGCGCCATGCGCGGCGCCCTCGAGACCGCGGCTGGTGGGCTATGAGCCGGGTGTTGCTGGTGGACAACTACGACTCCTTCACCTACAACCTCGTGCAGGCCCTACGCATCCTCGGGGCCGAGGTGGTGGTTAGAACCAACGACGCTGTCGATCTCGACCAGGCCCGCGAGATCGAGCCAACCCACCTCGTTGTCTCGCCCGGCCCGGGTCGGCCCGAGGCCGCAGGTGAGTCGATGAAGCTCATCGCCGGCCTACTCGACGAAGTTCCGATACTTGGGGTTTGCTTAGGACACCAGGCAATCGCTGCCGCGATGGGCGGCACCGTGGATCACGCCCAGGAGTTGAGGCACGGCAAGGCCTCGCCTGTCTATCACGACTCTGCATCGATCTATGCCGGTCTGCCCAACCCATTCGATGCCGGTCGGTATCACTCCCTGGCGGTGATGGAGGAGGATCTCCCCACTGACCTTCTGGTGACCGCGTTCACCTCGG
Source organism: uncultured Acidobacteriota bacterium (assembly GCA_963837055.1). Taxonomy (GTDB): domain Bacteria; phylum Actinomycetota; class Acidimicrobiia; order Spongiisociales; family ZC4RG35; genus JARDZU01. The sequence continues at coordinate 418,182 of CAWILU010000006.1, read as the reverse complement.
ACGGAGTCATCATGGGGATCCGTCATCGGACGCTGCCGGTCGAAGGTGTGCAGTTCCACCCCGAGAGCATGCTCACCCCTCACGGCGAGCTGCTGTTGCGGAACTTCCTCGATATGGGGGGAGTGCGGTGAGCCAGGTCCTAGAGGATCTGCTGCGCGGGACCGACCTGTCCGAGACTCGGGCCGGGGAACTACTGCTCGAGCTCACCGGTGGTGAGGTGGAGCCGGCTGTCGCCGGTGCCATTCTCGCCGCTCTGCGGGCTAAGGGCGAAACACCCGAGGAGGTGCGCGGGTTGGCTAGGGCAATGCGGAGCCTGGCCACTGACCCGAACGTAGATGTCACCGGAGCGGTCGATGTCGTTGGCACCGGTGGCGACCGCTCGGGAAGCCTCAACCTCTCGACCGGGTCAGCCCTCGTCGCTGCCGCCAGTGGCGTCCCCGTGGTCAAACATGGCAACCGCTCGATGACCAGCCAGAGTGGCAGCGCCGACGCTCTCGAGGCTCTCGGTCTCCCCATGCCGCTGAACGAGGACCAGGTCCGACGTCTCTTCGAGGCGACCCGTTTCACGTTCTTGTTCGCCCCCTACTTCCATCCGGCGATGGCGGCGGTCGGACCGGTGCGACGTGCCCTTGCGGTGCGGACCGTCTTCAACATCCTCGGCCCGCTAACCAACCCGGCCGCCCCGCCGTACATGGTGATTGGGGCGTTCGACCCCGGCACGGCCCGGCTGATGGCGGGTGCGCTCTCCGGGCTCGGCGTCGAGCGTGCTTTCGTCGTCCATGGCGCAGGAGGTTGGGACGAGCCTTCCCCGCTGGGTGAGTTCCTCCTATTCGATGTGCGCCCCGGCGTGGTCGAGGAGTCGGTGCGCGACCCGGCCGACCTGGGAATGGCCCGGTGTGACCCCGGCGACCTCGCCGGTGGTTCCCCGCAGCACAACGCCCAGCGTCTGATCGAAGTCCTCGGGGGCGAACTGGGGCCGCACCGAGAGGCGATCGTCTTGGGGGCGGCACTGGCTCTCGAGGTGAGTGGCCACGCCTCGCAGCCTGCAGAGGCGGTGGAGATGGCAGCGGCCACTATCGGCGATGGAAAGGCGCTGGCCCTGGCCAAGGCGCTCGACCAGTTCGGCGCATCGGAGGCAGGCCAGTGAGTGCCTTTCTGGAGACGATGTCGAGTCGATCTCGACAACGGGCCGAGGAGACACGGCGACGAGTCTCGATGACCGAGCTCCGAGAGTCGGTCCGATCTAGCACTTCTCGCTCCATTGGTTCGTTCGGGGAGATGTTCGATCTCATCGCAGAGGTCAAGCCACGGTCCCCGTCCGGGGGAGTCTTCCCCGAGCGTTCTCCGGCGGGCGATGCCGCTCTCGGTTATGAGGCCGGCGGCGCCGGGATGATCTCAGTCCTCACCGAACCGTCCGAGTTCGGAGGATCGATCGAGAAATTGCGTGCGGTGGCTTCAGCAGTGTCGATCCCGGTTCTTGCCAAGGATTTCCTGGTCGACCCGATCCAGGTGTACGAGGCCCGCGAGGCCGGGGCCGACGGCGTCCTCTTGATAGCGCGGATCTTGGACGACGATGCGATGGCCGAACTCCTGGATGCGGCTGCAGAGTGCGGGTTGTTCGCCCTCCTGGAGGCTTTCGACGAGGCTGACCTCGGTCGGATCAGCGAGGTTGCCAGAGGGCGGGTCGATCTGTTGGCTGGGGTCAATTGCCGGGATCTGGACACATTGGGCATCGTCCCAGGGCGCCATGAGGCGCTGGCGGGCCATCTCCCCCCCGCTCTGGTCACGGTCGCCGAGAGTGCCATGCTCGGTTCCGCCGACATCGAGCGGGTCGCCTCCCTCGGATACCGCGCCGCTCTTGTCGGAACTGCGTTGATGAAGTCCGACGATCCCGACGCCTTGGTCAGGGAGATGGTGGACGCAGGCCGGCGGGTTTCGGTGGCCACATGAGCCTTTTCGTCAAGCTGTGCGGGATCAGTACCGAAGCGGATCTGGAGGCAGCCGTCGATGCCGGTGCCAACGCGGTGGGGTTCGTCTTGACCCCCTCACCGCGGCAGATCTCGTTGCCAATGGCGGCGCGTCTCAATGCCCTCCTCCCCGACTCGGTGTTGGGCGTGGCCGTCTTCCACGACCCAACGCCGGATCTGCTGCTCCGTGTGCAACACGAAGTGGGTCCCGATCTCTTCCAGTCCGAGCTATCGACCCTGGTCGGGCTCTCCGCAGACAATCTCCTTCCGGTGGTGGTGGATGGCGAGTCGCTCGATCGAGACTTCGCCCTCGCCGCGGAGTCGGCCGCGAAGAAGATGGTGCTCGTCGACCGTGCTGCCCGGGGCGGCACCGGGATGACACCGAGGTGGGACCGACTGGCTGGGCTCGATGGGCGGGGCCGGTTGATCCTGGCCGGTGGGCTCGACCCGGACAACGTGGGTGCGGCCGTATCCCTGGTCCGACCTCATGGCGTCGATGTCAGCTCCGGCATCGAGAGCTCACCGGGAGTGAAGGACCCGAAGCGGATGCGCGATTTCGTCGCGGCCGCGAGACATGGAGGTGAGTCGTGAGGAGCCCTCGGGCAAAGTCGGCCGGCAATGAAACCGGCAGGTACGGGCGTTTCGGGGGGCGCTACGTGCCCGAGATCCTGGTCCCCGCCCTGACCAGACTCGAGGAGACCTCTCGTCTCCTTCTCGCCGATCCCGGGTTTCTCAACATGTACGAGGAGGAGCTGGCCTCATGGGTGGGACGTCCCACCGCCCTGACCCACGCGGCACGTCTCGGCAACGCATGGGGCGGCGAGTTGTGGCTGAAGCGAGAAGACCTCGCCCACACCGGCGCCCACAAGATCAACAACGCCATCGGGCAGGCGCTCCTGGCCAGGGAGATGGGTGCCGAGCGGGTCATTGCCGAAACCGGCGCGGGCCAGCACGGGGTGGCCACGGCCGCAGCCTGTGCTCGGCTGGGACTCGATTGCACCGTCTACATGGGTTCGGTCGACATCGAGAGACAGGCTCCGAATGTCGAGCGGATGCGGATCCTCGGCGCCAAAGTGGAGCCGGTGACGTCCGGTGACGCCACGCTTCGAGCGGCCATCAACGAAGCCTTGCGCGACTGGGTGACCCGCCCCGAGACCACCTATTACCTGCTCGGCTCGGCGGTTGGCCCTCATCCCTATCCGTGGCTGGTCAGAGAGCTGCAGTCGGTGATCGGTCGGGAGGCACGCCGCCAAATGATCGAGCGGGCCGGCCGACTTCCCGACGCTGCGATCGCGTGTGTGGGTGGCGGCTCCAATGCCATCGGTCTGTTCTACCCCCTTCTCGACGATCCGATCGAGCTGATCGGGGTCGAGGCCGGGGGAATTTCCTCAGCGCTCGGTCAGAACGCGGCGACGATCGGCTACGGCACCCCTGGTGTACTCCACGGCAGCTTCTCCTATCTCCTCCAGGATGAGCACGGTCAGATCCAGGAGACGCACTCAGTCTCGGCCGGGCTCGACTATCCGGGCGTCGGGCCCGAGCACGCCTGGCTGGCAGAGTCCGGACGGGTGCGATACGAGAGTGCCACCGATGACGATGCACTCTCCGCCCTCTACGAGCTGGGCCGACAGGAAGGAATCATCCCCGCCCTCGAGTCGAGCCATGCCCTGGTCGGCGCGCGGAGGTGGCTCGACAGCCATGCGGGCTCCACCGTCTTGGTCGGCCTCTCCGGGCGCGGAGACAAGGACATCGACATCCTCAGGGGTCTGAGCCGATGAGCGCCGAGTTGGCGGGAGCCGCGGTCCTCGAGCGAAAGCTGGCGATGGGCGAGACGGCGATTGTGCCCTATCTGACCGGTGGATTCCCCTCGTCGGCCGCGTTCGCCGAGGCCCTTCTGGCGCTCTCCGACGTCTCGGTTGCGGTGGAGGTCGGGATCCCGTTCTCCGACCCGATGGCGGACGGTGCGACCATTCAGGAATCAAGCCGGGTCGCGCTCGAATCCGGTGCCACTCTCGACGGCATCCTCGCCTCGATCGAGGATCTGGGCCGGCTCGACTGCGAGTTGATCGTGATGAGCTATCTCAACCCGCTGATGGCGTACGGGCTCGAACACCTGTTGCCCCGGCTGGCGACAGCCGGCGTGTCTGCTCTCGTGGTGCCGGATCTGCCCTTGGAGGAGTCGGGCGAGCTCGGTGCAGTGTCTCAAAAGCACGGCATCGGATTGGTCCAGTTGGTCAGCCCGGTGACAAGCCAGGAGCGGCTCGACATGCTGGCAGAAGCTTCTGAGGGATTCACCTACGCGGTCACCATGACCGGAACGACCGGGGGGAGTATCGCGGGCGGCTCCGACGTCACCGACTACCTCGATCGAGTTCGTGCCGCATCCCGGCCACCGGTGCTGGCCGGGTTCGGGGTCAGAACCGCGGAGCAGGTGACCGCGCTCGCTCCTCACTGTGACGGCGTGATCGTCGGCAGCGCCCTGGTCGAGGTCATGGCAGCCGGGCGGGACCCGGTTTCGTTCGTGGCAGAGTTGCGTCGATGATCGCCACATTGTCCGCTCAGTGCACTTTGGGGGAGAAGGCGGCGATCCTTCGTTTCATCGAGGGACATGGCCTGCGGGTTCATGTGGGGGAGGCCGGCTCGACCACCATCGTGAGCATCATCGGCGATGCCGAAGCGGGCATCGCCGAGTCGATCGGCGCTCTACCCGGGGTGCAGTCGGTAAGTCTCGACGCTCCCCGCTACCCCTTTGTGGCCCGTGAAGCCCGTGCCGAGCCGAGCACGGTGAAGGTGGGTGACGTGGTCATCGGGGGCCGGGGCGTCGCGGTGATCGCAGGGCCCTGCTCGGTGGAATCCGAGGATCAGTTGCTGATCATCGCCCGGTCGGTGGCCAAGGAGGGAGCGGTGCTTCTCCGGGGGGGCGCATTCAAGCCACGGACCTCGCCCTATAGCTTCCAAGGCCTCGGCGAGGAGGGCCTGGAGATGCTGGCCCGGGCGCGGGCCGAGACGGGGTTGGGCGTCGTGTCCGAGGTGGTGGCGCCGGAGGACATCCCGCTCATGAACCGATATGTCGACATGCTTCAAGTCGGCAGCAGGAACATGCAGAACTTCCGGCTTCTCTCCGCTGTCGGTGAGCAACCCGCTCCGGTTCTCTTGAAGCGCGGGTTGATGTCCACGATCGAGGAGATGCTTCTGGCGGCCGAGTACATCGTGGGCGCCGGCAATCCCAGGGTCGTGCTGTGCGAGCGTGGCATCCGATCCTTCGAGACCGCCACGAGGGGCACCCTCGACATCAGCGCGGTTCCCGTCCTCAAGGAGCGTTCCCATCTGCCCGTGATCGTCGACCCCTCACATGCCGCAGGAAAACGTTCACTGGTGCCGAGCCTTTCTGCCGCCGGGGTCGCGGCCGGCGCCGATGGACTGCTCATCGAGGTGCATGACAACCCCGAAGAGGCGCTGAGCGACGGGCCGCAGAGTCTCACCCCGGAGGGCTTTGCCGACACGATGGAGACCGTGGCGAAGATCGCCAACGCCCTGGATCGGCCGCTATTGACCCTGTGAGTCGGGCGCCCTGCCCGGCGCGCCGGCACCCTCTCTGAACATCTCTCCGATCACCGCCACACTGCCCAGCACCCCGGCGGTGTCGAGGGGGAGGAAGATCTTGGTCGCTTGACCGTCGGCAACTTTCTCCAGCGTCTGGAGATAGCGGATGGCGATCAGGTCGGGGGTGGGATTGCCGTTGTGGATTGCCCCATAGACCCGCTCGATGGCCTGTCCCTCACCTTCAGCCACGGTGAGCAACTGATACTGCTCGGCGTCGGCGACCCGCTTGATCGCTTCCGCCTGGCCGGTGGCCTCCAGGACCTGGCTCTGCTGAATGCCTTCGGCCCGGAGGACGGCTGCGGCCTTGGCGCCTTCGGCCTCGGTCACCTGGGCGTGTCGATCGCGCTCCGCCTTCATCTGGCGATGCATGGCGTCGGTGACATCGGCGGGCGGCTCGATCCGCTGTAACTCCACGCGGACCACGCGCACGCCCCATTTGTCGGTGGCGTCGTCGAGGATCTGACGGAGCTTGGCGTTGATCACCTCACGAGAGGTGAGCGCGGAATCGAGATCGAGGTCTCCGACCACGTTCCTCAGGTTGGTCTGGGCGAGCTTGGTCGCGGCCAGGATGAAGTTGCCCACGTTGTACTGCAGCTTCACCGGGTCGGTGGCTTCGTAATAGATGACGGCGTCGACAGTGACCACAACGTTGTCTTTGGTGATGACCTCCTGAGGGGGGACATCGACCACCTGCTCTCTCATGTCGACCTTGGTCAGCCTCTTCACAAAGGGCATCACCCAGCGAAGACCGGAGTCCACCGTCCGCTGGTAGCGGCCCAAGAACTCGATTAGCCCCTTCTCGAAGGGCCGGACCACTCTGAAGCCGGCGGCGGCGACGAGGATCAGCACCAGCGCCAAGACGGCAAAGAGGGCGATCACAGCTTGCATGTCTCTCCTTTCACAACATCCCCTGGCTCTTTCAAGACTCGTTCTCCAGTCGCTCCACGACCAGGCGCGTCCCCTGGACATCGGTCACCACGATCTTCTGTCCGACGGGCACCGGTTGGGGGGCGACTGCTCTCCACTCCTGCATCTCCACCTTGACCATCCCTTCGCCATTGATCGGGTCGATAGCGGTGATCACGACACCCTCCATCCCGACCCACCGGTTGGCGCCGATCCTCGGCTGCACCCCTTCGTCCTGACGTGTGATGAACCGGCGCAGATAGGCAAGGGCGAAAACCGAGACTCCGAAGAAGACCAGCCACTGGGCGACGACCGCCGCCCCGGCCCACGCCAGGATGGCAGCGGCACCGGCCCCGATCGCAAACGGCAACAGGAAGAACCCGGCGGTGAAGATCTCACCGATCCCCATGACGACGGCGAAAATGGTCCATAGCCACCGCCAAACCTCGTTGTCCACCTCGTTACCTCCTTGTCCGGCGACTGCGACGGCGGCGACCACCGCGCCCATCCCGACCCCGTACAGGATCAGGTCCCTCCTGGTCTTTCGGGTCTTCTCGGCCTCACCCGTTTGCACCTGGTTCCAGGTTGCGGTGGTATGACGGCGGACCCGGTACGACGCCGCCCAACTCTCGGCGAAAGCCGCTGGGTCGTCCCCAACGACGTCGCTCACGATACGGCCGTCCTGTTTGGCGAGCGACAGGTGTTGCTCCAACTCCGCTCGCATCTCGGCGACAGTCGTCTTGGGCACACCCGTCTCTCGCCAATAGCGCTCGATCCGGTCCACGACTGCCCTGTCATCGGTCATGGGAGCCTCCATTGAGCACGTCGTCCACCGATGCTTTGAATCCAGCCCAATCGTTTCGCCATTGGTAGAGCGCGTTCTGCCCCGGCTTCGACATTCGGTAGTACTTGCGAGCCGGCCCTTCGCTGCTCTGGACGAGATAGCCCTCGATCATGCCCTGTTTCTGGAGACGGGAGAGGAGGGGGTAGATCGAGCCCTCGCTGGCCAGGTCAAGACCTCGCTCGCGGAGCTTCTTGACCATCTCGTAGCCGTACGACGCTTCCTCAGCGATGATCGACATCAGGCACATGTCGAGGACCCCATGGAGCAGCTGAGTCGTACGGTCCTGCCCGGTGCCACGGCTCTGTCCGGTACTCTTGGGTACCATGCTCTGCATACTACCCGGCATTACCGGGAAATCAACGGTGCAAGTGAGGGTTCCGCTAGCTGGTCTTGATGCCGTCGCGGATCTCGCGCAGCAGCACGACCTCCTCGGTCGGCTCCTCGGTCTCCTCGGCGGTGTCTCGCATCCTGTTGTAGGCCTTGATCACCAGGAACATCACAAAGGCGACGATGAGGAAATTGAGGATTGCCGCCAGAAAAGCTCCGAGCCTGACGTCCCAAACGGTCCAGGCGGCCAGGTCCTCGACATTGAAGATCTTGCCGATGATCGGGTTGATGACGTCGTTGGTGAGGCTGGTGATGACCGCGGCGAACGCGAGACCCATCACGAAAGCGACGGCGATGTCGACCAGATTCCCCCTGTTGATGAAGTCCTTGAACTCCTGGATCATCCCGAACTCCCTTGCGACTGAACGTCGACCCTAGCCAGGGCCCACCAGGTCACCGCGATGGCGGCTCCGAGGTGCCAGATGCCGTGCGGTTGCAAGAGCGATTCCGGGTCACAGAGCGGTCCACCGGTGGCACCGAGCCGACCAAAGATGGCAACGACTGTGAGGAGGAGAAGTGGCCAGAGAGTGGTTTGGGAATGGTTCCGGCGCAGGATCGAGACGAGGGCGAGCAGAGTGAGAGCAATGGTGAGGGGGTCGGCGAGGGCAGGGATCAGGGCCATGCTCACGCCTAGGGCGACCAAACCCGGGAGATGAGTGAGCCGTTCCCAGCTCGTCCGCCATCCCCCGATCAGGATGACGAGCCAGGCGAGCGTGACGTCGTGGGCCCACTCGTTGCCTGGCGGCATCGGCCCGTGGAAGAGAAAGGACCCGATCCCGGTGGCGATGAGACCCATCCCGATCCAGGTCATCCCCCGTCGGCGAGCCATGACCACGATCCCGGCAACGACGAATCCGAGGGTGGTCAGGGCATTGACTGGCTGACCGAGGAACCCGGTCCCGAAGGCCTCACAGTCGGCGGCAGCCCCCACCTAGAAGAAGGAGGGGCCGAGACTGACCACCGCGGAGATGGCCTTCTCGCCGTTGACGCCCTCCGGGGTGAGTTGGGCTCGGCCTTTGCCGTTGCCCGGGATCTCGAGCTCGACCACCAGCGCTTTTCCGGCCACGGCCGTGCCACGCAAAGTCTCCAGGGTGCCTTTCCAGCCCCCCATCTCGACGTCGGTGACGAGGTCGGCTGAACCTGTGGTGAGGAGAATGCCATCGTCGCCGCCGAGGACGCGAACCGGGCCCTGGAATGAGTCCGCCATCAGCGATCCTCGTCCCCGATGACCGAGCGAAGTTGGGAACGGAGGACGATGTCGTGCCGGTAGGAGCGGTGCACCGCTTCCACAGTGCGCTCCATCTCCTCCTCGAGGTCCTCGACCTTGTCCCGCAGCTTGTCCACCTTCCGCTTCAGCGTTCGATTCTCCTCCTGGAGGGCGAGGACGCGGCGTACCCCTTCGAGGTTGAGACCCTGGCTGGTCAGCTCCTGAATGAGCTGGAGACGCTCGATGTCCTCCTGCGAATAGCGGCGGGTGCCACCTGGGGTCCGCGCAGGCTCGAGCAGGCCCTTGCGCTCGTAGATGCGCAGAGTCTGTGGATGCATCCCGGCGAGCTCGGCCGCGACCGAGATGACGAACACGGCCCTTCTGGTCTCGGTCATGTCGGCCTCATGTTCTCAGATGGGAGCGGACGTCGTCGGATTCCATCTGGGCCAGGTCCTCGAGCAGCTTCTTTTCCTCCTTGGAGACCTTGGAGGGAATCGCCACCTGAACGGTCACCAGGAGGTCGCCGGTGCGCCCCCGATCCGGGGTGACCCCCTTCCCCCGAACCCGGAACGTCTTCCCGGACGGGGTGCCGGAAGGGACCTTCAGCTTGACCGCGCCGTTGAGCGTGGGTACTTCCAGCTTGGTTCCGAGCGTCGCCTCGGTGTAGGTGATGGGGACGGTGAGGGTCAGGTCGTTGCCCTTGCGCCCGAAGGTCCGGCTGGCGGCGACGTTGACCTTCACGAGGAGATCGCCGCTGGGCCCGCCGTTGCGCCCAGGGGCGCCCTTGCCCGGGATGCGAAGCGTGTTGCCATCCTGGACGCCAGGAGGGATCCGCACCTTGACCTGGCGAGTCCTGGTCTCCGATCCCGTGCCCCGGCACACCTTGCACGGCGTCTCGATCAGCCGGCCCGCCCCGCGGCATTGCGGGCAAGGCTGGGAGAAGGAGAAGAAGCCCTGGTTCTGGGCAACGACTCCCTGCCCGCCGCAGGTGGGGCAGGTGGTAACCGTGGATCCCGGTTCGGCTCCGCCGCCCCCGCAATGTGAGCAGGTTGTGGCGCCACGGACACTCAGTGTCGTGGTCAGGCCTTTCACCGCGTCGTCGAACGGGATCGTGAGATCGGCGTGGACATCCGGTCCCTTGGCCGGCCCGTTCCTGCCCCGGGAGCCGAACCCGAATAGGTCACCGATTCCACCCAGGCCCCCGAGGAGATCGGAGAGGTCCTCGACCCGGACCTGCTGGCCGCCGAACCCACCGAAGCCGCCGCCCTGCCCGCCGTAGCCGGCAAATCCTCCGGTCTCGACCATCCGGCGCACCTGGTCGTACTCCTTCCGCTGCTCGGCGTTGGAGAGAGTTGCGTATGCCTCGGAGATCTCCTTGAACTTCTCCTCGGCGCTGACGTCATCCGGATTGGCGTCGGGGTGAAACTTCTGCGCCAGCTTGCGGTAGGCCTTCTTGATCTCGTCTGACGTGGCCTCGGGCGCGACCCCGAGGATCTCGTAGAAGTCCTTGTCTACCCAGTCCCGGTTCACTCTCGTGCTTCCAGCATGACCATGGCGGGCCGGAGGACCCGGCCGCGCAGCCGATAGCCACGTCGCAACTCATCTGATACGACGAGATCGTTGTTTCCCTTCGGGGCGCCTGCCGGCTCATGGATCTCCGGGTCGAAAGGCTCCCCCACAGTGGGCACCACTTCCAGGCCCTCGCCCTCCAGGGCGGCGAGCAATTGCTCGCGAGTGTTGATCATCCCGGAGAGGAGCTGTCTCTCGGTGTCGGTCGCGGGCTCAGTCGACAGGGCGGCATCGAAGCTGTCCAGCACCGGCATCAGCTCACGAACCACCCGCTCGGCTGCGCGGTCGATCATCGTGGCTTGTTCCCGAGTGGTGCGCTTCCGGTAGTTGTCGAAGTCTGCGGCCACCCGTTTCAGGTCGTCGAGATATGACGTGGCTTCGTCTCTCGACTCTTCGAGATGGGCGAGAAGGACCTCGATTGCGTCCGCGGGCTCAGCGGGCAGATCGATGCCAAGGGCGGCGGCGTCTACCGGCCCCCGAGCCTCGACCACTTCGGCCTCGACGATCTCAGGCGTCTGCTCAGTCATACCTAGAACCTATGACCTCGGAACTAGAACCGATGACGAGGACGCCTCAGGCGTCCTCGTCATCATCCTCGATGATCTCTGCCTCGACGACGTCGTCGTCATCTGGTGACGCTTCACCCTCGCCCCCCGCGGCTGCCTGGCTCTGCTGGGCCGCCTGCTCATAGAGACGGGTGGCCATGGCCTGGCTGGCCTGGATGAGCTCGTCCATCTTGGACCTGATCTCGCCGGTCTCGGCGCTCTCGTTCTCCAGAGTGAGCCGGAGGGCTCCGAGCGCTGTCTCGACACCGGACTTCTCCTCGTCGTTCATGTTCTCGGCCTGCTCCTCGAGGAGCTTCTCGGTCTGATGAACCAACTGGTCTGCCTGATTTCGGGTCTCGACCGCCTCGCGCCGCTTGGCATCCTCCTCGGCGTAGGCCTCGGCGTCCTTGACCATGCGGTCGATGTCGTCCTGGGCCAGTGCGGTGCCACCAGTGATGGTCATCGTCTGCTCCTTGCCAGTGGCCAGGTCCTTGGCATGGACGTTGACGATGCCATTGGCGTCGATGTCGAAGGTGACCTCGATCTGAGGCACACCCATCGGGGCGGGCGGGATCCCGGTGAGCCGGAACTTCCCGAGGCTCTTGTTGTCGTTGACCATCGTCCGCTCGCCCTGGAGGACGTTGATCTCAACCTCGGGCTGGTTGTTCTCGGCCGTTGTGAAGATCTCCGACCGCTTGGTGGGAATGGTGGTGTTGCGCTCGATCATCCGGGTCATCACGCCGCCCTTGGTCTCGATGCCAAGAGTCAGCGGTGTCACGTCGAGCAGGAGGATGTCCTTCACATCGCCCTTCAGCACGCCGGCTTGGATGGCGGCGCCGGCCGCCACCACCTCGTCGGGGTTCACACCGCGGTGCGGGTCCTTTCCGGTGAGCTCCTTGACGAGCTCCTGGACCGCAGGCATCCGGGTCGAGCCACCGACCAGCACGATGTGATCGATGTCGCTCACCGAGACCCCGGAGTCCTTGATCGCGGCTTCGAACGGGCGTCTGGTGCGCTCGAGCAGCTCCTCGCTGAGCTTCTGGAAATCGGAGCGGGTCAGCTTGCGCTGGAGATGGAGTGGGCCTTCGGAGGTGGCGGTGATGAAGGGCAGGTTCACTTCTGTCTCCGCGACGGAAGACAGCTCGATCTTGGCCTTCTCCGCTGCCTCTTTGAGACGCTGCAGGGCCATCCGGTCCTTGCCCAGGTCGACCCCATGGTCGTTCTTGAAGCCTTCGACCAGCCAGTCGATCACTTTCTGGTCCCAGTCATCACCACCCAGCTGGGTGTCGCCCGACGTCGCCTTGACCTCGAACACCCCCTCGCCGATCTCGAGCACGGAGACGTCGAACGTGCCGCCGCCCAGGTCGAAGACGAGGATGGTGTGATCGGTGGATTCTTTGTCGAGCCCATAGGCCAGTGAGGCCGCGGTGGGCTCGTTGATGATGCGGAGAACGTTGAGGCCGGCGATCTGGCCGGCCTCCTTGGTGGCCTGACGCTGGGCGTCGTTGAAGTAGGCAGGGACCGTGATCACCGCGTCGTTGACTGTGTCGCCCAGGTACGACTCGGCATCGCGCTTCAGCTTCATCAGGATGCGGGCCGAGATCTCTTGCGAAGTCAGTTTCTTGCCGTCGACCTCGATCGACCAGTCGGTGCCCATGTGGCGCTTGACCGAGCGGACGGTCTGGTCGGGGTTGGTGATCGCCTGCCGTTTGGCCACCTCGCCCACCAGGACCTCGCCGTCCTTGAAAGAGACGACGGACGGGGTGGTTCGCCCGCCTTCGGCGTTGGGGATAATGGTCGGGTCGCCACCTTCCAGCACCGCGATGACACTGTTGGTGGTGCCGAGATCGATGCCTACTGCACGTGCCATGTCGAAAGATCCTCCGAGATCAGGTTGAGTCTGTTGGAATGGTACAACCTGAGTCGACCATTGTCATATTCCGCGTAAAACGGACGATGTAGAACTTAGAACGGCTCGGCGTCAGCCGAGCGACTTGATGTACTCGACCAGGTCGTTGATCTCGGGCTCGCTGAGACTGTCGGCGTAGGTAGTGGGCATTACCGCCTCGAACCCGGCCACGATCTGTGAAGTCGGATCGACGATCGAGTTGAACAAGTAGTTGTCGTCGGCGACCACCGTCTCGCCGCTCTCCAGCGCGACCTCGGAGCCGGCCAGACCCTGCCAACCCGGTCCCGTGCCTGAGGTGCCGTCGATGTTGTGACAGGCGAGGCATCCGGTCGCCGCTGCGAGGGCCTCCCCGCGGGCTGCGGCTTCGCTGTCAAATGCGACGTTGGGGCCCGGCTCGGTGGTGCCGGACCCGATCGGGCGGCCGCTGAACAACCAGAGGCCCAGCCCGAGCACGAGCGTGATTCCCAACGCGGCCAAACCCTCGGCCCAACTCTTCATGGCGCGGCAACCGTAGACACAGAGGCGGCAATCCTATGGTTACCTGAGGTGAGTAGCGCCGTAGATGGCGTTAGGTCGACAAGGAAAAGGCGAACCATTCCATTAGGAGGAAGCATGACGGCTATCGACGTCGCCCTGTTGCTGTTGCGGCTCTGGGCAGCGGTCGTGATCATCGCCCATGGGGTCAATCACGGTAGGACGCAGGCAGGCACCGCAACGTGGTTCGCCTCCAAGGGTTTCAAGTCACCAGAGTTGAACGCCCGCATCTCGGCCTTGAACGAGATCGCCATCGGGCTCGCATTGATCGCCGGCCTGTTCACGTCGGTTGCGGCGGCCGGGCTCGTGGCAACCATGTTCGTGGCCTTCTGGGCAATCCACCGTTTTGCCGGTTTCTTCAACTTCCACCGACCAGACGAGGGTTGGGAGTACGTGGCCACCCTGTCGGTGATCGGGGTGGTTCTCGCCCTCGTCGGTCCGGGTCGTTACTCCGTCGATGAGGCGCTTGGCATCGCCGGGAACCTCGACGGATGGGTGGGTCTTGCCATCATCGGCGCCGGCTTGCTGGTCGCCGCCGGGCAACTGGCCACTTTCTGGCGTAAGCCGAGCGGAGTGGGGAGCTCACTGTGAGGGTCGGGCCGCTGCCGGACGATTTCCAGTTCACCCGCGACCAGATGCACCAGCTCGCTTTCTACGCACTCGCCCCGGCCCGCTACGCCGTCGAGGAGAGAATGGGGTTGCGGGCGACGCCGGGAGGCTTCGGTACGCCGAAATACGACGGCCGGGTGTCACGGATCGAGGGGAGCCTCCTCGTTCAGGAGGCAGATGGGAACGTCGCCACCCAGGAAATAACCACGATCCGGGCCGCCGCCGAGTTCTTTGGCCACTCTTACGACGTCGATTGGTTCACCGATTTCAAGGACCCCCTGCCGGCGATGGACCCCGATCGCCCTCTGCGGGTCGAGGAGCGCCCGGCCACGGCATTGGGCGAGTGGTTCGGGTTTGGATCCGAGGCCCTCGAGCAGCTCAGAGGTCACGGGAACGTCTCGGGCGACGTCTCCGAGGTCCAGTTGTGGCCCGAGCACTTCGACCCGGCGATCGAGATGGGCAGCGAGGAACAGGGCCGTCGGGCCAGCTATGGGGCATCACCTGGGGACCAAGGCCACCTCGAGCCGTACCTATACGTCTCCGCCTGGTCGGAGATCGACCGCGACGATCCCTACTGGAACGACCGCAATTTCAACGGCGCCAGCCTGCCATTCACCACACTGCTCGAGGCGGAGGATCAGACCCGGGTGGCCGTGGAGTTCTTCCTGGAGGGATACCGCATCCTCCACGCCCGGTAGTCAGGCCGTGCTGTGCTCTCGATCATTGGCGGCGAGGCCGCGCAGCTCGGCGATCAGACCCTGCGCCGCCGCTCGGACGATGCGGACCGTCTCGTCGTAGCCCGCCTCGGGGCCACCCCAGGGATCCGGTACCTCGTCGGAGGTCGCCGCGGCGTCGTAGGTGCGGAACAGCCTGGCTTTGGCCTGCGCCTCTCGTGACGGCGCCATCTCGTGGAGGTCGCGGAGATTGGACCGGTCCATGGCGAGAATGATGTCGAATCTCTCGAAGTCGGTCTTCGTGACCTTCCTCGCCCTGCCTTGGATGTCGAGCCCGGCGCGGGCGCCGGCGGCCACACCTTCCGGGTGAGGGGGCTGGCCGATGTGCCAGGCGCCTGTCCCGGCCGAGTCGGCCTCGACTTCGACCCCGGCTTCAGCCGCCGCCTCCCGGATTGCAGCCTCGGCGGCCGGTGACCGGCAGATGTTTCCCGCGCACACGGCGAGGATCCTCATCCGGCCTCCTCGGTGATGCGGGCGCGAGCCAGTTCGATGTAATCGGCCTCGGTCTCGATGCCGACGTAGTGACGGCCGGTGCGGACCGCGGCCAACGCGGTGGTCCCCGATCCCATGAACGGATCGAGGACGAGGTCTCCCTCGTAGGTGTATAGCTCGATGAGACGCCGGGGCAAGGCGATCGGGAATGGTGCGGGGTGCCCGATCCGCCGCGCGCTCTCGGAGGGGATCTCCCAGATGTCGAGCGTTGCCTCGAGGAATTCGTCGGTGAGGATCGTGGCCTGATGGGGCTTGCCCTCTGCCTCCCGTCTCGTCCTTTTGAGGGCACGGTCGAACCGACCCTTGGAAGCCACGATGACTCGCTCGGTGACGTCACGCAGGACGGGGTTCTGCGGGGAGCGAAACGAGCCCCAGGCACAGCTCCCACCCGCTCCTTTTGCCTTCTGCCAGATGATCTCGCCGCGCATCAGCATCCCGAGATCGTCTTGGAGAATCGAGATGACGTCGGCCGACAACGACCGATACGGCTTGCGTCCCAGATTGGCCACGTTGATGGCCATCCGTCCCCCTGGCTCGAGCTTGCTGAGGCAAGCGGCGAAGGCGTCGTGCAACATCTCGAGATACTCGACGTAGGAGGAGGGGACGTGGCCGGCGGCCAGATCGGTCTCGTATTCCTTGCCGGCGAAATAGGGCGGTGAGGTGACCACCAACGCCACCGATCGGTCCGCCACCATTGCATTGGTGATCTCCCTGGCATCGGCGTGCCAGATGACGTCGATCGCCACCGGCGGCTCGACCCGTTCGTCGGGTGAGATGACCGGTGCGGCGAATCGGTCGTAGAACGACGTCGAGTCGTGGGACTCGCGCTTCCCTGAGCCGAAATGAGATGTGGCCGTGGCCGTCCGTCGCCTCGCCATAGATGGGGAAGTTACCTGGGGGCCTGGCCCGGTCATCGGCATACCCGGGTGCTCGCGGTATGCTTGCTATTGCAAGCACCCGCCAAATGACCAATGAGCATCAACAACAACCGGTCGTTCCAGTCATGCTGCGTGACGGGACGACGGCCCATCTGAGACCGATCGGTCCCGCCGATCAGGAGCTGATCGTCGCCGGGTTGGGCCAGATGTCGCCCCAGAGCAAGTTCGCCCGGTTCGGCTCGGGCATATCCAACTTGAGTGCAGCAGAGCTGCGCTATCTCACCGATGTCAACCAGGTGAGCCATGTCGCCTGGGGTGCCACCATCGACGACGAGCCGGCCGGCGTCGGGCGTTACATCGTGGACGACGTCGGCGAGGCCGAGATAGCGGTCACCGTCGTCGATCGATTTCAGCGGAGAGGTCTGGGGCGGGCCCTGTTCGACGCCTTGGCCGCATCGGCCCGGGCCGCCGGCATCGAGTCGTTCCACTTCTCCATCGAGCCCTGGAACAGACGCGTGCTCAAGATGCTCCCCGGCATCGAGACCGACCCCGACGCTGCCGACGGGATGCTCTCGGGCCGCGTCGCATTGGTCGACGTCCCGGTCAGCGCCCGGGAGCGAGATCTGGTCGATCTGCTCGATCGAAGCCGGCAGAGCGAGGTGGAAGGTGGCTGACTAGTCGGTCGAATCGAGATCGAGTGCGGCCGAGTTGATGCAATAGCGGAGCCCGGTGGGGTTGGGCCCATCCTCGAACAGATGGCCGAGATGGCCACCGCAGTTGGCGCATTTCACCTCGGTGCGAACCATCCCGTGGGAGACGTCCCGTGACTCCTCGATCCTCTCCGGCTCGAGCGCCTGATAGAAGCTCGGCCAGCCCGAACGTGAGTCGTACTTCGTGTCGCTCGAGAACAGCTCCTCACCGCATCCGGCACACCGGTAAGTGCCATCGGACTTCGTCGCCCAGTACTTACCGGTGAAGGCACGCTCGGTGCCTGCCTCACGCAGAACCTGGTACTGCTCGGGCGTGAGCTTCTCCCGCCATTCGGCGTCTGTGTGCGGCATGTCCGCCATGCGCTCTCTTTCTTCGGTCATGACCCAGTCAATCGACCTCTAGCCGACATTGTTCCGGGCGTCTTCCAGATGTGAGATCGCCCGGTCGATGAACACCGACTGTGCCGGGTTCAATTTCACCCGCGCCTGCTCGGCGCTCATCCACAGGACCCGGTCGATCTCGGGGAATTTGCGACCGCCGATCAAGATCATGTTCGAGGCGAGGGTGTGCGGGTCGAAGTCTGCCTCTACCGCATAGGCGACGACGACCTTGCGGGATTTGAGCGTGGTCTCTCCCAACTCGATCCATGGCTGGGACGGCGCCGGCCAGCCGGTCTCTTCTTCGAATTCACGGGCGGCAGCATCGATGTCGCTCTCGTCGGCCTCGACGATCCCCTTGGCGATGGACCACCAGCCATTGTCCCGTCGGGCGAAAAAGGGCCCCCCGGGATGGGCGATGAGGAACTGCCACTGGCCGTCGAGGCGATAAGGGAGAAGACCCGCTGATCTCAACCCACCCAACATTACGCTGGCCCGGTGACTGTGATTCAGGGCACCGACCGCCTGGTCGACGGCGTGGTGCTCGCCTTGCCCTCCTTCCGGTTGCACTCCGGCGAGTCTCTCGGCCCCGGTCTCAAGCGCCTCGGTGTCGGGGCCATCGACGAGGCGATCTCGGTCTTCTACGACGGCGAGGAGATGTTCCGGGAAGCCGTTCACACGGCTCGTAAGTCGACGAAGAGGATCAGGGCCCTCCTCCGCCTGATCCGATATGAGCTCGGCGAGCAGGTTTATGGATTCGAGAACCGATGGATGCGGGACACCGCCAGACTTCTCTCGGAGGTCCGCACCTCGGCCGTGCTGGTCAATGGAGCCGAGGACATCCGCGATCTTTATCGGCCGTTGCTGGCGCCGGGCACCTTCGACGAGCTGGTCGAGCGTTTGGCCATCCGCCGTGACCGGCTCGAGGAGCGGGTCATGGAAGACCCGGCGGTCATCCCGCGGGTGGTCTCCAACCTGGAGAAGGCCCGAAGCCGCTACGAGTCTTGGCCCACCGACCCCGACGCCCGCTCCGTCTACGGCATCGGGGTCCGCCATGACTACAGGGCGGTCGGTCCTGGTCTCAGATCGACCCACGCCCGAGGACGGGACGAGATGGTGACGGCCTACCGGGAACGGACGCCGGCCTCGTTCCACCTTTGGCGGAAGCGGGTGAAGTTCCTCAAGCACCAGATGGAGATCCTGACCCCGATCTGGCCCGAGGTGATGCTCGGGATGGCGATCACGCTCGATCGGATCTCCGAGCTCCTCGGCCAGGACCACGACCTCGCCGAACTCCTCCAGATCCTTGCCGATCGCCCGGACCTCTGTCCCAACCCACTCGAACGGTCGCTGATGGGGGCCCTGGCCGAACAACGACGCGGGGATCTCCAGACCGCCTCCCGAATCCTCGGTCGCCGGATCTACGCAGAGAGCCCGGCGGCTCTGTCTGGTCGTCTCGCCGCCTACTGGGAGTCGGCTGAATTGGCCCGGACCACCCACCTGGCCTCTCTCCCCGCCTGAGTCGGGAATCCGGCTCCGACAGCGATTGTTGCCCTGGTTGATGAGCGAGAGTGGTCGCGTCCGGGTGGAGCCGAGCTCGAAACGGGTCCGGGTGCTACTGGGCGGGGAGGTCGTCGCCGATTCGACCAGCCCACTTCTCGTGTGGGAAGTGCCCTACTTCCCCACGTACTACTTCCCAGCAGACGACGTGCGCACCGAGCTGTTGACCCCGACCGGATCCGTCAAGCGATCTCCGAGCCGGGGCGATGCGACCCAGTATGTGGTCGAGGCAGGGGGGTCGACTGGGGCGGCCTACGCCTTCCACGACTCCACCATGCCCGAATGCGAGGACCATTACGTGTTCGTCTGGAGGACGATGGACCACTGGTTCGAGGAGGACGAGGAGGTCTTTGTCCACGCCCGTGATCCCTACACCCGCATCGACATCATCCCTTCGAGTCGCCGGGTACGAGTCGAGATCGCCGGGGTCACCGTGGCCGATACCACCGAAGGTCAGTTCCTGTTCGAGACCGGGCTACCCGCCCGCTATTACATCCCCGCGTCCGACGTGCGCATGGACCTGCTCACCCCCACCGGCCGGACCACCGCCTGCCCCTACAAGGGAACCGCCCGTTACTGGACTGTGACGGTCGGCGATGCCGTCTACGACGACATCGTCTGGGGCTATGACAACCCGCTGCCGGAGTCGGAGCGGATCGCCGGCCTGATGTCTTTCTACAACGAGAAGACCGACATCTATCTCGATGAGGTGCTCCAGGAGCGGCCCAAGACCAAGTTCGGCTAGCCAGTTGGGTCTGTTGACGACGACGTAGCAGCAGTGCTATGGTTTGTATATGAACCGGTACGAAAAGCCGGACAGACATGACAGCTGGTAGCAGTGAAGTAGTGGTCGGGGTCCGCGATCTGCGGATGCGTTACGGCACCACCGACGTGCTCGACGGGGTGAGCTTCGACATCCACCTGGGAGAAGTCGTCACGCTGCTCGGCCCGAACGGTGCCGGGAAGACCACCACGATCGAGATCCTCGAGGGCTTTCGATTGAGGTCGGCCGGCGACGTGGAGGTCCTCGGCGTGGATCCTGCCTCCGCCGATGAAGACTGGCGAGCACGGGTCGGGGTGGTGCTCCAGTCGTGGCGGGATCACGCTCGATGGAGCCCACGGCTCCTTCTCGACTATTTGGGTCGGTACTACGAGCCCTACTCCACCCCGTCCCGCTCTCGGCCATATGAAGTGGAAGAACTGATCAAGCTGGTGGGGATCGAGGAGCAGGCCGACCAAAAGATACGGACGCTTTCGGGCGGGGAGCGACGGCGGCTCGACGTGGCGGTGGGCATCATCGGTCGGCCCGAGCTCCTGTTCCTCGACGAGCCGACCGCAGGTTTCGATCCGCAGGCAAAACGTGACTTTCACGATCTGATCCATCGGCTGACCGACCTGGAGGACACGACGGTCCTGCTCACCACCCACGACCTCGATGAGGCGGAGAAGCTCGCTGACCGCATCCTCATCTTGGCCGGCGGGCGCATCGTTGCCGATGGCAGTGCTGAAGAGCTTGCCCGGCAGGTGACTCGCGACGCGCAGGTCCGCTGGTCTCGTGGCGGAGAGCACTTCGTCCATGCCACCCCGGACCCGACCGCATTCGTCCGCGAGCTGCTCGGGCAGTATGACGATGTCACCGACCTCGAGGTGCGCCGCGCCACCTTGGAAGACACCTACATCGCCATGGTCAACCAATACGAGTCGGGTCAGCTCGAGCCCGGGGCGACCGCCTTCGAGGAGATGAGCCGATGAACCTCACCACCCATGCGATCAGGACTGGTGTGGGCAGGGGGTGGACCGAGTTCAAACTCAGCCTGCAAAGCCCCCAGGACCAGGGCTTCTACTTGTTCATGTCGGGGTTGGTCCTGGTGTACCTGTGGTTCAACCGGAACACAGAGGTCGAAGGGACGTCGCTCTCCTACCCGACGGTGGTGCTGCCCAGCATGCTCGGTGGCCTGCTGGTGTTCAGCCTGATCATCGGTCCCGCCTACGCCCTGGCCATGGAGCGTGAGGACGGGACCCTGCTCAGGGCAAAGGCCGTGCCCCATGGTGTCGTCGGCCACGTGACCGGTCACGTCGTCCTCAACATCCTCAGCATCATCCCCTCTTTCCTCATCATCCTCATCCCTGGGGCGATTCTGTTCGACGGTCTGATGCAGAACGGGGCACAAGGGTGGGCGACGGTGGTTTGGGTCACCCTCCTCGGCCTCTGGGCGACGCTGCCAATCGGGATCATCATCGGTTCCCTGGCGCCGAGCGTGCAGAAGGTTGGCACCTGGGGCATGCTCCCGGTGCTCGTCTTGGTCGGCATCTCGGGGATCTTCTTCCCAATCCAGGACCTCTGGGGATGGGTCCAGACCGTGTCGCAGATGTTCCCGATGTACTGGGTGGGGCTGGGCATGAGATCGGCGTTTCTCCCCGATGCGGCCGCGGCCCTGGAGATCGGCGGCTCGTGGCGAACCGTGGAGACGGTGTTGGTCCTCTCCGCATGGGCGGTGGCGGGGAGCCTGATCGCCCCGGTCGTGGTGCGCCGGATGGCCCGCCGCCAGTCGGGCTCGCAAGTCCAGGCGGCCAAGGAGCAGGCGCTCCAGTGGGTCAGATGACCGAAGCCGTTCACAATCGCATCGCCATGCTCAGGGCAGAGCGGGGCGTGTCCCGCCGCCAGCTCAGCGAGGCGCTTGGGGTCCACTATCAGACAATCGGTTATTTGGAGCGGGGGGAGTACAGCCCGAGCCTGTTCCTCGCGCTGAAGATCGCCGAGTATTTCGAGGTCCCGATCGAGGTCATCTTCTCGACCGAGCCTTTCGCCCGTATCGGGGTCAACGCCGGCTGAGGCGGGTCGACTCAGCTGCTCGGCTGGAGCTCTGTGAAGACACGGATGAGGTTGCCACCCGGGTCGGCGACAGCTGCGTAGCGGATCGGGTCGAGGTCCTGCGGTGGGGTGATCTTCGTCACCGTCTCCGGAAGGGACCGCCAGAACTCGTCGACATCGTCGACTTCGAAGAAGCCACTGAGGCCAGCGTCGGCGTCCGGCCCCACATCCAGCATGAGCAGTACTTCTGAACCTGGTATCTGCATTGCGGCCGTGTCTTCGCCCATCCGCCACGCCTCATCCAACCCCAGCACATCTCGATAGAAGCCGACCGCTTGCTTCAGATCCGACACCGGGTGATAGAGAAAGGTGAGTCTCATCAGGCGAGCATAAAGAACTTACGGGTAGCCGTCAATCCGTTATGGTGGTGGGCGATGCCTTACCCCGTCCCAATACCTGGCTCCGCCCCGGCTCGACTCATCGAGGCGGCAATGCGACGGTTCGAATCCGAGGGCAGGGATGCGGTGAATGTCATCGATGTGGCCAGGGATGCGGGCGTGACCACAGGATCGCTCTATCACCACTTCGGGTCGAAGGAAGGTCTCTACGTGGTGATTCGAGAGGAGATGGAGCGCCGCATGACGGAGCGCATGGAGGGAGCCGCCGCGGCTTTGGGGTCCACGGGTAGGGGTGCGGTGGCGACTTCACTTCTCGTGGCCTTCGATGCGGCGGTCCGATTCGGCGTGGCGCGGATCCTCTCCGAGCAAGCACTCGACCCGGAAACCGACGCCATCTCGCTGGCCATCGTCCCGTTGCTCCCACCCGAAGGTGTCGGGGCTGCCCCGGCACTGGTGGGCGCGTGGCGGGGAGCGTTGGCCGCGGTCGCAGAGGGGGTGTCGGCCGGATCCGCCAGGAACGGCCTGCGTTGGGCCCTAGGTGAGATCTAGCCCGGGAGGATCAGGTGGCTGTCACCGAATTCGTGCCATAGATACCCGGCTTCGAGGGCGGTCCGGTAGCTCTCTACGAGGAGAGGGCGCCCGGCGACCGATTCGAGCAGGTCAATGTGGGTCGACGCCGGCTCGTGCCAGCCCGTGATCAGCCCGTCGACAACACCCATCTCATGGTCACGGCCGATGACGAGCTCGGTCCACGTGCTGCCGGGATGAGACACGCCCCGCGCATCGACCGTCGACTCGAGGGCGCGCACCACTGTGGTGCCCACCGCGATGACCCTTCCTCCATGGGACCGGGTGTGATTGATCAGTGCGGCGGTGGTGGCCGGAACTTCGAACCACTCCGGGTAGGGGTCTTCTCCGGCTTCGAGCGAGGAGACACCGGTGTGCAGCGTGAGAGGGGCCACGGAGATGCCGCCGGTCACCAGTGACGTCACCAGGCGTTCGGTGAACGGTCTGCCCGCGCTCGGCATTTCGGCCGACCCCGGGATTCGGGCGAAGATCGTTTGATAGGCGTCGAGAGGGTAGGGAGCGTCGGTATGCCGGTAGCGGATGGGACGTCCCCATGTGGCCAGGTATTCGGGAAATGTTGCGGGGAGGTCGGCGCGGGCGAGCCAGAGACGGGCGCCATTGGCGCCGGCGGGGTAGGGCGTGAGCAGATCGATCAATCCGCCGCCGGGGAGTCTCAACTCACCCGCTCGAGTCTCGCGGTAGGGCAGCGAGGTGGCACCGGACAGCTTTCGCAGCTCGACGACGTGGAGGTCGCCGGGGATCAGTGTCGAGAAGTGGACCACGAGGTCGCCATCGACCACGACGGATGCGGGGAGGGTGGCCGAGTTGTTGACGACAAGCAGGTCGCCTGACCTGAGCTCCGAAGCCAGATCATGAAAGACGCGATGTCGGATCCCGTCCTGGCCGGTGACCATCAGTCGCACCTGGTCTCGTTTGATCCCGCGCGTCTCCGGGGGCCGGGATGCCTCCAGCTCGGATGGGATCGAAAACCCGTCGAGATCGTCGGCCGGTCGCAGCAATGCCGGAGCGGTCACGTCTTGACCTCTTCGGCGAGGAGATCCTCGGCCTGATATCGGCCGCTCGGGTACTCGCCTTCGAGAAGCCGGAGCAGCCCAGGGACCCGCGATTCGGGCAGGGCCCGATCGGAGATGTCCTCTCCCGGGAACGCCTCCTGATGCATCCTGGTGTTCATGTCGCCGGGGTCGAGCCAGTAGACGGTGATCTCGGGCTCCTCCACGGCGAGGACATTGGACAGTTGTTCCAGCGCCGCCTTGGACGATCCGTAGCCACCCCATCCTTCGTAGCCCTCGACGGCGGCGTCGGAGGTGATGTTCATCACCGTCCCACCGGTCTCTCGGAGATGGGGTAGCGCCTGCTGGATCAGCCGCAGCGGAGCGACCAGGTTGGTGGCCACGACCTGCTCGAGCATGGCGATTGGATAGTCGGCGAGCCTCGGTTGAGGGCTGGGGCCGAGCAGGCTGGCGTTGTTGACCAGAAGAGACAGATCGCCTCGGGCCACAGCAGCTTCCACCAGGCTCGATGCGTGCTCGGCGTCGGTGATGTCCCCGGCGATCGCGGTGACGGTCCCGGGTCCGGCATCGTCGATCGCGACGGTCGCCGATTCGAGCTCGGGCAGATCCCGGGCGTCGATGACGAGGTCCCAGCCTTCTCCGGCCAGGCCAATCGCCAGGGCGCGCCCGAGTCCCCGTGACCCTCCGGTGATGATCGCGGTGCTCATGCCCCCAAGGTACGAGCCGGCCTGGTCAGGGGCATCGGTCCCCGGCCCGATTCGGTCTACGACCCGGGACCTAGCTCTGGACCAGCCCGCTCTTCACTGCGAACAGGGCAGCCTGGGTGCGGTCGTCGAGACCGAGCTTTCTCAAGACGGCGGAGACGTGGGTCTTGACTGTCTTCTCTGACACGAACAACTCTTCGGCGAGCCGGGCGTTGGACCAGCCCTGGCCCAGACCGGCCAGGACTTCGCGCTCCCTGGCGGTGAGGTCGGACAGCGCTTCGTGGGGGTCGCCACCCGAGACGAAGGCCGACAGCGCGGCTGCCGCCTCCTGGGCATAGACGGTCCGGCCCCCTGCCAGTTCCCTGATCGCGTCGGCGAGCTGATCGGGATCGGTGTCCTTGAGGAGATATCCGTCGGCTCCAGCCCGTATCGCCGGCACCACTTCGTTGCGGTCGGCGAACCCGGTGAGAACCAACACCTTGACCTCGGGATTCCACTTCCTCATCTCCGGGATCAGCTCGGATCCGGATGAGTCGGGTAGATGGAGGTCGAGCAGGACGACGTCGGGCTCACCGGTGGCCAACTCGCGCATCGCCTGTCTTCCGTCACCCGCCTCGCCGACGACCTCCATCCCGGGCTGCGTCTCCAGGAACGCCCGAAGACCGCGCCGGACCACGGGGTGGTCGTCGACGATCATGACCTTGACTGTCTCACTCACGCCGGCACCTCGAGACGGACCGTCGCCCCGGCTCCAGGTGCTGAATCGATGCTCAGCCTGCCGCCAAGCATCGAGGCCCGCTCTCGCATGGAGGTGAGACCGAGGCGCTTGCCCCGGTAGTTGCGGGCATCCGGCTCGAAGCCATGGCCGTTGTCTCTGATCGTGACCGCGAGCCCATCGCCGTTGGCCACCGAGACAGTGACCTTGGCCGCCTCCGAGTGCCGCACCGCGTTGGTCAACGCCTCCTGCACGATGCGGAACACCTCGTGCTCGGCCCTGCCTTCCAGGCCAGGCTCGCCGTCGGCCACGACCTCGATCTCGATGTGATGGACCCGGCTGAGCAGGTCGGCGAGGCTCCGAATGGCCGGGAGGAGACCGTCCCGGTCGACGTCGGGCGTCCTCAGACCCTCCACCACCGCCCGCAGTTCCGTCATCGCCTGCCGGGAGAGAAGGGCGATCTCGTTGAGCTCCTCAGCGGCTCGCTCCGGATCGGTCGTGAGATGGCGGGATGCCGCCTTGGCAGTGAGGGTGAGACTGAACAACGACTGGTTGAGGGCATCGTGCAGCTCCCTGGCCAGGCGCTCCCGCTCCTCGGACATCGCGAGCGAGCGCGAATCCTCGAACATCTCCGCGGTCTCGATGGCGGCTGCGGCATGGGAAGCGAGGAGGGCGATGCCCGCCTGGTCCTCGTCGGTGAACTCGGCCGCGTCCAACTTGTCGGTCAGATAGAAGGCCCCGATCACCTCGCCCTCGCTGACGATGGGGACACCGAGGAACGAGCTCATCAGCGGATGGGCGCGGGGCCACCATCCTCGAAACCGGCGATCCTGCTTGATGTCCGGCAGACGAAGCGGCTCGGGATCGTGGAGCATCGCATCGAGCATCCCGTGGGTCCTGGGCAGGGGGCCCATTTCGGCCACGAGCTCGTCGCTCATCCCGACATGGATGAAGGCGGAGAAGGCATCGCCCTCCGGTTCGGGGATGCCGATCGCCGCGTATGAGGCGCCGGAGATCTCCTTGGCCGTCTCGGCCAGCTTGGTGAGCACGTCCTTGAGGGACCCACCTGAAGCCACCGCCTCGGTGATCGAGGCCAGGATCACCTCTGCTGTGCTGTGCGACCTGTCCACCGTCGAAGGCTACCGGCGCCCGTTTCAGGGCCCCTCCTCGCCCTTGCCGCTGTGGAGACGCTCCGCCTCCTCCAGGGAGTGCGACTCGGTCAGGTCCTGGTCCCGCTTCGCCAGCGTGGCGAGCTGGCGGAAGTAGCCATGGAGGACGTCCAGGTCGTCCTCAGAGAGAGCTTCCACGTCGATGAGCCGGTTGCTGGCTCCCTTGGTGGCAGCGACCAGCTCATTGAGCTTGAGCTCCATCGCTTTGCTGTCCTTGTTCTGGGTCTGCTGGATGAGGAAGACCATGAGGAAGGTGACGATGGTGGTGCCGGTGTTGATCACCAGCTGCCAGGTGTCGCCGAACCCGAAAAGCGGCCCACTTACGGCCCAGACGATGATGATCAACAAGGCGACCAGAAATGCCCACGGCCTCCCGACCGCGTGCGTGACTCGCTGGGAGAGCTCCTCGAACCTCTCGGTGAACCCGCCGCCTTCCGCCATGTCGCCTCCTCGATGGGTTTGTCTGATTCAAACCCATCGAGGGACCTGACGACGGCCGGTCAGCGGCGGGCAGCCCGCTTGTACTGCCGGATCGAGAGCGGGACGAAGATGAGCATGATGATCACGACCCAGATCAAGGTGTAGATGACCGGGTTCTGGAGTGGCCAGGCGGTGGGCTCGGGAGCCCCGGGGGGGATGTTGCCGAACAGCTCACGCACCGACTGAGTCAACGACGAGACCGGGTTCCACTCGGCAAAGGTCTGCAGAGGGGCGGGCAGGGTCTCCAGCGGGACGAACGCATTGGACACGAACGTGATGGGGAAGATCACCATGAACGACGCGTTGTTGATCACCTCCACGCTCGGCACCAGCAGCCCGACATAGGCCATCACCCAGGAAAAGGCGTAGGCGAACACCAGTAGGAGGGCGAACCCGAGCGCCGCCTCGAGGAACGACGTGCTGATCCCCCATCCGACTACCAGGCCGGTGAGAGACATGATGGTGACGGAGAGGGCGTTGTAGATGACATCGCTCGACGTGCGGCCGACGAGGACGGCCGATCTCGCCATCGGGAGCGACCGGAACCGGTCGATGATCCCCTTCTGGATGTCGTCGGCCAGACCGGCGCCGGTGAAAGTCGCCCCGAAGATCACGGTTTGGGCCAGGATGCCGGCGATCAGGAACTCGCGATACACCTCGGGCGATGCCCCGGACGCTACCTCGATGGCGCCACCGAACACGAAGGCGAACAGCAGCACGAACATGATTGGCGAGAGAAGTACGAACACCAGGATCTCGGGGACCCGCTTGATCTTGATTACATTTCGCTTGGCGACGACGGCGCCATCGCCGAGGGCGGTCATGACCTGGCTCATCGATTCACCTCCTCGAGCTCTTCTTGCTTCTTCGTCTTGCGGCCGCCGTTCGACTCAACCTCTTCTTCGGCGACATGACCGGTGAGGGCCAGGAACACGTCGTCGAGTGTGGGGCGCCGCAAACCGACGTCCTGAACGGTCACTCCTCGGGCGTCGAGGTCACGTAGCGCCTGGGTGAGAACCTCCGCTCCACCACTGATCGGCGCGGTCAATCCTCTGCTGTGGTGGTCGACCTGGATCTCGCCGACCGCAAATGAGCTCAGGATCTCCTTGGCATCGGCGACGTGGCTGAGCTCGGCGACGGTGACTTCGATCCGCTCCCCGCCGACCTGGGTCTTCAGCTCATCAGAGGTGCCGTGGGCGATCTCCCGCCCGTGGTCGATCACGACGATGTCGTCGGCGAGCTGATCGGCCTCCTCCAGGTACTGGGTGGTCAGAAGGAGGGTGGCTCCCTCACTCACCAGGTCGCGAATGGTGTCCCAGAGATCCACCCGGCTTCGGGGGTCTAGACCCGACGATGGCTCATCGAGGAACAGCACCGGGGGCTGTGCGACTAATGCCCCGGCCAGGTCGAGACGGCGGCGCATGCCACCGGAGTAAGTCTTGACCGGCCGGTCACCGGCCTCGGTCAGGTCGAAGATCTCCAAGAGCTCACGGGCACGCTCCCGGGAACGGGGCTTGCCCAGGTGATAGAGCCGTCCGATCATGTCCAGGTTCTCGAACCCGGTCAGATGCTCGTCGACAGCCGCGTACTGACCGGAGAGGCCGATGAGCCGACGGACCGCCTTTGGGTTCTTCCGGACGTCGGCACCGGCGACGACGGCGTTGCCCTCGTCGGGC
Source organism: uncultured Acidobacteriota bacterium (assembly GCA_963837055.1). GTDB lineage: Bacteria > Actinomycetota > Acidimicrobiia > Spongiisociales > ZC4RG35 > JARDZU01. The sequence goes on along the minus strand of CAWILU010000006.1, from coordinate 389,798 downwards.
TCGAGCAGAGTCGACAGGATCGACACCGCCGTCGTCTTGCCCGCCCCGTTTGGGCCGAGCAATCCAAGGACGGTGCCTTCCGGGACCGCCAAGTCGAGGCCCGCCAAAGCGGTTACCTCCTTGTAACGCTTGACGAGTCCCGACGCCTCGATGATGTTCGTCATGGGTTTCTCCTCTTCCAGTTGAAGCGTCCTGGCTATCAGACCGCCGGCGTCGCCCGAACTCATCGGTCCGCAGGACGAATCCCGCTCATCCCTCAGGACGGTTGGGAATCGAAACTTAGGGGCTAATGCGGACAGTTCCGGTCCGCAGTGTCCTCAGTCCGTCCGAGCACGATAGGTGCCAACCAATCGGAGCGCGGAGGTATTTCCGTGGGCTAGTGAACGTTTGGTGGACTTGGCAAGAAATCGTCGAGATCGGCTCGCGGGGGGTCTGGATTCTGTCGGGGGTGACTTGTAGTGTCGAACATATGTTCGCTACTGAGATCCTGGCTTCTGATCCCGAGCTTTTCCAGTCGGGCGAGAGCGAGGGTCTTCCCCTGGACTTGGGCACGATCCCTCCCGGGTTGATGTTGATGCTGGTCTTGTCCGGTGTCGACCGGGATCGTCTCTCCGGGTTTGACCGGGTGGAGTTGGTGAAAGCCCGGTCACGGTTGATCGCTCATCTCCAAGCCGAATTGTTGGCCGATGTCGAATCGGTCTCCGAAGCGACCGGTGAATTGGGGAATCTTGATCAACCGGACCCGGATCAGATTTTCGAGACCACTGTTTCTGAGCTCCGGGCCGCCTTGTGTTTGACCCGGCGCAGCGCCGAGCTCATGGTCGATCTCGCTTTCCAGCTCAACCAACGGTTACCCCGGGTCTGGGAGGCACTTCATGCCGGGTTGATCGATCTTGGCCGGGCCCGGGTCCTCTGCTGATCAGACCGGTCACCTCCCCCGGGAATTGGCCCAACAGGTGTGTGATAAAGCTTTGGATCGGGCACCGGAACAGACCACCGGACAACTCCGGGCCCGGATGCAACGGTTGATCATCTCAATCGACCCCGCCTCGGCCCAGGACCGGTACGAGGAGAAGTTGAAAGAGCGACGGGTCATCTCGGAGATGACCGAGGATGGGACCGCCAACCTGCTCGGTTTGGATCTACCCCCAGCGGATGCCAATGCGGCGATGCGAAGAATCAACCGTTTCGCCAGCTCGTTGAAGACCAAAGGTGATCCCCGCAGCATCGACCAGATCCGAGCCGACGTGTTCCTCGACCTGCTCCACGGTCGTGGAACCAACAGAACCGGCTCCGATCGAGGTGTGGTCGATATCAGAGTCGACCTCACCACCCTCACCGGTCAGGACGAGAAACCCGGGGAGATCCCCGGGTGGGGACCAGTCCTCGCCGATATCGCCCGACAGATCGTCACCGAACAACCCGAATCGGAATGGCGGGTCACCATCACCGATCAGAACGGGGAGCCGGTAGCGGTCACCACCACGAAGAGGAGACCCACCGCCATCCAGAAACGCAGGATCCAAACCCGCAACCCGACCTGTCTCTTCCCCGGATGTCGCATCCCCGCCAACCAATGCGACCTCGACCACCACCAAGCCTGGGCCGACGGTGGACCCACCAGCACCGACAATCTCGGACCGCTCTGCCGACACGACCACCGAGCCAAACACGAACACGGCTGGAAACTGGAACAAGAAAGACCCGGCGTCTACCAGTGGACCAGCCCACTCGGCCACACCTACACCATCAAACCCGAAGAACCCGACCCACCCTGACCGGGGCCGACTTCGCTAGTCGCTCTTCAACCAAACCCCAGCCGTAGTTGGGCGCAGCGTGTCGGTGACCAGCCCTACCCAATCCGAGGCCATCTGATCGGGGTCGACCTGATCCTGGAGATGCGAGGAGAAATCGTCCATCACCTGCTCCATCTGGTATCGGGATCGGTAGAAGCGGCGGTCGACCCAGCCCATCACACTTCGCCGGATCGGTGTGAACAGGGCGGCGACAGCCAGAGTCGAGCCTGCGACGAAGAGCGGCGATTGCTCCCCGACGATCCGGGTGGGCAACCACACAGCCCCCACCACGTAGACCGCCCCCAGGATCAGCACCAGCAGTGCATATGACACGGTCCGGCTGATCACCCGGTCGAAGTCATAGAGCCGGTAACGAAGCACTGCGAGTGCGATTGACGCCACCAGGACCAGTACCCAGATCGCGAACAAGGCATTTGCGGCCGGCTCGTTGCCGAGTTCGTAGAGAATGAGATTGAGTGTCATCCCGACGATCGAGATGGAGAGAGCGCCGGCGAAGACCTTCATTTGCTGACGTTCGATACCGGTCGATCGCCGAAACCGCATCACCGCCCCGACGACAGCACCTCCAACGGCGACCAGCATCAACACCAGCCCCAGGAGAGAAACTGTGTCGAAGACATCGGCCGGCAATGGCAGACCCAGAGGGAGAGGAACCTCGACCTCGGTCCCGCCGACGGTGACCAGGGCGGATTCCTTGAAAGCGTTGCCGAAGATCAGCATCGCCAGGCCGACCAGCATCACCGGCGTGACCCATCGATAGCGGGAGGAGGGCAGGCGGCCATCGGGGAATCGGAGCGGCAGCAACACCAGGATCAGACCCATGCTCAACGCCCATTGCCAGGTGCCGAACCACACTCCCCAGCTGGTTAGAGGGTGGTCGATGGCCGCCAGCGACTCCCCAATGACACCGAGGGTGAACGTCAGCCCGAAGCCGGCCAGGATCAAGCCAATGGGGTTATCCGGCAGCCGCCAGACCAGGTACGCCCCCACGATCGCAGGCGAGACGAAGGCGAGGAGGCCGAGGATGTCGATCAGCAGGTTCTGGGTATCCCAGTCCTGCATCGCCATGTACATGAACATCGCCAGCCCAAGAAGTCCTATCACCACTCCGAGCCAGCGTCGCCACTTCATCTGGACTCACCTCGCACCCAGACCCCGACTGCCGACGGCTGCAAAGTCGCAGTCACGACGCTCGTCCAATCATCGGCGAGGCGATCAGCATCGACCTGGTCACGCACGCGTGCGGCGAAACGGTCGGTGAGCTGCTCGAAATCGTATGACGACCGATTGAACCTGCGATCCACCCAACGCATCACCCTTCGTCGCAAAGGGTTGAACAGGGCGGCCACCGCGAGGGTCGATCCGGCCACGAATAGCGGGGTCTGCTCACCAACGATGCGGGAGGGAAGCCAGAGGGCCCCGAATCCATAGACGAGCGCCAAGGCACCGGCAACAAGGGCGTAAGTGACCGTGCGACTGATCAAGCGATCGATCTCGAACAGTCGGTAGCGGAGGATGGCCAGGGTCACCGCGCCGCCCACGAAGAGGCTGAATACGACGTTCAAGACCGACCCCAACCAGATTGGGCCGCCGATCTGGTCGGACACAGCGAAAAAGACGATCGCGACCACGCCGACCCACAACAGGACCTTTACTTGCTGCCGCTCGACGCCGGCGCTCGAGCGATAGCGCGCCACCAGCGAGAGCAGGCCGAGGACGATGGCGATCAACTGTCCAGGGAACGCAACGGAGAGCAGTGCGTTGGTGAAACCGCTCAGGGCCGGAATGCCCAGTGGGTTGGGCAGCATTCCGAAGACTGGCTCCGGCTCGACGAAGAATGCAGCGCCGACGAAGGCGGCCACCACCACCCCAACCGTGAACCAAAGAGCCGGTCGCCAACGAGGCGACGGCAGGTGCCCGTCGGGATAGAGCAGCAAGAGGAACGGGATGCTGAAAGAGCTCGGGATCCACATCCACAACGAAATCCAACTGGCGACGGCCACGATCGGGATCGCTCCCCATCGATCGAGGCCGAACCGGGTGAACTCAGAGGTGAGGCCCTCCAGGGGAAATGAGAGACCAGCCACCACCACCCACCAACAGAATGCGTTCCTCGGCTGGGTGAGCACGAGACGCAACCCCAACGTTCCTACCGCGACGAAGGCCAGATCTTCCAGAGCCTGGATCCACGGGTCCACTGCGTCGACCGGGTCGGCGACAGGAAGGTCGGCGTTGGCGAACAGCAGAGCCACCTCGACCACGTAGGCGAGGACGGTCGCCACCCAAACCACCCAGGCGAGACGACGTAGGCCCTGGTCAGTCATCCTGCATACCCGAAATCATGGTTCGGGCCCGTCACGGGACCGTTACGACGACCGGGCTGCCCAACAACCCATGGAAACGCCGTTCCACATGGTCTTCAAGTGCCGAAACCGTCTTCCTGGTCAGCTTTTCGAACGGTTGGAGATCGATCGCCCCAGACTTCGATTCCCACGTCCCGACGATCCTCCCATCGACCACGATCACCGGTGCGATCCAGCCGGCGGTTTTCGAGACCTCGTCCACCCTGCCTTCAGAGATGATGTGGTCGCGGTGACTGATCGGGGCGAGCGTGTAGGGGTCGAAGCCGGGGAGCAAATAGGCACCGCCTTCAGGCTCGGTCTTCGCCGCCGTCTTGGCACCATCCGAGGTCAGCCACCCCTGATAACCCTCGATATCGACCGGGACCAGGTCATCCAGAAACGGCGTCATCATCTCCCGGCCCGTTTTCGGATCGACCCCGAGCCAGCGGGCGAAATCGGTGATGGTGGCCGGCCCGTTGGCGTCGAGGAAACGCTCGATCATGATCCGCATCGCCTCTTCGGGACTCGGTTCATCGAGTGACACTCCGAGCCACGAGGAGGGATCCACGAAAGTGACATTTCGGCCGCTCGGCGGTCCTTGCGCCAGGAGACCGCGATTCGCCGCCGGTTTCAAGACCTGGCTCCAGCCCGACTCCAGCGCCCTGGCGAGGCCCCGATCACTGGTCTTGGCGACCACGGCCTCGTTCACCGCCACCCGGGTCATCGGCTCGGCCGACAGCACAGATGGGATCGTCTCGGTCAGGGCGTCGAGTTGTTCGCCCGTTATCCCGTGATATTTCTCCCATGCCGGGGTGATCTTCCAGGGCCGCTGTCGCAAAGCCGCAATCCAGAGCCCGAGCTCCGATGCCGGGAGGAGGTGAAGGGTTCCCCGCATCGCCCAGGTCTTGACCAGGGACTTCTCGTCCCACAAGAGCCCGTCGATCTCAGGGAGGTCCTTGGACCGAATCGCCACCGCCTGGAGCGCGGAGGAGTTGACCTGGGTCTGGACGCCTCCGAGGACCGAGACCACGTCGACCGGGTTCCGGAGCGGCCGGTCGAGGAGTTGCCGGCTCATTCGCCAGGACAATGCCTGGTCCCAGGTGATGTGGAGCTCCGGCTTTTGCTGGGTCATCGTCAGGTAGTTTCGTGCCGATGTGTTACAACGGCGATGCCAGCCCCCCGATCGACTCGATCGACGGCGGGTCGTCCGGGCACGAAGACCTGATCCTCATCGCCGATGACGGGAATCAGTTCGCGGCGTTCGGTGCGACCGGCACCGAGAGACGGGGCCCCGGGGTGGTCATCCTCCCTGACGTGCGTGGTCTCCACCACTTCTATGAGGAGCTGGCCCTTCGGTTCGCCGAGCACGGCTACGACTCGGTGGCCATCGACTATTTCGGGCGCACCGCGGGCATCTCCAAGCGGGATGAGGAGTTCCCCTACAAGGAGCATGTGCCCCTGACCACACTCGAAGGAGTCACCGCCGACACGGCGGCGGCGGTCGCCAATCTGCGAGCTCTCGACGCCGACCGGCCGGTGTTCACGGTCGGCTTCTGTTTCGGCGGGTCGAACTCGTGGCACCAGGCCGCCGCCGGCCATGGTCTGGCCGGGGCAATCGGGTTCTATGGGAACCCGGTCCGCCCGCCGCAGGGACCGATCGAAGTCGTGACCGATTTCGCCTGCCCGATTCTGGCCCTCATGGGTGGCGACGATCCGGGAATCCCCAACGAGATCGTCGAGGGATTTCGGCAAGCCATGGACAATGCAGGAGTCGAGAATGAAGTGGTGATCTACTCCGACGCACCGCACTCCTTCTTCGACCGGCAACAGGAGAAGTTCGCCAGGGAGTCGGCCGATGCCTGGAGCCGCGTGCTCGAATTCATCGCTCTCCACGGCGAGACGACATGACTCTGCCCGACTCGCCCGCCCTTCCCAGCGGGACCGTGACTTTCCTGTTCCTCGACATCGAGGGGTCCACCGGCTGGCTGGAGACGCTCGGTGCTGACTACCCGCAGCTTCTCGCCATCTACCGCGAGACCACCGAGCAGAGAGTGAGCGAGAGTGGGGGAGTCATTTTCGGCAGCGAGGGCGATGGGCTGTTCGCGGCTTTTGCCGAGGCCGGCGAGGCGGTGTCGACCGCCATCGCAACCCAGCAGGCGTTCGAGAGCGCAGAGTGGCCGGGTCGGGCCGAGGTGAAAGTGCGGATGGGCATCCACACCGGGGCCCCGACGCTGATCGGCGACGACTACACCGGTATCGACGTCCACCGGACGGCGCGGATCATGTCCGCGGCATGGGGGGGCCAGGTGCTCATCTCGGAGGCGACGCGTTCGCTGATCAGCCGACACCGCTATCAGGTGCAGAGAGCTCGGTCTGTACGCCATGAAAGGCCTCAGCCGGAACGAGCGCCTCTATCAGCTGGAGGCGGCCGATCTGCCGGGGGACTTCCCGCCGGTGCGGGCCCGTCGCCGCGAGATCGACCTACCGGTTCCCGCCACCGCGCTGATCGATCGCGATGACGACATTTCGACTGTGGCCCGTCTCATCGAGGAGGGGGCACGTCTGGTGACGCTCACGGGACCGGGCGGGATCGGAAAGTCCCGTCTGGCGATGGCCGTAGCTGGACGCCTGGCCGCCCGTTTCACGGACGGCGTCGGCTATGTCGACCTCTCCAACGAAGCCGAGCCCAATCGGGTGGCTAGGACCATGGCAGAACAACTCGGCGTGGCCGCTGACCCCAGCCACTCGATGCTCGACGCCCTCATCGATCATCACGCAGCCCTCGAGGAATTGCTGGTGCTCGATGGCTTCGAGCGCGTCACCGATGCGGCGGTTGGTATCGCCGAGCTTCTCGCAGCCTGCGCGGACCTCCGCATTCTGGTCACAAGCAGGGCCGCCCTCCGAATCGGCGCCGAGCGGGAGATCCGAGTCGACCCTCTGGAGCTGGCGCCGGAAGGAGGAGACTTCCAGGCGATCGAGGCATCGCCGGCGGTCCGTCTCTTCATCGAGCGAGCACAGGCGGTTCGCCCCGATCTCGAGCTCACCTCGTCCAACGCCGGAGTGATCCTCGATCTCGTTGCCCGAATGGAGGGATACCCGCTGTCGATCGAGCTGGCCGCCGCCCGGGCGAGGTTGCTTCCTCCGGAGGCCATCCTGGAAAGCCTTGGTGGCGTGCTCGACCTGGCCACTTCGTCACCAGACCTGCCCACCCGCCAGCGGAGCCTGAGGGCCACCATCGAATGGAGTCACGGGCTGCTCACCGAGCCCGACCAGACCCTGTTCCGTCGTCTCGGCGTGTTCGTGGACGGCTGGACCCTGGAAGCCGCCGAAGCCGTGGTCGGCGGCGATGCTCCCGACGTCTTCCTCGGGCTGGAGACGCTCGCCGCGCAGAGCATGATCTCCGTCGACTCCGAAGGCCGGATGAGCATGGGGACCGCCATGCGGGAGTTCGCGGCGGAGCGACTCGCCGCGGCCGGCGATGAGGAAGCGACCCGGCTTCGTCATGCCGAGCATTACGAATCGGTGATCCTCACGGCTTATCCGATGATGCGGGGGACACGGCAGAGAGAGATGATCAACGCTTTGTCGCACGACTGGCCGAACTTTCGGACGGCAGCCGATTGGGCGCTGAAGACCGATCGCATCGAGTTGGCAGCCTCGCTGTACACGAACTGCTGGATATTGGCATGGCAGGGTGATCACTGGCTCGACACCGACCGATACACAGAGGAGTTCATCGCGGTCAGCCATCGTCTCGACGATCACCTTCAGGCCCGGCTCCTGTTCGTCACCGCCGGCTTTCGGATGGAGAGGGGAGACGGACCGACCGCCATCTCCTACGCGCGACCGGCCATCAAGTTGTCCATCAAGGCGGAGGACCGCGAGACCGAGGCGTGGTCGAGACTGATGCTGGCCGGCTCGCTGCTCTTCGACGATGCCTCCAACCCCGAACCGCGCCAGCAGATCGCCGAGGCTGTGGCTATTGCCCGATCCCTGGATGACCCGTTCGTCCTCGGCTATTCGCTCAGTTTTCAGGCGGCCATGTCGACGCTCGACGGAGATCTCGCCACCGGCTTGGCCAATCATCTCGAGGTTCTCGAGATTGCCAAGCGCCTCGAGATCGTATCGCTGATGATCCAGACCTACAGCCAGGTGGCGATGACTCACCTGGTGGCAGGAGAGGTCGGGCTAGCCCGGGGCGCCCTGGAGGAAGCCGCAGAGCACCTCGACCGATCGAGGAGCCTGGAATCACTCGCCGTATTCCTCGATGCGGTCTCCTGGCTCGCTTTTACCGAGGACGACCCGGTTCGTGCGATGACGGCGCTGGGGGCGGCAAATGCCACCAGGTCACGAGTTGGACTGGTCCGATGGGCGCTGATCGCGGAGTTGCTCGACGCGGCCGGGGTGGCGGCCGAGACCGACCAACCTGCCCTCGCCGAGGCGCGCCGCGCCGGAGGCGAGATGGCTCCCAAAGATGCCATCGCCTACGCCCTCCAGCCCCACCACGAGCTGGCCATCGCCGGCTGACGATGGATGTCGACACATCCGATCTGTGGACGTGCCCTTCATGCCGCAAGAAGTTCGTCACTCGGAACATGTCGCACTCCTGTGGCCTCCACTCAGTGGAGCAGTTCATGGCGGGCAAAGGACCGCAGGCCTGGGCCTATTGGGACAAGCTGCAGGAAGTCGTGGCCAGGTGTGGGCCATACACGCTCGTCGCCAACAAGACCCGGCTCGAATTCATGGTGCGGGTCCGGTTTGCCGGCATGGATGCCGTCTCCGAGCGTGGGATGAGCTTCTCGTTCTGGCTCAAGGAGCCCGTCGACAGCGCGCGTTTCCGCAAGGTCGTCCAGTACGGGCGGACCGACTGGGTGCACTACCTGCGCATCACCTCACTCGACGACCTCGACGGAGAGGTCGAGGGTTGGTTGTGCCGCTCCTACCAGGTCGGCTGCCAGCTGCGCTGAGGCCGGCCGATCAGGCTGCGGGTGGGATGTTTTGGTTGAGCCGGAAGAGGTTGGCCGGGTCGTAGCGACCCTTCACCTCTCGGAGCCGGTCCCACGTGTTACCCGGGTAGGCCTGTCTCACCCTCGCCAGACCCTCGGCGCCGAGGAAGTTGACATAGGACTCCCCGTTGTCACCGAGGACGGTGGATAAGTGGGCGACCCAGGCTTGATTTGTCTCGGCTTCCTCTGGCTGCTGATACATCGACGCCACGTTGACCATGATCTTTCGGCGACGGTGCGCATAGGCAGTTGCTTCCTCGGGCACCCGGGCGATCGCACCACCGAGGACCCGGAGCTGGGCCACCGCCATCGCAGCCGTGGATGCCTCGACCTGCTGGAGGATCCTCCCCGCCGTGGTCAGGTCGATGCCGTCGACGAAGAGGTTGCGCACCGCGAAGATCCCCGGGGGTGGCGCCTCTTCCTCACCCTCGTACAGGTCGGCGTATCGGCCTGGCTGCAACATATCCATGAGGGGCGGGGCTATCTCCCGGAACGGCGCCACCACCTCCTGCCCGGTCTCGGCATCGCCGGCATAGACCAGGAGGCCAAAGAGGATCACTTGCCCGTGCAGCTCCTCAGGCAGGAACGGCATTGGCGGGGCCTTCATCACGGCAGCAATCGTCGTGAGCTCCTCGGGGGCCGACTCCGACAACTCGAGGAACGAGTGGATCGTCTCCGCGGTGGCAGGGAGGATCAGCATCCCCCCCACCGTCTCGTCGACTTCGTGGAGCTGGAACCGGAATCGGGTGGCTACTCCGAAGTTTCCCCCACCACCCCGAATCGCCCAGAAGAGATCGGGATGGTGGTCGGCGTCGACCTGGATGACCCTGCCATCAGCGGTGACCATCTCGGCGGCGAGCAGAGAATCGATGGTGAGGCCGTACTTTCGAGCGAGGAACCCCACTCCTCCTCCGAGGGTGATTCCCCCGATCCCCACCGAACCGGTGTCACCGAATCCGACGGCAAGGCCATGCTTGCCCAGTTCCGAGGTGACTTCCCCGGCGGTCAACCCTGCCTCAACCCATGCGGTGCGTGACTCCGGGTCAACCTCGACCGCCTTCATCGCAGAGAGATCCAGCACGATCCCACCGTCGGACACGGCGTGCCCGGCGATGCTGTGACCGCCGCTTCGGACCGCCAACTCGGTGCCCGTGTCCCGAGCGAGGGAAACCACATGGGCGACCTCGCTGGCGTTGGCAGGGCGGATGATCACCGCCGGCCTGCGATCTATGCCGTAGAAGACCGAGCGAGCCTCGTCGTAGCCGGGGTCGTCAGGCGAGACCACCTCTCCGTCGAGGACTTCGCGGAGTTTGGGGATCGAGAGCTCGGTCTGGGTGATGGATTGATTCTGCATGGCATGCTCCTGTCACAGGGCGAGTCGGACAGCTCTGGGAATTACCCCATGGGATTAGACCGCAATCACTGGGAGGATTAATCGCGATAGGTGCCAGGTCATCGGGCGATGGTCCTATTCCCGATCCGACCCGGGACCGAGATGTCCATACTGGTGTCTCCATGACGGAATCCACTGCGACCACCAGCCAACATGAGACTGCTGTCTCCGACGATCTCGAGCAATTCCGATCGGAGTTGACCGGATACGCCTACCGAATGCTGGGCTCGGCGTTCGAGGCAGAGGACGCGGTGCAGGAGAGTTTCGTCCGGGCCTGGAGAGCAATCGACGGTTTCGAGGGTCGGTCAGCCCTCAGGACGTGGCTGTACCGGATCACGACCAACGTGTGCTTCGACATGCTCCAGGGTCGTCAGCGCCGTGCCCGCCCCATGGACCTCGGGCCCGCTTCGACGGCCGACAGTCTGCTCGGTGCGCCACTGCCGGAGATCACCTGGATCGAGCCGGCGCCGGAGGCCATCCTCCTTCCCCAGGGCGCCGATCCGGCCGAGGTGGCGATCGCCCGGGAATCGGTGCGTCTCGCCTTCATGACCGCCCTCCAGCACTTACCCGCCCGCCAACGGGCGGTGCTGATCCTCCGCGAGGTATTGCGATGGAGTTCGGAGGAGGTCGCCGGATTGCTCGAGACCACGGTGGCCTCGGTCAACAGCGCCCTGCAACGGGCCCGGGCGACTCTGACTGACCTTGCGCCGGCTGAATCCGACCCGTTCCGACCGATGGACGAGGAGCAACAGGACCTCCTTTCGCGGTATGTCGACGCATTCGAGAGGTACGACCTCGATTCCCTGGTCGCCCTTCTCCATGACGACGTGGTGCAGTCCATGCCCCCGTTTGAATTGTGGCTCCGGGGACCTGACCAGATCAGGGCGTTCTTCCTCGGAACCGGGATCGGTTGTCGAGGGTCGGTGATCGTGCCCGCCCCGGCGGCCAACGGTCTGCCTGCCTTCGGTCAATACAAGCCGGGACCTGAGGGCGGTCACGTGCCTTGGTCGCTCCAGGTCCTCGAGATCTCAGAGGGCCGTGTCGCCGGGCTCAACTTCTTCCTCGACACCGACAGGTTCTTCCCGCTGTTCGGTTTGCCCCTGGTCTACGAGGGGTAGCACCCCGGCCAAACCGCAAAGGCGAATCAGCTCCGTCAACTCCGAGGAAGCGGCGCGCAAGTCTGAGAGCGCAGCCCAGCTCTGCGACAGAGAGTCGCAGACGACAAAGAGCATCGACTGTGGCCAGGTCGGCAGAAGCCACCTGGGCCAGATCACAGACCACCACCTGCCACGACGTCAAGTCTCTTGGCTCCAACGTGATTGGAGACTCTCTGCTCGGGGGAAACTCATCTCCGAACCGAACCAAGGAGGTTGTCGTGTTTGCCAACACCAAGGCATTCAGCGGTTTCTCGGTCGACGACATCGACCGGGCGAGGGATTTCTACGAGGGAACGCTGGGTCTGAACGTCACCGAGGAGAACGGGATGCTCGGCCTTCATATCGCCAACGGCGGAGACATCATGGCTTATCCCAAGCCAGACCACACCCCGGCCAGCTTCACCATCCTCAATTTCCCGGTAGACGACATCGACCAATCGGTGGATGACCTGACCGGGCTCGGGATCGAGATGGTTCGCTATGAGGGGATGGACCAGGACGAGAAGGGGATCATGCGTGGCGACAACGGCCCGCCGATCGCCTGGTTCCTCGACCCCGCCGGGAACGTCCTCTCCGTCCTGGAGGGATAGCGCGTCGCCATCAGAGCTGACCGGAGCTCTTCTGTCCCGATATCGACGCCACGTATTCGGCGTTGTCGTACCGGTCGAGGCGGAAGGCCTCCGAGTACGCGGGCAATTCACCCCCGGTGACATGTCGACCGAGGAGGTCGGCGGCCCCCGCTGCCACCATCACGCCGAAACCGGAGAAACCGGCCATCAGCTGGAATCCACTTGGCCCTGCGGGGCCGATCAGCGGCCGGTTCTCCGTGGTCTTGGTGTAGTAACCACCGTCGACCACCGACTGAGGAAGTCGGTCCTGGTAGGCAGCGAGGCCCGGCACCATGGTGGTCAGTCCCCGGAGCACTACCTCCGGGTAGAGGGGATCTTCGTAGAGGGGCCAGGATGGCTCCTCCACGATCCCGTGGTATTCCCACAGACCGAGCAGATATGACGAGCCGGCCCCTCCCTCGGGCCGGAAATGGCAATACACCGGCATCTCGCCGAGCAGGTCCTCCCGGCCCTCAGCGGCCAAGGCCTCCCGCTCCTCCTCGCTCCAGTCGAGACGTTGAGTGTCGGCCCAGATCACCATCGGGGCGTCACGGGGGACGACCCCCAGATGGTCTCTGTAGGCGGCTTTGAGGTGTAACTCCGAGAAGAGCGGGAGCTCGACCCCCGCCAGACCCGCAACCTGGCCGGCCATCGGGCCGGCGGCGTCGACGACGATATCGGTGGCGATCTCGCCACCCCCTCGCAGAGTGACGGCACGCACTGATTCCGCCGACACGTCGATGCCGGCGACCTCGTCCACGATCACTTCGAGGCCTCGACTCTTGGCCTGTTCGAGCATCCAGGCGCCGAGCTGCTGGGCGCTGAACCACCCGGCCCTCCTGACGTGAATCGCACCGACCGTGCTGGAGGTGAGGTAGGGAAAGTGATCGAGCACCTCCTCCGGTCCGACCAGGATGTCGGCTCCTTCGGGTGCACCGATGAGCCCCTCGGGTGGCGAGGTCCGGTATGGGATCGGGCCCGGATGAAAGCGCACCGGGCCGGCGCCAAGGGTCGAGGTGAGATGGGCGTCCTCGACCATCCGGTGAAAATGCTCTTCGTCTCCGGTGACGAACAGATAGCCGCGGCGGTTGAGGGAGAAGACATTGCCCGACTCGGCAGCCATCTTCTCGAGCAGGTCGATTGAGCGGCCCATCAGCCCGATCATTGGCGAGTTGGGCCACCAGTTCCTATAACACTCGGTCGACTTGTCAGAGGTCAGGGTCAAGGGCGGCCGGGGATCGACGACCACCACTTTCCCAGCTGGTTGTCTCACCGTGAGCTCGTAGGCGGCCGAAACCCCGGCGATCCCGGCGCCGATGACGACGACATCCGCCGCCCTCCTCATCTCAGGTCGAGAGATGGTCCCGGACCCGGGCTGCTACGGCGGGGCCGGTGAAGCCGAGCTTCTCGGCGATGACGGTGTCCGGGGCCGATTCTCCGAAATGGTCGATCCCAAGGATCAGCCCATCCTGACCGACGATGCGCTCCCACCCGAAAGGCGAGGCGGCCTCGATGGCGACGACCTGGCCGGATCCGAGGACACCGCTGCGGTACGCCTCATCCTGTTCGAAGAACAGCTCCCAGCAGGGGAGACTCACCACGCGGGCGGAGATGCCGCTTTCTCCCAGGTCGGCCGCAGCCGCGACGGCGACGTGGACCTCGGAGCCGGTGGCGACGAGGGTCACATCCTCGCCCTCGCTGAGGAGGTAACCACCCCTGCTCACACCATCACGATCGCTTTCGAGGACGGGCAGGTCCTGACGGGTGAGGAGGAGACCGACCGGGCCGTCGTGGCGGTTGAGTGCGATCTCCCAGGCCGCAACGGTCTCGTTGGCGTCGGCGGGCCGCATCATCCAGAGGTTGGGCATGGCCCGCAATGAGGCCAGATGCTCGATGGGTTGATGGGTCGGGCCGTCCTCTCCGAGGAAAACCGAGTCGTGCGTCCACACCCAAACCGATGGAGCCGACATCAGCGCCGAGAGGCGAACTGCCGGCCGCATGTAGTCGCTGAAGACGAAGAATGTTGCTGCATAGGGCTTGAGCCCTCCGTGCACCGCCAGTCCGTTTGTGATGCAGCCCATGGCGTGCTCTCTGACTCCAAACGGGATGTCCCGGGACGATGGGTCGGTGGCCGAGTAGCGCCGCGAGGAGTCGATCACGGTCTTGGTGGAGGCGACCAGGTCAGCGGAGCCGCCCAGGAAGCCCGGCACCTTCTCCGCGATCTCAGAGAAGAGCTTGCCTGAGGCCGAACGGGTGGCGATCTTCTCGCCGATCGGGAACGTCGGCCCGTCGAGAGCCACCGGCTCAGGCGAGTGCAGCTGATCCCAAAGGGCTCGCTTGTCATCGTCGGCGCTTTCCAGGCGCTTCTCCCACTGAGACCTCTCCTCCCTGCCCCATCCCATGGCCGATTCGAAGAACTCATAGACCTCCGGCTCGACGTGGAACCGGGAATCGGTCGGATAGCCCATCGCCTCCTTGGCGAGGGCGATCTCCTCCTCGCCCAGAGGCGAGCCGTGGGAAGCCGCGGTGTCCTGGGCATTGGGGGCGCCATGTGCGATGTGGGTGTGGCAGATCACGAGCGAAGGCCGATCCTCGAGATTCGTCGCGGCCTCCAGAGCCTGGCCGATGGCGCCGAGATCATGGCCGTCGATCTCTTGGGTGTGCCAGCCCTGGGCCTGGAATCTCTTGGCCACGTCTTCGGTGAAGGTGATGTCCGTAGAGCCGTCGATCGAGATGTTGTTGTCGTCGTAGAGATAGGTGAGCTTGCCCAGGCCGAAGTGACCCGCCAGGGAGCTGGCCTCGGAGCTCACCCCCTCCATCAGGTCGCCGTCGCTGACGAAACCGAAGGTGCGGTGATTGACCAGATCCTCGCCGAGACGGGCGCGCAGATGCGTCTCCGCGATGGCCATCCCCACGCCGGTGGCGAACCCTTGACCCAAGGGGCCGGTGGTCATCTCGATCCCCAGCTCTTGGTGGATCTCAGGATGCCCGGCGGTGTGGCTTCCCCACTGCCTGAAGTTCTCGATGTCGTCCATGGTGAGCGGAAAGCCGCAGAGATGGAGCATGGAGTAGAGGAGCATCGAGCCGTGCCCGTTGGAGAGGACGAACCGGTCGCGATCGGGCCAATCCGGGACAGACGGATCCACTTTGAGGAACCGCCCCCATAACGTCACTGCGATCTCGGCCATCCCCATTGGCATTCCGGGATGCCCGCTGTTGGCCTTCTGCACGGCGTCCATGGCCAGTGCCTTGATCGTGTCGACCGCTAGCTGCTCGATTCCGTTCTTCGCCATACGTCCCGGGAGGCTACCGGCGGAGGTTGGGGGCGGCTACCCGGGACGGCAGACCTGGCAGGGCTCGAAGCCGGCTGATCGCGCGGACCCGGTGGAGGTGAAATCCATCACATTCCACTGTTCCGAGGCCCGGATGACGTGACACGTCGGGTGGCAATAGACGCCGGTGGCAGGGTCACCCTGCACCCGGACACGGTGCTCGGCCAACTCCACCAGGCGGGCCGGCTCCACCCCTTCATTCGTGAGCAGCTCCCATTTGTTGTGGGACCCGCCCAGCGAGTACTCACCGAGATGCCCATCGGATCGCACCACTCGATGACAGGGGATGATGAGGGGAATCGGGTTGCGGGCCATGGTCGAGCCCACTGCCCGGGCCGCTCCGGGCTTCCCGGCCTCACGGGCCAGCCAGCCATAGGGCCGCACCTCGCCCTTCGGGATCGAGGCGGCGACATGGAGGACCCTGGTCTCGAACGGGGTTCGTGATCTCAGGTCGACGGGGAGCTGTCCAGGCGTCCCGGCCTCCATAGCTGTGAGGATGTGCCGACCCCAATCGGTCGGAGGCTCGGCGCGGAATAGGCGGCGGCCATATCGGCCGGCGAACCTCGTCTCATATCCATCGGTGGCGAGGTCGAGGGAGGAGACACCTTCGATGTTGAAGGTGACCACCACCTCACCCAAAGCAGACGGATAGAGGTCATACCCGTCTGCGAGCCCGGTGCCCAGCGCCACGCCTTCGGTGATGCCGTCGGGCAATCCTCCCCTAAGTCCGGCCAATTGTTCCTCGATGCTCATTGTTCTTGCTCCATCACTCGTCTCAAACGGTCCAGTCCACGATGGATGTCGGCCTTCACCGTGCCTTCGGGGCGACCGGTGGCCTCTGCGATCTCGCCAATCCCCAACCCCACGACGTGGCGCAACACGACCGCCCGCCGTTGGTTGACCGGGAGGGATGAGAGCCGGGTGTCCCAGGCCGCGATGTCGGGTGGCTCCGGGTCATCCGAGCCGTGCTCTTGCATCTCGACGAAGGTCGGCCGCCGGGAGCGGCTGCGGAGGTGATTCCGACCCAGATTGAGGGCGATCGTCCACAGCCACGGTGACAGCTGGAGATCTTCGAAACGGGCCTGGTCGAACTCGCCTAGTGAGCGATAGGCGCGAATGAAGGTCTCCTGGGTCAGGTCTTCGGCTTCTTGATGCTCACCGCAGAGACGGCGCAGTCCCCAGTAGACACCCGGCCCGGCGCTCGCCACCAAAGCGGGGAAGGCGCCGTCCAGATCCCTGGCCAGATCCGCGGTCAGATCATCCATCTCGAGAGAGAACACCGGGCGGCATGCACGGGTTGCACCTTCGCACCGTACTTACATGTTGGGCAATGGACCGGTCCCGGGTTGGGGCGATACTGGATGAAGCGGAGAAGGCAGTGTCCGATGGCGCGCCCCTGGGGCCGACGGGCTTTTGGCGAGCGGTGGCCGAGGTCAAGCGCGATCCGGACTTGATCGAGCAATACGCCGATCGGATCGCTCGGATCGACCGAGCCGCATTCAAGGCATGGGCCCTCGTCACCGTCCCGATTTGGCTGGGGAATGTGCTCATGAGCGGCGGCACCCTGATCGGCCTGGTACTGGTGGGTTGGGCCTATTCCCTCGAGGGCACCTCCTCCGCACTGGCATTCCTGCTCGGTTTCGGAATCATCCTCGTGACCACTCACGGTCTCGCTCATCTGGTCGTGGGAACCGTGATGGGAATGAAGTTCACCCACTGGTTCATGGGGACGATCCGGCGACCGACTCCGGGGGTCAAGCTCGACTATGCCTCATATCTCCGGTCCCCGGCCGCTTCACGGGCCTGGATGCACGCCTCGGGCGCAATCGTCACCAAGCTGATGCCATTCATCTTCCTCGGCGCGGCGTTTGCGGCCGGGGTCCCGACCTGGGTGGTGTGGGCGTTGGTCGTCATCGGGGTGGTCCAGATCGCCACCGACGTCCTCTGGTCAACCAAGGCCTCGGATTGGAAGAAGTTCAAACGAGAGATGGAAGTCGCTCAGTCCACATCCTGATCGGCCATCGTCGGGATCGAGCCGTCGGTCTGATGCATCACCTCATGGGTAACCACCAACTCGGCGAAGTTGGGCGGGTCCTCGACATCGACTGAGATCAGATGGCGTGTGACCGGCCCGCCCGCCCGATCGAATGACCGGGCCTGGGCGATGATGTCGGCGGATGCATCATCGATCCTGCGATGTTGGGCCAGGTGCTCCTCCCACGAGCCGGTCGCGAACAGCTCGGTGAGGCGGGTGGGGTCGCTCACGTTGCGGAGCAGCCGCCATCGGTAGGCGCCGGTTCGAAGCCTCACCAGCCTGACCAAATTCATCACGGCGGTGAACTCCTCGAAATCTTCGAGGTCGATCTTCCAGGTGTTGAGAATGAGCACCGGGCCGCCCTCGACCGTCTCCTCCTCGTGAAGAGGGCCGGGCCGGTCGGGTGTGAACTCCGGAGATTCGATCTCGTCGATGCTCGGGATCTTGAACAGCGGCACCATCGCCCCGAGAACGATCGAGGCCGAGCACAGGACGACTATCGCCGTCCCGGTCCCGAGGGCGTCAGCGAGGATCCCGGAGAGGATCGAGCCGAGCGGCATGATCCCCAGGAAGGAGAGGCTGTAGAGCGACATGGCCCTGCCCCGGATCCACTCCGGCGCCATCAGCTGGGCAGTGGCATTGAGGTTGGTGAGGGTGAGGACCCAAAAGGCGCCGGAGAAGAACATGAACACGGCAGCCATCGCGATGCTGTTCGCGAGCCCGAGCCCGATCCCGACCAGCCCGAAAAGTGTGATGGTCAGCATCGGCGCTCGGTGGTGAAAGCGGTCGATGAAACGTTGCCGCACGGCCGTCGCCACCAGCGCCCCAACCCCCATCGCTCCGAGGAGGATGCCCAGCGTTCCGGCGGTCCCGCCGATGGCGGCGTTGTGGCCGGGCAGGACCGACTGCACTACCGACGATGTGACAGCGAACAGGGAGACGAGGAGGAGGAGCCGACGGAAGACCGGGGTGAACCGGGCGTAGCGGATGCCGAGCAGGATCGCCGTACCCAGCGGGGCGGGGTCCCGCTCCCGTCTGACGAAGGTATGCCGGACCATGAGAAGACCGGCGATGACAAACCCGTAGGTGAGTGCATTGATCCCGAAGCCGGCCGCAGCGCCGAGCGTCGCGTAGATCAACCCTCCCAGGGCCGGGCCGAGGGCGCGCGCCACGTTGAAGGCGGCTGATTGCAGGGCGACGGCCGAAGCGATCAGCCCGCGGGGGACCATGTCGGGAAGAAGGGCCTGCCAGGTGGGCAGATTGAGGGCGACGCCAGTTCCGAGGACGAAGCCGAGCCCGAGAAGGAGCGGGGGAGTGATCAGATCTGTTGCGGTGAAGACCGCCATCGCCAGTGCCGAGCCACCCATGATCCCTTGGGCCACCAACATGAGCTTGGTTCGGTCGAACATGTCGGCGAGCGCCCCTGCGGCGAGGGCGAAGAAGAGGAGCGGGAGCGAAGTCGAGGCGACCATGAACCCCACCCAGGTGTTGGAAGTGGTGAGGTCGAACATCAGCTGCGATGAGGAGAGGCTCTGGATGAAGGTCCCGAACGCGGACAGCATCGACGCCACCCAGAGCGTGCGGAAAGAGCCATAACGGAGAGGGGCGACCGCCGAGGTCATCGGCTATCAGGGTAGG
The DNA here is from genome assembly GCA_963837055.1 of uncultured Acidobacteriota bacterium. Taxonomy (GTDB): domain Bacteria; phylum Actinomycetota; class Acidimicrobiia; order Spongiisociales; family ZC4RG35; genus JARDZU01. The sequence continues at coordinate 370,470 of CAWILU010000006.1, read as the reverse complement.
CCCGGTAGGTTCGTGTCGTGGTACGCGATCTGGCCTACTTCGTCTCTGGCGACGCAGGGCCGGGACCCGGGGTCCTCATCCTCCACTCGTTCTGGGGCCTGACCCAGTCGGTGAAGAGCCTCTGCGACGATCTCGCCGATCACGGGTACACGGTTCTGGCGCCCGACATCAATTTCGGCGAGCTGCCCGCCTCGGAGCAGGAGGCGCTCGACCATCTGGGGAAGGCCGACCCCAATCGGCTTGCCTCACTGGTGCTCTCGTCGGCCAAGCTCCTTCATGAGAAGTCGACCGAGGGGCCAATCGGAATCGTCGGATTCGGCATGGGCGGTTCGCTCGCCCTTTGGGCCTCAGTCCGCCTCGCCGACCTGGTCAGTGCCGCCGTCTCCTTCTACGGCAGCCAGCAGATCGACTTCGCCGGCTCCAAGGCGGCCTACCGGATCCATCTGGCCGAGGATGACGAATACGTCTCCGATGACGAGGCGGCCTTCATGGAGGCGACGATGCGTTTGGAGAATCTCGATGTCGACGTGACCGAGTACCCCGGGACCCGGCACGGGTTCGCCGAGCCGGACGGCGACACCTTCGACCCGGACGCATTCGACCGAGCGTGGGATCGGACGGTGGAGTTCCTCGGTGCGCGACTGGGTTGAGGCGATTGGCGACGGAGCCGATCAGGTCACGGGCGGATCGGCCGGAATCTGCGAGCGCCACGGGGCCCGCCACTCAGGCGGCTCCCAGCCGTCCATGATGTAAATCCGTTCGTGCTCCACCCGGTCCCCGCGGAACTCCATGATGTTCACCACGAACATCCAGGGCGCACCGTCGTAGCTGATCAGGTTCTCGGCCACGACGAGGTCGCCGTCGTGTTTGATCCGGCGGATCCGAAAATCGACATGCGCCGGGTACTGCCGGCGCCACTCCCGGAAGTTCTCGAGACCTTCGAAACGCTCACCTGACTGCGGGAACTCGAGGATTGCGTCGTCGTGGTAGATCTCGTGGGAGATGTCTTCGTCTCTTCCCGCGTATTCCCAGTGGCGCTCGAGGGCGGACAGCAAAGCGGGGTGGTCCAGCATGGGATTGCTCCTTGCTCGATGAGGGCCGACCCTACGCGTGCGCCGCATCCCGGTCCTGGGGGCTGGCTAGCTTCCCCAACCTTCGGATTTGGAGGCACCAGTGACCGATTTGGCCACACGATGAAGGCCGAGCAGCTCACCGAGCCCCTGTGTTATCACGGGGAAGGCCCGGTTTGGTCTGAGGCATGGGGTGGTCTGCGCTGGGTGGACATGCTCGACGGCGACATCATGTCCCTCCGCGACGACGGGTCGATCGAGCGCCGGCATGTCGACCAGATCGCCGCCCTCGTCCGTCCCCGCCGTGGCGGTGGCGCGGTGCTCGCCATCGAATGCGGCTTCGCCTTGGAGGAGCCGGACGGGACACTGAACCGACTCGGCGACTTGTGGGTCGGCGAGGACATTCGCATGAACGAAGGGGGGTGTGACCCCGACGGCCGCCTCTACTGCGGAACGATGGCCTACGACAAGAGCCCGGGCGCCGCTTCGGTCTACCGGTTGGACCCTGACGGCACGGTCCGCGTTGTCCTGGAGGGGGTCACCATCTCCAACGGCCTCGACTGGAGCCCGGACGGCTCCGTGGCCTATTACATCGACACCCCTACTCACCAGGTCTCTGTGTTCGACTCCGACAAGGGCCTCACCGAACGACGCACCTTTGTTGAGACACCCGCTGAGCGGGGAGGGCCGGATGGACTCGTAGTCGACGAGCAGGGCGGGGTGTGGGTGGCTTTCTTCGGGGGAGGCGTGGTCCACCGCTACACCGTCGGAGGCGAGCTCGATGAGGTGATCGAGGTCGAGGCGCGACAGGTGACCGCCTGCACCTTCGGAGGACCTGATCTGGACCGGCTCTACATCACGACCTCACGGGAGAATCTCGACCCGGACGACGACCCGCTGGCCGGCTCGCTGTTCACCGTGGTTCCCGGCGTCCGAGGCATGCCGGTCCGGGACTTCGCCGGCTAGGCCGCGTCTCCTTCCTCCTCTGCCCACAGCGACCGCATCAACTCCGAGCGCTGGAGCAGATCGGGGAGCGGCCCGCGATCGACGACTTTTCCTCGCTCCATCAGCAGGATTTGGTCTGCCCGCGAGAGCGCAGCCCGGCGGTGGGAGACGACCAGACAGGTCACATCACGCTGGGTCAGCAGCCGGCGCCACAGCTCGGTCTCGGTGTGGATGTCGAGCGCCGAGGAGAGATCGTCGAACACGAGCAGCTCGGCGTCGGTCGCCAGCATCCGAGCTGCGGCGGAGCGTTGCACCTGGCCGCCCGACAGTTTGACCCCCCTGGCTCCGACCATGGTGTGCTCGCCCATCTCGAGACGCTCCAGATCCGGGTCGAGCACAGCCAACTGCACTGCCTCCCGGAGACGCTCCCGGGCGACGCGCTGCCCGAGCGCGATGTTGTCCGCGAGGGATTCGGAGAAGAGTCGTGGCACCTGTGCGGTGTATGCGGACCGCGGAGGGACGAAGAACGACGCCGGATCCTCCACTGGCTTTCCGTTCCAGAGCACGTCGCCGTCGGCGGGGACGAGACCGAGAAGGGCCCTGACCAGGGTGCTCTTTCCTGAACCGATCTTGCCCGTGACCACCGTGAATGAGCCCCGTTCGACGTCGAAGTCGACGCCCTCGAGACCCTCGCCTCCGTCCGGGAACCAGTGGCTGAGACCCCTCACTTCGAGGCGGCGCAACGGCTCGATGCCGATGTCGGGGAGCTCGATGTCGGGGATGTCGCCTTCGAGGGAGACGCGGTCCCGGTCGAGCAGCTCCTCGTCGGGGGCATCGACGGCAAGTGCCCGAATTCGCTCGTAGGCGACCCCCGTCCTGCGGTGCTGGGCGATGATGTCTCCCACGAACGCCATGTAGTCGGTGAGCCGGGGCAGGTAGGTCAGGAAGAGCGCAAGCTCGCCGATGGTGAAGCTGCCATCGGTGATGGAGTCGGCAGCCATCAGCAGCACGATGGCGACAGCGATCGTCGACATGTTCCGGTTGATGCCTCGCAGGATCTCGGTGAGCACCGTGTCGGAGAGAGCGGCCTTGTGTCGGGTCTCGTTCAAGCCATGGAGGCGGGCCAGCACCGGCTGCTCGGCGGCAGCCAGCTTGATTGCCTGGACACCGGAGAATGTCTCCCCGATGAAGCCGGTCACCTGATCGGTTGCCTCTCGCATCGCCCGTCGACGCTTCCGGATCTGAGGGCTGAGCGTCTGGGTGAGGACCATGGTGAGGACCAGAGGAATGAGGAGGATGGCGGTCAGGCCGGCATCGATCGAAGCCATCACCGCAACAGCCCCCACGCCGAAGACAACTAGTCCACCCATGTCCACCCAGTTCTCCATGTACTCGAGCACGTCGTCGACGTCGTCGCGGAAGGTGCTCACGGCCTGGCCCGGAGCCAGCGGTATCACTCTCGACCCGGGCGCCTCCATCAGCCACCGGAGCAGGTTGCGTCTCAGTTGGAGCGCCTGCTCGATCCAGTGATTGATCCATTGCCGATCGCCCAGCCAGATGATGAGGTTGCGGCCGATAGCGAGCACCGCGAAAGCGATGGCCGGGGCCCAAGCGGTCTCGTCCACCGGGCTTCCTTCGGCCAGGCGATCGAACACCAATCCAATGAGGATCCCGAACAGCAGCGGTAGCCCGTGGACGAAGGTCCACATCACGAAGCAGAAGAACCATCGCCCCGGGCGGTAGCGGATGACTTCCCAGACGAGACGCAAGGTGCTCATGGCCTGGTGTCCCCAAGGATGTCGCCCCGTCCGGTGGCGAGAAGGGCCGAGTATCGGGTGGTGGGGTCGGCGGCCAACGCCTGTCGTGGACCGTGCTCGAGGATCCTGCCCGCATCGACGACCATGATCTCGTCCGCCGTGCGCACCGTCTCGAGGCGGTGGGCGATGATCACCACGGTCCGGCCGGCGTAGAGCCTCTCTGTGGCCGTGGCCAGGAGCATCTCGGTGACCGGGTCGAGGCGCGACGAAGGCTCGTCCAGGATCACTACTCCGGGGTCCTGGAGGAATACCCGGGCGAAGGCGAGGAGCTGTTGCTCTCCGGCCGACAGACCCTGGCCCCCTGCGCCGAGGGTGGTGTCCAGCCCTAGCTTCCCGATCCATGGTCCGAGACCCACTCGCTCCAGGACAGCGAGGATCTCATCGTCGGGCCGCTCGGCGAAGAAGGTGAGGTTGTCCCTGACGGTTGCCTGGAACAACTGGACGTCCTGGGTCACCACTCCCACGGAATGTCGCAGCGACTCCGGGTCCAGCGACCTGAGGTCGTGTCCACCTACCCGCACCACCCCATGATCCGGGTCGTAGAGGCGGGCGATCAGCCTGGTGATGGTGGTCTTGCCACCACCGGTGCGACCCAGGAGCCCCAGCGATCTGCCTGGAGCCAGGGTGAAGGTGACCTCGTCGAGGACCCCTCGGTCCTCATACCCGAACGACACGTTGTCGAATTCGATGGAAAGCGGCCCCTCGGGTAGCAATTCATGACCGTCGGCGATCGAAGAGCCGAGATGCCGGAGCTGATCGATGCGGACGATCCCGCCCGCCGCCTTCTGCAACTCCTGGAGCTCCTGGGTCATCTGCTCGATCGGTCGCCGCACCAGCTGCACGTATTGGAGGATCAGAAAAGCGGTGCCCACCGTGATCGAGCCTCGAATGGTGAGCCACACCCCAACCAACAAAGCCAGGGCATCGCCGGCCCAGAATGCGGTGTTGGCCGACACCCACACCAGGATCCGCTTCCGCCAGGCGGTCGTGGTGCGGGTGTAGAAGTCACGCATCACCGGGACGAAACGGGTCATCGTGAACCGTCCTGCTCCGAGCGAGCGGATGTCGTCGACTCCGGCCAGGCGCTCCTCGATGAACCCGTACAGCTGGGCCGACGTCTCCCGCTCCTCCTCGGCCGCCGCCACCGCCACCTTCCGCAACCGGATCAGAAGGAGGAGTACTGCGATCACATACAGGGTGACGGAGAGGCCCATGGCGGGTGACTCGAACCAGCACACCACTACGACCCCGGTGAGCAGGGCTCCGGCTGCGATCAGCCTGACGAGGAACCGGGAGATGAACTCGGAGATCGCGGTGACATCGCCGTCGACTCGCTCGATCATCTCCCCGGGGGTCGTCTCGTTGTGGAAGCCCATGTCGAGCGCGAACAGATGCGAGGTCAGCTCCTCGCGGAGACGGTTGGTTGCGCTCCACCCGATGTCCGTGCCCAGATACGAGGCACCGGCATCGAGAAACTGGTTGAGGATCCCGGCGACCAGATAGGCAATCCCTGCGGTGGTGAGCCCTGCGACCGGCCCCCCGGCCATGGCCGAGTCGATGAAGTCGCGCAGGATCAGCGGGATGACCAGCTGGAGGCCGATCGACCCAAGAAGCAGCACCACGAGCACGACCACCCGCCCCCGGTGTGGCCCGAGGTAGGTCGAGAGGGTGGCGCGATAGGACGGTGACTGAGCGGTCATGGGCAGGTCCAGACGGTATCGGCGTCGACTCGATCTACTGCTGGAATTTCGACACTGCTGCTCAGGTCCGCTGCTTTACCCCGGCTTTGAGCAACACCACCGTCTCGGCGATGCGCTCCGCCCTGACGTCTGGTCGGTTCTTGGTGCCGTCGATCCACCGGAGATAGGCCCTGCGATAGAACTGGGCGAGTGAGTCGAAGAAGGCCCCTGCCTCGGGCTCCGCGTCGAGGGCCGCGGCGAAGTCAGGGGCCAGGTTCTCTCGCTGCGGGCCTTCGGGCGTGAGAACCACCTCGACCTCGTTTCCGGGCCCAATCCCGCAGTCACGCCGCCACGCCGGTCCGAGCAGGATTCCGTGCTCCGCGCCGAGCGGTTCGATTCTCGCTCGCACCGCCATCCCGTTGACGGTTCCAGCGACACGATGCTCCGGCTTTGGGCCCCACACCGTGTCAGGGTCGAAGGGGACCGGCACCAGCACCCGATGTCGAGCGTCGGTTGTGACTATTGCAGTGAAGTGCTCAGCCTCCATCTACGACCGATTCTTCAACCAGCGGCGGTGCGATGCAAGACCGGCTGGTAACCATGGGCAAGGGCCCTCACCGAGGTTGGTGGGGTGAGGACTTCGACCGTGCCCGTTTGCGGGCGCGGCCGAGGATGGATCCATCCAGCGAAGGCGAACTCGAGCAAGCGGTGCTCCAGCACCAGTGTTGGGATGCCTTGAGCGCTGATCACCGTTCCGGACGGCAGCGAACCGATTTCGGTCTGCCATAGGATCCGATCGGCCGCCCGGCTGAGACCCCGGCCGGGTCGGAGACGCTCGGTCGCAAGTCTTCGGTTGATGGCGTTGGCAGTGAGAGGCTCTGCCAATCGAGAGGCCAAGGTCGCCGCGTCCCGGTAGTCGAGGTAAGCCTGGCGCCGGCAGAGACCACAGGGGCGATGTCCCGCGGCCAGGGCTACGGCCTCGTCGAGGAAGAAGATGGGCGTCCAGCGACGGGCGCGGTCCAATGGGTGACGCCAGCCCCGGTACTCGGTGACACAGGTGATCCAGAGCCGTCCGCGGTGATGTCTCACCACCGTGCCGCCCTCGTCGACCAGACAGCCGCGATTGCCGGTGAACATGCCTCGCTCCGAGACCGCGTGCAGGTCTCCCCAAGGGTCGACCCGGTTACGACGCGGCATCGAAGGCAATCACGGTCTTCACGTCATCCGGCTCGGGGCGATAGGCCTCGTCCCAACTCCCCAACTGCACCCGACGGTTGACCAACCGCTCGAGCCAGGTTTGGTCTGCTTCGGCCAGGACCCGGGCCGCCTCTACGTAGTGGCGACGATTGGCGTTGACGGTGCCGAATACCGTCTGATTCTGCAGAACGAGGCCTCGGGCGAGCTCCGTGCCGACGATGATGCTGCCATCGTCGGGCACGCCAACGAGGCAGACGATGCCGTTGGGCCCGGTGAGACCCAGGACGGCGGCGACCACCTCGGGGTCTCCAGTGCAGTCCACCACCACATCCACACCTGGTTCGATCCCGGCAGGCCCATTGCTGTGGTAGCCGGCTCCGAGATCGCGGACGAGATCGGGCTTGGGGCCGTCCGTGGCAAGGTCGAGAACCTCTATCCCATCGCTATGTCGGGTGGCGAAAAGGGCGGCGAGCAGCCCGACAGGCCCCGCCCCGGTAACGAGCACACGCGAGGGCTGCCACGCGGCGCGGTTGCCGATGTGGACGATGTGCTCCCATGCTTTGGCCACGACACTGGCCGGTTCCACCAGGACCCCATGCATCCCGGGCTCACGCCCCACCTTCACTGCAAAGCCGACCGGGAGGGCAACCCTCTCGGCGGCATAGCCATCGAGACCTCTGATCCCGGCTTCGGTGAACCGCCCGTTGTGACACATGTCCCACTCGCCCACGGCACAGTTGAGGCAGGGGACCGGGTCGGGGCGCCGCACGATCGGTGCCACCAGCTCACCGGTCTCGAATCCGCTGCCGGCCGGTGCCTCGATCACCCTTCCCACTGCCTCGTGGCCCAATACCAGCTGGTCGCGGCCTGACGCCGGGTACCCCAACAAGCCATCGAGGATGTCGTGATCGGTGCCGCAAACCCCGGCCAACAGCACCTCGATCAGCAACTCATCCAGGCCAGGTCGCGGGTCAGGGACGTCGTCGAGACGAAGGGTCGAGGGGTCCCCGGGAACCACGGTGATCGCTCTCACGAATCGGAGGCTCGATTCTTGGCCGGTCCGCTGTCCTCGGCGCTCAGGTTGTAGGCGGAGTCGATCAGACCCAGATGGCTGAAGGCCTGTGGGAAGTTGCCCAGCATCCGCCCCGCCACCGGGTCGTATTCCTCGGAGAGCAGCCCGACGTCGTTCCGAAGGCTCAGCAGGTACTCGAACCGTCTCCGCGCCTCGTCCCATCTCCCGGCCAGTGCGAGGGCGTCGACCATCCAGAACGAGCAGAGGATGAATGCCCCTTCGCCTTCGGGGAGGCCGTCGTCGGTCTCTTCCGTGTCGTATCGGCGAACCAGGTTCTCGTCGATGGACAGTTCTCGTTCGACGGCCTCGATTGTCCCCAGGACTCGCTCGTCGGTGGCCTCCAAGAACCCCACCTGGGGGATGAGGAGAAGGGAGGCGTCGAGGGCGCGCGAACCGTAGAACTGGGTGAAGGTGTTGCGCTCCGCGTCGAAGCCGCGCTCTTCGATCTCATCGCGCACTTCCTGCCGCAGCTCACGCCAGTGGTCGACCGGCCCGTCGAAGTCCCACTGTTCGACGCATTTCACTGCTCGGTCGAAGGCGACCCAGGTCATCAGCCTCGAGTGGGTGAACTGGCGCGGCTCGCCCCGGATCTCCCATAGCCCGTGATCGGGTCGGGCCCATTTCCCTTCGAGATTCTCCAACAACAGCTGCTGCAGGTCCCAGATCGTCTCCTCGTGATCCATCCCCATGCGTCGGGCGGTGTAGATCGCATCCATGAGCTCCCCGTAGACGTCGATCTGGATCTGCTGGTGGGCGGCATTGCCGGTCCGGACCGGCTGGGAGCCCTCGTAGCCGGCCAACCATCCCAGCTCCAGCTCCGGAAGCCGGCGCTCCCCGGCCACGCCATACATGATCTGGAGGTTCCCGACGTCCCCGCCCACAGCCCGCAACAACCAGTCCCTCCAGGCGACAGCCTCGCGTCGATGGCCCGCCATCATCAGTGTTTGCAGGGTGAAGGTGGCGTCTCGGAGCCAGACGAAGCGGTAGTCCCAGTTGCGCCTACCGCCGATCCGCTCGGGAAGAGACGTCGTGGGAGCTGCGACGATGCCGCCGGTCGGCGCGTAGGTGAGCGTCTTGAGTGTGACAAGCGATCGATCGACCGCCTCTTTCCACTCTCCGTCATAGCTGTTGGCGTCGGTCCACTCCCGCCACCACTTCTCGGTGTCCTCCAGAGCCGCCTCTGGGTCGACGTCAGCGGGCGGTTCGGTGTGTGAGGGATGCCAGGTCATCACGAAGGGAACCCGGTCCCCCCGGGACACGTAGAAATCGGCCACCGTGCTCAGATCCTCCCCGTGGTATTCGACTGGGGTTCCCAGGGTCACCGCGTCGGGACCTCCTACCGCCCTGAAGCGGCCGCCTGAATGGGTGATCCACGGGACCACATGCCCGTAGTCGAACCGGATCGTCAGATCCATTCGCATCTCGACACGGCCGGCGACCCCCTCGACGATGCGAACCACGTCGGCGTTGTTGCCGCCGTCTCTACCTCGAATCGGCATCAGATCGATCAGACGGACCGTCCCGCCTTCGGCCTCCATCTCGGTCTCGAGGACGAGGGTCCCGGGCCGGTACTTCCTCCTGACCTGCTGCGCCCCCCCGGCAGGGGCGATTCGCCAACGCCCGTTGCCCTCATCTCCGAGCAGGGCGGCCAGACACACGCCCGAGTCGAAACGGGGCAGGCACAGCCAGTCGATCGATCCGTCCCGGGCGACCAATGCCGCGGTCTCGGTGTCGCCGATGATGGCGTAGTCCTCGATCGGGGTGCTCACCTCACGGTCCGCTACAGACCACCCCAATGTTCGGGCGGCTCGAGACGACCAGGGGAGAACTCGTAGTACTCGTTGAGGCTCCGGCATCTACCTTCTCCGTCGAAGTCGAGAAGAAGGCAACCGACCAGGGTGACTTCCTCCCCCGAGTTCTCCATGGTCACCCAGAACTCGACCGCGGTGCGCGCCTTGTCGACGATCGGTCGACCCATCGTCACGCTGACGTTGGCCTGGGTGGATGTCACCTCGCCCCAGTAGGAGCGCACCCCCTCCCGACCGACGTGGGGGTTGTCGAAGATGAACGATCGATAGGTCCCGTCCTCGGTGAACAGATCGGCGGCGGCCTCGGCATCGGCCCCCTCCCAGGCAGCGGCGTAGCGGTCCACCCAGGTCCCGACATCGAGCGTCATGGTCGATCCTCCTCGTCCAAGTGGCCACCTTCCAGCCGCTCAGGCTAGGTGACAGGGGAGGTACCGTTCCTCCCATGGCCCAGGACATCCAGGCCCAGCTCACCCCGCATCTCACCCGGCGTCTTCTGTCTGAGTTGGAGTCCCGGGCCGCCATGGATCATCGGGATCTGATCGACGTGGTGGCCCCCTTCACTCTCGAGGTGATTGGCCGCGTCCCTCAAGCGACCAACGACGATGTGGCGGCGGCAGCGGCCCGGGCCAGGGCTGCACAACAAGATTGGGAGCGGCGGGGGGCGCAAGGGCGCGCCCGCGTCCTCCTCCGATTCCACGACGTCCTGCTCGACCACGTCGAAGAGGTCACCGATCTGGTTCAACTCGAGGGGGGCAAGGCAAGGATGGATGCCTGGAAGGAGGTCGTCGACACCATCGGGGTCACCCGGTACATCGCCAACGTCACTCCAGGCGCGACGAAACGGCGTCGCCACCAAGGCGCCATGCCCTTCTTCACCAAGACCTACGAATACCGGCATGCCAAGGGTCTGGTCGGCCTCATCAGCCCATGGAACTACCCGTTCATGTTGGCGGTGAGCGATGCCATCGCCGCGCTGGCCACCGGGAATGCGGTCCTGATCAAGCCCGATGAGAAGACTCCGTTCTCGGCCCTGTTCGGAGCAAGACTCCTCGAGGAGGCGGGAGTGCCTGCAGCCCTGGTTCAGGTCCTCACCGGGGCGGGAGCGCCGATCGGGCCCGCCCTCGTCGATTCCGTCGACTACATCATGTTCACCGGCTCGACCGAGGTTGGGCGTCACATTGCCGAGATGGCGGGCCAGAGGTTGATCGGGTGTTCTATGGAGTTGGGCGGGAAGAATGCTGCCATCGTCCTGCCCGATGCCGACATGGACCGGACGGTCCGCGATCTTGCCTCAGGGAGTTTTGCCAACGGGGGTCAGACGTGTGTGGCGATGGAGCGGGTCTATGTCCATGAGTCGATCCGGGATGAGCTGACCAAGAAGATCGGCGCCCACACCGCCGACCTGCCGGTAACGGCCGGCTTCGACTTCTCCAGCGACATCAGCTCGCTGATCGACCACGGCCAGATCGAGCGGGTCCACGGCCATGTCGAGGATGCCGTGGCGAAGGGAGCCACTCTCGTCACCGGTGGCAAGCCCCGCCCCGATGTCGGCCCACTCTTCTACGCCCCCACCGTCCTCACCGATGTGACCGAAGAGATGGACATCTGCCGGGAGGAGACTTTCGGGCCGGTGATCTCCATATATGGCTACACCAATCTGTCCGAGGTGATCGCCAAGGCGAACGACTCGGAGTTCGGCCTGCACTTCAGCTTGTGGACCCGAGATACCACGCGGGCACTCGGTATCGCCACTCGGCTGGAGGCGGGATCGGTCACCATAAACGACGGTCTGGTGGCGAGCTGGGGCTCCCACGAGGCGCCCATGGGAGGGATGAAGTCCTCGGGTCTCGGCCGTCGTCATGGTTTGGACGGGATCCTCAAGTTCACCGAGGCCCAGACGGTGGCCATCCAGCGCCTGGTCCCGGCCTATGCGCCGTTTGGGGGCATCTCTCGGGAGGTACACCCGGTTGGTCGAGTTCCTGACCAAGGTGTTCAAGAGGCTGCCGTTCTACAAGTGCAGCACCCAATCAGGGCTCTGACATCTCGGTCAGATCCGCCTCCAGAATGTCGCGGTCCTCTGGGTCCTCGATCTCGAGCAGTTTCTCCTTGGCCGCTTCCAGGTGCTCGGTGAACATGTCGATATCGTCCACATCGGCGGCGGCACGGGCGATGGCCTCATGGGCGAAGCCGGTGACGAACGGGTCGAGATCGTTCTCGAGACACAACGCCAGCGACCGCTCGCCGAAGCGAAGCGCGAGATCGGCATAACCGAGGACGGCCGCAACTCGAGACACCTGCCAGTCGGCGATCGCCCGGTTGCGCGGGATGCCCACCTCATACCAGTGGTAGCGCTGGGCAAATGCCCCGGCCAGCATCTGCTCTTCCTCCTCCCTGGTCGGCTCGTCGAGGTCGAGCAATGCCCAGGTCTCATTGAACGCCAGGGGCGCGAACGTCCGATGCCAGGTCTCGAGGTCTTCCGCAACAGGGTCTTGGATGGGATCTGTCATGGCTCGATGTCCCCAGGGTTCGGGAACCATCGCAGACCTTCGCCGGTCGGACCGAGATCAGGTGCCTCGCCCGCCAGACCCGGCTCCTCGGCCAGGATTCGCTTCGCCTCGGCCAGATACGCGCCGAGCTCGCTCAGAGGCGCGGTCAACGGGGGATCTAGCCCACCATCACCGAGATCGAAATCGGTGAGCGATGTGGGAGGACGGGGGAGACCGTCGCGATGGCGCCAAACCGCGGTTTCCGGCTCGTAGGTGTATTGAGGGAGAAGCCGCCAGCCCTGATCTGCCACCAAGTGCACCGCCTCGAGGATGTAGGCGAACTCCTCCTCGGGGGTGAAGTAGTTGAAATTCACCCGGACCCAACCCGGCTTGATCACCTCGCAGCCGGTGGCGATCAGCTCCTCGAACCGTGAGCTGGTCTCCAGATCGATCCCGAGAAGGCGATGACCGTAGGGGCCGGCGCAGGAGCAGCCGCCGCGGGCCTGGATGCCGAACAGGTCATTGAGCACGGCGACCACGAAGTTGTGGTGGAGGGTCCTCTCTCTATGCCGGATGACGAAGCTGACTATCGAGAGACGCTCGGCATCGGGGTTGCCCAGGATCTCGATGTGGGGGTTTCGGGACCACGACTCGATGGCGCGCCGGATGAAGTCGTGCTCGAGCCGGCGGATGGTCTCCACACCGACCCTCCCCTTGATCCGGAAAGCGAGACCGGCCCGAATCGACTCGATGATCGCGGGGGTGCCTCCCTCCTCTCTGTGCTCCGGATCGCTGATATAGCTGTGATGGTCCGGCGACACGTATTGCACGGTGCCTCCGCCCGGGACCACGGGCACCGCGTTTCTGAGCAAGTCACGACGCACCACGAGCACCCCCGGGGTGCCAGGCCCGCCGATCAGCTTGTGAGGAGAGAGGAAGATGGCGTCCTTGAAGTCGCCGTCACCGGTCGTGGCGGAGCGCATCTCGATTTCGACGTAGGGAGCCGACGCCGCGAAGTCCCAGAACGACAGGGCGCGGTGGGCATGGAGGAGCCGGGCGATGGCCGAGGTGTCGGAGATGATGCCGGTCACGTTGGAGGCTGCCGAGAACGAGCCGATGATCAGGGGTCGATGGGCATTCTCGACGAGACGTGTCTCCAATTCGACGAGGTCGATATGCCCATCCGCGTCCTCTTTGATCTCGATTACCACTGCGATCGACTCCCGCCACGGGAGCTCGTTGGAGTGGTGCTCGTAGGGCCCGACGAAGACCACGGGCCGTTCGGGCTCGGGAATCTGCTCGTCGAGCCGGTAGGTGTCGCTCAGCCCTCTCGGGATCCTGATGCCGAGCAGGCCGACCAGGCGGTCGACGGCGCCCGTGGACCCGCTGCCGGCGAATATCACCGCGTGCTCTTCCCGGTTGGCTCCCACCGCTTCTCGGATGATCTCCCGGGCATCCTCTCTGAACCGGGTCGTCTGCAGCCCGGTCCCGGAGGTCTCGGTGTGAGTGTTGGCGTAGAGGGGGAGCACCTGATCCCGGATGAAGTCCTCGATCATGGCGAGGGAGCGGCCTGAGGCGGTGTAGTCGGCGTAGACCACCCGGCGCAGCCCGAACGGGGTATTGACGGCGGTGTCCTTCCCGATCACCGCCTCCCGCACCTGATCGACCAGATCCAACCTGCACCCTTCCCTGGATGATCCACAAGACTAGGAAGACGATGAGTGCCGAGACCACTGTGAGTGTGGGGGGAGAAGAGATCAGGATCTCCAGCCCGGATCGGGTCATCTTCCCCGAGCAGGGCTGGACCAAGCTCGATGTGGCCAATCACTTCGCCCTGGTTGCCGATGGGGCGATACGAGGCGTCTTCGGCCGGCCGACGATGCTGAAGCGATTCATGGGAACGGTCGAAGAGGACCCGATCTATCACAAACGGGCGGCCAAGAACACGCCGTTCGAAACAGTTCAGATCAGATTCCCCTCACAACGGCCGGGCATGATGAACGTCCCCCGAACTGAGGCGGATGTGGTGCGTCTCGTGCAGCTTGGCTGTCTCGACTTCCATCCCTGGCCGGTGCGGGCCGAGGACATCGACCACCCCGACGAGCTGAGGTTCGACTTCGACCCCACTCCCGGGTTCGATTTCGCCAAGGTGAAGGAGGCGGCCGCCGGGATGAGGTCACTCCTGGACGAGGTGGGGCTCGTGGGCTGGCCGAAGACGTCGGGGAGCCGGGGCATCCACGTCTACGTCCGGATCGAGCCGATATGGGATTTCTTCCAGACCCGGCGGGCGGTCCTGGCCGCCGCCCGGGAATTGGAGCGCAGGATGGATGGCCTGGTCACCACCAAGTGGTGGAAAGAGGAGCGGACCGGTGTCTTCATCGATTACAACCAGAACGCGAGGGACAAGTCGGTGTGCTCTGCCTACGGGGTCCGCCCGACGGGATACGTATCCACCCCGATCACCTGGGACGAGCTGGCGGAGGTGGAGATCGAGGACTTCCCCCTCGGGTCGTACGCGAAGAGGTATACGGCGGTGGGGGACCTGACCGCAGGCATTGACGAAGCAGCCGGCGACATCGACACACTGATGCAATGGGTCGCGCGGGACCAGGAGAACGGTCTCGGCGATGCCCCCTGGCCCCCGCACTATCCCAAGATGCCCGACGAGCCCCCCGCGTCCAGCCGTCGAAGCAACGAAGGCCAACGGAGGATTACTGACGATTCTCATTCTGGCGCGCCAAGACCATCGACCAGAGCCCACCTTCACCGGCCGACCGGTGTCCCCACCCCCGACCAGTCGGGGAGCGACACCAGGGCGTCGCACTCTGCCCGGACCGACTCGCTCACCGCCCGCATCCGGGCTGAAGCCTCTTCCGCCGACCATCCGTAACCCGCCAGGGCCTGGGATTCCCGGAACATCGGAAGCGAGAGGTCATCCCGAAGCGTCTGGTACGCGGACAACAGCTCGCTGGCCCGATCGGGGGAGCGGAGCGCACCGTCCACGGCCCGGGCGCACAGCTCGGCGTCGCGCAGGGCATCACTGATCCCGTGGGCGGAGATCGGGTCCTTGGTGTAGCCGGCGTCGCCGACCAGGGCCCATCCCTTGCCCCATGCCTGCCTGAAGAAGCCGGGCAACCCGGAGGTGCCGCGGAACCCGCCGGTCCGGAGCCCCGCCTCCACCGTCCTCGCCAGATCCGCCCCGGCCTCGGCGAGGAGACGGTGAAACTCGCCCTCCGGCATCCGCGGTGAAGGCGTGGAGGCGGTTGCGGGGACGACCGACGAAGACACACGCCTCGTCGTTGTTGGTCGGGATCACGCCGGCGTTGATGCCGGGGGTGAACTGGAACCAGAACCCGGGAGACGTCGACGCCGGTGAAGTAGGCGTAGTGGACCGCGTTGGTCGGGGGATGTGAGCGGTAGACCCGGGCATTGACCAGACCGGCGACCCGGGATCGGACGCCATCGGCCCCGATCACCATCGGCGTGCTGTACGTCACCGAATCGGTGGTGCGCCCGGCGACCACGCCGACGACCCTCCCCCGGCGGTCGCGAAGCAGGTCCTTGACGCTGGTCCCGCCGACGAAGTCGACACCGGCCTCCACCGCAGCCTGGACCAGCATCGCGTCGAGGACGATCCGCCTCGGAGCGAGTAGCGACTCGATCCCGAAGTCGTCCTTGAGGTCGAAGCCGATGCGTTCGTCGCCGAAACCCAGCATGATCTGGCGAATCGGCGGGGTCCCGGCGCCGAGGACACGATCGGCCAGCCCCCACCGGGTTAGTTGCAGCGACCCCGCTGCGTAGCAATGCGTGCGTCGACACGGTGTCCGAGGGCATCGTGGCCCGGTCGAGGAGCAGCACGCGGTGCCCCTGTCTCGCCAGCAGCATGGCGGTCGAGGCCCCGGCGACCCGGGCCCCGACCACGATCACGTCGTAGTCATTGCTCATAGGACCCTCCCGACTCGGGTGTGGCCGGAGGTCGCTCCGGCCACACCTCGTGCCCGCCCTCAGCCGGCATCGATCTGAAGGGACACCGGGGTCCCGTTGCTGAGCACGTCGAACACCGCCGATCTGGCCACGGATCGCTCGACGACTTCGCGAAGCTGCTCGGCCGGAGCGTCGCCCTCGATTCGCAGCTTCACCTCGATGCCCTGGTATCCGTTGCGAACCGAATCGTCGAGCCCAAGCAGGCCCACGAGGTCGATGTCGCCGCTCACGGTCGACTCGACGCTCCTCAGCTCGATGCCTCTCACCGCCGCGATGTTGCCGATGCCGGCAGTGATGCAGGCCGCCAAGGCATGGAGTAGGAACTCCACCGGGGTGGGCCCCCTGTCCTTGGCCACCAGCTGCTCGGGGTGGTCGGCGTCATAGGTGAACGCCTGCTTGTGCGTCTGTTCTTCGCCAAGCCCGAAGAACCCGTGGATCGTGCCCTGACTGTGAGTGCCGCTGATCCAGCGATTAGTCGCCCGGAACTGGAACTTGGCCGCCGCGGGCTGGGCCTTGACCGCGTCGAGGGCACCGAACAGCCCTTCGGTGTTGACGCCGTTCCTCATGGTTGCTGTTGTCACGTTCTCTTCCTCCTGGTTGCTTCGAAGTATTGGTCGGCCGATCGACCGACAGTTGGACCAACGAAATGTCAACTTTTGGGGGGATCATCAGCTCCTTTCGGTCAGATCAGGTCGACGATCATCTCCGCTGCGCGTCGGGCGCCGTCGGTCTCCACGTCGCGGTATCGGGCCGGCTTGCCGGTCTCGGCGGCGATGGCCTCGGCCAGGGCATCGGGGTCGGTGGCTGCGTACTCCATGTAGCGACCCGCGCCGTACTGGTCGAGACGATGCCGGACGTGGAAGTTCTGCTCGAAGTGATTCTTGAGCGGGAAGTACAGGAATGGACGCTTGGCCGCGGTCAGCTCCATGGTGGTGGTCAGCCCTCCCTGGACGACGGCGAGGTCGCAGACGGAGAGGTTCCGATAGAGCTTCTCGACATACCCGTGGACCTCCACCCCGTTGGGCCGGGGAAGGCTCTCCGGGTCGATGCGGGGCCCGGCGACGGCCACCATGCGCAGCTCGGGGACTTTCTCCTTAGCCATCGGATAGGCGGCGAGCACCTTCTCCAGGAGGTCGCGTCCAACACCCGAGCCGCCGACGGCGACGAGACACACCTTCTCCTCGGGGCCATAGCCGAGGTCGGACCGCCACTCGTCAGCTTCCTCGGGCGTGGGCGGGGTGAACCCGGTGATGTACCCGGAGAAGTCGAAGTGCTCCTCGGTCCAGTCCGGGATCTTGGGCAGGTCGGGCCCGAATACCTCGGGATAGATGTCATCCAGGTTGCCCACGAAGATCGCCCGGTCCCTGACCCGGGGGAACCTGGCGATGTGCTCGATCATCTCGGCGTTGTAGTCAGCGGTGAGGTACGCCTCGTGCTCGCCGCCATCAGGCATCGGTAGGTATCCGACGAAGTCGGTGAGCCAGACGTTGGAGCCCCTCTTCAACTCCGGATTCTCGTGCCAGTAGTAGTCGACGTCCCAGGCTTCGTCACCGACGACGAGGTCGTAATCCTCTCCCTCCACCACCTCCTGGAAGACCATGAAGTTGGCGACGAGGATCTCGTCCATCCGTCGCAGCGCCTGGAAGCAGTGCAGCTCGTGACCGGTGGACTCCGATGCGATATGGGCCGACTCGTTGGCCAGCCACTCGCTGGCCGGGTGGATCGTCTCGCCCTCCGCCTCGAGGACCGTGGTGACCGGGTGTTGGGCGAGCCAGTCGACCTGGATATCGGGCTCCAATCGCTTCAGCTCCTTGACTATCGCCACATCGCGACGGACATGGCCCAGCCCGATCGGCGATGACAGGTAGAGCACCTTCTTCTCCCGGCTCATCGCACGGGCCCATGTCGTGTTTTTCATCTCCGTCCTCGTTGTCCGCTCTGTGAACTGCTTGATCGCCTGGTTGACCTTCACCGGATCACGTGCCTGAGGTGCATGTCCGGCCCCCTCGATGACGAGCAGCTCCCCACCGGTCAGCTCGGCGAGGGCGCGACCCCGCTCCAGCGACTGGCACTCGTCGTCGCTGCCGTGGATCACCAGGACTGGTTGGGTCACCTGCCTGCAGCGAGCCAGGGTCTCGTCTGCACCGATGGCGCTCTTCGCTCGGGCGGCCAGCTCGGCCACCCGAATCGGGCCGGTGGTGCCCATACCCCACTCGACGGCGTCCTCGTGCGGCTTGGTGGAGTGCGGCTCGGGCAGCAGCTCGCCGAAGAAGAAGTCGAGCCACGTCGGGTAGTCGGTCAGCCAGAAGTGCCGGTTGCACATCTCCCAGCCCTCGTAATCATCGAGGACGTCGTTCCACCGTTCCGCCGCCCTCACGTAGTGCGGCTGTGGGCGGAGCGATGTGGTCCATGTGTGGGGCGATGGCGATCAGCCCCGACACCCGGTCGGGAAAGCGCACCGCCAGATCGACGATCCAGGGGACGGAATGGCATTGCGCCGCGAGGACGCCGTGGTCGGTTTCGCTGGCGTCGAGCACGGCGAGGATGTCGCCCTTCAGCTTCTCGTCGAGATATGCGTCTTCTGATGTGGGCTTCCCCGATCTTCCGTTGCCCCTCCCGTCGAAGGTGACCACCCTGAAATGACGGGAGAGATGGTGGATCTGGGCCTTCCACTGCCGTGAGTTCCAGATCGTGGTGGTGGGGACCAGCACGATCGTCGGTCCTTCGTTGTCGTAGATCTCGTAGTAGATCTCGACGCCGTCCCGATCGACGTAGCCCTCGCGGTCGGGATACCGGGCCCTCACGACGCCACCCGCTCCACGAAGTCACGCAGCAGGAGATTGACCTCGACCGGGTCCCGGACATTGGGAAAATGCCCCGCCCCCTCCAAGGACACGAAGGTGCCATTGCCTAGCCGGGCTGCCTCCTCGCCGGCACTGTGCGACTGGATTCGATCATGCGTGCCGTGGATCACCAGGATCGGGCAGTCCACTGCTGCTATCGCCTCTTCACCGGTCAGGCCGAGCAATGGGCGCCTCGAGTCGGCCTCGAGGATCTCCGGCCCGGTCTCGAGCGCCCAGCCAACCGTGTCCTCGATGGGCTTGGTGGAGTGGGGCTCGGCGAAGCCCTGAGCGAAGAAGAACTCGAGGAAGTCTCGATAGTGGTCGTGCCAGTAGGCGAGGTTGTACTTGTCCCAGCCCTTCGGAGGCTGTGGATAGGGCTGCCAGAACGTCTCCTCGGTTCGCTCCCTCCCGGCGGCCGGCAGCCCGAGGGGCAAGGCCGGCCCGATCATGACCAGACCGCGCACCCGGGTCGGGTGCAGGGCAGCGAGGCGCAGCCCGTATTGGGCGCCTCTCGACAGCCCCACCACCACGGCCTGTTCGACTCCACAGACATCGAGGACCTCCACCGCATCGTCGACGTAGGAGTCGACGGCGTACCGGTCGGGGTCGACGGTGCGATCCGATCGTCCGTTGCCTGGGCCGTCAAAGGTGACCACCCGGTAATGACGGGAGAGGTAGGGCACCTGCATCTTCCAGAACCGGGAGTGGATGGTCGTCCAGGTGGGAAGGAGGAGGATGGTCGGCTCCCCGTCGCCGAAGACCTCGTATCCGATGCGGAGGCCGTCACGGTCCACGAAACCCTCGACGTCGGGGTACCTAGCCCGCATCATCCTCCTCCATGCTCCGGAGCAGATCCCCCACCTTCCTCAACGCCGACCGCATCGGCAACTCCTCTTCGGAGAAGCCGAGCAGGATCAGGGCCTCGACACCGAGGAAGGGCGCTCCGGCGAGTACCGATGCCTCGGCAGCGGTGAACGGGCCCAGCCCGCCCAACCGCTCCGATGCTCTTCTCGCGACCTCGGCCAACAGATCGAACCAACCCTTCAGGCTCTGACGAACCGCGGTGGCCACCTCCTGGTTCGACCAACCGACGGCGGTCATCTCCTGCAGCACACGCACGTAGCCGGAGTCGAGATCCTCTTCGAGGTAGTCACATGCCTGCTCCCAACGCTTCCACAGCGGGAGCTCGCGGCGGAACATCTCCGCCTGTCGGTCGAGAAGGCGGCGGTTCTCATCCTCGAGTACTGCGAGCACCAGGTCCTGCTTCGACCCGAAGTGATAGTGGATCTGGCTGAGGGGCACCGCGGCGGTCTCGGCGATGCTCCGGGTGGAGAGTTGTGAGTAGCCGCGCTCGAGCAGAGACTCCTTCGCCGCCCGGAGGATCTTGTTCCCCGTCCCTGGCTCGACCACGCTCTCACCTCATTCGCCATCGGTCGGTCGACCGAACTATGAGAATGATTAATACATCACTGGAAACGATCTGTCAAGGGAGGGTGTAGCGCCAAGACGATGTGGCCTACAGAGCGTCCCGTTTCCGTAGCGACCAGGTGAGGGCGACGAGACCGATGAGGAGGACGACGGCCAGTTTGGCCACGCCTCCACCAACCCCCGGTGTCACCGGGCCTAGGTTGGCTTCGGCGACTTCGCCGAACCCGTCTTCCAGACCGGCGTAGATGGAGAGGGAGATCCTCCAGATCGAGATTTGGGCCAGACCCTCCACTGCGAAAGCGAGGATCGTCTCCACGATCAGGATGTAGCCGAGACCGACAAGCAGGGCGCGAGGGACCAGGTACCCGAGCGGGACGAAGATGGCGGCGTAGCCGAACGCGGCGGCGACGAACAGGGCCAGCGAGGGGAGGGGCAACTCGATCCCGCCTCCCACCGCCAGGGAGGCAAGCACGCAGGCCAGCCAGCCCCCGATCCCGATGACGAGGGCGGCGGCGGTCCCGGCGGCGATCGATTGTGCCGCCATGTTCACCCTGGCGATCGGGCGCATGTAGATGTAGGGCAGGGTCCCGCTATCCCGCTCGTCGCGAAGAGTGGCGGTGGTGAGGATGAGAGCGGCGATGGCGAAGGTGTACCCCACCGATGAGATGGTGCCGGTGTAGATCGAGGTCAGCTCCTCATCAGGAGCGTCGAATGCGGAGAGCCAGAAGACGAGACCCGGCACCGCGGACAAGGCGAGGAGCCCGATGACCCGGCCCCGGCGCATGATCCTCCGGTAGAGGTGAAGGGCCAGAGCCACTATCTGCCCTGAACCAGATAGCGGAAGACCGACTCGAGCGATTCGTCGACCGGCTCGACCTTGGTTATGGCGATCGAATGATCGATGGCGATGGCGGGGAGCCGTCGGGCGAGGTCACCTGCGTCGGTCGTCTCGACGTGGACCGTCTCCCCGTCGACCTGGACCCCGAGGACATCGGATCCGGCGATCAAGGCCGCGGCCAGCTTGCGTGGGTTGGTGGTGTCGACGTAGATCCGGCGTGGCTTGTCGGTCATGGCCGCCCGGATCGTCGCCACATCGCCCACAGCGGCGAGACGGCCATCGACCATCGCCACCACCCGGTCGGAGACCCGCTCCACCTCAGTCAAGACGTGAGACGAGACGAGCAGCGTCTTTCCCGACGCTCCCAGCTCCTTGAACAAGGCGATCAGCTGGGCCCGTTGCACCGGGTCGGCCCCATTCAAGGGCTCGTCTAGGAGAAGCACCTCGGGGTCGGAGACGAGGGCCGCCGCCACCTTGGCCCGTTGCCGCATCCCCTTGGAGAAGCCGCCGAGGGCGCGGTCGGCGGCATCGGTGAGGCCAACGGTGTCGATGAGGGTACCGGCCCGCTCGATCGGATGGTCGATCTTGGCCAACCGGGCGGCAAGCTCGACGAACTGACGACCGGTGAGCCGGTCGTACACCGATTCGTCCTCGGGGACGAGCGAGATCTTGCGGTAGATCTCAGTGTCCTGACGAGGATCGACTCCCAGGATGCGCACCTCTCCCTGCGATGGCCGTTGCAGACCGGCCATGATCCGCAGCAGCGTGGTCTTGCCGGCGCCGTTGGGCCCGAGCAAACCGGTCACTCCGGGCCGGAAGCCGATGGTCAACTCGCTCACCGCCACCTTGAGGCCAAACCACTTGGACAGGTTGGTGACCACGATGGTGTCGGTCACGCCAGCCTCCGATAGCGAAAACGGACGAACCAGGCGGCCAGGGCCAACAGCCCGACAATCACGACGACTGAGACCCAGACTTCGAACCCGGCCTGCTCTGGTGCGTACTCGATTGTGTCCCCGAAGAGGTAGTCACGGATGATTCGGGGGTGATGGTCGAGGGCGAGCAGGGCGAAGTATCGGGCAGCCGGGGAAGATGCCTCGGCTACCCGTTGCGCCACCGCCGCACCTGCGAAGAGGATGCCCAGAAAGGCTGCCGCCGCTATCCCGGTTCGATCGATCACCGCGGAGAGGGCGAAGACGACGGCGCCGTGGAGGGCAATGAATGCCGCTGCGGTCACCGGGACCTTCCACAAGATGTCGAGGTTGCCGCCCAGGTAGGAGAGAAAGCCTTCCTCGGCGATCAGGGCGAGGCCGAGGTGGAGGACCACCTGGGGAATGATGTAGATGGCCCCGACGACAGTGGCGAACGCCCCCACCTTGGACGTGAGGTAGCCATCCACGGTGAGGGGTCGGGAGAAGTACACCGAGAGGACACCCTTGGTCCGATCGGGGATGAGCAGCTGGGGGCCGGCCAGTGCGATGAAAAGGAGTGAGATGCCGGAGTAGAAGTCGAAGAGGCCGCCATACGTCGGGATCTCCTGACGCATGCTTTCTTCGATGTTGCCTATCGCCCAGTGGATGCCGACGAACACCGCGGCAGCAACGATGGCGATGACGATGAGCGACCAGGGGAAGATCTTCAGCCGCGCCTTTCGTCCCAGGCCGAGGACGCGGCGGACCCCATCCCTGTAGACCACCCTTCGCGCCCCTTTCGGGCCAAGACGGGGGCCGTCGTAGGTGCGATAACCGCGGTCATAGATGACCTGGTCGGCCACTAGAGAGTCTCCCGGTTGAGGAACAGATCCTCGAGCGAAGCCGATCCTCGGATCATCCTCACCAACCCGGAGCCGGCCGTTGCTGTGGCGGCGACGACCATCGGCTCGATCGTCTCGTCACCCGGGCCGATGACCAGCCGGAGACCGTCGACCACGACGTCCATCCCCTGTTCCCGGATCGCCGCAGCTACCTCCTCGGGGTGCTCGAGCACCTCGATCAGTACCGTGCCCAGCTTCTCGAAACCCTGGAGGGGGCCGGACCGGAGGAGATTCCCTGCATCGAGCATGACCACCCAGTCGCAGGTCTGCTCGATGTCGGTCAGGACGTGCGAGGACACGATGACGTTGACGTCGAAATCGGAAAGCCTCTTGATCAGATCCAGCATTTGGGTGCGGCCTTCCGGATCGAGCCCTGACGCGGGCTCGTCGAGGAGGAGAAGGTCGGGATCGTGAACGATTGCCTGGGCGAGCTTGACCCTCTGCTGCATCCCGGTGGAGAAATCCCCCAGGAAGCGGAACCGTTCCTCCTCGAGACCGACCAGGAACAACGTCTCGGACGATCGCCGCTTTGCCTCGTGCGACGGGATGCCGGCGAGTTGGGCGGCATAGGAGACGAAATCGGCGGCGGTCTGGTCCTTGGGCAGGCATTCGCCCTCGGGCATGTACCCGATCCTCGAGCGCACCACCAGAGGCTCGCGTTGCGGATCATGACCCAGGACCTGCATCGATCCCGAGGTGGGGCGGAGGAGACCGAGCATGAGCCGGAGCATGGTGGTCTTGCCCGCCCCATTCGCTCCTACCAGACCGGTCACACCCGGTGGCACCTCGAGGGTGAGACCGCTCAGGGCGAGAACCTCGCCGTAGTCGTGGGTGAGGTCGTCGACTGACAGGACAGCGCTCACCCCACCACCTCGCGGAAGCCGACGGGAGCGGAGGCGGCAGGTCGGCATGACGTCATTGGACCCTGGGTGGGATCGCCCATCAATCAGGGACCACCCTGAGATCTCCCCTAGAAAGACCTTCACCCCACCACCTCTTGGAACCCGGGCCCTTCGGGTCGCTCGAGTTGCTCCATCGTGCATTGGAGCGGGTCCTTGTCTGGTCGCCAGCGGTGGAAACGGGTGGCGTGTCTGAACCGGTCCCCCTCCAGCTGGTCATAACTGATCTCGACCACCACCCCCGCCTCCACCGGGGTCCAGTTGAGCTCCTTCCCGGCCGACCACCGGCTCTGCGCGCCGGGCGCCCGCGCTGCGTCGCCGAAGCTGTCGTTGGAGACGAGCTCCTTGAAGCGGTTGAAGATCTCCACCCGGTCGACGTCGCCGAATCCGGAGCAGTGCCCGATGAAATGGAGCTCACCTCGCTCGTCGTAGAGACCGAGGAGGAGGGATCCGATCTTGCCCCCGTCCTTGTGCTCGCGGAAGCCTCCGACCACGCAGTCGACCGTCCGGCGGTGCTTGATCTTGATCATCGCCCGTTTCCCGTGCTGATAGGCGAGATCGGGGACCTTGGCCACGATCCCGTCGCATCCGGCCGACTCGAACTCGTCGAACCAGCCCCGGGCCACGTCCTCGGAATCGCTCTGCGGGGTGAGGTGCCAAGGGTCGGTGAGCTTGCCGGCCAGGTCGACCAAGCGCTCCCTTCGCTCGGTGAACGGGCGCTCGCGCAAGTCCTTTCCACGGTCGGCGAGGAGATCGAAGGCGACCAATTCGGCCGGGGTCTGCTCGGAGAGCATCGTGATCCGGGAGACGGCCGGGTGGATTCGCTGCTGCAGTGTGTCGAAATCGGTGACACCGGCGACGACGACAACGATCTCGCCATCGACCACAGTGCCGGCCGGCAGTTGGTCGAGCGCGGGGGCCAGCTCGGGGAAATAGCGGAGTAGCGGGCGCTGGTTCCGGGAGTCGATCCGGTTCTCCGGCTTCGACCACGAGATCGACCGAAAGCCGTCCCATTTCGGCTCATAGAGGTATTCCCCCTTGGGCCATTGCTCGGATGTCTTGGCCTCCATCGTCTCGATCGGTGGCGCGAAGGGATGAGTCACGGGGGCCGAGTGTAAGCAGCGATACCCTGCTCCCAGAGATGGAGAAGTACGTCGCAAGGTTGCCGTCATGGGCACAGGGCCCGGCCGGGATCCTGGCGGAGGCAGCCCAGGGATACGGGAGCCATCGGGCTTCCCGGATGGCTGCCGCCATCTCCTATCGGACCGTTTTTGCCCTGGCTCCGCTACTCATAATCGCGGTTGCTGTCCTGGGGTCTTTTCTCGGCAGCCAGGTGGAGGCGCAGCAGCAGATACACGATGGCATCGCTTCGGTGGCGGGCGAGGAGATAGCCGACATGATCGACGGGATCCTGACCTCGGCTCTCAGCTCCAGCGGCACCGCATACCTGATCGGCGGGGTATTGCTGCTCTGGACCGCCTCCAGCCTGTTCCTCGAGATGCAGCGCGACCTCAACGACATCTTCGAGGTGCCTCATGAGGAGGTGGGTGGCATCGTGGGGATGGTCCGGCTTCGTGGCATCGGCTTCCTCTGGGTTCTCGGGTTGGGATTCCTCCTGGTCGCCACCTGGATGGTCAACGCGCTCTGGGGCTTCGTGAGTGGCCTGTTCCCGGGCAATCTGGAGGCAGTCGACGACTTGATCACCGTCCTCACTCCGATCGCGTCATTGATCCTCCTCCCCATTGTGTTTGCGCTCATCTTCAAGACGATGACAGCCAAGAAAATCCCGTGGCGTGCTGCGTGGGTGGGCGGGGCTTTCACCTCGGTCGTGTTCCTCGTCGCCGCGTATGGGGTCGGGGTCTATTTCGACATTGCCGGCCCCACGACCGCCCTCGGTTTTGCCGGCTCGTTCGTGGTGATCCTGTTTCTCGCCTACTTCTTGTCAATGGTCTTCCTGTACGGCGCTGAGGTGACCAAGGCGTACACGGACAAGATGGAAGCCGAGGCCGCCCCGGCAGTGACCCGGCCCATGTACGACGACCCACGCGTGGTGGTGACCGAGCCACCCTCGGGCATTCCCACCGCGGCGTTCATGGCATTCGTCGCGGGTCTGATCGCCGGGTGGCGTCGAAGCCGTCGTTGACCTTCTGTCAATTGAAACTGGACTGCAATAACCTCCCGTTCAATGTCTGTCGACATCGCCGGGTTTGTCACCGATCTGAAAGAGCACGCCACCGAGCATGGTTTTCATGTACATGACGAGCGGCATTTCGTAGAGACCTACTCGTTGCGACAGTCCTGGGAGGTGGACCTGCATCCCGAGGCGGGATGTGGCGGCCCGATCGATCTCCACGTGGCGCTGGACGTGGATCCGAAGGTGATTCTCTCCTTGCGAGAGGCCCTCGACGAGATGGACTCGGACTTCGAAGAGCCCGAGAACGTCTATCACCTGGATCTGTTCTTCAATTGGGCGGTCCCGCCGCTGCACAGCCCGCCCGATCTCCTCGTCCTCGCCACCGATCTGGCCGGTCTCGCCGGTGTCACCCTTCCGGTCGAGGTGTCGGCGATCGACTCATACGGCGCAGTGACCGATGCCCCCGAGCGGCGACTCACTCTGACCGGCCGGGCTTCGGTGAGTCTGGTCGACGTGCTCATGGGTCGAGACCAATTGTGTGACGTCCTCGACCGCTCCCACGAGGTGAGTGAATATCTGCTCGACCGGGTGGGCGGCTGGATGGAATTGCCGTAGAAGCGACCTCCCGCGCAGGTGTTACAACAAACTGAGCGTCGCCCAGATGCCGAGGCCGAGGGTGATCGCAGCCAGCACCCAGAAACCGACCAAGGTGAGCGGTTGTGGTGGCGGGCCATCCCGGACTTCGATGGCCGCCGTTGACGCCCGGTCGGCTTCGGCCGGGGTCGGGTCGTGGTGGAGGCCGAGGGCGAAGCTGCTCGGGTCGTCGGGGACGAATGGTATCGAGTCGTCCTCGGCCTCGATGACGAACTCCCCTGACCCGAGGTCGACGACCTGGTAATGGCCGGCGAGCCATTCGCCGATGGAGATCTCGCCCGAGACGAGGGTGATCTTCTCGTCGTCGAGCCCGACCATGACCGGAACATGGTCGTCCTTGAGCGTCGCGACGCCCGGAAATGATGTCATCTACTTCGTCCCCAGGAACGATTGTCAACTGCGCCCTTCACCCGGCGAGGTCATCCTAGAACGGGATGCCAAGTGCGTCACAGAGGAAGTTGGTGAAGCCGCTCGCCCGCTTGAACATCGACGCCAGGTCCTGGGCGAAGCCGGCGCTGGTCACCGTCTTCTGGGTCAGTGATGCCCCCGCGATGAACGACTTCATCCGCAGATCGTCGGCGTGGGGATGAGCCGGATCGAGTCCCGTTCGGGACTCGCTTCAGCATCTCGTCGTCGTCCTGATCGATCGACCAGGTTTCAGTGAAGGGCTTCGTCTTGGTGGCGGCCGCCCAGCCGTCGACGTCGTCGTGGATGGCTTGTCGAAGGGCTCGCGCCACCTCGGTCTCCGGATGCCAGAGCCCCACTCCGGCGAAGCACGAGTCCGGCTCCAGATGGAGGTAGTAGCCGGGGGCGTGGATGTCCTTTCCCGCCTCATGCCGGAACTGGATGCCGACGTTGGTCTTGTATGGCGTCTTGTCGGGTGAGAATCGGATGTCGCGATACGGTCGCATCAACGACCCTCCCAAGGTTCGGGCATCGGCCACGAAGTGCGGCGAGATTCTCTGCAGACGAGCCCCGAAATCGGTGATGAAGTCGAGGGCCGGGTCACGAACCACGGTGTGATATCGGTCCTTGTTGGCGTCCCACCACGTCTTGTCGTTGTTGGCTTCGAGCTCCCGGAGGAAGGCGAACAGTGCCGGGGAAAAGTGTCTCGTGGCCATGCCAGCTCCTTCGATGACGTCTCTACGGAAGATACGTCTCGGGCAGGAGGAATTTGAAGAGGGTTGTCCCGACCCCTAGACGTGCTCTTCGGCGGCGAGCTCGCTCCATGGGGTGCGGAGCCCATCTCGCACATTCACCAGGAACGGCTTGTAGTCGGTACGGAGGACCCACAGTGCGGCGAGTAAGAAGACGATGCCGACTCCGATGCGTGCCTGGAGCGACGCTTGTTCCGAGATGTGCCCGAGCTCGGCCAGCCCGGACTCGGCCAACTGGGCGACGAAGAGCCCCAGCATCACCCAGGCCTCGGTACGGCTCACCGCCCGGCTGGAGACGATGGCCACGGCGAAGACCGACTGCGCCGCGGTCACGAACAGCTCGACCCGCTGCACCGAGTCGAGGGGAAGGCCGTGCAACACACCGGCGAATATCGAGAAGACGATGGGCAAGGTGCCGACGAGGAGAGTCCACTGGTTGACCTTCGAGGAGATGAGAGCTCCCAAACCGGTCCGTGCGGCCAACCTCCAAGCGAAGAGGATGGCAACCAACAACTCGGGGGCTTCCGAGGCAGTGGGAGCGATCCACTTGACCAGCAGGAACTCGCTCACTCCTATCGCCTCGCCCAACTCGATGATCGACTCGGCGAACGGCTCGGCACAGAGGAGGATGACGGTGGCTGCCACGACGAACATTGCGTAGTTGATGATTCTGCGTGTCTTCTTGGGCAGGGAGCCGATGTAGGCCGAAGGCCCGACCAGATGGGGCTCGCTGGGTGGCGCCCCGGAGAGTCGTCTCAGGTAGAGCACGTAGATCGTCACCAAGACGACGGCGTCGAACAGAGAGAGCGTGGGCTTGAGAAAGAGCGTCAAGCCGTAGATCGAGGCAATGGTGAGATAGGCGATCTCCACCGACTGGGACCGCGACAGGTGGATCTCGGTCGCGGTGGTGTCCTCGGCGGTCTCCGGCTGCCGTCCGAGCCGGCGAACCCTCCAGGTGCCGATCAGGATCACCAACGGCCAGCCCAGCCCGATCAGAAGCTGGTTGCCCCCGGTCATGTTGGCCAGCGCCAACGGACCGTAATTGGTCGATTCGCCCGTCTCGGCGAACTCCTGGCCCGCCTTGGCCGTGAACACGAAATCGACCGCGTACTCGGGGAGGATGGCGATGAGGGCGAGCAGGGCCAGGGCGAGCCCGGCGGCGATGTCGAGCTGAATCACCTCGGCGGCCCAGGAGAGGATGAAAGCGGCGCCGACGATGGCGAGGCCGTAGCAGATCGCCGCGATGACCGGATCGGGATGGATCCCCGTTATGCGGAGGAACACACCGGGGAGGGTTGCCGCCAGCGCCAGCGACATGAACAGGATCTCCTGGCGAGGGTCGAGCTTGGCGGTGTCCATCGAGCGGCGAGATTGTAAGGGGTGGTGCGGGTTTACGGATTCGGCTGCGGTTCGACCGCAGCGCTCACTCCTCGGCCCAGTCGGGGTCGTTGTCCCACTCGCGATTGCGCCGTTCCACCGTCTCCAAGGCCTGGGCCGCCTCCTCCGGGGTAGCGAAAGGGCCGATGCGCACCGCGGCCCGGCAGCCGTCGAGCGGCTCCACCGTCCGATGGTCGAGGCAGAAGTACCACTCCTGATCCATGCGTGTCAGCCCAGAACCCTTCGACACGACCACGGGCCCCAATAGCCCTTCCCGAGCTCCTGGTAACGATTTGCGAGCCAGGCGGCGGTCCCGATATTGGCCGCAGGATCGAAGGCACTCGCACCGGAGAACCCGGCCTGGGGCGATGTCGACGCCCAGGTGGAGGGGAGGAACTGGAACAGGCCCGACGCCCCCGAGTAGGGGTTGTAGGCATCGGCGTCACCAAGGCTCTCGCACTCGAGCACGGCGAGTGCCTCGTCGACCCGGCTCGCAGGGAAATAGCTCTGAACCAGGGATCTCCATCTCTCTACGGCGGGCGGGAAATCCCAGTTCCCGCCGCCCCCGCCGGCGCCTCCCTCGGTCGTACTGGGGGTCTCGGGCGGAGCCGTCGTAGTTGGTGCTGGAGATTGCTCTTGTTCCGGCGCCGGTGCGGTGGTGGTAGGTGCACGCTCTTGCTGCCGTCTCCGTTCCTCTTCACGGGCGTGGGCGGCATCGACCGCGCTCAGCGCCCCGCGATAGGCGGCGTCTGCAGCGTTCGCCTCCCTGACCGCGGCGCCCACTTCGGCATCGGCCTCGTCATAGAGCTCGGCCAGATGCTCGATCTCGGCGTCCACCTCAGCTTTGAGGGCGGCCACCCGTTCTTCTTGCCGGCGGAATTGCTCCTGGAGTGTCTCCAAGGCGTCCTTCCTGACGATCAACTCGTTTACGCGGGCGGCACCGTCGTTCACCACGTCACCGACCACTTGACCGGTCACGATGGCCTGCTCGACGGTTTCACTGTTGATGAAGCTGACCCCTGGGCCGACGAGGGCTGTCATGTATGCGTCGATCGCATGTGTCTCGATGTCGGACCTGATCTGAGAGAGCTCAGTGTCGCCAAACGCGATCTGGGCGCGCAGACCGTCGAGACTCGCCGACACCGTTGATAGCTCTGCTGCCAGGTCGCTGATCTTGGTGATGCTTGCGGCCAGCTCGGCCTCGATCTCAGCTCTTCGTGCGACGGCGGTGTCCACCAGACCGGCTGCTACCTCGGCCTGCCGCTGTGCCGTTTCAGCCTCCTGTTCGGTTTCGTCGAGCGTCTGGGCCCTGGCCAGATGCTGCTGACCCATCAGCACGCCGAGGGCGAGGGTCAGGGCGATCGCGAAGGGGGTCAGGGAGCGCAGCGCACGCATGAGAACCCGAGGAGCGTAATGAACGACAGGGGGCACGAGAAGTGGGAGGGCGTTGGGCGGGCTAGTTTCGGGCTTCATGGACCGAATGAATGTGCAGTCGGGAAGCTCTTTCGAGGCGGCGATCGGCTTCAGCCGCGCGGTGAGGATTGGAGACCGGGTGGTCGTGTCCGGGACTGCACCGATATCGCCGGATGGCTCGGTCGACCCCGACCCCGGCGCACAGGCGCGGCGCTGTCTCGAGATCATGATCACCGCACTCGGAGAGGCAGGTGGACGCCCCGAAGACGTGGTTCGGACCAGGACGTACCTGCTCGATGCGGCTGATGCGGAGGCTGTCGGAGAGGCCCATCGCGAGGTCTTCTCGGGAATCAGACCCGCCTCGACGATGGTTGTCGTCAGTGGATTGCTCGACCCTCGCTGGAAGGTCGAGATGGAATTAGAAGCAGTAGTGGCCTGATCACTCCGGAACCGGGAGGTAGCGATGTTCGGACGACGTAAGACCGAGATTCCCGCGGCTGACGCCGCCCTGCCCGGCCGGGACGAGTCGGTGCAGGTTCCACCGTCTCACTTCATCAACGGCCACCCATTGGTCGGTCCGTTCCCGGAAGGGACCGAGACGGCGGTATTCGGCATGGGCTGTTTCTGGGGCGCCGAGCGCCGTTTCTGGAAGATGGATGGGGTCTTCACGACTGCGGTGGGTTATGCCGGCGGCTACACCCCCAATCCCTCTTACGAGGAGGTATGCACCGGGCGCACCGGTCATTCTGAGGTGGTCCTGGTCGTGTACCGGCCGGAGGAGGTCTCCTATGAGGAGCTTCTCAAGGTGTTCTGGGAGACCCACGACCCGACCCAGGGAATGAAACAGGGCAATGACATCGGCTCGCAGTACCGGTCGGCGATCTACACCACGACTGACCAGCAGTTAGAGACGGCGAAGTGGTCCCGGGACAAATACCAGGCGGAGCTGACGCCCTTGGGTTTCGACGACATCACTACCGAGATCACCCCACTCGGCGAGTTCTATTACGCCGAGGACTATCACCAGCAGTATCTGGGCAAGAACCCTCACGGGTACGACTGCCACGCCAACACGGGGATTGCCTACCCGGTGGGTTGATCCCGTCGGCCGGTCAGTCGGGGTAACGCGTCTTCCGCGATGACCCCCGTGTCTCCCGATAGTGATCGAGGAAACCCTCCAGGTCGGATCGTGCGATCGTCTCGCCGATGACGTCGAGCGCCAGATCCTCGATCCCCGTGAACCGCACACAGCTCTTGCCCATGTTCAACTTCTTGCCCGAGGCGGCGTACCTCTCCTTGAACCAGGCCTCGGTGTCGGGGTCGCCGTACACGCTGTTCAGGTAGAGGCTCACGTAGCTCTTATGGCTCCCAAGCGCGGGGAGCCCGAGGGGCCGGCCGTTGTAGGTGTCGGGAAAGGTCTCGAGCGGCACGAACCAACCGATCATCCCCCACTCGATGCCCTCCTCATATCCCTGGGGGAGATTGGACCGAACCACGTCGCGCACGGTCGAGACGATGCTTCGTCGTGGCTCGGGCAGGGATGCGATGTACTTCTCGGCCGTTTGGGCGACGACAGACATGGCCGAAGTCTAAGTGGACTCGACCTGGCTATCCCTCGACGGTCACTGCAGCGGCGAGCGCCGCCTGCACTACGTCTTCCACCGGCAACTCGATCCCGATGTCGGTCATGACATCAGGAGTAACCCCGACGTCACCGAAGTCGTGCCCTCCTGGAGTCAGCCAGCGGGCGATCGTCAGCTTGAGCGCACCCCCGTTGGACAGGGCGAACCGCTGCTGGACGGTGTTCTTGCCAAAGGTGTTCTCGCCCACCACGGTGGCCCGACCTCTCTCCTGAAGCACTGCGGACACGACCTCGGAGGCCGAGGCGCTCCCTTCGTTCACCACGATCGTCACCGGGATGTCTTCCGGCACGATCGGGTTGCCCGACACCGGATACGAGGTGGATGAGTCAGGGCTCTCGGTCACGACCACGTCGCCGTCTGGGAGGAAAGCGGAAGCAATCTCGATGGCGGTGTCCAGCAGTCCACCGGGATTGTTCCTCATGTCGACGACCAGAGTCTCGACTCCTTGGCCGAGCAGGTCGTCGACTGCCCCCAGGAACAGCTCGTCGGCGTTGTCGGTGAACGTGTTGAGACCGATGTAGCCGGCGTCGCCGACCACTTCGCTCACCACGGCGGGGATCGTGAAGGCGGCCCTGGTGATCGTGAGGTCGAAGACATCCCCGCCACGAACGATGGTCAGGACAACATCCGTCCCCGCGGTGCCCCGCACAGTTGCCGTTACCTCGTCGACAGTCCACCCGTCGATTTCCTTGCCGTCCACGGCCAGCACTTGGTCCTCGGGCTCGAGACCGGCGGAGTCGGCCGGCGTGCCCTCAATCGTGGAGACGATGTACATGCCACATGTGTCGGAGATGAAATTGCACATCTCGCCTGTCGAGGGATCCTCGGCGGTGACCAATGCACCAATGCCCTGGATCTCCCCAGCCTGCTCTTCTTCCACCAGATCGAGCGCATCGGGGTCGAAGTAGACCGAGTGGGGATCGAGGCCGAAAGTGGCGAGGCCAAAGACCATCGCCTCGGCCGCCTCGACACTGGTGTCCGCCTCCTCGAGCGCGATCTCACAAGTCTCCAGGAAGGGGGTCGCGGGGGCGGCACAGACCAGCTCCGAGTCCGCTGTCGCACCATCGAGATCTTCCAGGCCCCTTGTGGCGGCACGGGCCAGGTCTGCGTCGGAAACCTGGTCGACGTAATGACGCCGGATCAGGTCAAAAGCCTCGCACACGATCTCCACGTCAGGATCTGCCGGGTCACAGCCGACCAGACGCATCGGTCTCTCCACACCTGGTGTGGTTGTCGCCGGGCCGGAGGCCTGCTCCGTGGTGACCGGGGCGACTGTCGAGTCCGGCGTTGCCTCGTCGAGGGCATCGCACGACGCCAAGAGCAGGGCCAGCGCCGCCACGGCAGAGATCAGCCTGATCCGGTTCATCGGGCAGTTCTCGCCGGGATCCCGGTTGCGGGTTTGGCAGCCATCGCCCCATTATCGGCATGAGACGCCCATTACCGTCGCGGAAGATGCATCT
Source organism: uncultured Acidobacteriota bacterium (assembly GCA_963837055.1). Taxonomy (GTDB): domain Bacteria; phylum Actinomycetota; class Acidimicrobiia; order Spongiisociales; family ZC4RG35; genus JARDZU01. Next base: position 336,753 of record CAWILU010000006.1, on the reverse strand, counting down.
CCGAGTCTCGCTGCGCATTCCGGGAGGAGAAACCGTCATTCGTGACACCCTCGACGGCAAATGGGTGGATCCGTGGGGCATGCCTGATCAAGTCACATCTGATGACCTGTGGGCCCTTCCGGGCCTCATCGATGCCCACGCCCATCTCGCTCAGGAGGTGATGGATTTTCGGCCGGGGGATATCGAGGGTGCCGCGCACCGGGCGAAGACCGCCCTCAAGGCTGGAGTCGGTTTGATACTGGACAAGGGATGGCGTGACCTGAGCGTGGTCCACATGATCGAGAAGGTGCCGGCATCAGAACGGCCCGAGATCGAGGCAGCCGGCGTGATCCTGGCAGTCGATCGGCGGATTCTGGGAAGGGTTTGCCCGAGACGTCGCCTCCGGCGGCATCCGCGAGGCAGTGGCTGACGCGGCCGCCGAAGGCAGCGGCTGGGTCAAGCTGATCGGAGATTGGCCTCGAAAGGGCATCGGGCCGGTGGCCAATTTCAATGAGGACGAGCTGAGAGCTGCGGTCGATCTCGCCAGCGATCACGGCGCCAGGGTGGCGATCCACACCATGGCACGTGAGGTGCCCTCGATGGCGGTCCGCGCCGGCGTCGACTCCATCGAGCACGGTCTGTTCCTGTCCGCTGAAGATCTCGGCGCCCTGGGAGCTAGAGGTGGCAGCTGGGTACCTACCGTGGTTCAGGTGGAGGCGGTGATCCAGCAACTCGGCGAGCGATCCTCGGGCGGCAGACTTCTGTTGGAGGGTCTCGACAACGTGATGGCCAATCTCGCCACCGCCATCGATTCCGGGGTCCATGTCCTCACCGGCACCGACCTCGCGGTCGGGACTCACCAGGTCGCGTTGGAGGCGATCCGGCTATGGGAGCTGGGGATGTCGCCGGAGGCCGTCGTCGACTCTGTGTCGTGGTCGGGATTCCGGGCGGCGGGCCGTCCGTCCGGCTTCGCCGTTGGTGATCCGGCCAATGCGGTCTTGTTCGCCGAAGACCCGGTCTCCAATCCCCGGGTTCTGGCCCATCCGGCCCGGGTCATCCGACTGGGGCGGGTCGTGGGGTGAGACTCGTGCTTGCTTCTGCGTCGCCTCGGCGAAGTGAGATGCTGCAGCGTCTTGGCATGGAGCACGATGTGGTTCCGGCCGACATCGACGAGACCAGGCTCCCCGATGAGTCACCAGCGGCATACGTGGAGCGAGTGGCTCGATCCAAGGCAGAGGCCGTGGCCGGCGACGGGCTCCTCGTCATTGCGGCTGACACGACGGTGGTGCATGAAGGCAAGGTGATGGGGAAGCCTGCCCATCCTGAAGAGGCGCGAACGATGTTGCGGCGCCTGCAAGGAGACGTGCACGAGGTCTTCACCGGGTTGGCCATCGGCTCGTGGGACGGTGGGCCTCAGATCAGGTCGATCGTCGACGTCACCGAAGTCACCATGCTTCCCATGACCGAAGAAGAAGTCGCCTGGTATGTCGAGAGTGGAGAACCCCTCGACAAGGCGGGGGCATATGCCCTTCAGGGTGCCGGCGGGGTGTTCGTGAGCAAGGTGGTCGGAAGCCCATTCACCGTGATTGGCCTTCCGGTTCACCTGCTGCCCCGGCTGGTCGCTGCTTCTGGCGCGGATATCAGGGCACTGATGACCGGTGCCGATCGTTAGTACGCGATGAATCGACGGGGTTGGGTGTCCACCGGTCTGTTCGTCATCCTCGGCACCGCCTGCGCCAACAGCTCGATCACGGCTTCGACGCCGGCGTCCACGATCACCAGCCAGTCGACGGCAACGTGCACCGAATCAGACTGGACTGCGGGGTCTGGACAGACTTCACAATCGACGCTGCCGGGTAACTTGCCCGCATGAACCGCACCGCCTGGATCCTGACCGGTCTGTTCGTGGTTCTCGTGGTGACCATCATCTTCCTGGTCGGTCGGAACGACGAGACCGACTCGTCGACGACCACCAGCTTGGCGGCTACGACTACGACTCTGGGCGGGGACACATCGACCACAGCGGGAGCAACGACGACGAGTGGCTCGGTGGCCACGACTACGACCGTGGCCGTGACGACGACCACTGTCCCACCCACGACCACCACGTCGGCTGCCGTCGCCGGGAACTGGAGTGAGACGCCCCTGGTGGCTACCGGGTTTCGGCGCCCTTGGTTGGTGGGACGGCGCAGGCTGGGTTCAGGTCGAGCCGGCCACCACCCTTCCGGTATCGGGTGGAGAGGATTATCAGGTTGCTGCATTGGGCCAGGAGGCGATAATCGCCGGCGGCCCGCCGACCACGCTGTGCGAGCCACTCAACAACCCGGGTGTCGTGCTGGACAATGAGCAGATCCTGGGTGACTGGCCCGGACCGCTGGGAGTCGCCATCTCCGCACCCTGGCTGATCACCCCTCACCTGGTCGAGCAGATCGAGGACGATGGCACGTATTCGGCCTTCGCCGCAGAATTGCTCGCGGAACGCGGACTGGATGTGCCCGAGCCGGTTATGAAGCAGATCCTCCAAGTCGATCTCGAGGGAGATGGGGTCAACGAGGTGCTGGTGGTCGCGGAGGATGTGACCGAGGGGCTATTCGCCCAAGACGGGGATTACTCGATCGCCTTCGTGAGACGCACGGCGCAGGGTCAGGTGCAGTCTGATGTCCTGGGAGAGTCGGTGATCGTCACCGCGGACGACCCGGTGGTCAACTCCTATTCGTTCGGGGCCGTGGCCGATCTGAACGGCGACGCCACGATGGAGATCGTGTTGACCACGGCCTACTACGAGGGGATCTCGGTCGAGGTATGGGAGTACGGGAGCGAGGGGCCTGGTCTACGGATCTCGTCGGGTTGCGGCGCTTGACCGGCAACCCCTTTCTCGACCGTCCGACCTTCGTCGGTCACACCGGCATCGAGCTGACGGATGCGTCACCCGATTCCTGCGGGGGAAGACTGGTGCTCGAAGAGATCCATCAGCAACCCTATGGGGTGGTGCATGGCGGGGTGTACTGCACCTTGATCGAGACCCTGGCCTCGACCGGCGGCGCCCTGTGGGCCATGGAGAACGACATGGCCGGCTGTGTCGGCGTGTCCAACCAGACCGACTTCCTCCGTGCCACCACCGACGGTGTCCTGATCGGCTTGGCCACCCCGATTCACCGAGGTCGCACCCAGCAGTTATGGCAGGTGACCGTCACCCGCGAGGACAACGGCAAACTCGTCGCCCGGGGCCAGGTCCGTCTCCAAAACGTCAAGTCCACAGAGTTCTAGAATCGGCGGCGATGCCCAGCATCGGCCCCCTCACTGTCGAACCGCCCGTCGTGCTCGCCCCGATGGCCGGTATCACCAACGCCCCATTTCGGCGTCTCTGCCGCGAGTACGGGGCCGGGCTCTACGTCTCGGAGATGATCGGGGCTCGCGGTCTGGTCGAAGGCGACGAGAAGACGCGACAGCTGGCCCAATTCACTCCCGACGAGACTCCTCGCTCGATTCAGCTCTATGGCACCGATCCGGGGTCCCTGGGCGATGCCGTGTCCTATTTGGTCGAGGTGGAACAGGTCGACCACATCGACATGAACTTCGGGTGTCCAATGGGGAAGGTGACCCGTCACGGCGGTGGCGCCGCCCTTCCCTGGAAGCGTGACCTGTTTCGCTCGATCGTGCGGGCAGCCGTCACGCATGCCGGGCCGGTCCCGGTGACGGTGAAGTTCCGCAAGGGCATCGACGACGACCACTTGACCTACCTAGAGACCGGGCTCACCGCCGAGGACGAAGGGGCATCAGCCGTCGCCCTGCATGCTCGTACCGCCCGTCAGCTCTATTCGGGCAACGCCGATTGGAAGGCAATCTCCCGGCTCAAAGCGGCGGTTGCCTCCATCCCGGTGCTCGGGAACGGTGACATCTGGACCGCCGAGGACGCCGTCTCGATGATGGCGCAGACCGGCTGTGACGGCGTCGTGGTGGGAAGAGGCTGTCTCGGTCGTCCCTGGTTGTTCCGCGACCTGGCGGACGTGATGGCGGGCCGATCCCCACAGACGCCACCCGATTCAGGTGAGGTAGCCCGGATCATGATCCGGCATGCCCGCCTTCTTGTCGATCATTTCGGGGAACGAGTGGGGATCGCCCTCTTCCGCAAGCACCCTTCGTGGTACCTCAAGGGATTCCCCGCCGGCCCGCAGATGCGAGATGCCCTCGCCCGGGTCGAGTCCGTCGACCAGCTCGAGACGATCCTCGGCGGCTGGGACCCTGCCATTCCCTACCCCGAGGAGGCGAACACGATGGTTCGCGGCCATTCCCACGGTCCACGCCCGGTCCGGCTCCCTCACGGCTTCCTCGACCATCGCCAGGGCGACCGGCTCGGCCGGGAGGCGGAGCAGGTCATCAGCGGCGGCTGATCGCCGCCGAGCTCAGAAAGCCGTCAAGGAGCGCTCGGCGTAACCGGCGACCGCGGAGAGCACGAGATGGGCCATGGCATCGAGGGTGATGCCGTCCCGGTCTGCCTCGGCATCCACTTCGACCAGATCGATCGACACCACCTTGGGGTTCCGGGCGCAATGACGCACCCCCTCGGCGAGATCGCGGATGCTCATCCCACCCGGCCGGGCACCCGGGCAACCGGGGGCGAAAATCCGGTCGAGGACGTCGAAGTCGATGTCGACGTGGACTGCGTCCGTCTTCACGGCAACGACCGTGAGAGCGTCTTCGACCACTGAGCCGACGCCGCGCTGGCTCACGTCGTCGACCGTGAAGACGGTCACACCTTGCTCCTCGCAGTAGGCCCGGTACTCAGCCGAGTTGGCGAAGGAGTGGATCCCGATCTGGGCGACATTCTGACCGGGCAGCCCATCCTCTTCGATGAGCCCGCGCACCGGCGTGCCGTTGGTGGGGCCGAGGTCGAGAGTCCTCACGTCGTGATGGGCGTCGAAGGTGATCAGGCCGATGCGGCTCCGATCGTCGGAAAGCGATCTGGCCAGTGGGCGGGTTATGGCGTTGTCGCCGCCCAGGTACAGAGTCAGCGGGCCACGGTTCAGGCCGCCGGCCAACTTCTCGACCATGTCCGGCATACGGTGCATGTCCAGGTCCGACACCGGCCAATTGCCCTCGTCCCGGACTCTGACTCCTCCGAAATCGACCGCCCATTCTCCATGGAAGGTCGAGAACCGGCTGAATCGGTCACGAACTTCGAGCGGGGTCAGATCGGCGCGCGAAGGCGACAATGATGCGCTGGAGGTCGGCACGCCGACCACCAGGATCTCGGGGTCGGGATGCTCCTGGGCCAGCCAGACGTCGGCCCGGGGCCAGTGCGGGTCATTGATAGGCATCGGCCTGCCAGCGTATAGCCGCTTTCCTGGGGACCAGTAACCGAGAGGGATGCCCGAAGAGGGGCCCTAAGGCTCTAGGCACCGGTCGGGCTTGCACCGACAATTGCAGGGAATGACCCCCAGAGGGTCATCCGGATAGGAGGTGATCTTCGTGACAACGCTTCTCGAGCGTCCCGAGGCGGAGGTCATCCGGATGCCTCGACGGTCCCGACCCATCGAGTGGGTGCTCGGGATCGCCGGTGTGTTGGCAGCTGCGGTGGGTGCGTGGATCTACTACGTCCCTGCCACCTGGTTCCTGGGCGGATTGGCCGAGGCCTGGTACCTCGGTCTGTTCGTCGGAGCCGGCCTGCTGTTGGCAGCCGCATTCGGGCTCTTCGCCCGACGCATGCTGAGAGAGGACGGGGTTTGGACGACCCAGGCAACAGCGGCGACGATCGTCGTCGTTCTCGCCCTGGCCGCGGCCGTGTTCTTCGGCCTGGTCTGGATCCTCTGAAGCAGCATGAATCGAACCGGGGCCCCTTACCCAAGGGGCCCCGGCTCGACGTTTGAATCACAGCATCGGGATGTCGACGCCCCGCTCCCTGGCCACTCGCCGGGCGATGTCGTAGCCGGCGTCGGCGTGGCGCATCACACCTGTGCCGGGGTCGTTGGTGAGCACCCGCTCAACCCGCAAGGCGCCTTGATCGGTGCCGTCGGCGACCACCTGTGCCCCGGCATGGATCGAGTTGCCGATGCCGACACCACCGCCGTGGTGGACGGCCACCCAGGCTGCCCCGGAGGAGACGTTGAGCATCGCGTTGAGGATCGGCCAGTCGGCGATCGCGTCCGACCCGTCCGCCATGGATTCCGTTTCCCGATATGGCGATGCGACCGAGCCCGAGTCGAGGTGGTCACGACCGATCACGATGGGAGCAGACACCTCACCCGACGCAACCAACTCGTTGAACCGCAAACCGGCGAGGTGACGCTCGCCGTACGACAGCCAGCAGATGCGGGCGGGTAAACCCTGAAAGTGGACCTTGTCCGCTGCCATCCGCAGCCACCGGTGCAATGAATCGTTTTCGGGGAAGAGCTCACCAATGGCCTGATCAGTGATTGCGATGTCGGCCGGGTCACCGCTGAGGGCAACCCAACGGAAGGGGCCCGACCCCTCGCAGAAGAGCGGCCGAATGTAGGCGGGGACGAAGCCGGGATACGAGAAGGCATCGCTGAAACCTGCAGTCGCCGCCTCTCCTCGCAGGTTGTTGCCGTAATCGAATGTCTCAACTCCGGACTTCTTGAACCCGACCATGGCCTCGCAATGGGCAGCCATCGACTCCCGGGCCGCCTTGATATAGGTCTCCGGATCGTCCTCCCGCAGTCGGAGGGCCTCCTCTATGTCGTATCCGGCGGGGATATACCCGTAAAGCGGGTCATGGGCCGAGGTCTGATCGGTGACGATGTCGACGTCGAGGCCCATCTCGAGCAGGAGCGGAAACACTTCGGCAGCATTTCCGAGCAAGCCGATCGACACCGCCTCCCGACTCTCCTTGGCCTCCAGCGCACGGGTGACAGCCAGGCCGGTGTCCTCGAAGCTCTCATCGAGGTATCCGGTCTCCAGCCGGCGCTCGATTCGATGCGGATCCACCTCCACGCAGAGGGCAACACCCCCGTTCAAGGTGATTGCCAGCGGCTGGGCGCCCCCCATGCCGCCGAGGCCCGCGGTGAGGGTGAGTGTCCCGGCCAGGGTGCCCCCGAACCTCTGGTCGGCGATGGCGGCAAAGGTCTGGTAGGTGCCCTGGAGGATGCCCTGGGTGCCGATGTAGATCCATGAACCGGCGGTCATCTGCCCGTACATCGTCAATCCGGCCGCCTCCAACTCCCAGAAGTGGTCGAGCGTCGCCCAACGGGGCACCAGCAAGGAGTTGGCGATGAGGACTCGGGGCGCCATGTCGTGGGTCCGGAAGACCCCGACCGGCTTGCCCGACTGGACCAGGAGTGTCTCGTCGTTGCCGAGACGCTCCAGAGTCCGCACGATGGCATGCAGCGAGGCGAGATCCCGAGCCGCCTTGCCCCGTCCCCCGTACACGATCAGGTTCTCGGGATCCTCGGCGACATCGGGGTCGAGGTTGTTGAGGAGACAGCGGAGGGCGGCCTCCTGGAGCCAGCCTTGGGTGTTGAGTGTCGGCCCGTGCGGGGCGTGGAGCGGGAAGGAGAGGTCGAGCATCGGCCCCGCGAGCCTATCGGGGGCGCTACTTCCGAAGCAGACCGTCGAGACGACGGGAGGCGATGAAAGCGCCGATCAGACCCATGACCAGGAGATAGGCAATATGACCGGCCAGGGACCAGTCGAAGATGCCGAGGGAGAAGGCGCGCAGCATCTCGTTCCCCTGATAGAGCGGGGATAGCCGGACGATCTGTTGAAAGGCTGGGGGATACACGTCGAGAGGATTGAAGGTCGCCGAGAACAGGAAGAGGGGCATCGTGACCAGCGACACCAGATCGAAGTCCTGCCAGGAGCGCATATAGGTGCAGGCGGCGAGACCGACGGATCCGAATGCGAAACCGATGAGGATCGCGCCGGGGATGGTCATGATCGCCCACCAGTTGGCGGTGAGACCCATGAGCACCATGACGACGAGAAAGGCGGTGGCATAGAGCGCCCCGCGGAAAAGCGCCCAGCCGATCTCGCCAATGGCGATGTCTCGAGGGCTCATCGGTGTGGTGAGGATGCCGTCGTACACCTTCTCGAACTTGAGTTTGAAGAAGATGTTGAAGGTGGTCTCCAGCACTGTGCCGTTCATGGCCGACGCCGCCATGAGGGCCGGGGCAACGAAGGCCGTGTAATCCACTGTGACCCCACCAGGCAACGTCACCTCCTGCACCATCGCTCCGATGCCAATCCCTATCGAGAACAGGTAGAAGACAGGCTCGAAGAACCCGGTGAGCACCACCTTCCACACCCGCCGGTAGACGAGGTAGTTCCGCTCCCAGATCCGCTGCGCCCGGAACGGGGTCATCCGGCCCAGCGGGGTGAGCCTGCTCGGCGCCGAGACGCTCATGGCTTCAGCCTTCGGTCCAGCCAGCGCGAGCCGAGGACGATGCCGGCGGCGGCCATCACCACCAGATAGGCGACGTTGACCCACATCGGCAGTGCAGTGACGATCGAGGCGTCGGCGTCCGGAAGGGCGACCTTGCGGACCAGCTCTACGCCATGGAACAGCGGGGTCAGGTAGGCGACGAGCTGAAGCTGCTGGGGGAGCTGGCTGATCGGGAAGAAGGTCCCCGAGAAGAGGAAGAGCGGGATGATCCCGAAGCGGAACAGAGTGGAGAGACTTACTTCATTCTCCCTGGTCACGGTGTACGCGGTCACTGTGGCCTGAAAGGCGAGTCCGGTGAGGATGGCCGGAGGCACAGCGAGCAGAGCCGGCACCAGGTCGAGGGCTCCGAAAGCCACCGAGATCAGTGCGAACACGGTCAAGACGAAGGTGAGCCGGATCGAGCCCCAGATCATCATCCCCCTCACGATGTCGGTCGGGGAGAGGGGAGTGGTGATCGCGCCGTGGAAGCCCTTGCGCCATTTGATCCCTGCCATCACCGGGAAGGCGCCCTCGCCCGCCGACGTCTGCATGGCGGTGGCCGCCAGCAGGCCGGTGGCAACGAAGGACAGGTAGGGGACCGAGAGGTCGTTGCTCGAGGAATCGACCAGGGTGCCGAGCCCGAGCCCCATCGCGGCCAGGAACAGCACCGGGTTCACGAAGCTGGAGATGACCGTGCCCCGCCAGACCCGACGGTATGAGATCGCCTCCGACTCGACCCAGCGCCATGACCGAGTCAGGCTCGTCATCAGTCGATCAGACTTCGGCCGGTCAACTTGAGAAACACGTCTTCGAGACCCGAACGGCGGACCAGCACCTGCTCGGGATGGATGTCGCGTTGCGTCAGCTCATGCTGGGTGGCTTCGGCGTCGTCGCTGTAGACGATCACCCGATCGGCGAGGAACTCCGTGCTCCCCTCCAGCCAGGCGAGCCTGCTTGCGATCCCATCCATCTGCTCCTCGGGGAATCGAAGCTCGACCACTTCTTTCGGGGCGTACTGGGCGATGAGCTCACGGGGCGAGCCTTCGGCCACGATCCGGCCTTTGTCCATGACCACGAGGCGGTCACAGAGCTGCTCGGCCTCGTCCATGTAATGGGTGGTGATGATCAGCGTCGCCCCCTCCCGTTTCAACCGGTAGAGCCGGTCCCAGAGAAGGTGGCGCGCCTGAGGGTCGAGACCGGTGGTCGGCTCGTCGAGGATGACCAGGTCGGGGTCGTTGATCAGGGCTCGGGCGATGGTGAGACGCCGCTTCATCCCCCCGGACAGAGGTTCGACCGGCGAGTCGGCACGATCGGCCAGCTGGGCGAACTCGAGCAGCTCCTCGATGCGCTTGTTGATGGCGGCACGGGGCATGTCGTGATATCGCCCGTACACGTACAGATTCTCGGACACGGTGAGTTCGACATCGAGGTTGTCCTCTTGAGGTACGACGCCAAGGCGCTGTCTGATCTGGCGGCCCTCGGTGCTCGGGTCGAGCCCGAAGACGGTGAGCTTGCCGTCCGTGATCGGGCTCACTGTTGTGATCATCTTCATGGTCGATGTCTTCCCCGCGCCGTTGGGGCCGAGGAAACCGAAGGCCTCCCCCTGAGCGATGTCGAAATCGACGGCGTCGACGGCGAGGAAGTCATCGAACTTCTTGGTGAGGCCGCGGGCCTGGACGAGGGGCTCAGCCATGACCACGCGACGCTAGTGCCGGCGGTCGGCTGTCACTGAGGAGATTTCCGGCTCAGTAGTGCTGGTGTCTGACGATTGCCTCAACCGGCTTGCGTCCCCCGAAACGTGACGGCGAGGTCGGCGCGTTTCCGGGATAACCGAGTGCCACCGCGTATCTGGTCTCGGTTCCGTCGGGGGCGCCGAGGAAGCGACGCGCATCGGCAGATCGATGCAGCGTGATCGGGCAGGAGCCAACGCCTATCGCCTTGGCCGCCAGCATGACGTTCTGTGCCGCCCGGCCGATGTCGAACATGTTCCCACCGTCCTCCCTGACCAGGACGATGGTCGCGGCCGAAGCCCGGATCGGGTCGGTGTAGTCACCGTGCTCGGCCAGACCCTGGAGCCGGTCGCCGGTCACGACGACGAACGACCAGTCCTGACGGTTCTTGGAGCTCCCGGTCCAGCGGGCGGCTTCGAGGATGGCACTGAGATCGTCCTCGGAGAGCTGTCGCGGCTCGAATTCCCGCACCACGCGGAGTTTGAGGATGAGGTCATAGGGATCGGTCATGGCCGGCGAGACTAGGTCAGCGGGGATAGAGGATCATCTGCGTGCAACGAAAGAGCGCGATCTTCTTGCCTGTCTCTTCCGCAGTAACCACCACATCCCACACTTGAGTGGTGCGGCCCTGATGTGCCATGGACCCGTCGGCGAGCAGGGCCCCCTCGAGCAGAGGTGCCGAGATGATTCGACTTGAGCTCGATGGTGGTGAAACCGATCGACCCCTCGGGAAGATTGGCTACGCACCCGTAGCCGGCGGTCGTGTCGGCCAGTGCGACGACCGAAGCGGCATGCAGATATCCGTTGGAGGCGAGATGTCTCTCTTCGATCGCCATTCGCATCCTGGACGCCCCATCCGAGATCTCGAGCAGCTCTATCCCGAGTGTCCCGGGCAGACGCGGAGCGCCGAGTTGCTCGAGGGTGCGGGAAAGCTCCTCCCGGTCCTTGGGGAATGGGGGGATGTCGGGCATGGGCGGCGACGATACCGATGCAGTCCCGGGAGAGCCGATCGAATAGGTTGGCGCCGTCCTACCGCGGAACGGAGTCGTACAGGCAATGCCAACCCCACATATCTCGGCCGAAAATGGCGATTTCGCCCCGTCGATCCTGCTTCCCGGCGACCCGCTCCGGGCCAAGCACATCGCCGACAAATTCCTCGAGGAGGTGAGATCGGTCAACGAGGTGCGCAACATGCTCGGTTACACCGGCACCTACCAGGGGATACCGATCTCGGTGATGGGGACCGGGATGGGGATTCCCTCGGCTTCCATCTACGCCACCGAGCTGATCAGCCAATACGGGGTGGAGCGGCTCATCCGGGTGGGGTCGTGCGGGGGAATCCTTCCGTCGGTCGAGCTGCGTGACGTGATCCTCGCCATCGGAGCCTGCACCGACTCGGGCGTGAACCGGGTTCGTTATGGGGGACATGATTTCTCCGCCACGGCCGATTTCTGGCTGCTCAAGGCGGCGGCCGATGCGGCGGCGGCGAAAGGCATCCAGGTCAAGGTGGGCAACGTCCACTCCGCCGACCTCTTCTACAACCCCGACCCCGAGGCTTTCGACCGTATGGAGGCGATGGGGGTGCTGGCGGTGGAGATGGAGGCGGCCGGGCTCTACGGGGTGGCCGCCGAGAAGGGCGGCCGTGCCCTCACCATCGCCACCGTGTCCGATCACGTGCGCACCGGCGCCTCCACCACCTCGGAGGAGCGGGAGCAGACATTCAACGACATGGTGGTCATCGCTCTGGACACCGTCAGGCTCGACGTCGGCAGAAATACCTGACGATCGCTGTCCGCTCTCGGGCATAACCTGAGTTCACATGTCTGTGGACCGGTCGGTGGCCCGCCAGGGCGTCATCGACGCACTGCCTTTGTTCGTTCCCGCCATCCCTTTCGGGCTGGTCATCGGTCTTGCGATAACCGACACGGGAATGAACCCGTTCGTTGGCTGGTCCGGTTCCTGGCTCATCTTTGGGGGGGCGGCGCAACTCACCTTGATCACCCTGTTGGGTGGGGGGGTCGCAGTGGCGGCTGCGGTGGGAACCGCCCTCGTGGTCAATGCGCGGCATTTGATGTACTCGGCTGCCCTGGCCCCGACGTTTCAGCGTCAGCCCCGCTGGTTCCGCTGGCTGGGCCCGTATCTGTTGATCGATCAGCTGTTCGCCTTGACAACGGTGCTGCCCGAGGAGGAACCGGAGAGGTTCCGCACCTATTACCTGGCCGCAGGGGCGACCTTCTGGGTCTTGTGGTCGGTCGTCGTCGCCCTCGGGCTCCTGCTGGGGCCGGTCGTGCCCGCGAGGTGGAATCTCGAGTTCGCCATCCCCATCCTGTTCATAGGACTGCTCGTGCTTGGGATCGATCACTGGCCAGAGTTGGTGGCTGCGCTGGTCGGCGCCGGGGTCACCTGGTTGGCAGCCGGTCTCCCCAACCGGACCGGGCTGCTGGTCGGGGCCTTCGTCGGGATGATCGCGGGATTCGTCGCCGAGAGGATCCGCCGTGACTGACTTTCTGGCCACGGTGGTCGTTGGCTTGGGGACCTATGTCTTTCGCGCCGTGTTCATTGTGGCCCTGGCCAAGCGGCGCATCCCGGAAACCGTTCTTGTCGCCCTGAAGTTTGTAGGCCCCGCCGTGCTGGGAGCCCTGATCGTCGCCCTGCTCACCGACCCTGAGGGCAATGTCCAGATCGGAGTTCCCGAAGTCTCCGCCTTCGTGGCCGGCGGTTTCGTCGCCCATCGGACCAAGAGCCACATCTGGACCCTGTTCGCCGGGATGGCGGTGTACTGGGTGGTGCGAGCGTTCGTCTAGAAGCCGCGAAGAAGTTCCCGCATCCGGCCGACTGCGGGTAACCCCTCCTCACTACTTTGGGTCTGAGAAGCGATGCCGACCTCCGGCATCACGAAATTGGGAGGAGAAATGACCGACACCGTCGATCGGACGGAGTCGACTGGATCGGGGGGGTCCGGTCTCGATTCCTACTTCAAGCTGAGTCAGCGGGGCTCATCAGTCGGCACTGAGATAAGGGCCGGGGTCACGACGTTCCTGGTGATGGCGTACATCATCTTCGTCAACCCCGCGATTCTCTCTGAAGCGGGTTTCGACGCTCCCGCGGTCGCGGCGGGCACTGCTCTTGTCGCCGGGCTGCTCTGCATCCTGATGGGGGTGGTGGCCAACTATCCCATTGCCTTGGCCGCCGGCCTCGGCATCAACGGCGCGGTCGCTTTCGGGCTCGTCCTGGGCCAAGGGCTGACCCCGGCTGGTGCGATGGGAGTGATCGTCCTCGAAGGCCTGATCGTGCTTGCCTTGGTGGTGGTCGGCCTTCGTGAGGCGATCATGAACGCGGTGCCCTTGGCCCTGAAGCGGGCGATCGGAGTCGGCATCGGGCTCTTCATCATGTTCATCGGGTTCGTCGATGCCGGACTGATTCGTCAGCCAGTCGGAGACGGCCCCGTTCCGGTCGAGTTCGTGTTCCCCAACAGCGCGGGGGCATGGATGGCGCTGATCGGGCTGCTGATCACGGTGATCCTCTACGTGAGGAAGGTCCCTGGGGCCCTCATCATCAGCATCCTGCTCACCGCAGTGATCGGGCTGATCATCGGCTTCACCGAGTTCCCGGACACGTTCACCGCCACTCCGAGCTTCGCCACCTTGGGCGATTTCGATCTGGGCAATGTGTTCTCGACTCTGGGTTTCGTCGCCGCGGCGCTGACCATCTTCAGCTTCATGCTGACCGACTTCTTCGACACCATCGGCACCGCAACCGCGATCGTGGAGCAGGCGGAGATGACCGATGAAGAGGGAAACATCCCCGGTGTCGGCAAGATCCTGTTCGTGGACTCACTCGGCGCCGCGGCAGGTGGCGCGGCAGGGGTCAGCTCGAACACCAGCTACATCGAGAGCGCGGCGGGCGTGGCCGAAGGCGGCCGCACCGGTCTCACCTCGATCGTGGTCGGTGTGCTGTTCCTCGCGGCGATCTTCCTCTCGCCCCTGGCCGCGTTGGTCCCGGTGCAGGCGGCCGCCCCGGTGCTGATCCTGATCGGGTTCTTGATGGCCGGTTTGCTGAAGGGGATCGACTTCGAGGATATCGAGGAGGGCTTCCCCGCCCTGCTCACCATCATCCTCATGCCGCTCACCTTCAGCATCACTGTCGGGATCGGCGCCGGTTTCGTGATGTACGTCCTGATCAAGGTGATCAAGGGCAAGTTCCAGGACATCCACCCGCTCATGTGGGTGGTGGCGCTCGCCTTCCTCATCTACTTCGGTCAGGCGGTGCTCGGGCAGGCGATCTCCGCTTAGGGGTCGCTAGGTGGTAGGTACCCGTGTGGGGCGGGTACCTACCCCTCGACGTTTGTGGTCGGAGCCTCGTTCCTTTGCCAGATGGTGGCGTTCAACGAGATCGAGGCCACCAGCGTCCTGCTGATCACATACAGCCAGAGCAAGAACGTGGCCGCCATGCCCAGACCCCCGTAGAGATCGTCTGCCTCTTCCAGCCGGTCCGCGAAATAGACGAGCGTCGCCAGTCGGACGGCGAGTAGCCCCACCGTCATCAGGACCGCCCCCGGGACCAATGCGCTCCAGGGCACCCCCTCCGGGCGGGGGAGGAACCCGAAGACGACCGTGTACATCGCGACGATGGCCAGGATGGCGATGATCAAGGTCAACAGGTCGACAAACCAGGGGCCACCCAGCAGCCGGTTCCACAGAAATTGGACCACCAGCATCCCGACCACCGACCCGATCACGCCCAGCGACCCGAGCAGCCGGTTGTACGGCGGCGCCGCGCTCATCCTCCAGGCCAACCGGCTGGTGAGACGGAGCGCTCTGACCACCCCGATGCCGGCCCAGAGCAACAGCACGATTCCGAGGATGGCCAGATACCACCTGGCACTGTCCGAGGCGGCGACTGCGTCTGCGACCATCGTGGCGAGGGACGCCGCCAGCCCGGAGTCTCGGGCCACCTCGCTGGCCGGCGCATCGAATCGATCCGCCATCGTTCCGATCAACACCACCACGGACAGGGAGAAGGGGAGGAACCAGAGGAACAACTTCACCGAGAGGCCACCGGCGAGGAGACCGCCGGCGAAGGCCTGGTCCCGTTGGTAGAAGTCGAATGCCATCCGGACGCTGGGACGACGTTCCCTTTCCACCTCGAGACGTTCCATGGCGTGGCCCTTGTAAGCGTCCAGGCGTTGCTTCGTCCGGTCGATTAACCCCGGCTTGCTCTCTGAGCCTTCGTCGGTCGGGGCGGGGTCGGTCACCCCTCCGACGCTACCCCTGGCTCAGTTGGATGGTTGGGCCATGAGAAAGCCGTCTGCCTGGCCGGGCGTTTCCGATATCACCACATCGGGGTCGGTGAACTGACGGTTCACCCGACCGTTGAATGAGAGGCGAACATCCGCGGCGACCTCGACACCTCCTCCGAGGTCCCCGGCGATGAGCCGGGCGGTCTGACGAATCATCACCGGGTCGGTGGCCATGACCATGACCTGCCGTTCGGTGAGGTAGTCAGGGGGAGGCACCCTCCAGCTGTCACCGCTGTCCGGGTCGGTGACGATGAAGTCGGCCGAGGCCGACTTCTCGCTGAGCATCACCTGCCACGACCCGAGATACCCCTCGCCGGTCCATTTCACGTCGCCCGGGATCAGGTGATGGCGGAGAGGGATGAAAACCATCAACAGGAGATACAGGGCGCCGACTCCGACCCAAGCCGGCCTGAGCCCCCCTCCCCCCTTCGGGGTACTCCCCCCAACGCTCGCTTCGCGGCCTGGGGGGAGAAACGGCTCCGGCCAGCCGGGATCGAAGAAGACGAGGGCGGAGAGGCTCATCAACAGCGGGAACAGCCCAATCGAGGGGAACATGAGCCAGGTCAGCGTGTGGAACGAAACGAGCGCGATGTACGCCACCGGGCCGTGTTCGCCGCCACGACAGCCAGCCGACGATGGTGAGGTCGAAGAATGCCCCGGCCCAGGAGAGCACATAGGCGGTGACCGGGACGGTCAGGATCGGCCCGATCAACCACATCTCGGACCTGGCCGGCAGCCAGGTCGACGAGAGGCTCGGCGCGGAGCAACCAGTCGCCGTTCAATTTGGCCACCCCGGCGAAGAAGTAGACCATCCCGACTTGGAACCGCAGCGCCCACACCACCCAACCCGGATACCAGCCTGGATTGGCCACCCTTCCCCGAGCCGCATCGAGCGAATAGGCGGAATTCAACGGGAGGAACACCATCACCGCGGCCGTGAGTACGACCCAGTAATAGTGATTGAGGTAGAGGCTGCGGTCGATTAGCTCGACGTAGCCCAGGCTGATCGCGAACAGACCGGCTGCCAGCCGATAGCGGTAACCAAAGACGATGCCGAGCGCGGCCACACCGATCACCAGGAAGTGGACCTGCATCCATGGCTCGGGCCACACCCGGACCCATTCGAATCCGGGATATGGGTAGTGGTAGGCGGGCTCGACCAACAGTGATTCGATCCACCCCCGGCCGATGAACCTGACGACGAGGACCACGCCGACGATCCCGAACCCGATGCGGAAGAAGGCGCCCGAGGCGGCCTTGATCTCCTCGCGTCGCTGCCTCGGCCATCGCGGCCGTCGAGGGTCACCCGGTGTCCCCGTCGGTGTCCGAGAAACCAAGCGTGATGTCCAAGAGCGATACGACATCGGATTCGAACAATGTGCGAAGCTCGGCGATATCCTCATAGATCGGCTCGAGCAGTTCGGGTTGCTCCTCGGCCATGGTGCGCATCGGCCCTTCGAGACCTGACAGTCGGCGATCGCCCGGTCCAGTGTCTCGTCGATCCGGTCCGCCACCTCCGCCGACCTGGCACGGATCAGACGCACCCAGGGATTCGTCTTCACCAGCGGTCAGAGCGTCTCTGATGCCCTCGAGTTGGGCGATGTACATCGCTGCCGCTTCTCCGGCTGCTCCCTCGGGGATCGCCGCGATATCTGGCTCGGGCGCCGAGATTCCCAGGGCCTTGCCCAATTCGAAGAGACTCTGCCGCTTCAAGGTCTCGACGATCGCGGCGACGAGATCGCCGAGGGCCTGGTTGGGCGGGATGGTGATCGTGTACGTGTCGATCCACGGCTCACCGCCGTCGAACGATGTGGTCCAGGCATCGCCGAGCGCCCGGGTTTCCTCTTCTGCGACCAAGGCCGATGAGGTGACGAGGTGGCACACCCGCTGATCGGCGGCCGCCGGCGAGATCCCGGAACAGACCGTATTCGATCGCCCCGAGCCCGCGTTCGGTGGAGGCGGCCCGGTTGTCGATGTAGTCGACGTCGATCACGGTGTCTGACGCGAGCAGCTCGTCGATCCCGGGCTCGTGATCGGGGCGTAGTCCACCTTGGATTGGGTGCGCAGCATGTTCGGCGGGCCCGATGAAGGTGGTGAGCTCGGAGCGCTCCCACGCCTTCTTGGCCCTCCGCCACGCTTCCATCGCCGCTTCGTGGCTCGGCGCTGTCGTGGGCTTGGCAGAAGCTCGGTGCCGGCGGAGCTCAGCCCGCCTATCTCATCGCCGGCGGCCTCCGATCGCCGGTATGAGGGCATGTTCGGCCGCGTTGGATACCACAGTCGACCTCCGGTCGGGCCCGAGGAACAGGCGGCGGTAAGGCAGAGCAGGACCATGCCGAGGCAACGCCTCACAGTGACTCCAGGAACTCGATCAACTCGAGCGTTGCTCCGCGCTGAGTCGGATGAAGGCCTCGCTTCGCGGTCTCGGCCTCGCCTCCGTGCCACAGATCGCCTCTTCCAACGAGCGGGCCCGCCCGTCGTGGAGGAAGTTGAGATTGCCGTTGACGGTCTCCGTCAAGCCGATGCCCCACAGGGGTGGCGTCCGCCACTCCGAGCCCGTGGCCTCGCCATCGGGGCGATCGTCGGCGAGGTCCGGGCCCATGTCGTGAAGCAGGAGATCGGTGAATGGGTAGATGACCTGGTTGGCCAGGGCCTCGATGTCGGACGGGTCCGGTCTCGTGACGGGGCTGGTGGCAGGACACGCAGCCGGCATCTTCGAACAGGTCGAGGCGCCGTCGACTACACTCGGGATCGTCGAGATTGCGTCTGGCCGGTACCGCCAGTGTGCGGTTGTAGAAAACGACCTGGTCGAATATGTCGTCCTGGCGATCTCTGGTGTGCCGCCGTTGATGGCAGCCGCGCACATTCGACCTGGGTCGAGGTGCAGTTGTCCTCGGGGAACAGGGTCGAGGTGATGCCGATGTCGCCGATGAAGGCCGCTGCCACCTGTTGCTCCACCGTCGGGACGTTTGCCTTCCACCCGAACCGGCCCAGCGCCGTCTCGCCGGTGGCGACGTCGAGGACCCGGTTCGGGCCGTCCCGAGATGCCGTCGTCGTCGGCTGTCTTCGGGATCGGCCAGCGTCGAGCAGCGTCACTCTCCGGGATGGCCTCGAGGAGCCCGGCGCCAAAGACCGGCGGCGCCAGCCGCGGCGAGAGGACGGTCTCGACCGACACGTCGCCGTAGGCGAGGTCCTCGAGCTCGTGGACGGGGCGTCTCAAGCTCGAACGTGGTCGCCGTCGGGATATGATCCCGGTCTCCTCGGTGTAGATGGTGCGGATCGATGCCTCCGGCGGCGACTCCGAGGATTGCGCGGTCCTGGATCTGGTCCCCGTAGACCGGGTCGGATTCGGCGACGCCGTCGTGGATGATCCCGATTCTGAACAGGAGGCCCGGCTCTCACCGTCGGCCGCACCCTCGCCCGTCGCAGGAGATGGCACGATGAGCACGACTGGGCGTTGAGCAGCGGCCCCAGACCGTCACGCGCTTCGGTCGATGCGGGGGCGGTGACCCAATTCTGGGTGAAGAAGCTGTCTCCGACTTCGAACACCCGCCGCTCCTCGTCGCTCAGGTTCCTGGCCGAGTTGCCGAACGCGTTTCGGTTCGAGGAGTCGGTGGTCCCCTCGCCCCCGCTCTCGGGCACGAGCAGGTCCGAGCCCTCCCGAGCAGGCGACCGACCATGAGCGAGGAGCGAGCCCGACCAGGGGCCGCGGCCCAGCATCCTTCCACGTCAGACGCGGTGATCTCAAGTCCTCAGCTCAGATTCAGGCTCCACCTCGAGGGCGTCGGCGGCCTCGACGATCGTGTCGGTCTGGCCTTCGAGGCTGACGATCGTGTCGAATATCGCCACCCTGTCCCGGGTCTTCGTCGCTGACACCTTCGACGAGGTGCTGATCGAAGGGCGGCGGGATCTCCTCGGCGAGGGCGACGCTGACTCGCGATCTCGTCGGCCGAGCCGTCGGCCAGCTCCTGATCGTCGGCGGCGACCAGGTCGTAGATCCCGGGCCCGTCGACGTCGCCGACCTGGCCCAGGTACACCGCGCTCGATCTCCGGAGGCGTTGCCGATGATGTCGTTGGTCGTGTTGTCCGAGAAGCAGGAGTGCTCGTCCTCCTGGGATCGCGCCTCGTAGGCCACGGTCATTCGCTCCCCGGCCAGCTCACCCCGGCTCAGCTCGCCCATTCCGGTCATGATCATGCCCAGCGCCTCGTCCGGGGCGAGGGCGAGGAACTCGGTCCGGTAGTTGTCGCCCGTCGGGGGCCCAGGCATCGACCATCTGGCCCAGGTGAGTGAGCAAGGAGGTCCGACGCCACGGCTCAGGTAGGCGGCGCGCCGGTCGGCATTCGGCGCCGTGGTGTAGTCCTCGACGGGCCGCGCCCCGGCTCCGTCCGTGGACAGGTCCTGGCCCCAGAGGAGGAACTCGATGGCGTGCCACCCGGTGGAGATGTTGGCCTCGCCGCCCTGCTCGTTGAGAGAGACCAACAGGTCGGCGTCGATGGTCGGGTACTCGTCGGGCAGTTGATGATCGCCGGCGTCGGGTGAGCCCTCGACGTAGTCGATGTAGGCCTCGTCCAGCGGCCAGGCGTTCATCAGTCCCTCGACGCCGTTCTCCTCGTTGTCGATCGGCCCGCCGTAGAAGCGGAACGCCTCGGTGGGCCCGTAGTCGTCCCGGGCCGTGAGCCAGGCCTCCTTGGCCGCGGCCAGTGTCTCCGTCGGTCGGGTCGGCGACGAAGGCGTCGATCGCCTCGTCCATCGTGGTGGCGCTGTCCAGGCTGACCTGATACGACTCGTGGACCACGTCGGCATAGTTCTCGACGACCTCCGCCCGCATGTCATCCGATGCACTGCCCCCGCATGCCGCCAGGCCCACGGCCATCGCCGCCGCCGAGCCAATCAGCCTCGGCCTCATCTATCCGAGCTCCTCATTCCGGGGTCGTTAGGTACCGAAAGATAATTTGCACTACGCCGGTAGTGCAAATACATCTTGCGCCGGAATTTGCGGGCTATAGGATGCCGCCCACGTCGAGAGAGGACCATCCATGAAGCTTCACGAGGAGATGGAGAACGCGCTCAACGCCCAGGTCACGATGGAGCTGGCGTCGGCCGCCGTCCTATCTGCAGATGGCCGCATATTTCTCCCATCAGAACCTCGACGGGATGAGCCGATGGATGCGGGCGCAGGCCGAGGAGGAGCGGAGCCATGCCGATCGGTTCCTGGACTTCATCCTCGATCGGGGAGGGAAGGCGGTGATCGGTGACGTCGAGGCGCCCCGATCGAAGTTCAGCGGTCCCGAGGAAGTGTTCGCCTCGGCCCTGGCCCAGGAGGAGGCGGTGACGGCGGCAATCCACGACCTCTACCGGATGGCCGACAAACTGGGCGACCTGGCCAGCCTCCCTTTCCTGCAGGACTTCATCTCCGAGCAGACGGAGGAGGAGGCGATGGTCGGCGCCATCGTCGATCGATTAGCCCTCGCCGACGGGCAGTCGGGCGCGCTCTTCATCCTGGATCACGAGCTCGGGGCCCGAGAGGGCGATCCAGGATCCTGAGCAGAGATCAGGACCCGACGACGCAGGCGTCCATCGAGCGGGACGGCCCCTCGATGTCGTACAGCTCCGGGTCCGGTGCGGGCATCGGGTAATCGTCGGTGGTGACGAAGCGGACGAGCGCCCGGTACACGCCTTCGGCGTACGCCTGACGGAAAGCTTCGGTTGCGATCAGCTCCTCCTCAGACGGATTGGAGATGTAGGCGCCCTCGACGATGACCGCCGGCACCTCGGACCGCTCCAGGATCGAGTAGTAGTCGCTGCCATCGGCATTGACTCGAGCGGTGAGGCCGTCGCCGTCGCCTCCGACCCAGTCCGCCTCGAACGCCGACAGGGACCGCCGAACCTCTTCGACAATGAGGCCTCCGAGGCGCGGCGATTCCGGATTGGTCGCCGACACGAACGCCGAACTCCCCGGACTGTCGAGGTCCCTGGTTGGCTCGGTGTTGTGGTGGACCGAGACGAGAGCAGTGGCATTCACTGCGTTGGCGAGCGTCGAGCGAAATGTGAGGCCCAACTCGTAATCACCGCTATTGGGGCCGGTCGGGTACCGGGTCATGATGGCGACGCCGCGCCGGGCCTACCCCCGAGCCTGCGGTGACAGCACCAGTCGTCCAGTCGATGTCGTGCGACGTCCCGAGCATCTCGACGATCCGGGCAGAGACGTCGAGGTTGACCTCGGCTTCGGTGAGTCCGCTCTGCCCCACGGCGCCGAGGTCACGGCCACCGTGCCCCGGGTCGATGACGAACACCGACTGATCCATCTGCCCGGCCCCGGTCCGAGGGGACCAGACCGGTATCCACCTGCTCGGGGATGACCCAGCCTGGTCGGTTGCAGGTGTCGAGCACTTCGAAGCCACTTTCGGCCTCGGACATGAGCGGGAAGATGATCCCTCCGGCGATCGGCTGCCCGGCCGCGCCGGGCGAATCCGAGAGGAGTGTCTCGGGCCGGCTGAGCACGTATTGGACGGTTGCTCCTTGGCCGGGCTGCCCCGCCTCGGTCGTGGCTGTCGCACCTCCCTGGTCCGCCCCGAGACGCCAGACGAACACCACTCCGAAGAGGGTCACAACGACCAGTACGACCGCGATCAGCCGGGGAGTTCTCGAGTCAGGCAAAACAGCAGGGAGCCACAGCACAGCAGATAGGCCACGACAACTCAACTCCGAGCGAGAAACGCCTCGCGAATGCCGGCGACACCGCCCTACCGTTCTCTTCATGGCGACACTCGATGCCAAGAAGAGGGCCAGCCTTCCCAACAGCGCCTTCGCCTACGTCGACTCGCAGGGGAATCGCCGCCTCCCCATCAACGACGAGGCGCATGTTCGCAACGCCCTCTCCCGCTTCAACCAGGTCAAATTCGAGAGCGAAGAGGCCCGGGTCAGAGCCTTCCGGAAGCTCTTGAAGGCAGCGACCGAATACGGGATAGCCCCGGTCGGCTTTGTCACCCGCCAGTTGCGGGAGGCCCGGTCAGGAGACTCCACCGATCTGCCCACCGGCACGGTCACCCTCCTCCTCACCGACATCGAAGGCTCCACCGGTCTCGTCCAGGAGATGGGGGAGGACTACCCGACCGCGCTAGAGCAGGTTCGGGATTTGATCAGGCAAGCCGTCGCCGCCCACGAAGGGTATGAGGTCGACTCCCGTGCCGATGAGTTCTTCGCCGCCTTCGCTCGGGCAAGGGATGGCATCGAGGCTGCCATCGATATCCAGCGGCGGATGAGCGAGAGCTCATGGCCACAGGATCGTCAAATCCGGGTGAGGATCGGCCTCAACAGCGGGAGCCCGGCCGTGACCGACACCGGGTATGTCGGTCTCGCCGTCAACGTGATGGCGAGGGTCTGCAATGCCGGCCACGGCGGGCAGATCCTGATCACCGAGGCCACCCGTGCCGACTCAGGTGAGTCGTGGGGCGAGATCCGATTCGAGGTCCTTGGCGAGTTCCATCTCCAAGGGGTGGCGAATCCCGAATCGTTGTTCCAGGTGAGGGCTCCCGGCTTGCTCGCGGAATTCCCGCCACTCCGTGTCGACACGGAGACGTGAGGCGTCGCCAGGTCTAGAGGGCTCTCATCCGGTTGTTGCGGGCGTTGTGCTCGACCTCCGCCAGCCCGAGCGCCTCCAGGACCGGTGGCACATAGTTGCCGACCCGGCCTCGAAGACCCTTCTTCAGCCCGTACCAACCGCCGATCGGGTTGTCCGATGACCGGGCCCAGGCCTCGACCGTGCCCTCGGCTGCGGGTTTCTGCTCGTCGGCGTTGCCTAGCGGCACCCAATCCCCGCGCTCTTTCAGCATCTGATGCAGGTCGTCGATGATGCGCAGGTCGTAGTGGAGGACCGTCGTCCCCACGGTGCATACCAGCACCGGGGGATCGTGATCCTCGTCACGATGCATCAGTATCTCCGAGCCCAGGCTCGGCGTCTTGAGGACCCAGGGATCGGCGGCTATGCCGGATCCGGTGAAAGGTGCTGCAGTCATCTCTGCTCCTCCTTTGGGTCGGTGACTTTCTTGTCACATCATCGTCGTTGCCGTCCTCCCGAGTCGTTCCGACCAACGGCTTCGGGACGAAGTCCTCTAGCGGCATCCCCGGATAGTGACTGATCCTCTGGTCATGGCTGATGTCCAGATGCACGAGCAGGGTATCCACGACAGGGCCACTTCGGGGAGGAGCCGGTGGCTCGGCCTCGCCATGATTGCCCTCGGTCTCGGGGTTGCCTCGAGCGCGGTCCTCGGGCCCTTGGTGCTGGGAGCGATCGACTATCACGCCTCATCTGGCGCCATCGTCCAGGTCAAGGGGAGCGACCTCGTCTCTTTGCTCCTTGTTGCCCCCGTGTCCGTTCTCGCCGGGCTCCTCACCTTGAGAGGTCATCTCGCCGGCCCCGTGATCGGCATCGGCCCGGCCGTCTTTGCGGTATACACCTACACCCAATTGTCGGTGGGTGGTGATTTCGCTCGTTACGAAGGCAACAGCGAGAGCTTTTTCCTGCTCAATCTCGGGCTGTTCGTATTCGGAGGAGTGGTTGCAATTGGGTCTTGGTCCGCCATCGACCCGGTCGCCCTCGTTGGGACCACGGTCCGGTTCGACCGATTTCTGGCGGGATTTCTCCTCGCCTCTGCGCTGTTCCTGGTCGTCGGGCTCCACGCGCCGCATCTAGTGGCGATCTGGAATGGGAGCCCAACGGAGGAGTATCTGGCCGATCCCGGGGTGTTCTGGATGGTGAAGTTGATGGATCTCGGCATCATCGTTCCTGCGATGGTCGGTGTCGCCATCGGTCTGCTTCTCCACAAGGAGTGGGCACACAAGGCCAAGTTCGCTGTGGTCGGTTGGTTCGCCTTGCTCGGGTCATCGGTTGCCGGAATGGCGATAATCATGCAGATCACGGCCGCTCCGGGCGCCTCCACGGCGTTCGTTCTCGGTTTCGGGATCATCGCCGTTGTCGGGCTAATCCTGGCGATCTCCCTCTATCGGCCGCTGTTCAGGTCGCGTTAGTCCTCTTCGACGACCGGGATCCACACCCGCATCGTCGACGGGCCCCGATTGGCCCAGTCGTGATACGGCGTGAGAGAGATGACCGCTTCTTTCCCCGACACCGCGGGCTCGACATCGTCGGGGTAGGGCCAGGACCGGTCTTCGAAGTCGATCAGAAACCCCTTGGCCAGGACCCTACCGTCGCTCTCCTCGAGGTCGGCACCGGGGTCGACCCGCACCGCATCGACATCGACTCCGTCGGGGAGATCGACCGATTCCACCGAGAGGACCAAGGGACCTTTCTCGACGGCGAGACAGCCCCTTATCGAGTCGATGCGGGTGTCGGGGATGCTCCAGCGCGGGGTCATCTCCAGCTCCAGCTCGATCCGTTCGCCCACCTCGAACGGGCCGTCGACCGCCACCGCGCCGGGTCGGACTTGTCTTCGCTCATCGCCTCGTGTCAGCGAAGCGCCGGTTGCCCATTCCGGGACCCGCATCGTCAGAGTCCACGGCGCGTCGCCGGTCTCGGTCACCTCGACCGAGATCCTGCCATCGGCGGGATAGCCGGTCTTCACTTCAACCCCCACCGCCTGGCCATCGGCGAGGGTGGTGGCGATCCGGCTGTCGGCATATTGATGAAGCTGCAGCCCATGGTCATCGGCCGTTGCCAGGTAGGCGCCCAAAGAGGCGAAGGTTCGGGCGACGTTGGTCGGGCAACATGAGACGGCGAACCACGGCTCCCGCAGACTCGACGCGGCGCGGTGGCTGACGAAGTCGGGTGAGGGGACGACCCCAGGCACCCGCTGGTGAAGGGGATTGGCATAGAAGAACGCCTTCCCATCGGGGGCGGGTGATGTGGCCACGACGTTGAAAAGAGTGCGCTCGGCGAGATCGGCGAACCGTGTCTCTCCGGTGGCCAGGAGCAAGCGCCACGAGAGCATGACCGAGGCGATCCCGGCACAGGTCTCGGAGTAGGCGCGGTCCGGTGGAAGCACGAAGTCCTCGCCGAACTTCTCGCCATCGTGATGGGACCCCATGCCACCGGTGAGATAGGTCCGCCGGGCCACCGTCCGCTCCCACTGCCCGATGATCGCCTCGAGCAGCGACTGGTCGCCGGTTTCCACCGCGACGTCCACTGCGGCCGCCGCCAGGTACAGCGCCCTGACGGCATGGCCGGTGAACGCGACCTGTTCCCGGACCGGGACGTCGTCCTGGAAATAGGACCGCCCCCAATGGATGTCGGCCAGCGTCTGGTGGCCGCGGCGGTCGATGAAGAGCGAGGCTTGATCCAGATAGCGCTCCTCACCGGTGACCCGGGCCAATTCGACCAAGCCGAGCTCGATCTCAGGATGACCGCCGACCCGCTCGATACCACCCCTGCCGAAGGTGTCGCAGACGTGGTCGGCGACGCGTTTCGCCACTTCCACGAACTCGTCGGCCCGGCCTGTCCTGGCCCGAGCGACGGCCGCCTGGAGCATGTGGCCAAAGCAGTAGAGCTCATGCCCCCACTCCAGATCGCTGTAGCGATCGGGCTGCCCCGGGCGCCCGAACACTGTGTTCAAATAGCCGTCCTCCTCCTGGACCGGTGCGATGACCTCGGACAGCTCGGTGAAGCGGCGATCCGCATCGGCCGAGCCCGATCTGCCCACCTCCCAGGCGGCAGCCTCCATCAGCTTGTAGACGTCGGAGTCGGTGAAGACGACTCCGCTCCGGTCCTCGGGGAGCCGGCCCTCGGTCGCCGCCCGAAAATTCCCCACCCAGCCCAGCCTCTCCATCCAGTCGTGGCAGTGCTCGATCGTGGCTGTCGAGTTGACCTGCTGGCGATCGGCCCAGAACCCACCCGTTATCTCGATTTCGGCGACGCCGAGCGGGCGCAGCCGCCCCGAGCCAGGGACCACTGGCCTGCCGTCGAAGTCACCCGTCATTCGAGGTGGTCCTTCCAGCTGTGCTCGGGCTCGTAACCGAGCAGCTCGCGGGCCCGACCGATGGCGAGCAGGGTCTCCCTTCCCTCGACCGGCCGGCGCAGGGGGACATCGGGGTAGACCTCAGCCATCAGGTCGGCGGAATCACGGGTCATGACCGTGTCTGCCGCGGCGACGATGCACACCTCGTCTCCCTTCAGGTCGGATTCGAGCGCCCGACGTATCGCCTGGCTCACATCGCGCACGTCGACATAGCCCCAAAGGTTCCATTTGCGGAGCAGCGGGTCCTCCCAGAACCCGGGGAAGCGCTGGTAATCGTCCGGCTCGATGATGTTCGAGATGCGGAGCCCGATGAACGGCAGACCGGTCCGCCGGGCGAACTGAGCGGCCATCTCCTCACCGACGAGCTTGGAGAGCGCGTACGAGGTCTCCGGGCGGGGATCGATGGTCTCGTCGATCGGGGCGAAGAGCGGTGGGGTGTCGAAGGGAAGGCCCAGGACCGTCTCGCTCGAGGCCCAAACCACGCGCTCGACCGGCGCGGCTACGGCGGCGGCGAACACGTTGTAGGTCGAGATCGTGTTGATTCGAAACGTCTCCGCCTCGGAGCGGATCTCCGGTGCCGGGATCGCGGCAAGGTGCACCACGGCATCGGCTCCGACGATCAGCTCAGTGGTCTGCCCGGGGTCGGTGAGGTCGGCGACCAGAGAGAGACCGTGCTCGCTCCCGTCGTGCGCCCAGTCGATGTTCCGCACTTCGTGTCCGTGGTCGCGCAGGTCCCGGACCACCCACCGGCCGGCCTTCCCGCTCCCTCCGGTGACCACGATCTTCATCGCCTGCTCGGTCCAGGATTGGTCATGAAATCGTATGCTACATTGCGTTTTTCGCCTGCGAGCCGTCGAGAGTGGAGCCGTTCATGCCGCAATTCAAAATGGGGGCCGTGCTGTGGAGCCAAGGGAGCGATTGGGCCGAATTTCTGGCAGCGGCGCAACGCGTCGACGAGTTGGGCTTTGACTCGATCTGGACCTGGGACCATCTCTACGCCATCTTCGGGGAGCCAGACCAGCCGATAGTCGAGGGTTACACCGCGCTGGCCGGCCTTGCCCTGGGCACCGAGCGCGCGGACATCGGCCTGCTGGTGGGCGCCAACACCTTCCGCAATCCAGGTCTGATCGCGAAGTCGGTGGTCACCATCGATCACATGAGCGGTGGCCGGGCAATCCTCGGGATCGGCGGTGCCTGGTTCGAGCTGGAGCACACCGCATTCGGCATCGACTTCGGCACCGGATTCGGGCAGAGGCTCGATTGGATGGACGAGGCGACCGCGGCCATCCGGTCCCTCCTGGATGGCGAGACGGTGAGCAGCGACGAGGGGGGTCGATACGAGTTTCGCGATCTGCACCTCAACCCGTTGCCGGTGCAGGATCATCTCCCCATCATGATCGGGGGCTCAGGAGAGAAGAAGACACTCCACACGGTGGCGGCCTACGCCGACCAATGGAATGCATTCGGCAGCCCGGAGACACTGGCGCACAAGGATGAAGTGCTCCTGCGTCACTGCGAGGACGTGGGACGCAATCCGGCGGAGATCGAGCGCACCGTCGGGGCGAAAATCATCATCAGAGACTCGGAGTCCGAGGCTCGACGAGTGCTCGAAGACCTGATGGAGCACAACCAGACGCCGATGGCGAACCTCGAGGGCGACGACACCTTCTGGGCGGGCACGGCTGAGGAGATGATCGAGAGGCTGCTCGCATATGGCCAGGTCGGGTTCAACACGGTCCTCGTCGAGATGCCGGCTCCGTACGATCGCGAGACCATGGAGCAGCTCGTCGGGGTGGTCAGGCCGGCCGTGGACTCGGCTTCCTGATCGCAAGCACTACGACTTCCGCAGTCCGGCTCATCGGGGTCGGTGCCCTCGAGCAGATCGAGATGTCCATACCAGAGCCTGGCGAAGGCGAGGTTCTGCTCCGGGTGCTGGCCGTGGGCCTTTGCGGCTCCGATGCCCACTGGTTCCGTGAGGGGAGCATTGGCGACGCCGCTCTCGGTGCCGGTCTGGTGCTCGGCCACGAGTTCTCTGCGGTGATCGAGTCCGGTGATCGAACGGGTGAGCGCGTGGCCGTCGACCCCGCGGTCCCGTGCCTGGCCTGCGAGCAGTGCCGGGCCGGGCGCCCCAATCTCTGTCTCGATCTGGTCTTCGCCGGGCACGGTGTGGACGGGGCGCTCCGCGGTCACATGGTGTGGCCCGAGCGGTGTCTGGTCCCGGTGCCCGATCACCTCGCCGACGACCAGGGAGCGCTGCTCGAGCCGCTCGGCGTCGCTCTCCATTCGATCGACCTCGCCGGCTCGGTCGACGGTGCCGCCGTCGGCGTGATCGGGTGTGGCCCAATCGGCCTCCTCCTCATCGCAGCCCTCCGACGCAGCGGAGCCCAGCGCATCGTGGCCACCGACCCGCTCAGCCATCGTCTCGATGCGGCCGCCGAGATGGGCGCCACCGATGTCTTCGGAGACTTCGGTGTGGCGGACGGGTTGGCTTCGGCGGTAGGAGCAGGGCTGGACTTCGTCTTCGAGACCGCCGGCACCGACGCCGGTGTGCACACCGCTCTCATGGTCGCCCGGCCCGGGGGTCGGGTGGTGCTGGTCGGGATCCCCGACGGCGACCGCACCTCCTTCGTCGCCTCGATTGCCCGTCGCAAGGAGCTAACCCTCGTGGTCTGCCGCCGCATGCTCCCCAATGATCTGGTGCGAGCCGCCGAAATGGCAGGGTCGGGTCTGCCCGGCCTCGACCTACTGGTGACTGATCGCTATCCGCTCAGCGCTGCCGCCGATGCGTTCGAGGCCTTGGTGGACCGTCGTGGCCTCAAAGTCGTCGTCAACCCTTGAATCATCATCCAGACCAGGTGGATAACCTATGCAGGCAAGGCTATGCTGACAATCGTATCCATAGATCTCCGCTCCGACACCAGAAGAGCTGGGTCAGGGGCCGAGAGGGGGCGGTTAGCTTGACGGCGCAAACACGCTCATCGGATCGGGATGGGACATGGTGATGTGCGCGCAGAGAGGGAATTTGGGTTGACGACGTCTCGCCCCGTGACCATGCAAGACATCGCCCGCGCCGCCGGCGTGTCTCAATCGACCGTGTCGCGCGCGTCCTCAACGACACCCCGACCTCGGTGCCCATTGCCGCCGAGACCAGGGAACGGGTGCAGGAGGTTGCCAAACGCCTCGGGTACCGGCCCAACCCGTTGGCAAGGGGGCTGCGCGGAGCCCGCACCATGCTGCTCGGGGTCATCGTTCGGGAGATCACCGACCCCTTCTTCGCGGTGGCGATCGAAGCGCTGTCGACCGAGGCTCTGGCCCGTGGCTACAACGTCGTCCTGGGGAGCGCCCACAGCAAGGCAGATGAAGCCATCGCCTTGAGGGCGGTGCTGGAGACACGGCATTGCGACGCCATCCTCCTTCTCGGCGACATGAGGGATGAGCCCAAGTTCCTCGAGGATCTGCGCGCCTCGCAGACCCCGATGATCGCCCTGTGGCATGGCACCGATCTCGAAGGGGTCCCAACTGTCAACATCGACAACCGGGCCGGCATGGTGGCGGCCCTGGACCATCTGATCGACCTCGGCCACGAACGCATTGCGTTCATCGGTGGCCGCCCTCTCGGCGACATCCGCGAGCGGCACACCGCCTTCCTCGCGCACCTCGAGGAAAAGGGCATCCCCGCGCCCGATGAGTACGTGAAAACCGTCACCAATGAGCCCGCTGGTGGAGATGCCGCCCTCCGCACGCTCATGGGCCTCGAGACGCCACCCACCGCCGTCGTCTGTTCCACCGACCATCTCGCCACCGGCGTGCTCCATGCCGCTGCCGATATGGGCCTCGCCGTCCCCGCGGATCTCTCGGTGGTCGGTTTCGACGACATCCCGATGGCCAGCTTCACGGTGCCGGCCTTGACCACGGTGCACATGCCGATTGTCGAGATGACGGCGACAGCTGCCCGGCTCGCCATGGACGAGCCCGACGACGGTCAATCCGGCGCCGTAGCGAATTTCGTGGTGACCCCGGAGCTGGTAGTGCGGAAATCGACCGGTCGGGCCCCGAGCCGATGAGCGGGGAGCACGCCGACCTGCGCCGAATGGCGGCGCGAGCAAACAACGAGATAGCCACGGCGGGCTTGGTGGTGCATGCCTTTGGCAACGCCAGTCAGGTCGACCGCGAGGCGGGGGTGTTCGCCATCAAGCCGAGTGGGATCCCGTGCCGGGAGGTGACCGGTGACGACATTGTTGTGGTCAGCCTCGACGACGGTGAGGTGGTGTGGGGAGAGAACCGCCCGTCATCGGACACACCGACTCATCGGGCGATCTTCAACGGCATGGAAGATGTCGGGGGCGTGGCGCACACCCACTCCAGGTTCGCCACGGCCTGGGCTCAGGCCCGGTCACCGATCCCATGTCTGGGCACGACCCATGCCGACCATTTCCGGGGGTCGGTCCCGGTCACCCGCCCGTTGACGGCCGATGAGATCCAGGGCGACTACGAGACGAACACCGGTCGCGTCATCGTCGAGATGTATCGCCCCGATGGCCTTCGCCCTGACGAGGCGCCGGGTGCCCTCGTGGCTTCGCACGGGCCCTTCACCTGGGGGCCGGATGCGAGCGCGGCGGTCGAGATGGCTGCGGCTATCGAGCTCATCGCCGAACTGGCCTCCCACACGCTGGCAATCCAACCGGGGCAGGCACCAATCGAGGACGCGTTGCTCGATCGCCATTTCAGTCGCAAGCACGGCCCGATGGCCTACTACGGGCAACCGTGAGCGACCGAGTCAAAGCGACCGTGGGGGTGGACTTCGGGACGGAGTCTGCCCGAGCGGTCCTGGTCGACGTGGCCACCGGCCGTGAGCTGGCTACTGCAGTCCACCGTTACCCCTCAGGGGTGATCGACCAATTCCTTCCCGACGGCGGCCCCTCCCTTCCCCCGGATTGGGCGCTGCAGGACCCCGACGACTATCTCGACGCGCTCGGAAGGACTGTTCAGGCCGTGTTGGCCGAGAGCAAGATCGGCCCGTCCGATGTGATCGGCATCGGCATCGACTTCACCGCCTGCACCATGCTCCCCGTCACCGCCGAGGGAGTACCTCTCTGCCGCCTTCCCGATCTCCGCCACGATCCGCACTCGTGGGTCAAGCTCTGGAAGCACCATGCGGCTCAACCCGAGGCCGACCTGATCAACGAGACCGCCGAGAACCGCGGTGAGAGGTGGCTCGACCGCTACGGGCGCCGGACTTCTTCGGAGTGGTTCTTCGCCAAGGCACTTCAGATCCTGGACGAAGCCCCCGCCATCTACTCGCGGGCGGATCGTCTCATCGAGGCCGCCGACTGGGTGGTGTGGCAACTGACCGGAGTCGAGACCCGGAACAGCTGCACCGCCGGTTACAAGGCGCTCTGGTCGAAGCAGGAGGGATTTCCCGATCGGTCCTTCTTCGAATCTCTCGCGGCCGGCTTCGCCGATGTCATCGACGAGAAGATGTCGAGGCAGATCTCCAGCCCGGGGGAACGGGCCGGTGTGGTCAGCTCCGATGCCGCTGCGCTGACCGGGCTGGTGCCCGGCACGCCGGTGGCGGTGGCCAACGTCGATGCCCACGTCTCGGTCCCGGCAGCCACTGTGGTGACGCCGGGGTCACTGGTGGCGGTGATGGGGACCAGCACATGCCATCTCGCCCTGGCCGATGTCGACCGTGTTGTCCCTGGCTTCTGCGGCGTGGTCGAGGACGGGGTCATCCCCGGGCTGTTCGGCTACGAGGCCGGGCAGGCTGCAGTCGGCGACATGTTCGCCTGGTTTGCCGAGCTCGTTGCCGGCAAGAGTGGTTCGCTCGAGGGACTGCATGCGTCGCTGGAGCGTGAGGCCGGGCTACTCGAACCAGGAGAGGCCGGCTTGGTCGCCCTCGACTGGTGGAACGGGAATCGGTCCGTCCTGGTCGATGCCGGGCTCACCGGGTTGTTGATGGGAGCCACGCTCTCCACCGGGCCCCCCGAGATCTACCGAGCCCTGCTCGAGGCCACCGTCTTCGGGACCAGGGTCATCATCGAGACTCTGGAGGAGTCGGGCATCGGGGTGGAGGAGATCGTGGCCTGCGGCGGCTTGCCCTTCCAGAACAAGTTGTTGATGCAGCTCTCTGCCGATATCACAGCCCGTCCCGTCCGGGTAGCCGCGTCGCGTCAGGCCCCCGCGCTTGGCTCGGCGATGTTCGCTGCAGTAGCGGCCGGCACCGAGCTGGGAGGCTACGACACGATCGTCGAGGCCACCGACCGGATGGCCCGGCTCGGGGAGGACGAGTATCTCCCCAATGAGGCGACGCGACCCATGTACGACGAGCTATACGCCATCTACAAGGAGCTGCACGACACCATGGCTGCGCCCGCTTCTTGGATGCGGAGATTGCGTTCGGCCCAGGATCGAGCCCGGAAACAAACGGTGGTGACGGCATGAAAGCGCTCGACGGCTTCGAAGTCTGGTTCCTGACCGGGAGCCAGGGCCTCTATGGGGAGGATGTGCTCAGGCAAGTCGCCGACAACTCGTCCGCCATTGCCTCGGGTCTCGATGGCGCGGGCGACGTCCCGGTCCGAATAGTGGCCAAACCAGTCGTCAGCAGCCCCGAGGCCATCGAGGAGGTCTGCCGTCAGGCCAACACGAGTGCTCAGTGCGTCGGTGTGATCGCATGGATGCACACCTTTTCCCCGGCCAAGATGTGGATCGCCGGGCTCACCACCCTCGACAAGCCCTTGCTCCATCTCCACACCCAGTTCAACCGTGATCTGCCCTGGGCGGAGATCGACATGGACTTCATGAACCTCAACCAGGCAGCGCACGGTGATCGGGAGTTCGGCTTCGTCCTGTCGCGGCTGAGGGTGGCTCGGAAGATCGTCGTTGGCCACTGGCAGGATCCTTCAGTGGCGCTCCGGATCGGCAGCTGGGCCCGAGCCGCGTGCGGCTGGCACGAGTCGCGAAATCTGAAGCTGGCCCGGTTCGGGAGCAACATGAGGAGAGTGGCGGTGACCGACGGCGACCGGCTCGAGGCCCAGGTCCGCCTGGGGGTGGCCGTCGACGGCTTCGGTGTCGCCGATCTCGAGAAGGCGATGGCCGATGTCGAGCCGGAAGCTGTCGACAAGCTCATCGGCGAGTATCACGACGAATACCTGATGGCTCCCGAATTGGCCAAGGGGGGCGATCGTCACGAGTCCCTCGTCGAGGCGGCGCGGATCGAGGCCGGTCTGCGCGCTTTCCTCGAGGACGGTGGGTTCATGGCCTTCACCGATACCTTCGAGGACCTGGCCGGTCTGTCTCAGTTGCCGGGGATCGCAGTGCAGCGACTGATGGCGGATGGATACGGGTTCGGTGCCGAAGGTGACTGGAAGACGGCGACGATGGTCCGCGTCATGAAGGTGATGGGCGCGGGTCGCAGCGGAGGCGCGTCCTTCATGGAGGACTACACCTACCACTTCGGTGAGCGTGGTACCAAGGTCCTCGGGGCGCACATGCTCGAGGTCTGCCCATCCATTGCCGGGGACCGTCCCTCATGCGAGATCCACCCACTTTCGATCGGGGGTAAGGCCGATCCGGTTCGGCTGGTGTTCACGGCCCGGACCGGCCCCGGTGTGGTCGTCGGCCTCATGGACCTTGGCAACCGGTTCCGGCTGGTGGCAAACGAAGTGGAGCTCACCGAGCCCGACGCCCCACTTCCCAATCTCCCGGTGGCGCGGGCGGTGTGGCGGCCCTTGCCCGATTTCGAGACCGCAGCCGCGTCGTGGCTCCTCGCCGGCGGCTCCCACCACACCTGTCTCAGCCTGGATCTCGACCTCGAGATCCTCAAGGACTTCGCCGGAATGGCAGGAGTCGAGCTGGCCGCGATCGATCGCGACACCAGCTTCGCCTCGTTCGAGCGAGAGCTCCGCTGGAACCAGGCATATCACCATCTCACCGCCGGTCCCTGAAGCCGGGCAGGTGTGTCTCTCGGGGTCTTGCCAAGACCATCATCTGTGGTTGATTACGATTGACAGCATTCCCTTGTATGCATAGGATTGCAGGGCGGGAAGTGTTCTGGAATATGGCCCTTTTGCCAAGGGCGGAGGAAGGAGTAGACGGCGGCGGGTGGCCGGCGGGGGCCGATCCGGTGCCAAATGACACACCCCTTTTCGCGACACCAACCTCGTCGGTCTCGACCGACGTGATCTCGGGCATCACCCAGCAAGGAGGAGAAACAGGTGAAGATGAGAAAGCAAGGTGAGCACCCTCGGAGCAGTCCGTCGGTTCTCCTGATCCTGGCCACCGTGATGGCGATTGTGGTCGGGGCTTGTGCCGACAGCGGGGCCGAGGACACAACGACCTCGGCCGCCGAAGAGGCCACCACCACGAGCGCGGCCGAGGAGACCACGACCAGCGCTGCCGGGGAGACGACGACCAGCGCTGCCGCCGAGGAGTTGGCGGTGACGTGCGAGCCCACAGCGGCCGACGCCGAGGGGGCGTTGATCATGTGGGAGCGGACCGGTGGGAATGCCCAGATGGTCGACGCTCTGGTCTGCGCCTGGAACGGTCGAAACCCTGACCGCCCGATCAGCCTGGAGTACATCGAGCACACCGCCATGGTGGATCGTCTGGCCCGTGGCCTGGCAACTGGTGACGTGCCCGACCTGATGGGTCTCGACCTCATCTATGGGCCCCAGTTCACCAGCGCCGACCAGCTCCAGGAT
Organism: uncultured Acidobacteriota bacterium; assembly: GCA_963837055.1. Lineage (GTDB taxonomy): Bacteria > Actinomycetota > Acidimicrobiia > Spongiisociales > ZC4RG35 > JARDZU01. The sequence goes on along the minus strand of CAWILU010000006.1, from coordinate 301,701 downwards.
GTGACTGACCTAGTCGACCCCGACCTGATGGCCACAGCGGTCACAGGTCATGTGGAGGTGGCGACATGGGAGGACCGTCTCTACGGGGTCCCGCTCTACGCCGACGTCTCTGCTCTGTTCTGGAACAAGGACCTGTTCGAGGCGGCCGGGCTCGACCCGGAGACTCCACCAACCAACTTGACCGAGCTCCATGACATGTCCGCCGCCATCACCGGGATCGAAGACGGCGTTTACGGGTACTACCTGCCTGGCAACTGCGCCGGGTGCAACATCTTCACCTTCGGCCCCATGATCTGGGCCAACGGTGGGAAGATCGAGCCCGCCGCACCTGGTGACGAGGCGATGGTCACGCCGGAGCAGATCGGCCCGGTCCTGGAGTGGGCCCGGATGATGCACACCGAGGGTCAGATCGACCCGGCGGCCCAGTCCGAGGACGGTGCCACATTTGCCCAGGTCTTCGGGTCGGGCAACGTCGGGATCATGGGGACTGGCAACTTCAACATCACCCTGGTGACAGGAGCGGAGGGCATCGAGGGTCAGAACCCGGACATGAACTTCGGGATCACCGTCATCCCCGGTCTCAACACCGGTGATGCGTCCTCCTTCGCCGGTGGCGACATCGTGGTGGTGCCCCAGGGCAGCGACCGATTGGAAGACGCCGTCGATTTCATGAACTTCATCCTCTCCGATGAGGTCCAGGTCGAGGTGTACGCCAAGCTGCTCAACATGACCACCCGCACCGACATGACCGACAACGAGTACTTCCAGGCCAACCCGCTGGTCCAGGACGTCTCGGCGGCGATCGAGATAGCCCAGACCCCGTTCACGTTGAAGTTCTTCGAGCTGATCAACTCGCCGCAGGGGCCATGGCTCCAAATGCTGCAGCGGGTGTACTACAGCGAGGACGACATCAACACGGTCATCGCTGACGCCAAGACCCAGATGGAGGCCATCATCAACGAATGATGCTCAGGGTCTCTGCTTGAAGCCAAAAGGGTCGCAGCGCCACACCTCCGGGGTGCTGCGACCCTCGCTTCATCGGGGCTCCTGCCCCGAATCCGGAGTTGCGCACTTAGCATCGATCGCGGCCAGGCCATGACCGGATGACGCCACAAACATGACCAATCGCAGCAAGCTGACGGGTTTCTGGTACGTGTTGCCGGCCCTTGCCTTCGTGGTGATCTTCACCGCGTGGCCGTTCCTCCAGATGGTCTGGATATCGCTGAACGAATGGTCGCTGATCACGCCTCCGACCTTTGTGGGGCTACAGAACTACATGGATGCCTTCGCCGACTCCCAGTTCTGGGTATCGCTTCGGTTCACCCTCAAGTACACCCTCTACATCACCCCGATCCTGATGATCGGTGGCTATCTGATCTCGCTCTTGGTGACCCCCAACAGTGGGCTGAGCCGCGTCACCCGAACCTTCGTGTTCACCCCGGTCGTGATCGGGCTCGGTGCCTCCAGCTTTCTCTGGTACTGGCTGTTCAGCCCCAACTACGGACTGGTCAACAAGTTCCTGATCGACCTGGGGATCATCGACACCCCGATCCTCTGGCTGGGGGTCGATGCCGACCTCTCCAACTGGGCGGTGATCATCTCCGTCACCTGGAAGGTGCTCGGCTTCGGCATGATCCTCTTCGTGGCCGCTATCCAGGCCATCCCCCATGAGATAACCGAGGCGGCCATGGTGGACGGCGCAGGGTTCTGGCAAAGGGTGCGCAAGTTGATCCTGCCGCTGACCCGGAGGACGATCCTGCTGGTGACTCTGGTCAGTGTGATCGGGTCGCTGCTCGCCTTCGACCAGTTCTACATCATGACTGCCGGCCAGCCCCGGAACCTGACCGCAACTTCTGTCTTCTATGTCTATCTCAACTCATTCCCCTATCTCAAGCTGGGCTATGGCGCCGCCCTCTCGATGCTGTTGGCTCTGATCATCCTCGGTTTCACCATCTTGCAGATGATGCTGAGCAGGAGGGCAGAGACGTGACCCAGGTCTCGCTGCCACAGCCAGTGGGAACCGAGCCACTCGACGTCGACGCCGAGGTGGCCGGAGCGGACGGCAGGTCCGCCCGCTTCTGGACGGGCCGCTCCAAATACCTCCTGGGCGCGGTTTCGATAGTCATCTGCCTGGTGATGGTGACCCCGATCGTGCTCTCTGTCTCCGCATCTCTGAAGACGACCGAAGAAGCGGCGGCGGTGCCGCCCACCTACTTCCCCAGCGAGCTCAGCCTGGACAACTACGAGAAGTTGTGGGATTACGGGAGTGGGCTGCCCAGGTACCTCGCGCAATAGCGTGATCACCGCCGCCCTGACCATCTTCATGACCCTGGCCCTCACCGTGCCCGCCGGGTACGGGTTGGCCCGGTTCCCGATCCCGGGCAAAGAGGCGATATTCGTCTTCCTGCTGCTGGCGTTGATAATCCCCTACCAGGCCCTGCTCACCCCGATCTTCCTGATGTTCTCCACCCTGGGGCTGACCAACAATCTGTTCGGGCTGGCCATCGTCCACACCATGATCCAGCTGCCGTTCAGCGTCTACATCATGCGCAATGCCTTCGACGCGGTTCCCCGTGAGCTCGAAGAGGCGGCCTTGGTGGACGGGGCCAGCTCCTGGCAGGTGCTGCGTCGGGTGTTCATGCCCAACATGGTCCCGGCTGTCATCACCGTGACCTTGTTCGCCTTCGTCACCTCGTGGAACGAGTTCTTGGGAGCCCTCGTGATGCTGACCAAAGACACCAGCCTGACCCTGCCCCTGGTTCTCGCCGCCGCCCGCAGTGTGACCAGTCTGGGCAGCACCGACTGGGGGATGCTCCAGTCAGGAGTGACCATCGCCATCATCCCCTGTGTCCTGGTCTATCTACTCCTCCAGCGCTACTACGTCTCCGGTCTGCTCACCGGGGCGGTCAAGTAGGGAGGTCTAGGCGTCCTCGTCGGACTCGATGCCGAGGGCGACGAGAATTCGGTGTCGCTCCTCGGTGAAATGGCTCTGACTCACCTTGTTCGGCCGCGAATTCGTCGTTGAGGCGGGCGAACTCCTCGAGGAGGACGCTCTCGTCGTCGGGGTTCAGCTTGGGCTCCCCGTCGCCCTTGGCCTCCTGGCGCTCCTGCTTCTCTTCCTTCTTCTGCTGCCGAGCAAGCTCTCTCGAGCGCTTCGCCATGGCCTCACGTCCACGCTTGGCCATTTCAGTTGGGTGACCCGTTATGGGGGGATTCGTTCACGATTGGGCCACTCCTTGGGTGCCGCTTGCAAGAAACCCTAACCGTCGGTGGGGCTTGAGCAGGGTCGGCCCTCTCGGCAAAGCGGCGCCGAACGGCTAGTATGAAGGGCACAGCGCACGCCTGATGCGTGCTGCGCCTTCTTCGCTTCCTTCGTTCCGTCGGGTGAAGTCACCGCAGGGCACAAGCCGAGACTCCCCGCTCACGCGATCAAGATTCCCGGACGGTCTCCTGCAGGGCGTTAGGAAAACGACGGCACGAGCTCAAAGGAGCAAAGTCAATGTCCACCAACATCTACGTGGGGAACCTCACGTTCGACACCGATTCACGGCGTCTCGAAGATCTCTTCTCCGAGCACGGCACCGTGACCAAGGCCCAGGTGATCACCGATCGGGAGACGGGCCGCTCCCGCGGCTTCGGATTCGTCGAGATGGGATCCGCCGAGGCTGCAGACAAGGCCATCTCCGCCCTCAACGGCAAGGATGTCGGCGGCCGCCAGCTCACCGTCAACCTCGCCAAAGAGCGCTCTCGTTGATCCAAGCCGTCCCTAAGCCGAAGCGCGACGGGGCGAAACGAAAAGCAGACCGGTGCACCGATTGCGGTCATCCTCTCAAGGAGCACCGTCAATCGGCCTGTACCGTCCCCCGCTGCCCCTGTTTGCTCTCCTCTTCGCAACCGGCAGCAACGACCTGACTCAATGGCGGGGCGTCACCCTCGGTGACGTCCCGCGATCGGCTTCGCCCGCTGGGCGTCAACCGAGTCGTCTCAAGCCCCGAGGGGCGCCGTGAAGCGACCGGTGGCCATCTTCCGTAACGACGACTAGTTCACCGGTCTGGACCCCTGCCATCTCGTCGATCGTGATCACGTTGGGCTGGATCACCAGGACCATTCCCTCTTCGAGAGTCATCTCGGGTATCGGCTGGTTGGGGCGGCTCCGGCTTCCCAGAACGGGCGGCAGGTAGCCGCCGCCATAGCCGTGAACCAGGTCGTCGTACGTGGTGAAGCCCATTTCTTCGATCACCGACGACGCCTCGACGAGCTCTTCGACATGAGCGCCGGGCCGGGTCGCGGCAGCAATGGCTTCGAAGGCGGCATCGGCCGCCTGGTGGAGCTCGCTGTACAGCGGGGTCGGGTCGGCTGAGATGGTGAAGCTCCGGAGCACCTGGCCTGCATATCCCCAGAACGCGGCGCTGATCTCCGCAAAGAGGATGTCACCAGTTCGCAGTTGGCGGGTCGAGTGGAACTGCGCAGGCACGCAGACACTCGGATCGGCCATGGAAGTGGCCGCTAAATAGTGAATGTGGTTGGTCCCTCCCTCGCTGAGGTAGGCCGACTCGATGATGCCGGCGAGCTGGCGCTCGTCCATGCCCACTCCGGCTTCGGCAGCGAGCGCCTCCACCGCCCGGTCGGATAGCCGTGCCGCCACCTCCAGCCGCTCGATCTCCTCGGGTGACTTGACCAAGCGCTGCCGCTGGTACTCGCGGTCGAGGCTCACCAGGTCGCCGACCGACTCGACGAGGTCGCGGTGGTCTCGATAGCCGAGTGGCCCGACGATCCCGACCTTCTGCCCGTCGGCGATGCGCGCATGGAGTATCTCCCCGAGCTTGTCGATGGTGGAAGGTCCACCCCATTCGACCTCAGAGTCGGAGGCGATGAGGCGGGCATTCGGGAGATGGTTGTAGTGCTGGACCAGCAAGCGGAGTGGCTCGTCGGGGGTGAGCACCAGCGCAGCCTCGCGGGTGACGGGCCACTCCGATAACCACTGCACGGCCGAACCCGTCCGCTCCGAACCGTAAGCGACCAGGTGGGCAACTCCCGCCTTTTCCATGACGTCGAACATGGCCTGGCGTCTCCGTTGCAGCTCGCTGTGCGAGAACCTGGGGAAGAGATCGGTCCTGTCGCCCACCAGGCAACGTTACGGTCTCGAGCGCTCGGAGCGTCCCCTGAGAGCCGGGCGTGTTAGCGGCCCTCGCCCGGGGTCAGCAAGCCTTTCTCGAAGGCGGCTCCCACCGCGGCGGCCCGATCGTTCACACCCAGTTTGGTGTAGATGTGGAGGAGATTGGTCTTCACCGTCGCCTCGCTCACGAAAAGACGCTCGGCGACTTCTCGGTTGGTTGCGCCGGCTGCCACCAATTGGAGCACCTCCAACTCGCGTTGGCTGACGGTTTCCCTCGCCGGCTGTCGGACTTGATCGAGCAGCCGAGCGGCCACGGTCGGTGAGAGCACGGCCTCACCGGCAGCGGCCGACCGGACCGCGCGCAACAGCTCGTCCCGAGGGGCGTCTTTCAGCAGATATCCGGTGGCCCCGGCTTCGATTGCGGGCAGAACGTCGCTGTCCATGTCGAAGGTCGTCAAGACCAGGACCCTGGCTTGGATCCCGAGCTCGGTCATCTGCCGGATCGCGGAAACACCGTCCATCTCGGGCATTCGGAGGTCCATGAGCACCACATCGGGGTCGAACGCCTGGGACCGGGCAATGGCGTCGGCACCATTGTTGGCCTCGGCGACGACCTCGAAGCCCTCTTCACCGGCGAACATGCCCCGGAGGCCGTCCCTGACTACCGGGTGGTCGTCGACGATGAGAAGCCGGATCGGCCGGTCACCGTCAGTCATGAGATGGGTCGATCGGGATGGCGGGGAGGGTGGCACAGACCGCGGTACCACCTCCGGGCTCGGACTCGATCTCCAGGGTGCCTGCCAACCGCTCCACCCGCTGCCGCATGGCGGTGAGGCCAAAGCCGGCATCAGCTCCGGCGCCGTTGGGCCCACTGCCGGGGACGAATCCGTTGCCGTCGTCTTTGACGTCGATGGTCACGACATCGCCCATGTAGGAGAGCGTCACTCCGACCCGTGAGGCATTGGCGTGCTTGGCCACGTTGGCCAGGGCTTCTTGGGCCACTCGCAACATGGTTACCTCCACCTCGGGGTGAAGACCCTGGGTTTCCCCGGTAGTGGTCACTTCAGCCGGCATCTGGTGCAGCGACGACCAACGGGCGGCCTCATCCGCGAGCGCCTCCGGCAGGTGTCGTCCCTCCAGCGGGGCGGGTAGGACGGCTCGCATCGATCGGCGGGCCTCGGCCAGGCTCTCCCGGGCCAGGCTGGTGGCGTTGTCCAGCCTTCTCTGCAACTCCGCTGGGTCGCTCTTGACCTGGCTCGCCGCCTCGAGTTGGGTAATGACACCGGTCAGCCCCTGGGCGATGGTGTCGTGGATCTCCCCGGCGATTCGCTGCCTCTCGTCCGTCATCCCGGCCTCTCTGGCCTGGGACACCAACTGGGCGTGGAGACCGGCGTTCTCCTCCAGCGCCGCCTCCAGTTCCAACAATGATTGACGACGCTGCTCGCTGAGCTCGGCGATCTTCTCGCCTCCCACACCTCCGAACCCGATGGCGACGGTTTGGATCACGACGATGATCCCGAACGTCCACCACTCGTCGGCTGTGGGATCGGGATAGATGATGCGCGAGTTGATGATGAGGGAAGTCAGCGCGATGCCGATAAAGGCGAGCGGGGCCGGCTTCAAGAGATAGGCGTGGATGAAGCCGGTGATGACGAATACGAAGTAGACCGGGAGCAGGAACATGAGCACCGCGGCGAAAACCATGAGCCCTGCGAAATACAACCGCATCCATCTCTGGTCCTTACGACGATCCCTCTGCAGGGTGAACATGAACAGGACCCAGACGGCGGCCGCCGTGGCCAGACCAATCGATATCAGACGATCGGTCCAGGTGGTTGCTGCAAAGACACTGAGGACGAGCCCAATCGCGAGGGTGACGTAGGGCACCCACTCCACGACCTGTTCGAAGCCTCGCTCCCACTTGGAGAGCGAGGCGTCGGGGACGGGGACGCCCGGTTCGGTGCTCATTCCCAACGGAACAGCAAGGCCGCCAGCACTCCGGCGCCTAACGCGAAGGCTGCCATGACCAGGACACTAGAAGTCGTCGGAGCCAGACCGGACCAGGTGTCCTGGATGGCCTGGACGGCTGCGCCGGTCGGGGTCATGTCACTCACCGCGAGCAGCCCCTCCGGCATCGCCTCCCGCGGGAAGTAGACCCCGGCAAAGAACAGCATGGGGAAGTAGACCGCCATCCCGATGCCTTGGCCTGAGGAGACCGTTGGAGCGACGGCCCCGATGAGCAGGCCGATGGCCAGCATCGAGACCGCGGCCAGGACGTAGACGAGGACGAATCCGGCCGGGTTCTGCGGAAGCGGGATGCCGAACACGACAGCCCCAATCCCGATCGCCAGCGATGCGGACAGCACGGCCAGCGCCATCTGGACGATGAGCTGTGCACACACGAGACGCCACGGGCTCACCGGTGTGGTCTGGAGCCGGCGGAGGATGCCGCGTTCTCGATACGTGGCGAGAATCGTGGGCAGGGTGGCGAATGCGAGCGTGGCCAGAGCCAGACCGAGGATGATCGGGGCATACAGATCGATCATCCGGTACCCGTCCAGTTCGGGGCTCGGGGTGTCAAAGCCAGGGAAGAAGAGGCCCAATGCAATCAGGAGGACTGCGGGGAAGATCAACCCCCAGAACATGGCGAGTGGCTCCCGGGCGAATAGCTTTGCTTCGACCGTGGTCAATTTGGTCAGTGCAGTCACGGTTTCTCTCTCCTCAGATCTCGGTGTCGTCGCTGGTTCTGAAGGCTCTTCCCGGTGAGGGCGACGAAGGCGTCATCGAGGGTCACCTGCTCGACTCGTAGCTCGTACGCAATCACCTGGTTACGAGCCAGGTACGCGGTCACCGAGTGCAACACGTTGCCGACACCGGTGACCACCACCTGCTCGCCGACTCTGCTGACGCCGGTCACGTCGGGCAGGGCTGCGAGCTCCGACTCGTCGATCGGGCTCCGATGGGCGAAAACGGATTCGATGCTCGTCGTCCGCCCCGGACACCAGGCCGGCCGGGGTGTCCAGAGCGACCAGCTTTCCCGAATCGATCAGGGCGACCCGGTCAGCCAGTCGTTCCGCCTCCTCCATGAAATGCGTGACCAGGACGATGTCACCCCGCGGTCGCGTATGCTGTTCCACCAGGGCCCAGGTGTCACGTCGGGCCTGCGGGTCGAGACCGGTCGTCAGCTCGTCGAGGATGGCGATCTCGGGGTTTCCAACCAGGGCCAGGGCGATGGACAGCCGCTGCTTCTGCCCTCCGGAGAGCTTGGCGTATCTCGTGTCTCTTTTCTCGGTGAGATCCGAGCTGGTCGAGGAGATCCGGCCAGTCGGCGGGGTTCGCTATAGAAGCTGCTGTAGAGGTCGAGCGCCTCCCACACCTTGATCCGGTCGGGAAGGGTGCTCTCCTGGAGCTGAACGCCGAGACGTTCCTTGATCTCGGCTGAATCGTCCTTGCGGGTCGAGCCCGAGGACACTGATCCGGCCCCCGTCGGGCCGGCGGAGACCGGCGATCGACTCCACGGTCGTCGTCTTTCCCGCCCCGTTCGGGCCGAGGATGGCGAAGATCTCGCCCTTCTCGACGGTGAAGCTGACACCGTCGACAACGGCGACGTCGTCGTATCGCTTCACCAGATTGTCCACTTCGATCACGGGCATGAGCGTTCCTTCGTTGGGGCTTCTCTCATCTCGCCATTGTTTCGGATCGGGGTCCGGTCGACATCGCCCGACCGGTCATTGTTGGTGTCGATGCCGGTTGATCGAAGGGATCAGCCGATCGGTGGACCCCCGGTCACCCTGAGGCACTCAGGGAAGTCTGAGGGGTCTCCCCGATGGTGCTGCGGTGAGCGGTATGTCAACATCCGGAGGTGGATCCCAGGCCCGAGCGCACCCCCGTTCCTCGCCGTGTGCCTCGTTGGGCCTTCTGGTTGACACTGGCGATGGTCCTGGTCGGGGTGTTTCTCGTGATCGGCGACGAGATCGGAAGCTGGTGGGCCGCCTTCTCGGAGACGATGACGACACCGGACGCCTTCCGGAGCTGGGTCGAGGGGTTCGGCGCCTGGGGGCCGGTCGCCTTCCTCCTGGCTCAGGCAACCCAGGTGATCGTCGTGCCGATCCCGGGAACTCTGCTCCCACCGGTGGGGGCCCTCGCCTTCGGGCCCTGGCCCGCGTTGGCGCTGAGTCTCGTCGGGATGGCGCTCGGGTCGGCCGTGGTCTTCCTGGTGGCCCGACGATGGGGCCGGCCCCTGGCGGTCCGATGGGCCGGCGCCGAGCGCGTCGAGCGCTATGAGAATGTGGTCACCGCCCGGGGAAATTTGCTGATCTGGCTCGTCTTCTTGTTCCCGTTCTTCCCCGACGACGCCGCATGTGCACTCGCCGGGCTGTCGAGCATCAGGTTCCGCCGGTTCATGTTGATCGCAGTCGTTGGCCGAATCCCGGCGGTGGCCTTCGGGGTGTTCACCATGGCCGGTCTGGAAGGCGCGCCCGGTTGGGTTTGGGCATTGGCGGCGGCAATCCTCCTCATCGTGCTCTGGCTGGGAATCAGATTCGGGCCCGCACTGGAAGGGCTGCTGATGCGGAGCATTGGCACCGGGCCTGGGAGCGTCAAGCCGGCAACCAGTGATTTCCCGGATGTCCCCACCTCCAACGATTCGCAACGGGGCGGCTGACTACTCGACGACTGGCGCCCGCGTCAGAACGATCTCGTGGTCGCCCCGTTCCAAGGTCAAGAGCTCATCGCCAAGGGTGATCACGTGCTCGTTCTCGAGATGAGTGTTGAAGTGGTGCTCGAGGGACATCAGCTCGGGCGGCCCCGCCATTCTGGTGGAAGCCACAGGCCCGATCTCGATGACATCGCCATTGGTCGAGTACGTGCCGGTGAAGCGGTTGACCCCGACCCGACCTGAGAGACGCCCATCTTCGAAACGAACAGATCTCGGCGCATCGACGTCGACCGGCTCACCGTCGATCTCGGTCAAAAGCCAGTCGCCTTCGATGACGGCCGGCTCGTCCTTGCCTGTCATCCCCTCAATCCTACGGAAACGGTCCCGGGGTAGCCTCGCCGCTCGATGGCGATCATCTCACGTGGCTTCAGGGGACGACGGCCGGAGGTCGACCCGAGCCGCCTTCCCCCCGGTCAGTACGTCACCAGCGATTTTCCGGTGCTCTCCGCCGGCCCCACCCCCCGGATCTCGGTCGAGCAATGGAGATTCGAGATCACCGGTCTGATCGACGACCCCCGATCCTGGAGCTGGGACGAGTTCAATGCCCTGCCCTCGGAGACGGTGACCCTCGATATCCACTGCGTGACGAAATGGTCGAAATTGGACACGACCTGGACTGGCGTTTCGGTCGACACGCTTCTGGACGGGGTGGAGACAGGGGCGACGCACGCCATGGCTTCCAGCTACGGCGGATACACGACCAACCTCCCACTGACCGATGTGATGGGCGGCCGGGCCTGGGTGGCGACCGGTTATGACGATCAGCCGCTGCATCCCGAGCACGGCGGCCCCGCCCGTTTGCTCGTTCCCCATCTCTATTTCTGGAAGAGCGCCAAGTGGGTGCGGGGCATCGAGCTGTTGGCAGCGGACCGGCGAGGGTTCTGGGAGCGCAACGGGTACCACGACTACGGGGATCCGTGGCGGGAGCAGCGGTACTGGGGCGATTGAGCGAGCAACCCACTGCACCAGGTCGCATGGACTGGCTGGCGGCCCGCGTCGTCGCCAAGCGAGACGAGACGCCCCGGGTGCGCAGCATCGTCTTCGAGTGCCCGATGTGGGAGGGGCACATGCCCGGCCAACACGTCGACATCCGCCTGACCGCCGAGGATGGCTACCAGGCTCAGCGCAGCTACTCGATCGCATCCGCCCCGAGCGACGATTACCTGGTGCTGACCGTGGAGAGGCTTCAGGACGGCGAGGTATCCCCCTACCTGTTCGACGAGCTCCTGCCCGGCGACCAGTTGGAGATGAGAGGGCCGATCGGCCGCTATTTCGTCTGGGAGGAAGCGATGGCTGGCAAGTTGCTGATGATCGCCGGTGGCTCTGGGGTCGTGCCGTTCCGGGCCATGTTGCGTCATCGGGCGATAGTTGGCAGCGACGCCCCGGCTCGACTGCTCTATTCCGCCCGCACTTACGAGGACGTCATCTACCGCGACGAGCTCGCCGTTGCCGATGGCGGCGACGGGGTCGAGGTGAGCCTGACCCTGACCCGACAGCGGCCGACTGACTGGCGGGGCTACAACCGTCGGATCGACATGGCGATTCTCTCCGAGGTCGCCTGGAATCCGACAGACACGTCCTCGACCTACGTGTGCGGGCCCACTGCCTTCGTCGAGACCGTTGCCAATTGCCTGGTCGACCTCGGCCATGACCCGGAGTCGATCCGGACCGAGCGTTTCGGCCCCACCGGCTGACGCATCAGAAGTCCCGGCGCCCTTCGAAGCTCGCTACCACGTCGGGACGGGTGAGCTCGTAGACGGCCAAGCGCTGACCACCTGGGGAGCGAAAGGAGCAACAGGGGCCCTGCGGGATCTCGAACACGCTCTCCTTGTCCCAGCCAGCGTTGATCATCCGGTCGAGACTCGTGCTCAGATCGGACACCCGATAGATGAGAATCGGCGTTTCCCCCTCCACGTGATCGGTGAAGAGGAGATGCGGTGGCCCTGGAGTCATCTCGACCATGGCGACCCGGGTTCTCGAGGCTTCGATTGCGAACACCACCCGGCCACCCAGGGTCCTGGCGAAGTAGGTGGCATCGGCGGCAACGTCTCGAGATGGGATATAGAGGAAGTCGAGTGAGTCGAACGGCGGTTCGTCGGTCATCCCATCCCTATTCGTCATGCCAGTCGAAGATCGGCTCCGGCGGGGCGACGTGCGCCGGACCTTGTAGAAGATCGACACCGTTGACGTCTTCCACGAATTCCAGCCACCACCGGTCGTAGGGCGAGGTCCGATCCCATTCGCGAAGACGCATCTGCCCCAAGCCGGCCGGCGAGATGTCGTACACGCTCACTCCGAGGTCGGTCCCACGCCCATGGTTGATCCAATAGGCGTGCCCCTTCACCTCGAATCGTCGGTTCAGGTCCCGGTATTCCTCGAGGTGGGGCTCCAACTCGGTGGAGAGATCGCGGTAACGACCCGTCCTGCCCGGTCGAAGGGGAACTGCGCTGGCGAAGAGCATGCTTTTCCTTTCGGTAGCTGCGGATTGTCGTCGCCGTCTTTCCGGTTGGTGCTGAATCCTCGTGGTCTGCGGGCCGATATACGGTCCATGCCTGTGCGAATCTCGTCTTTGGCGCGTCTCACCGCATTGTCGGCCGCCCTCCTCGTCGCTTCGTGCTCCGCTGCTCCGCCTGAGGCGACGGTGGCGAGCTCGACCACGACCGAGGTTCCGAGCACATCGTCTTCGCCGCGACCCACTTCAACGACCACCACTACACCCCCGACGACCACTTCGGAAGCGCCGATTGCGACGACCACCCCCGCCGGCCCTCCCACGACCACGGTCGTCATCCCTCCGCCAGTGGCAGATCCTCTCTACTCACCCCCAGCCGTGGGCCCGTCTGGAGACCCGGAGGCGGCAATGCCTTCAGCCGCCGTGGCCGTCACCGTGGTTTCGATCACAGACGGCGACACCCTCGACGTGCAGGCCGACGACGGGTCGATCTTCGAAGTCCGGATCATCGGGACCAACTCACCCGAGTCTGGGGAGTGCTTCTCTGACGAGGCAACGCAGGTCCTGGCCGCCCTGGCACCGGAGGGCTCCACGATCGGCATGACCAGCGATGTGTCGGACATCGACCAGTTCGATCGGCTTCTTCGCTATTTGTGGGTCGGCAGCATGTCGATCAACGAGGAGACGGTTCGCCGCGGGGCCGCCCTTTCGAGGAGCTATCCCCCGGACACGGCGATGACCGCACGGTTCGACGACGCCCAGGCCGCGGCAAGAGACGCCCAGCTTGGCCTGTGGTCGCCCACGGCGTGCGGGCCCCGCGCCGAGGCGATGCTGGGCATCGTCGAGGTGATGGCCGATGCCCCCGGGAACGACAACGAGAACCTCAACGGCGAGTGGATCGCGATCCGGAACGAGGGAACGACTCCGATCGATCTCACCGGGTGGGGCATCAAGGACGAGTCGGCCAGTCACCGGTTCGAGTTCCCGGCTTCCTTCACCCTGTTCCCTGGAGAAACGGTCACGGTGATGACCGGCTGCGGCCCGGACTTCGACACCGATCTTCACTGGTGCAACGTGGGCTCCGCGGTCTGGAACAACGGTGGCGACACCGCCTTCCTCCTCGATCCCCACGGCAACACCCACTTCGCCTACTCATACTCGGGGTGAGTCGGTAGGCGTCTACTGGAGATCTGCTCCGGCGAGGTTCGCTGGGGACCAAACTGCTCCGAATGCAGAGTCACGACCCGGCCCGTTCACGGATCACCGCGGTCCTGTTCAGCGGAGTTGCCCTCGGCTCGATTGCGTTCATTGCGGCGGTGACCATCTCCACCCTCGCCGTCGACGAGATCACTGGATCGGCCACGCTGGCCGGCGTGCCCGGTGCCACCGCCACACTCGGCACTGCGGCGGGGACGAGCCTGCTCAGCCGGAATGTGGCCCGTCGAGGCCGTCGTCCTGGGTTGGCCGCCGGATACGCGGCAGCCGTCGTGGGCAGCCTCCTCGGGATAGTCGGAATTACCGGCGACTCCCTTCCCCTGCTGCTGATCGGAATGGCGCTGCTCGGGCTGGGCAACGCATCGGGACACCTCGCTCGTTACACCGCAGCAGAGATGTATCCCGAGGATCGCAGAGGCCGGGCCCTGGGCACGGTGGTGTGGGCCGCGACGATCGGATCGGTGGTGGGCCCTGCCCTGCTCCAGCCTTCCGGGGCGATCGCCATCGATCTGGGTCGGTCCGAGCTCGTCGGCGGCTTCCTGGTCAGCGTCGTCTTCATGGTGATCGCCCTCATCCTCTATCTGGTTGCTCTCCGCCCCGATCCGGCCACTCTTGCCCTCGACCAACCCGCGGCAAGCGGAGCACCCGCTGTGGGTCTGGGACCTTCGTTTCGTCTCCCACTGGTTCGCGTCGCCCTGATCGCCATGATCACCGGCCAGGTGGTGATGGTGATGATCATGACCTCGACCCCGCTTCACATCCACCACCACGGCTCGGACTTGGGCATCGTCGGCCTGGTGATGAGCGCCCACACCCTCGGGATGTTCGCCCTATCCCCGTTGACCGGCCGGCTCACCGATCGATGGGGTGGGTATCGAGTGATCCTGGGAGGCATGGCCCTGCTCGGGCTCTCGGCTCTGGGTGCGGCCTATGGCCCCAACGAGTCCACGACTGCATTGGTGGTGGTCCTATTTGCGCTGGGGTACGGCTGGAACCTGGCGTTCGTCGCCGGCAGCTCGATGCTGACCGTGGGGGTTGGAGTCGAGGTGCGAAGTCGTCTCCAGGGCAGAGTGGACTCGATCACGTGGACCTCGGGAGCGCTGGCCAGCATCTCCTCGGGGGTGATCTACCAGGCCACCGACTACCGGATGATCTCGCTGATCGGGTTGTTCCTCCTTGCGGTCCCTGTGGTCGCGGTGCTCCGTCATCGCCGGGCTCCGCTCGCTGTCGGGGCATGAAAGGCCACACTCACTCGATCTGAAACGGCCGGGGCAGCTCGATGCTCGGGTCGAAGAGCACTTTGATCTGAGGTGCCTTGCCCTTGGCCATCGGGATCAGCCCCACCTCGACCACCTGATCCAGCGGATAGACGGTCGGGGCCACACCAGCCCAGGCACCCGGATCGGCGGCGATGAGGTCGAGAGCGGCGGGGAAGTCGGTGGAGAAGACGTGGGCCTGGGTGCCGATGATCTCCAGCTCATCCAGGGCGACCTGCCGAAAATCGGCCTCCACGCGGTCGGGTTGGTGACCGACCACCACGACACGCCCGCGGTCGGCGACCTGGTCGAGGGCACGAATCAGCGCTTCGGGTCGACCCGTGCATTCGAAGACCACTGTCGGGCGGTCTTGGTCCAATGTTGGATCCCTGCCCAGATCGGAGAAATCGAGGCCCCGGGTCGCTCCGAGCCGGTACGCCGTTGCCAGTCGCTCGGGATCGAGGTCGATGGCGGTGACGGCTGCCCCGGTGGTGGCGGCGGCGGCGATGACGAAGGAACCGATCCCACCCGCGCCGATCACCGTCACCCGATCATCGGCATCTACCCGCCCCCGGCGGGTGGCGTGGACCGCGATCGCCATAGGTTGAGCGAGAGCGGCGAGATCGGGTGACAGCCCTGACTGCGCCAGGCCGAGAGCGCACGAAGCCGGGATCACGACCGACTCGGCCAGACCACCGTGACCATGCAGACCTACCGTCCAATAGCTCCGGCACAGATTGGTGTTGCCGGCCAGACATGACGGGCATACGCCGCAGGAGACTCCGGCTCCGGTCGCCACGAGGTCTCCTTCGGCGAATCCGGTGACCCCGTCACCGACTGCGGTCACCCAACCGGAGAACTCGTGGCCGGGAATGGTCGGTCCGTGGTGCCCGCTATGGGGATGGGGCGAATCGAGCGGGAAGAACTGTGGGCCATGCACGAACTCGCTCGCATCAGTCCCGCAGATCCCAACTGTTGCCACCTGGATCTTAAGCTCGCCCGGGCCGGCCTCCGGCTCGGAGACCTCCTCGAGCCGCATGTCGCTCGGTCCGTGATACACGACCGCTCTCACTCCATGTCCTTCCCGATCGGCAGGGGCAGAGTACGTGGTGCGGGGCTCGGCGCCCGTCGTGCATACTGACCGCCTCATGTCCACCACGGTCGCTGCCCGGATTGGTTTCGTCGGTCTGGGTCGCATGGGCTCACGTATCGCGGCCAACCTCGCCAAAGCGGGTCACGAGGTGACGGTTTGGAATCGAACGCTCGACGTGGCTGACGCATGGGTGTCTGAGCACAGTGGCGCGGTCGCCGGGAGCCTGTATGACCTGGCGGCCGGGAGCGAATTCATCATCACGATGCTGGCCGACGGCGACGCATTGGAGGCGGTCTATTCGGAGGCCGGCGGTTTGGCCGATGGGCTCGAGCCGGACACTGTCGCCATCGACATGGGCACCTCGGGGCCGGAGAGCTTCGACCGGGTGAGGATCCTGGTCGAAGACCGGGGGGCGATCATGGTGGACGCCCCGGTCTCCGGAGCCACCGCGGCCGCGGAGGCTGCGTCACTCCTGGTGATGGTCGGAGGCCCGGACGACGTGTATCAGCTGGTGGAGCCTGTGCTCCAGGCGGTGGGCAACCCCATGCCAGTAGGGCCGACCGGTTCCGCGGCAGTCCTCAAGCTGGCGGTCAATTCGGTGCTCTACGGCATCAATCAGGCCGTGGCAGAAGCGGTAGCCCTGGCCGAGAAATCGGGCGTTGCCCCGGAGACCACCCTGGACGTCCTGGCGAAAGGAGCGGCAGGCGCTCCGATGATCACCTATCGCCGGGAGCAGTACCTCCACCCCGAGGAGGCTCCGATCACTTTCACTGTCGATCTGGCCCGCAAGGATCTGACCCTTGCCCTGGAGCAGGCCCGACGGACGGGAGCACCTACCGGGCAGCTGGAGCGGACCATGGAGTTGATCGAGAGTCTGATCGAGCGCGGTTTCGGCTCCCAGGACATGGGCTATGTGGTCGAGGCGGCAAGGAAGGTTTGACCGCTACAGCGGGGCGAACAGGTCGACCGCGTTGCCATCGGGATCATGCACTGTTGCGTAACGCTGGCCCCAGGGAGCGTCGAAGGGTGGCAGATGGCCATGTCCTCCGGCCGTGACCAGCTCCTCGAAACGAGTGTCCACCTCCTCTCGGCTGTCGCAGAGAAAGGCGAGGGCGGTGCGCGGGCCACCGCCGATTGGAGGCTGCCAGTTGGAGAAGGACATCACACTCGCCTCGCTGTCGAGCATCACCCGCAATCCGCCAGGCCCCGTCGCTTCGGCGTGAACGTCGTCGCCCTCGAATTCGAGACCGACCAATCGGTAGAAGTCGAATGCCCGGGCCATGTCGGACACGATCACACCGATGGCGTCGAGACGGGGCATCAGGTCCGACTCGACTTCCAGGCCTCTACCTGCCGTCCCACGGCGGCCGAGTCGAACCAGGTGTTCTCGTAGGCGATGAGCCCGTCGCGCAGCTCGAACAGATGGAGGATGCGCAACTCGACGGGGGCACCACCGCCGGCGATTCCGGCCCACTCGCCCTCGACATGACCGGTGACGTCGGACACGTCGACCACCCAGGTCCCATCCCCGGAGGCAAAGCGACGGGTGGACACGAAATTCACATCCGGGATGGCGTCGATGATGTCCGAATACACCGCCCCAACAGCCTCTTTTCCGTGCACCGGGCTCAGCGGGTGGGTGACGTCGTCCCAGACGATGTCGTCGGTATAGGTGGCCAGCGTGGCGGCCACATCATGGGCGTTCTCCGCAGCGAAGTGTCGATCGACTATGTCCATTCCGCGAACCTAATGCGAGACGTCGCTCGTATTCAGGCGCCGACGAGGGTCTCGGACGGCCAGAACTGGTCAAAGGAGATGGCGCAGCTTGTCGGGGTTGGCCACCGCCCTCAACGCCTGCACCTTTCCCAGAACAATATCGAGCGACAGCACCGCCAGGATTCCGTTGTCGTCATCGTGGACGACTGCCCCGGGTTGACCGTTGACGTCGACCATGGACATGGACCACCCCTGCTGCTGCGCGCGGGGACTGAACGTGGCCAGGAATTTGGCGGCCGCCCCTTTGCCGTGAAGCGGGGCCCTTCTCGCCGGTGCCTTGCCACCGCCGTCTCCGTAGAGCACCACATCGGCAGCGAGCATTTCGGTGAGGCCCTCGGTGTCTCCCTGCTCCACCGCGGCGAAGAACTTCTCGGCGAGCGCCCACCGCTTCTCGACCGAGGACTCGAACCGCGGCTTGCCCTCCTGGACCTTCTCCCTGGCCCGCACCGCCAATTGCCGGCAGGCGGTCTCGGACTTGTCGATGAGCTCGGCGACTTCGTCGAATCCAAACCCGAACACATCGCGCAGCAGCAGCACCGCCCGCTCGGGGGGAGTGAGCCTCTCCAGGAGAACCAGGAAGGCCATGGACAGGCTGTCGGAGAGCTCAGCGTGTTGCTCGGGGTCAGCGTATCGGTCGGTGACGATCGGCTCCGGCAGCCACTCGCCAACGTACTCCTCACGACGCACCCGGGCGGAACGGAGGTAGTCGATGGACAGCCGGGTCACGACGGCACAGGCGTAGGCCCGTCGCGACTCGATCTCGGTCCCCTGGAGCTCGGCATCTCGGACCCGGGCATATGTCTCCTGTACCAGGTCCTCGGCGTCGGTGACGCTTCCAATCATCCGGTAGGCGATCGAGAAGAGCAGGGGGCGAAGCGAGGCGTCGTTTTCGCCTGATTCGGCATCGGGAAGGTTTGCCATGTCCCTGGGACGAGTTTGTCCCCGCGATTGTGACAGCCACTGTGGGTTGTCACAGAAACCGCCTCTATCTCGTCCTGGGTAGGAAGACGAAAGGAGACGACATGAGAGTCTTTGTAGCCGGCGCCACCGGAGCCATCGGGCAGCGCCTGGTCCCGTTGTTGGTCGATTCCGGCCACGAGGTGGTTGGCACCACCCGTACCCCGTCCAAGGTCGACGGTCTCCGTCTCGCCGGAGCGACCCCCGTGGTGCTCGACGGTAGGGATGGTGAGGCGGTGCGACGAGCCATCCTCGAAGCCGAGCCCGAGTTGGTGGTCCAGCAGATGACCGCACTGTCCGGCGATCTCGACTTTCGTCGTTTCGCCGAGACTTTCGCCGAGACCAACCGGCTTCGCACCGAGACCACCGACATCATGATTGAAGCCGCGGTCGAGGCCGGAGCTCGGCGATTCGTCGCCCAGAGCTTCGCCGGTTGGCCCAACGAGCAGAGCGGAGGACCGGTAAAAACCGAAGAGGACCCCCTCAACATGGACCCCCCGAAACCAGTGCGCGAGACGCTCGAGGCCATCCTCCATCTGGAGGCCGCCACGACGAGCACTCCCGGGATCGACGGGCTGGCGCTCCGGTACGGCGGCTTCTATGGCCCGGGCAACGCGCTCGGCAAGGGCGGAGCGATGCTCGAGGCAGTGACCAAGCGGCAGATGCCGATCGTCGGGGGCGGTACGGGGATCTGGTCATTCCTGCACATCGATGACGCTGCCCGGGCGACTGCCCTCGCCGTCGATAGGGGCACCCCCGGGATCTACAACATCGTTGACGACGAGCCCGCGCCGGTCTCCGAATGGTTGCCTTATCTGGCCGACGTGCTCGGAGCCAGGCCCCCGCGTCGGGTCCCGGCTTGGCTGGCCAGGCTCATCGCGGGTGAGGCAGCTGTGTCGATGATGACCAAGATCCGTGGCTCTTCGAACGTCAAGGCCAAGCGGGAACTGGGCTGGAAGCTGGAGTATCCGAGCTGGCGAGAGGGATTCAGGGACGGGCTGTGATCAGGACTTGGATCGGCCCTTCTTCTTCTTCTGCTTCTTCTTCTTGCCCTTGTCCTTTTTCCCCTTCTTGACCGACATCTTCAGGTCCTGTTTCTTCTTCTTCTTCTTGTCCTTGTTCGTGACAGGAGCGGGGTTGGTCACAGGGGGCGGCGCAGAAACCGACACGCGAGCCTCGGCTTCGGCGCTGATGAACCGCCCTGTCGCAGGGTCACGAAGTCTTGTCGACGCCACCGCTTTACCTCTCCTTGGTTCTGCCGCAAGCCACCCGTCACTCTTGTCGACATCATCGAGACTTCAAGCCCACGATGTCGCGGGCGTGTACTGGAGGATCGGGATTGTGATCGCCGAGGTCACGGCTAGAGGTTGATCCGCATGACCACGCGGCGGACGGTGGGTCGGCTCACCTCCGTGAAGCCGGCGTCAGTGAAGATGCTGCGGACCCCGACATGGAGTTCGACCTCGAGCGCTCCCTGGGCGGTGATCATGGGGTAAGCCTCGAGGGCGCGGGCGCCCCGTTGACGGGCGTAGTCGACCGTCGCCAGGGTGAGGGCGCGGCCGATGCCACGACGGCGGAAGCCCGCTCGGGTAACGAAACAGGTCACGGCCCACACGCTCTCGTCGCTCTTGTCCTCGTCCCGGCCGTCCCAGGGGACACGTGTCTTGCTGAGGAGGCGCGGGTACGCGGTCCTTGGCTCGACCGCGCACCAGCCGACAGGCTCGCCGTCGAGGTAGGCGACGAGACCGCTCGTCGTGCCCGATTCGGGGTGGCCGCAGTCGGTGGCGGAGCGGAACCGTAAGGCCAACTCCTCGACGCCAACTGACGCCCAGGACTCGCCGGGCTGCATCTTGTATCGAGAGCACTGGCACCGGGCCCGGTCGCCACGGGTGCCGAACACGGTGAGGAGGTCGTCCCAGGTTGCCTCGTTGGCGGGGACGATCGTGAGAGCTGGCACGGCCGTATCTGCCATGCCCGCACCGTAATGCGCGCGACCTAGCGCTCAGCTACAGCCGGTGGTGTCCCCACAGGTGAGACACACGTAACAACTCCCGTTGCGGATGGTCATGTGACCGCAGTTGGAGCACACCGGGGCATCGCCCATGTTCTCCTTCAGCGCGGAGTCGACCATGGCCGCCGAGCCGGCCAGCACGGCTGTCTTCTCCTTCACCTCGACGGCGGTCGCTTCGCCGGCGCTCTTTCCAGATGGAGAGGAAACCTCCGGTCCGTCCACGAAGGCGACAGCCGCCTTCACCGCATCGACGTCTTCCTCGGCGGCGGCGTCGGTGAGATCGAGCTGGACACCCGCCTCGACCGCGATTCCCGACGGGGGCTCGGGCAGCTGCATGTCCCGATCCGGTGGCACCTGCGCCAATTCGTCCCGCTCCAGATACTCCACCCCCAGGGCGCGGAACACGTAGTCCACGATCGAGTTGGCCATCTTGATATTGGGATGCCCCTCGACCATGCCCCTCGGCTCGAACGTCTGGAAGGTGAAGGTGTCGACGAACTCCTCGAGCGGCACCCCGTACTGGAGGCCCTTGGACACGGCTATGGCGAAGCAGGACAGGATCCCCTTCAGGGTCGCCCCCTCCTTGGCCAGGTCGATGAAGATCTCGCCGAGGGTCCCATCGTCGTACTCGCCGGTGCGGAGGAACACCTTGTGCCCGCCGATCCGGGCCTCCTGGTTGTACCCATTGCGACGAGCGGGGAGCAGGAACCGCGGTGGCTTCATTCCCTGGGCGTAGGCCTGGCTCGGGGAGATCCCAGGGGGCAGATTGCCCCAGTGAATCGCCTTCTCCGCTTCGACCGCGGCGGTGATCGCCGGCGCCTCGTCCTCGCTCGCCTCGCCCTCGTCCGAGGTGGAGTTGAGCGGCTGAGCGGCCTTCGACCCATCGCGGTACAGCGCCATCGCCTTGAGGCCCCATTCCCAGGACATCCGGTAGGACTCCTCGATGTCCTCCACGGTGATCTCGTTGGGCATGTTGATCGTCTTCGAGATCGCGCCCGAGATGAAAGGCTGTGCTGCGGCCATCATCTTGATGTGGCCGTAATGGTGGATGAACCGCTCGCCGTACTTGCCGTTCTTGTTGGCGGTGTCGAACACGGCGAGGTGCTCGTCTTTCACGTGGGGAGCGCCCTCGATGGTTTGCCGCCCGCAGATGTGGTCGTTGGCCTCGCCGATCTCCTTCGAGCTGAACCCGAGTGCCTTGAGCAGGTTGAACTCCCAACCGGTGTACTCGTCGACCCCGAAGCCGAGACGTTGCAGGGTCTGCTCTCCGAAGGTGAACACGTTGAATGCGTGCTTCAGCTCGAACACCGCCGGGAGGGCCTTCTCCAGCTTGGCGAGGTCCTCATCGTCGAACCCTTTTTCGGTCAGGGTCTCCCGGTTGATGTGAGGGGCGCCATCGATGGAGCTGGTGCCGACGATGTACTCGACCACTTCTTTGATCTGATCAGGGTCGTAGCCGAGATGCTGCAGGGCCGGGGCTACCGACTGGTTGGCGATCTTGAAGTATCCGCCACCGGCCAGCTTCTTGAACTTGACCAGGGCGAAGTCGGGCTCGACACCGGTGGTGTCGCAGTCCATCAGCAGCCCGATGGTGCCGGTTGGAGCCAGGACCGTGGCCTGGGCGTTGCGGTACCCGTGCTCCTGCCCGCGTTCGAGGGCGAGGTCCCACGAGGTTCGAGCGGCAGCGAGCAGATCCTCGGGGCAAGCATCGGCATCGATCCCCATGACGAGATGACTCACTCCCTCGAAGTCGTGATCGTCGTAGGCGGCCCTGCGGTGGTTGCGGATCACCCGCAGCATCGCCTCCCGGTTCTCGGCGAACCTCGGGAATGGCCCGACCACTTCGGCGACCTCCGCCGACGTGGCATACGAGAAGCCGGTCAACACCGAGGTGAGGGCGCCGGCGATGGCACGGCCCTCCTCCGAGTCGTAGGCGATGCCCTGACGCATGAGCAGCGAACCGAGGTTGGCGTAGCCGAGACCCAGGGTCCGATAGTCGTAGGACCCCTGGGCGATGTCCTGTGAGGGGAAGTGGGCCATCGCCACCGAGATCTCGAGCACGATGGTCCAGAGCCTGATCGCGTGCTGGTAGGCCTCGACGTCGAAGGCCCCGGTCTCTTCGTCCTGGAACCGCACCAGGTTGATCGAAGCCAGGTTGCACGCGGTGTCGTCCAGGAACAGGTACTCACTGCACGGGTTGGATGCCCGGATCCGACCCCCGGCGGGGCTGGTGTGCCACTCGTTGATCGTTGTGTCGAATTGCAGTCCCGGGTCGGCGCAGGCCCAGGCGGCCTCGGCGATCCTGTCCCAGAGATCCCTCGCCTTGACCGTCTTTCGGACCGATCCGTCGGTCCGGTTGATCAGGTCCCAGTCGCCGTCGTCGACGACGGTCTGCACGAACTCGTTGGTGATGCGCACCGAGTTGTTGGAGTTCTGCCCGGACACGGTGGCGTATGCGTCCCCGTTGAAGTCGGCGGGGAGGCCACCGTGGTTGATCAGGATCCGGGCCTTGTCCTCCTCGACCTTCTTCCAGTCGATGAACTTCTCGATATCGGGATGATCGACGTCGAGGATGACCATCTTGGCTGCGCGCCTCGTTGTGCCGCCTGACTTGATCGCACCTGCGGCCCGGTCGCCGATCTTGAGGAAGGACATGACTCCGGAGGACTTGCCGCCCCCGGAGAGCCGCTCGTTCTCGGCACGGATCTGACTGAAGTTGGAGCCCGCGCCCGACCCGAACTTGAAGATGCGCGCCTCACGAACCCAGAGGTCCATGATCCCGCCCGGGTTCACCAGGTCGTCTCTCACCGACAAGATGAAACAGGCGTGGGGTGCCGGCCGGCTGTACGAGTCGGGAGATGCCTTGAGCTCCCCGTCGGCGCCGTCCACGTACCAAAAGCCCTGGGCGGGGCCGGTCAGCCCGTAGGCCCAATTGAGACCGGTGTTGAACCACTGGGGTGAGTTGGGGGCGGCCATCTGGTTGGCCAGCATGTACTTGAGCTCATCTTCGAAGGCGTCGGCGTCATCGGAGGTGGCGAAGTAGCCCTCCTTCTCGCCCCAGTGGCGCCAGGTGCCGGCGAGACGATCGAACACCTGCTTGCCAGACCGCTCCGGCCCCAACACCGGCTGGCCGCTCTCATCGAAGACCTGTGCGCCCGCGTCATCGAACTGGGGGACACCAGCCTTGCGGAAGTACTTCGAGACCATGATGTCGAAAGCGACCTGACTCCAACCTGCGGGGATCTCGGCGTCGGTCATCTCGAAGACGGTCGAGCCGTCCGGATTGGTGATCCTCGAGTCGCGACGGGACCATTCGATTTTCTCGTATGGGTCCTTGCCGGTCTCGGTGAAGCGACGGGTGATCCGCAGGCCCTTGCTCATGAAACGTGCCTCCTCGCACTGGGTGCGCCCCGTCCAGATTACGGGGCGGCGTCCATATGCCAAATGTCTATTCTCAACTCAAACCACAAGATGTTGTGGTCGGTGGGGAAGTCACCACGACATCTGGTATGGACTCCACCACTGTAATTACACAGATGTGATGGGTCAAGTGTTTCGTTATCCACAGGCCGACAGACCCTCAAAGCGCGAAAATCCACGCTCCAAAAGGGGGAAGTGAAGGAAACGAACGGCACCCTAGATCGGCCAACAGCTCCCACGCCAGCCATCAGGCTCCGGAGATTTCGCGATCAGAACGGGTCCTCTTGACGTTTCTGACATGGAGCCAGACTGCGGTCAGGACGAGGGGCACATGGATCATCGGCAGGCTCCGGGCCAGCCAGCCGGGCAAGTAGATATCGGTGACCGATCCCTTGTCGGCGCCCAGCGCCTCGGCGACGTCGGTGAGAGGGCACCGCGCACCGTTAGCCAGGAACACCAGAGACTCCCCACCGACGATCGCACCTGCGACGGCGGTGCGCCGATCGGTGCGCCCTGCCACTCCCGTGACGAGCAGGTAGACCATGGCCGCTTCCACCAGAGCCCAAACCAGCGTGTGGATGGCCTTGATCAAAGCCAGGGCGCGACGGTTGCCGGCCATGTCCCGATCCTGCGCATCGTTTTGGTGAGCAGACCAGGGGATTTGGTCCCCTCCAGATGGGTCAGAGCCCGGCCTGATCCCACCAATAGCGGATCATGAGGGCGGCCTCGGGGCCGGCGTCGTCCTGCCAATAGTGACCGGCGTGACGGAGGACGTACCCGGTCCGATTGGTGAGGATCGACTCCCAGCGTCGCTTCTCGGTCCCCCGGAAGGCGGGGTCCTGGTCGGCCCAGAAGAGAAGCGAAGGCTTGCCGGCAATCTCGCCGAGGCGTTCCTGGATCGAAGTGAGAAACGCGGCCGACCCGGTCAACTCGCGGGGGAAGACCCGGACCGGTAGCCGCGACTCCTGGTTCGGAAACGGCCCGCGCCACATCGCCATCTCCCGCCCGCTCGGCGCACGACGCCGCATCGCCCTCCGCACGAACACATTCACGAACACATTGGCCCGGTCCACCAGGAACTCACCCGTGCGGCCCTCGCCCAGGGCCGACGCGAACCGCTGGGTCGCATTGTCGGTGCGGGGCCAGGCCCAGGTGTTGCCGAGGATCATCGCCTTGACCCGGTCTTGTCGGTCGAGGGCCGTAGCCATGCCGATCGGCCCTCCCCAGTCCTGCATAACCGGGGTGAAGTCCTGCAGGTCGAGGGCATCGACGAACTTGCCGACCACATCGGCGTGCTCGGCCGGTGTGTAGCCGTAGCCCTTGGCCGCCTTCGACAGCCCAAAGCCCGGATAGTCGATGGCGATGCATCGGAACCGATCGGACAGATAGGGCACCATTCGCCGGTAGAGGAATGACCAGGTGGGGTTGCCGTGCAGCATTAGCAGCACCGGGCCTTCGCCTTCATCGAGGTAATGGACCTGGGCCCCGTCGATCTCCTGCCAGTGACTCTCGAAGGGATACTGATCCTCGAGGAACCATGGGGGTCGCTGCACGCGCGGAACGGTAGTGGCCGGAAGGAGAGGCCGACGTCCTAGTTTCAGTGCCTGGAGGTTGGGGGTAAATGAGTGCCCAATCGATGGAATTTGCTTCATTCGGAGTGTCTGCGCGGGATCCGGTGCTGGCCACCGCGGTCCACAACGGCCACGACCTGCGGCCCGGGTTGGCCGAATTGATCGCACTCGACGACCTGACCCGGCTCCGGGAGGAAGACCCCCACACCGGGAGCCTCGCGACGCGTTTCACCAGCAGCGTGGTGGTCAATCGCTCCCGGTTCGAGATCGACCTCAATCGGGAGCGGGACGAGGCGCTATACCGGGACTCGGCCGACGCCTGGGACCTCGAGGTCTGGCGGCGACCACTGACCCAAGATGAGATAAGCCAGAGCCTGGACCTGTATGACCGCTTTTACGCCGACCTGGGCGCGGCCCTCGACCGACTCGTGGCCAATCATGGGGGCTTCGTGCTCTACGACATCCATTCCTACAACCACCGCCGCTCCGGGCCGGATGCCGATCCCGACGATCCAGAGGGCAGCCCCACCGTCAATCTGGGGACCGGGTCCCTGCCGGAGCGATGGAAGCCGGTGGCAGACGCGTTCGTCGAGAGCATGCGATCCAACTACTTCGACGGAGCCCGGCTCGATGTGAGAGAGAACGTCCGGTTCCAGGGTCGTCAGCTGGCCGCGTGGACCCATGAGCACTACGGGGAAGTGGGGTGTGCCCTTGCCATCGAGTTGAAGAAGGTGTTCATGGATGAGTGGACGTCCGCCCTCGACGTCGATCGGATCGGCCGCCTCGGGAGTGCCCTGCTCGAATCAGCCAGCCCGGTTCGAGCCGCGTGGGAGCGGGCATGAGCGTCGACGAGATCGATCTGGCAATCGACCGTCGGTTGAGTGAGGTGTGCGGTCTGCTCCCTATGCTCCAATTGCTCACTCCGACCAATGTTCCCGAACAGCGGAGGGCATTTCTCGAGGGCGAGGTCGACGAGCCGCTCTTCACCTACCGCGATCTGCCTGACCTCGACGCCCTGGCCGAGGAGCTGACGAAGATCAACCCCGAGGAGGCCACCGACCCGGTCCTCATCCACATGATCCGCGGGCTGCATCGTGAGCTCGAGCGCCGTCTCGAGCTCCTGGCTACCCGTAACACCGACCAGTTCCTCCTCGCCTCGATCGAGAAGTATGGGCACGTGGAGAAGCCGCTCCTCGAGCTCGCTCATCAGGTGTTGGAGGAGATCCCGCCGGGTCCGCCCGCGGATGTTTACATCTCGGCTCACGAGTTGGCGGGCAGGGCCACGCTGGAGCTCGATCACTATCGCCGGCAGTACCCCGAGCTGTCGACCGTGGTTCACGTCAGTGAGACCGTTGCCGGGGTGATGGTCGAGAACGGCGATCTGTTCATCGGCATCGACACTTCGATCGCCGGCGATCGGGTGGAACAACTCCTCCACCATGAAATCGGAATTCATGTCGTGACCTACGTCAACGGTGCCGCCCAACCAGTGAGGATGCTCTCGCTCGGGCTGTCGGGGTACGAGGAAACCCAGGAGGCGCTCGGGGTGCTCGCCGAGCACCTGGGTGGAGGTCTGCGCCCAAAGCGGCTGCGGGCTTTCGCGCTGCGGGTGGTGGCGGCACATTCGGTCAGCGCAAGGGCCACTTTCCGGGAGACCTTCGAGCTGATGACCAAGCACGGCGCCGGGCGCAACCGCGCTTTCACCACGGCGATGAGAGTGCACCGGTCGGGCGGGATGACCAAGGACGCCTTGTATCTGGCAGGTCTCAACCGGCTTCTCACCTATCTCCAGGAAGGAGGCCGGCTGGATTCGCTTCTGGTGGGCAAGATATCGTTGGCAGACGAGCCGCTCGTGGTCGATCTCCTCGACCGGGGGGTCCTGGTCGAGCCGCCATTGCGGCCCCGATTCCTGGAGTCGAAGGCAGCACTCGACCGTCTCGACCGGATTCGGGACGGCGTCGGCGTCATCGAGTTGAGTGAGGTGGCTGCGTGAAGCTCGGTCTGGTGGTCAACGAGGTCGCTAGCGAGAAACCGGAATACAGCACGACCCGGCTCGCCCTGGCGGCGCGCAAGCGCGGGCACCAGGTGTGGCTGATGGGTGTGGGCGACCTGGCCCACACCGCCACCGGTGAGGTGACCGCGAGGGCACGCTCCCCACAGGACAAGACGTATCGCTCGCTCAAGAGCTTCCTCGAGGATGTTCAGAGCGAGTCGGTGGACCCGGAGCTGATCAGCCTCGACGAGCTCGACGTCCTCATGCTCCGGAACGACCCCGCCGAGGACGCGATCGAGCGCCCCTGGGCGCAAGCCTCCGGAGTGCTCTTCGGTCAGCTAGCGGCGGCCGCCGGGGTGTTGGTGGTCAACGACCCGGTCCACTTGGCCGACGCAATCAACAAGACCTATTTCCAGCACTTCCCCGAGGAGGTGAGACCCCGCACCCTCATCTCGCGGACGGTCGGAGACATCAAGGAATTCGTGAACGATCTCGGTGGACGGGCGGTCCTCAAGCCTCTCCAGGGATCCGGTGGCCAAAGCGTCTTTGTCGTCGCCGGCAAGAAGGGGCAGAACCTGAATCAGATCATCGAGACCATCACCCGGGACGGGTATGTGGTGGTTCAGGAGTTCCTCAAGGACGCGGAGCGCGGAGATGTCCGTCTCTTCGTGATGAACGGGGCACCGCTCGAGGTCGATGGCAGGATCGCCGCGTTCCGCCGTATCAATGAAGGCGACGACGTCCGCTCGAACATGCATGTGGGTGGCAAGGCGCAGAAGGTGAAGATCACCGAGGAGATGCTCGAGGTCGTTCGGCTGGCCCGGCCGAAGCTCATCGAGGACGGGATGTTCCTGGTCGGTCTCGACATCGTCGGCGACAAGCTCATGGAGGCGAATGTGTTCAGCCCCGGCGGGCTGGGGAGCGCGGGCGGTCTCCACGAGGTGGACTTCGCCGGTGCGGTGATCGAAGCCCTGGAGCGGAAGGTTCAGATCCGGGCCAGTTACGGGCGCTCACTGCCCAATGCGGCCCTGGCAGTCA
The DNA here is from genome assembly GCA_963837055.1 of uncultured Acidobacteriota bacterium. Taxonomy (GTDB): domain Bacteria; phylum Actinomycetota; class Acidimicrobiia; order Spongiisociales; family ZC4RG35; genus JARDZU01. The sequence goes on along the minus strand of CAWILU010000006.1, from coordinate 273,086 downwards.
TGTAACGGGGGCGCCTCTGCCGCTGGCTCAGACCGCGACCGGTGCGGCTTCCAGAACCAGTGCGGCGGCGTCGAATGGGTTCATTTGGCGACCGTTGTGACGGGCGGCCTTGAGCGCGGGATCCTCGAGCGAGTCGGCCATCATGGAGAGTGCGTCGAACAGCCACTTGATCAAGGGCCAGGGATGAAGCCCGATGCGGTCCCTCACCTCTTCGGCAGCCCCCAATGCGATCATGCCCAACTCGGCCTGGCCCTCGGTGAACGAGAGCGAAGCGGCCGCCTCGAGGGCATAGCAGAGACCTTCCCGATAATTCAGGGTGCGGAAGACGTCGAAGGATCGGCGCAGCGCCTCCCTGGCTTCCTCGATTCGGCCCGAGGAGACGTAGGTGAACGCGAGCTGGGCCTCGGCAAGACCGATCAAGGCCCCATTGCCCAACTCGAATCCCAGCTCCCGGGTCTCCAGCTGGTACCTCTCGGCGGCTTCGCCGTCGCCGTTGGAGCCGGCCAGGATGCCCAGTCCGATGAGGGCATAGCCCTCGCCCCAGCGGTCTCCGATCCCACGGAAACGGCCCAGAGCCACGTCCAGGCGCTGTCGGACCACGGCTGTTTCCGCTCCAAAGGCAGGCATGAGGAGGGCGGAGACGAAATCGGCCCAGTTGTGACAATCGATGTCCCCGTTTCCCTCGAGGATGGCGAGGGCCTTCTCCAGTGACTCCTCGGATTCCTCGTATCGGCCCATCTCGTATTGGATCCCTCCTCGCAGCCACCAGAAGCGGCCGGCGAGGACTTCGTCGAGATCGGCCGGCGAGGAGACAGCGTCGAGATAGCGGGCCCCTTCCCGGAGCTGATTGCCGATCCAGAGGTACACCCAGAGGCCGTAGGACAGCCTGACCAGGGAGCCGTCATCGCCCTTGGTCATGAGCCACTCGGCTGCGACGTCGAGGTTGTTCCAGTCGGCGGCCAGACGCTCCAGGGTCTCGGCCTGTCTGATGCCCCGGAGATCCTCCAGGGAGTCTTCGGCCACTCGGGTGAAATAGGCGGCATGCCGGTCTTTCATCCACTCGTATTCGCCTGCCTCGTGGAGACGGCGCAGGCCGAAGTCACGGATGGGAGCGAGCATTCGCAGCCTTCCCTCTCCGCCCTGGGCCGGGAGAACCAGGCTGTTCTCGACGAGCACCATCAACAGGTCCACGGCATCGCCCTTTTCGACGGCCACCTCCTGGGCCGACTCGACCGTGAAGCCGCCCTGGAACACACAAAGCCGGCAGAACAAGATCTGCTCCTCGCGGTCGAGGAGTTGATAGCTCCAGTCAATGGCGGCATCCAGAGTGCGTTGCCGGCTGGGGACGTCAGCCGCGCCGGTGCCCAGGGCGTCGAGTGACTTGGTGAGCCGTTCGGACAAGGCTCTTGGGCTGAGCATGCGGAGTCGGGCCGCCGCCAGTTCGATCGCCAAAGGCAGCCCGTCGACCTTGCGAACGATCGATGCGACCGGCGAGGCGTTCTCGTCGTCGATGGCGAATCCGGGGATGACGGCGAGCGCTCGGTCGAGGAAGAGCCGCACGGCATCCGAGGAAGAGACCGACTCCGCCTCCTCGGACCCTGTCGGCGGCAGACCCAGCGGCTCGAGGGTGTATTCGTACTCGCTCATTATCCGGAGCGGGACCCGGCTGGTGGCCAGGACCTTGAGACCAGGGCTGCGAGCGAGCAACTCGGCTATATGTGAACCACCCGCCGCCACCTGCTCGAAGTTGTCGACGACGAGTAGGACCTGCTGGTCCTGGAACTCGCTGGAGAGGGCGTCGATCGCCTCCCCTTCGATCGGGATCCCGGCAGCGTCACCGACGGCGAGTAGGACGTCGGACGCCTCGGTGACCGCGGCCAGGTTGACGAAGTACACGCCGTCGGGGAACAACGGCGAGGCCTGATCCGCTACCGACAGGGCGAGACGGGTTTTGCCTATCCCACCTGGCCCGACGATGGTGGAGAGACGGACATAGGGGCGGCCGAGCATTTCGACGAGCTCCGCCAGCTCCTTGTCCCGGCCGACCAGGGCGTTTTGAGGCGCGGGAAGGCGAACTCTCGTGATGTTGCGAGCTCGGGGCGCCGGGAAATCGGAACGGATCCCCGGGGCAACCACTTGAAAGAGCTTCTCGGCTCGCGACAACCCTTTGAGGGCGTAGGAGCCGAGCTCTCTGATCTCCCACCCCATGTCCTCTGTCTGGCTCTCGACCAGCTCCTTGACCGGGGCCGAGACCATGATCTGGCCGCCATGTGCGGACGAGGCCACCCGTGACGCCCGATGCACATCGAGGCCGACGTAACCGCCCGATCCAATTCTTGCCGTGCCGGTGTGTAGCCCGAGCCGCGCATGAACGAGTGCCGAATCGGGCCAGACCCGTTTGTCGAGGGCACTCTGGATCTCAACCGTGGCGCTCACTGCCTCGAAGGCGTCGAGGAACACACTGAAGAGCCGCTCGCCCTCCAGGTCGACCACTGTGCCGCCATGCCGCCTCGTGGCATCGTCGACGATGCCGTGATAGCCGGAAAGGACCTCGGCGTATCGATCGCCGAGCTGCTCCACCAGCGCGGTCGACCCGGCCAGGTCGCCAAACATGAATGTGAGGGTCCCGTGCGGGAGCGAGCCCTCTTCGGGGGCATCGAGGGTGAACCGATCGGACATCAGGCCGGCCAGGTCCTCGACCAGCATCTCGGCCAGTTCACCCGGCGATTCGAAGGATCGAACCACCGATCGCCCATCCGTCGCGCACGCGTTCGAGAAGTCGGGTCAGCCCTTCTTCCCGGCCGGACGCGGGCTCCTTCACATACACCAGGGTGGGGAGGTGCGCGCTCGCGTCGTACTCCCGCTCGAGATCCGATCCGGCCTCACCCTCGCCCACCCATCCATAGGACTGCCAGTAGATGCCGATGAAGATGTCGGAGTCCTGAAGGGTTGGCCCGCCGCGGGCACCGAGATCGACGCCGGCGGGATTGAGTCGGAGCGTCTTGATGGCCGACTTTGCCGCCTCACGCTCCGAATTGAGCTCGCCGAGGGTGGACGAAACAAAGACCCTCAATCTGGGGTCGTGGTCATCAATGCCCGGCTCGAAGCCGTGCCCCTCCCGAGTCACGCTCACGAGGCGCCACGGTAGTGCCCCGCGGCGGATTACACGCCGGGGATATCAGCGGTCGAGGTGCTCCCAAACGTCGTCGGTCGGATGAGGAGAGATGTCCCATCGGGGTAGGAAGAACTGGACCAGTGGGCCGATGGCCAGTGCGAAGACGATGGTGCCGAGGCCAAAGGTGCCACCGAGGATCCAGCCCAGGGTGAGGACGGTGATCTCGATCACAGCCCGGGTGAGCCTGATCGAGGGGCCACGTCGTGCGATCCCGGTCATCAGCCCGTCGCGGGGGCCCGGCCCGAGGTTGGCGCCGATGTAGAGACCCGAAGCGATGCCGATGACGAGGATCCCGGTGAGCAGCATCAGCCAGGCGATGCCCGTGGTGCCCGCCACTGGGATGACCAGGCCGGTGAGGTCGATGATCACGCCGATGATGATCGCGTTGAGGAGCGTCCCCAGGCCGTAGGCCTGGTGCAGGGGAAGCCAGAGCAGGAGCACGGCCACCGAGACGATGATCGACCAGGCGCCAACTGTGAGCCCGAATTGGCGGGCCAGGCCCTGATGGAGGACGTCCCATGGCGGCACTCCCAGACCTGACTGCAGCATCAGGCCGATTCCGACCCCGAACAGCACCAGGCCGATGACCAGTTGGATTATGCGGCGGGGAAGGCGCTCACCTGCGATGGGGAGCAGGTATTTGCTCAACCCGTCCCCACCAGGGACAGATCAGGCAGATCGTCCGCCGGGGTGAAGCCGAAGACCAACCCGTAGAAGGCCAGCTCCGATTCGAGGCTGTGGATGATGTTCTCCGCCTTGCGGAACCCATGGTCCTCCCCTTCGTAGGTGAGATGGGCATGGGGAATGCCCCGATCCGCCAGCGCGTCGGCGATCATCTGAGCCTGCTCCGGCGGCACGACCTTGTCCTCGAGGCCTTGAAACAGGATCACCGGAACTGTGATCTGGTCGACCGAGTACAGCGGCGACCGGCGGCGCATCTCCTCGGGTTCCGTGCCGACCAGCCCGTCGAGATCAACGCGACTCGAACTTGTGGGTGTGGTCGGCGAGAAGGCCGATGTCGGCCACCCCGAAGTACGACGCTCCGGCGCAGAAGGCGTCTCCGAAAGCCAGAGCCGCCAATGTGGTGAATCCGCCGGCGCTTCCCCCAGTGATCACCAGGCGTTTGCCGTCGACCTCGCCCTCCCCGGTCAGGTACCGGGCGGCGGCCAGGCAGTCCTCGACGTCGGCGACCCCCCAGTCGAGACGCAGGCGATTCCGATATGCCCGGCCGTAGCCGGTCGAGCCTCGGTAATTCACGTCGACGATGGCGAAGCCGCGAGTGGTCCAGTAGAGGAACTCGGGTCTGAGTCGAGGATGGGAGTCCGCGGTAGGCCCGCCGTGGACCTTGACGATCAGGGGTGGCCGCTCTCCTTCCGGTCCTGAGTAGTCGGGGTTGGCCGGCGGGTAGAAGACGCCATGGGCCTCTTCGCCGTCCCGGGTCGGGAAGGTGATGACCCTCGGGGTCGGAATGAACGCCGATCCGACCGGTGGACGGTTGGAGCGAATCACCTCGACGGTTCCCGCGTCGACATCGAGCTGATAGATCCCATTTGGGGTGTGGATTCCGGACCCGACGAACCAGGCGCGGGACCCCCCGTCTGTAGTCAGGGACCCGTAGGAGGTGTTGTCACCGGGCAACCCGGTGAGAGCGCCATCGCGGTCGATGACACACAGGTGGCCCACCCCATCCTTCCAATACGTAGCGAGGATTCGGCCACCCGAGAGGAAACCGTAGACGGTGGAGCCGAAGATCCACGCCGGCAATCCGAAGTCGGCCTCCATGGTGATGATGGGCGCCGACCCCTCTCTCGTCGAAACGGTGCAGGTTCCACCATCCGCTGCGGTCAGTGGCGAAGACGATGCCCCCATCCGGCGCCCATTCTGGCTGAAACACCGATTCGTCGCTGCTGCCCGCGATCTCGCGAATGTGATCGAGGCCGGAGTCGGTGATGGTCGCCGTCTTGAGCACAGTCCCGTCCCAGGGCATGTTGGGGTGATCCCACTCGAGCCAGAGGAGTCGGTCGCCGTCGGGTGACGGCCGGGGAGACGCGTAGAAATCACGACCTGTCGCAAGGACCGTGACCGTAGAGCTCTCTGGATAGACCCGGACGATCTCGTTGACTGCCTCGGCGTCCCGGTGGCTCTCCCTGACGCAGACGATGGTCCCGTTGGGAAGGAAGCGGCCGTCTGCGTAACGCAGCCCGGCGGGAACGTCGGGTTCCGGCGTGATCGCCTCGGAGTTGCCCAACAGATAGAGCCGTTGGTCGGAGAAGCTCGAGTAGGCGACCCGGCCCTGGCCTGTCGTGTACGCCCCACCCCCGTACTCGTGGACCAGCGTCCTCACATTGGTTGGGGGTGGTGTCGCGTCGCTGATCCGTCCCGAGGCATCCCTATGGACCAGCACCTGGCGACCGCCCTCGGAGGGACGGCCCTCCAGCCAGTAGAGGGTGTCACCATCGACCGCGAGCGTGTTGAAGTCCACCACCCCGCCGACGGTGTCCGCGGCCGAGATCGGGGACTCCCAGGTTCCAAAGGGTCGGGAAAGAGCCATCCTCGAAGGCTATCCGTGCTCACGGCTCCCGCTCCAATCATTACCTTGTGGCCGATGCGAACAGTCGATCGGCGCCGATGAGCACACGAACCCGCGACGAGGGCCTCTACGACTACACGCTGAGGGAGCCGCGACTTCCCCAGCCGGAGAACCGGGACAACGATCAGATCGAGATCCCGCTCGATTCCAGGCTCCAGATGTATGAGACCCAGCAACTGCTCCGTCAGTTCGAGAAGCGTGCCTACGACCTCTTCATGCAGAACCTGGTGAAGGGGACATCCCATCTCTCGCTAGGCCAGGAGGCGGTGGCGACGGGGTTCGCCCAGGCGATGCAGGCCGGCGACTACACCTTCGCCACTTACCGCGGTCACGCCCACACCCTGGCTCGGGGTGCCGCGCTGGGGCCGGTGCTCGCCGAGCTCCTGGGCCGCGAGAACGGGATCCTCAAGGGCAAGGGAGGGTCGATGCATTTGACCTCGGTGGAGCACGGGATGATGGGGTCGTACGCAATCATCGGGGCACATCTCACCATCGCCAACGGTGCGGCCTGGTCGGCGCAGATGCGCGGAACAGATCAGATTGCGGTGTGCTTCTTCGGCGACGGGACCACCAACATCGGTGCTTTCCATGAGGCACTCAACCTGGCCGCCATCTGGGACCTCCCCGTCGTGTTCGTGTGTGAGAACAACCTGTGGATGGAGTACACACCGATTGACCTCATCACGGCGGTGCCCAATCCGGCGGCAGACCGGGCAGGGGCATATGGGCTGGAGAGCATCATCGTCGACGGCAACGACGCCGACGCGGTGTTCCAGGTAGCCGAGCGGGTGGTCGCCAGGGCGAGAAGTGGCGAAGGGCCATCCTTGGTCGAGGCGCAGACCTACCGGGAGCAGGGGCACAGCCGGGCCGACCCGGCCAAATACCGCCCACCGGCCGAAGTCCAGGCATGGAAGGAGCGGGACCCGATTCCGATGTACCACGAGCGCCTGCTCCGGCTGGGCGTGCCCGAAGGCGATCTGAGCGCGATCCAACAGGATGTGGCCCGAAGGGTCGACGAGGCGACGGAGTTCGCCAAGAGCGGCGCCATGCCCTCCGAGGAGCACCTTCTCGCAGATGTGTGGGCGGATGGGGGGTCGGCATGGCGGAACTGACCTACCGCAATGCGGTGGCCTATGGCATCGCACAGGAAATGAGGCGTGATCCCGACCTGGTGATGCTGGGGGAGGACATCGCCGGGGCGGGCGGGGTGTTCAAGACGACTGTCGGCCTGGTCGAAGAGTTCGGGCCAGACCGCATACGCGACACTCCGATCTCGGAGCAGGCCATCCTCGGCGCGGCAATGGGCGCGGCGATGACCGGGGTGCCGGTGATCGCCGAGATCATGTTCTCCGACTTCATCGCAGTCTGCTTCGACCTCCTCGCCAACGAGATTGCCAAGTCCCGCTACATGACAGGGGGCCAGGTGAGCATCCCGATCGTGGTTCGGACGGCCAACGGCGGCGGTTCTCGTTTCGGGGCACAACATTCTCAAAGCGTCGAGAACTGGGTGATGATGATCCCCGGCCTCAAAGTGGTAGCCCCCTCGACGCCTCTCGATGTCGTCGGTCTGATGGCCGCGTCGGTGCGCGATCCCGATCCGGTGGTTTTCCTCGAGCACAAGTCACTCATGGCCGACAAGGAGGAGATCCCGGACGGCGAGATCGTCGACGAGCTCGGTGTGGCGCGAGTGGCTCGGGAAGGCACCGACTGCACGATCGCCGCGCTGGCACTGATGGTGCCCCGGGCTCTCGAGGCCGCCGAGCGACTCGGGGAGCACGGCATCTCGGCTGAGGTCATCGATGTGCGCACGCTGGTGCCGCTGGACACGCAGAGGATCCTCGGATCGGTGGCCAAGACGAGCCGCCTCTTCACGGTCGAGGAGAACCCGCGGCTCTGCGGCTGGGGCGCAGAGATCGCCTCGATAGTCGCCGACGAGGTCTTCTGGGACCTTGACGGGCCGGTGGTCCGGATCACGACGCCACACATCCCGCTGCCCGCCGCCGAGGCCCTGGAAGACATGGCCATCCCCTCGGTCGATCTGATCACCGAGACGGTCGTCAAACGCATGGGTTGAACAGAAGCGACTCCTATCGTGGGCTCATGGCGGGGACTTCCGGGACAGAGGATTTCGATCTCGGGCTAAACCTCGGCTGTCACCAGCCGAGACACTCCCTATGAGTGGTCTTCGCCCTCCGCCCAAGGAAGAGTCCTCGACCCGGGTCGTTCTCCGGATTTTCGTGCTCGTGCTCCTGCTTGCTGCGGCCGGCATCGCGATTTGGACTTCGGTCACGCTGGATCGAATCACACTGATCGAAGACGTAGCACTCGACGATTTGGAGCTGAATCCGATCGTGACCTCGGCCGGCACCAGTCTCAACGTGGTCAGGGAAGGCGATGGTGCGATCCCTCTGGTGCTCCTCCACGACGTGGACGTTGCCGGTGGCGTCATCTGGGATGGGGTCTCGGCGGAGCTGGATCCTCGCTTCTCGGTGATCCGCGTCGACCTCCCCGGCTTCGGGCTCAGTGAGAGGATTCCGGTCGAGGGCCCCCAGCACACCGTCGCCTCGATGGCCGAGGAAGTGTCCGATGCCATCCAGCAGAGCTTCAGCCAGCCGGTGATCATCGCGGGCGTCGGGATCGGCGGCGAGGTCGGTGCCGAGATCGCCGTCACCCAACCCCAGCTGGTAGCGGGGCTGGTGATGATCGACGTCGATTTCTACCGGCGCGACGGCTTCGTCGAGTTCGTGGAGAGGCTGCCCTGGGTTGGGACGGCGGCCACCTTCGCCTTGGAGACCGGCGGCCCGCTCGCAGCGGGCCGATGGGCTCCCAACTGCGAGACCGGCGGATGGTGCCCGACACAGTCACAGGTCGAGGCACGTGACCTGGCCGAGACGATCGTCGACACAACGGCGTCGATTCGGGCGTACCGGCGCACCCCGGCCGCCTCCCAGGTGCCGTCCAAGCTCGCCGACATATCCGCTCAAACCCGGTATCTGTGGAGCGACGCCGGCGACGTCCCCCGCGAATCCGTGGACAGGGTGCAAGAGGCGATGCCGGAAGCCGGCTTCGAGGTGGTGGCCGACGCATGGAAGGCCCATCTCGACAATCCGCAGGCGGTGGCGGCAAGCATCGCCGGGCTGATCCCCTAGTACCGCACATACCTGCCATTGGTCCCGACGGGGGAGTACGTCGTCCTCTGGTCTGATCTTCCTCCCCCGGTCGATGATCGGAGTAGATAGCGAGGAGGCCATATTGGCCGAGCAAAAGCAGGTGAAGCGCTTGCTCGTGCTGGGTGCGGGTACCGCCGGGACGATGGTGGCCAATCGCCTGAGACGCAGGCTTCCCAGGGACCAATGGGAGATCGTTGTGGTCGACCAGGAGCAGTCACACCATTACCAGCCCGGCTACCTGTTCATCCCCTTCGGCCGCTATCGCCCCGAGGATGTGGTGCGGCCCAAACGTGACCTCATCGGTCGCGGGATAAACCTCACGATGGGTGAGGTCGATGTGGTCGAACCCGATCTGAGCCGGGTCAGACTGGTCGATGGGACGGTCATACCTTACGACTATCTGGTTGTCGCAACCGGCACCAGCCCACGCCCCGACCAGACCCCAGGAATGGACGGCCCTGAATGGCGGAAGAGCGTGTTCGACTTCTACAGCCTCGACGGCGCCGCCGCCCTTGGTGAGCGGTTGCGTGATTGGGAAGGCGGCAGGCTGGTGGTCCACATCACCGAGATGCCGATCAAATGCCCGGTCGCTCCGTTGGAGTTCGCCTTCCTGGCCGACTCCTACTTCAAGGAGCGAGGTATGCGGGAGCGGGTCGAAATCACTTATGTGACCCCTTTGGACGGCGCCTTCACCAAGCCGGTGGCCTCGAGGCTCCTCGGCGGGCTGCTCGATGAGCGCGGGATCGAGCTCGAATCCGATTTCTATATCGAGAGGGTCGACAACGATGCCAAGGCGATCGTCTCTTACGACGAGCGGGAGATCTCGTTCGACCTCCTGGTAACTGTGCCACTCAACATGGGCGCTGACTTCATCGCCCGTAGCGGGATGGGCAACGAGCTCAATTACGTGCCGGTCGACGAGGAGACGTTTCTCTCACCGAAGTGGGACAACGTCTTCGCCATCGGCGACGCCGCGGACCTTCCCACGTCCAAGGCCGGCTCCGTGGCGCATTTCGCGGTGGAGATCTTCACCGAGAACTTCCTCCAGCACGTCCGGGGCGAGGCAATGACCCATCGCTTCGACGGTCACGCGAACTGCTTCGTCGAAACCGGTGATGGAAAGGCTCTTCTGATCGATTTCAACTACGAGATCGAGCCTCTCGCCGGCAAGTACCCGGTTGCCGGCATCGGCCCGATGTCCCTTCTCCGGGAGACTTCGATCAATCACTGGGGGAAGGTCGGATTCAAATGGGTCTACTGGCACGGCCTGCTTCCCGGGCGAAAGCTCCCGGTCCCGACACTGATGTCGATGTCCGGCAAGACGCCGGAGGCACCAGACAACGCATCCAGACAAAAGGAGATGATGTGATGGCCGTGGCAACGATCGCCGACCGTGAGGTTCGCGTCGACGATGAAGGGTTCATGACCGAATACGACGAATGGACTGAGGAACTGGGGTCGCAACTGGCTCGGAACATCGGCATCGAGATGACCGAGGCACATTGGAAGGCGATCAGGTTCCTGCGCGACGACTTCAAGACCGAGGGCGAGACGCCGACATTGCGTCGCGTCACCAACGTCGGTGGAATTCCGACCAAAGAGCTGTTCCAGCTGTATCCCAAGAAGCCGGCCAAGAAGATGGCCTACATCGCAGGGCTGCCCAAGCCGGTCGGCTGTGTTTGACAGGAGGTATCGAATGACGACAACACTCGAAGCGCCGATTCCGGTCTTCGAAGACGAATCGACCGGTCGCAAGCTGGCGATCATCTGCTCCAAGGGATCCCTGGACATGGCATATCCGGGTCTGGTCCTGGCCAACGCCGCTCTCGGCGAGGGGATCGAGACCCACCTTTTCTTCACGTTCTGGGGCTTCGACATGATCAACAAGGAGACGATGGGCCAGCTGCAGTTCACGCCGTTGGGCAACCCTGCCACCCACATGCCGCCCATGCTCATGGGGCTTCCCGGGATGACCTCTTTCGCCACTCACATGATGAAGAAGCAGATCGAGGGAATCGATGTGCCGTCGGTACCGGAGTTCCTTGAGATGATCACAGACTCAGGGGGACACCTCTGGGCTTGCCGGATGTCGGCCGACATGATGCATGTGAACGAAGAGGACCTCTACGAGCGAGTGGAGGGGATCATCAGCGCCACCGACTTCATCGAGCTCTCGGAGGGGGCGCAGACGATCTTCATCTGAGGTCAGAAAGCCTCGAAACTGACCGAGTGCACCACGTTGTTGGCGTAACCGTTCTTGTTCCAACGGGGGAGGAGAGGTTGGCTGTTGCCGGCGCTGTCGGTGGCAAGCGCCATGACCGTGTGCCGGCCCGGCGTGACAACGATCTCGTGCCGCCAGGCGACCGCGGCCAACGCTCCGGCGCCAGCGGTGATCTCGCTTGGTTCCCATGTCACACCCCGGTCGAGCGACACCGCGACCTGTTCCACGGTCCCGGCTCCGGACCAGGCCGAGCCACTCACCGTCGTGGTTCCAGCCGGGACGATCTCGCCTTTCCCCGGTCGGGCTATCACCGACCTGACCCGGATCGTTCCCACCGATGAGCCATCGTCGAGCTCTTCATCGCCGAAATACCGGTATCGGTTGACGAAATGACCCTCGAACGGCTCGGTCACACCTTCGATCCTGGTCAGCCACTTGACCGATCTCATCGCGTAGTCCCCGGGCATGAGGAATCTGATCGGTCCCCCGTGCTCGAGTGCGAGCGGATCGCCTCCCCAGCTGAGCATGAGCAGCGCCGAACCATCCATGACACGTTGCGCGGGGACAGAGAACTGGTAGTTGATCTCTCCTTCCGGCCAGACCGTGCCTTGGTCAGCCCCGGTTAGGACGAACTCGATGATCTTGCCAGGGATCTCTCCTAGGGCGTCGATCAGCCGCACTCCTCCTGCCCGGATCGGTGAAGCCCCGCCAAGACCCCATTCCAGACCGCTCACTTCCGGTCGCACCAGTGACCGGGCGTTGCCGGCGCACTCGAGGACCATGTCGATCTCGACCTGATCGAGCGACGAGAGCGTTTGGGATGTCAGCGTCGTGGGCGGGAGTCCTGGAATCGACACCTCGACCACCCCGCTGACTCCCTCGGCGTCGGGGATATCGAAGCTGTTTCGCATGTACGCGCGGTCCTGGGGGATGAGCTTCCCATCGAGCTCGGAAACCGGGATCGCCGCGTTGGGGGGCTTGTCCGTTATGTACTCGAGACCGGGCATTGGCCCTGGATTATCCCAGCTGCTGCCCCACCCAATCCGCCCACCGACGAGTCAGGTCGTCAACTGCGGCGTGGTCGGTGCCGGTCGGATGGAGAGTAGGCCCGACGATCACCTCGACCCGGCCCTTGCGGAACTTGTTGTCGATCCCCAACACCTGGTCGGTGCCTTTCACCGCCACCGCCACGAGTGGCGCTCCCGTCCGGACTGACAGCCACGCAGCCCCCCTCTTGAAGCCGGCTTCGCCGAACCTCTCCACCCGGATTCCCTCGGGGAACAGCCCGACGACTCCACCGGCCTCCAGCTGGCTGAGACATTGGCGCACGGTGCCGAGCGGGACGGTGCCCCGATGGACGGTGATGGTGTCCCAGCCATTCAGCGCCCAGTCGAGCGTCTTGTGGTTCCCGTAGAGATCGATGAGGCCGATGAACCGGGATCGTCGCCCGTAGACCGCCCCCACCAGCGGCGGATCGAGGAAGGAGTAGTGGTTGGCGGCGACAACGAACGGCGGTTCGGGAAAGCCCGGCCCCCGATCGATTCGCAGCCTCCAGAAGATCCTGGCTCCGAGTCTGATGGCGGGAAGTGAGATCGCCCACCAAATCCGGCTCTTGAGTGAGCGTGTGCTTCGGTCGGGCGAGGTCAAGGGCGGAGGAGCACCTTGCCGGTGGTCTCCCTCGCCTCGAGCGCGGCGTGAGCCGCCGACGCTTCGGCCAGCGGGTATCGGTGGTCGATGTGCACCTCGAGCCTTCCCGACTCGAGCCACGAGAAGAGGTCCTGACTGCGAGAGAGCAACTCCTCCCTCGTTTGCAGATAGTGCGCCATGGTCGGCCTGGTGAGGAAGAGCGACCCCTTCTGGGAGAGGACGAGCGGCGAGATCTCGGGGACGGGGCCCGAAGCGTTGCCGAAGGTGACCATCATCCCTCTCGGCCGCAGCAAATCGAGGCCCTTCATGAACGTATCGGCGCCCACCCCGTCGTAGACGACGTCGAGACTCTTTATCCCGGCTACCTCTTCAACTGCTCCCTGGAAGTCGGTCTCGGTGTAGACGATGACATGGTCCGATCCAGCTGCACGGCTCAGCTCGGCCTTGGCCGATGTCCCGACCGTGGTGAAGACCTCCGCGCCCCGCAGCTTGGCCACCTGGGTGAGCAAGAGGCCGACGCCGCCGGCGCCGGCATGAATGAGGCATCGGTCGCCGGCATCCAGCGGGAAGGTATCGGTGGCCAGGTAGTGGGCGGTCAAACCCTGGAGCAACACCGCGGCCACGGTTGTCAGATCGATGCCGTCCGGGACCGGCACCGCTCGGTCCGCCGGGACCAGATGGCGCTCGGCGTACGAGCCGCGCACATCGGTCCAACCCACCCGGTCGCCGACCCCAAAGTCGTTGACGGCCGGGGCCTACGCCCGCGACGGTCCCAGCTCCCTCCATCCCTGGGGTGAATGGGAGGGTCAGGTCGTAGAGACCGGTTCGGTGATAGATGTCGACGTAGTTGACACCCGCAGCCTCCACATCCACCAGGAGGTCTCCCCGCCCCGGCTCGGGATCGGGTAGGTCGGCGAGGACGAGATTCTCGGGCCCTCCCAGCTCAACTACTTGTATCGCGTTCATGCTCTCTCGACGTCCCAGCCGCGTCGCCTCAACTCGTCGGCGAGCGTCTCGTCGGAGAGGAAGGACAGATCCGGCAGCCTCTCCCCGGCCCCGAGGCATCGCTCCACGTGGTCTCGAAGGGTGCGGGCCCAAGCCTTGCCCTTCGCCTCGGCCTCCAGGCTCAGGGTGGAATCGGCGTTGACCGTGTAGACCCTGGCGCTGATCTGAGGGTTGGCCCTCGACCCGCGCTCGCCGTAGACGAGGAGGGTCGCCCCCATCGGCAGATCCTGTATCCCTCCCGTGGCCACGAATGGACCCTCGAAGGCCCATCCCGACGCCCGGGTGTCGTCGACCGACTCGACCACCTTGGCCCAGTTCTTATGGCGCTCGTCTCCAACCAGGGGCACGTCGACCGCCACCATCACCGTTTCGCCCATACATCGAGAGTAGGCGAAGGCAGCCGGGAGCCGCGAGGTGATGTCGGTACGCTCTACTCTCGACCCATGGCCAAGCTTCGCCTGTTCGCAAACCTCCGGGAACTGGCCGGTACTTCGCGGCTCGATGTCCCGTCGGACACGGTTGGCGAGGTCATCGAGGCCGCGTCCGAGAAATTCGGGCCCGACTTCCGGCGGGGTGTCGAGACCGCGCGGGTCTGGGTCAATGGCGAGACGGCATCGATGGACGACAGCGTCACCGAGCACGACGAAGTCGTTCTCCTGCCGCCGGTCTCCGGGGGGAGCCAGCCGGCAACCACTTTCTCGGCGATCGACTTGATCGGGTTTCTGCCGGCCGCAGTAGCACTCGTGGCGATCCTGGCGAACACCCAAGGCCAGGAGTTGTGGGCGGCTGCCCTGGTGCTGATCGTGGCCGCCTGGGCCGTCGACGTCGGCACGGCCTTCGCCGCCAGAGGTCGGGAATTCGCCGCACTCCCCGTGGTCGTCACCTCGGCCGGGTCGGCAATGGCCGCACACGTCGCCGGTGGCCAGGGTTATGCCCTTGCGCTCGTGATCGCAGTGGCGGTTGGGCTCGGATGGGCCGTTGCCTTCCCCATTTACCGGCAGGTGGACGTCTTCAGCCCCACGCTGATGGTCTCATTACTCGGCGGTTTGGGCACAGCGTCCCTGGTCGTTTCCCGATCCGCAGCCTCTCCAGAAGCGAACGCCGTCGACGTCTTCCTCGTTTCGGTGATCGCCGCCGTCGCACTCTCGGCGGTGGTCGAGAGGATCCCTCCGATTCCGCTCCTCGATCCCTTTTCGGTCACTGCTCTCGGGGCCGTTCTGGCCGCCGTGGCTGCTGCCCTGATTTGGGACCTCTCCATCGTCTCTTATCTCCTGGTCGGGCTCGGGATCGCCGTGGCTCTCCTCGCCGGTCGTGGTCTGTCCTCGATGGTCCGTACCGGCCGCGTCGTCCTCACCGAGCGCCCGCCGGGAGCCCTGGTCAGCCTGGATGGCGTCGCCCTCGCCGCCGCGATCTACTACCCGCTGCTGCTGCTGGTCTTGTGAGCGATCTCACTGCCGGGACAACGGAGTAGAGCCAAACCGGGTCGCGGGTTAGCCTTCCCGCCGATGCGTGCCCAGAGGACGCCTGCCCGCGTCATCACCCTCCTCACCCTCACCAGTCTCGTTGGTGTGCTCTTCCCATTGACTCTTCAGGCGGTCACCAAAGCACAGGTGGAGGAGGCCTGTGCCGATTCCCGGGCGCAGTTGGAGGAGTACCGCGCCGCCCAAGCTGCATTCGAGGCCGCCGCCCGGGAATATGAGACCGCAGTCCAGGATGTCGAACGGGTTGAGAGGAAGCAGGACTCGGTCGCTGGATCGGTCAGCAGCCACACCGAAGAGCTCGATGAAATCCAGTCCAGGATCGAGGAGCAGGCGGTGGAGCTCTATATGCGCGGCGGGCTCTCCAGCCCCGGCATCATCTTCTCGGCATCGTCGGTCGACGAGTTCATGACAACCTCCGAGTTCTTGACTGCCGCGGCCACTGGGGGACAGGAATCGCTCGATGAGCTCGTGGCCGCACGCAGCGAGCTGAACCGGTTCCAATCAGTCCTCGACGCGACCCGGGTCGAGCTCGAGACCGTCGAGGCCCAGAAGCTCGATGCCAGGGTCAACCAGGAGTCGGCGATGGAGGCAGAGCAGGCCGCGTACGCCAAGCTGTCCGGGCGCTGCAAGGAGCTGGCCACCGAGTACGACCGGGAACAGGCCGAGCTGGCGGCACGGGCCCGGCAGCGAGCCGCGGGCTCGGTGCAGGTTGGATCGTTCATCTGCCCCTTCACGCCGGGCCGGACCTCCTTCATCGACTCATGGGGTGCGTCTAGGTCAGGCGGTCGGGCACACAAGGGGACTGACATGTTCGCTGCGGACGGGGAGCCGATGTACGCGGTGACCTCCGGTCGGGTTGCAGTCGGGAGCAGCGGACTGGGTGGCAAGACGATCTGGCTGCAGGGTGACAACGGCATTGGCTTCTACTACGCCCACCTCTCCGGTTACAACGTGGGCTCCGGGGACTCGGTGAGCCAGGGCCAGACCATCGGGTTCAACGGGAACACCGGCAACGCCAGTGGGGGGCCGCCCCATCTCCACTTCGAGATCCATCCCGGTGGTCGGGGGTCGGCGGCGGTGAACCCTTACGCAACGCTCGCAGGGGCGTGCAGGTAGCCTGCCGCTTGTGACCGAGCACAGACGCAGGATCGACACCGTCCTCGAGCCCGAGTATCTCGCCGACATCGACGAAGCGAGCCTCGAGGAGCTGCGTCAGCGCCGCGAGTCTGCAGAGGACGTGGAAACGCAGATCTCCTACTACCGGCGGCTGCTCCATGGGAGGGTCGACCTCCTCAACTTCGAGATGCGCCGCCGCAACGGTCAGGAGAGCCGGACGCTGATCGAGGCGCTGCCCGAGATCCTCGCGGCCGGGATGACCCTCGGCGGCGAGCCCAACCTTCGCCATATCGACACAATGCCCCCCCTTCCCGCGACCACGGGTCGTCGTCTCATCGACAAGATCATGGACGACGGCATCCTCACCCAGCTCCCCGAGCTGAGCAGCGAGGAGCTCAGCGAGGCAATCGAGCGTCTCCAGGAGGTGGAGTCTGAGCTCTCTGCCCAGCGTCGTCAGCTCCACACCGTGATCGACGCCCTTCAGGACGAGATCATCGCCCGGTATCGGAGCCAGCAGGGCGAAGCGCAGCCGGCAGGCTGAAAGTTTGCTCGCGGCGCGAACCCGCTCGGGCCTGGTCGAGACGATGCACGATGGAGCCGTCGCGGTCCTCACCCCTGAAGGGGCGCTGGTGGCCTCCTCCGGCGACATCGACCAGCCCTTCTTCCTCAGATCGGCGTCCAAGCCATTTCAGGCCCTCGTTTCCCAGGAGAGCGGTGCCTCGCTCAGCCCGCTCGAGTTGGCGGTCGCCTCCGGGTCTCATGATGGTGAGCCGGTTCACGTCGCACTGGTCGAGGCGATGCTCGCCGGGGTCGGTCTCGACGAGTCCGCTCTCCAATGCCCGCCGGATTGGCCCTTGTCCGACACGGCGACCACGCGGCTGAGGAGAGGGGGGAATGAGCAGATGAGGCGCGTGTGGCACAACTGCTCGGGAAAGCATGCTGCGTGGTTGAGGGCGTGCCGGGCGCAAGGCTGGCCGATCGACGGATATCTGGCGCCCGATCACCCGATCCAGGCGACGATCACCGACGCGATCACCGACCTGAGCGGATTCTCGGGCTCGCCGGTAGGTGTCGATGGGTGCGGGGCTCCTGTCCACCGCACCACCACCCGTGCGATGGCTCTTCTGTATGCCCGTCTCGCCAGCTCGCCCCGTCTCGGAGCCGTGTTCGGGGCGATGCATCGATACCCGGCGCTGGCGTCTGGAACGGCCAATGGTGACGCCGCAGTGGCGGTTGCGATCAACGGTGCCGCCAAGCGAGGGGCGGCCGGCTGTATCGGGGTGGCCATCGAGGGACGGCTCGGTGTTGCGGTCAAGTCCTGGGACGGGATTCAAGAGGTTGCCGATGTGGCCGTCGTCGCCACGTTGGCGGCATTGGATGAGCTCTCAGCCGTTGCCGCCGACCGTCTTGCCGACCACGCCCGCCCCAAGGTGCTGGGCGGCGGACGGGTGGTTGGTGAGCTCGAGCCGAGGGTGGAGCTGCGATGGGGATGAGGGAGGTGTTGGAGCGGCGGATCGAGGATTGGGTGGCCGACCCCGATTCGAGTGTCGAGTATTCCGAGGAGGTCGAAGGGCGCTGGGCGGTGAGGATGCGCCAGGAGACCCGCGATGCCACCACCGTTTGGTTCACGGTCGGGGAGCGCAGCCTGGAGTACGAGGCCTACGTGCTGCCCGCGTCCGAGGCAGGAGCGGAGTTGTTCGGTCAGGTCCTACGACGCAACATGAGAGGCTGGCGGGCGCACTTCGCCCTCGACCACGAGGATGGTCTCGTGCTCCGTGGCCGGCTCGCCGAGCCCCAGGTGACCGACCTCGAGCTCGACCTGGCGCTAGGTGAGGTGTACGACACCATCGAGGTCAGTTTCAGGCCCTTGCTCCACGCTCTCGTCTCAGGTCGCGAAAATTCGGGTTAGAAACTTGTGAACAAAGCCGTGTGGACAAACCCTGTGGAAACCCGGGATTCCTGTTGGTAACCCCTCTCCGGACCGGACTGGCCGCCCATTTGTCACAAGCTTACGTTCGGTAGCGATAGACGACGATCAGGTCAAGGTCGTTGCCTCGCGCTCAGCCGGGTCCTACATTCGGTATTGCGAACGCCCGAGAGGCAGATCAGAGCACCGTCCGTTCGGGGAAGTGCGGAGGAGGCTCAGGTAGGTCACTCGGGCGTTTGTGTATGAGTCTTGGGTGGTGAGTGGTGAATGGTGAGTCCAAACCCAACACTCACCACCCAGAACTCGAAACTCAGTCGTGGCAGAGCTGGGCGAACCGGGTTGCCTCGATGCACGACTGGCCCGGGGCCACCGCCTTGTCCGGCGGCACGATCATGGTCGTGGTCGTGGTGGGAGCCAGCGTCGTGGTCGTTGTCGAAGTCGTGGTCGACGCCGGAGCGGAGGGGACCGCTTCACCGGAGGGTGGGTTGGTGGGAGCGGGTGAGTCCGACGGTGGGGGCGGAGCGGGCGCCTCAGTCGGCGGCGGCGCCGCTGTCGTGGGCGGCGCCGTCTCGCCCTTCTTCATGAAGACGACCGTTACCCAGAGCGACCCGTCGGCGCTGTTTCCGGTGCCGACGCCTACGTAGTTGTAGTCGCCGAGGATGTTGGCGGCGTGCCCCGAGGAATTCATGAAAGCGCTGTGCAGTGTCTCTGGGGTTTGGCCGTTGCCGACGTTCTCCCCGACCCTCGACCAGCCACTCCCCGCGGCCGCTGAGAGCTCAGCCGAGCTGGAGTGGTAGATCCCACCAGAGGCGATCATGTCCTGGGTGTGGTTGCGGGCATGTCCCTGGAGCCCACCGTCCACCTGAAGGGGGGCCATTCCATTGTTGGCACGCGTGGAGTTGATCAGGGATACGAAGGCGCTCTCCGTCCCCGAGTCAGCTGCCGCGGCCAGGCCAATGGCCGTCGAGGCGAAGGCGACGAGCAGCAGAGACAGCCAGTGCTTCTTCCCGGGCATCGAGTGTATATCGGACGTACGGGCCGATCACCCAATACCCAAAACCAGAATCCCACCACTCAGATCCCGAACATGACCTCGCGCAGGCTGATCACGCTCGATTCGAGGGTGCCCGGATCGAGCCGCATCGACCCGAGCCTGAGCCCTTTCATCCCTTCGCCGGTATTGGTCATCACTCGGAGACCGTCGTCCTCGTTGCTCAGGATTCCCAGGCCGAGACAGCCCCCACCTTCGTCCTGTACCCCGACCAGGACGTCGTCGAGCCGCCCCAGGTTGAGACCCATGGGAAGAGTGGGAGCGAACACGGTGGGACGGACCTTCCAGCGCTCGAGTGGGGGCGCAAGCGCCCGGGCGAAGGCCTCGGTCCTCCTTTGCGCCCGTTCGTCTGGGGAGATAGGCATGACATTTGGGTCGGCCGGGGTCACCGTCACCTCCATTCCGAGGAACCGCCTGAGCATCCCCACTACCGGCTCCATCTCCCCACCCCGTTGCAGCGCGACCACCTTGTCGGGCCGGCACAGCTCTGCCTTGTGGTACTTCAGGGTCTCGCCGGCGACTCCCGAGACCACTGCGGTGGTGTCCAGGATCACCAGGTCGGCCATCTCCCGGGCCTGGTCGACCATTGCCGCCGTGGCGACGACCTGTTGGAGGACGAGTCGGGCCGGGGTGATCGTCCCGACGAAGTGGAGCCGGTCGGGCGTGTGCACGTCATCGATGTCCTCGGGAACGCGGAGCACCTTCAGCCCGACGCACGCCGGGGGACCGATCGTGGAATTGCCGACATCGGCGTCGACGATCGCGACGGTGCGGCCCGCGGCCAAGGCGAGGCGGGCGGCTTGGAGGGCGAGCGTCGTCTTTCCTGTGTCGACGCTCCCCATCAACATGGCTACCCGCGCCCGCGACACCTCGCGCGCGACACCGTCGTGGGTGGGCTCGGACATCGCGGCAATATAGGGCCACGCATGACACTCAACGCACTCCCCATCAGCTTCCTCTCCGACTTCGGCCTCGCTGACGAGTTCGTCGGCGTGGTGCACGGGGTGCTGGCCAAGCTCGCCCCCGACTCACGGGTGATCGATGTCGGACATGGCACGCCGAGGGGAGACGTGAAGGCGGCTGCTCTGAGCCTCACCCGAGCCATCCAGTACCTCCCTGAAGGTGTGGCCTTGGTGGTGGTCGACCCCGGGGTGGGCTCGGAGCGCCATGCGCTGGCGGTCGAGACCGAGTGGGGGTTCTTCGTCGGCCCGGACAATGGCGTCCTTTCCCCGGCGGTGGCGATGGTGGGAGGGGCCCGGGTGATGGTTTCGATCGACAATCCCGAGGCCAGGATCCCCTCACCCGGGGAGACCTTCCACGGCCGTGACGTGTTCGCGCCTGCTGCAGCGCTCCTCGCCTCGGGGGAAGCGGCGATCCGCGATCTCGGCACCGAGCTCGGCCCCGACTCGGTCCAGCCCTTGTTGCTGCCGCTTCCTGAGATCGAAGGCAGCCTTGTCATCGGAGAGGCGTGGTGGGTCGATCGGTTCGGGAACGTTCAGACCAACATCGGTCCCGATGATCTGGTTGCCGTGGGGTTGGCGCCCGGATCGGTCCTCACGATGAAAGTCGGCGCTTCTCTCCACACCATCCCTTGGGCCGGGGCATATTCGGATGTGGAGCCCGGCGAGGCTTTGCTGCACGTCGACTCGTCCGGGTTGATCGCCATTGCGGTTCGTGATGGTGCCGCCGACGAGGAGATGAATCTGTCGGCTGGAGTTGCGGTCACCCTGGCTGGGACAGGATCGACATCAGCTGGATGACCCCGGCCACGGCGATGAGCACCAACAGGATGATCAGGACGATGGCAGTGGCGGGTCTCAACTCCCCCACGATGGCAGACCCGATCGCCCGGGCGGAAAAAGATGAGGCCCCCGCTAGGCGGGGGCCTCATCTACACACGAAGGAGAGTGCCGTACCGTGGGGCGGGCTGGGAGGCTATCCGTTCACACCTTGGACGAACGTGCCCTAGGTATGAGGGGAACGGTTGACCCTCCTTCTTGCATGCCCGTCCATTATCGGTCACCGAGAGTGGTTACTTGAAATATTTGATCTGCAAATTCTTGATCCGGCCCGGATGCCATCTCTGTGACGAGGCCCGCCCTCTGGTGGAACAGGCGGTTCGAGAGAGGGGTGGGACCCTCTCGGAGATCGATATCGATGGTGACGATGCACTGACCAGGGATTACGGCCTGCGAGTTCCGGTGCTCCTCGGTCCCGACGACGTGGTGTTGGCTGAGGGCCGGATCGAGGCGAAGCCCTTGCGCCGCGCGTTGCGAAAACTTGGCGACTGAGAAAAAAATCGGAAAGGGGTCAGGGCACGCGGGCGATCGCAGCCTCGGCGCCGCTCACGGTGGTCGTTGTCTCGCCGTCTGCCGGGGCCTCTTCACCGGGGGTGGTCGAGCCCGGAGTCGTCTCACCGGGGGCACCGCCCTCTTCGCCTTCCTCACCCTCCGCCGGTGCGAGACCACAGTCGGTCAGGACCTCGGCCGGGTCGGCGCCACCGAAACGGACCCGCTCGTAGGCGACTGCCGAGGCGAGTTGCTCGGGACTCAAACTATCCCCAAATGCGGGCATGCCTCCGTTTATCGCCTTGCCTGTGTCCCCGTAGGTTCCCCGCCCGTCGGCCTGGAAACCGGCCGAGCCGAGGGTGACCCACTCGATGTGATCGGCGCAGGAGCCGAAGGTGTTGACCACCCCGGCGAAACCTGGTCCCACCCCACCCTCTCCCTGGGCGCCATGACAGCCGTCGCAGTTGGCGACGTTCATGTAGACGTCCTCGCCCATGGCGATGAAGTCGGCGCCACCGCCCCCGGTGCCGGATCCGGTGAACTCGGTCCCGTCGCAATTCACCACCTCACCGGTGATCACGTCGGTGTCGAGCTCGGTCGACTCGCCGCATTCGCCGGTGGCGGACCCGCCCAGGGCGAACAGAGCGAAAGCGGGAATGATCAGCATCACCGCGGCCAGCCACCGAGGGATGGCGAAGTTGGGGCGCTCCCTGATCCCTGCAGTAGGCACCGTGACCACCTCGGGCAAACCTGCTGCCTCGGCAGCGGTGACTTCGGCCGGGACAGGCGAACGAGTCACCGGACCTGCGGGGGCCGCAGCCGGCTCGACCGGCGTCTCTCCACCCGAAGGGGGAACGACCGCCGGAGGCGGGGAGGGGGCGGCCTTTTCCTCGACTGCCTCTTCGACCTCAGCGGGTGGCGCGTCCTCCGCAGACGGAGCGGGAGCTCCTGCTACCGATCCGCCACCGGCCCAGGCGGCCAGCACCTCGTCGACGGTCATCCCGGTCTCGGTGGCGCGCGCCGCAGCCGACCGTTGCACGATGGCCTCAGGGACGCCGAGAGCGGCCGCGGCAGCGCTCAGATCGCTCATGGAGCCGCTGCCTCTTCCTCAGCCGCCTCTTCCTCGACGGGCTCTTCTGCCGGAGCCTCCTCGAGAGTCGCCGACTCGACCAGATAGGTGACCAGCGCGTCGAGATCCTCCGTAGACAGCGACAGCGACGGATGACCATCGAAACCGGTTATCACTGCTTCGATCTGGCTGGCAGAGGTACGTCCACCGATATCGGAGAGATCCGGCCCGAAGCGGCGTGAGCCGAGCACCTGGTTGCTGTCATTGAGAGAGACCGCACCGAGGCCGACGTCCGCTATCACGGGACGGACCATCTGGGTATGGCACGAAGCGCAGCCCACAGACTGGTAGATGTCCTGCCCATGGAGGCCCGCAGCGCTGTAGGGCAGCTCACTGGTGCGTGCCCCCGGGTTCTCTGTGGGTAGGGAAGGGCCGACAACGCCGACCAGGAAGAGAGCGACGAACAGACCGACCGCGCCCACCAGCACCGCGATCGGGTTGTCGGTCTCTCCGATCAGGACCGGTGGCTTTCCGGGAACGGCCGGCGGCGGCATTTCTCTCCCCGCAGGGGGGAGTACCGCCGGAGGCGGGGAGGGGGGAGTGTCGTCTCTTACGGGTTCCGGAGCCCCCTCCGTCTCGGCCTCCGGCCGATCCACCTCACCCAAAGTCGCTTCGCTCCCGGGGGAGGAAACAGGAGCCGGGATGTCCCCGCCACCGGCCCATGCGGCGAGAACCTCGTCAACGGTCATCCCGGTTTCCTCAGCGCGGGCGGCAGCCGACCGCGAGACGATCGCCTCGGGGATGCCCAAGGCCTCGGCAGCGGCGGCGCTCAGCTCACTCATCAGCGACTTCCTCGCCGCCCGGCGGCTCCAACCCGTAGACCAGCACCTCCTGGGGGACCGCCTTCCCGATGGTGACGGTCCCGAGGACTGTGGCGGCGTAAGCCAGCTGGCCGAGGAAGGCGATGATGCCGAACCCGAATGCAACGAGCAGCAGGACCTCGGCCGTCCCGGCTCCCGCAGCCCAACCTTCACCAACGTCGACATAGGCCGCGCTATTGGACCCGGCCACCCACGAGTAGCCGCTGACCAGCCCGGATGCCACAAGGCTGACCGCGACGCCGCCGACGCCGATCACAGTCCAGCGATTGAACGACCGGGGGCGGTCCAGAGAGGCCAGCTCACGACCGGCGACACGGGGCAGGGCCTCGAACACGATCCCGGCGGCAAGGAGCACTCCCACCCCGTAGAGAGCGGCATATTCGATCGCCTCCCAATAAGCCGTGAGCGCGGTCACCGATCCCACGGACGGGAAGGAGGCGAAGCTGGCGAGGATTGCCACTGCCACTCCCAGGTAGAGACCCAAGACCCCCGACACCACCCCCGGCTTGTCGCCCAGCTCCTCCCAGTGGCCCTGGAGGGTGACCGAGGCATTCGATGCGTTGGCCAGTGCCCCAATCGGAAAGGCGAGGCCCAACGCGGCTGACACTCCGTCGATCCAGCCCGGCCCAGGGCCGAACACGAGCTGGGCTGAGCCCCACCATGCTGCTGCGAATCCCAACGACCAGAAGCCAACCGAGGCCAGCTGGCGGGAGGCGAGCGGGATGTCCAGCTCCTTGACGAGGGTGTAATAGAAGAGCCCGCTGCCCACCGTGAACACCCAGAGGGTGACGAACCCGGCGGAGAAGAAGAGATCTGAGTATTCCTCGCCGAGAGCGGAGAAGAACGGGAGCTGTCCAACGGTGTAGACGAGGTAGAGCAATGGGAGCCAGACGACTCCACCCATTACGAACCAGAGCGTGACGAAGCTCCGTTGTTCCTCGCGCCGCCGGATAGTCATCACGGTGACAGCCAGGGGGATGAGGAGAACGGCCAGCATCGGGAGATGGAGCCACCAGGGAACGCCGAACGGCTGGCGGCCTTCGCCAAAGCCGAAGACGATGGCGAGAAGGTCGAGGACCACCAGACCGGACACCCCGAGCAGACCGAGATAGGCCAGCTCTTTCCTCCACAGCCGAGCCCCGGTCAGTCTGGGGAGGACGTAGTAGATGCCGCCGGCCAAAGTGAGGACGAGGAACCCGAGCATGACGGTGACGTTGGCCAGCGACTCGGCCCGGCCGTAGCTGATCGGGGCGAGCCCGCCGAATCTCAGGGCGAAGAGAGAGAGAAGCTCGAAGACACCGGCCACGACGAGGAACAAGGCGCCGACGAGGAAATGGGCTACGGCGACGCGGTCTTCGTCACCGGCCCCGAGCAGGGCCCTGATGTCTGCAGTTTGGGTTGCGGCCAAGGGTTCCCTCGTCGCGGAACGGGACGGCGGGAGCATAACTACTTCATCGATTCCCACCGCAGCCACTGCGTCGCCGCTGCCGGGTCCCCGGCAGGTTCTCTAACGAGACCCGGGTTGTGGTAGAAACGACGTGAACAGGTTGTACCGGCGCGCCCGAAGAACGTGAGATGTACCGGCTGGCAGAACTCAGCGACAGCAGACGCAAGAGCATCGGGTGGGGACTGCTCGGTCTCGGCTTCGTCGCTCTCGTCGTCGGGGTGATCTGGATCCACTATTCCAGCCTGGCGCCCGGGGAGGATGGAGGCATCTTCGATTGGATCCCCACGCGGCGCGATTTGGAAGGGACTCGGGTATCTGGTCGTCTTCGGCGCATCCCAGATGCTGGTTGTCGGCGCCTTGTTCCTCTGGGTTCTCAATCAGCGGTTGACCTGGGCCCGCGCCCTGTTCGCCGCCTTCATCTCTTGGATCGAGCTGGTCATCATCTTCGGCATGGTCCCCTCGGAATGGCTCAACTTCGCACAAACCGATCTCGACTGGTCGTCGCAACGCGTTGCCCTGACCATCCCGCCGGTGCTCGTCCTGGGCAACGACGTCCAGCTCAGCTACGCCGCGATCAAAGACTCGATCTCGATGGGTTATCACCTGGTCATGCTCGGAGCGGCCGCCGTGTTCGTCCTTCAGCTCCAGAAGATCAAGAAGGGCCCACCTGTGTCCGCCGACAAGGAACCGCCACGCTCGCCTTATGGGCGGCCGCTCGTCAGAGGCGAAGGCTGATGCCCAAGGGTGTCGTCGACGAGACGCCTCCATATCGCGACGACTATCAGTTGGCAGTGGTCGAGGGCGACTATTTCACCGACAAGCTCCGCCCCAAGCAGTTCCTCCACATCGATCAGGCCGAATGCATCATTTGCGAGGGCTGCGTCGACATCTGCCCCTGGAAGTGCATCCACTACCTGTCGCTCGATGCGATCACCGAGGGAGTCAATGTCGACCACCCCGGTGAGGATCCGCAGAATCTCGGCTTTTTCGTGGTCGACGAAGACGAGTGCACCCGGTGCGCTCTGTGCGTCGATCGCTGCCCGACCAACGTCATCACCTTGGGCAAATTCGAGGGGTCGCTCGCCGAGCAGGCCGTGGAGCTCGGTCTCGACCGCCGGCCCTGGGATTTCGACACCGGGCAGAGGGACTTCAAGAATGGTTATGCCTACGGGATGCGCTGGTAGGAGGCGACGTGGCCAACGGCAACGGTAAGCCCGGCATCGGGGCGAGAATCAAAGAGGTGAACGACAAGGTCTGGGGCTCCCAGGTCGCCGAGTCGATCCTCCGCCCTGGCTCGCCGTTCAAAAAGGGATACTCGGACAGCCCGAGGAACCGGTCGTACGTCGTGATGAACAACGTGCTCTATCACCTCCACCCGGTGAAGGTGAAGCGGCACGGGGTCAAGCTGTCCTACACACTCTGTCTCGGCGGTCTCAGCTTCTTCCTCTTCATCCTCCTGACCATCACCGGCATCTTCCTGATGTTCTATTACACGCCGTCGGCCGAGACCGCCTATGCCGATATCGAGGCCCTCTCCACCAACGTCGCCTTCGGCTCCCTGGTCCGGAACATGCACCGCTGGGGCGCCCATCTGATGGTCCTCTCCGTCTTCCTCCACATGAGCCGGGTCTTCTATCACGGCGCCTACAAACCCCCTCGTGAGTTCAACTGGGTGGTGGGTGTCGTACTCCTCTTCCTCACCCTGCTCCTCTCTTTCTCCGGCTATCTCCTTCCCTGGGACCAGCTGGCGCTGTGGGCGGTGACGGTTGGGACCAACATGGCCGGCTTCGTCCCCGTGGTGGGAAATCAGGTCAAATTCGCCTTGCTTGCCGGCGTGGAGGTGTCGGCCTCCACCCTGCTTCGCTTCTATGTGCTGCATGTGCTCGCGTTTCCGTTCGTCCTCGTGATTTTCCTCGCCGTCCATTTCTGGCGAGTGCGCAAGGACGGCGGCATCTCAGGGCCGCTTTAAGGAGTCGTCATGACCGAGATACCAGAGAGTCTCCTCAGAAGGTCGGCAGAGGCCAAGGCCAAAGCATTGGGGCTCCCCGTCGAACAGGTCCTGGCCGAGATGAAGGGCGAGGCGCCGCCGACACCACCCCCTTCGGCCGAGCCCGAGCCGGAGCCGGCCAAGGAAATGGAGGCTTCGGCCGAGCGTTCCGAGGAGATCGAAGAGGCAGTGGAAGCGGTCGAAGAGGAGCCTGCCCCGGCCGAGGAGGTCCCTGCCGAGGCGGCGGCGACGGAGACGCCGGAGGTCGAGGCCGCGGCCGAGGCAGAGGTGCCACCGGCGCCGCCTACCGAAGCCGAGACTGATGAGGCTCCCGAGGCCCAGCCTGACACCGAGGCCCAGCCTGACACCGAGGCCCAGCCCGACACCGAGGTCGAGCCCGTCGCCGCATCGGTCGCTACCGCGGTCGAGGACCGTCCCGCCCCGGAAGCCGGTGACGGCGCGGGCGACGGCGCGGGCAACGGCGCAGGGAGTGGCTCCGGAAACGGCGCGGGAAAAGTGGCGGCCGTGGTCAGCGCCCGTCCCACCGTGCCCCCGAAGGGGACGCCCGAAGGGGTGCGCACCCAGCGTCTGCTCACCGTGGTCAAGGCGAGGGCGATCCAGACGGTCAAGGCGGAGCCAACCGACAAGGTCAACACCTGGCCCCATCTGATGTTGATGGAATTCGGTGCGCTGCTGGCCATCACTGGTCTGGTGGTGATCATGTCGGTGATCATCCACTCCCCGCTGCTCGACCCGGCCAATTTCAACGCCACCCCGAACCCGTCGAAGGCGCCGTGGTACTTCCTCGGCCTCCAGGAGCTGCTGTCCTACTTCGACCCCCAGATCGCCGGCGTCACGGTGCCCACGATCACGGGGATCATCGGTTTCATGATGGTGCCCTACGTCGACAAGAACCCGTCTACCCGGCCGAGTGACCGCAAGTTCGCCATCGCCCTCTACTCGGTGTTCCTGGCCGGCGCCGCGACGTTGACCATTTTCGGGGTCCTATTCCGCGGTCTTGGCTTCAACTTCTCCTACCCGTGGAAGGACGGGGTCTATTTCGATGACCTGAAGGACTGGGTGCAATTCGAATGACCTGGACCAACGCCGCCCTCATTGCGGTCGCCGTCGTGGCGATCCTCGGGGCGGCCGGTGCGTTCGCCGTCGCCTACCGCCGATCGCAGACTGCCGAGAAACCCGATCCCTTGGCCGGTGTCTCGGCGGAAACCTTGGCCGCGGATCGATCGGCCGCTACCGCGGTCGTCGTCCCTCCTCTGGTCGAGGAGGAGCCGGACGTCGACGAGCCGGCGGAGCCCGAGGCGGAGCAAACCGAGGAGCAGGTGGAGGAAGCCGATGCAGTCGTCGACATCCTCGAGACCCAGCGCATCGTGGAGGTATCTCCCGAAGAAGGTGGCGTCAACAGGCGCCAGTTCTTCAACCGCGCCATCGTCGCCACCTTCGGCACTTTTCTCGCCGGCCAGGGCCTCTACTACCTCGTGTTTTTCTGGCCCAAACTCACCGGCGGCTTCGGGGCCGACATCACGGCCGGCCCCATCTCGGATCTCCGCACCCAGGTGTTCACCCCGGGCGGAGCCGTGCTACCGCTGTTCATACCCGAGGCACGGGCCTATATCGTTCCCGCCCCAGAGGAGCCGTCAGCCCAATTCGAAGGCAAGAGCGTCGAAACCGACGGTCTGATGGCGCTTTACATGCGATGTGTCCATCTCGGATGCCGGGTTCCTTGGTGCGCGCCGTCGCAGGGTTTCGAGTGCCCCTGTCATGGGTCGAGGTACAACGCCATCGGCCAGTATTTCGGAGGCCCGGCTCCGCGGAACCTCGACCGGTTCGTCGTCGAGAACCAGGGTGGGATCCTCATCATCAAGACCGGTACCAGGATCGAGACACCTCGAGCGCCCGAGCTGAGCGTCGCCTATCCGCAGGGTCCTAGTTGCATCAGCGCCGTGGCACCGGCCGCCGGGGCATGACAGCCAACATCATCACGGTCATCGCCCTGGTCGCAGGGATCGCATGGCTCGGATTTCTTTTCGTGTCGGCGATCCGCAACCGCGGCAGTGAGGAAGTCGCTCCCAACCTCCGCCCAGGCATCGACGACGAGCAAATCGAGACCCGACGTCTGGAGGGCGGGCAAAAAGCCGCTATCGCCTTCTCGGCCTTTCTCGCCATTTCCTTGCCTCTCTATTTCCTCACCGAACCGGATCGCCAGGCAGGATTCGTCGAAGAGTTCGCCGTGGGATCGGTGGAGCGTGGCGCGCACCTGGTCGAGGAGTTCGGCTGTTTCAACTGTCACGGCCCGGAAGGATCGGGCGGAGTTGCCCCATACGTGGAGAAACGGTCCGGCGTCACGGTGGATTGGGCGGTGCCCTCTCTCAACGACGTCTTCTTCCGATATCAGGAGGACGAGGTCAATTTCTGGGTCACGTACGGCCGGGGCAACACCCCGATGCCGGCCTGGGGCGTCCCGGGCGGTGGGCCACTCAACGAGCAGCAGGTCGAGGACGTGGTCAACTATCTGGCGACCATCCAGGTGACGCAGGATGAGAACCTGGGGGATATCCAGCCGGGCATCGACACTGCTTTGGATCGTCTCGAAACCGCCGACGCCGCTGTCGAGGCGGCCATCCTCGAGCAGAGACAGGTGGTAGCCAACATCGAGTCTGCTTCAGAGGACGCCGACCTCGTGGTGCCCCTCGCAACCCGGGCTCGTGAGGTCCTGGCCGGGGCGGGGACCGGGATCGACACCGACGCCGATGGGGTGTCGGACGCAGCCGAGACCGAGTTGAGCGACATCTCTGCAGAGGCTGTGGCCGGGTTCCAGATCATGGAGCCGATCGCCCTCGATCCCGAGGTAGCCGACGCCGAGCTGGCTGATGAGGCCTTGGCCTCGTTGCAAGACGCGTCTGAAACAGACCCGATTGTCCTGGGCAACGTGGCGGCGATCGAGACGGCGATGGAGGACGGCGCGGTCGACCCAGCCGTTGGTCTGAGCACCGCTGCATTGACCACTCTGGAGGAGACCAGGGCTGCGGCCGAGGAGGCAGGGATCGAAGTCCCGGGCGCGATTGAAGACGTCGGGGCCGCCGACGAGCTGGTGGCGGCGCTGACCGAGGCGGCGGGTGCCGAGGAGCCGGTGGAGGGGGCGGCGGACCTCGCCGCGGCTGCGACCGCGGCCATCGAGGAAGGCTCGGACCCCGACGGCGACGGGTTGTCCACCGGAGCGGAGGCCGCCATCACCAGCCAGGTCGACGCCGCCATCACCGCGACCACCCCGAGCCAAATCACACTCGTCACTCTCGATCCGACCAATCCGGCTTCAGTCGGCGGCGAGCCCGATGCTGCCACCGCCATCGCCCTGGTCGGCAATCTGGAATCGCTGTCGACGACGATCACGATCACGTCGGAGAATCAGGATGCCCTCCTGGAGCAGGAAGAGGGAGGCCTCCGGTATCTGGAGGAGTCGTTGGAAGCCCAGCTGTACTCGATCGATTTCGCCGGCGTGGCAGAGGCCATGGGCTCGTCGCCCGACGAGGCGGAGCGTGCGGTAGGTCTGTTCAACTCCAATTGCGCCCGGTGTCACACCGCCGGGTACAGCGCCGGTGTGCCCTACACGCAGGAGGCAGGCTCGGGCGGTTTCGGCCCCGCGCTGTGGGACGGCCGGCCGACCGTCCAGTTCGGTGAAGCGACGGAGAGCCCGGAAGAGGATCTCTTGATCCAGTTCCTGATCAGAGGTTCACAACCAGAGACACCGTATGGGATCAATGGCTTCGGCTCGGGACGAATGCCCGCTTTTGGCGCCAGTCTGAGCCTGGATGACATCGAGTTGCTCGCCCGCTATCTGAGGGGCGGGAACATGGATGGGAAGGAGGCCACCGTTGTTCTTCCGTGAGCTCTTCCGGTCGTTGTTCTCGGCCAATCTCTTCGTGACCGGGATCATCCTCACCCTGGCCGCGATTGCGTTGTTCTACGGCTCGATCTACCTGTTCAATTACACCAACCTGGGCAAACGGCTCGGGTTCCTGGTGACGGGGGCGGCGGTGTTCGGCTGGCTGACGATCACCTCGATGTTGTTCGTGGTCTATGCACCGCGTGGCCCCAAGCCGGCCGACATCGAAGGCCTCAACGCGTTCGAGATCCGGATCATCCCGATCACCTATCTGTTGGTGTCGCTGGTGCTCTTTCTCGCCTTTCTGGTGGCGCTGCACCAGTACGAGGAAGTGCAGGAGAAGGCCAGGGCCTAGGGGTCTACAGCCGGCTCCCGTAATAACTCAGCACCTGTAGCTCCATCGACAGATCCACCTGACGGACCGAGACCGTCTCGGGAACATTCACCCGGACCGGGGCGAAATTGAGGATGGAGCGGATCCCGTGCCCCACCAGACGATCGGCCACCTGTTGTGCCGCCACGGCGGGCACGGCGAGGATGGCGATCTCGAAGTTCTTCGACTGGCAATCACCGTCGAGGACCTCGAGATCCTGGATGGTCACGCTCCCCACAGTCGAGCCGATCTTCTTCACATCGGTGTCGTAGAGCGCGATCACATCGAACCCGCGTCGGCTCAGCCCCCCGTAGTTGGCCAGGGCTCGGCCCAGGTTCCCGGCCCCGACGATGGCGACCTTCCGGCGTTCGGCGATCCCCAGCTCCTGGCGGATGCGCGCCTTGAGCTCACCGACCGAGTAGCCGATCCCGCGCACACCGTGAAAGTCGAGGTGGGAGAGATCCCTGCGCACGTTGGCGGCGTTTGCCCCGGCTGCGGTGGCTAGCTCTTCCGAGCTGACGACGTCGCGGGATGAGTCGAGGTCCTCCAACAATCTGAGATAGCGGGGGAGACGGACCACCGTGGCCTTTGGGATTTCATTCACAAGCTCACGTTAAACCCGCTTCGGATTATCAGAATCCCGGCTACCAGGCCCCGGTATCTAACCTCTCGGCACGATGTCCTCGCCCTCCGTCCTCGTAGTCGGTGGCGGCCCGGCCGGATCGGCCGCCGCCTACTGGCTGGCCCGGGACGGCCACGAGGTGACTCTGGTCGAAGCGAAGGAATACCCCAGGGACAAGACCTGTGGCGACGGTCTCACGCCACGGGCCGTTCTCCAGCTCCAGGACATGGGCTTCGAATTCGACGTCCCCGAGTTCCACCGGATCACCGGTCTCCGCTCTTACGCAGGCGAGGGATACGTCGAGCTCACCTGGCCCGATCATTCGCGCTTCCCCAACTGGGGTGGCGTGATGCGACGACGCGACCTCGACGGTCAGGTGGCCACCCTCGCCGAGAAGCAGGGAGTCAGGATCCTCGAGAAGACCACGGCGACGCCGATGATCGAAGCGGGGCTGCTGACCGGTGTCGTGCTCGCCCATGGTGGAACTGAAGAGGTGGTCACCCCCCGGATCACCATGATCGCGGATGGCTCCATGAATCGGTTCGGGCGGGAACTGGGCAATGAGCGGCGCCGGGACTACCCGATGGGCATGGCCGCTCGGGGGTACTACTCGTCGCCACTTTCGAAGGATCCCTTCCTGGAGAGCCAGCTCGACCTGAGGGACTCGACCGGGGCGACCATGCCCGGTTACGGCTGGGTTTTTCCCCTCGGTGATGGGACGGTCAACGTCGGGGTCGGCCTGCTCTCCACTTTCACCCGCTGGAAGCACGTCAACACCACCCACATGATGGCCGACTACGTGGCAACGGCGCCGAAGTACTGGGAGTTGAGCGAGGAGTCGAAGCTGACCAACCCGGTTGGCGGGAAGCTGACCATGTCATTCTCCAAGGGCCCCCTGGTGGGCGCCAATTGGATCACGATCGGTGACGCCGCCGGGGCGATCAATCCCTGGAACGGCGAGGGGATCTCCTACGCCTACGAGACCGGCCGCATCGCCGCCGAGCACGTCGGTCGGGCATTGGGAACTGCAGATTTCGGGCTGTTACGCCGATATCCACAACAACTCGAAGATGAATACGGGCTCTATTACAAGATGGCCCGCATCTTCGTGAAGTTGATCGGTCACCCGTCTGTGATGCGGACACTGGCCCACACCGGGCTGCGGAGCCGGTCGTTGATGGAATGGACTTTGAAGGTCATGGCGAACTTGCTCGACGAAGACGAGAAGCAGATGGGAGAGCGGACCTACGACGCCCTGGCTGCGATCGTCCGGACCCTTCCGACATCGTGAGGCCCGAGCTACTCGTTTTCGACGTGAACGAGACGTTGCTCGACATGTCGCCCCTGCGGATCGACTTCGAGGATGTCTTTGGCAGCGCTGATGCAATGGGGGAGTGGTTCGCTCGTCTGTTGCATGGGTCACTCGTCTCCAATCACCTCGATGACTACCGGGCCTTCGGGGTGATCGGGGTCGAAGCGCTTCTCTTGGTGGCTGAGCGTCGCGGGGTGGACCTCGATGAGGCGACCGCTACCGAGCTGGTCACCCGGCTCGCCATCCTCCCTGCCCACCTCGATGTGATCCCGGCTCTCGAGGGTCTGCTCGATACGGGGTTCCGTACCGCCGCCCTGACCAACGGGAGCACCAAGGCGGCGAACGTGCAGATCGAGAACGCAGGGTTGCACACGTTCATCCAGCGCGTGATCTCGGTCGAGGAGTTGGGCCGGTTCAAGCCGGACCCGGCCACTTATCGCCATGCGGCCCATGTGATGGATGTGGACGTCGCTCAATCGATGTTGATCTCGGCCCACGATTGGGATGTGGCAGGGGCGATGAATGCCGGCGCATCCGCAGCCTTCGTCCAGAGGCCGGGATGCTTCTGGAGCCTGCCCGGGGCGATGCCCGAGGTCTTTGGCACCGACCTGAAGGCGATCGCCGACCAGCTGATCGGCTGATCACAGCCGGGGAGCGACCTCCTCGGCGAGCTGCTGCATCAACTCCAGCTGCGCCTCGTAATCCAGGGTGGCGAAGTAGCTCCGGGCCACGAACTCGACTGGGACACCGGCCCGCTCCCGCAATCCGAGCAGCTCTTCGACGATCTCGGCGCTGGACCCCGCGATGGTGGCCCGACGAAGAAGTGCTCCTCGATCGGCCTCCGTCAGGTCGGGTGCGGCGGATGGAGGTCCGGGTCTGATGGCGGAGGCCTCCATGTCCGAGTATTTCCACGTCATGTGCCACAGATGGTCCGTGTATCGAGACCAGGCGTCTTCCGCCGAGGATCCGGGGAGGATCACCGAGTAGTGGACGACGCGGAGCTCGCCAGGATCGCGGCCGATCCGATCACATTCGTCCCGGATCCACTCCAGTTGGCGGAGAAAACTATTGGCCGACGCATTGGAGAAGATGCCGTCAGCGAGACGGGCTGCCCGTCTGATCGCCGGCTCGGCGCCGCCGCCGATCAGGATCGGAATTCGGGCCGATGGGGAGGGACGGACTGCCATCTCCTCGAATTCATAGATGCTGCCCTGATGGGTGAAGGGCTGACCGGTCCAGGCTTGGGGGAGGATCTCGAGGATCTCCTCCATTGCCCTCCCTCGTTGATCGATGCGGGCACCGAGGCGGTCGAACTCGACCCCACTCCACCCGAGACCCAGCCCCAGGGTGAAACGTCCACCGCTGAGCAGACTGACCGTGGCCGTGTCTTCGGCGAGGCGGAGCGGATGATGGAGTGGGGCGAGGATGACGCCGGTGCCGACCTCGATGGTCGAAGTGGCGGTGGCGATCGCGGCGCTGACCACGGCGAGCGAGGGCATGTAACCGTCGTCGACGAAATGGTGCTCGGTGGTCCAGACCGAGGAGAGACCGAGCCGTTCTGCCTCGATGGCGAGCGAGATCGTCTCCTGATAGACCCGGGACCAATCGGTCTCACCGGGTCGGAGCTGTGCGCTGAGAAGGCCGAATCCGAGACTCATGCAGCCAGACTACGTAGAGGCGGGTGGGCCTCGGCCCTGGTCCTCCTCGCGGTGGGCGAGCGTGTGGTGGTAGCGACATAGCAGCCGCAGATTGTCGGGCACTGTGAGCCCACCATCGGCCCAGTGTCTGATGTGATGAACATCACACCAGCGCGGGTTCCGGCCGCAGCCAGACCAGGTGCAATGGCGGTCGCGTGCGATCATCGCCCGTCTCAGGGCCGGCGGGATGACCCGCGTCCTCCGGCCCACGTCGAGGATCTCCGATGGCGGGCCGAACACGATCCGGCAGACGGACGAATCGCAGGGAATCTTCCGGACGGTGTCGAGATCGACCACCTCGGCGTCCTCGATTTCGTGACGCCCTCCTGCGATCCCGGTCAACGCAGCCCAGTCGACGAGCACGTTGACGTGCGGCCTCTCGCCTCCGACGGTGGGTGTCTCGCCATGATCCAGGAAATTGCGAGCCAGGTCCTCCAGCGCGTCGTGGCGACGTTGTCGGGCCGTGCGATGGTCCGATCCCACCGGGGGCGGAAGCAGCGCATCGAGGGCTGCGCGAAGAGTCTCATACGCGGGAGGGGTGAGCCAGCCGTCGATCCGGCCTAGCCCATCGATCGTTCTGGAGAGAGAGATCCCGCGTGCCGCCTCCTGTTCGAGCTCAGTTCCGTCCTGATCGACCGGCATGCCTCCAATAACGGAGGGCTCGCCTGGTGTCGCTCGGGCTCAGTGGTTCGACCAAGTCCACCAACACTTGCTCTGAATCGTGAAAGGGCCCTGGCGCCACATCCGCGGCCTCCAACAAGCGATGGGCTTGGTCCGTTGAAATGCGCTGTCCGGCCCAAGTGTCGTGGACGCGGCGACAGGTGGCCGCGGTGCGGGCGAGCCCGACGAGTCTTCTCGACCTCCCCGCGGCGATTCGGCATCGATGGATCAGAAATGCAGTCAGTGACGGGTAGCCGTGCTTCTGAGGCCCGCCGATCTCGTCGAAGCGACTCAGACGCCTGGCCCTCTGGGACTCGAGCAGTCCGCTGACCACTTCCAACTCCACGAGATCCTCGGCCAGCTCATCAACCCCAACCTCGCTCAGATCCTGCGAGGCCCCACTCTTCCAAACCGGATCTCAAACCACTCATGTTCTCTCCCCGAACATATGTTCGACCCTCCAACGATCCTCTGACAGATTCCAGAGGGTCGATTGGGTCTAGAACGTGCTTCTACGTGAAAACCGCCGCAACCGCGCTGACCTCGATCAGCGCACCTGGCACGGCCAGTCCGGCCACCTGTGCGCCCACGACCGGCGGCGTCGCTCCCGCCAACTCGGCGGCTGCGACCGGATAGGCCGCGGAGAGATCGACGCCATCAACGAACAGAACGGTCATCATCACCAGGTCCTGGACGGTTGCGCCTGCCGCCGCCAGCGCGACGTGCAGGTTCTTCATAACCTGTTGCGTCTGAGCGACGACATCGTCACCGCCGACGAGCGTCCCCTCACCGTCGACGGCGTTCTGGCCGCCGATGTAGACGGTCGTCGCGTCCGGAGGTACGACCGCGACGTGCGTGAAAGCGGGGGATTGCACAAGTCCTTCTGGACGAAGCAGTGACGTCTGAGGCACTCCAACTCCTTATCTGTTTGGGAGATTGTCTTTGACTGAACCACTCTTACCAGTTGGTCGTCTGGCTAAATCTTGGTTAGAGGCCGCAGCTACCGGGTAGTAACGGTATCGGCCAAGGAGGCTTGATGGAGGCCGATCAGAGGGATGCCCGGATCTTCGGGGTGCTGTTCATCCTCACGTTCCTCACCTCGATCCCGGCCGCCCTCCTCTTCCAGTCGGTTACCGACGACCCGGCCGGCTACATCGCTGGTAGCGGGAATGACAACCAGATCTACCTGGCAGTCATCTTGGAGTTTCTTCTCATACTGGCGAACGTCGGAACCGCCGTCGTCCTCTACCCGATCGCTCGGCGACAGAGCAAGGTCCTTGCACTCGGCTACGTCTCCGCTCGCATCATGGAATGCGTCTTCATTGCCGCCGGGATCATATTTGTGCTCGGGATAGTGAGCCTTCGTCGAGACTCACCGGACGCAGCCGACCTCGCCTTGTCGCTTGGGTCGCTCAAGGAATGGACAGCCCTGTTCGGTCCCGGATTGGTCGTCCCGTTTGGGAATGGGCTGATACTCGGCTACCTGATGTACAAGTCCGGTCTCGTACCGCGGCCCATGACGTGGTTCGGACTGATTGGGGGACCCATCCTTCTGATTGGGAACCTCGTCACGCTCGTCGACGGGTGGGGAGCAGGCAGCGCGTTTCCAGCGCTCCTGGTAGCTCCCGAATTCATCTGGGAGGCCTTCCTCGGCATCTACTGCGCGATCTGGGGCTTCCGGCGCGACTCTCCAATCCTTCAGGCTCCCAAGGCCGTATCTCAAGCTGTGTAACAAGACCGGCTTGTAGACGGAGGCCGGACCAGACGTCGTTTCGGCGAAGTAGACACCGGGGAAGGGAAACGGATCATGGCGAAGCTGGTCGTGGTCGAACAACTGTCACTGGACGGGGTCATGCAGGCCCCAGGCGGCCCGGATGAGGATCGCAGCGGCGGGTTCGAGCATGGTGGATGGGCGATGTCCTACTTCGACGAGGTGGCAGGCGAGGAGGCCGGCAAGTCGATGGCGGAGACCGGCGCATTCCTCTTTGGCCGCAAGACCTACGAGATCATGGCCGCCTATTGGCCCAATCAGCCCAAGGGGAACATGTTCGCGGATGTGCTCAACGGCTCGCCCAAGCACGTGGCGTCGACCACCCTCGACGAGCCCTTGGCCTGGGCAGGCTCCAGTCTCTTGAAGGGTGACGTCGCCGAGACGGTGGCTGCGCTCAAGGAGGAGCCAGGTGGGAACATCGTGGTCCTCGGCAGTGGACAGCTAGCTCGCTATCTACTCGAGAACGACCTCGTCGACGAGTGGACTCTCTCTATCCACCCTTTGCTGCTCGGTTCCGGCAAGCGCCTCTTCGACGGATCGTCGATGATGACGCCCCTCCCACTGGTGGACACGAAAACCTCCACCACTGGGGTCATCCTGGCCACCTACCGACCTGACCGGGACTGATTTACCCCATCAATCAGCCTGTCCTAAGCTCAGAAGGTGACTCTGGCCGACTATCTGCCGATCGGGATCATGCTCATCCTGGCGACAGTCTTCGTGGCCGTGTCCCTGATCGCCTCCCGTCTGGTCCGGCCCGATAATCCCACCGCGGCCAAGCTCGACCCCTACGAGAGCGGGATCGTCCCCGAGACCGAGCCGGTGCAGCGCTTCCCGGTCAAGTTCTATCTGGTGGCGATGCTGTTCGTCATCTTCGACGTCGAGATCATCTTCCTCTTCGCCTGGGCCTCGATCTACGACCGTCTGGGTTGGTACGGGGTGGCGGCGATCTTCATCTTCACCTTCTTCGTGGCCGAGACCCTCGCCTATGTGTGGAAGCGGGGCGCTCTCGACTGGAACGTCCATCGTCGGGCCCGTTACATCCCCGCCGACGCCAGCGACGAGGCTGCCTGATGGCCACCACCGCTCCGGGCAATCTGCTCATGACCACGATCGACAAGGCCGCTCGCTGGGCCCGCACCCGGTCGATGTTTCCCGCCTCGTTCGGCCTCGCCTGTTGCGCCATCGAGATGATGGCCACCGGGACGGCCCACTACGACCTGAGCCGGTTCGGGATGGAGGTGTTCCGCGCCTCACCCCGGCAGTCTGATCTCATGGTGGTGGCCGGGCGGGTCAGCCAGAAGATGGCCCCGGTGCTCCGACAGGTGTACGACCAGATGCCCGACCCGAAATGGGTGATCTCGATGGGGGCCTGCGCCTCCACCGGGGGCATGTTCAACAACTACGCCCTGGTCCAGGGCGTCGATCAGGTGGTACCGGTCGATATCTACGTGCCGGGTTGCCCACCGGGGCCGCAGAGCCTGATGCACGGGATCCTCACCCTGCACGACAAGATCATGAAGGGCGAGATCGCCAGTTGACCGACGATTCTCAACCGATCGAGATCGAGGAGGCCATCGAGGTCCCGGCGCGGATCCTTCCCGAGAACGAAGTCCTCAAGACTCTGTTCGAGAGATTCGAGGACGTCACGTGGGAGTCGTCGTTGGGTCAGGACGTGGCTCGGGTGCCAAACGAGGGCTGGCTCGAGTTCGCCACCGCGGCGAAAGAGGCCGGGTTCGAAGTGTGTGTCGATGTCACCGCCGTCGACTGGATGCGCGCGCGGCCCGACCGATTCGAGGTCGTTGCCAACCTCTTGTCGATGCAGCATCGCCTTCGGCTTCGCATGAGCACCACGGCCCCTCGCCTCGAGCCGACTGTCGCCTCACTCGTGCCGGTCTGGCCCGGAGCCAACTTCGCCGAGCGCGAGGCGTATGACATGTTCGGGATCGTCTTCGAAGGGCACCCCGATCTGACCCGCATCCTCATGCCCGACGAATGGGAGGGCCATCCGTTGCGCAAGGACTTCGGCGTCGGCGCGGTGCCGGTCCAGTTCAAGGAAAGCCACAAGGCGAGTTGAGATGAGCGACGACGCCAAGAATCTCGACGTCTGGGTGGCCGGCACCGAGGAGCCGGAATTGACGCCGACCGACGAGGGCGCCCAGGAGATGACCCTCGACGAACCGGAGGGCCGTCTCGCCGAAGAGTTCGGGCGGGTGATCGACGACGACTACGTCTTCGACGACGAGGCCGAAGAGGACGAGCGGATGATCCTCAACATGGGCCCCCAGCATCCGTCCACACATGGTGTGCTCAGGCTCCAGATCGAGCTGGAGGGGGAGATCATCCGGCGGACCAAGCCGATCATCGGATATCTCCATACCGGGATGGAGAAGACCGGGGAGCAGCTCAACTTCTCCCAGGGCGGGACCAATGTGACCCGCATGGACTACCTGGCCCCGCTTCACAACGAGCTGGCCTACGCGCTGGCGGTGGAGCGGCTGCTCGGGATCGAGGTCCCACCGAGGGCCGCTGCAATCCGGGTGCTCCTCACTGAGCTCAACCGATGCTCGTCGCATCTCGTCGCGCTGGCCACCAACGGGATGGATATCGGGGCCATCTCCATGATGATGTACGGCTTCCGAGAGCGGGAGCAGATCCTCGCCTTCTTCGAGAAGACGACCGGGCTGCGGATGAACCACAACTTCATCCGACCGGGAGGGGTGGCCGCCGATCTGCCACCGGGTTGGAAGGACGACGTTGCCGCCATCATCGAGGAGCTCCCCAGGCGGCTGGGTCAATACGATGACCTCCTCGAGAACAACCCGATCTGGTTGGCCCGCACGAAGGACGTCGGGGTGCTGACGGCGGAGGAGGCCATCGCCTACGGGATCACCGGGCCGCCGCTGCGCTCGACCGGTGTCGACTGGGACATCCGCAAGGCATTCCCCTATAGCGGCATCGAGCAGTACGAGTTCGAGGTCCCGCTCGGTGAGCACGGCGATGTCTATGACCGTTACCGGATCAGGGTCGAGGAGATCAAGCAGTCCCTGGGGATCGTCGAGCAGGTCATGGACACCATGCCCAAAGGCGATTATCGGGTCGACGATCGCAAGGTGACCCCGCCGCCCCGGGCCCGGATCGACGAATCGATGGAGGCGCTGATCCATCACTTCAAGTTGTTCACCGAGGGTTACAAGGTCCCGGCCGGGGAGACCTACGTGGCGGTCGAGTCACCCCGGGGCGAGCTTGGGTGTTATCTGGTTTCCGATGGCGGGGCCTGTCCCTACCGGATGCACACCCGGGCCCCGTCCTTCGCCAACCTCCAGGCCCTTCCCATCGCCATGGCCGACTCCCTGATGGCCGACACCGTCGCCACGATCGCGTCCCTCGACCCGGTGATGGGCGACGTCGACCGGTAGACAGCCGGGTTTCGCCCCTGATAACGGTGCTACCTATTCTGCGCCGTCGATGAGCCACTGGTCGGAGGCCACCCAGGAGCGGGCCCGGGAGATCATCTCCAGGTATCCCCAGAAGCGGTCGGCCGTGATGCCATTGCTCTATCTGGCGATGGCTGAAGAAGGTCATCTCACCAACGAGGGCATGGAAGAAGTGGCCCGCTGGGTGGGGATCACCCCGGCCCAGGTCCAGGCGGTCGCCTCCTTCTACACGATGTACAAACGGCGCCCGACCGGGCGATACCTCATCTCGTGCTGCACCTCGATCTCTTGCATGCTCCTGGGCGGCGACGACGTGCTTCACGCGGTGGAAGACGAATCGGGGGTCCCCCACGGCGAGACCGGCGAAGATGGACTTCTCTCCGTGGAGCACGTCGAGTGCATCGGCGCCTGCGGCGGGGCCCCGGCGGTCCAGGTCAACTACGAGCTGATCGAAGGGGTCACCCCGGAAAAGGCCCGTGATCTGGTGAGATGGTTGGGGAGCGCTCAGCCAGCGATCGTCAACACCGACGAGATGCAAGAGCTGTTCGGTGGGGTGCGAAGCTTCGATTGGGCGATCAGAGAGGAAGACGGGGCGATCGGGCCCTATCCGGCGTTCCAGCCGCTGGGAACGGTTGGCAGCGAGGGCAACACTTGACGACACCACTCGTTGTCACCAAGCGGATGACCGAGTTCCCCGGCGACTCGCACACCATCGACCGGTACGAGTCGACCGGTGGCTATGAGCAGGCACGGCGGGCCACCACCATGACCCGTGACGAGCTGGTCGAAGAGATCAAGACCTCGGGTCTTCTCGGCCGCGGCGGGGCGGCTTTCTCCGCCGGTCTCAAGTGGAGCTTCCTTGCCCCGGCCCGACCTGCCTACCTCGTCATCAACGGCGACGAGTCCGAGCCCGGCACATTCAAGGACCGTCAGTTGCTCGAGCGGGACCCCCACCAGATGATCGAAGGGATCCTCATCACCGCGATCGCCAACGAGGTCCATGAGGCTTTCATCTATATACGAGGCGAGTACCCCAAGCCGGCGCGACGGGTCCAGACCGCCGTCGACGAGGCGTACGCCAAGGGCTATCTGGGCAAGGGGATCCTCGGATCCGAATACGACCTCGAGCTGACGGTTCACCTGGGGGCGGGGGCCTACATCTGCGGTGAGGAGACAGCCCTCATCAACAGTCTCGAGGGTCTCCGCGGCGAGCCCCGGCTCAAGCCTCCCTACTTTCCCGCCGCCAAGGGGCTCTACATGCAGCCCACCATCGTCAACAACGTGGAGACGGTGTCGAACCTGCCTCACATCCTGGCGATGGGGGCGGAGAAGTACCAAGAGATCGGCCACCCTCTGGACACCGGGACGTTCATGCTCTCGGTCTCAGGCCATGTCAACAAACCGGGCAACTACGAGCTTCCCCATGGGATCACCTGGCGTCATCTCGTCTATGACATCGCAGGGGGCATCCCCAACGACCGGGCGCTCAAGGCTCTCATCCCCGGCGGAGCGTCATCGCCTTGGTTCGTCCCCCAGATCCACCTCGACGACCAGATCACGAAGGACATATGCGCCGAGGCAGGCTCGATGCTCGGGTCAGGGGCGGTCATCGTCATGGACGACACCACCTGC
This sequence comes from uncultured Acidobacteriota bacterium, assembly GCA_963837055.1. Lineage (GTDB taxonomy): Bacteria > Actinomycetota > Acidimicrobiia > Spongiisociales > ZC4RG35 > JARDZU01. The sequence goes on along the minus strand of CAWILU010000006.1, from coordinate 230,626 downwards.
ATGGTGCGCGCGGCCGAGCGGATCGTGCGTTTCTTCGCCCACGAGTCCTGTGGCCAGTGCACGCCCTGCCGGGAGGGAACCACCTGGATGGAGATGATCCTGCGCCGGATCGAGGAAGGCCAGGGCAGGGCGGTCGACCTCGACCTTTTGCTCGACGTCTCGGACAACATCAGCGTCGGTCTCGGCTGGCCCCCCAAGATGACCACCATCTGCCCGCTCGGCCCCTCGGCGGTGTCACCGGTCCTTGCCCTGCGTGACTACTTCCGGGACGAGGTCAATGCCCATGTGGAGATGGGTGGCTGCCCTCTGAAACCAGTCGAGGTGCTCTCTCAGTGAGCCCGACGCGAATATCTGTCGAGGTGACCTGTGCAAGAGATCGCCGAGATGATTTGGCAGGCTGCCTGCAAGGCGAGCGGGGGTCTGGGGGTCGCCCCCCAGAGGTGATTGGAAATCGCGAATGAGTGAAACTCCGCCCGAGCGCGTCAACGTCACCATCGATGGTGTCTCCCATCAGGTCGCGGCGGGATCGTTGTTGATCGAGGCCGCCCAGGACAACGGCACCTACATACCGAGGTTCTGCTGGCACGAGCGGATGAGCCCGGTGGGCATGTGCCGGATGTGCCTTGTCGAGGTGCAGGGGCCGCGGGGACCGATGCTGGTCACGGCCTGCACCAACAACGTCGCCGAAGGGATGGTGGTCGACACCCGGAACGACACCGTGAAGAAGGCCCAGGAGGGCGTGCTCGAATTCCTCCTCGCCAACCACCCGCTCGACTGCCCGGTGTGCGACAAGGGCGGGGAGTGCCCGCTCCAGGACCAGGCTTTTTCCCATGGCCCGGGGGAGAGCCGGTTCGTCGAGATCAAGCGCAATTACGAGAAGCCGATCGCCATCTCCAGCCTGGTCCTCCTCGACCGGGAGCGCTGCATCCTCTGCGCCCGATGCACCCGGTTCTCCGACGAGATCAGCGGTGACCCTCTGATCGAGTTCAAGTCGCGGGCAAACGTCACCGAGGTCAACACCTTCCCCGACCTTCCCTTTTCCTCCTATTTCTCGGGGAACACCATCCAGCTCTGCCCAGTCGGCGCCCTCACTTCGGCCCAATACCGGTTCCGGGCTCGTCCTTGGGACCTGCGGATGGTGGAGAGCTCCGGTCTCCACGACACCGCACACCCTCGCCTCTCGGTGCATGTCAGCCAAAACGAGATCCTCCGTCTGGTTGGGGTGGACAACGACGCCACCAATCACGGCTGGCTCTCCGACAAGGACCGGTTCGGGTTCCAATACCTGACGTCAGAGGAACGGCTCTCCATGCCACTCGTCCGCAAGGATGGCGAGCTGGTGGAGACGTCGTGGGCGGAGGCACTCGACCGGGTGGCGGAGAGGATCGGGTTGATCCGGGACGAGGACGGCGGTGGTGCCTTCGCTGTCATCGGCGGGGCCCATGGGACCAACGAGGATGCGTACGCCTTGTCCAAGTTCGCCCGGGTGGTGCTCGGCACCAACAACGTCGACGCCCGTCTCGACGACGCCCTCGCCTCGCACTTTCTCGCGGCCACGGCTGACCGAGCCCTGATCTCCGATCTCGACACCGCCGACACGATCCTGATCTGGGGGCCCGATCTCAAAGAAGAGCATCCCACCCTCTATCTCCGCGTGCGTCGGGCGGCACAGGAGCTCGGGGTCAAGCTGGTCGTGGTCCACCCGCGTGCGACCGGGCTCGACGATCGGGCGACGATCAAACTCGACTATCGGCCCGGCGGTGGCTTCGCTCTCCTCGACGAGATCGCCGATGGCAAGCACCCCGAGGTGAAGCAGGCGCTGAGCGCGGACAGGGTGGTTGCCCTGGTCGGACAGGCATCTTTCGCCGATGGCCCCAAGCTGGCCGAGTCGGTGGCAGCCCACGTTCGCAACAAGTCGGGCTCGGCGAGGATCCTGCCCCTCGGCCGGCGGGGCAACATCTTCGGCGCTCTCGACATGGGGCTCGCACCGGACCTCCTGCCTGGCCGGGTCGCTGATGACGATGGGGCGCGAACCACACTGGCCGAATCGTGGGGTGAGATCCCGACCATGAGGGGCAAGGACACCAGGACCATGCTCGAAGGGCTCGACTCGGGTGAGGTCCGATTCCTCCTCTTGGTGGGCGCCGATCCGATCCGGGATTTGCCCGACCCGAGACAGGCGGTGCTCGGCCTGGAATCGGCGGAGTACACGGTCTCCATCGACTTGTTCGTCAACGACTCCAACCGTGACGCCGACATGATCCTCCCTGCCGCCGGGTTCGCCGAGAAAGAGGGCACGGTCACCAACCTCGAAGGCCGTGTCCAGAAGGTGAACGTGATCGCACCGGCACCGGGACAGGCCCGTTCCGATTGGGAGATACTCACCGACCTGGCCGAGCGCGCAGGTCGCCCGATTGGCTTGGCGTCGGCGGAGTCGATCGCCAAGGAGATCTCCGAGGTTGCCCCCGCCTACGTCGGCGTCACCTGGGATCTGCTCGACTGGGAGGCACGTGACGGCGCAGTCGTGCCGATGTCGGGCACGCAGCCACTCCGCCACATCCCCGTGGCCCTGAAGGGGGACAAGGCGCCATCCGCCCCGCTGATCCTGCACGTCGCCAGGACCCTGTATGACGATGGCGTCATGATGCGGCACAGCCCGTTCCTGCACCAACTTGCCTCAACGGCGGTGGCCCATCTCAATCCGGAGGATGCCAAAAAGGCCGGTGCCCAGGAGGGATATGCGGTAAAGGTGGTGACCAAACACGGTGAGGGGAAGTTCGCCGCAGTCCTCGACGCGGGGACACCCCCAGGGGTCGTATTCGTGCCGTTCAACCAACCCGGCGCGAGCTCATTGGGCACCGAGGCCGTGGTTCGGGTGACCGCGGTGGGCAAATGACCTGGCCCGAGTTCTGGATCGTCGTCCTTCGGGTGATCGTCACCTTCGCTCTCTTGTTGGTGGCCACATTGATCAACGTGTGGGCAGAGCGAAAGATTCTGGCCGACATGCAGAACCGGATCGGCCCCAAGCGGGCCGGGCCGTGGGGCATCCTGCAGACCGTCGCAGATGGCCTAAAGCTGTTCTTCAAAGAGGCAGTCACCCCACGCAAGGTGGAGCTGGGGATGTACTTGCTGGCGCCGTTCCTGGCAGTGGTCCCAGCCTTCCTCATCTTCATGATGGTCCCCTGGGGCAAGCCGTTCACCATCGGGGGCAACGAGGTGACCTTGCAGGGCGCCGACCTCAACATCGGGCTGCTCTTCATCCTCGCCATGTCGTCGCTGGCTGTGTATTCGGTGGTGCTGGCGGGATGGGCATCGGGGTCCAAGTACCCACTCCTCGGCGGGGTGCGGGCGACGGCCCAGGCGATCTCCTACGAGGCGGCCATGGGGCTGGCCATGGTGGCAGTGGTCATGTTCACCGCCACCCAGGGAGACGGGGGCACCTTGTCGTTGGCCGAGATCGTCGAACGTCAGTCCGGGACCTGGGGCGACATCATCCCGGCCCTCGAGCCGGTGTTGCGATTCATCCCGCGCTGGAACGTGTTCCCCCAGATCGTGGCCTTCATCATCTTCTTCATCGCCATCGTCGCCGAGACCAATCGCGCCCCCTTCGACCTGGTCGAGGCAGAGCAGGAGATCGTTGGCTTTCACACCGAGTACTCGGGGATGAGGTTCGCCATGTTCTTCCTCGCCGAATACGTGAACATCTTCTCGATGTGCGCCATCGCCGCCTCCTTGTTCCTGGGCGGCTGGAACGGGCCAACGTTCGAGGGATCGGTCCCCGCGATCGTCTCGGGGATCCTGCCCACCGTGTGGTTCCTGGCCAAGACCTATTTCCTGATCTTCCTCTTCTTCTGGATCAGGGCCACCCTGCCCCGGCTCCGCTACGACCAGCTCATGCAGCTCGGCTGGAAGCGGCTGATCCCGGGCGCCCTGGCCTGGCTGGTCCTCTCCGCTTTCGTCATATCGTTCCGCCAATTCGGCGCGCCCTGGAGTCAGTGATGGGTCTCATCAAGGAGCTGATCAAGGGTCTCCGCGTCACCGGGGGGACGATGGTCCGAACCATCGCCGGAGACGAGCTGGTCACCACCGAATACCCGCACGAGATGAGGGTCAAGCCCCAGCGGTTCCACGGCCGCCATGTCCTCAACCGATACCCAGACGGGATGGAGAAGTGCATCGGTTGCCAGCTCTGCGCCGGAGCCTGCCCCGCCCAATGCATCTACGTGAGAGGGAAGGACAACGACCCGGAGAACCCGACTTCCCCCGGGGAGAGATTCGGATACGTCTACGAGATCAACATGCTCCGCTGCATCTTCTGTGGGCTCTGCGTCGAGGCCTGCCCCACCGAAGCAATCACGATGACGAGCCTCTTCGAATTCTCCACGACTAACCGTGACGACGCGATCTACACCAAAGAGACTCTCCTGATGGACTCGCGGGGGTCGGTCCCTCACATGTTCCCTGACGACGAGCTAGCCGACCTCGACGAGCTCGACACGGCCGACGGCTGGATGCGGGCGACGGCCCCCGCAGGTGTCGCCGCCTACGAAGGCGTCAAGATGTGGCAGGGGACTCCAGGTCCAGGCGACTGGTCCCCGGAGCCATCCCAGGAGGAGCGAGACCGAAGGGCCGGCGACGGGGATGCCGATGATTGAGACGATCCTCTTCGCGATCGCGGCCATCGCCGCCCTGGCCGGGGCGGTGACGGTGGTGGTGGCGAGGAACCCGATCTACTCGGCCGTGGGCCTTCTCGGGACTCTCTTCTCCGTCGCAATCCTCTATGTCGTCCAGCTCGCCCATCTGGTCGCCGCGGTTCAGGTGATCGTATACGCAGGCGCCGTGATGACGCTGTTCCTGTTCGTGATCATGCTGATCGGGGTGGACAAGGAAGAGACCCGGGAAGAGCCGCTGCCGATGCAACGGGTGTGGGTCGGCGCCATCGCCGGTGTGGTGATCCTGTTCGCGGCCGGAGTCGCCCTGTTCGGGGACTTCACCTGGGTCCCGGCCGCGGCGAGCACAGTGGATCAGGAAGCCACCAACGGAACCATCCAGGCGATCGCCGAACCGCTGTTCACCGACTGGGTGCTCGCCTTCGAGGCCACCGCCCTGCTCCTCACCATTGCCGCCGCCGGCGCCATCGTCCTCGCCCAGTTCAAGCGAAAGCGGGCGTGATGGTCCCAGTTGGTTGGTACATGGCCCTGGCTGCGGCACTGTTCCTGATCGGCGCTCTCGGCATCCTCCTCCGTCGCAACGCCCTCGTCATGTTCATGTGCATCGAGCTGATGCTCAACGCGGTCAATCTCACCCTGATCTCGGCGGGTCGGGCCATGAACGATCTCAACGGGCAGGTGGCGGTGTTCTTCATCCTGGTGGTGGCTGCTGCCGAGGTGGTGGTGGGTCTCGCCATCATCGTCGCCATCTTCCGACGACGGGCCACCGCCTCGGTGGACGAGCTCTCGGAGCTGCGCGGGTGAGTGAGTTGATCTGGTTGGTGATCGCGCTGCCTCTGGCCGGGGCGGTGTTCCTTCACTTCTTCGGCCGGTACATCAAAGAGCCGTTCAGCGGCTGGCTGGCTGCGGCTGCCATCGGCGGGGCGTTCGTCATCGCGGCCATCGCGGCGCTCCCCTTCTTCCAGGGAGGGGCCGAGCCAATCACCATCGCCCTCTGGGAGTGGATGCCGGCGATCGGGGCGAGCTTCGAATTGCTCTGGGACCCTCTTGCCGCCCTGATGGTGCTGGTGGTGACCGGTGTCGGAGCCCTCATCCACGTGTTTGCAATCGGCTACATGCACGGCGACGAGCGGTTTCACCGCTTCTTCACCAATCTCAACCTCTTTGCCGCATCGATGCTCACCCTGGTCCTTGCGGGCAACTACGCAATGTTGTTCCTTGGCTGGGAGCTGGTCGGGCTCTGCTCGTATCTGTTGATCGGGTTCTGGTACACCCGGCCGAGCGCGGCCGGAGCCGCCAAGAAGGCGTTCGTGGTGAACCGGATCGGGGATCTCGGGTTCATGATCGGCTTGATGCTGGTGTTCGCCACCTTCGGGACCCTCTCGTTCAGCGGGATCTTCGAGCGTGCCGGCGAAGAGCTGACCAGTGGGCTGGCGACCGCCATCGGGCTGCTCTTCCTGGTGGGAGCGGCGGGGAAATCGGCACAGATCCCGCTCTACGTGTGGCTGCCCGACGCCATGGAAGGCCCCACCCCGGTCTCTGCCCTGATCCATGCCGCCACGATGGTGACCGCCGGGGTGTACGTCATCGCCCGCTCCGCTCCCATCTACGAGTTCACTCCGTTCGCCTCGACCGTGGTCGCATCGGTCGGGGCTCTCACCGCGATCTGGGCGGCCTCGATCGCCCTCGCCCAGCGTGATATCAAGAAGGTGCTCGCCTACTCGACCATCTCCCAGCTCGGGTTCATGTTCATGGCCGTCGGCGCCACCGCCTACGTCGCCGGGGTGTTCCATCTCATGACCCACGCTTTCTTCAAGGCTCTTCTCTTCCTCGGCGCCGGCTCGGTCATCCATGCCATGAGCGACGAGCAGGACATGCACCGGATGGGGGGGCTGTTCCGCAAGATGCCGGTGACCGCGATCACCATGGCAGTCGGGGCGCTGGCCCTGGCCGGGATCCCGCCTCTCGCCGGGTTCTGGTCCAAGGACGAGATCTTGGGCGCCGAATTCGCCAGGGGAGGCTGGTTCTACGTCCTCTGGGTGATCGGGCTGGTCACCGCTCTGCTCACCGCTTTCTACATCGCCAGGCTGTGGGTGCTGGTCTTCCTCGGGGAGCCTCGCTGGGAGGAGGACGCCCATCCCCACGAGTCGCCTCGGGTGATGACCTTGCCCCTCATCGCACTGGCGGTTCTGTCCATCGTCGGGGGTTTGGTCAACACCCCGTTCCGACTCTCCCTCGAGCATTTTCTCGAGCCCAGCTTCGAAGGGGTTCACATTCAGGAGGCACCAACCGACTGGTTGACCCTCGGCGTGCTAGCCGGGCTGTCCATCCTGGCCGCGGGGGCCGGAGCCGCTTTCGGGTATCTCGCCTACCGACGCCCTCCGGTGCGGTGGCGTCAATTCGAGGAGTCTTTCGAGCCGCTGTGGGGGACCTGGGAGCAGGCGTACGGGGTGGACGATCTATATGGCCGGGCTCTGGTAGCCCCGGGGCGTCGCCTGGCCGAGGCGACCGCCTTCGCGGTCGACGCCGGGGTGGTCGACGGGGCGGTCAATGGGGTGGGCCGGGTGGTGCGTGGGGCCGGCGACTGGGCCCGGCCTCTCCAGACCGGGTTCGTCCGCAATTACGGCGTGCTCTTCCTGGCCGGCGCCCTGGTCGTAGTGGTGTGGCTGGTGGCTGGGAGTTGATGAGGCTCGCATCATCAACTCCGGTCTTGGGTGGTGGGTCTTGGGTTTTGAGTCTCAGAACTCAGAACTCAGAACTCGCAACCGGCCTCCGAGGGGGGCCACATGCTGACCGCTCTCGTGCTCCTTCCGGTGGCCGCGGCGATCATCGTGATGCTGATCCCGGCCCGACGGAGAGAGATCCATCTCCCCCTCGGGATCGCTCTCTCGGTGATGCCGCTGGCGCTGGCGGGCTATCTCTTCTGGGTCTTCGAGCCTTCGGCCGGGTTCCAATACGTCGTCGATGTGCCCTGGTACGAGCCTTGGGGGATCGCCTGGAATCTCGGCGTCGACGGGATCTCACTCCCGATGGTGGCGCTCACCACGCTCCTCGTGCCGATCGCCCTCGGCGCATCCACCACGATCACCACCCGGACCAAGGAGTTCGTGGTCTACACACTCTTCCTCGAAGCCGGTCTGATCGGGGCGTTTCTCGCTCTGGATCTGTTCCTCTTCTTTGTCTTCTTCGAGGCGATGTTGATCCCCATGTACTTCATCATCGGGATCTGGGGTGCCGAGCGCCGGATCTACGCCGCTGTCAAGTTCTTCATCTACACCGCCTTCGGGTCGGCGCTGATGCTGGCGGCGATCATCGGGCTCGCCCTCGCCTACTCCACCCAGGAGGGGTCTCCGTCTTTCGCACTGTCCGACCTGGCCAATCTCGACCTGTCGGTAGGCAGCGAGAGGCTGTTCTTCGCCGCTTTCGCCATCGCGTTCGCAATCAAGGTCCCACTCTTTCCCTTCCACACCTGGCTCCCCGACGCCCATGTCGAGGCGCCGACGGCCGGGTCGGTCCTTCTCGCCGCCGTCCTCCTGAAGTTGGGGACCTACGGGCTGCTCCGGTTCAATCTCACCCTCTTCCCCGATGCATCGGTTGACGCCATCCCGATCATGGCGATCCTGGCAGTGATCGGGATCGTCTACGGGGCGGTGGTGGCCATCGTCCAGCCCGACCTGAAGAAACTGGTGGCCTACTCGTCGGTGAGCCACCTCGGCTTCATCGTCCTCGGCACCTTCGCCCTGACCTCGGGTGGGCTGCAAGGGGCGGTGATCCAGAATGTCAACCACGGTCTCACCACCGGCGCCCTCTTCCTCCTGGTCGGGATGGTCTACGACCGAAGGCACACCAAGAAGATCGCCGACTTCGGCGGGCTTCAGAAGACGGTGCCGCTTCTCGCCGGTTTCTTCCTCTTCATGACGTTTGCCTCCATTGGCTTGCCCGGGCTCAACGGCTTTGTCGGCGAGTTCCTCGTGCTCATCGGCAGCTTCCCGGCTCTGCCCAGCCTGACGATCATCGCCGCATCTGGTGTCGTGCTCGCCGCCATCTACCTCCTCTGGGCCTACCAGCGGGTGTTCACCGGTGTCCCCGACAAGGAGGAGAACACGACGTTGTCCGATCTGTCCGGCCGTGAGATCGCTCTGCTCGTCCCAATCGCGGTTCTGATCCTGGTCATCGGGCTCTATCCGAACCTGCTCCTGGACAAGATCACGCCCTCGACCGAGGCCGTGCTCGACAACATCGTCGCCGAGACTGGTCATGTCGTCCCTGAGCCGGGGCGCCTCGCCGACGTGTACGTGGCGGAGGCCGGCGAATGATCACACCGCCGGAGATCTCCTGGATCGCCATCGCCCCCGATCTCGCTTTAGCCATCGGCGCCGCCCTCGTGCTGCTGGTCGATGTGCAATGGAAGCCGGCAGCGCGGGTCCTCGGCTGGGTGACGGCCGCGACCCTCGCCGTCGCCGGCGGGCTGACCGTGTTGCAGTGGGTGCAAGGTTCCGACGCAATCGTCGCCGGGGACACAGCGAGTCTGGTCGCCTTCTCCGGTCTGATCACCATGGACGGATTCGCAGTGTTCGCCCGGCTTGCCCTGATCGTCGCCACCGCTCTGGGTCTGACCGCGGGGTGGCGATTTATCGTCGGTCTGGGGCGCCGCGGGGCCGAGGCCATCGCCCTGGTCATGTTGGCCACCGCCGGGTTCTCGGTGATGGTCGCCTCCAATAACCTCGTCATGTTGTTCCTCGGTCTCGAGGTGGGCTCGATCTCCTTGTATGTGCTGGCCGGTCTGGCGCGGGAACGGCGTGAATCGGAAGAGGCGGCCATCAAGTACTTCCTGCTCGGCTCTTTCGCCTCGGCGGTGTTTGTGTATGGCGTCGCCCTCATCTACGCCGGGACCGGTGAGTTCGAGATCACTGCCATCCGAGCCCTTCTCGCGGATTTCATCGTCTCCAGCCCGGCGATCATCTACATCGGGCTCGGTCTCGTGGTTGCCGGTCTCGGGTTCAAGGTCTCCGCGGCCCCATTTCACACCTGGGCCCCTGACGTCTACCAGGGGGCGCCGGCGGGGCTGGTCGGGTATATGGCGGCGGTGGCCAAGGTCGCCGGGTTCGCCGCCATTGCCCGCATCCTCCTCACCGCGCTCCCGGATCTCGACTCGGCCTGGCTCCCGGTGGTCGCGGCGATCTCGGTGTTGTCGATGCTGCTCGGGTCCGTGCTGGCACTGGTCCAGAGTGACGTCCGGCGCCTTCTTGCCTATTCGGGGGTGGCCCATGCCGGATTCATCCTGACCGGCGTTGTCGGCGGCTCCACGGAGGGGATTCTCTTCTATCTGGCCATCTACACGATCCAGCTGATCGGCGCGTTCGCCGTCGTGTCGGTGGTGAGCGGGCCCGATGGGGCAGGGTCGAAGATCGACGAGTACCGAGGCCTCGGCCGGCGGAGCCCACTCCTCGCCGGTGCGTTCACGATCCTCCTTCTCGGGATGGGTGGTCTGCCCCTCACCTCCGGGTTCGTGGCCAAATTCGGTGTGTTCACCGGCGCCTGGGCCGAGGGCTACGAGTGGCTGGTGCTGGTGGCTGTCCTGGCCTCGGTGATCGCCTTCGCCTTCTACATCAGGGTCATCGTCGTCATGTACATGGATGACGCCCAGGACGAGGAGGCGCTGCGAGTGGGCCCGGAACGTTGGGTGGTGGCACTGGCAGTCGGGGCGACGATTCTGTGGGGGATCTTCCCGTCGTCACTCCTCGATCTGGCCGCTGATGCGCTTCCCATCTAGGGCAGGGCTGTGCGCCGCCGCATCGGGTCTCTTTCTTCTCCTCATGGCGAGCCCGGCCCACGCCGCGGAGACCGCCGCCTCGGACATCGTGGTCATCCCTGAGAACGACGTCGTCACCGATGACCTGTATGCCGTCGGGTCACGGGTACTGGTCGAGGGTCGGATCGAAGGTGATCTGACCGCTTTCGCCACTGAGGAGGTCGTCATCACCGGCGAGGTGACCGGGAGCGTGCTGGCGCTGGCACCCACCGTGACGATCAGCGGGGATGTAGGTGGCTCGGTGCGGTTTTCCGCCAATCGTCTCACCGTGTCGGGGTCCGTGTCCGGCGACGTGGTTGGCGCCGCGGTGACGGTCGAATTGGGCCCCGAGTCCCGAATCGACGGTGACGTCCTGATCTGGGCAGTGCGAATGAGCGCGACGGGCACCGTCGGAGCGGACCTCGAAGGCTCGCAAAGGACCCTCGAGCTGGCCGGCAGTGTGGGTGGAGACGTCGACGTGAGCGTCAACAGGCTCGTCGTGACCGGGCCGCTCGATGTGACGGGCGATCTTGGCTATCGATCCCAATCCGAGGCCGAAGGTCTGGACCAGGCGACGGTGGGAGGCGTGGTGGCGCACAAGACGCCGTTGCCGGCGAACCTCAGGATCAGGGCGCTTGGCATCGTGACCCGATTCCTGGTCGTCTTGGGACTCACCGCCGCTGCTCTGTTGGTGGGGTGGGGATGGTCGGGGCGTACCGACCGCGCCGCTCAGATGGTCAGAACCAGACCCTGGCGTGCCCTTGGGTCCGGCGCTCTGGTCATGCTCTCGCCGGTGATCGTGGCCGGCATCGCCGCGCTGGCCGCCAGACTTGCCCCACCGTCGGCGAGCTTGCCCCTGTTGGCGATCTTCGGCCCCCTCATCGTCGCACTGCTGGGCGTCGTGTTCGTGCTGGCCCTGGTAGCCGGTGCCCCGGCCGCCCTCGCCCTGGGCCGGGCGTTCCCGCGCGGGCGGGGGATGTACGGGTCGATCCTGGTCGGGTCTCTGCTTGCCGGTGCCATATGGCTCATTCCCTATGTCGGGTGGCTGGTTCCGGCTCTGATGCTGCCTATCGGCCTGGGGGCGTGGCTCCTCAGCTCGAGCGAAGAGGAACTACCTCCGTCGTCCCATCGAACCGCTTGACCACGGGACGGCCCGTCGGGTCCGGCACGACACTGACGGATCCTGCCGGCGCGAGGTCCGTCGACGACGTCCCGATCAGCACGTCGACCGACCCGGGCTCGACCACGTATTCGAGGTCACGGTCGTAGAACCCGAGCTGGCCGACCGGGACCTGGAAGTTCACCCGGCACGATGCTCCGGCCGGCAGATGCACCCGGGCGAAGCTCTTCAACTCCAGGACAGGACGGGTCACGCTGGCTGACGGGTCGCTGACGTAGAGCTGGACGACTTCGTCGCCTTCCCGGCTGCCGGTATTGGTCACGGTCGCCGCGGCGGCAATAGCCCCATTCCACCAGACCTCTTCGGTGCTCATCTCGAGGTCGGACACCTCGAATGTGGTGTACCCCAGACCGTGCCCGAACGGGTAGAGCGGGGTGGCCTCGCCGTCGACGTAGTCACCCTTCCAGTGCGATCGTCCCCCGGAGACCTTGTGCCCGTAGTAGACGGGGATCTGCCCTGCCGACCGCGGGTGCGAGATCGGCAGTTTCCCGCCCGGGCTCACCGCGCCGGTGAGCACGTCGGCGATTGCCCCGGCTCCCTCTTCGCCCGGTAGCCAGGCCTGAATGACGGCGGCGCTGTGCTCATGGGCCCACTGGGTCCCACATGGCCTGCCGGTGACCAGCACGAGAATGACCGGGGTCCCGGTCTCGATGACGGCTCGGACCAGATCCTCCTGCACGCCGGGAAGATCGAGCGAGAGACGGTCCCGCCCCTCGCCGGAGGTGCACTCGCTGGTCAGGCCCGCCTTGTCTCCCATGACCAGCACTGCCAGGTCTGCATCCTGCGCCAGGGAGACCGCCTCGGCGAACCCATCGCGAGACTGACTGTCGACGTCACAACCCCGGGCGTACCCGACGCGATCTCCCATACGGTCATGGAGGGCATCGAAGACGGAGAGGGCTTGTTTCATGGAGCCTTCGAGGCTGACGTCTCCAGAGAAAGGCACCCCGAAGACGTTGTCGCCCGATTGCATGTCGACCAGCGCTTCGATGTGGGCCGGGTAGGTGTAGTCACCGAAGAGATTCCGGGGGTCGTGCGCGTTAGGCCCGATCACGGCGATCGACCCGCCTCCAGAGGTGATGGGGAGCGTGCCGTCGTTGGCCAGAAGAACCAGGCTGTTGACTGCGATCCGCCGGGCCAGCTCGCCTTCAGACAGTCCCTCGATCACGGTCGAAACGGCGTCAGGATCAACGAAGGGCTGTTCGAAGAGGCCCAGTTCGAATTTCGACAGCAGGACCCTCCTCACCGCGGTATCGACGACACCCGGATCGATCGTCCCGCTCTTCACACCCTCGATCAGCGGCGCCCCGTAGCAGTCGGTCCCGGGGAGCTCGACGTCGATCCCGGCGGTGAGGGCGGTCCCCGCCGCGTCCGTGGCGTCTTGCGCCACGTGGTGGTAACTGGCCAATTGTCTGACGGCGAAGTAGTCGGACACCACCGTCCCTTCGAATCCCCAATGCTCCCTGAGGAGCACCGTGAGCAGGTCGCGGTCGGCGCCGCAAGGTATCCCATCGAGCTCGTGATAGGCGTTCATCACCGACCATGCCCCGGCGGCCACGACCGCTTCGAATGGATGGAGGTAGACCTCCCTCAGCTCACGGGGGGGTAGATGGGGCGGGGCCCAGTTCAACCCTCCCTCGGAGGCGCTGTACCCGACGAAGTGCTTGGCGGTCGCCACCACGCCCTCAGTCAGATCCGCGCCTTGCAGGCCTTCGACAAAGGCGATTCCCATCCGGGCGACGAGGTAGGGGTCCTCCCCGAAGGTCTCCTCGGTCCGGCCCCAGCGCGGGTCCCTTGCGACATCGAGGACCGGGGACAGACCGTGGTGCGCGCCCATGGCTCGCATCTGACGACGTACCGCGGCGGCCATCTCCCGAGCGAGGTCGGGGTCCCAGGTGGCGGCCACACCGATCGCCTGCGGATAGACGACGGCCTGGCGCGACATGAGTCCCGAGCAGATCTCCTCGTGGACTATTGCCGGGATGCCGAGTCGAGTCTCCTCGAGAAGGAAGCGCTGGATCTCGTTGGCAAGTTGGGCCACGTCCTCCGCCCCGAGATCGCTCGCCCCGGAGATCCGGGTCACATGGCCGAGACCGTCACCGAGCAGGTCGCGGGCCTTGTTCTCGGAGAGCCGTCCATCCTCGATCAGTTGGAACACCCAGGCGCTCCCCAATTGTGCGACCTTCTCCTCGAGGGTCATCATCTCCAGCAGACTCTCGACTCGCTCGCCCAAGGAGAGGCCGGGATCGCGGTAAGCGGGCTGCTGCCCGTCGACGGTGACCGCGGTCATCCCTTGACACCTCCTGCTGTGAGCCCGCTCACTATTTGACGCTGTGCGATGAAGTAGAAGATCAAGGCCGGGATCATGGCGAGAGTCGTGTAGGCCAGGATCATTGCGGTGTCCGTCACGTATTGAGCCGAGATGTTGTTGATGCCGAGCGGGAGCGTCCACTGATCGGGTTGGATCAGGACCAGGAGCGGGAGCAGGAAGGCATTCCAGCTTCCAACCACGGTGAGCACCGCGATCGTGCTCAGAATCGGACGGGAGAGGGGAAGCATCACCGACCAGTAGAAGCGCAGTGGGCCGCAGCCGTCGATGGCGGCTGCGTCTTCGAGGTCACGGGGGATGCTGCGGAAGAACGGGCGAAGGATGACGATCGAGAGGGGCAGCCCGAACGCCGCCTGGGGGAGGGCGATACCGAGAGGGCTGTTGAGCAGGCCGGTCTGGCGCAGGGTGATGAACAGAGGAAGGATGGCCACTGCGACGGGGAACAACAGCCCCAGAGTGAACAGAGCGAAGAAGAACTCCCGGCCCCGGAACCGGTAGCGGGCGATCACGAACGCGGCCAGGGACGAGGCGGGGAGGACCAGGGCCGTGGTGATCAGCGCGATCAGCACGCTGTTCTTCACCCACTGGTAGAAGTCCGGGTCGGTGAGAGCGGTCTGGTAGTTCGTGAAGATCCAGGGATTCGGGAGTGCCACCGGGTCGGCGGCCAGTTGGGCGTTGCTCCGAAATCCGCCGATGATCGAGAAACTCAGCGGAACCACGATCACCAGTAAGACCAGGGCAGCGATCACGTAGAGAAGCCCACGGCCGAAGTCGTATTTCCGCGGTCGAATTGCTGGTCGGAGCTGTGACCGCCGTCATGTGCTGAGCGCCCCCTCCAGGTCACGCCTCAACACGAATCGTTGATAGAGGATCGCCACGATGAGGGAAAGCCCGAAGACGATCACCGAGATGGCGCTGGCATAGCCGAATTGAGTTCTGCGGAAGCCCCAGTCGACCAGGTAGGTGGCCATGGTGGCGGTGGCGTTGACCGGCCCGCCTTTGGTGGTGACCCATACCAGATCGAAGAGCTGCAGAGCGCCGATGATGGATAGGAACATCGAAACCCGGATGGTTGGCCCGAGCAGGGGAAGGGTGACGTGACGGAAGCCCTGCCACCACGAGGCCCCGTCGATGGACGCCGCCTCCTCGAGCTCGGTGGGGATCAGCTGCAGACCGGCCAGGATCAGCACCATGTGGAAACCCGAAGTATTTCCAGGAGATGACAAAGAAGAGGCTGTATAGGGCTATCTGAGGGTCGGCCAGCCACTCTCTGGTCACGATCGTTGGCGCCAACCGGCCCAGATCTGGTCAAAAAGGCCCTCGGGCCGATAGATCTGGCGCCACACCACCCCGGTCACCACCTCGGAGAGAATGAAAGGGGCGAAGTACATGGTCCGGAACACTCCGCGGCCCTTCAGGTTTCGACTGAGGAGCACGGCGAGGGCGACTGCGAAAGGGATCTGAAGGAGGAGGGAGAGGCCGATGATTATCGCGTTGTGAGTGACCGCCTCGATGAACAACGGGTCGGCGAAAGCGTCTTTGAAGTTCTGCAAGCCCACCCAATCGGTCAGCGGCTCCAGACCGTTCCAGTCGTACCCGCTGTAGCGGATGCTCTGAGTGATCGGGTAAAGGACGAAGAGGGCGTAGAGGGCCAGGGCAGGCAGCAGAAATCCTGCAATCACAGGCCACGGCGCTGTGCCCGGCGAGTGACCTGATGGCGCCCGGGGCGCGGGCCGTCGGTTTTTGCATGCCTGGTCACGATCGGGTCGGCGGGTGGAGGGCCGCCGATGCGGCGGCCCTCCACTGTCTTGCTCACGATTACGGCTGATGGTCTAACCAGCTGCGTCCGTGATGGCCTGAGTGACGTCCTCCGGCGTCGCCTCACCGGCGAACAGGGTCGCCACCGCGTCATTGACCGCAGCCCCGAGCTCAGGCGAGAAGTATTGGTCCAGGTAGAGCTGGACGAAGCCCGCCTGTCCCAGTCCCGCCAGCACCTCCTGCTGCAACGGATCGGTCACGGACACCTCGGCGCCAGCGGTGACCGGAAGGGTGGTCCCTGTCTCGCCGGTCCGAATCGCCTGCTCGACGGCACTGATGTATTCCAGGAACTGAACTGCCTCTGGTGGCGCATCTTTGCCGACAGCAAACCCGTCGCCGCCACCGAAACCGTCGGTCGCAGCGCCGGCACCACCTTCGACCGCCGGGAACGGGAACCAGCCGAACTCAGCGGGGAGCCGCTCCTCGATCGGGTCCTCAGGGGTCCCGATGCCCGACTGGTTGGCATAGGCGCCCGGTCCCCATTGACCCATCAGGCTGATCGCGGCTGCTCCAGTGCCGATCGTCCCCGACTCACCGTCGGGAGCATCCCACGGCGCGGCCAGGAAGCCCGGCTGGAAGGGCTCCATGTCGATGAGACGCTGCAATTGATTTCCGGCCTCGATGAACTCGGGCGTGTTGAAGTCAAGCGTCTCCGTCACGGTTTCCATCGCCGCCTCGCCACCCTCTCGGATCATCAGATACGAGTAGTAGAAGTGAGCCGGCCACTTGTCTCCGGCGCCGACCGCGATCGGCGTGATCCCGGCGTCCTTCAGTGCCTGGACATCCTCGAGGAACTCGTCCCAGGTAGCCGGAGGTGCATCGATGCCCTGCCTGGGCGAACAGGTCCTTGTTGTACCAGAACCCGACCATTCCCAGGTTGAATGGAATGCCGTATTGGACACCATCCACGTTGTAGAGCCCGACAGCGCCTTCGTTCAAGTTGCCGATGAACCCGGAGGAAGCGTCGGTGATGTCCTGAACCAATCCGGCGTCCACCTGCTCACGGAGGCCACCGCCACCCCAGGATTGGAAGAGGTCCGGCACGTCACCGGCCTGGAGATTGGTCTGAAGCGCCGCCTTGAACGCCTCGTTCTCCATCACTGTGATGTTGATCTGGACGTTGGGATTGGCCTCCATGAACTCGTTGGCCATGTCCTGCCACAACGTCATCATCGGGTCTGTGTTCTGGATGTGCCACCACTCGATCGTGACCTCCTCCGCCGGCTCCTCGGCTGCGGCGGTTGTGGTCGCCGCCTCGACCGCCGTCGTCTCGGTCACCGCGCCGCTCGGTAGTGGTGGTCGCGTCCTCGGTGGTCCCTCCACCGCCACAGGCGGCCAGGACCAGGGCCAGGATGGCGATGATCGCCATGGATCGTCTCACCGGTTCCACATGTTCCTCCTTCGCTTGCCTCCGTCGTTGTAATCGTTTTCAGTCAGGGTCTGGTGGTTCTCCTCCTCGATTTCGGTCTAGACGGTCACGGCCCGACATGACTGCCGGACCACCAACTCGGTGGGAAGGGTCAGGTGCGCCGGATCCTGGTCGGGATCATCGATGAGCTCGACGAGAAGGCGCGTCGCCTCGTAGCCCATCTCCTGGATGGACTGGTCGATCGTGGTCAATGACGGCGACGACAGCGCCGACTCGAGGATGTTGTCGAAGCCGATCACCGACAGGTCATCCGGCACCGAGAGCCCGAGCGAATGCGCGACATCCATCGTGGCGATTGCGGACACGTCGTTGGCGGCGAAGATCGCGGTCGGGGGATGGCTCATCTCGAGCAGCTCATGGGCCGGGCCCTCCGTTGCCTCCCGGGTGTACTCGCCGACGCGGACCAGTCCGGGGTCTACCTCGATCCCGGCCTGCTCGAGCGCCTTGAGGTAGCCCTGCTCACGGAGCCGGGCCGATTCCAGGTCGGGACGGCCGCCGATGAATCCGATCCGGCGGTGACCCAGACCGATCAAGTAGTCGGTCGCCGTGATCGCCCCCTCGAGGTTCTGGGAAGCGACTGTCGGCAGGGGCGAGGCGCCGGCGTGGGGGTCGATGACGACGACCGGAGCGGCGTGGGCGACGTCGACGACAGTGGGAGTGACCAGCAGCGTCCCATCGGCCAGTGTGCCGTTGAGCCGCGAGAGATAGCGACGCTCCCAACCCACCTGTGCCCCGACATGGCCGTCCCCGGCGCACACGATGAGCTCGTAGCCTGTCGAGTGAATGGCCCGGGCCGCCCCCTTGAGCAGCTCGGTGCTGAACGGCTCGAGGTCGGGGACGATGATCCCGATGACGCTGGTACGGTGGATGCGCAGGCTCCTCGCCACCAGGCTCGACTCGTATCCCAGATCGTCGATCACCGCCTGTACCCGGGACGACGTGTCGGGGGCCACTCCGTAACGACGGTTGACCACGCGGGAAACGGTGGCGATCGAGACCCCGGCGGTGGCAGCCACATCACCGATGGTCACTCTGTTGGTCGATGGCCTCATCCCGCCGCCTCGCCGAGTTGAAATCGTTGTCAGAAAACGATGTCGATAACGATTTCAACATAGCCAGCCGCTCCGCGGCGATGCAGCTGATTCCGGTGAAATTCTGCAGCCTTTCAGGTCGTGGCGAGTCGGATCATCGACCAGGAGACGGGTGGGAGGAGCAGGGCCACCTCTCCGCCGGCATGCTCCCACGGGGCCGGGTGAGGCTCCCTGGCCCCCGTCTTGCCGCCATCGAGGAGAACATGCTCGACGACTCGAACCTCGGGGAGAGAGCTCAGATTGACAGCGAGCTGAATCGGATCCGTGGTCGAGCGGTTCACGGAGAACGAGGTGAAAGCCCCGGTGGCGTTGTCGCGGGTCACCACCCCGTCGAAGACCGGGACCTCGCCGTGAACTCGGGTCTGCACAGTCGGGCCGAGGGCAACGGAGTGGACGACATCACCGACTGCATGACGTGAAGTGAGAGCGAACGGGTGGAAGATGGCCTGGCGCCGCGCCGGCTCGTTCGGCTCGGTGTGGATCGGTGCGATGGTGTTGACCAGTTGAGCCTGGCAGGCGAGGGCCACCCGGTCCCCGTGACGGAGCAGTGTGATCAGGAGGGATCCCACCACCACGGCGTCGGTGCTCGTGTAGTCGTCCTCACACAGTCGTGGCGCTCGCCTCCACTCGGGGGTGGACTCCTGCGACTCATGGCGCCCCATGTACCAGACGTTCCACTCGTCGAATGAGATCCCAAGCCGCTTGGCCATCCCCTTTCTCCGCCCGACTCGATCGGCGATCGTCACGACCTGTCGGATGTGCTCGTCCATCGCTGCCGATGAAGCGACGAAGCTGGGTAGGTCGGAGGCCTCGGGGTCGTAGTAGCCGTGGGCCGAGATCAGATCGACGGCCTCGTAGCAATGCTCCAGCACCGTATCATCCCAGGTGCCGAAGCTGGGCATCGATCTCGCGGAGCTGCCACATGCCACGAGCTCCAGGGTGGGGTCGATCGCCCGCATCGCATTGGCGGTCTTTAAGGCAAGCCGCCCGTACTCCTCGGCAGACTTCTGGCCGATCTGCCACGGGCCGTCCATCTCGTTTCCGAGGCACCAGGTCCTGACCCCATAGGGCTGTTCTCGACCGTGGCGCCGGCGCAGGTCCGAGAGCCTGCTCCCACGACTGACGTTGGCATATTCCACCAGCTCTGCCGCCTGCTGGGCGCCTCGTGTCCCGAGATTGACGGCCAGCATGACGTCGGTCCCCGCCTTGGTCGCCCAGCGGGCGAACTCGTCGAGGCCGAACACGTTGGGCTCGATGCTCCGCCACGCCCGGTCGAATCGAGCCGGGCGCCCGCCAACCGGCCCCACGCCGTCCTCCCAGCGGTAGCCGGAAACGAAGTTCCCACCCGGGTAGCGGACGATGCTCACCCCCAACTCTCTCACGAGGGCCAGGACATCGGTGCGGTAGCCGTCTTCGTCTGCATGGGGGTGATCCGGCTCGTACAAACCCCCGTACACGCCCCGGCCCATGTGCTCCACGAACGAGCCGAACACCCGACGGTTGACCGGGGCCATGACGGCGTCCGGGTCGATGGTCATCGACACCCGCAGCGGCCCTTCCGGCATCGCGAGTCACGCTAACGGCTCACGGCGGCGGGCGTCACGAGACATTTGGCTCGACGGCAAATAACGTTGAGCGGAGATGACCCTCTTGAAAGACGAGTACCGGCGCCCGGTGCGCGACCTGCGTATCTCGGTCACCGACCGATGCAACTTCCGATGCACCTACTGCATGCCGAAGGAGCTGTTCGGCAAGGACCACGAGTTCTTGCCCCGTGATCAGCTCTTGACCTTCGAGGAGATCGCCACTCTCACCCAGTTGTTCGTCGCTCGGGGCGTGGAGAAGGTGCGGATCACCGGAGGGGAGCCGCTTCTCCGCAAGGATCTGGAGAAGCTGATCGGCCGGCTCGCTTCCATCGAAGGGGTGGAAGATCTGACCTTGACCACCAATGCCTCCCTGTTGACCCGGAAGGCCCGGTCCCTGGCCGCGGCCGGGCTCGGTCGGGTGACGGTGAGTCTCGACGCCCTCGACGACCCGACTTTCCAGAGCATGAACGATGTCGGCTTTCCGGTGGCGGCGGTGCTCGAGGGCATCGAAGCTGCTGCC
Source organism: uncultured Acidobacteriota bacterium (assembly GCA_963837055.1). Lineage (GTDB taxonomy): Bacteria > Actinomycetota > Acidimicrobiia > Spongiisociales > ZC4RG35 > JARDZU01. The sequence continues at coordinate 210,212 of CAWILU010000006.1, read as the reverse complement.
GAGGCGGGGCTGGGCCCGATCAAGGTGAATGCCGTCGTCAAACGGGGAGTGAACGAGCACGCCGTGGTCGGCATGGCGGGGCATTTCAAGGGCACCGGTCACATCGTCCGCTTCATCGAGTTCATGGACGTGGGGACCACCAACGGCTGGCGGTTGGACGACGTCGTCCCGGCCGAGGAGATGATCTCTGCGATCAACCAGGTGTACCCGCTGGAGCCGATCCCGCCCAACTACCCCGGTGAGGTGGCCAGCCGGTTCCGCTATCTCGACGGCGAGGGCGAGGTGGGTGTGATCGCCTCGGTGACCAGGCCCTTCTGCGGGTCCTGCACCAGGGCACGTCTTTCCGCCGAAGGTGTCCTCTACACCTGTCTCTTCGCCTCCGCCGGCTCCAATCTTCGTGACGCGATCAGGGCCGGAGAGAACGTCGGGGCGATCATCGACCGGGTGTGGTCGACTCGGGACGACCGTTATTCCGAGATCAGGTCGGCCCAGACGGTGAGCATCGGCTCCCGGGTCGAGATGAGCTACATCGGGGGCTAGGGCGCCGCCGCCGGACTCATGGCGATGGTCAGGCGAATAGTCCCGCAGACCCACGGTCACGGCTTTCGATTGGGTGCGAGTCCCTCATATCATTGGTGCTGAGCGAAACATCGCTCACAACCATCTCACGGTTCCGCCACCAAGCGCGCCCTCTGGGATGCCGATCTGGGCCTCGAGAAGGCCAGTTAGACGACCTACGAACAGATAGAGCCGACACACTTATGAGCAACGAAGAAACAACTGAGCGCGAGAACTCTCGTCTTCTCAAGAGACTGCGGGAACGCATCGAAAGGCCTCATGGCCACAAGGGGCAGGTACCCGGAGTTCGGCATGTCCCAGATCACCTTTATCACCCCGATTCGCTGGGACGAGCAACCCTCCGCTGAGCTAGGCATGGTCTACGTGTCGGGATGGGCTACTTCGGATGTGTGGCGGCCGGCGGCCTCGGTCGGCGCTGGTGCTCCACCACCACCCGACGCGACCCGATAGCCCGCCCAGATCAAGGTCACCGCTGCGAGTAGCGACAAGGCGAAGGCACTCGACTCGCCGAGGGCGAGACCGGTGCCGCCCGACGCTGCCGCGAACGTGCCGGCGACGATGAGCAGGTTTCCCCAGACGATCCGGCGGTTCCTTTTCCAGAATCGGAAGATCGACACGAGCGACAGGACGGCGAGGATGGTCGCGCCCATCGCCCCGCCAATGATGGCGAACAACCTCGGACCGAATCCCGAGGCGAAAATATCATGGGGCACCCCGGTCTCAGGCAGGGGATTGGCGAATGGCACGGTGGCGGTCAGGGTCGTGGAGATGGCGGTGAAGGCACCGAGCGCGATGGCCATGACATGTCCCGAGCGCTTCCCGACGACCAGGAACATCGAGCCCAGGGCCAGAAACGGTATGTTGAGAATGGCACCGAATAGATAGAAGATCCGGTACATCGGCCCGGTCCAGCCCACGGTGACTCCCAGGAAGAACGCCCAGGTGGCGATGGCGAACATGGCCATGCCCGTCCCGTATGCGGCGATGTGGGGACGGGGCCGTCTTCGGTAGTCGAGCCAGAGATCGACGGCGAAAAACGACGCTGCCAGCGCCGCGATGAGGGCCAGAGCCGCATCCACTCCCGTCAGGCTAGGACGGGCCAGAATCCGGCCCAACCGACGATCAGGACCGCAGGAAGATGCGGGCGTCGGTTGCGCGGACCCGGGCCGGCTGACCCACCCGGTATATGGGACGAGGGCCGATTCTGGCCCGGACCCGGGTGCCCTCGTGGAGGGCGAGCGTCACCAACTGGTCATGGCCGAAGAACTCGGACCCGGCCACCACCGCATTCGGCGTCTCGCCGAGAGAGATCTGGACGTTCTCCGGCCTGACGATCACCGACACGGTGCCGTGGAGATCTGTGTCGAAGGCGCCGACCGGGGTGTCGACTCTCCCATTGCGCGCTATCGACTCCAGGACATCGGCATCACCCAGGAACTCGGCCACCCATTGGTCGGCCGGATTCGAGTAGAGATGGCCCGGAGTGTCGGCCTGCAGCACGCGTCCATCCCTCATGACGGCGACGATGTCGGATGTTGCCAGGGCCTCTTCCTGGTCGTGAGTCACAAAAACGGCCGTGGTGCGTGCCTCGGTGAGGATGGTTCGCAGCTCACGGCGGACCCGGTCACGCAAACTGGCGTCGAGGTTGGAGAACGGCTCGTCGAGCAGGATCACCTCCGGCTTGGGGGCGAGGGCGCGGGCGAGGGCGACTCGCTGTTGTTGCCCGCCGGATAGCTCGTTTGGCATCCGGCCCTCCAATCCGGTCAATCCGACCAACTCCAGAACCTCGGCCACACGTGGCCCTCGGTCGCCCCGGGGCAGCCCATAGGCGACATTCCCGGCGACGGTCATGTGGGGGAAAAGGGCGTAGTCCTGGAACACCATTCCCACCCGACGCCGGTCCGGAGGGATGAAGGCTCCCGGCCCGAGCACGGTCCTGCCATGGATCTCGACCGATCCTCCTGCGGTCTCGAAGCCGGCGATGACCCGTAACGCGGTGGTCTTGCCACATCCCGAAGGCCCGAGGATGGTGACAACACCGCCCTCCCAGACGTCCAGGCTGAAATGGTCGAGGGCGACGGCGTCGCCAAAGGACCTGGTCAGGTCCCGGGCGCGGATGGCGAGCCGGTCAGTCGCTGAGCTCACGTGACATCAGGAGGAAGAGTGGCACGATCGAGACCACGAGGAGCACGAGGCCGGCCGCAGACGCCCTGGTCACGAAACCCTCGGCGGTCGAGCTCCAGATTCGGATTGCCAGCGTCTCAAAGCCATTGGGGCGGAGCAGGAGGGTGGCAGGGAGCTCTTTCATCACGCTGAGGAAGACAAGGGCAGCCCCGGCCACCAGCCCGGGCACGGCCAACGGGAGCGTCACCCTCATCAGTGTTGCCACCGCTCCTTTGCCCAGTCCCCGCGATGCATTCTCGAGATCCGGGCTCGCTCTGACCATGGCGTCCTGGGCCGCCCCTACGGCCTGCGGAAGGAAGATCGCCCCGTAGATGATCACCAGATAGAGCAGGGTTTGATAGAGAGGCCGAGCCCAGGAGAGGGCGAAACCGACGGCAGCCACTCCGACGGTGATATGGGGCAGCGAGTATGCGCCCCACATGGCGGACTCCACCCATCCGGAAAGCCGTCCCGGTCTGCGAGTGGTCACCATGGCGACCGGGAAGGCGAGGATCACGGTGAGGAGAGCGGCGATCACCGCCACCCCCAGCGATCTTCCTGTCTCGGCACCCAGCGACCCAATGGTCTGCTCCGACGCGACCCCGCGCCTGACTGAAGCCACCAGCACCATGAGTGGGATCCCGAGGGTGATCAGGAGATAGACGGACAGGCCCGAGATCGAGAGAGCCCGGGGCCAGCCGCTGAGGGTTATCAGGGGGCGCGACCTCCGGGGTCGCCGCGAGTGGAGAGAGATCCGGCCGCGATACCGGCGTTCGACCACGAGGATCAGGATGGCGAGGATCATCAGGATGAGGGACAGCGTCGCCGACGGCCTGCGATCGATCTGGCCCCGATAAAGGGTGTAGATGGCCCGGGTGAAGGTGTCATATCGAAGCAACGAGACTGCCCCGAAGTCCGAGATCGTGTAGAGGCCAACAAGGAGGGCGGAAGAGACGAGGGCGGGCTTCAACTGCGGCACGGTGACAGTGCCGAACACCTTCCAACGACTCGCCCCGAGACCTGTGGCGGCCTCCTCGGTGGCCGGGTCGATCGACCGCAACCCGGGAATGAGGGTGAGATGGGCCAGGGGTGCGGTGAACAACGAGAGGACGAGCCACGACCCCACGAAGCCGTAGGGGGTGGGCACCTCGACCAACACGCCGGAAGGCCCGGTGGCGGCGATGAGCGTGAGCGCTGCGACGTAGGAGGGGACGACCAGGGGGAGCGCGGCGAGGGTCAACCAGCCTCTACGGAAGGGGAGCCTCACCCTGTTGGTGACCCAGGCGGTAGCCAATCCGATCGTGACCGCTGTGACCGTGACAGCGATGGACAGCATGGCCGTGTTCAGCAACAACTCGGCCAACCGCGCTGGGGGAATTGCGAGGGAGGTCCCGCTCCCGATCACCTGGAACAACAGGCTGATGGGGGGTATCAGCGAGGGGAGCAGAGCGATCCCTGCAGCCAGCCACCATCCTCGACCCCCGGGTTGCCGAACGGGCCGGGCCAAAGGGCGCGGCGGTGCGATCAGCGGAACAGTCAACTCACACCAGGCCCGCCTCGGCCACAAGGCGGGTGGCGAGGTCGAGAACGCCTGCCAGCTCGCTGAGATCGATATCAGGCGAAGCGATCTCCGACAAGGGCGGCACTCCCTCTGGTTGGGCTATTCCCTCGACCAAGGGATATTCGAACGTCTCGGTTGCGAAGTAGGCCTGGGCGTCCTCGCCCAGCAGAAAATCGACGAATTCCTCCGCCATTTCGGGGTCTTGTGTCCCCGACATCATCCCGACTCCGGCCGTCATCACCAATGAGCCGACATCGCCTCCCGGGATGAAGTAGTTCTCGGTGTTCTCGCCCTGGCCTTCTGCTCGAAGACGCAGCAGGTAGTAGTGATTCACCAGACCTCCGGACAGCTCGCCGGTGTCGGTAGCGTCGACGATCGGAGCGTTTCCGTCGAACTCGACCGGATCGTTGGCGGCCAGCGCTTCCAACCACCGACGGGTCCCCTCTTCGCCCCGTTCGAGGATCATCGCCGAGATGAAGGCAAGGAACGAGCCATTGGTCGGAGCCACGCCCAGTTGGCCCGCCCACACCGGATCGACCGTGTCATCGATGGTCTGGGGGAGCGGGATGTCCGAGTCGATGTTGTGCGCCACGACCCGGACCCGCCCCGAGGTCCCGATCCATCTTCCCTGACCATCCTGGAAACGGGGCTCGACCAGGCCGAGGGTCTGTGCTGGCAACTCCGACATGAGCCCTGAAGCCGCTCCGAGCGAGGCGGGGTCTTGGGCGAAGAAGATGTCGGCCTCGGTTGTCGCACCTTCGGCGAGGAGGGTGGCGGCGAGCTCTCCTGAGTCGGCATATCGGACTTCGACATCGATGCCCGAAGACGATTCGAAGTCTTCGATCAGCGGAGCCACCAGCTCCTCACTGCGCCCGGAGTAGATGACCAGAGCGTCTCGGGACTCCCCCCCGCTCGAGCCTCCGCAGGCCGCCATGATTGCCGCGGCCACGAGCGCACCGACGATCAACCTCTTCAAGGCAGCGATCCTCCAGATCGTTAGCTACCAAACAAATCAAGGAAAATCTAAAAGCACTACCGCCGTAGTGCAAAAGGTCGACGTTTGAAGTCTGCCCGACAGGGGTATCGGCCGAGAGCAAGGTCGAGTACTCGTCGGCCATGCGACGCCGGGTTCCCAGAGTCCCCCTTCCCGGGCGTCGCATGGCCGACTCCGGAGTACGAATAGCGACTTGACCGGCGGCGCTCCCTCTAGGCGGCCACCGTCAAGGTCGGAGCCGATTTGTCTCCAGATGTCTGCCCCGGGGAGTGACCGAGCGGCGAGATCCTTCCCTGCCGTCTAACCACGAGGAGAGCGCCTCCAGGGGCGAGAGACCGTTTTCGTGTTGCCACATCACCCGCTCGGTGGGCGAGCGGGGGCCGGGTCTGGTTCGAGCGGTGAACAACGTCGGTCCGTGACGTCCCATCACTTGCTCGGCCAATTCCGCCTTTCGGATTTCGCCTGCCTCCACCTCGATGGTGAGGCCTCCGACCGGATGGGCCAGGAGATCTTCACGACGAGGGGGATGGGCGGTCGCGGCCATGGCACTTCCAATCCAACCGGTGAGTGCGCCCACCACGGCACCCAGCCCGGCGTACAGCAACCAGTGTCTCCCATCGAGCCAGACGATCGAGGCGAGAGCCGTGATCGTCCCCAGGGCCAATGCTCCGGTTGCGGCGGTGATCAGTGGATGTTCGAACAGACGGCTGCGCGGGTCGGGGAGAGAGGAGAGAGTCCATGGGCCGAGCGGAGCTATCACCGTTGGACGTAGCCCTGCTTTCTCGAGGTCCTCCACCACGGCGTTGGCGACTGAGGGGTCGGGATAGGCCGCACTGAAGGTGCTGAGCTGCTCTTCCTCAGGCGGTTCCTGGGTCGGGCGCTCGGAGAACGGCAGGTGTGACGACATTGGATCGTTCCTGGATAGAGGTTGTGACTACCCCTGATCCGACCCGTCGAAACCTCGACGGGTCGCCGCAAGACCCCGTGCCCGAATCAGACCACGATGGGCCCAATTCTGACTCGGTGGCACATCGGACGGGGGAAACGCACCGCGCAGCGTGACCGTCCCCTGGTCGATGTCGATATTCACGGTAGCCATCGGCGCCTCCCATTCATCGGATTTCAATGACCGATGAGACGGACTACCTGAGCCCGACCGCAGGCGGTCGACAGCGTTTGCGAATCGACGGGCCAGCTGCCTCCGACGTCTCTTTCCCTGGGAGGGGTCGAAGAGATAGGCTGCTGAAGCTCCGATTGCCGCTCCACCGATCAGGCTGACACGATTCACGACGGCTCGGATACGGGAACCCGGCTCGCACGGCAAGTGGCGTGATCGCAGCCACAGAAGCCGCCGGACATCGTGCCCACCTCGCAGCTCTCGCTACAGAACTCGCCTTCCTCCATCACCAAGCAGGTGCAGGACTCATGAGCGCATTCCATCGGATCTCCCGTTGTCAGGTGGAAATGTCATACCCGTCAGGAACGCCGGCAAAACCGAAGCGGGGCACGGTCAGGGCTCCCACACCGCGCTGGCTTCGATATCGGGGAAACGGGCCGGCTCGATGCTCGCCAGTGGGGTGACGGTGACGAAGTTCTTGGCGCAGAGGGCGGTGTCACTTCCTGGATCGGTTCCCGCAGACGACGATCCGACGACGAATTGGAGCTTTCTGTCCTCGACATCGGCGTTGGCCACCCGGAAATACCCGAAATCGTCCAGATCCGCCCAGTGGATCCCGTTGACCTCAGAGATAGGGACACCGGGCACATTCACATTGAGCACATGGGGGCTCCCGGTGCGACCGAGGAGCCACCGAGTCGCCGAAACACCTACCTCGACTGCGGTGTCCCACTGCCACGGCTCGGACTGGGCGAGGCTCACCGCGAGACCGCGGCTGCGAAAGGTCCGCGCGGTGAGCGCGGCGCCGACCGTGCCCGAATGGATGATCGAATGCCCGACGTTCATCCCTGCGTTCACGCCGGAGACCACCAGGTCGGGGAAGCGGCCGAACGCCCCGAGTGCTGCCGCCATCACGGCCAGGCCCGGAGGCCCGGCGATGGTGTACGCCGTGATCCCGCCCAGATCCACTGTGGTGAGATCGACCCCCCTGACCGGGTCGAAGCCACCGATTCCGGTGCCACTTCCGGACATGTCGCTTGCCGGGGCAGCTACCACGACATCGAATTCGTCTGCCAGCCTCGCTGCGAGCTTCCGCAGCCCCGGGGAATCGATGCCATCGTCGTTGGTGACGATGACCCGGGGAAGGTCCTTCATTGTGGCGTCCCGGTCAGGATCTCGATCTCTACCCGTTCGGCCAGTCGGGGGATCAGGTCGTCCGACGCGCTTCCCAGCCCGTGCCGGGTCACATTTGCAGCGCCCGCTCCCGAGGCCAGCCGGAGTGAATCCTCGGCCCCGAGGCGACGCCTCATCCCAGCGGCCAGGGCCGCGGTCATCGAGTCGCCGGCGCCCCGGTAGTCGGCGGGCTCAAGTTCGGGCCCGGTCACCCGGTAGGTCACGTCATCCATCAGCGCCAGAGTCGGGCGAGTGCCGCGCGAGATGACCACATTCCTCGCTCCGGCCCGGACGAGTCGGTGTAGCTCGGCCAACGCGCTGGCCTCCTCCTCGTCCGCGAGGAGGCCGTCTTCGATCAGGTCCTCGTCGCTGACCTTGAGCAGGTCGAAGTCGCCGCCTTCCAAGAAGGCGTCGAGCTCGCGGCCGTGCAGGTCGCCCACCACCCGGGCGTCTGCCGCGGCCAGATCGTGACCGAGACGACGGTAGGTGGCGACCGGGACGATCTCAGCGCTCTGACCTGTGATGACCACCACCTCTGAGCTGAGGGCATGGTCGAGGATCCTCCCGTAGGCGTCGTCCAGCTCGTGACGGGCGAGGCTGGGCATGGGCGCTTCCGCCACCGCGCTCCTGTCGCCCGACCGCCGGTCCTGAACGATGGCCGGAGAGCTCTCCTGCACCTCCACCGGGCTCAAGTCGATTCCCCACTGACTGATCAGACTGCGAAGCACCCCGCCCGTCTCACCCCCCACCGGGCCGCAGAGCAACGGATTCTCTTTCAAATGGCGGAGCATTCGCGCCACCCAGAAGCCCTGGCCGCCGGGGTGGATGTGCACATCGGGTGGACCGTCTTCACGTCCTCTCTCGATGGTCACGGTGAGGCTGAGATGAGGGGCGAAAACGGTGATCCTGTGCCGGTCTCCACCCATGAGCGGCTCAGCCTTCCCCGGATCCCTCGGTGCCGATCCTGTTGAAACTCCATTCGCCCAGACGCCACATGTCGTGGCCGCCGTGCTCCTCCAGGATGATTGCGGCTCGGGCCGCTTGCTCGTCGTCCACATTTACAGACACCACCGAGCGTCCCCCTTCCAGGGCGCGCTCGAGGCGGTCGAGGATCCGGACCTCGTCACCGAAGGCCTGGGCGACTTTCTTGACCATCGCCGACAATCCTTCCTCGTCCTTTGCAGTGAGGTGCGCCCTCCCCTCCTCGCCATGGAGGAGCTCGGCGGGGAACTGCTCCTGGGCAAGGGCGGCCACGGCCTGCCGGCCTTGTTCGGCGTGGTCGATGATGGCCACCACAGTCCCGGTCAGGTCATGCACGGGCAGGCACCTACCCCCTGCCACATGGGGCCAAACCGCAGGAGCAATCTCCGATCAACCAACCAGGAGCGGGATCTCGACCTCGTCCTGGGCGAGGCCACCGTGGTAGGCCTGAAGCCGCTTGTCGAAGCCGGAGGGAAGGAGCACCTTCCCTGGCGGGGCCATGAGCAGGGCGTCGCCTGACCTGGCGCGCGTTTCGAGACCTGGCTCGGCGCCGAATTGGGTGAGAGCATCCGTCAGCTCTGCCCCGACCTGCCGGGCCAGGGCATCGAGCAAATCAGGCTCTCCCCAGGCATGAACCCCCCTTGGATCTCCCGCATAGCGGAGAGAATTGAATGGCTCGTGGCGGATGAGGACCTTGTCCTCATCGCTGTAGTCGATCAGCCCGTGGTCGGCAGTTCCCAGCACGGTGACGTCGGGCGGCATCCTCGAGACGATCTCCTCCCAGAGGTTGGCGGCGAGGCGAATTGCCTCGGCGAACTCCGCAGAGGCGAGCCCGTGGACGTGGCCGGCGAAGTCGACCGGCCAGAAGTAGGTGAAGATGAGCCGGTTCGGCTCCGCCGCGAGTTGCACTGTGGCCTCCGCGAGATCGTGGTCATCCCAGGTCCGTTCGAAACGAGCGCCGCGATAGAGCACGCGGGAGAGAGGGCTGCCCGCGAAAGACTCCGGTTGAACCGTGATCGGCTCGATGCCAGCCTGGCGAAGCCGTTCCCAGAGATTGGGTCGGGCCAGGAACGACCCGTAGTCGTAATGGACTGGCTGGCCGGACAGATCCACCCATTTCAAGGTGTTCACCACGCGTCCCGCCTCCTCCAACCAGCAGAGATGGGAGATGAGACCGTGCTGCCCGGGCGCGAGCCCGGTGGCCACGGTGGCCAGAGCGACACTCGTGGTGGTTGGAAAGGGCGCTCGCAACGTCCTTCGATGCGATTCGCGTAAGGATCGGGCGGATTCGTGGGCCAGTTGTGCCACGCCGAGACCATCGAACAGGACGAGGACGTATGACCGCCCGTCGGGGATCGAACTGCCGATCGAGGGGTCGAGCGGGGGTGATGGCGAGGTGCCGATCAGCCTTGTCTCGAGCTCCGCGACGAGGTTGACCAGACCTGTGGAGTCTGGTGAGGGGGCGTCCGCCATCGATCCAGGCTAGGGCCGGCTCCACGGTTTTTGCCGATGGCAGTTGGAGTTTCCAAACTTCGACGGAAAAGGACCCGTGCGTATACTCGCCCGCGGTGGTGTCCATCGACCCGCAGAGGCATGAGCCCTTACTTTGAGAGCTATCTGACGGTCGGCGCTTTCGCCGTACTGGGCGCCATCCTGGTGATGGTGATGCTCGGGGTCGCCGCTGTGCTTCGGCCCACCAATCCCACTACGACCAAACGCCTCACCTATGAGTGCGGCGTCGACCCGGTCGGCTCAGGATGGAGCCAGAGTTACGTCCGCTATTACGTCTACGGGCTTCTCTTCGTCATCTTCGACGTGGAGGCAGTGTTCATCTTCCCGTGGGCCATCGTGATCGAGCAGTTGGGCACATTCGGCCTCGTCGAGATGTTCATTTTCATCGACGTCCTGATCCTGGGCCTGGTCTACGCCGTCCGCAAGGGAGTTCTCCGGTGGGAGTAGTCCAGAAGTTCGGGGCCCCGAAGCCGGTGAGCTGGCTTCTCAATTGGTCCCGGAAATACTCCTTGTGGCTGTTCCAGTTCGGCCTCGCCTGCTGCGCCATCGAGCTGATGGCCGCCTCCGGTCCACGCTACGACTTCATGCGATTCGGGATCATCCCGTTGCCGGCCTCTCCCCGCCAGGCGGACCTCATGGTGGTGGCGGGCACCGTGACCGACAAGATGGCGCCCGCGATTCGCCGTCTCTACGACCAGATGCCCGATCCGAAATACGTGATCTCGATGGGATCGTGCGCCAACTGCGGCGGGCCTTATTGGGACTCGTACTCGGTAACAAAGGGGGTCGACCAGGTGATTCCGGTCGATGTCTACGTGCCCGGATGCCCGCCCCGCCCCGAGGCTCTCATGGACGGGATCGTCTTGCTCCAGCAGAAGATCCAGGGCGAGGACATCAAAGAGAAGTGGAGCAGGCGTGACCTCGAGCCCGTCTGAGACCGAGGCTGCGGAGTCGGAGGTTGGGGCCGCGGCCCCGCATCCGCTCCAGGAATTCGCCGATCACGTGGCGGAGACCGTCGGCGGGTCGGCAACGATCACCTTCGACACGGTCAAGGTGGAGGTGACCGCGGACGATTGGGTATCGGCGCTGACGGCGGCGCGAGATGACCTGGGACTGATCTTCTTCTCCTGGCTCTCCGCCGTCGACTGGTCGACCGAAGTCGAGGTAGGCGACCCTTTCCCCGGGGAGGTCGAGGATCGTGTCGAGCTCCTGGCGACGGTTGGGGACATCTCAGAAGGGCGCCGGGTGACCTTCTCCGCCGCCCTGCCCAAGGAGTCGCCCTCAGTTGCCAGCCTCGTCGAGGTCTACGCGGGGGCCAACTGGCACGAAAGAGAAGCCCATGAGATGTTCGGGATCGAGTTCGAGGGCCATCCGAACCTCGCCCATCTCTATCTGCCCGACTCCTTTCAGGGGAACCCCCTTCGTAAGAGTTTCCCCTTGCTCAGCCGAGAGGTGAAGCCCTGGCCAGGCACGGTCGATGTGGAGAAGATGCCAGGCGACGGCGACGAGGATGATGACGCGGCGGACGGACCTTCGGAAGAGAACCCGGAGGCGTGACGTGGTCTTAGATCAGGACCTGGTTCGCCATCTCTCCGAGTCCTCGGTCTCGGTGGAGCTCGAGACCGAGGACATGACGCTCAACATCGGCCCCCAGCATCCGTCCACCCATGGTGTCCTCCGGCTCGTGGCCCGGGTCGACGGTGAGCGGGCCTTCGACATCCAGCCTGTGATCGGGTACATGCATCGCGGGTACGAGAAGCTCTCCGAGGTGCGGACCTACCCCCAGATCACGACCCTGGTCAACCGGATCGACTGGGTGTCGGGTTATGCGAACGAGATCCCATTCGTCGTCGCTGCGGAGAAGCTGCTCGGCCTCGAGGTGCCGGAGAGGGCGCAGTACATCAGGCTGATCCTCACCGAGATGGCCCGCATCTCCTCGCATCTCATCTTCATGGCCTCCTATCCGCTCGAATTGGGTGCGGCTACCCCTCTCTTCTTCGCCCTCAGGGAGAGGGAGCGAGTGCTCGACCTGCTCGAAGGTGTGACCGGGGGCCGGTTCCACCCCAACTTCAACCGGATCGGTGGAGTCAAGCCCGCGTACGGGTCTGGCTCGAGTACCCGGAAAGTCATCCAGGACTTGCCGGCCGGCTTCCTCGCCCAGACCCGGGAGGCGATGGACAAGGTGCTGGAGGCGGTCGATGAGCTCGAGCAGCTGGTCGCCGACAACGAGATCATCCTGGCCCGCACGAAGGGCGTCGGGGTCCTGCCCGCCGAGGTGGCCGCTGCCTACGGCGTATCGGGTCCGAATCTCCGCGCCTCAGGGGTCGGTTTCGACCTTCGCAAGGTCGAGAACTACCTGCCGTACCACTTGTTCGATTTCGAGATCCCGGTCGGGGAGAACGGGGATTGCTGGGATCGATGGCATGTGCGCCTCCTCGAGATCCGCCAATCGGTCCGGATCGTGCAGCAAGCCGTCGACGGCATTCCGTCGGGGCCGCTTCAGGCCAAGGTGCCCAAGGTGATCAAAGTCCCGCAGGGAGAGACCTACGTCAGAGCGGAGAACCCAAAGGGGGAGATGGGGTATTACCTCGTGTCCAACGGGAACCAAGGGCCGTACCGGCTCAAGATCCGCTCCGCCAGCTTCTCCAACATCTCCATCCTCCCCTGGATCCTGGAGGGCGTGCTGGTCCCCGACATCATCGCCATCATGGGAAGTCTGGACTTCGTACTCGGAGATGTTGATCGATGATTTGCCAGACTCTCAACCTCTCCTTGGAGCGGCAGCCCCGGCCGACCGGCGTCTGTTTGCCCTCGGCTGGTCTGACGAGAGTTCGGTTGCAATCGGTCAGCACAGGAGTGGGCCGAGGGCAAAGTCGGCCGGCAATCAAAGAGGTTCCGTGATGGTCGAGTTTGTCACCGAGCTCTTCTCCAACTTCTGGGTCTCGCTGGCCGGGAAGCTGCTCTTGGTCGCTCTGATGATCCCGCTGGTCGGGATGGTCATCGGTTTCGCCGAGATGAAGCTCTCCGCAAAGATGCAGGCCCGGGTCGGCCCCTATTTCGCCGGTGGGCGATGGGGATGGGCGCAGCTCATCGCCGATGGGGTCAAGTTCTTCCAGAAGGAGGACCTGGTCCCGGACGAAGCCGACCGCCCGGTATTCAAGCTCGCACCGGTGTTGGTTCTGGTGAGCACGGTCGCCCTGCTCGTGGTCATCCCATTCGGCCCGGACCTGATCTTTCGGGATCTGTCGGTCGGAATCTTCTTCGCCCTCGCCATCTCGTCGTTGAGCACCGTCGGCATCCTCATGGCTGGGTGGTCTTCTGGGAACAAGTACTCCTTGATGGGCGGGCTGCGCGCGGCCGGGCAGCTGATCGCGTATGAGTTGCCGCTCGTGCTGGCCGTAATCGGGTCGGTCATCCTCGCCGGGACGATGAGCATGAGCGGGATCGTGGAGGCCCAGATCTCGGCCGGGTACCCATACGTGATCCTCCAATTCATCGGCTTCGGGGTGTTCATGATCGCCGCCCTCGCCGAGCTGAGCCGGATTCCCTTCGACATGCCAATCGCCGAGTCGGAACTGGTCATGGGGTATTTGACGGAGTACTCGGGCTTCCGCTTCCTCTTCTTCTTCCTGGCCGAATTCGCCAACATGTTCTCCCTCTCGGCGATCGCAGTCACCCTCTTCCTCGGCGGGTACTGGCTGCCAGGCATCCCCGAGGACGCCCTCGCCTATGCCGGCCCGGTCATCGTCCTCGGCAAGACCTTCCTACTCGTCTTTGCGATGATCTGGTTTCGCTGGACCTTCCCCCGGTTCCGTGAGGACCAATTGCAGAATCTGGCCTGGAAATGGCTCATCCCCCTGGCCCTGGCCAACATCATCCTCACCGGGGCCTTCAAGGTGTACCTGTGACCACGACCAACAACCGTCGCGTGTTGCCGGGCATGGGAATGGCCAAAGGGCTTTGGGTGACCATCTACACGATGTTTCGGACCATCTTCCGCCCTGGGAAGTACCTGGCCACGGTCAATTACCCCAAGGTCAAGGAGACCCCGGTGCCCCGGGCCCGTGGGGTGATCGCCCTCGACCAGGAGGCGTGCACGGTGTGCATGCTCTGCGCTCGCAACTGCCCCGACTGGTGCATCTACATCGAGGGGCACAAGGAGGAGAAGGCGCCGGACAAGCCCGGCGGCCGGATCAAGGTTCGCAACACCCTCGACCGGTTCGACATCGACTACGCCCTATGCATGTACTGCGGTATCTGTGTCGAGGTCTGCCCCTTCGACGCACTGTTCTGGTCGCCCGAGTACGAGTACTCGGAGACCCGGATGGGTGAGATGCTCCACGATATGGACCGGCTTCAGGACTGGCTGGAGACGGTGCCGGCGGATCCGGAGCTTGAGAAGTGAGTTTGGGTGACTGGATCGCGGCACCCATCAACTGGGTTTTCGTCGTGGTAGGGGGCCTGACCCTGTTCTCCTCGATCAAGGTGGTGACCGCCAAGAACGTGGTCCACGCCGCCCTTTTCCTGATCGGCGCCCTCGGTGGCACCGCCATCTTGTTTCTGATGCTCTCCGCCGAGTTCGTCGCATGGGTCCTCGTATTGGTCTACATCGGCGCAGTCTTGGTTCTCTTCCTCTTCGGGATCATGATCACCCGGGCTCCAACCGGGAAGGACGTCGGGCTGGACACGCCGAACAACGTGTGGCCAGCGATCCTCTCCGCAACAACCTTCGTGCTCCTCTCCTGGGCTTCGATCGATGCTTTCGGATCAACAGAGATCGTGGGGCTCGGTGAGGCAACCTCGACCGAGGTGCTCGGGCTTTCACTCTTGGGGCGGTTCGTGATCCCCTTCGAGGTGGTGTCCTTCGTCCTCCTCGCTGCGCTCGTCGGCGGGATCACCATCGCCCGCCGTGACCTGAGCCCCCTCGAGGAAGAAGAGCGGGGGGCGGTCTGATGCTGCTCAACCAGTTCCTGATCCTGGCGGCGGCGATGTTCTCCCTCGGCATCTACGGCCTGCTCGTCCGGCGCAACATCGTGCTGATCCTGCTCTCGGTGGAACTGATGCTGGCCGCGGTCAATATCAATTTGATCGCCTTCGAGGCGGTCCTCAGAACTCCCGATGCCATCGGCCAGGTCTTCACGGTTTTCATCATCACGGTGGCCGCGGCCGAGGTGGGAATCGGGCTGGCCATCGTCCTGATGATCTTCCGCAATCGGAAGTCTGCAAACGTCGACGAGCTCAATCTGATGCGGTGGTAGAGATGGCTGTGTTTGATTGCCGGCCGACTTCGCCCTTCGGCAACCCTCATGTCGCGAGGTGGGCCTCCTATCGCGTCACCACACCTCAGGGCGAACAGACGCCGGTCGGCCGGTGCTTCGGCCTCGTCGGAGGCGGATCGTGATTGTGATCGCGACCGAGGCTGAACACGTGGTCGAGGCCGGTGTGACCGGCGGGTTCTGGGTGGACACCGCCGGGATCATGTTGATCCTTCCCGTCGTCGCCTTCCTGCTCATCCTCGCCGTGGGGAAGAGGATGAAGAACCACGGAGCCGAGATCGCCATCGGGGCTCTCGCCATCAACAGCGTCTGGGCCACGGTCCTGTTCGTAATGAATATGACCGAGGGTGTCCTCGCACAGAAGACCTTCGAGATCGCCTCGATCGGGAGCAATCTCGTCTTCGAGCTCGGATGGGTCGTCGACGGGCTGTCGATCATGATGTACTTCCTGGTCAACGTGGTCGGTCTGATCGTGTTCATCTACGCGGTCGGCTATATGAAGGGCGACATCAGGGTCGATTGGTTCTTTGCTGCTTTCTCCCTCTTTGCCGGCTCCATGCTGATCCTGGTGGGCGCCCCCAATCTGATTCAGCTGATCATCGGGTGGGAAGGGGTCGGTCTCGCCTCCTACTTCCTGATCGGTTTCTACTGGGAGGACATGGCCAACGTGAACGCAGGCAACAAGGCGTTCATGGTCAACAAGGTGGCCGACGTCGGGCTGATCCTGGGGGCGATCATCCTCGGGCTCGCCATCGGCACGTTCGACTTCTTCGACCTGAGCACGGCTGCCTTCGAGCATTCTGAGCCGCTTGGGGCAGTTGCCGTCGTCGGTGGGGCGCTGCTCTTCTTCGGGGCGATGGGCAAGAGCGCCCAATTCCCCCTCCACATCTGGCTCCCCGACGCGATGGCCGGCCCCACCCCGGTCTCGGCGCTGATGCACGCGGCGACCATGGTCACTGCCGGGGTCTATCTGATGGGTCGGGTGTTCCCCCTCTTCGAGTACCTCGCCTTCGACATCCGGCCCTGGATGGTGGCGATCGGGGCGATCACGCTCTTCGGCGTCGGTCTCCTCGCCCTGGTAGCCGACGACATCAAGAAGGTGCTCGCCTATTCAACCGTCTCCCAGCTCGGGTACATGATGACGGCGGTGGCCGCGGGCGGCTACACAGCCGGTCTCTTCCACCTGTTCACCCACGCATTCTTCAAGGCGCTTCTCTTCCTCGGGGCCGGCGCGGTGATCCACGCCGTGCACTCCAACAACATGAGCGACATGGGGGGTCTGCGCAAGGCGATGCCTCGGACCTACTGGACCTTCGTCGTCGGTTCCCTCTCACTGGCCGGGATCATGCCCCTGGCCGGGTTCTGGTCCAAGGACGAGATCCTCGTTGCCCTCGGTCATGAGGGCTATGTCGCGGTGATGTGGATCGCGATCGCCGGCGCCTTCGTCACGGCTTTCTACATGACCCGGGCAGTGGCCCTCACCTTCCACGGGGAGTACAAGGGACACGGCCACCCCCACGAGGCCCCCGCCATCATGACCGTGCCCTTGGTCGCCCTGGCCATCCCCTCGATCCTCTTCGGGTTCTTCAATGTCCCCGGCTGGGAGATCCCCGGCATCGGGAACTTCAGCCAATGGCTGGCGGTGCGGGTGGTCCCAATGGGCGACGAGCACGCCGAGGCGATCGATCTGGTGCTGGCCGGGAGCGGGCTGTTCGCCGCGCTCCTCGGCATCGCCCTGGGGTGGATGGTCTGGGGCAAGGACCGGGCGACTCAGGCGGAGCGGGACCGCTTCGAGGTCCCCGCGCTCTATCCGCTGTTGCGCAACAAGTACTACGTCGACGACCTGGCCGATGGGATCACCGCCGGGACGATGGGCCCGATGGCCCGCTTCATCAACTGGGTCAACGACTACGTGATCGACGGGTTCGTCAACGGTGTGGCTTTCCTCACCAAGGGTCTGGGCTCTTTCGTCTACGCCGTGGTCGATCAGCGTGGGGTCGACGGCGTGATCCATGGTCTGGGCGCCGGGGCGGACGGGGCCGGATCGGCCCTGCGGCGATTGCAGACGGGCCGGATCCAGCAGTACGCGGCGTCGTTCGTCGGGGGCGCCCTGGTCCTGATCGTCCTGTTCGTGTTCGTGATATAGGAGAGGTAGAGAGCAGATGGAATTGTTCGAAACGTGGGCCCTCACCCTCATCGTGTTCTTGCCGCTGGCCGGTGTGCTCCTGATCGGCATCATCCCGAAGACGAACGAGATGGCCCTGAAAGGGGCGGCATTGCTGGTCAGCGTGGCCGCGTTTCTCCTTTCCCTGGCGGTGATCTTCCAGTTCGATTTCTCGGGGGTCCCCTACAACACCTACCAGTTCGAGGTCAACGAGACCTGGATCGGGGCGATCAACGCCAACTACCACCTGGGTGTCGACGGGATCAGCCTTCCCCTCCTCGTCCTCTCCACATTCGTGATGGTCCTGTCGGTCATCTACAGCTGGAACCACTGGGAGGAGCCGCACAACCCCAAGGCCTTCCTGATCCTGATGCTGATCCTCGCCACCGGGCTCAACGGCACTTTTCTCGCTCTCGATCTGGTCCTCTTCTTCATCTTCTTCGAAGTGGTGCTGCTCCCGATGTACTTCATGATCGGGATCTGGGGCGATCGCAGCCCGCGGACGATCCCCGGCTACGGGCGTGAGGTGCAGACCCGTCTCTACGCCGCGATCAAGTTCTTCCTGTTCACCCTGTTCGGTTCCGCCTTCATGCTGTTGGGGTTCCTCGCCCTCTATTTCGAGTCGGGCAACTCGGGCGAGCGCACCTTCGACATAACGCAACTGACCGAGCTCGGGGCCTCCGGCGCATTCACCGGGAGATTCGCCTTCCTGGTCTTTTTCGCCATGTTCCTCGGGTTCGCGGTGAAGGTCCCGATGTGGCCGCTCCACACGTGGCTGCCTGACGCCCACACCGCCGCACCAACGGTGGGCTCGGTCCTCCTCGCCGCGATCATGCTGAAGCTCGGGTCATACGGATTCATCAGAATCTCCCTGCCGATCCTCCCTGAGGAGGCGGCCAGTTGGGCCCCGGCCATAGCCATCCTGGCCGTGATCGGCATCATCTATGGCTCGCTGGCCTGTCTCGCTCAGACCGACATGAAGCGGCTGATCGCGTTCTCCTCGGTCGGTCACATGGGTTTTGTGATGCTCGGGATCGCGACGATGACCGATGTCGGCATCAACGCCGCCATCATCGGGATGGTGGCCCATGGCCTCATCACCGGACTGCTCTTCTTCTTGGCCGGCTCGATGTCACACCGGTACCACACAAGGGAGATGTCCCGTCTTGGCGGGAACATGAAGCTGATGCCGGTCATGGGCGGGATCCTGGCCTTCACCGCCATGGCTTCCCTCGGGCTCCCCGGGTTGGCCGGCTTCTGGGGTGAGTTCATGTCGCTGATCGGCGCCTACAACCCCTTGGCGGGGCTGTCGTTGGGTGTGTTCCGCACGGCGATGGTGATCGGCGCGATCGGGACAGTCCTGACCGCCGCCTACATGCTCTACCTGCTCCAGCAGGTCAATCTCGGTGAGCCGGGGGAGGAATGGCAGGGACACAAGTTCCACGACGTCGACCGTTTCGAGATGACGGCATGGGTCCCCCTCATCGTCTTGATCGTGG
The DNA here is from genome assembly GCA_963837055.1 of uncultured Acidobacteriota bacterium. Classification (GTDB taxonomy): domain Bacteria; phylum Actinomycetota; class Acidimicrobiia; order Spongiisociales; family ZC4RG35; genus JARDZU01. The sequence goes on along the minus strand of CAWILU010000006.1, from coordinate 191,193 downwards.
TGATCGGTTTCTATCCGAAGGTCATCTTCAACGCCACCACGGATTCCGTCGTGTCGCTCGTGGACATGGTGTTCAACTCGGAGACTGTCGCCTCGCTGGGGAGTGGGGGATGAGCGAGATGAGCTTGCTCCGCGGCGGCAGCTCCGGCCGACCGGCGTCTGTTCGCCCGAGACTGCTATGGCCGACGGGGGCCCGACCGTCGGCTGTTGAGGGTTGGTCGAGGGCGAAGTCGGCGGGCGAGGAAAAGCAGTGACATTCGAGATCGACTATCTGGCGCTTGCCCCGGAGCTGGTGGTGGTGGCCACCATGCTCGGCGTATTCGCCCTCGATCTCGTCCTTCCCCGCTCCAAGAAGTTCTGGACGGCGACCCTGGCAGTTGCGGGCATCGCTCTGGCCGCTGTCCCGCTGGTGATCCTGGCCGCCGATGGGACGGTCAGGTCGATGTTCGACGGCTCCTATGTCGTCGACGAATTCGCGGTGATCCTCAAAGGCGTCTTCATCGTCTCGGCGTACATCGTGCTCCTCATGTCGCATCACTACATCGAGTCCGATCGCTACTACCAGGGCGAGTACTACTTCCTGCTGCTGGCGTCGGTGCTCGGCTCGCTGGTGATGGCTTCGTCCCGGGACCTCATCATCCTGTTCATCGGTCTCGAGCTCACCACGGGCCCGCTCTATCTGCTCGCTGGGTGGAGGAAGGGCGACGCCAAGTCCAACGAAGCCTCGATGAAGTACTTCATCCTCGGGGTTCTGTCCACCGCGATCCTGCTGTACGGCATGTCGTTGCTCTACGGCCTCACCGGTGAGGTCACTTTCGCCGGTCTCGCCGAGGCGACCGCCGGCCTCGCCGACTCGCCGATCATGGTGGTTGCCCTGTTCGGGCTCATCGTCGGGTTCGGCTTCAAGATCTCGGCGGTGCCCTTCCACTTCTGGGCACCTGACACCTATGAGGGCGCTCCCACCCCGGTGGCCGCCTATCTATCGGTCAACTCGAAGGCAGCCGGCTTCGTCGCATTCCTCCTGGTCATGTACCAGGCATTGCCCGACATCTCCGAGGTGTGGGCGCCGGCCTTGTGGATCCTGGCGGTGGCCTCGATGACAGTCGGCAATCTGGCGGCTCTTCGCCAGACCAACATCGTCAGGCTGCTCGCCTATTCGTCCATCGCCCAGGCCGGGTTCATGCTGGTCCCCTTCGCCTCGGCCGCGGTGGCCGGCGCCGACCTGGCCGAGGCGTTCTCGGCGACCCTGGTCTACCTGATGATCTATGCCGTGATGAACCTGGGGGCATTCGCCGTGGTCATCGCCGGGGCGAGGAAGACCCGATCCGGAGAGATCGCGGATTGGGCGGGTCTCGCTCAGGTCGACGTCAGGCTGGGAGTCCTGGTGGCGGTGTTCTTCTTCAGTCTCGCCGGTATCCCGCCCCTGGCCGGCTGGTTCGCCAAGTTCGCCATGTTCCGCTCGGTGATGATCGCCGGCGGAACCGCCACCGTCGTGCTCGCCGCCATCGCCGCGGTCAACTCGGTGATCGCGTTCTACTACTACGCCCGTGTGGTGAAGTCGGTCTGGCTCGACGACCCGATCCGCGAGTTCGCCCCCGAGGCCGAGGCGGCGCCGGCCGGCTCGCTCCGACTGGCCCTGCTGGTGGCTCTGACGATCACGGTCTTGGTCGGGTTCTTCCCCGCGATCGCCACCTTCGTCGGAGACGCCAGCCGGGTCATCGCCAGCGGCGGCTGAGACTTCAGGCCTACTCGGGTCGCTCGAGGTCGGGGACGGTCTGCTGAACCAGGGGGCCTGCCGGACGATACGTCGACACCGTGACACCAGCGTCGGTCGTCTCGGTGCTGACCAGGGTCATCGTGGCGGGCTGGGTTCCCTCCCCGAAGAGCCGCTTTCCGTCACCAAGCACGACGGGGAAGACAAAGACATTGAACTCGTCTACCAGCGAGCTGGCGAGGAGGGTCTGGATCAACCCATGGCTGCCGTGAACCTGGAGCTCGCCTCCTGGCCGGCCTTTCAGTGCGGTGACGGCCGCAACCATGTCACCGGTGACCGGGTGGCTGTTCGCCCAGGCGAGATCGGCCGGACTACTGGTGACCACATGCTTGGGCAGCCCGTTTAGGGCCGTCGCTACCACGTCGTCGGCGGCGGTGACCCGGGACCAATAGGGATACATCAGGTCGTAGGTGGTGCGCCCGAGCAGGATCGCCTCGGCCCGTTCGAAGATCTCGGTGATGTGGCGCCCGAAGTCCTCGTCGGCGAAGGGCATCACCCACCCGCCCAATGCGAATCCGTTGCTCGGGTCCTCGCCGACCCCGCCCGGGCCTTGCATCACGCCATCGAGTGTGACGAAGGTGGTGACTGTCAGTTTCATGGTTGCTCCTTTCCGAGCCTCGTTCGGTATCACTACGAACAGAGCTCGCCCAGATCGACAGCCCGGATACCGCTTTCTCCCCGGTACCGTTGGGCTCGTGAAGTTCATTCTCGGGTTTTCGCTCATCGCCCTCGCCGAAATGGCGACATTCGTATGGGTGGGTTCCCAGATCGGGTTTGGTTGGGCTCTAGGTCTCGCCTTGACCACCGCGTTGCTGGGCGGCTTTCTAGTACGGCGTGCCGGTGTGTCCACCTTCGGCAGGATCCGGAGCGAGCTGAGGCAGGGACGCCTCCCTGGGCGGGGGCTGACCGACGCTGCGGCGATCCTCGTCGTCGGGAGCCTTCCTCATCTCCCCTGGTTTCATCACCGATACTCTGGGATTCCTGCTCCTCATTCCGGCGGTGCGGGGCCTGGTGCATCGGACGCTCTCCACCAGGCTCTCTCCTCGAGTGTCTGTCTTCATTCCCGGCAGCTGGCGGGTGCGCCGGGATCAACCCGACGGCGAGGTCATCGACGTGATCGACGTGGAGGAAATCGAGCACCTCGAGGCTTCGCGGGACCAGACGACGCCCCTCTAACGGCCCTCAATCGCGGGGGTCGTGCAGACCCAGTTCTTCGGCGATCCGTTGCGTCGCCGGCCATGCTCCCTGATCCTGGTTGGACAGGACGATCACGGTGACTCCCTCGGAGACGTAATGCGAGACCATGGCCGACACCCCCGGGTCGGCGCCGCTGTGGCCGTAGATGGTGAGCTCGCCTCCGGAAACGACCAGCTCCATCCCGTATCCGTACGCCTCGGGGCTGTCCTCTTCGACGCCGTGGGGCGTCAGCATCGACGCGACGGTCTCCTCGGCCAGGATCCTCCCTGAGCGGAGCGCATCGAGGAAGCCGGCCATGTTGGAGGCGGTGGTGATCATCCCACCATCGGGCATCCCGCCGGCAGGGACGCTGTAGATGTTGGACCGCCAGCTTTCCGGGGGATCCTCGGACGTGATATAGCCGGTGGCGAGGCGATCGGGGACGAGGTCGAGGTCGGCAAACATCGACCTATCCATCCCGGCAGGCTCCAAGACCTCGCCGGTCGCGACTTCGGCGAATGCTCGGCCCGTCACCCATTCAATGAGGACCCCGACCAGGATGTAGTTGGAGTCGGAGTACCTGAACTCGCCGAGATCCCCCGCGGGCGGCAGATCGATGAAAAGAGGCAACACATCGGCGGGCCCTCTGGCGTGATAGACCGGGACCCGGTCCCATGCGCTGGTGAATGAAGCCCAAGTCTCGTCCTCGTCGTCGTGATAGTTGGCCAGCCCGGAGGTGTGGCTGAGGAGATGGTGCAGGGTGTGGCGGTCGTCGAGCCCGGCGGGTCTGAAATGGGGTGGGAGGAACCCGGTCAGCGGCTTCTCCAGGCTGAGGGTTCCTCTCTCCACCAGGCGGAGTGCTGTGGCCGCCGTGATCATCTTGGTGACAGAGGCGGTCTGGAAACGGGTCTCGGCCTCGTTGCGGAGCTGGTGTCCCCGATCGGCCCAGCCGCCGGCGTAGACGAAAGCGGGGGCGCCATCGGCCCAAACCAGGGCCACCCCACTGAAGTCGGCGGAATCGACCCGCGCTTCGAACCAGGGGCGAAGACCTTCGAGGTCCCTCATCGGCTACCGCGCACCTCGCCACGGCGAATCGCCCTGAACTCTCGATCGAGGAGCGACCAGAGCGAGTGGTCGACCCAATTGCCTCGGATGAGGAGCTCCTCGCGGAGCACTCCCTCGCGGGTGAACCCGAGCTTCTCGGCCACCCGATCCGACGCGTGGTTGCCAACCGCGATCCTGAGTGTCACCTTGTGATAGCCGAGGGAGTTGAAGGCCTCCTCGAGGAGGCGATCGACGGCCTCCGTGCAGATGCCCTTCGAGTGCTCGTCGGTGCGGACCCAGTATCCGAACTCCGCGATCTTCCCGAGTTTGGAAACCGTCCACAGCGACACGCTCCCGACATGGCGCTCCGGGTCTTCCTTGAACCGGACCGAGTAGTCCCAGGCCCGATCCTCCTTCCATGCCTGCATCGACTCCCGGATGAAGGCGGTGGTGTCGCCGTGCTCGTAGTCGAGGCGTGCCCAAGGAAGCCACTGGTTGAGCTCGGGCAACGATGCCCGCGCCGCATCGTCGTAGGTCGTGTGGTCACGGCGGCTGAATTTCTGCAGCCGGAGACGTTCAGTCTCGAGCAGTGGCTTCGGCACCGGGTCAGGTTATCGGCGGGCTTAACCTGAAGGTCGATGTGGGATCGGCTGCATTTGGTGCAGGACATCGAGCTGAGCGAGGGCGTTCACCTCGCCGCGGTCCTCGCGCCTCTGTACGAGGATGATGCCGGCGAGGTTCGGGTCGTCCTCACCAAGAGGCCAGAGACGATGCCAACTCACGCCGGACACATCTCTTTCCCTGGCGGAAGGGCCCATCCAGATGACGCCGGACCCGTCGAGACCGCGTTGCGGGAGGCTCACGAGGAGGTGGGCATCGAGCCGGAGCGGGTGGAGGTGCTTGGCTTCCTTCCCCCGATCGACACCGTCGAGTTCAAGCCGTGGGTGATCCCAGTGGTGGGAAGAGTCGCCGTCCCGCTCAACCTGGTGCCAAGCGCCCGGGAAGTAGCCCGAATCCACACCCCGCTCTTGAAGGATCTCGCGGACGCGGAGCGTTGGTGGCACGTCCCATGGAATGGCCGCCAGGTCTGGTACTACGACCTCGAGGGCGACACCCTTTGGGGAGCGACAGCCCACATGGTGCGCTCGCTCCTCGGCCTGCCGGAGTTCGTCAACAGCTAGGTTTCGTTTCCACAGATTCGTCGCCTCGTCAGTGTCTTAGAATGGGCGACTTCGGGTATCTGTAAGCCAACCTGTGAAAAAGCGTCTGATCATCATTGGTGCGGTTGTCGCCGTACTGCTCCTCGGGACAGGAGCTTTTTTTGCCATGTCCACCTGGGGAGATGTCAATCGGGTCAGCCTCGACCAAGAGCGGCCTCAGGTCCAGGTTCCCGAGCAGGAGGCGTCCGTCGACGATTCGGATGCCGAAACCGACCTTCTGGGCTCCGCTCCGGCAGGCACTGAGGTGTACCTTCTGGTCGGCTCGGACTCGAGAGACCATCTCGAGAGCGTCGAAGGTTTTGGCGACTTCGCCGGGCAGAGGGCCGATGTCGTCATGGTGCTGATCCGCCCCGCCGACGGGTCGAGGGCCGCCCTCCTGTCACTTCCTCGAGATCTCCTCGTCGACAATGTCTGTCAACAGGGCGGTGAGCACCGTCTCAACGATGCCCTTCAGGGATGCTCGGCGGTCAACGGGGCCACGGCCCTGGCCATGACCGTGGAGTCGGTCATCGGCCAGAACGTGGATCATTTTGCATTGGTCGACCTGGCCGGTTTCCAGGAGGCTGTCGATGCGGTAGGCGGATACGAGATATGTGTCGAACGCGCGGTCCGCGATCAGAGGTCACTGCTCGAGTTGCCGGCCGGGTGCACACTCGCGACCGGGGCCGAGACGTTGGCTTGGTTGCGCTCGCGCAGCACCGAGGAGCTGACCGCCGACGGATGGCGGGTCATGCCTGGCGTCAACGATTTGACCAGGAACCAGCGTCAGAGGGAATTCCTCCTCACCATGATGGGCCAGCTGTCCGATTTCGGTAGCCCAACCGCCATCGCCGATGCGGCGTCGACGATCGCGCCCTTCATCACCGTGGACTCCGAGCTGTCCTTCCTGGATGCGGTAGACCTGGCTTGGACGATGCGGGGGCTGAGCCGAGGCCACATCGACGAGCTGGAGATTCCGGTCTCGGACGCGACCACGGCGTCCGGCGCAGCCGTCCTCGTTGCTGGAGTTGACATCGCCGACTTGGTCGACGACTACCTCGCCCCGGAGATCGCCGAGGACGATTCCGGCGCTTTCGCTGGTTGAGGCTCCCACCCGGCCAGATCGAGACCCAGCGATTCCCCATAGTCGGCGAGCGAACGCCATCCACCGAGCTGGCCGATCCAGGGTCGTGGCGGCTCGACCTGACCGGGTCCGTTCACAGCCCGATCACCCTCGATCTCGATGCCTTCCTCGCCCGTGCGGTCCAGGAGCTCGTCTTCGACATCCATTGCGTCACGAGCTGGACTCGCTTCGGCTCCACCTGGACCGGGCTCCCGTTGGCAATCCTCCTCGACGAAGCCGGGCTCCTCGAGCAGGCCCGTTTCGTCTCCTTCGAGGCCTACTCGGAGCGTGGCCACCACACCTCGCTTCCACTCGATGTGGCGAGGGATGACAGCTGGCTGGTGCATTCGTTCGACGGGAAACCACTCGAGATCGGCCACGGTGGGCCGGTGCGGGTCGTTACCCCCAGCCGCTACTTCTACAAGTCGCTCAAGTGGGTGCGGCGCATCGTGGTTCTCGAGGAAGACCGGCTTGGGTGGTGGGAGGATGGTTCCTACTACCACAACAACGCCGATCCTTGGGCGGGCGACGAGAGATTCACCACCGGCTCGATTCGCCCCGATCAATTGGACCGGTTCGTCCATGCCCGGTCGTACGACAAATACCGGAGCCGGGTGATGATGGGGCTCGATCTGCGAGGTTGGGTGCCCGCCAGCATGGACCTGCGCCGTCTCTATCTGAAGAACTGCGACATCCGCGGCGTCGATCTGGCGGGGGCGGACCTGCGCGAGTCGAATCTCTCCCTCAGCGACCTACGGGGGGCCGATCTGCGGGGAGCCGATCTCTCCGGCTCCGATCTCGAAGGAGTCAATTTCTCAGGTGCCGACCTCTCCGGGTCCGATCTGAGCGAGACGGCTCTTTCCGCGACTCGTTTCGTCGACGAAACAGGTGGCGCGATCCTCGATGGCGCCAGGTTCGACGGCTCGTATGGGCTGGTTGAAGCCCAAGAGGAGTACGTCGGCAGTCGTATCTAGGCAGGCCGCCAGATGCCGCGTTGCGCACCGGATCGAGAGGGGCAAGAATCGTCGGATGGGACCGAAACGTGTGTTCTCGGGCATACAGCCCACCGGCGACTTCCATGTCGGCAGCTATGTGGGCGCACTGAGGAACTGGGTGTCGCTGCAGGACGAGTACGACGAGACGATCTATTGCGTCGTCGACCTGCACGCCATGACCATCCCCTATGACGCGGCGGACTTGAGAGCGGGCCGTCATGAATCGGCCAAGATGCTGCTCGCGGTCGGCGTCGATCCCGATCGATCGCTCCTCTACTACCAGTCCGAGGTGCCCCAACACGTGGAGCTGGCGTGGATCTTGGGGACGCTGGCCGGTCTTGGGCAACTGGAACGGATGACCCAGTTCAAGGAGAAGTCAGATCGTGCCCGGCAGAACCTGGGGATCTTCGCCTATCCGGTCCTGCAGGCGGCCGACATCCTGGTCCACAAGGCGCACGCGGTACCGGTCGGAGATGACCAGGCCCAGCATCTCGAGCTGACCAGAGACCTGGCCCAGCGCTTCAACACCCGATTCGGCGAGGAGTTCCCTCTTCCCGAGACGATCACCCCTGAGATCGGCGCCCGCATCATGTCGTTGACGGATCCCACGGCGAAGATGTCGAAGTCAGACCCGAGCCCGCGCTCCCGAATCCTCCTCAAGGACTCACCCGAGGAGATCGCCAAGAAGGTCAAGGCGGCAGTAACGGACACAGGCACCGATGTCGCCTATGACTGGGAGTCGAAACCAGGCGTCTCCAACCTCCTCGAGCTCTTCAGTGTGTTCGCCAAACGACCCATCCCCGACCTGGTGGCCGAATACTCCGGTGCCGGTTACGGCGTCTTCAAGGAGGCGGCCGCCGAGGCGATCGCCGACGGCCTGTCGCCGGTGCGGGAGGCATATCAGGCCCTCGACGACAAAGAGGTGGCCGACGTGATGGCACGGGGCGCGGCGACAGCCCGAGACCGGGCAGAGACCGCGATGAAGACGGTCCGGGAGAAAGTCGGGATCATCTAACTGACCGGCTCGAGGAGCTCGGAGGGCACCAGCAACACGAGCGCCGCCAGCAGGTTGAAGCCGGAATGGATGAAAATCGCCGGCCCGAGCCGACCGGTCCGTTGGGTGACCCAGGCCAACACCAGACCCACCAGGAAGATGGTCGGAACGACGACCGCAGCCGCCTCGAGAAAATGGTCGGCCGGCAGTCCCAGCATGTGAAACGCGGCGAAGGCCAGCGAGCTGAGGATCATGGCGCTGCGACGCCCCATGTTCCCGAGTGACTTGAGCAACACGCCGCGGAAGGTCAGCTCCTCTGTGACCGGTGCGATCACGACGGCGGTGAGGACGGCTGCCACCAGCGCCGGGGTGCCTTCCAGATCGGCGATGGCATTGGAGACCTCCTGTGCCGATTCGCCTTCCGGGAAGAACAACGTGGTCAGCGGGAGGAAGAGGACGGCAAGCACGATCTGGAGGAGTAGCCCGATCCCCAGGTAGAGGACATCTGATCCGAGAATGGAAAAGCCGAGGTCCTCGCGCTTGCGGGCCAACAGCCACAGCACGACGAGATGGCCGGCGTATTGCGCCGCCAGACCTAGCACCAGGGCAGATTCGCCACCGCCGAGCAACGCCCCGATTGCGATGGCCAGACCCGCACCCAACAATCCGCCCAGGAAGACGAGGAAGAAGTCGAGAAGCGACCAAGGCCTGGGCACGTGCCCGTGAGCCTAATGATTGGCCGTGGGTCGCCACTGTTACGCTGGCCGGAGCGCTGTTCGGAGGTCAGTCGGAGTGGAGATCGACATCGGGATCGGGAAATCGGGTCGTCAGGGATACGGCTTCGACGACATAGCCATCGTCCCGTCGAGGCGGACCCGGGATCCCGACGACGTCGACATCTCCTGGCAACTCGACGCCTTCAAGTTCAGCCTCCCCATGATGGGCTCGGCCATGGACTCGGCCATCAGCCCCTCGACGGCGATCCAGATCGGGCGGCTGGGAGGTCTGGCGGTACTCAACCTCGAGGGTCTGTGGACCCGCTACGAAGACCCGGACCCCTATTTCGAGGAGATCGCAGACCTACCCGCCGAAAAGGCGACACTTCGGATGCAGGAGATCTATCTCGAGCCGGTGAACCCCGACCTGATCGGGCAGAGGGTGGCAGAGATCAAGGCAGCCGGCGTGGTGACCGCAGCCAGCCTGACTCCGCAACGGGTGCGGGGCTGGGCATCCCATGCCTTGAGCGCCGGTCTCGATGTGCTGGTGATCCAGGGGACGGTGGTCTCCGCCGAGCACGTCTCGAGCCGGGAGGAGCCCCTCGATCTCAAGCAGTACATAGCAAGCTGCGACGTGCCCGTGATCGTCGGTGGTTGTGCCAGCTATTCGACGGCACTTCATCTCATGCGCACCGGCGCGATCGGCATCTTGGTCGGAGTCGGCCCGGGGGCGGCCTGCACCACACGGGGCGTGCTCGGCGTCGGGGTCCCGCAGGCAACGGCGATAGCCGACGCCGCGGGCGCAAGGATCCGCTATCTCGACGAGACGGGCCGGTATGTCCACGTGATCGCCGACGGCGGGATGCGCACAGGCGGCGATGTGGCCAAGGCCATCGCCTGCGGCGCCGACGCCGTCATGATCGGGTCGCCGCTGGCATCGGCCAGCGAGGCCCCGGGCCGGGGGTACCACTGGGGGATGGCCACCTTCCATCCGACCTTGCCCCGCGGGGCCCGGGTGGAGGTTGGCGACAGAGGCACCATGGAGCAGATCCTGGTTGGCCCGGCCCATGAGAACGACGGCAAGTTGAATCTGTTCGGCGCCCTGCAGGTCTCGATGGCCACCACCGGCTTCTCCGATGTCAAGGAGTTCCAGAAGGCCGAGGTGATGATCGCTCCCTCCCTCCAGACCGAGGGCAAGTCGCTGCAACGAAGCCAGCGAGTGGGAATGGGGTGAAACCCCATTCCCGTTTTGGGTCCTGGGTGGTGAGTTCTGAGTTCTGAAACCCGTAACCCACAACTCACAACCCACAACCGAGAACCTTCGGTTCTCGTCCTCGACTTTGGCGCCCAATACGCCCAGCTGATCGCGCGACGGGTGCGAGAGGGTCATGTTCGGTCTGAGATCGTCTCCCGGGAGATCAGCCGGGAAGAGATCAGGAGTCGCAACCCGATCGGTCTCATCCTCTCCGGCGGGCCGGCATCGGTGTATGCCGTGGATGCCTATCGGATGGATCCCGCCATCCTCGAGATGGGGATCCCGGTGCTGGGGATCTGTTACGGCCACCAGCTCCTGGCCGATCTCGCCGGGGGAACGGTGGCCAACACCGGTAGCGCCGAATACGGGAACACCTCTTTGAAGATGACCGGGGATTCGGTATTGCTGAAAGACCTTCCCAAGGAGCAGCAGGTCTGGATGTCGCATCAAGACCAGGTGACCGAGCCCCCGGAGGGATTTGTCGCGGTCGCCACCTCTGATGGTGCCCGGGTGGCGGCGATGGAGGATCGTGACCGGGGGCTCTATGGGGTCCAGTTCCACCCCGAGGTCGCCCACACGCCCCGGGGCGCCGAGATCTTGAGGCGGTTCCTCTATGACGTGTGCGGTGCCGCCCCGTCGTGGACATCCCACTCGATAATCGAGTCACAGGTCGAGTCGATCAGGGCCCAGGTCGGGGATGGCAAGGTGATCTGTGGTCTGTCCGGGGGAGTCGACTCTGCGGTGGCCGCCGCCCTCGTCCACGAGGCGATCGGTGACCAGCTCACCTGCATATTCGTCGATCACGGCCTGCTCCGGGCTGGCGAGGCGGAGCAGGTGGAGGAAACCTTCCGCTCCCATTTCGAGGTCGATTTCGTCCACGTCAAGGCGGCCGATCGGTTTATCGAGCTCCTCGCGGGCGTCATCGATCCCGAGCAGAAGCGCCGGATCATCGGAGAGACTTTCATCCGCGTGCTTCGAGGAGGCGGTGGGGCCGATAGGTGACGCCCGCTTCCTGGTCCAGGGAACGCTGTATCCCGACGTGATCGAGTCGGGATCGGCAGCGCGGCGACGATCAAGACCCACCACAACGTCGGTGGCCTGCCCGACGACATGAAGTTCGAGCTGGTCGAGCCGCTGCGCGACCTGTTCAAGGACGAGGTGAGGGCGATTGGGGAAGAGCTGGGGTTGCCTGAGGAGATCGTGTGGCGCCAACCGTTTCCCGGGCCCGGGCTTGCGGTGCGGGTGATCGGCGAGGTGACCCGGGAGCGACTTGAGCTGCTCCGAGCCGCCGACCTGATCGTGACCGAGGAGATCAAACGGGCCGGCCTCTACCGTGAGATCTGGCAGGCGTTCGCCGTTCTCCCATCGGTCCGGACGGTTGGAGTCCAAGGGGATCTCCGCACTTACGCGTACCCACTGGTGGTTCGGGCCGTCACCTCCGAGGATGCCATGACAGCGGATTGGGCCCGCTTGCCCTACGAAGTCCTGGAGCGGATCTCCAACAGGGTGATCAACGAGGTCCCCGGCATCAACCGGGTCGCCTACGACATCTCGAGCAAACCACCCGCCACCATCGAATGGGAATAACCCGGACCTGAGAGGGGAAGGGCGATCGAGGCAGGCGAGCTTTCAGTACGTTTGTTGAGTTGCCGATAAGACCTGACAAGTCCAGGGAGCCAGTTGGACCTCAACACCCCCGAGCTGACGCGGATATTCCGCGACGAGCTGGAAGATCGTTCCGGTCGCTTGGTCGCGGGCGCGATCGCCCTTCGCCAAAATGATCTCGATGACGCCCGTCTCCAGAACCTGATCCGGGACGCCCACACCATCAAGGGCTCGGCGGGCCTGCTCGGATACGACGACATCAGACAGGTCGCCGCACGACTCGAACATCTTTGGAAGCAGATCTCCGAGGGATACTCGCCGCCCAGCGAGGTTGTCGTGGCCATGGAGGCAGGGGCCGGGCGTCTTCTCCCTTCGCTCGATGGGGACGATGCTGATCTCGCTTCGATCGCCGACAAGCTCCTGCTTGCGGAGCGACAGGGGGACATGGAGGAGGGAACCGATTGGTCCCCGCCGGCCGAGGTCATCCCTTTGCGGCGTCCCGAGCCAGGCAGTCTCGGGGGGCTACTCACCTCCGTGTCTGACTCCCTGCTCGGCGGGTCGACCCGGGTCGACACCGGTGAGCTCTATCGCCTCATCAACCGCATCGTCGAGGTCTCGCTCGATTCCGAAGCGCTGGCCGACCTCTCTCTGCTCTCGATCGAGGGATCGGATCCGGCTCTCTTCAGGAAATCCTGGCGTCAGCAATTGGAGAGGCTTGCCGGCTCCGTATCCGAGATCCAGGATCAGGCCGTTGCCCTGGCCAACATCCCGTTCCGGGAAGTCACGGCCACTTTCCCCCAATTCGTTCGTTACCTGGGCCGACGGATGGGCAAAGACGTCCGCTTCGAGCTAGCGGGCGACGATGTGCAACTCGATCGGCAGATCGTCGACCTTCTCCGCGAGCCGCTGCGCCACCTCCTCGTCAATGCCATCGACCATGGGATCGAGCCCACGCAGGTCCGCGTCGCGGCCGGCAAGAGGGCGACCGGGACCGTGAGTGTCGGCGCCGAGATCATCGACGAGCGGGTCGAGGTGTCGGTCTCGGACGACGGCCGCGGGATCGATTGGGACAAGGTGGCCGACGTAGCGACTGAGCGAGCCATTCCCTTCGTCTTCTCCGACCTGAGCCCTGTTCTGTTCCAACCCGGCTTCACGACTGCCGACCTGGTCACCGACTTCTCTGGTGCCGGCGACGGGCTGGCGGCGGTGCGAGACATCGTGGAGAAGGTCAATGGCGTGGTCCACGTCGAGAGCCCCGAGGGCATGGGGACTCGCGTCACCATGACGCTGCCTCTCTCGATGGTGCTCCAGAACGTGGTGGTGGTCGCCACCGGCGACCAGTTCTGGGGTCTCCCCGAGGCGTCGATCGAGGCCGCCATGCCGCTCTCCCGGGCCGAGATCAGTCCCACCGATGGTGGTCGGGAGGTCAGATTCCAGAGCCGGGAGATCCCATGTGTCTCATTGGCGAAGGCAATGGGTGTGACCAACCCGGGAGATGAGTCCGAGCTCTTGGTCATCAACACCAGGTTCGGGCTGGTTGCCATCACCGTCAGCGAGCTCATCGATCGTCGTCGTGTCGCGGTGAAGAACCTCGGCCCGATCCTGGAGGGAAGCGGTCACGTGACCGGCGCGGCCCTGCTCGGGGGTGGCCAGGTCCTCGTTGTCCTCGATCCGAATTTCCTCGGCTATCTCGCCAGGCGGCGCCCAGGCGTCGTGGGGCGCCGTCCCCGGATCCTGGTTGTCGACGACTCGGCCGGCGTCCGCCAGCTCCTCTCGGCCACCCTGAACGGGGCCGGCTTCGAGGTCGAGGTGGCCGCGGGGGCACGTGAGGCGATGATGGCAATGGTCAATGGGGGTTTCGAGGCGATGGTGATCGACTTCTCGATGCCCCGGTCCAATGGCGTCGAGCTGGTCAGGGCGATGCGCGCCTCCGACCAGAATGTCCCCATCGTCATGGTCTCGGGTGTTGCGACTCAGGACGAGAAGCAGGCGGCTTGGGAAGCTGGAGTTGATGCGTACCTGGACAAGTTCGACCTTCGCCAGGGGGTGCTGACCGAGACCTTACGGCGGATGATCGGCGTCGATGAGGGTGCCGACGCCGGCTGAGGATCGAAATCGCGCCCCTTCAGGTAGCTTTTGAGCAGAGCGAAAGAGACGTGAGTTGCCCCAGATCCCGGATTCACTGAGCTGGCTGTCCCTAGCCCTCGCCATCGTGGGTGTGGTCGGCGTCGTCTGGGCCATCGCCATCACCCGTCAAGGTCGGCAGCGCGAGCGTGAGGTGATGCGTCTCTCCGAGGAGGCGCACCGGATCAAAGACGAGTTCGTGGCAATGGTGAGCCATGAGCTGCGCACTCCCTTGACCTCCATCGCCGGATTCGCCGACACATTGGTGGAGTCGTGGAAGGACCTCCCTGACGAGGAGGTCGACGAGTTCCTCGGGATCATCAACCGACAATCGATGTATCTGAGCGACCTGGTGGAGGACGTCCTTGTGATCCCTCGTCTCGAGGCGGACCGGCTCCGCTTCCACCCTGAGTTGTTCGACCTCGGCGATCTCCTCGGCGATGTGGCCAAGATGGTGTTCCCGACCGGCGGGAAGAAGAGCGCGGTGGTCTCACTTCCCGATGGGGTGAGGGTCCGGGCCGATCGCCGCAGAGTTCAACAGGTGATCCGGAACCTGATGGAGAATGCCCGCAAGTACGGCGGAGACCAGGTGATGGTCGAAGGCTTCGTCCTCGGGGATCAATACCTCGTGGTCATATCCGACAACGGTCCGGGCGTCCCCGACGAGGAGACACAGCGTGTGTTCGAGAACTTCGAACAGGTCTCGAAGGGCGACAGCAGAGAGGCGACGGGGATCGGCTTGGGCCTTCCCATCGCCCGGCGGCTGGCACGCGCCATGGGTGGAGAGGTTTGGTATGAGCGCCGGTTCCCGACAGGTGCCCGCTTCTGCTTCTCGCTCCCGCTGCGTCGCCGGTCGGTCGTGGGCGAGGACGAGGTGCAGGAGGTGGTCGATCTGGATGCCACCGCCTCGGTGGAGTTCGACGACACGGTGCTCGCCAACTGATCACACACGTGTGATTCGTCGCTGGTCACCGGTACCATCCCCCTTCGATGCAAGCAGAGTGGTTTCTCGACGACGTACCCGCGGAGTCTCCGCTCTTCGCCGACCTCAACCCATCGCAGCGTGAAGCCGTTGCCGCAACCGAGGGCCCGGTGCTCGTTGTCGCCGGGGCCGGTTCCGGGAAGACCCGCGTCCTCACCTACCGGATCGCCCACCTGATCCGGGATCTGAGGGTGGCACCCGACGCCATCCTCGCCATCACCTTCACCAACAAGGCTGCCGACGAGATGAGGAATCGGGTGGGGGCGCTGGTGGGTGGCGCGATTCGATCCATGTGGGTCTCCACCTTTCATTCGGCCTGCGTCCGCATCCTCCGTCGCGAGGCGTCCCGACTCGGTTACCGGTCCGGGTTCTCTATCTACGACGATGCCGATTCGCTGCGTTTGATCAACCTCGTCCTGAAGGACCTCGATGTCGATCCGAAGCGCTTCCCACCCAAGGCCATGCGGGCGGTGATCTCCAAGGCCAAGAACGAGCTGGTCGACTACGAGGCGTTCGCCGACCAGGGCGACGGGTTCTATCACGAGCAAGTGGCCGACGTCTATCGCCTGTACCAGCAGCGTCTGCTCGAGGCCTCGGCGATGGATTTCGACGATCTCCTCATGGTCACGGTGGAGCTGTTCGGCGCATTTCCCGAGGTCCTGGCCGCCTACCAGGACCGCTTCCGTTACGTCCTCGTCGACGAGTACCAGGACACCAATCGGGCCCAGTACATGCTGGTCAAGCAGCTCACCGCGAGTCATCGCAATGTGTGTGTGGTGGGCGATTCCGACCAGTCGATCTACCGGTTCCGTGGGGCGGATATCCGCAATATCCGCGATTTCGAAGTCGACTACCCCGACGCCCGCATCGTCATCCTCGACCAGAATTACCGCTCCACCGAGACGATCCTCGATGCTGCCAACTCGGTCATCGCCAACAACACCAAGCGGACCCCAAAGAACCTGTGGTCGGATCGGGGACGCGGTGTGCCAATCCTCCGCTTCGAGGCGGAAGACGAGCACGACGAGGCGGGCTATTTGGCGGACGAGATGGAGCGTCTTCAAGGGGAGGGTTTCAACCTCTCCGACATGGCCGTCTTCTATCGCACCAACGCCATGTCCCGTGTGATCGAAGACGTGCTGGTGAGAAGAGGCGTGCCCTACACCGTGGTCGGCTCGGTCAAGTTCTACGATCGCAAGGAGATCAAGGACGCCAATGCCTACCTCCGCGCAGTGGTCAACCCGGCGGACGAAGTCTCCTTGAAGCGAGTCATCAACGAGCCGAGACGGGGGATCGGTGACACCACCATTGCCCACATCGATCGGTTCAGCCAGAGCCAGAGGATCGGTTTTGCCGAGGGCCTGCGGCGGGCACCGGAGATCCATCAGCTCAATGCCAGGGCGCAGACAGCCATCGCCGAGTTCGTCGCGATCATGGACAAGCTCCGCGAAGTGACCGAGGACGAGGGGGTGAGGGCGGGGGTCGAGTCGGTCCTCGTCGATACCGGGATGCTGGCGGCGCTGGAGGCGGAGAAGACGATCGAAGCCATGGGCAGGGTGGAGAACCTGCGTGAGCTGGTCGGCGTGGCGTCGGAGTTCGAGACCTCGAACGAGGGAGCGGTGATCGGAGACGAGGAGTTCGACGCGCTCGACAACCTGCGCCGCCTCGAGGTGTTCCTGGAGGCCACTGCTTTGGTCGCTGACATCGATGAGTGGGACGAGGGCGCCGGCGCGGTCACCTTGATGACCCTGCACACAGCCAAAGGTCTCGAGTTCCCTGTCGTGTTCATCGTGGGCATGGAGGACGGGGTCTTTCCTCACATGAGATCGCTCGGTGACCCGAGTGAGCTGGAAGAGGAGCGGCGACTCGCCTATGTCGGGATAACCAGAGCCCAGGACCGGCTGTACCTCACCTCGGCCTGGAGCAGGATGCTGTTCGGAGGATCCAACTACAACCCACCATCGAGATTCCTCACCGAGGTCCCGGACGGGCTCATGGAGAAGGCGGGGAAACGCCAGCGGCGGACTGCCTCGGAGCGAGCCGCGGCCAACGGCCCGCGCACGACGGTCGACGCGGCCCTGATCGGGCCCGGGGATCGGGTCCGGCATGACAAATGGGGTTTGGGCACGGTGCGTGAAGTGGTGGGTAGCGGCGAGCTCGCCGAGGCCGAGGTCATGTTCGACACCCAGGGCAAGAAACGCCTGCTCCTGGCGTGGGCGCCACTGGAGCGGGCCTGATCGGCTTCAGGGCGATCATCGAGGAGGCGCCGCGGGGTGGCGCATATGTACGTGTCCCACCGGAAGAGGTCGAACGCCTTGGCGGCGATGGCCGCATCCCGGTGCGCGCCACATTCGACGGAGTCGACTACCGGGGCAGCATCGTCCGCATGGGTGAGGAATCGGTCCTCGGCATTCTCAAGCAGATCAGAGAAGGACTGGGCAAGAGCCCCGGCGACGAGGTCGAGGTAACGGTCGAACGTGATGTGGAGGAGCGCGAGGTCGAAGTTCCGCCCGAGCTTGCTCGGCTGCTCGAGGCTAACCCGGCGGCCCGCGAGGCATTCGAGAGTCTGAGCTATTCCCATCGTCGGGAGCACGCCCAACACGTGGCGGAGGCCAAGCAGGCCGAGACCAGGGAGCGCCGAGCCCGGAAGGCGATCGAGGCTCTCGTCAGCTGATACCGATGGCCGACGAGGTCCTGCTCTAACTTGTCGACATGGTACGGGACCTCTTCAGGACTCTGCGCGAGGTTTGGACCGAACCGGCTGGGCGTGGCCTCATCCTGGGTGCACTGGTGGTGGTGGCGACAGGGACAACCTTCTACAGCATCGTCGAGGGCTGGTCGGTCATTCAGGCGATGTACTTCACGGTGATCACCCTCACCACGGTCGGATACGGGGACCTCCATCCCACCACCGACGTCTCGAGGATCTTCACGATCTTCTTCGTCCTGACCGGGGTGAGCTTCCTCCTCGGGTTTCTCAACTTCATCATCGGCCGGACGGTCAAGGACCGAGCTGAGCGAAAGCACCAGAAGAAATAGTCGGCTACTGGCTGTCTGAGGCGACCCGGCCCATCGAGCCCACCTGACCGGCGTCGTTACCCGCCTTGATCCTGGCTCCACGGTCCAATTCCCGGCGCACGAGGGTGTCGTGGAGGTTCGACATCTGCTTGTCGGTCACCTCGGGAAGGTCGAAGGCGGCGCGGACGAAGGCAGCGGTGTCGGCCCGGTAGTCGTGGCCGAAAGACTTGAACTCACCGGGGACCGTCACCATGGCGTTCATGGCGTCGACGATGACCTGGGTGAAGGTGATGACCGGGGACCACTTCATCGACTCCGGCACCCCCCGTCCCCGCCGGCCGTCGAGCCAGGGCGGCCGCTTCACCGCCATCCGCAGCGACATCTGTGCGATCGGGTCGTTGTCGTGATCCACGATCACCGATCGGAGGTTCTTGCGCTCCTCATCGCTCAGAGCCTGGTATTGCTCGAAATGGTCGAAGGGGACAACTGTGCCCTCAGGGGTGAGCGGGTTGCGCCCTTCCCGCATCCCGGTCTTGGACCACCGGGCCAACCCGGGCAGCCCGAACCAGAGGGCCCGGTGGATGCCGTAATGATCGAAGCCCTCGATCCCTTGATGCATCACGACATCCGAGCTGGACCACGCCCCGAGACTCTCTCCGAAGACGAGGACCTTTGGCCGTTTCTCCTCGGGAACCGACCGCAGTCGTTGTTTGACCCCCCACAGCAACTGCCTGAATTGGGCCCGCCCCAGTGAGACCCCCTGCACCTCGAGGAACGAGGGAGCCTTGCCGTACTGGATGCACGCTGTGGCGATGTCGCCTCGGGTGAGGATCTCGGCCGACTCGATCACCGTGTGATCGACCCAGCCGGTCCCGGTGGGGGACACGAGGAGTAGATAGCTCCGATCAAAGGCGCCGAGCCGCTCCATCTCGTTGAGGGCGAGCTCCGATCTGCCGGTCGCATAGATCGGCTCGCAGTCGACGCCGACATAGGCCCGGATCGGATGGGCGATGGCAGGCTTGCCCATCGCCTGCTCGATGACTTCTGGCGTGACGACCTCGGATGCGTATCTGCGTCCCTGGAGACCCATCTGGTCATAGGGGGAGATGCTGTTGGGGCCACCAGAGACGTGCTCGTTGCTGGGCGGCGTGGCGAAAGCCGGCTCGATCTTGGAGTTGGCTCGGGAGACCCTCGTCACCAGCCCCCGGTAGAGCGCCACGGCGCCCACCCCCCAAAGAGCGAGGTTGAGGCCTCTCCCGATGACCGCGTGACCGGCCCCGCTACCCATATAACTCACCATCGAGTTTCTGGAACTGGCATAGCCCCGGCCCATGAGGCGTCCCCCGTTGGCCACCAGCGCTGCGATGCCAACCGACGCGAAGATGTTGGCCGGCTTGTCGTCATCGGTCCACTTGGCCACGACACCTTGCCGGGTATCCAGCTCCTTGGACCATCTCGTCATCGCGTATCCGAAACCACCGAGGCCGGTGACGATCGGCACAATCGGAGTGTCGATCTTCTCGCTGACATCGGTGGCTGCCTCATAGATGATCCCGCCGACGGCAGCCACATTGATCAGCTTGCCGGCCGTGCGGAGCGATGCCCTGCCAGTGGACTCATCCTCGGTCTCGGAGATCCGTCCCAGGGCAGCCCCTCCAACCGCCATTGCGGCGCGGGCGCCTATCCGCCAGGCCAGGGGGGAGGTCTCGGGGGCGAATCGACGGGCGATCGCATCGACGCTGGTGCCGATGGCGCGGGCCGAGATCACTGCCAGGCCTCCGGCGATGCCTTGGTGAACTGACGAGCGCGGCATCAAGGAAGGCCCGAACGAGTCGAGGGCGGCGCCTGTTATGAGCGGTGCTGCGGGCCCGCTGGTCAAGGGGTTGAGCCGGTCGGCCAGTTTGAGCAGCCAGTTGAGAAATGTGGAGGTGTCGGCCATTGCCTAGACGGTATACCGATCATCCGATGATGGGCGTCATGAGCCCAAGTGGCCGGGCTCTGGCTCGAGACGTGGGAAAGGGAATCGGTTCCGATCTAGTCGGGAGGTGCCCGGTTGACCCGGCGGAATCGGATTCGTCCGTGGTGCGGGGTGGTGGTAGGGCTGGAAGCCTTGTTGGTGGACGACGATCTGATGGTGGAACCAGCAGAGGGTGACCAGATTGTCGGGGTTGGTGGGCCCGCCTTGGCTCCAGGGGATGAGATGGTGGATTTGGAGCCGGTTCCGGCTGTCACAACCGTCGGCCCGGCAGGTGTTGTTGTCGCGGTGGAGGATGGCGCGGCGTAGCGCCGGTGGGATGGTCCTCTGGTGTCGTCCGTAACGCATTGGGGTGCCGTCTTCGGATCGGGCGGTGATCTCGGTGATGGCATCACAGAGGATGGCTTCTAGAGCGTCCCGGCCGATCCTGGGCCCAGCTTCCAACACGACACCGGCCTCTCCGTTGCTTCCAGTGGCTGGGGCGGCGTCGACGAACACGGTGAGTTGGGCGGGTGGCGGATCATCTGTGAGGCAGAGCTCGGCGAGGGCGACCGCTTTTCGCCATGAACTATCCCCACGTGTCCCGTCGGGGAGGAGAGGCAGGTCATCGGCCTTCTCCGAGATCACCTTGTCGACGAGAGCGCCGGTGGCTCCGTCCAATCCTCCCCACAGTCTCCACCAGGATTCGTCCAGGGAGGGTTGCATCACCAGGAACTGGTCCTTGGCGGTCCGGTATTCGTCTTCGGCGCTGATCCGGGCCCGCATCGCTGCGGCTCGACGGACCCCGGCCACATCGAGATGTTCCAAGAGCCCGACATTCTCGGGGATCCGGGAGAGAGCTTCGAGACGGTCGAAGCTGATCTCACCCGAAGCCAACGCTTCTCGCAGCTCGGGCCGGTCCACGGTCCGTCGCATCGTCCGGACCAGATGCTTCGCCGAATCGGGGTGGAGGTCCAGCCGAGCTGTGGTCCACTCCGACAGGTTCCGGCAACCATCAGCGGTCGCCACCTGCCGGTAGTCGAGCTCCTCGAGATCCAGTATCTGATCGTGGGTGAGCCGGCCGATCTCGGCCTGGCGAGCCAGCATTCGCTGTTCCAGTTGGTCGGTCGAAAGCAGCGTGCGCTCCATACCTCCGAACATACGTTCGGGGTGTGACAGAAACAAGGGATTCGTCGGCGGATTTGGCAGATCTCTTGGGGGGTGCGCCGACCTCGGTGTTACGCCTTCTCCACCTCACCGAGCAGCTCGTGCCAGCTCTTGGTGAACTTCTCCACTCCTTCGTCTTCGAGCACCTGGACCACCTCGTCGTAGTCGACCCCGACCTCGGCGAGCCGGGCGAGATCGGCCTCGGCCAACTGGATATCGGGGTCGGTGAACGGCTCCGGAGCGGGGTTGCCGTGATCCTGATAGGCATCGATGGTGTCGAGGGGCATGGTGTTGACCGTGTCCGGCGCCACCAGATTCTCCACATAGAGGAGATCGGGGTACTCGGGGTTCTTGGTCGACGTCGAGGCCCAGAGCGGCTTCTGCACCCGGGCACCTTTGTCGGCGAGGGCGCGGAATCGCTCCATCTGGAACTCCTGGAGAAACCGCCCGTAAGCGACCCGGGCGTTGGCGACGGCGGTGATTCCCCTCAAGGCGAGGGCTTGGGGGGTGCCGATCTCCTCCAACCGCTTGTCGGTCTCGGTGTCGACGCGGGAGACGAAGAACGAGGCGACCGAGGCCACGCCGCTCAGATCGCCGCCCGAAGCGTCGAACTCCTCCAGTCCGGAGAGGTAGGCGTCCATCACCTGGCTGTATCGCTCCAGGGAGAAGATCAAGGTGATGTTCACCGAGATCCCTTCGGCGAGCAGACGTCTGATCGCTGGGATGCCCTCCGGGGTGGCGGGGATCTTCACCAACAGGTTGGGCCGATCGATCTGCTTCACCCAGTCCCGGGCCTCGGCCACGCTCGCCTCGGTGTCCCCCGCAAGAGTCGGCGCAACCTCCACCGAGACGAATCCGTCCGTCCCCTGGCTCCTCTCGAATACTCCGAGCAGCTCCTCGCAAGCCCGTTTCAAGTCCGTCGCCATGAGGGTCTTGGCGATCTCCTCGGTGGAGACTCCTCCGGCCTTCAAGTCATGGAGCTGGTCGTCGTACTCCGAGGAGCCGACGATCGCCCCGGCAAAGATCGTCGGGTTGGAGGTGACCCCGGTCACGGCATCATCGGCTATCCGGCGGGCCAGCTCACCGGAATCGAGCATGGCCTTGGAGATCTGGTCCGACCAGATGGAGACTCCAGCTGCGGCCAGGCCGTGAAGGTTGGAAGCGCTCATGTCGCAAGGGTAGGACGGTCGCTGCATTCGGGTTCTCGACCGCATAGCCTCGTGGCGTGAGCCTGGTTCTCGTCGAGCCAGAGGGGCTGACCACGTCGGGAACGCCGGTGCCGCGGCGCTCGCCGGGTGCGAGGCATTGGGCGTTGGCCGCGATCGTGGGGGTCATCGCCGCGACCACTTTCGCAATCGGGGAGAGTGGCGGCATCGAGCCGGCGAACGGTTCAGACCGTCGGCTCATCGAAGCCCATCTCGCTGCTTGGTACGGAGGCGATTTCGATGTGGCAAACGCACTCCGAGCACCCGAACGGCTTCGAACCGGTCCCTCGGAGGAGAGGGCACGTGCAGAGGTGGCTTATCAAGCGGCCTTGGAGGCCGGCACGGAGCTCCTCGACTGCGAGCGGCTACCTCCGTCAACGCTGCGATGCGACGTTGCCTATTCCAACGCCCTCAATGACGCCGCAGACCTGCCGCCTGCGATCGTCTCCCAGCAATTCGGCATCGAGGACGGGCGGATCCTTTTCGTCGCCGGGCCCTATCTCGAAGACGAGGCGTTGACCGCTTCGTTTCGGAGGTTCGCCGAGGTCGATTTCCCCTCGGAGTACTCGGACGCCTGCTTCGAGGAGCCCAACTACCAAACAGTCGCTTGCGCCGAGCTGAAGCTAGCTCATCTCGAGGAATGGGCCGCCTGGCACCGAATTGAAGAAGGCTGACCCCAACTAGCCTTCGGCCCCGGCATGCCCCGACGCATCCTCATCGCCAAACCAGGTCTAGATGGCCACGATCGCGGAGCGAAGGTGATCGCCCGGGCCCTGCGTGACGCAGGCTTCGAAGTCATCTACTCGGGGCTGCACCAGACGCCGGCGCAAATCGCCGAGGCTGCAGTCCAGGAGGATGTCGATGCGGTGGGTCTCTCCTCCCTCTCCGGGGCTCACAAGACCCTCTTTCCCCAGGTCGTCGAGGAGCTTGCCGCCCGGGACGGCTCCGACATCGTGGTGTTCGGGGGCGGCGTGATCCCGGAGGCCGATTTCCAGGGATTGCTCGATGCAGGGTTGGCCACGATCTTCACCCCGGGGACGCCACTCGACGCCATCACGTCGTGGGCCGAGTCCAACGTCCCATTCCACCGTCGGAGCGCCGTTGAAGATCCATGAGCACCAGGCCAAGCAGATCATGGCCGAACGGGGGTTAGCCGTTCCCCTCGGCCGCATGGCCACCACGGTGGAGGAGGCCGTCGCTGCGGTGCGGCCGCTCATCGAGGAGTCGGGCAACCCGGTGGTAGTGCTCAAGTCGCAAATCCACGCCGGCGGGCGGGGCAAGGGCACCTTCAAGGAGTACCCGGACCTGCGCGGGGTCAATGTGATCACCGAGGGCATCGAAGGCGGACCTGCCGCCGCAGAGGAGCGGGTCCGCGAGCTCGCCGGCAAGATGCTCGGCTCGACCCTCGTCACCGTGCAGACCGGGCCTGAGGGCAAGGTGGTGAACCGTGTCTACCTCGAGCAGGGGATCGACATCGCCCGAGAGCTCTATCTGGCCGTCCTTCTCGACCGCTCGGCGAGCCGGAACATCGTCATGGCCTCCACCGAAGGGGGGATGGAGATCGAGAAGGTCGCTGCGGAAACTCCCGAGAAGATCTTGCGACAGGAGATCGACCCGGCAATCGACCTGGCGGACTTCCAGGCCAATGAGCTGGCCCACGGCCTCGGCATCGAGGGCGACACCACGGGCGACTTCATCAGGTTCGTCAAGGCCCTCGACCGGGCTGCTACCGAGCTCGACACCGATCTGATCGAGATCAACCCTCTCGTCATCACCGGCTCGGGCCAAGTAATGGCCCTCGATGGGAAGATGGCCTTCGACGACAACGCCCTGTTCCGCCATCCGGATATCGCAGCGATGCGCGATGAAACCGAGGAGGACCCGGCCGAGGTGGCGGCCAAGGAGGCGGGGCTCAGCTACATCAAGCTCGACGGGACGATCGGCTGCCTTGTCAACGGGGCCGGGCTGGCCATGGCCACCATGGACACGATCAAACACGTCGGCGGCGAGCCGGCCAACTTTCTCGACGTCGGAGGCGGCGCCGACGAGCAACAGGTGACAACCGCCTTCCAGATCATCACCAAAGACCCGGCGGTGAAGGGGATATTCGTGAACATCTTCGGTGGGATCATGCGCTGCGATGTCATCGCCGCCGGGATCGTCGCCGCGGTCAGGACCGTGGGCCTGGCAGTGCCCCTGGTGGTTCGGCTGGAGGGGACAAACGTCGAGGAGGGCAAGAGCATCCTGCGGGAATCGGGGCTCGACCTGGTGGCTGCGGACAGCCTCAAGGACGGTGCTGAGAAAATCGTGGAGCTGGTTCGATGAGCATCCTGGTCGGAAAGGACACCCGCGTCTTGATCCAGGGGTTGGGCAAGACCGGCCAGTTCCACACCGACAAGGCCATCGCCTACGGGACCCAGATGGTCGGGGCGGTTCACCCATCGAGGAAGGGGACCGTCGCCCACTTCGAGGGTGAGACCGATCACTCGGGGGTGCCCGGGCGTGACGACACCTACTCGGTCGATCTTCCGGTGTTCGCCACGGTGTCCGAGGCTGTGGCCGCAACAGGGGCCAACGCCTCGGTGGTTTACGTCCCACCTCCCTTTGCCGCCGACGCCATCATGGAGGCGGCTGCAGCCGGCCTCGATCTGGTGGTGGCCATCACTGAAGGTGTCCCCGTTAGTGACATGATCGAGGCCAAGAGGTACCTGACCGACAAGCCGACCCGTCTCATCGGACCCAATTGCCCGGGGGTCATCACCCCGGGGGAGTGCAAGATCGGGATCATGCCCGGGTATATCCACGAGCGGGGAAGAGTCGGGGTGATCTCGCGCTCGGGGACTCTTACTTATGAGGCGGTCTATCAACTGACTCTGAACGGGTTGGGGCAGACCACAGCGGTGGGGATCGGAGGGGACCCGGTCAACGGCACCAATTTCGTCGACATGCTTCGCATGTTCGAGGACGACCCCGAGACCGACGGGGTGATCATGATCGGTGAGATCGGGGGCACGGCGGAGGAGGACGCCGCCGACTTCGTCGCGGCATCCATGACCAAACCGGTCGCCGGGTTCATCGCCGGGACCACGGCGCCGCCCGGGAAGCGGATGGGCCACGCCGGCGCCATCGTCTCCGGAGGCAGGGGCACCGCCGCGGCCAAGATCGAGGCCATGACCGAGGCGGGCATCGTCATGGCCGAGACCCCCAGCGACATGGGCGAGGCCATGGCCCGTGCTCTCGGCTGAGCATCTACAGGCGATTCGCTCCGCTGGAGAGCGCATCCTCGAATTGGCCCGCCGCGATAAGGATCGCCCGGTACCTCAGTATCCCGGTTGGAAGATGACCGATTTGGTGTCGCATCTGGCCTCGATCCATGGCCGGACGACACTCATCTGCCGGGAGCTCCCCGAAGAGCGGCCCTCGGCCCCCCGTCTTCCGGAGGGCGCCGACGTCCTCGACTGGTGTGCGTCGAACCTGGCCGAGATGCTCGCGACTCTCGAGCGGGCCGACCCGGACACTCCGGTCTGGGGGTTCTGGCCACGCTCCACGCTCGGGCTGTGGGAGCGGAGGATGGTGATCGAGACCGGAGTTCACCGTTGGGATGCGGAGCAGGCATTCGGCGACCCTGGACCACTCACCGAGCTGGTCGCCCTGTCCGGCTTGAACGAGTTCGGCGAGATGTGGCTGCCGCGCTTGGGTGAGCTGCCCGTACTGGAGGTGAAAGCCTCCGATGTGGGACGCAGCTGGGTGTTTGCTTCCGGGTCGCCTTTGCGGACGGTGAACGGGACCTCCTCGGACATCTACCTCCGACTCATGTCGCGCCCATCCCCCCTTGAGCTGCCTCGCCAATGGGCCGCGGCCGTCGATGCCCTGGAGCCTCCCCCCAAGCGGTGATCAGAAGCGGGCCAGGTCGGCCACCGCGTAGCCGGCCACCGCGCTGTCGGCGGTAGTGACCGGCTTGAGTGCGGCCACCAGCTCATCGACCCGGTGCCCGGGCACCGCCACCGTGAGCTCGTCGTCGCCCATCCCGGTGCGGGCGCGGGAGAGGGCACAGCCCATCGATGCCGCGATCACGCCATCGGTCGGCAGCCCTGGGCAGGATCTGGCATTGTGGCTTGCCCGACCAGTCCACATCGACCGAATCGTTGATCTCCATCATCTGCCTGGGGGTGACCCGGAGGAGCACGACGTCGGGGAGCAATCCCGCCTCGGTGAGCGGCCCATATCGCACGCCCTTGGGGCGGCGGGAGAGCGCCGCCACCCCGGCGAACGCCTCCATCGTCACCCAACCAACTTCGAGGAGTGCGGCCACATCACTCTTGTCCAGGATGTCTTCGGCGCCGGCGAGCCCGTGAGTGAACCTCCCTACCGAGCAGTTGCCGTGGTCTTCGGCCACGGTGTCGAACGTTCGTTGATGGGCGTGCATCCAGAACACGCACGGCGCGGCGGCTCGGCCTGATCGCCCGTCCTCGGTCGGCTGCGACATCGGCTCGTCGAACCTGGGCACACCGTCATCGGGCAGTTCATCGTGGAAAGTGATCGCGATGGGCGCATGTTCGAGGCCGAGCAGATCGGTCAAGGCGTCGGAGAGGGCGGCTGGGCTCATCGTTTCCTCGGCTAGGGGTTCGCCGGCGAACTTAGCTGATCTTCTCGAACCCGATTCTCTGGTCGAAGAAGAGGGCGATGACTTCCAAGTCGGGAAACCTCCCGGAGACCACGTCCACGGCCCTGCGAAGTTGTTGCTTCTGTTTCTCGTCAGGGACGGGGTTGCCGGCGCAGTCGGAGTGAGCAGTCAGAGCCACCTGATTGGTCCCGTGGGCTCTGATCGAGACCTCCAGGCTGCCGAGGAGACCTTCGCCGGTGGGGCTCACTGCCCCGTCCAGATGCTGGACGGCTCCGGTTGACGTGATGTTGTCCACGTAGCGCACCCCGAATCTGGTCATGACCTGATCGAGCGTCCGGGTCTGGATCCTCCCATCCATGCACCCGATGACGGCGCCGAACTTCCCTTGCGAGGTCATCCCCCCCATTCTGGCGCGACATCGCCGCGCCAAAACGGATGCCTCTACACTGCCCGGCCATGGATCTCATCTGGATCATCGTGATCGTCGTCCTGGCGATCCTGATATTCGCCTTCATCGGCATCTACAACGGGCTGGTCCAATCACGGAACCGGGTCGACAACTCCTGGGCCCAGGTCGACGTGCAGCTCAAGCGTCGTTACGACCTCATCCCCAATCTCGTCGAGACCGTCAAGGGCTACGCCTCTCACGAGCGGGAGACTTTCGAGCGAGTGACCCAGGCGAGGAGTGCGGCTCAGTCGGCCGCCGGTCCGGCCGAGCAGGCGCAGGCCGAAGGCTTCCTGACCCAGGCCCTCCGTCAGCTGTTTGCGGTGGCCGAGGCATATCCGGAGCTGAGGGCGACGGAGAACTTCCAGAACCTGCAGAACGAGCTGGCCGAGACCGAGAACAAGATCGCTGTCTCCCGTCAGATCTACAACGACACCGTGCTGACCTACAACAACAAAGTGCAGCAGATCCCCACCAACATCGTGGCGTCGATGACCGGGTTCGATATCCGGGAGTTCTTCGAGGCCGGGCCCGAGGCGGTAGAGGCCCCGACCGTCGATTTCTGAGTTGCGCAAGCTCGCCCGGGCTCTGATCGTCTTCCTGCTGGTCGCGGCCCCGGCGACGGCGGTCTTCGCCAAGTCGTTCTGGATGAGCAACGCCGATGTCGACATCGTCGTGAACGACGACGGATCGCTGTCGGTCACAGAGAGATTGACGTTCGACTTCGATGGGGATTTCGCCGGCGCTTATCGAGACATCCCCCTCCGACCGGGCGAGACCATCTCAGGCGTCACCGTCAGCGACGAGTCGGTCACCTACGAACCGGGGGCATGCACCGAGCTCGGCTGCTCGTCGCCTCCTGGCTCCTATGGAGTGGAGGAGCAGAGCGACCTGGTCCGGATCGTGTGGCATCACAGCTCGTTCAGCGAGCAGCGGACCTTCGAGATCAGCTACGTGATGACCGGTCTCACCATTGCCCACGACGATGTCGTCGACGTAAACCTCCAGGTGTGGGGCGACCAGTGGGCGGTTGGCCTCCAGGAGCTCGCCGCCAGTATGAACCTGCCCGAAGGGGCCCAGCCCGGAGAGGTCCGTGTCTACGGCCATCCCTACGGAGTCGATGGCGAGACCTCACTCGGCGCCGGCCAGATCACCCCGACTCTGGAGGCGAGCAACGTGCCCGCCTATCAATGGGTCGAATTGCGCGCTCGTTTTCCCGAGGTCGGTGCTCACATCTACCGAGGGCGCCACAGTCGTTCCAGGAGAAGGTCTGCCCGGCATCATCGCCGAGGAGGACGAATTCGCCCGGGAGGCCTCCGACGCCACCACCGCGGCCCGGTCGGGCCTGATCTGGGGCTCGGTCCTGGCACTGGGGCTGTCCGCCGGCCTCGGGAGCCTCGTCTATTTCCGGTACGGAAAGGAACCGCGGGTCGACTACGACCGGGAGTACGAACAGGAACCTCCGACCGAGCTGAAACCGGCTGAAGTCGGGGCCCTCCTCACCCAAGGGGCGGTGAGCGAGAAGGAGTTCACCGCCACGATGTTCGACCTGATTCGGCAGGGCGCGATCAAGGCCACCCCGTCGCAGGTCGAGCGGAGCACTTGGGGTGGGCTTCGCGACGAGACGATCACCGACCTGGTGCTCGAGCTCACCGACAAGGACACCGGCTACCGGGACTACGAACAGTCGGTGCTTTCGGTCGTCGGCCGCGTCCTCGACGAAGGGCCAAGGCCGCTCCATGAGTTCCGGGAGCGAATCCGTGACGATGCTTCGGAGAACGCATCTAGCTACCAGAGCTTCAGGAGCAAGGTGTCCTCGGCGATCAAGCGAGGCGGTCTGCTCGATGAGACCGGCAACGGCGTGGCGTGGTTCGTGGCCATCGCGGTCGGGCTCCTCGTCTTCGGTGCGATCGTGTTCCTGCCGGATCTGCTCAGACGCCGTCCCGGCGGCCAGACCATGGCCATCTTCATCGTGATCGGGATGGTGATCGGCGCCCTTGCTCTCTACATACTCCTGTTCTTCCGCCGGGTGCGGGTCCGACGTACCAA
The DNA here is from genome assembly GCA_963837055.1 of uncultured Acidobacteriota bacterium. GTDB lineage: Bacteria > Actinomycetota > Acidimicrobiia > Spongiisociales > ZC4RG35 > JARDZU01. The sequence continues at coordinate 161,745 of CAWILU010000006.1, read as the reverse complement.
AGAGGGGGCCCTGGAGGCGGAGCGCTGGGACGCGTTCAGGCGCTATCTGACCGATTTCTCCCGGCTCGAGGAAGCCCCACCGATCTCACTCGCGCTCTGGGACAAGTTCCTCATCTATGCCATCGTGTTCGGGGTGGCGGAGGAGGTGTTGCAACAGGCGCGTATCCACGCTCCGCCCGAGTTGGAACAGACCTCGTCGATCTATTGGTTCGGGAATTACGGCTACTCGGGAGGCCATACCGAGAACGCCTTCGCCGGTCTGAACTCTGCTCTCACCGGCGCTTTCAGCCCGCCTTCGTCGAGCGGTGGTGGCGGCGGGTTCTCCGGAGGCGGGGGAGGCGGTGGTGGTGGAGGAGGCGGCGGGGGTGGAGGCGCCTGGTAGGGGCGATCGACAGCCAAATCGCGGCATCGGTTTAGCGTGTCAACGGGATGAGATCGTCACTCGCCATTGTCGCCATGGTCATCGGGACCGCATTTCTACCGTCTGCGCAAACCGCGGAAGTGGAGTTTCCCGTATACACGGGCGACGAGTTCAAGGCTCTCTACGACCACGCCGTGCGGCGTGTCCTCCCCAATCTGGTGCCCCCGGCCGGCCGTCAGCCGATCACGGGCGACCCGGACCTGGACGAGCGGATCTGGGAGATCGCCTCCGCTCGCGGCTACGTCCTCAGACCCGCGGCGGGGCCCGATCTGGCCGGCGCCGACGGGGTGCCGATGCAACCGCAGGCCGCGGCTGCCTGGCTGGAGCTGAAAGAGGCAGCGCGTGCCGCCGGCCACGGTTTCATCGTCTCCTCGGCATACCGCTCACCTGACGCCCAGCGCACGCAGTTCAATTCCAAGCTCAGGGGGAGCACCGACGAGGCCATCGACGCCGCCCTGACCTGGTATTCGATCCCGGGCACCTCCAAACACCACAGCGGATACGCGCTCGACTTCCGCTATGCCAACGGGACGTTCGGTGAGTTTCGTGACACGTCCGACTACGCCTGGCTGGCTGCGGACAACTTCTACAACGCCAAGCGATTCGGCTTCATCCCCTCGTACCCGGACGACGTCGCCGCCCAGGGCCCCAACCCCGAGCCTTGGGAGTTCGTTTGGGTGGGGGTCGACTTGATCCGTTGCGGGGACCCCTGCGTCGATGCGGCGACCGGACCGGACTCCCGCCATCCCGGCACCGTCACCCCTGCCGACCTGGGGCTGGACCGAAGTGGGCGCCGCCGGTACTGGCGGGCGCCTGCCGCTATCGGCTGAGCAGGAAGAAGGCCGAGAACCTGTTGGTGATCTCGTCGAGTGGCTGAAACGTGCCGAAGCCTGCCTGCCCGGCGAGCTCCGCCGCTCGCTCACGGCCCCACGCCGCACCCAGGCCAACGCCCCCGCGAGCCAGAGACTGGGTCATGCAGTGCAAGGTCGAGATCCCATACAACATCGCACCTCGGGGATTGAGGTTGTCCTCGAGCTTGGAGCCGGCGTTGGGCTCCATCATGAGGTACACCCCGTCGTCGGACAGAGATTCGCGGATGCGACGGAGCCCCGCTAGAGGGTCGGCCAGATCGTGGATCACATCGAAGCTGGTGATCAGCCCGAACGGCGGCTCTGTCGGGATTTCGGTGACGTCATGTTCGAGAAAATCGACGTTGTCGGCGTCGTTTGCTCGGCCCCGGGCTACGGCAATCGATTCGGGGGAGACGTCGAATCCGATCACCTGCGACTTGGGGAAGGCCTCCCCCATGAGCAATGCGGCCGTTCCGGAGCCGCAGCCGACGTCGGCAACCCTGATCCCCTTCTCCAGGTTCGGAACCAGGCCAGGCACCGCAGGCAACCATTTCGGGATGAGAAATGTGCTCTGGGAGGGCGTGTTCCCCCGGTCGATTCCCCGAACTATGACGTCGCCGAACTCTTCGAACCCAACTCCGCCCCCCTGGGCTGTCGCCTCGGCAACCCGATCGACCTGGGCGAGCACCGCGGGAAGCATGTCGAGGAATCCGCCCATGAAATACGGGCTGGAGTCGTCCGACAAGAACAGGGCATGCTCGGCCGGCAGGGTGAACCGCTCCGACACCGGTTCGTAGTCGACCACACCCGCAGCGGCCAGCCCGGAGAGGATCTCCTCGACATAGCGGGTCTGAAGCGCGGCGCCGCGGGCCACCTCATCGGAGGTTCCTCCGCCCGACTCGTCGAGATATCGAGTGAGGCCACTGCGATCGGCGACAGCGAGGAGGCCGACAGTCGTCGTTCCCGAGGCGAACTCGAGGAACGTATCGAGGAAGGTCTCGATCTTGGCTCGGTCCACCTTGCCGAACCTAGTGACCGAAAACGACCCTCCCCGCCTTGATCGTCATCCGCACCAGGTTGGCCCCCGGCCGATAAGGGAGATGAGCCGGAGAAGGCGCATCCAGTAGGACTACGTCCCCCGCTGATCCGGGTGCGATCAGCCCATGATCGCCCATTCCCAAGGCGAGTGCCCCTCCTCTCGTCGCGGCGTGGATCGCCTGCTCGACGGACAACCCCATCTGCACCACAGCCAGGCTGATCACCGGGCCGAGCGACTCGAAATAGGACGTGCCTGGGTTGCAGTCTGTGGCCAGGGCGACCGTGACCCGGTGGTCGAGGAGCATCGGCCCCGGCGCTTGCGGGGAGCGCATCGTATAGGAAGCGCCAGGCGCGAGCACGGCAACCACGCCCGCCGCAGCCAGGGCCCGGGCGTCTTCGTCAGTCACGTGATCGAGGTGGTCGGCGCTGGCCGCCCCGATCTCGGCAGCGAGGGCTGCCCCACCGGAATGGGAGAGCTGCTCGGCGTGCACCCGGGCTCGCAACCCGAGACCCTGGGCCGCGGCGAAGATCCGCTGCGCCTCCGCCACCGAGAAGGCGCCTTCCTCGACGAAGACATCGCAGAAGTCGGACAGCGGGGCGGCGGCGGGGAGCATCTCCTCGACCAGCAGGTCGACATAGGCGGCCCGGTCGTTACCGAACTCGACGGGCACCATATGGGCACCGAGGAAGGTGGTCTTGACCGAGACCGGCAGATCGGCGGCGATCCTCCTGGCGACCCGGAGCAGGGTCATTTCGGTGTCGAGATCCAGCCCGTAGCCGGATTTGATCTCCACGCTGGTTGTCCCTGCCGCGATCATCCGGCTCACCCTGGTTGCAGCCGACGTGAATAGGTCGTCCTCGGACGAGGCGCGCGTGGCCGCCACCGTCGACAGGATCCCTCCACCTGCCTTCGCCACTTCGGCATAGGAGGCACCAGCCATCTTCATGGCGAACTCATCGGCGCGGTCACCCCCGAACACGAGATGGGTGTGGCTGTCCACGAACCCGGGGATCACCGCCTGACCAAGACAGTCGACTCGCTCCGCCGGGCCTTGATCCGGAGCGTCGGACTCGGGCCCGGCGTAGACAATTGTCCCGCTCTCGATCTTCACCGCAGCTTCGGCGATGGGGTCGCCGACGTTGGTGGTGAGATGGCCGATGCCGGTGAGGAGGAGATCGGTCACGCGTTGGCCGCGGCGGTCACCGATCCATCGGCGATGAGTTCCGCCACGAGCTCGATCTCATCGGTCAGCGAGCGGTCGTCACTCAATGAAGGCACATGGGCGCGTACCAGGTCGACGATGGCCGCTGTGCCTCGGGCGGGCCGCAGAGGCCGGCGATACTCGATCCCCTGCGAGGCGCAGAGGATCTCGATGGCGATCACCCTGCGCGCATTCTGGAGGACTTGATCCAGCTTGAGGCCGGCGCCCCATCCCATGGAAACGTGGTCCTCCTGATTGCCCGAGGTGGGGATGGTGTCGACAGAGGCCGGATGGGCGAGCACCTTGTTTTCGGCGACCAGCGCGGCTTGGGTGTATTGGCCGATCATGTAGCCGGATTGGACGCCAGGTCTGACCGCGAGGAACGGGAGGCAGGCCGCGGGAACGGGCCGGGTCGAGGAGGCGGTCGGTGCGCCGCTCGGAGATAGAGGCCAGCTCGCTGACGGCGATGGCGGCGAAGTCGAGGACGAAGGCGAGCGGCTGGCCATGGAAGTTGCCTGCGGATACGACTTCGGCGGTATCGGGAAAGACGATCGGGTTGTCGACGACCGACCCAAGCTCCCGGGTCAAGACGTCTTCCATGTGATCGAGAGTGTCGGAGACGGCACCATGGACCTGTGGGGCGCAGCGCAGTGAATAGGCGTCCTGCACGGCGTGGTCGAAGTCGTCCTGATGGCTGGCGCCGATCGGGCTGTCCTCGATCAGTGCTGCGATGCGCCCGGCGGAGGCGATTTGCCCTGGATGGGGGCGAAGTCGGTGGATGTCTTCACGGAAGGGACGGGCGCTGCCCATCATGGCCTCGATGGTCATGGCGCAGGCCGTATCGGCTGCAATGAGGAGCTGGCGCGCCTCGTGCAAGGACAGTGCCCCCATGGCGGCCATGCCCTCGGTCCCGTTGAGCAGTGAAAGGCCTTCTTTTGCCTGGAGTGAGAGGGGGATGAGGTCGGTCTCGCTCGCAGGGACGATCGCGCCATCGATCCTCACCTTGCCTTCGCCGATGAGGGGCAACGCCATGTGGGCAAATGGGGCGAGGTCACCCGACGCACCCACCGAGCCCCGGGATGGGATGACGGGAAGGATGTCTCGATCGAGCATCTCGAGGATTCGCTCCACCACCACCGGTCGGACCCCGGAGTGGCCCTGGGCGAGGGTCCTGGCCCGGAGCAAGAGGATCGCCCGCACCAACGGATCAGGCAGGGGAGCCCCGACGCCCGAGGCATGCGAACGAATGAGGTTGTACTGGAGGGTCTCGGCCTCGTCTCGATCGATCCGGGTCGAGGCGAGAGCGCCGAATCCGGTGGTGATCCCGTAGACGACTTCGCCTGATTCCACCGCCGCCTCGACCACGGCTCGGGCCGGTTCCATTCGGTCGGCCAGGTCGGGCCCGGGAACCGCCCTCGCTCGCCGATAGGCGACTTCAACCACCTGGTCGGGGGTGAGTGGTCCGCCATCGACGACAACTTCCGTCACGCCGGCACGGTAACGGGTTGATTCCCGGCAGTGTGGGCGGGCCGATACCGTGCCTGGGACATGATGACCGACCTGACCCCACTTCTCTCCGAGCCCGACGCCTCGATCGCAGTGATCGGCGCAACCGATCATGCCGGGAAGTACGGCGGGATCATTTACCGGGATCTGAAGCGGAGGGGCTATCGGGTCTTCGGTGTCAACCCGTATCGCGAGGCCGTTGACGGCGATCAGTGCTGGAAGACGGTGCTCGACCTTCCGGAGACCCCGACCATCGCCGATTTCGTCATCCCGGCCCGGCGGGGGCTCGATGTGCTCGATGAATGCCAACAGGCTGGGATCCTCAACATCTGGCTTCAGCCAGGGGCAGAGTCACCTGAGCTGATGGCGAAGCTGGACGATGGGCCGTTCAACTGGCTGGCCCACGCCTGCATCATGGTGAGAGCCGCAATAGCCGGTTGACCTACCTCTCCGTGGAGCGGCCGGCAATCACAGTCTCCCGTTGAATAGCTCCCGGGCGATGATGTTGCGCTGGATCTCGGAAGTGCCCTCGTAGATGCGGGGTGCCCGGACCTCGAGGTAGAGATGGGCCAGGGTGGAGTCGGCCTCGAGCCCTCTCGCCCCCAGCACCTGGATCGCGGTGTCGACCGCCCGTTGTGCAGTCTCGGTGGCGTGGAGCTTGGCCATCGCCGCCTTCCCGGTCAGGGACTCGGTATCCCCGCTGTCGTGAGCGGCGGCGGCGGAGTAGACGAGCAGCTCGGCTGCCTCGATATCGAGTCGGATGTTGGCCAACTGGTGGGAGACCCCCTGGAAGTCGGAGATCGGCGTCCCGAAGGCGGTACGGGTGACCGCATGGGCGGTGGCGATGCGAAGCGCCGATTCCGCCATGCCCAGCGCGAATGCGCCGACGCTGGGCCGGAAGAGATCCAGGGTTTGCATGGCAACCCGGAAGCCGTGGTCGACCTCGCCGAGGACGTTGGCAGAAGGCACGTACACACCATCGAGATGGAGCCGGCCCAGTGGATGCGGGGAGAGCATCGGGATCGGCTGCCCGTTCAGCCCCTCCATCTCGCTGCTCACGACGAACGCGGTGATCCCTCGGGAGCCGGCCCCGTCGGTGGTGCGGGCGAAAAGGGTGTACACGTCGGCGTCGGGAGCATTGGAGATGTAGGCCTTCTCCCCGCTGATTCGAAATCCGTCACCATCGGGCTCGGCGATTGTGGAGAGGGCGGCGGCATCGGAGCCGGCCCCAGGCTCGGTCAGGGCGAAGGCCGCGACCGTCTCCCCGCTCCGGATGCCCGGCATGATCCGGCCTCTCAATTCGTCGTTTTCGGAGAGATGAATCGGTATCGCTCCGAGACCCTGCACGGCGAAAGCGGTCTCCGCCTCTATGCACACCCGGGCCAGTCCTTGTCGAACGGAGCACAACTCAGTGGCCGTGATGGTCTCGTCGGCGAAGACGCGCTCAAAGAGCCCATGGTCGGCCAGGGCACCTACCAGTTTCCGGTTGACGCGCCCGGCGGCACCGGCGTCGGCGACCTCGATCAGAGCGTGCCCAAGACGCTCGGATTCCTCGACCAGCGGCCTGCTCATGCGGCTTGCTTCGCCGAAAAATCGACGCGATACGAAGAATTCGGGGACATCGACCGAATACCCTACGGTCGTCACCTATCGATCGCGAGCCAGGGGGAGACAGTCGATGACCACCATGCAGGCAGTGCGCATTCACGGGTATGGCGGCACGGAGGCACTCGTGTACGAGGAGGCTCCCCGACCCGTTCCGCAGGCCGGCGAGCTGCTGATCCGAGTACATGCGACATCGGTCAATCCATTCGATGTCGCTTTGCGGTCGGGTTACTTGGCTGGCTATTTCGATCACACCCTCCCATTGGTGTTGGGAACTGACGTGGCCGGCATCGTCGAAGAGATCGGCGCCGGGGTCGATGGGTTCTCTCCCGGAGATAGCGTCTATGCCAGATCCGGCGTGACGCGCGACGGTGCGTATGCCGAGTACGTCGTCGTCCCCGTGAGCGACGTCGCCTTCAAGCCCCAAAGCCTCGAGTTCGTTCAATCGGCTGCCCTTCCCCATGTCACCCTCACCGCTTGGCAGGCTCTGTACGAAGCCGCTGACCTCGCCGAAGGACAGACGGTTCTCATCCACGCCGCGGCCGGCGGCGTTGGGCACGTCGCTGTTCAGCTCGCCAAGTTGCGCGGCGCGACCGTGTTTGGCACTGCGTCTCAGAACATCGATTTTCTCCGCGAGCTGGAGGTCGACAAAGCCATCGACTACGCGACCACTCCGTTTGAGGATGTTGTCAGCGACGTCGATGTCGTTCTCGACACTGTGGGCGGCGACACCCAGGCGCGCTCCTGGTCCGTTCTCAAGCCAGGAGGAATCCTCGTGTCCGCCGTGCAACCGCCATCCGAGGAGGAGGCACAAGCCCACGGCGTCCGTCAGCATTTCATCTTCTCAGTGCCACCCATAGGTGAAGTGCTGACACAGGTCGCAGCGATGGCGGAAGCAGAAGAGGTCATTCCGACAGTGTCGACAATTCTCCCTCTGACGGAGATTGGCGAGGCGCATCGGTTGATCGAGACCGGACACACGCGGGGCAAAATCGGAGTGCAAGTCGCGGAGTGACTCACCACTTGCGGGGCTTCCCGGTCGCAGGCAAGCAACCTCGGCCTCCTAGTTAGCCTCCTTCCCCTGTGAGCCCTTACCGCGCTTCGGCCGGCTTCACCGAAAGCTGGGACCATTTCGGGCTCGATGTCGGGGATGGGGTGGCAACCGTCACCTTCGATCGACCTGAGAAGCTCAACGCCTTGACGTTCGATGTCTACGCAGACCTGCGAGACCTGATCGCCGAGATCGAGCATCGGAACGACGTGCGGGTGCTTGTCCTCATCGGGACCGGCCGAGGATTCTGCTCGGGCGGGGATGTGAACGAGATCATTGGCCCTCTCCTCGAAATGGACTCGAAGGGCCTGCTCGAGTTCACCCGCATGACCGGCTCGGTGGTGGAACGGATCCGGCGGCTCCCGATGCCGGTCATTGCGGCGGTCAACGGGGTGGCCGCCGGGGCGGGTGCGGTGATCGCCCTTGCTGCCGACCTGAGGGTCCTCGCCGAATCCGCATCGTTCAGCTTCCTGTTCACCAAGGTCGGGCTGGCCGGGGCCGATATGGGCTCGGCGTATCTCCTTCCTCGGGTGGTCGGTCTGGGACTGGCGACCGAGCTGCTGCTTCTGGGCGACACCGTCGATGCTGATCGGGCGGTGACGATCGGTCTCGCCTCCAGGGTCGTGGCCGATGACGAGTTAGGAGAGGCGGCCAGGTCGCTGGCCCTAGAGCTGGCCTCGGGCCCTGCCCTGGCCTATGGAGCCACCAAGGTGCTGATCAGCCGCGAGCTGGACATGGACCTGGGCTCGGCCATCGAACTGGAGGCGTTCACCCAGGCGTTGCTGATGACCACCGAGGATCACAGCGAGTTCTATCGCGCCTTCACCGGCAAGCGCCCTCCGGAATGGAAAGGCCGATGAGCCGGCATCGTCTCGTGAATCCAGATGACCTCTCTCCGGCCCGGGGCTTCTCCCATGGCGCTGTCCCGGCCGATGGTCAGACCATCTACATCGCCGGCCAAACCGGTCACCATCAAGACTTGACCATCGACGATGGCCTCGTCGAACAGTTCGCCCGGGCCTGTCGGGCCGTGGCGAGCGTGATCGAAGAGGCGGGAGGGGCACCGGATGATCTGGTCTCGATGACGATCTACACGACCGATGTCAACGGATACAAGGAGGCTCTGGTGCCGATAGGGGAGGCATATCGGGAGGTATTCAGCAAGCACTTTCCGCCGATGGCCCTGATCGGGGTCGCCGAGCTCTTCGACCCCAGGGCGAAGGTGGAACTGGTCTGCGTCGCGGTGGTACCTGTTTAATTGCCGCCGACTTTGCCCGAGGCCACCCCTCAGGGCGGTTCGGATTCTTGGCGATCGCGTTCTTCGCAGCCTCGGGCAAATAGACGCCGGTCGGCCGGGGCTGCCGCTCCAGTGCTACACCTAAAGCAGCTCCAACAAACGATCCACGTCCTCTTCGTCGTGATAGACCCCGAAGCCGATGCGGAGCCGGTCAGCGCGGAAGTCGGTGATGACTCCCTTGTCGTGTAGCCGCTGGTAGGTCTCTCCGGCGGTGTCGGATCGGAAGGTGAGGAAGTTCCCCCTTCGACCCGGGTCGCTGACCAACAACTCGCCCAGTGGCGGTTCGCCGCCGAGGAACCTCTCCTGGAGTGAGAGAGCATGTCGGTGGATGTCGGCGGGGCTGACACCCTCGGACTCGAGCCATCCCAGCACCGCCTCCATTCGGTAGATACCTGATGGGTCGAAGGTCGCCCCGAAGAACCTGGATCCGTCCGAGCCGTACGGGATCACTTCGCTGACACCCGATTCGAGCTGGCCGAAGCCGGCATACCACCCCGTGTCGAGGGGTCTTGGGCCGTAGCCGGGAGGCGAATGCAGAAAGCAGGTGCCCTCGCCCGCCATGGCGTATTTGTACCCGCCGGCCAGGAAGAAGACCCGGTCCTGGATCGCCCCGAGATGGACGGGGAGGGCCATGAAGGCGTGATACCCGTCGACGACTATGAACGTGCGGTTCTCCGGGACCGATGAGACGATCTGGTCGAGGTCGGGCACCGCGAACCCCGAGTCGAACAGGACCTGGCTCAAATAGATCAGGTCATGGGCCCCGGCCCGGGCTTCCCGGGTGAATCGGTCGCCAAACGTCTCGAACGGCTCGGTCGGAATTCGATCGACGATGGCGAGCCCGGCTTCCTCCCATCGTCTCGACTGCCGGTTGAAGGAGTGGAATTCGGCATCGGTCGACAGGACGCGGACCGGTGGCTCGAGACAGGAGAAGATCCGGAGCAGGAACGAGTGGGTGTTCGGCCCAAAGGCGAGGGTTTCGGGATCGGCCAGACCGAGGATGGGGGCGACTCTGGACCTGGCCCCGGGGATCACCTGGGCGAAGATGTGCTCCCACTTGTCGTCCATCATCTCCGCCGCGTCGAGCCAGGCCTGTTGCTGTGCATCGAAGCTGATATCTGGCCAGGGATGATGGGAGTGCGCGGCGAAGTGGAGACGCCCTGGTCCGGCCTCGAGAAACCGGGAGAAGTGATGCTTGAGGTTCATCCCTCGTACTTGAACCGCATCGACTCCACGATGCCCTCAGGTAATGGCGGTCGATCCGCTCTGGGAATGAGGAAGGTGGAGAGGTTGTAGAGGTCGGCGAAGATCCGGCTTCGCTCCGCTGATTTCTCCAGGTACTTGGCTCCGGCCGACCCGCCGGTGCCGATACGACGCCCGATCATTCGCAGGACCATCTGGGCGTGCCGGTAGCGCCACGAGGTGAATCCCTCGTCGATGTCCATGAGAAGCTCGAGCAGCCGGTAGGGCTCCTGAAGCGCGGGCTGGTCGCGGTAGAGAGTGATGAAGAGCGCCGCCTGGAACGCCCGGTGAGAGAGGCGTCGCTTCCCGGCGGCCTGTTGTTCGGCGTGCTTGGCGGGATCGAACAGCGCCTCGTACTGCTCCATGGTCGACTCGAAGTCTTTTAGCTGGTTTGTCTTCTCCTCGGCCGTCAACCTGGGATTGGTCTCGACCACGTCCCGATCGGCCTCCAGCCGCTGCTTCACCGCCTTTTGGAAGGCGTCCCAGAACGAGAAGTCTTTGTGGTCGAGGAAGGGTGTGCGCTCCAGCCAGCCCTCGACCAGGTCGAACACCGACGGCTCACTCTCGCTGGCTGCCACCGCGGTCATGTCGTCGGGGTTGAAGCGTGAGGTGTACACGGCGCCTCCCAGCTTCATCCGGTCTCCCGACCGGAGACCGAGTCTGTTCTCAACAAGTCGGAATTGAGCGGACTGGAAGCCGGAGGCCGGGAAGAGGTAGTCGCGGAAGTCGAGGAAGTCGAGTGGGGTCATCGTCTCGAGGACCGAAACCTGCTGGATGAGGAGCTTCTGGATCTCGGCGATGCGACGCAGCAGTGAGACAGCCGAGCCCATGTCGGCCTCATCGACGATGCCCTGGCCGAAGATGCGTCGCACCTCGTCCAGCTCCCAGAGAATCTGCTTGAACCAGAGCTCGTAGGCCTGGTGGACCACGATGAACAGCATCTCGTCGTGGACTGTGCTCCCGGCCCTTGTGCTCTCCAGCTCCTGGGCGTCGAGGAGCTTTTCGAGTCTGAGATAGCTCCCGTAATACAGGTCCCGGTCCATCAACCGGACGGTACCCGTCTCTCTACCCGCACCACCGCCTGCGAGAGCTCACGTCGCCGAGCCCCCAGGCTCTGTCGTCCTGTCGATGAAATCGATGATCGTCGGCCAGTATCGGTCAGGAGTGTCCATCCACGTGAAGTGGCCGGCGCCCTCGAAGATCTCGAGCTGCGCAAGGCCTTCGGGCAAAGCGCGGACGATCTCTTCGGCCGCGGCGACAGGTGTGACCGGGTCGAGCTCGCCGACCGAAACCAGTGTCGGAGATTGAATGCGGCGGAGTTGAGCGACGATGTCGAGTTGGCGGACGAGGTCCATGCCGCGTGAATTGAGTTCGAGGTTCTTTGGCATACGCGCCTTGCGCTCGTCATCGGGGACGTGCGGGCCAAATGCGGCTGCGACAAGTGCCCACTCGTCGTCGGGTACCGACTCGCCGGCGTAAGAGCGTCCCGCGATCTCTGCGACCTCGTCACCCGCGACCCATCGAAACCCCTCGACCACCCGGGCGGCGTCCCACCGTGAGAATCCTGACTGAATCACGAGTCCAGCCGCATGACCAGCGTGCCGGGCGCCGTAGAGGAGGACGATCGGTCCGCCCATCGAGTGCCCCAGGACAATGGGCCCGGCGATTCCGAGCGCGTCGCAGAACTGGCGAATGTCGTCGGCGCATGCTTCGAAACTCCACGCGTCTGTGCCGCCCCAATCCGACCGCCCGTGCCCGCGGAGATCGAGGTAAACGACCTGGGCACGGTCGGCGAGCCGGCTGAAGTCCGGCTTGAAATACGTGTGGTCATATGTGCCGGGGCCGCCATGGACCAGCAGCACGGTCGGCCGCTGCCGCATCTCACTCCCGTCCGGCACCAGCGCCGGCCCCTCCGAGTCGAACCACAATCGGATCCCATTCACGTCGATATGCATCAGCGTCGATACCGCCGATCACTCATGTCCCGCCTGTCAATCCGCACCACTCGTCCGACCGATCCCACAGCTCCCGGGCCAGGTCGTCGTCTTGGGCTCGGGCCGAAGGAGGAAGCCGGGATCGTTGTTGGTAGTAATAGCCGCTCTCTGATGCCAGGTCCTGGGAGAGCGCGCACCAAAGCACCGTGTCTGCACCCTGTTCCGGTGTGAGCATGCTGGGGCCTGAGAAGGCCCGGATCGGACCGGGTATCAGCGTGGTCCGAACCAGACCGGGATGGACGGCATAGGCGCGTAGCTCGGGGTTGCGGCGGGCCAATTCCCTGATGAAAAGGACGTTTGCCAGCTTCGACACCGCGTATTCGGCCAGTCCGGTTAGAGCAGTCGGTCGATGCACTCGGGAGAAATCGATGCCGCCGGCCCGGAAATGCATGGCACTGGTCAGCGACACCACCCGGCTTCCTGGTCTCAGCTGGGGGAGGAGCTCTCGAGTCAGGAGAAAGTGCCCTAGATGATTGATCCCGAAATGGGCTTCGAACCCATCCTTGGTGAGTCCGCGGCGATTGACCCCGATACCTGCGTTGTTGATCAGGATGTCGAGATCCCGGCCCGTGTCGGCGAGGCTCTGCGTGGCCGTCCGCACCGAGGTCATGGAAGCGAGATCGAGCTCGAGGAATTCTGCGGTTCCCCCTCGCACCGCTATCTCGTCCAGGACTGGACGGGCGCGCTCCGCCGAGCGACCGGCCGCGATCACATGGGCACCACCATCGGCCAGCCCGATCGCGGTGGCTCGGCCGATCCCGGAATTGGCGCCGGTGACCAGGGCGATCGGCATTGGAGGCAACCTAGCCCCCAACCGACTGGCCAATCCACGGCCCCGCATAGCCTGTCCCGGTGCACATCACCGCGGACAAGTTGGTCGACGCCCTGAGTGATCGGGGATATCGGATCACCAACGCACGGCGTGCCGTATGTGAGGTCGTGGCGGCGGCTCACGATGAGCATCTCAGCGCCGCCGACATCTACGACCGGGCGCGGGCCAAGAGCGAGACTCGTATCGACCGGTCCACCGTGTATCGGACCCTCGAAGCTCTCGAGGATTCCGGGCTCCTCGCCCATTCACACATGGGTCACGGACCGTCGGTGTATCACCTGGCCGAAGACGCCGGTCATCAGCATCTGATCTGTCGCCGATGTGGAGTGACCGTCACCCTGCCCGAGGTGGAGACCGATCGTCTGGTCCGCTCGATCACGACGGCTACGGGGTTCGTCGCCGATCTGAATCACTTCGCCCTTTCCGGTCTCTGCGCCGACTGCGCCTCCGGCGACACCGTCTGATCCACTCCGCTATCCTTGTTGCGACAAGGTCGCAGGAGAGGCTAGGTCTTGCACATCCCGGATGGATTTCTCAATGGCGCCACCTCGGCGGGCACCGCGGTCGTCGCCGCAGGGGGTCTGGGATACTCCATCAAACGGGCAGGGGCCCATCTCCAGGAAAGCCGCATCGCTTTGACTGGTCTGGTCGCCGCGTTCATCTTCGCCCTCCAAATGCTCAACTTCCCCGTGGCGGCAGGGACGTCGGGACACCTCCTCGGTGGGGCCCTGGCTGTCATCCTGGTCGGCCCCTGGCTGGGTATCACCGCGGTGAGTGTCGTGGTGATCATCCAGGCCCTCGTGATCGCCGACGGCGGTGTCTCGGCCCTGGGCGCCAACATCCTCAACATGGCCCTGGTCACCGGGTTCGTCGGCTGGGGTGTGTTCCGGGTGATGGTGAAGACCCTTCCGAGGTCGTGGACCACTGTTTTGGTGTCGACCTTCACCGCCGCATTGGCCTCGGTGGTCGCTTCTTCCCTCGCATTCGTCGTCGAGTACACCATCGGGGGGCGGGGCAATGTCGACGTGTCGACGGTGTTCGCGGCCATGGCCGGTGTCCATTTCCTGATCGGTGTCGGTGAGGGTCTCATCTCGGCGGCGACCGTGGGCGCGGTGGCCGCGACTCGACCCGAACTGATCGTCGGCGTGGGGGAGCTCGATCTCCTCGACAAGGAGAAGAAGCCGGTCCGTGCCGGGGCCTGGGGCTTTGCGGCGGCCGGCCTGGCGGTAGCCGCCCTGCTGGTGTTGGTGGTCGCGCCGCTGGCCTCTGGTGAGCCCGATGGATTGGAGCGGGTGGCCATCGACCAGGGCTTCGTCGACTCGGCCGAGGACCACCCTTGGGCTGACTCACCATTGGCCGACTACGGAGTCTCGGGAATCGAGGACGAGGCGGCAGGAACCCGTCTCTCCGGCCTGATTGGCGTGCTGATCACCTTCGGTGTGGGCGCGGCCATCGTCGGCGCGTTCGTTGTGATCAGAAGGAAGAGCGCGACGCCGGTCTGAGCGGCACGTATCACGACCACGTGCTGTATCGGCACGGGAACACGCCCGTCCACCGGCTACCGGCACAGGTGAAGGTCGTGGCTCTGTTGATTTTCGTCCTGGCCGTGGTGGTGATCCCCCGCGAGGCGTTCTGGGCCTACTTCCTGGCCGGGTGCCTCCTCGTCGGGGTGACGATCGTCGCCGAGCTCCCGGCCGGCTTCGTGGCCAGACGGATGATCGTGGAGATCCCCATCCTGATCTTCGCCCTGATGCTCCCCTTCTTCGGACAGGGTGCGACGACCGAGGTCCTTGGGCTCACCCTGTCGATCGAGGGCCTGTGGGGGGCGTGGACCATCCTGGCCAAGGCAACACTCGGCCTTGGAGCATCGATCATCGTCTCAGCGACTACGACGATCCCCGACATGCTCCGGGGGCTGGACCGCATCAGGGTGCCCCGGGTAATCACCGCCATCGCCGGATTCATGGTGCGCTACCTCGACATCGTCGCCGGCGAATTCTCCCGGCGAAGGGTGGCCATGGCCGCCCGGGGATACGAGCCCCGCTGGTTGTGGCAGAACGGGCCGCTGGCCCAGTCCGCCGGATCGCTTTTCATCCGATCTTTCGAGCGGGGTGAACGGGTCCACCAGGCGATGGTGGCAAGGGGGTTCACCGGGAGGATGCCGACCTTTGGTGACCGGCCGGCGACCACCGGCGAATGGTGGATCGGGCTTTCGGTGCCCCTCGTGGCCGTCGTTCTGGCCCTTCTCTCCGTGACGGTGCTGCGATGAGCGAGCCGTCTCTCGAGATCGTCGATCTCAGCTTCGCCTATCCCGACGGCCGTCAAGCGCTCCGCAAGGTCGATTTGCATGTGCACCACGGCGAGCGGGTTGCCCTTCTTGGACCTAACGGGGCCGGGAAGACCACTCTCCTCCTCCATCTCAACGGGCTCCTCCGGCCATCCGACGGAGAGGTGCGCGTGGCGGGCCTCCTTGTGTCCGATGATTCGGCCCTCGAGGTCAGGCGGCGGGTGGGCCTGGTTTTCCAGGACCCCGACGACCAGCTCTTCATGCCAACAGTGGGGCAGGACGTAGCCTTCGGCCCGGCCAACTTCGGCATCGAGGCCTATGAGCTCGAAGAGCGGGTCGCCGAAGCACTGGGGGCGGTGTCCATGCTCGATGCGCAGGAACGGGCCCCCCATCACCTCAGCTACGGGGAGAGACGCCGGGTGGCCATCGCCACCGTCCTGGCGATGCGACCCGAGATCCTGGTCCTCGACGAGCCGACCTCGAATCTCGACCCGGCCTCGCGTCGCGAGCTCATCGATGTGTTGCGTGCCCTTCCCATCACCCAGCTCGTGGTGACCCACGACCTTCCCTTCGCGCTCGAATTGTGCCCCCGCGCCGTCGTCATGGATGAGGGCGAGATCGTGGCGGGGGACGCCACCCTCGAGATCCTCGGCGATGAGACGCTGATGAAGGAACATCGGCTCGAGTTGCCCTACCTCTTCGATCCGCGGGCCCAGCAGAACGGCTGATGGGCGGTAGCTTCGCCGAGTGACCGAGCGCTGGCCGGACCGTTTGAACCTCGACGAGCACTTGCTTCGCCGCCGTCTCGTCGAGGGGAGGGGGGATCGGGTGGCGATCCGTCTCGACGACCGCGACGTCACCTACGCCGAGGTCGACAAGGCGGCCTCTGGCTTCGCCTCTCTTCTCGCCGACAGAGGGGTCGCGTCCCAGGACCGGGTCCTCGTCGTCATGCCCGATGGGCCCGAGTTCGTCGCGGCCCTGTTCGGCCTGCTCAGGATCGGAGCGGTTGGGCTGCTACTGAATCCGGGCCTGACCCCCGCCGATCTGGCCGGGATCGGCCGACTGGCCCGGGCCTCGGCGGCCGTGGTCCATGTCCGGCATCGGGAGCCGTTCGAATCCGCTCTCACCGCTCACGACGTGACCGTGCCGCCGCTGGTCGTCGCCGGCCATGAACTGACCCTGCCCGACGTCGAGGTGCCGACATTCGACACGGCCGCGCTCGATCCCGCCCTGTGGATCTTCTCGGGCGGGACCACCGGCATTCCAAAGGCCGTGGTACAGACCCATCGCTCCTTCGCCAACACCACCGAGTTGTACGGGACGGGGACGCTCCAGTTGACGGAGGAAGACATCACCATTTCCGTCCCGAAGCTCTATTTCGGGTACGCCATGGGGTCGAATCTGTTCTTCCCGTTCTCGGTCGGTGCCTCGGCCGTGCTGTTCGAGGACCCATCCACGCCGGACGCCCTGTTCGACCGAATCGAGAGGCACGGTGCGACCTTGTTGGTCAACGTCCCTTCCGCCATCAGCCAGATGCTGGGTCATCCCGACTCGGCACGCCGGACCATGGCCTCTCTGCGTGTCGCCACGTCCGCCGGCGAGGCGTTGCCGGACACGCTCTATCACCAGTGGACTGAGCGGTTCGGAGTCGAGTTGCTCGACGGGTTGGGCACGGCGGAGATGTGGCACATCTTCGTCTCCAATCGGATCGGCGAGATACGACCCGGGACTTTGGGGAAGGTGGTCCCGGGTTTCGAGATCAAAGCCTGCGACGACGACGGCAGAAAGGTCCCGGTCGGCGAGGTAGGCCGGCTCTGGGTGAAGGGCGAATCGCTCGGTCTGGGGTATTTCGAGAATCCGGAGGCGACGGCCGAGGCATTTCGGGGGGAGTGGTTCGCTGGTGGCGACCTGGTATCGATCGATCATGCGGGTTATGTCACCCATCGGGGCCGGGCCGATGACGCGATCAAAGTCAAGGGCAGATGGTTCAGGCCGCAGGAGCTCGAATCAGTGCTCCTCGACCACCCGGGGGTGAGAGAGTGTGCGGTGGTGGCAGTGACCGATGATTCGGGGCTGGCCCGGCCGGTGGCATTCGTCGTCGCGTCAGACGTGACCGAAGAGGAATTGACCCAATGGGCGCTAGACCATCTCGAGGCGTACAAGCACCCTCGCCGCATCGTCTTCGTCGACCGTCTCCCCCAAACCCATCTGGGCAAGGTCGACCGGGGGGCACTGAAACGGATGGTCTAAGAAGCTGTCACAGACTCTTGGCAGACTCGGCTCATGGGTGAGCCGACCATCCTCCATGCCGATCTCGATGCGTTCTTCGCCTCGGTGGAGCAGCTTCTCGATCCCACGTTGAAGGGACGGCCGGTGCTGGTCGGTGGCGGGATCGTGCTCGCCGCGTCATACGAGGCCAGGGCCTATGGCGTCTACGCCCCGATGCCCACGCGGGACGCCAAGCGGCTCTGTCCGGAGGCCGTCGTGGTCCACGGGCATTTCGAGCGATATCTCGACCTTTCGTCCCAGGTCATGGCAGTCCTCGAGGATGCCTCACCGGTCATCGAACAGATCTCCATCGACGAGGCTTTCCTCGACGTCAGGGGCTCCACTCACCTGCTGGGCACCCCTTCAGCGATCGCCCGTCAGATCCGGTCGCGGGTCGCCACCGAGGTTGGATTGCCGATCTCGGTGGGCGTCGCCTCCACCAAATTCCTGGCCAAGATCGCATCGGCTCGGGCCAAGCCCAGAGGGCTGGTTGTGGTTGCGGTCGGCACCGAGCTCGATTTTCTGCATCCACTGCCCGTGGAGGCGATGTGGGGAGTTGGTCGGGTGACGGCCGCACACCTCCACCGCTTTGGGATCTGCACCATCGGCGATCTCGCCGCCGTTCCCGCCCGGGCCCTGTCGGCATCACTCGGCTCGGGGGCTTCCGACCGCGCTCCACTCCCTCGCTTGGAACCGCGACCCGAGGGTCGTGCGCGGCGGGCGGCGGGCCGGCAGTGTCGGCAGCCAACAGGCATTGGGCCGTGGGCTGACCGACTCCGACGAGCTGGCTGTGGTGGTGCTGGGGTTGGCCGATCGGATCGGGCGACGAGCACGAAAGAAGGAAAGATCGGGCTCGACCCTCTCCCTTCGGGTCAGATTCCCCGGGCCCCGCATCGTCTCCCGGAGTCACACCCTCCCTTCGCCAACTTCTTCTACAGCCGCCCTGGCTGAGCTGGGCGGTGTTCTGCTCCGACGCGCCATCGACGGCGAGGTGGAGCCGGTGACCCTGGTCGGCATGTCGTTGTCCAATCTCACCACCAACGACTATCTCCAACTCGAGTTGGAGGTAGACCCAGGTGATGTCCTTCGCGCCGGCAGTCTCATCGACTTGAAGCGGAGGGCCCTCGATGCCTCGGTGGACGGGATCAGGGAGCGATTCGGTAGGGACCTGTTGAAATTTGGGTCCGCCCCCGACCGGGGCGTCACCCCCGAGGAGTTCCGGCACCTCGCCGAGCACTCAGACTGAGCGTTCCTCCCTGAGTCTGACCGGGCCCTTGCCCTCTCCGTTCTTGCCCACACCGGCGGCGTAGAAGAGGCGGAGACGATCCATGAGGCGCTTCTCGTCGCCGTCGTACTGAAGCGGGTCGCCCATCACAACGTTCTTGGCCGGGAAATCGATGTAGACCGGGACGATGGGCACTCCCGCCGCCTCCGCGATCCGGGCAAAGCCCGATTTCCAATAGGGCACCTCCTTGCGCGTCCCTTCCGGAGCGACCACCAGGATCATCTGATCCGACTTCTCGAACTCATCGGCCACTTGGCCCACCATTCCGCCTGGTTGCTCGCGGTCCACCGGAATACCGCCAAATCTGCGAAAGAAATAGCCGAACGGCCACCGAAAGAGGGTGTGCTTGCCCACGAACCTCGGAGAGATCTGCCAGTGACTGATTGCCCCGAGATAGACGACGAAGTCCCAATTACTGGTGTGGGGAGCCCCGACGATGATCATCTTGTCCAGGTCGGGGACCTGGCCGGAATATCTCCATCCCCGCGATTTGAGCCACCTCTCGGCGAACCATGTCATCGGGGACAAGCCGCTTGCGGGACGATCAAGAGTCTCTCGCAGCCGCTACCCGGAAACCGCTTTCGTCGACCCAGACCAGCGACGAGACCCCACCAACTGCGGTGATGATCGCGGATGCCATCTCGTCATTGATGACGCCCGCATCATCGCCTCGGTACAAGACCCGTACCGTCGCCTCCTTCGGGAACATGGTCGAGAGGATGCCCGGGTGTGAGCACACCACCGTCACGGAGAAAGGCTTGACGCCGGACCGTTTCAGCATCGCACTGTCGACCCGAATCTGGTTGAAGAGATGCCAGGTGGCCAGCCCGGACGTCAGAGTGAGCGTGACAGGCACGCGGAGATTGTCGGATCCTGCTTCGACCTCCCCGAGCAAAGCCCGGAACACGACCACGAGCACCGCGATCAAGGCGCCGGCTGCAGTCAGGCCCAGGATGATCGCCATCCCGATGAGATAGAAGCGCCGGGGCACGGTCCTCGTCTCTTGCTCCCGCGGTGCGGCCTGGGCTTTGCGCCAGAAGGTGAGCCAAACCCAGCCGGAGGCGATCACGGTGCAACCCAATGCGATCAGCGGGGCTCCGCTGTTGGTTCCGGCCAGTGCCGGGGTGAAGACGGTATCGACCAGGGCCGTGGCGGATCCCACCAAGACCGCCAGACCCGTGGCGGCCATTGCGTATTCATAGCCTCTCCGACCGCCGGCCCGCCCCTCGCCCATCCGTCCACGGTGATGCCACCACAAGGCACCGCCGACGATGAGCAGTGCAAGGGCGATCGGATAATTGCGGAAATGCTCGGTGGCGCCGCCTGCCTGGCCCAGGAGGGAGGTGAGCAGGGTGGCGATCATCGTGACCCCGGCTCCGATGGCCATCGTCAAGGTGAGTGCGGCCACGAATCCGATGTAGAAATTGCGGAGAAGGGTGGTTTCCTCTTCCCAGGCAGGGAGCCATCGCCACGCCCATACCGGGGCGGCGACGACGGTCAGAGCGAGGGGAAGTTCGGGGGACGGGACTTCGTCGAGACCCCAGAGACCGTCATAGGCGAGCGAGAACAACCAGTCGAGGACGCCTACCAGGCCGATGGTCAGGGCGACGAGGGCGACGCCCGAGCCGACCAGTCTGGGCAGCTCGCCGATGTCCCCCGCGGGTCGCTCCTTTCTCTCCGCCCACCAATGGAAGACAACGATCCCGCCGTAGACCAACAGGTCTGTCCAATCGAAGGCGTCTTCGCTCCCACCCAGCACCTCGGCGAGTTGACCGACCGCGATGAAGAATGCGGTGAGGAAGACCAGTTCGACGATGGCCAAATAGACCGGCCATCCAGGTGTCTCCGGGAAAGCCCGGCGGCGACGAGCCTGGCGACGCCACAGGAGAAAGGCGATCGGACCGGCCACGACCAGACCGGCCAGAGCACCTGCGATCTCGGCCGTTGGCCGCCCGATCAGGCGATCGGGGGTGAGACTTGCTCGGGCCAGCGCCGCCAAGGAGAACCCGGTTGCGCCGACAGCGAGGGCGAGGAGAAAGTACGGGATCAGGTCGAGCCCGCCGATGTCGTCTTCCTTGCCAGGACGGCGCACCGCCCGCACGACGAGGGCGATGCCCCCTCCGACCACCAGCAGGAACAACAGACCGAGCAGGGCGACCGAGGTCAACTCGGATCCTCGCAGACCTGGTCGTAGTAGGGCCACGACGGCTGGCGGATCTTCCACCCGTCTTCGCCACGCACCAGCGTGAACCACTCGTCATACTCGTAGAGGCCGTTCATCGGGTCCGAGGAGTTGTCGGTGATCCCGATCACAACGGTGGATTCGTCGTTGATGCCTTCCACGCTCACCAGCGTTGCCGAGATGTCGGGCGCCCCCCCGGTCGGCTCGCTCGACTCGGGAATGCAGCCGTCGTCAGCCCAGAACGATGCCGCGGTTTCGAAGTCACCGTCGACCAGGGCTGCGATGTAGAGCTGAACGGTGCCCTCGGGAGTCGACGGGTCGAACTGCGCCGGCTCCCGGTTGAGGCCGATCGCCACCAGCCCCACCACCAGCAACACTCCGAGCACGGGCAGAACCCACCCGGGCACCTTTCGGGCCTCTTCCATCGGCCCTCATTCTCGCAGGTCCCCAGTCTCGAATCGGGAACGCGTGGTTTCAGTCCTGGAGACCCAATGCGTGCATCCCGCCGGTCATGTTGGCCACCTGCTCGAATCCGTTCATTACCAGAAAGGCCGCGACCTGGTGGCTGCGCCCCCCCGATCGGCACACGACCAGCAGGGCGTGACCTGGGTCGAGCTCGCCGACACGCTCGGGGATGTCACCCATCGAGATCAGCGTGGCGCCGGGAAGGACGCCTTGTTCCCACTCGAACGGCTCGCGGATGTCGAGAATCCGGCCATTCGTGCTCTCGATCCAGGTCTCCCACTCGTCAGCCGGCACGTTCTCCAAGGGCATGAACGGATTCAAGCCGATCGCACGCCTTGGGCGGCGCGGCTCCACCAAGCTCTACACTCCCGCCGCCATTTGCGCGGTTCGAGTGGAGGTCGTCATCAACATCGCAGTCCTCGCCTCGGGCTCCGGTACCAATCTCCAGGCCCTCATCGACGCACCCGATCTGGGAGCGGACATCGCTCTCGTCGTCTCAGATCGGCCCGATGCAACTGCACTGCAGCGGGCCCGATCGGCGGGGATCCCCTCCGTCGTCCTGTCCTGGGGTGACTTCGGCTCCCGAGTCGAGTTCTCCAAAGCGATCCGGGAAGAGGTGGAGGATGCCGCCGCCGAGGCCCTGGTCCTGGCCGGGTTCATGCGCGTGCTGAGTGGTGAGCTGGTGGCTGCGTACAACAACCGGATCCTCAATATCCACCCCTCCCTGCTGCCCGCATTCCCCGGCGCCAACGCCGTCGACCAGGCGATAGAGCACGGAGTCAAGGTCACTGGTGTCACCGTTCATTTCGTCGACGAGGAAGTCGATCATGGCCCGATAATCGCCCAGCGAGCGGTCCCCGTTCTCGCGGACGACGATCGGGAGAGTCTCCACGCCCGGATCCAGGCCGAGGAGCATGATCTCTACCCGAAGGTGGTGTCGGCCCTCGCCAGAGGCGAGATCGCGGTGGAAGGGCGAAAGGTGAGGTGGAATTGAGCCGGGTCGTGGTCAAGCGAGCCCTGGTCAGCGTCTATGACAAGACGGGTCTGGTCGAGTTCGCCGAGAGACTGGCCGCGGCCGGGGTCGAGATCGTCTCATCGGGTGGCACCGCGGTGGCATTGACCGTCGCCGGCATCGAGGTGGGCACGGTCGCCGAGGTCACCGGGGCGCCCGAGATGCTGGGTGGCAGGGTCAAGACCCTTCACCCGTCGATCCACGGCGCCATCCTGGCCCGGACCGACCAGGAGGAAGATCTGGCCGATCTCGAAGCGAACGGCATCGAGCCCTTCCAGCTGGTGGTGGTGAGCCTCTATCCCTTCCGGGAGACCCTGGCCACGCCAGGGGTCACGGAGGCTGAGATCATCGAGAAGATCGACATCGGTGGCCCGACGATGGTGAGGGCAGCCGCCAAGAACCACCGATATGTCGGCGTAGTGACGTCATCAGGCCAGTACGAGGCGGTGGCTACCGCGGTCGAGAACGGCGGCCTCGATGACGACCTGCGGCGAGAGCTCGCGGCTGAGGCCTTCTTCCACACCGCCTCCTATGACGCGGCGATCGTGGGCTGGATCGGCGAGGACCGGGTCCTTCCGATGAGGCATTTCTCCGACCTCAGGTACGGGGAGAACCCCCATCAGCTCGGAGCCCTCTATCTGCAGGACGGGGCGAGCCCGTGGTGGGCAGATGCGGTCCGGCATCAGGGCAAGGAGATGTCATTCAACAATTACGTCGACGCGGAGGCGGTATGGAGGTTGGTCTCCGCCCGCCCGGGCTCGGTCGCCATTGTCAAGCACACCAACGCCTGTGGCGCCGCCTATGGCGAGACGGTGGCCGAGACCTTCGAGCGGGCCTGGGCCTGCGACCCCTTGTCGGCGTTTGGAGGGGTGATCGGAATCAACGGGACTCTCGATGCGGCAACGGCCGAATCGATCGCCGCGAAGTTCGTCGAGGTGGTCGTCTGTGCCGGCATCGAGGAAGAGGCCCGATCGGTCCTGGAGTCGAAGGAGAGCCTGCGCCTGCTGGAGGCCCCGATGCCGGGGGAGGGCGACCTCGACTTGCGACGGGTCGAGTCGGGGCTCCTCGCCCAGGCTCGGGATTCGGCGGAGGGCGAGGAATGGCAGGTCGTGTCGGACCGTCAGCCAACCGAGGAAGAACGAGCCGACCTCGAATTCGCCTGGATCGTCGCGATGCACACGAAGTCCAATGCCATCGTCGTGGTCAAGGATCGGGCGGCGGTCGGCGTCGGCGCGGGCGACCAATCGCGGGTAGGTGCAGCGGAAAGGGCACTGGCCCGCGCCGGTGACCGATCGGCGGGAGCTGTGGCCGCCTCCGATGCATTCTTCCCGTTCCGCGACGGCCTCGATGTGCTGGCCCAGGCGGGGGTGACCGCGGTGGCGGAACCAGGTGGTTCCCGCAACGACCCGGAGTTGATCGCTGCAGCAAACGAGCATGGGATCTCGCTGGTGTTCACCGGACGAAGGCATTTCAAGCACTGATGAGCGCCAGGATCCTCGACGGTAAGGAGTCCGCACGGAAGGTGAAAGCGGAGGTGGCTGCGTCGGTGGCATTGCTCGACTATCGGCCGGGATTGGCCACCGTCCTGGTCGGCGACGACCCGGCCTCACACACCTACGTCAGGGGCAAGCGAAGCGATGCCGAGGAAGTTGGGATTCGGTCCTTTCACCATGAGCTGCCCCCCGACGTTTCCCAGGCAGGCCTCGAAAGCGTGGTCGGCGAGTTGAACGCGAACGACGAGGTCGACGGGATCCTGGTCCAGCTCCCGTTGCCGGGGAGCCTCGATTCGGAGAGAGTGGTGTCTTCTCTCGACCCCGCCAAAGACGTCGACGGTCTCCATCCTCACAACCTCGGTCTTCTCGTGCTCGGCCGCCCCGGTCTCCGGCCGTGCACCCCGAGCGGGGTCATCCGGATGCTCGAGGACAACGAGGTGGAGGTGGCAGGGAGGACGTCGGTGGTGATCGGGCGCTCGTTCCTGGTGGGGCGCCCACTGGCGCTGATGCTGTCGAGCAAGGGGGTCGACGCCACCGTGACCATGGCGCATTCCCGGACCCCGCAGCTGGCCGCGGTCTCACGAGGGGCCGACATCCTGGTAGCCGCGGTCGGCGTCCCACGGATGATCACCGCCGAATACGTCAAGCCAGGCGCGGCCGTCATCGACGTTGGTATCAGCCGCGTGGAGGACGGGCTGGCGGGGGATGTCGATTTCGACTCGGTGCGAGAAGTGGCGGGATCGATCACACCGGTTCCCGGCGGGGTCGGCCCGATGACGAGGGCAATGCTCCTGGTCAACACCCTGGAAGCGGCCCGGGTCCGACGCCAGTAAAGAAGATCGTCGAAACGGTCGAAATTGACCGGGTGAGACATCAATCCCGGCATCTGGTGGGAGTCGTGGCAATCGCATTGCTGCTCGGTGCCTGCTCCGGCAATGTCTTCGAGCTCGCGGTGGGGGATTGCTTCGATGACGGCGATCTGGTCCTCGGCGAAGTCGAAGAGATCGGTGAGGTGCCCCTGGTCGAGTGCTCGGAGCCACACGACAACGAGGTCTATGCGGTAGTCGATGTCGAGGGTGACATGTTCCCCGGCGATGAGGCGATCCGGACCGAGGCCGACGATGTCTGTCTCACTGCGTTCCAGGGATTCGTCGGGCTCGACTACGAGACGTCGGCTCTCGACTTCGGGTGGCTGGTGCCGACCGCCGGATCTTGGGATGCAGGCGACCGGGTGGTGGCGTGCTTTGTCTATCGGATGGATCTGGCCAAGGTATCGGGGACTCTGGAGGGCTCGGGCATCTGAGCCGAGTTGGCCGTTGGCCTCAGGGCTAACCTCGCCCTGCGATGCCAACATCCATCACATTGGGCCCGGACGGCTTGATGGTGCCGCCCGACCCGATCATCCCTTACATCGAAGGTGACGGGATCGGTCCTGACATCTGGGCGGCAGCAGTCCGGGTCTTCGATGCCGCAGTGAAAGGTGCCTACGGCGACGAGCGCGCGGTTGCCTGGAAAGAGGTTCTTGCCGGCGAGAAGGCATTCAACGAGACCGGTTCCTGGCTCCCCGACGAGACGGTGAGTAGCTTCCGGGACCAGCTGGTCGGGATCAAAGGCCCGTTGACCACACCGGTTGGGGGCGGAATTCGCTCCCTCAACGTCGCGCTCCGCCAACTCATGGACCTATATGCCTGTGTGCGGCCGGTGCGCTGGTTCGAGGGGGTTCCATCACCGGTAAAGGATCCCGGGCAGGTCGACATGGTGATCTTCCGTGAGAACACTGAAGACGTGTACGCCGGGCTGGAGCTGGAGGCAAACACAGAGGACGTTTCCCGGCTGATCGAGTTCGTTCGGGCGGAGTACGGCTGGGAGGTCCGGCCCGATTCCGGGATCGGGCTCAAGCCGGTGTCGATCACCGGCTCGAAGCGTCTGATCCGGGCTGCCATCAAGCACGCTCTCGCCAACGGGCGTCGGTCGGTGACCTTGGTCCACAAGGGAAACATCCAGAAGTTCACCGAGGGGGCATTTCGCAACTGGGGCTACGAACTGGTGAAGGAGGAGTTCGCCGATGTGGCGATCTCTTGGGAGGACAGCGGCGGTGATCCGGGGGACAAACTGCTGGTTCAGGACGTGATCGCCGATGCGATGCTGCAACAGGTGTTGACCCGGCCCGCCAACTACGACGTCATCGCTACTACCAATCTCAATGGGGATTACATCTCTGACGCCCTGGCAGCCCAGGTCGGGGGCATCGGGATCGCGCCCGGTGGGAACATCAACTACGACACCGGCATCGCAGTGTTCGAGGCCACCCACGGAACTGCCCCCAAATACGCCGGCCAGGACAAGGTCAACCCCGGGTCGATCATCCTCTCCGGGTGAGATGATGTTCCGCTATCTCGGATGGAACGAGGCCGCCGATCTGATCATCAGGGGGCTGGAGGGGGCCATCAAGGCCAGGACCGTCACCTACGACTTCGCCCGTCTCACCGACGATGCCACCGAGGTCAAGACCTCCGAGTTCGGCGACGCCATCATCGGGCACATGTAGTAGGGCAGGACGGTCACCGAGCACAATGCTCGCCTGATGGCTGCTGCATCACCTCTCCTACACTGATCCCACCGAGCGGGAGCCCATGACCACCGTCCAGATCACCCGTCCTTCTGATGTCCTGCCCGCAGAAGAGATCGCCGCGCTCGGGCCGATCATCGAGGAGATCGATCGCCTCAAACTGGAGCGGAACGCCATCGTCGCCGCTCACAACTACATGACGCCCGACATCTACCACCTGGCTGCGGACATCACCGGAGACTCTCTCGCCCTTGCCCAACTGGCCCTGGATACCGCCGCCGAGGTGATCGTGCTCGCCGGCGTCCACTTCATGGCGGAGACGGCCAAGATCATCAACCCGGAGAAGATGGTCCTCATCCCCGATCTCGAGGCAGGTTGTTCGCTGGCGGACGGGATCACCGGTGCAGACGTCCGGCGTCTGAAAGCCGATCATCCCGGGGTTCCCGTCGTCACCTATGTCAATACTTCGGCCGAGGTCAAAGCGGAGTCGGACATCACCTGTACCTCTTCCAACGCAGTTGCTGTGGTCGAGTCACTCGGTGTCGACCGGGTGATATTCACCCCGGACCAGTACCTCGGGAGGTGGGTCGCCACCCAGACCGATGTCGACGTGATCCTGTGGGAAGGCTCCTGCATCGTCCACGAGAGATTCACCGGAGACGAGATCGCCGATTACCGGAAGTCGTACGGCGAGATCCCGGTGATTGCACACCCCGAGTGCCCGCCCGACGTGCTGGCAGAGGCGGACTTCGTCGGCTCCACCCATGCGATGATCGATTGGGTCAAGACCAGGCAGCCAGACCGGGTGATGATGATCACTGAGTGCTCGATGGCAGACAACGTGTCTCGTGAGACACCGGGCACCGAGTACGTGCGCCCCTGCAATCTCTGCCCCTACATGAAGCGCATCACCCTCGACAACATCCGGAACTCGCTGGCCACTCTCACCCATCAGGTCGAGATCGCTCCCGAAGTGGCCGGCCGGGCCAGGCAGGCCGTGATGCGGATGCTCGATGTCGGCCGCAAGGACTAGGGACTTCCACTCTTGACCGAGATCACACGGCTCGATGCCCCACTGGTCGTTGGTGCCGGCGTCGCCGGGCTGACCGTGGCGCTGGGGCTGCCCCGCGCCTATGTGGTCACCTCTTCCGAGATGGGCTCGACCTGGTGGGCCCAGGGCGGGATCGCGGTGGCCTGGTCACCTGACGACTCACCTCGGCAGCACGCCGACGACACGCTCAGTGTCTCCGGAGGCCTCGGGGTCGAGAAAATCGTCGACATCTTGACCCATGGCGGTCTCGCCGCGGTCGAGAACCTGATCGCCCTTGGTGCCAGATTCGACCGCGACGACGATGGCGAGCTACTGCTCGCCCGGGAGGGCGGGCACCGAACTCGCCGGGTCCTTCACGCCGATGGCGACGCGACCGGGGCCGAGGTCATGCGGGCGCTGATCGCGGCGGTAGAAGCCGGCGACAGGGTCACCACCATCCAGCGGAAGGTCATCGACCTGGTGATGATCGACGACCGAGTGTCCGGCGTTGTAGTCAGCGAGGGAAAGAAACGTGAGGTGCTCCTCGCACCTGCCGTGATCCTCGCCACCGGCGGCGCTGGTCGGCTCTATTCGCAGACAACGAACCCAAGTGCGGTGACCGGAGACGGCATCGCCATGGCGGGGCGGGCGGGGGCGCGGCTCGCCGACCTCGAATTCGTCCAATTCCATCCGACAGCCCTCCACGTCGGCAAGGATCCGATGCCACTTCTCACCGAGGCGCTCCGGGGAGAGGGAGCGATCCTCGTGGATGCACACGGCAGGCGTTTCATGCCGCAGTATCACCCCATGGCCGAGCTTGCACCTCGCGATATCGTGGCCCGGGCAATCTTCTGGCAGTACGACCGAGGGCTGGGCGGGGCATACCTCGATGCCAGCTCGATCGTCGACTTCCCCGACCGGTTCCCGACCGTCAACGCACATGCCCATTCCGTCGACCTCGATCCCTCCGAGCACCTGCTCCCGGTCTCGCCCGCCGCTCACTACTACATGGGCGGGATCGATGCCGACGCCAATGGGAGAACCTCGGTGCCGGGTCTCTGGGCGGTGGGGGAGTGCAGCTCTACCGGCGTGCACGGCGCCAATCGCCTCGCCTCCAACTCCTTGCTCGAAGGGCTGGTGTTTGGGGCGCGGGCGTCGGCCGACGTTGTCACCTCCATGGTCGAGCCCGAGGGAGAGCCCTCGGCCCCCAAAGAGGCCTTCGACCTCCCACTGGTTGCTGGGCCGGCCTTGGAGGATCTCCGTCAGATCATGTGGGACCGAGTCGGCCTGGTCCGCACCGGGCCCGGTTTGTGGGAGGCCAGGAACCACCTTCTCGATCTCGACTCCGTGCTCCGTCGAACGATTGCGGGTCGGGTGGCCGTCGAGCTGTCTTTGATGGTCATCCTGGCCGCTCTGCGGCGGTCTGAGTCGAGGGGCGGCCACTATCGGGCGGATTATCCGGACCCCGACCCGATGCAGGAGCACCGCACCCTCATCGACCCGACCCGAGCACAGATGTCCGGGGTGGGTTGATGCTGCGCGCCGATTACGTTGAAGTGGTGGGTCGGGCCCTGTCCGAGGATCTCGGCTCTCAAGGGGACATCACCTCTGATTCCTGTATCCCCCAGACGGCGGAGAGCAAGGGAATGTTCGTCGCCAGGGCTCCCGGAGTGATCGCCGGGCTGGAAGTGGCTGCCTATGTCTTCGAAGCCCTCGACCCGTCGATCGTCTTCGAGCCCCAGGTGGAGGAGGGCGAGCGGGTCGAGGAAGGCGACACCCTGGCCGCGATCGCGGGTCACGCCCGCTCGATCCTGAGCGGAGAGCGGACGGCTCTCAACCTATTGGGCCGGATGTCGGGAGTGGCCACCGCCACCGCGGCACTGGTCCAGGCTGTGGAGGGCACCGGGGCCCGGATCTCGGACACGCGAAAGACCATGCCCGGCCTCCGAGCCCTCGACAAATATGCCGTCCGGGTGGGGGGAGGCATGAATCACCGATTCGGCTTGTACGACGCGGTCCTCATCAAGGACAACCATCTGGCCGCAGCCGGGGACATCGCGGCCGCGGTCCAAGCCGCCAGGGCAGCGGTCAGCCCGGGAGTGATGATCGAGGTCGAAGTGGTGAGTCTCGAGCAGTTGGTTTTGGTCCTGCAGACCGACGCCGACCGGGTCTTGCTCGACAACATGGGCCCTGAGATGCTGCAACAAGCGGTTGAGGTGGCGGCAGAACGGATCACCGTCGAGGCGTCAGGGGGCGTGACCCTCGACAACGTGCGGCTCATCGCGGAAACCGGCGTCGACATCATCTCGGTTGGCTGGATCACTCATTCGGCTCCGCAACTCGACATCGCCCTGGATTTCACGTGAGCCCGAGGCGCGGGATACCTTCGCAACCATGAGCGAGCCACTACGCATTGCCGTGACGGGAGCGGCCGGCCAGATCGGCTACAGCCTGGTGTTCCGGATCGCGGCGGGTGACATGCTCGGCTCAGACCAGTCGGTGATCCTCCAGATGCTCGAGATCCCGCCCGCACTCGCCGCCCTCCAAGGCGTCGTGATGGAGCTGGACGACGGAGCGTTCCCATCGCTCGCCGGTTCGATAGCCACCGACGATCCGGAGACCGCATTTGCCGATGCCGACATCGCTCTGCTGGTCGGCGCTATGCCCCGCAAGTCGGGCATGGAGCGATCGGATCTCCTCTCGGCGAACGGCGCGATCTTCACCACGCAGGGCAAGGCCATCGCCGCTGCAGCCAAAGCAGACGTAAAGGTGCTGGTCGTCGGCAACCCGGCCAATACCAACGCTTTGATCGCCATGAGCAATGCCGGGGGGATGAACAGCGCGAACTTCACCGCCATGACCAGGCTCGACCACAACCGGGCAGTGGCGCAACTGGCGAAGCGGGTTGGGCGTCCGGTGTCCTCGATCCGAAGAATGACGATTTGGGGCAACCATTCGTCGACCCAGTACCCGGACCTGTTCCATTGCGAGGTCGACGGTGTGCCCGCCCTCGAGTTGGTCGACGATCGGGCCTGGATCGAATCCGAGTTCATACCCACGGTGGCCAAGCGGGGAGCCGCCATCATCGAGGCACGAGGGGCCTCATCGGCAGCATCGGCGGCCAATGCCGCCATCGGCCATATCCGGGATTGGTGGTTGGGCACGCCCGAAGGAGACTGGGTGTCCATGGGGGTCCCCTCAGATGGCTCCTACGGTGTTCCCGAGGGCCTGATGTCGTCCTTCCCATGTATCTCCCGTGACCGAAGGTGGGAGATCGTGCAGGGTCTCGAGATCGACGAATACTCACGTTCCCGGATCGAGGCATCCGTAGCGGAGTTGATCGAGGAGCGGGATGCGGTCGAGGAGCTCGGTCTGATCTAGCCGTCGGAGTCGGCGACCCCGCGAACCGCCATCTCAGGCCATTGGCCCCTCTTCGAACTCCACCACGGGGCGAACCTCGACTCGCCCATACCAGGCACCGGGGATCTGCTGCGCCCACTTCAGCGCCTCGTCGAGGTCTGCGACATCGAGGAGGTAGAACCCCCCCAAGACCTCCTTGGTCTCGGCGAAAGGCCCATCGGTGAACACCGGCTCACCACCCTTGCCGGTGGGGATGTGGATCGTCGTGGCGGTGTTCGTGTCGTGCAACGCCTCGCCGCCGGCAATCACGCCCGCTGCCCCCGCCGTCTCACCGAACTCGTTGTATTCGTCCATCACTCGTTCCAACTCCTCGGGCGTTCCCTGGGTGTCGGCCGGGCCGTAGATGAGCGCTGCATACTTTGGCATCCGTGGTTCCCTTCTCTCGGGGACGCCTGTCAACTCTATGTCGTGCGGTGTCGGCCTATCTCGACACAGAACTCAGCCGGTGACGACACCAGGCTCGATGTGGAAGACGGCATCTTCCTCCCATTGGACCGAGCCAGTCCACCAGAGGAAATTCGTCTTCCACTCGTGGTCGACGATGACCTTGACCCCAAGCCAGTCTCGGGCGGAGCCGCTGTCCACCCGCGAAGAGGAGGGCCAGCCATTGGCCGACAGGAACCATGTGCCGCCGCTGCATTCCAGACCTACCTCGTCCTCGTTCGCCGGGCGGTACACCTGGCGGCTCAGACCCACGGTCCCGTTCGCGTCCGATTCGTAGATCCAGAGCTCTTCCACGGCGTTGCCTGCCACTGCGTTGAGAGAGCCGGCCGCGGCCTCGATTATGCGGCAATCGGCCGTGGGCAGGTCCCCGGCTGCGCTACCGACACGAGCGGCTTCCCGCACGGCCGAGGTCATGGCGATTCGGTCGGCGAACCCGGTACCCCACTCGTACGCACCGAGGGCGAGCATCAGCATGATCACGATCGCCATGGCCAGCTCGATGGCCGCGGTGCCTCGTTCCCCTCTCATGGCGCCGGCTCTTCGGTGATGGGGTTGGGGATCAATCGGACCGGGTTCCCGATGACCCGGGCCCGCCAGGTGGTGCGCTCGTTGGGCTCGGAGAGGTCGAGATCCATATGCCAGAAACACTGGAGCTCGACAGACTTCGACTCGTCACACATCGCCTCCGGGTCGTCGGGAAGGTCGATGACAGCCACGATCCACTGGTTGTTGAAGAGCTGGATGGTGGGTGGATCGGAGGTGACCCACGAGCAGCCCGAACCGCTGCCCAACTGTGATGTCTGGTCGTGGTTCCACACCGTCCATGTGCAGTCGGCAGGCATGTTCCCGAACGGGTCGCGGACACTCATCTGGGAGAACCCCTGGGCGTCGCCGGCATCGAAGAACTCGAGCTCGAGCTTCTTACCGGCGTGGTCTTCGCTGATCTCGGCCAGATAGAGCTGGGAGGCCGAGGTGAGGCGATTGGAGAAGATCGACATGTCGTTGATGCCGTAGACCTGGGGTTGGGGGCTGCTGCTGGTGGCGGCGGCGACGGAGTATTGATTTGACCCCGATCCCACCCCGGACGACCACACGTGGAGCATGTAGAGACCTGGCGTCGGGCTCCCGATGCTGCAGAGCGTGCTCCAGGCGTTCTTCTGGGGCGAGCTCGACGGGTCCACATTGGGGGTCAAGTCGAACGAGCACCCGCCTAGCGACGGATTGTCGGTGGGATCGGATGGTGAGGTGTCCACGTCGTGGAGCTGGAAATGGGTGGTGACCCCCGGATTGCCGGCGCCACCGGGATTGAAGCGGGCGTCGGCGCTCTCGATGTTCGGGTAATTGGGCCTCTCGTCGAATCTGGCGTCGTAGATCGAGACAGTCAGATCGGATGAGCCGATCGGGACGTCAACCGCGTAGTAATAGCCGTCATATCCCCCAGGCCCCCGGCTGAATGTTGGATTGCTCGAGGTGCACGAGGAGGCGCTGCTGTTGACGACACAGTTGGTCGAGTAGGGGTCGCCGTCCTCTTTCAGGGTGAACGGGGCGGACACCGCGCCCCAGAAATCGTTGATGTTGGCGGTGCAGAACCCCCCGGTCGGGTCCTGTCCGAAGCAGCGGTTCGGGCTGCCCAGGGGCACCGGCTTGACGTACTCGGCCGTCGCCTCCCGACTGATGTCGAAATGATCGAAGCCGAGCACCTTCAGGAAGAAGGTATCGACCTGCGTCTGCAGCTCGGCGTGCAGCCGATCCTCGTCGAGAGGTGTCACGATCAGGGTGTCGGCACCATCGGGGTCGTACCCGTTGGCCCGCGCCGCGTCTTCCGCATCCTCCTCGGCGAGGTTGGGGAAGCCGGGCAGATTCACCACTCCGGCCAGGGCGGCGGCATCGACGGCCTTCTGCGCCCGGGAAGTGTTGAGGAACAGCCATCCCAGATCGGTGCCGAACCCAGCCATACCGATGAGCAAAACCAGGGTGAGGGCAAGCCAGACGAGGGTGATGCCCTCGTCCTTGGGTCGCTGCCTCATTCGAAGGCCTCCGGCTCGAGACGCTGCAGAGCGGTGCGGCTCACATTGATCGTCCCCCGCCATGGCGGAAACCCGGTCACCCACTGGTGGTCTTTGGCGATGGTGACGCCGAGGATGTCGAGACTCGAGGTTGCCCCGACGGTCACTTCGCGTGAGATGCTGGGCCAGTTCTCCGTGATCGACCAATCGGCCGGGTCGCAGCTAGCCGGGTCCCCGCTCGGTCGCAGAGCCCAGGTGTTGATCATCCCGGGCTCCGGCTCGCCCGATCCTTCATTGGCCTTGAAGATCTCGATGACGACTTCATTGAGGTCACCAGGCCCGAAGGCGGCGACGATGCTCTGGATGATGTGACAGTCGGCTTCGGGATCGTTGCCGGCCAACGAGCCCACCCGTGCCGCCTCCCGGGTCGTGAACGACAGGGTGAGGAAGTCACGGAAGGCGAGCCCCAGTTCCAGGAGGCTGACCATCAGGAGGATGATGATCGGCAGTACCAGGGCGGCTTCGACCAGCGTTGCCCCGCCTTGCCCGTCCCTGCTTCCCATAGATCCCCCGTCGCGCGGTGAGCCTTTCGATGCCACCGGGCGCCATTATCCCGTTGTCCCGAAGGGGACGCCAGGGGACTCCCGTGGAAAACCCGAAAGGACCAGTCGAGCGCGATGTGTCGGTCAGTACTCCACGTCGAGCTCGGACACTGCCGAGCTCCACTGCTGGATTGCCCCCTGGTGCATCATCAGCTTGGCCAGGTTCCCCGACACCTTCAGCTTGCCCGTCATGAAGGCCGTCTGGGTGTTGAGCTCGCCCTTGGAGATGGCAGTGGCGGTGTCGTAGGTCTGCTTCACCGTCACGTCGGCGCCTTCGAGGCTGCCGAGGGCCATCGTGGCGTTACCGCCACCGGCTTGGAGGTAGTAGTCGACCTCACCGTCCGGGGCGTCGGTGGTGTTGAACTGGATGCCCAACTCGGCCTCGCCGATGGCGTTCTTGAACCCCTGGTGGCCGTTGAGGGCCGATGTGACCTCCGAGGCCCACTCGGCACTTAGAAACTTGGACACGCACAGACTCCTTGGTGATTGGGGGGCCGAATGGTACAGGCCGGCGCAATCATTGAGGAAGGGGCGATTCAGCCCGTCTGGCTCAGATCAGCTTGGCGATCGAGGTCTCGGCGCCCCTGGAGAGACGGGTCAACGGCTCGCGCGGGTGCCCGGCATCGAGCCCGGCCGCCTTTGCCGCCGCTTTGACCCCGGGCACGCCATGAGCTTCGACGTCGGAACTGATCGCGCTGAGACGCTTCTGCAGCTTCCTCGCCTTGGCCGGATCGGCCTTGGCGGCGGCCAGGGTCTGCAGCACCAACTCGGGGACGTAGTTGCCCGATCCTGTAATCGCCCCGTGACAACCCACGGCCATCGCCGCAGTCAAGGCCCTCGACGAGCCCGAGTAGAGGATGAACTCGGACGGCGAAGCGTCGATGATGGACTGGAGTCTGACGACGTCTCCGCTCGAGTCCTTCATTCCCACCACGTTCTTGTGCCGGGACAGCCTCCACACCAGCTCTACCGGGAGGTTGTAGGCGGTCACGCCGGGTACCGAGTACAGGAAGACCGGCACTGTCGACGTCTCGGCGATGGTCAGATAGAAACGTAGAACAGCGTCGTCCCTTCCCCGGGTCATGGTGGTGGGGGTCATCACCAGCACGCTGTCTGCGCCACCTTCGACTGCCTCCTCGATCTGGTTGATCGCGACGCGAGTCGACTCGGCCGCGATGCCAACCATGAAATGAGCCTTGCGACGGCGCCCGGCCTTGACCAGGCGATGCCGCTCACCCGGTTCCAGATACGGCCCCTCCCCGTTGGAGCCACCGATGACGAAGCCGTCGATCCCGGCATTGGAGAGAAGCCGGAGATTGGTGGTGTGAGCCCTGGTGTCGATCTCCCCGCCCCGGGTGAACGGCGTGATCAACGCGGGCATGTAATCGGGTGGTGGCAGCACCGGGGAAGATTAGGAGGACCGAGCGTGGTCAGTCGATGAGGTGGATCGGGTTCCCGATCATGTAGGCACGCCAGGTTGTGGTGTCGTTCACCGCCGTCGGATAGGCATAGCTCATCTTCCACCAGCAGTTGGTGCACGAGTACGCCGCAGGTAGATCCATCTCGAACTTGAGCCAGCGCCCGTTGTACTCACCGGGGGTCACCGTCTCCTGACAGTTCGAGCCACTGGGGATGGTCGTTTGAAGGTTCCAGGCCACGGTCGGGTTGTTGCGGCTGTAAATCCGGCACTGGCCGTCGTTGAAGATCGCGGCCGAGGGATCGACCACGGCGAGGGTCCCATTGGCGGCGGACTCGCCGGCGTCGTACAACTCCACCACGAAGGTCTTCCCGTGGTAGTAGGTGGGCACTTCTGCCAGGTAGAAGGAGGTTGTGGTGCCGCTGGCGTTGTTGTAGATCGAGAAGTCACCGAGGGCGAACAGCTTGGCCCCGTTGTTGGTCGCTCTGACCGAGTAACGATTCAGACCGGCCCGGTCGACCGTGGCGCCGGGGTCTTGAACTGCGATCTGGAGGACATAGATCCCGGCGCCGGACTGAGTCCAGCAGGCGTTGGCGTTCGGCGTTGCCCAGTTGTAGGCGGCGGCGGGCAGCACCTGCCCGGTGGGGGTGAGCGTGGCCGTGCACAAGGGGGCGGCATTGTCGGAGAGGTCGAGTGGTGTGGGGTCCGGGGCGTAGAGCTTGACCAGCATGGTCGGCCCACAGGTGGCAGCGGCGCTCGGGGTCCAGTCCTCACACCCACGGTCACCCGTGCGGATGGTGTCACTGGTGGGATTGCCCCCGGAAGTGTTGAAGAATCTGAGATCGATCCCCTGGATCGTGAAGGGCCCGGTCCCCCTCTCGATTCCGTAGAGATAGCCGCCCGGTCGGGCGATCGGGTTCGCGGTGCAGGTGGGGACATCCGAGGCTCCCACGCAGTGCGAGGTGTAGGCATCACCCATGCCGGTGTCAGTGAACCATCCATGGATGTTGGCCCAGAAGTTGGGCTGTCCGGAAGGGCAGCCGGTCGACCCCGGGGCGCAGCCGTTGCCGAAGTCGCCGGCTGGACTCCCCAATTTCAAAGGCGGTATGTACTCGGCGATCGCCGATCGCTCGATTTCCATCGTGTCGACCCCGAGGACACTGAGGAAGAAGGTGGGCACGACGTCGCTCACGGAGACTTCGAGTTGGTTCTGTTCCCCGGTCACGACGGCGGGCGAGACCGCGATGTCGGGTGCGCTGTTGTCGTACCCGTTCTGCAGTGCGACGGCCTGCGCCGTCGAGATGGCGGTGCCGGAAGCGCCGGGGAGCCAGACCACCCCTCCGAGGGCGGCGGCATCGGCGGCGCGCTGCACTCGGCTGGCGTTGAGGTAGAACCAGGCGAGATCGGTGCCGAATGCGGCCATTCCGAGAAGGACCACCATCGACATCGCTACCAGAACCATGGCCGCGCCCCGGTCGTTGTCACGAGCCCTCTCGATCAACTTCCTCATTGCGTGCCCCTCGTGTCAGGCTCGATCCGCATCACTGCGGTTTCGGTCCAGTTGACCGTCGGGAACGGAAAGAACCCGGTGAGGTCGGTATGCGAGAAGGTGATCTCCACGCCGAGCGAGTCGAAGGTCGGCGGTACCCGGTCCCGGGTAGATGGGGCCCATGGACAGCCGTTGTCGCATCCGAGGTTGGTGGCGGCGCTGTCACAGGCAAGAGCGGCTGTTGGGGAATAGACGTTGACCGCTCCAGACATCGGGTTCCCTGCCGAATCCGCCTTGAAGATCCGGACTTCCTCGAGGTCACCAAAGTTGAGGTTGCAGGCCGATTCCTCGACGGCGGCGAGGATCAGGTCATCGGCATCGGTGCCGGTGACGGTGTCATTGAAATTCGCCGCAGCTGCCCCGGTCCGGGCCCCTTCACGGGCCGAGTTGCTGACCGTGAGATAGTCGACCACCAAGAACCCGACCTCGGAGAGGCCGATGGCGAGCAGGATCAGCATGGGGAGGAGGATCGAGGCCTCGACGAGGCTGGCGCCCTTCTCGAGTCGTCGTCTCATGAGGAGCCGAACACCTGTGGCTCGACCTGGAAGTCGGTTGAACTGGTGAAGTCGGTGGACGGGGTGAAATAGCTGGTGAGCCACTGGTGGGTGAAATCGACCTCGACCCCGACTCGGTCCGTCGTGGGCGCCTCCACGTCTCGGTCTGAAGGATCCCATACGGGAGTCACGTAGTTGGTGCGGAAAGGTTCAGGGCAGGGCGACCAGTCGCAGCACCCCGGGAGGGCGGGAACAACCGTGCTGGAGCAGCCGGTGCCGGGGGCGTAGGAATAGGTGGTCGACTCGCCGGAAGGTGTTGCCTCGTAGATGCGTGCACTCATCCCGGCGGAGATGCCGGCCGGATTCAGGGTTTGCTCGATGTCGCGGAGAATCTGGATGTCGGCCCGCGGGTCGTCGCCATAGGTCGCTCCGGCTCGGGCGCCCTCACGAGCGGCGTGGCTGACGGAGAGCCAGTCCTTGAAGGCGAGCCCGAACTCGACGATTGCGAACAACGAGAGGAAGAGAAGGCCGTACACGATCGACGCCTCGAGGAGCGTTGACCCGCGTTCGCGAGAACGATCTGTGCCGCTCTGGTTGCCCCTCATGTTCACTGCTTTCACGTCTTTCCACCCACCGAGCACGCTGCCTCGTCGAGGGATGCTGATCGAATGCTCATCGACCAGGGTTCTTCGGCAGAAAGGGCCAACTACTTGAAGCAGAAATCGGCGATCGGACGATTGGGGTCGATCGGCCCAGCCGGTGACTCAGAGTGGGCTTTCGGGACCGAGAGTGTTCAGAGTTGGGCGATTGCTATTCGACCAGATGGATCGGATTGCCGATCATGTAAGCCCGCCAGGTGGTGGTGTCGTTCACCGGCGACGTGTAGACGTAGTTCATCTTCCACCAGCAGCCAGGAATACCTCCCGCGACGCAGGCATACTCGGGGGGCAGCTCCATCTCGAACTTGAGCCATCGGCGGTGGTACTCCTGCGGGGTGACGAGCTCCTGACAATCACTTCCGGCGGGGACGACCTGCTGCAAGTTCCAGTTCGGGCTGGTGTGGCTCCGCTCGTAGATGCGGCACTCTCCGTCATTGAACGTGTTGCCACTCGGGTCCTTGACCTGGAGGGTGCCGTTGGCCGCTGACTCACCGGCGTCGTAGAGCTCGATGACGAAAGTCTTCCCGTGGTAGTAGGTCGGGACCTCGGCCAGGTAGAACGAGGTGACCGAGCCGCTGAAGTTGTTGTAGATGGAGAAGTCGCCGAGGGCGAACAGGTTGCCGGTCGAGGACCTCACCGAGTACCTGTTGAGACCCGATCGGTCGACAACCGCGCCGGGGTCGACGTGGCGAACCTCCACCACGTAGATGCCGGACCCGGACTGGGTCCAGCACCCCTGGCCGTCCGGGGCAGTGAACGCGTAGGGGTCGGTCTCCAGGCCCTGGGGGAGGGGTGGGATGGTGGCTTGGCAGAGGAGAGGGTTGTCCGAGACCTTCAGTGGCGTCGGATCAGGCGCGTAGAGCGCCACATACATCGACGGCCCGCAGTCTGGGGCCGGGTTCGGGCCCCAGTCCTCACAGCCCCGGTCGCCGGTCCGGACCCCGTCGTTGGTCGGGTTGCCCCCGGACTGGTTGTGGAAGGCCAGGTCGTTGAACTGGAGAGTGAAGCTCGACGTCGATTCGATGCCGTAGAGGTAACCCGTGCTCCGGGCGGTGGCGTTCTGAGCACAACCAGGGGCATCGTTGGCGTTGTCGCACCACGACGAGTAGGCGTCGCCCATGCCCCGGTCGGTCCATTTGCCATGGATGTTCGCCCAGAAGTTGGCCTGCCCGGTGCATCCTGGCTGTTCCGGGTCGCATGTGTTTCCGAACTGGTTCTCCGGGCTGCCCAGCCTCAATGGGGGGATGTATTCGGCGACCGCAGTCCGCGAGATCGCCATCGTGTCAAAGCCGAGGACTTTGGCGAAGAACGTGGGGACGACGTCCCGAATGGTCACCTCTAGCTTGTTGGGCTCACCGGGGACGGCCGCAGGGACCACATCGACGTCGGTGAGGGTGTCGTCGTACCCGTTGCGTGTGGCTATGTCCAGCGCGGTGGCGTCGGCAGTGCCTGGCTCAGCGGGGAGCCAGATGACCCCACCGAGGGCGGCGGCGTCGGCAGCGCGCTGCATTCGACTGGCGTTGAGGTAGAACCAGGCGAGGTCGGTACCGAACGCCGCCATTCCCATCAACAGCACCAGCGAGCCGGCCACCAATGCCAGCGCTGCGCCTCGTTCGTCCTCTTTCGCCCGTCGGAAGATCCGTCTCACTGGGTTCCCCTGGTGTCGGGCTCGATCTGCATCACCGCGGTCTCGTCCCAGTCGACGGTGGGGAACGGGAAGATCCCGGTGACGCTGGTGTGAGAGAAGGTGACTTCGACACCGAGGACGTCGAGACCGGGTGGCTCACGGTCGCGTCCGGCTGCGGTCCATGGACAGGTGTTGTCGCAGTTGAGGGAGTTGCCTGGGGCGTCGCAGGTCAGGCTTCCGCTGGGCGAGTACTCGTTGATCGACCCGACGACGGGCTGCCCGGTCCCGTCGGCTTGAAAGATCCTCACCTTCTCCAGAGTCCCGAACCGGAGGTTGCACGACGCCTCCTCGACCGCGTCGAGGATGATCTCGTCGGCGGTGGGAAAGTTGGCAGCCGCGGCGCCGGTGCGGGCTCCCTCTCTGGCCGCATTGGTGACGGTCATGTAGTCGACGACCAGAAACCCGATCTCCGATAGACCGATCGCGAGCGTGATCAGGATGGGGAGGATGAGACCAACCTCCACGAGCGAAGCTCCGCTCTCGCCGCGGCGCCTCATGATTCGAACACCTGGGGCTCGATCTGGAAATCGGTGACGGTGCTGAAGTCGCTCGATGGGACGAAATACCCCGTGAGCCACTGATGGGTGAACACCACCTCGACTCCGATCCGGTCGAGATCGGGTGCCCGCACATCACGGCTCGACGGATCCCAGCCCGGCACGGCGTAGGTGTCGCGGAACGGCTCGGGGCAAGGCGTCCAGTCGCAACACCCGGTGAGAGGCGGCACCCCTAGGGGTGTGTTGCTGCTGCAATCGCTGCCCGGCGCATAGGAATAGTCCTCGCCGATTCCTGGGGATTCGCCGTTGAAGATGCGCACATCTATCCCGTTGGCGATCCCGGCCGGAGCCAGTGTCGCCTCGACGTCGCGAAGAATCTGGATGTCGGCGGTCGGGTCATCACCATAAGTGGCTCCTGCCCTGGCCCCTTCCCGGGCAGCATGGCTCACCGACAGCCAGTCTTTGAAGGCGAGACCCAATTCGACGACTGCAAAGAGGGCGAGGAAGAGCAGGGCGTAGACCATTGCCGCCTCGACGAGGGTGGCCCCCCGTTCGTCACGTCTTCCAGTTGTCATTTGCCCCCATCCCGATCCCGGTCCCAGCAACCACTGTTCGTGAGTGCTCAACTACCCAGAGTGGTCACTGAGGACGCAAACCGGGCCGGAGAGCTTTCGCGAATCCCGCTCAGGCTACGTCGCAGATTTTCGCTGACAAGGGGGCTTCTATGCCAAAAAGCGGCGAGTGAGTGTCGCTACTGGGCGACCAGTCGGCGGTTCTTCATCTTGGCCTTGAGGTAGTCGGAGTTCATCATGGCGATGAAGTCGATCGAGATCGACTTCGGGCAAGCCTTCTCGCATTCGCCATGGTTGGTACACGAGCCGAAGTACTGCTCCATCATCTCGACCATGTCCTCGGTGCGCGACCAGCGCTCCGCCTGGCCCTGGGGGAGCAGGTTGAGATGGCTGATCTTGGCGGCCGTGAAGAGATTGGCAGCACCGTTCGGGCATGCCGCCACGCAGGCCCCGCACCCGATGCAAGCGGCCGCGTCGAAGGCGGTGTCGGCGGCAGGCTTCGGCACCGGGGTCAGGTTGGCGTCGGGTGCCGAGCCGGTGTCGACCGTGATGTATCCGCCGGCTTCGATGATGCGGTCGAATGAGCTGCGATCGACCACCAGATCCTTCACGAGGGGAAAGCCGGCTGCCCGCCACGGCTCGACTGTGATCGTCGCCCCGTTCTCGAATTTCCGCATGTGGAGCTGGCAGGTGGCTGTGCCCAACTGTGGGCCGTGTGCCTGGCCGTCGATCATCACTCCGCACGACCCGCAGATCCCCTCGCGGCAGTCGTGGTCGAAAGCGACAGGCTCGTCACCCTGGTTGGCCAGCCGCTCGTTGAGGACATCGAGCATCTCCAGGAACGACATCTCCTCTGAGATCCCGGCCACCTCGTATGTCCTGAACCCGCCGGGCAGGTCCGGGCCCTCCTGACGCCAGATCTGGAGCGTGACGTTCACTTGTAGCTCCGGGTGCTTGGCTTGACCGTCTCGAAGGTGAGTGGCTCCTTGTTCAACTGCGGCTTGGCAGGGTCTCCGGTCCACTCCCACACGGCCACATGAGCGAACTCGTCGTCTCGCCGGAGGGCCTCGCCCTCCTCTGTCTGGTATTCCTCGCGGAAATGACCGCCGCAAGACTCCTCCCGATGCAAGGCGTCGAGGCACATCGCCTGGGAGAGCTCGAAGAAGTCTTCGACCCGTCCCGCCCGCTCCAGGGTCTGGTTGAGATTCCCTGCGGTCCCGAGGATCCTCACATCGCTTCTGAATTCCTCGTAGAGGGCGGGGATCTCTGAGAGGGCCTTGTTCAGCCCGGGCTCGGAGCGGGACATGCCGCAGTACTCGAGCATGATCTTGCCCAGCTCCTTGTGGAACCAGTCAACGGTCCGGCTCCCCCTGGTCGAGAGGAACCCATCGACTCGCTCTCGGACCGCCCCGCCTGCCTCTTCGAATACAGGGTCGTCGGTAGGGACAGGTGCCTCGTTGAGGAATCCGGCGAGATAGTCACCGATTGTGATCGGGAGGACGAAATAGCCGTCGGCCAAACCCTGCATCAGCGCGGATGCGCCGAGGCGGTTGGCGCCGTGGTCGGAGAAGTTGGCCTCCCCGATCGAGTAGAGCCCGGGGATGGTGGTCATCAGGTTGTAGTCGACCCAGAGCCCGCCCATGGTGTAGTGGGGGGCCGGGTAGATGCGCATCGGCACCTCGTAGGGGTCCTCATCGGTGATTCGCTGATACATCTCGAACAGGTTCTCGTACCGCTCGGTGATGACCTGACGGCCCTGGCGCTCGATGGCGTCGTGGAAATCGAGATAGACCCCGTTCTGGAGCGGCCCGACGCCTTTGCCTTCGTCGACGATCCGCTTCACCGCTCGGGAGGCGACGTCCCTGGGGACCAGGTTCCCGAAAGCGGGGTACTGGCGCTCGAGGAAGTAGTCCCGATCTTCCTTGGGCATCTCGGTCGGGCCACGCTCGTCTCCGGCGCGGCTCGGTACCCAGATCCGCCCGTCGTTGCGAAGCGACTCGGACATGAGGGTGAGCTTCGATTGGAATTCGTCTGACGCAGGGATGCAGGTGGGATGGATCTGGGTGAAACACGGGTTGGCGAAGCCGGCGCCCTTGCGGTGCGCCCGCCAGATGGCACTGACGTTGCAGGCCATGGCATTGGTCGAGAGAAAGAAGACGTTGCTGTAGCCGCCAGTGGCGAGGACCA
The DNA here is from genome assembly GCA_963837055.1 of uncultured Acidobacteriota bacterium. Lineage (GTDB taxonomy): Bacteria > Actinomycetota > Acidimicrobiia > Spongiisociales > ZC4RG35 > JARDZU01. Next base: position 118,581 of record CAWILU010000006.1, on the reverse strand, counting down.
CGGCGTGGCCAGAGTGATTGGTGATGGCCCCGGAGATCAGGTCGCGGGCCACGATGCCGACCGCTCGGCCGTCCTTGACCACGAGGTCGAGCATCTCGGACCGGGTGTGCAGCTTGACCGTCCCCGCCGCTACCTGACGGGCCATTGCCTGGTACGCACCGAGGAGGAGCTGTTGGCCGGTCTGCCCCCGCGCATAGAAGGTCCGGGCGACCTGGGCGCCGCCGAACGACCGGTTGTCGAGCAACCCCCCGTATTCCCGGGCGAAGGGCACTCCCTGGGCCGTGGCCTGGTCGATGATGTTGAGCGACTCGTGGGCGAGGCGATGGACGTTGGCCTCCCGGCTCCGGTAGTCCCCGCCTTTCACCGTGTCGTAGAAGAGCCGGTACACCGAGTCGCCGTCGTTCTTGTAGTTCTTGGCCGCGTTGATCCCGCCCTGGGCGGCGATCGAATGGGCCCGGCGGGGAGAGTCGTGGAAGGTGAAGACCTCGACTTCGTAGCCGAGCTCGGCGAGCGTGGCCGCTGCCGAGGCGCCGGCGAGCCCGGTCCCCACGATCAGGATCTTGAACTTCCGCTTGTTCGCCGGGTTGACCAGGCGGACCGAGAACTTGTGGTTGTCCCACTTGTCCTCGACGGGGCCATCGGGAACCCTGGCATCGAGCTGGAGGCTCACCCGACCAACCCGAAGTACACCGCAAGGGGCATGATCGAGTTGCCCACGGTGACCAGCACCGCCAGCCCGATCGCGAACCACCGCCGCAGCGGGTTGAAGCGCGGGTGGTTGATCCCGAGGCTCTGGAACATCGACCAGGCGCCGTGATAGAGATGGAGGCCGAGCAGCACCATCGCGATCACATAGAAGGCGGTGACCGGCGCTCGGGAGAAAGAGGCGACGAAGTTGGCGTAGACCTCACCCCTGGCCCAGACCTCGGGGGCGGCCGGTTGGATCCCCCAGGTGAGGTCGGCGAGGTGGAAGAGAAGGAAGGCGGCGAAGATGACACCGCTCCACCGCATGGTTCGGCTGGCGTAGTTGGCGGCGACGTAGGTTCGGGGTCCCTGGTAGTCCTCGGGTCGGGCCCGGCGGTTCATCAGAGTCAGGGAGTAGGCGGCGTGGATATGGAGGAGGAAGGCCACGATCAATCCGGTGCGGAGGATCCAGAGAGCGACGTGTGCGGGTAGGAAGGGGACCAGCAGTTCCCGGAGCGCCTCGGCATAGATGTCGATGTCCGGCACGCCGTTGACGTCGGGCAGGAAGATCTTCCAGTTGCCCACCATGTGCGCCAGGACGAAGACGATGATGCCGAGACCGGTGAGCGCCATCACCCATTTCTTGCCGACCGCCGATCGATAGAAGCTGACCGGCCAGGGCGCTTTTCTCTGCTCGATCGTGGCGGACACCGCGCCACCCATTATGGCAACTCTTCGCCTCCGGGGAATCACTCGGCGCCACAAGGAGAAATTCGGCACTCCGGGTTGACGGCGCGCGCGGGCAGTCGTAATCTCAAACGTGTAATTACACGGTTGTGAGGAGACCTGATGCAGAGCAAGCTCATCCAAGCCTTGGCTATTGGTGAGCTTTCCTGGCAGGACTACGCCAACTGCCGAGGCGCCGATGCCGACCTCTTCTTCCCCGAGCGGGGGGCTTCCACCCGGAAGGCGAAGGCGATCTGTGCCGCATGCGAGGTGAAGGCGGAATGCCTCGACTATGCGGTCGACATGGGCGAGAAATTCGGCATCTGGGGTGGTCTCAGTGAGCGCGAGCGCCGTCGGGTTCGGCGCGAGCGAACACAACGGGAACGCAAGGTCGGATAGGGCGGCTGCGCCGCCCGTACGAGGTGCTTGCTACCTAGAGGTAGAGACCGGTCTGGTCCTCGCCCGGATTCGGGGTCGTGGGCGGGACCAGGGCTCTCTTTTGCATCTCTGCCAGCTGTGATTGCGCCGCCATCTGTTGACTCCACAAGGAAGCCTGGATCCCGTGGAAAAGCCCTTCGAGCCAGCCGATGAGCTGGGCCTGGGCGATACGCAGCTCGGCCTCGGTGACGCCGGCCTGGTCGAGCGGGACCATGATCTCGTCGAATTCGTCGAGTAACTCCGGGGAGAGGATCTCTCGCAACTCGTCGAGAGATCGGGAGTGAACGTTCGCCAGGCGCTTCCGTCCCCCGTCGTCGAGCGGGGCATGTCGCACCTCTTCGAGCATGGCCCGGGTCATCGAGGCGATTCGGATCAGCTTGGTCGGCTGGGAGACGGGTGGCTCCGACTGCTCCCCCTCAGGCGCTTCCTCAACCGCATCCGGCTTCACCGCTTCTTCCATGACCTCAGCCTAAGCCCAATCGAATCAGGCCCTGACCTCGTCGCGCATGAAGGCGATATAGGCGGCGGCGAACATCACCGCGGTGAGGGCGACCAGGATGGCGATCTGGGGCCAGACCACGGCGAGACTCTGGGTGAGATTGAGCTCGGAGACGATGGCGCGGTCTACCTGCTCCTGGGTGACCAGCCCGACGGTACGGACCTCCGGGTCGAGCAGCACGCTCGACACCTGCTGGAACAAGGTCACCGGTGAGAGCTGGGACACGGCCTGCTGGGTCTGGAGATAGGCCACCTCGGCCGCTTGCGACCCGTCCCGAGGGCTGAGGACACTGGCGATGGCGCCGAAGATGAATGATCCGAACAGGGTCAGGACCAACCAGACCCCGATCGGGATCATCGCCGAGGTCGAGGCCCTTTTGGCGAGAACCGAGGACAGCGTGGCGAGTGCCTGCCAGAAGCCGACGTAGATGATGGCGAAGACCAGCCATACCGCGAGGCGCGAGATCTCGGTAGGAGTGGGCACCAGCCCGAGCCTCACGATCCCGATCCCGGACACGAAGAGCACCAGCGCGGTGAGCATGATCGCGACAACCGTGAGACCGGCCACGAACTTGCCGAGAATCACCTCGTCGCGGTGGATCGGTTGGGAGAGGAGCCGTGGGAGCGTCCCCTGCGATCGCTCACCGCTGACGGCGTCGAACCCAAACATGATCCCGAGGAGTGGAGCGAGGAAGCCCACGAACACGATCAGCGGGAACGGGACCGGGTCAGCGGTAACGGTGAACAGTTTGAGGAACAGCGCCGTGATCCCCTGGGCATTGGGGGCGACGTCGCGAATCCCACCGGAGGCGGCGAACACTGCAGCCGCGGTGGCGATCCCGAGCACACCCATGAGGACCACGAACCGCCCCGAGAGCAGGTGGTCGGCAATCTCCTTCCTGGCTACTGCCCTCCATCCCCCCACCCTGGGGGACGGCTCGACGGCGGGGACCTCTTCCGTGCCGACTTCGGCTTCGCTGGTCATGCCGGCACCTCCTCGACCGCGTTCTCCGCCTCGAAATAGCGCCGATAGATCGTCTCCAGGTCCTCATCGAGCCGATGGACCCCGATGACATCTGCACCCTGGGACACCAGACCGCTGACGGCCGGCGCCAGTGAGCCGGCTTCGAGATCCGCCACCCAGGATCCCGGTGCACGGCCGGGGGTGACGCCGCTGACGGTGCCCAGCGACTCCAGCTGGGCCTTGCCTTTCGACGGCTCTCCTCCGAGGCGGAACTCGACCCTGATCTGACCGCCCCTGTCCACGGCCGCCAGCTCATGAGGCGTGCCTTGGGCGACGACCTTGCCGCGCACGAAAATGGCGACCCGGTCGCACACGGTCTGGACTTGGTGGAGCAGATGGCTGGCGAGGAGCACGGTCACCCCTTCCTCCTTGGCAAGGCGCTGGATCAGGGCGAGCATCTCGACCACGCCCTCGGGGTCGATGGCAGTCGTGGGCTCGTCCAGGATCAAGACCGATGGTCCTTTCACCAGTGCGTCGGCGACGCCGAGCCTCTGCTTCATCCCTCGCGAGTACTCGCCCGCAGGCTGGTCGGCGGCATCGGCCAGGCCGACCAGGCCGAGAAGCGACTCGATCAGGTCCTCATAGTCCTCCAGCCCGTTGAGGCGGGCTGTGAAGCGCAGGTTCTCCCGTCCCGTCATCGGGTCATAGAAGCCGACCGCGTCTGGCAGATAGCCGACCTTCCGCTTGACCTCGATTGGGTTCCATCTCGGGTCGAGGCCCAGAACCTCGATCTTCCCCTTGGTTGGCTCGATGAGACCGAGCAGCATGAGGATTGTCGTCGTCTTGCCGGCGCCATTCGGGCCGAGCAGACCGAAGACTTCTCCGGCGTCGATTTCTAGGTCGAGCCTGTCGACCACGGTGTGCTCGCCGTAGGTCTTGGTCAGCTTCCTGGAACGGATGGTCGTAGCCATTGTCAGCGACGACCGAAGCGCCGGAACACCCAGGCCAGCCCGGCGAGCGTCAGAGCGATGACCGCGATGCCGACGAACCCCCAAATAGCCGAGGGGTTGACCGTCGTGCGGATCTCCATCTCGGCGTCAGCCTCCTCGTGGGTGGCGGTGAAGGTGATCACGTAGTCGCCGGCGACCGCTTCCTCCGAGGGGGTGATGGTTGCCGTGACCGGCACCGACTCGCCCGGGCCAACCGCGACGGTGTCGTTGTCGAAGACGACATCCCAACCGCTCGGGGGGGTGACCCCCATGGTGACTGCCTCGAGAGGGGCGGTACCGGTGTTGGTGAGGAGAATTTGGAAGTCGCTGGAGCTTCCCACCGTCACCTCGGCGTTGAGACGCTGGTCTGCGGTGGACATCTCCAAGGCGAACGAGCCGACAACCTCGACGATCATCTCGGTCTCGACCGTGGTTCCCGGGGCAGTCGCTTGCAGGGTCACCGGGTACTGGGCGGCCTCGGCACTGAACGGCGGAGTGACCGCGACATTGATCGTCTGCGTGCCCCCAGCCTCGACCAGGACGGTGGAGGCCTGGGCTTGCCCGGAGAGCTCGGCAGTGACATCCCATCCGGAGGGCGCGGTCGGAGTGAGCTCGAATTCGAGATCGGCCGGTGTGCTGTTGTTCAACTCGACGTCGAATGTGACCGCCTCACCAGCGGGGGTGCGCAGACCGGGGAAGTTGGGGGTGAGTGTGACCTCACCGCCGGCCTGTGCCGACACCCGGACTGCAATCGGGAGGGTGACCGTCTCGGCTCCACCCGAGGCGGTGATCGTCATCGGGTAATCGCCTTCGGTCGCGCTGGTCGGGACGGTGACGTCAAAGGTGAGCTCGGGCTCCAGCCCTGGCCCCGCGGTCACCGAGTCGACTTCGAAGCCGCCGCCACGGAACGCGGCTGTCCACCCTTCAGGAATGCCGTCGACTGCCAGGGTGACCGGGACCTGGGCCGGCGCACTGACGGTCAGAGCGAAGCTGACCTGGTCCCCGGGCTCGACTGCGACCGACGGGAACGGAGTGCTGACGGTCAGGGCGGTGGCCGGGAGCGTCGTCGGTGTCTCTTCGGTCTGGGCGAGGGCGGCAGGCGTCACGGCCAGCGTGGACACCACGGCCAACGCCACCAACAATTGCCTCTTCGACGCCAACGTGATCAGAGCTCCTTCTTCATCGGTTTTGGGCACAAACACTGGAAATGACCGCAAAGACCCTAAAACGATGATAAATCCATTGAGAAAACCGTTCCTAATGCTGGCGTCCCGGATATGAGACGCACAGCATTCAGTTTGGCCCTATTGCTCGGTCATCTGGGAGAGGCGTTCGCTGCTGATCCGGACCTCGACCCCGAGCTGGTGCTCGGCACCTCCGTGATAGACGCCGCGCAAAGGCATCACATCCTGATAGTCCCGACCATGGCCGATCTTGACATGCAGCTCACCGACAGGCTGGGCATTGGTGGGGTCGAGGGCCCACCAGCCGTAGCCGGGAATGAAGACCTCGATCCAGGCGTGGGTCTGAACGCTGAGCTCGGGCTGGTCCGGGGCCACGGCCGAGGTCTGGTCGGCGGCATACAGATAGCCGGACACGTAGCGGGCCGGGATCCCAACGCTTCGATACATGGCGATGCCGAGATGGGCGAAATCCTGACAAACGCCTTTGCCCTGGGACAGCACATCGCCGACTTCCATCCCCACGTACGTGGCTCCCGGAACGTAGGCGAGCTGTGAGGTGACAGTGTCCGAGACGGTCGTCGCGACATCGACCATGCCGTCGGCTCCCCCGAGCGCTTCTCGAGCGATCGCCTCGATCTCGCCGTCCCAGGCGGCGTGTGGCGAAGGCCGGAGATAGGTCGACAACTCGCCGCGCACCGTATCCAACGCGTCGATGGGTGCGTCGTCCTCAGGGAACGTGGGTGCGCTGGTCTCGACCGTCGACTCTGCCCTGACCCTGAGCAATTCGTGCGGTTGGACGATCCCGAATTCGTCCACCGCGTCCCCCAGTAGTCGGTGTAGGTGTGAACCTGAGTTACCGGATCCACGTCGACCCGATAGCTCACCAGCCTCTGGTTCTCGGTACTCGCCGGACATGCCCTGAGCAGATTGTGGGATTCCCACGCCGGCTCGCTGTAATTGAACTCGTTCAGGTAGCGGATCTCGAGTCTCATGCCCACCTCTGCGAATGGAGCTGGAGATCGGTGCCGGCGCGAAAGAAATGGTCCTCCACCTCTTCGGAGACCTCATAGATCTCCTTCTGCAGCAATTCGAGGAAATGGTCGAGCCGCTCCCCGAGAATGCTGGGTATGTCGGTGAACTCGGCCTGGGCCCGCACCTTGCCGATCGCTCGTTCCATGCTGGTCTGATGACTCGAACCGGCGAGGCGGTCGATCAGGCGCTCGACCTGTTGGAGGCAATAGAGGACGCTGCGGGGGAACTCGGGGTCGAGGAGGAGGAACTCGAGGACATCGGTCGGGTCGAGAGATGCGTCATGCGCCTTGAGGTAGGCCTCGTAGGCAGACACCGACTTGAGCACCGAGACCCAGGAGTGGAACTCCGACTGCCCCTCGCCACCAGCGAGCCGGGCGTAACGAACGGAAAGCAGGCGGCAAGTCATCTCCGCACGTTCCAGCAAGAGCCCGAGCAGCATGAAGCGGTAGCCCTCGTCCCGGGGCATGGTCTGGGCGGCGACACCGCTGATGAGCTGGCACCGGCGCTTGATGGTGCCGAACACCTCGTAGGCGCGGCGATCCAGGTCGAGATGGAAATCGGCATGGGTCAGTTCGAGATGGAATACGTTGATCGCCTCCCACAACTCGGTCGAGATGCGGTCCCGCAGCCCCCGGGCGTTGTCGCGGGCTCGGTCCACTGACGAGATGATCGAGCCCGGGTTGGTTCGGTCGGCCACCAGGTAGGTGCTCACCGCCCCGCTCTCCATCGGTCCCTCGTAGAGCGCGTTGACGTAGAGGACCTCGAGCAGCTCGCCCCAGGTGGTGGCCGCCCGGTCGCCCGGGCGACTCGAGCAGGTTGTGATAGGTCACGTCGAGCATGCGGGCGGTGTCTTCGGCCCGCTCGATGTAGCGGCCAACCCAGAACAGGTCCTCAGCGTGACGGGACAGCACTTCCCACCCCGTTGTTCAGCACCCAGGTGTCCTTGGAGCCGCCGCCTTGCGACGAGTTCACGATCAACGATCCCTCCCGCAGTGCCACCCGGGTGAGCCCGCCGGGCACTACTTCGATCCGCTCTCCACTGATGACGAAGGGGCGTAGGTCGACGTGGCGCGGCTTGAGATGCCCGCCCACAAAGGTGGGATGCGTGGAGAGCTGGACGATCTCCTGGGCGATGTATCCCCTCGGATTGGCCCGGAGGGCGGCGGCCGTTATCTCCAGGGTCGCCTCATCGGCCACGGTGCCGATCACGATCCCGTAGCCGCCGGCCTCGGCGACAGGCTTCACCACCAGCTGGTCCAGCCGGCTCAGGATGAGCTCGAGCTGTTCGGGCTCCCAGGGGAGATAGGTGGTGACATTGGGGAGGATCGGTTCTTCGCCCAGGTAGTAGCGGACCAGATCCGGGATGTACGGATAGACGCCCTTGTCGTCGACCGCCCCGTTCCCGATGGCATTGGCGATCGTCACTGATCCCGCCCGGGCCGCGCCATGGAGACCGGGGACGCCGAGCAGGCTGTCCTGGCGGAACACGACCGGATCGAGGAACTCGTCGTTGACCCGGCGGTAGATGACATCGACCTGCTTGAGGCCCTGTGTGGTGCGCATGAACACTTGCCGATCGTCGACGAGCAGATCACGGCCCTCGACCAACTCGATGCCCATCTGCCGGGCGAGGAAGGCATGCTCGAAGTACGCCGAGTTGGACACACCCGGGGTGAGCACGACGACTGTGGGATCGGTGACGATTGGTGGGGCGATGGAGCGCAGGGCCCGCAACAGCGATGCCCCGTAGTGGTCCACCGGGCGGATGGAGTGGCTGGCGAATCCGACCGGCAGGATCCGGGTCATCGCCACCCGGTTCTCGAGGACATAGGAGATGCCGCTGGGGACGCGCAGGTTGTCTTCGAGCACCCGATAGGTGCCCTCGTCGTCGCGGACGATGTCGATGCCGGCGACCACGCAGCGTGACCCCTGCGGGGCGGGGATCCCGTGAGCCTCCCTGACATAGCCGTCCGCCGTCTCGACCAACCATCGGGGGATGATGCCGTCGTTGATCGCTTGCTGACCGCCGACGTAGAGGTCGTCGAGGAAGCGGTTGAGCACGGTGACCCGTTGGACCAGCCCGGCCTCGATTTGTTCCCACTCGTCGGCGGGGATGATCCGCGGCACCAGGTCCATTGGCCAGGTGCGCTCGAGCCCGCTCTCATGACCGGTGACGGCAAAGGTGATGCCAAGGGTGCGGAAGAACGAGTCGAGCATCCCGAGCCGATCGGAGAGCTCGGCGTCTCCGATCTCGCTGAGCCGATTCATCAGGGCCTGATAGTGGGGACGCACCCCGTCGGGGCCGTGAACCTCGTCGAAGCTGCCCATCGGCCGAGTGTATTGAGCGCATCTTCCCCCAGGAGCGAAGCGACGTTGGGGGAGGTGGCCCGGGACGGAGGGGGTCTTGCTGGAGGTGCCCCGCAGGGCCAGCTGGCGTCAGACGTTGCTGAGCGGGTGCCCGGTATCGGGTCTGACCTCCGTGCCACACAGCTGGCAGTTGCGCAGTCCCGGCGCCACCTTCGACTGACACGATGGGCACTCGACGATCTGCCCGCGGATCCGGTCGTCGTCGGTCCCGTCCTGGAGATCGAGCTCTTCGATCTTCGCCATCAGCCGCTCGGGGTGATCCCCTGCTCTTCGAGGAGGGACAGCGTCGCCCGGAGGATCATCACCAGCCGATCGACCCGCTCGTTGAGGTCCTCGATCCGATTGGTGTGGAGGGTTCCATCGGCAACGGCCGCGCTGCGGGCAAGTGCGGCGGCGCGGCTGGCGGTTCCTTGACCCATGGCGTAGCCGAAGTAGAAGTCCAGCACGATCTCGATATCGACATAAGGACCTTGCGGGTGAAGTGGCCGGACCGACAGCGAATCTCGGTACCGCCCCTTGCGTTGGATCTTGCAGCCGACCTTTACGGCTGACGGACGTAGTACTCGGTGAACTCCGAGCAGCGCCCGTCGTCGGCGAACTTCATCAGGAAGCAGTTGTTATACATGCGCTCGGGCTTGTCGGCCGTCGCCAGATATCGACTAGTACCAACACCCACGCCGCGATCGCCGTCCACCGCCCATGCCTCATAGACCGCCTCCCAGGCGCCCGGGTCGTCGGGTTTCTCCAGCCAGGCGGCGACTATCCGGTCTCGGCCGACGACAATCTCATCACCCTCGTCGTAGGGATGGAAGCGATATGTGGCGTCTTCGGTGAACAGCTCCTCGATGGCTGTTGTCGTGTTCGCCTGCCACGCCAGGATGTAGCGGTCGAGCCAGCTCTGGACCTCGGTCTTGGTCATCGGTAGATCGTACGTTCTCTGGTGAGTGGCCGGGTCGAACCCATTCCAAGCGATCGACAGATGCCGTACTCTCGTTTCGAGTAACGATGAGGACGACAGATGGCTGAGGACTACCCCCCGATCCTCGACGCGGCGCAGGTAGCGGAGTTGCTGGGTATGAACGTTCAGATGGTCAGGCGCTATGCGAGAGAGGGGCGGTTGCCCGCCTACAAACTCCCCGGCGGCCGGACCTTCAAGTTCTTCCGGGACGAGATCTATGAGTTCGTCCGGTCCCACCCGGTGTCCGCGGAGAGAGATGATGTCAGAAGCGAGACGTAGAGCGGACCACCGCGACAATCAAACGGAGCGGGACGACGAGGCTGTTCCCGTCCTGGATCACCTCGACGTGATCCGTCGCCACCAGCTCGATCGATCCCACGATCGCCTTCCCATCCGAGACGATCATCCGCACCGACTCCCCGGAAGCCGAGATCTCGGAGAGCCGGGCCCGAAAGGTGAGCGGGTCGCCGCTCTGGTCGTGGCCACCCGAGTCAGTCCGCTCGAGCGTCCAGACCGCGGCCGCGAAGACGACTTCCACCATGTCGTCGCCCCGGTCCACGGTGGCGAAGTCCGCCCCGGCGTACACCAGATGACCCGAGAAAGTGTGTGCGCCAATCTCGGCGCGAACCCTTTCACCCTTATGGACGATCTCGATGGCGCGCCCGCCCAGGTCGAGCTTTCTTCGTCGCAACAGCTCGGTGAGTCTCTCGTCCTCGGCAGCCTCCTCCATCCATTCCCTTCCGGCTCCTTGGCGGAGGTCTGTTTCCATCTCACGATCCGGCGTTCTCTCCATGATCTCTTCTCCTTGAGTCGCCACAGGGTGCACACGCGCGCTGATGCAAGCGAAGGTGTAGCGCGACAAACCCCCGACCAGTCCGTTCCGAAGTGGTTCGACAGCTCGGGGGTTATCGCATCTCAACCGTGACGGCGACCAGTTACAGCCGCCCCCACGGTGGGGACCTCGCCGAACCTACATCCTGTCGGAGCGTGCGTCCAGTCAAGAGAATTGGAGTTGCCGAGCTACGGGGCACACGCCCTCGACGACCGAGGGCCCACAGCGCTTCTCAGTCAAGCCCGGGAGCTGACAGGTGAGTCTGAGCCCGCCATCCGACAGGTAATCACCAAGCCGAACAACATGTTGGTTCAGGCAAGGCGAGCCGGTCACGGTGCGGGCGGAGGCGACTGCCAGCCCGTATTGGTCCCCGAGGTCGACTTCGCACTGGTCCTGCTGTCGATTATCCTCTGTTCCCTACCCCGCATCGCCTTCGGGTTTGCGCGTTCGGGGGTGGTGTAATAGGTAACACGGCAGGTTCTGGCCCTGTTATTGAGGGTTCGAGTCCTTCCCCCCGAGCCAGGGTCGGCAGGTGTCGGCCCCAACCTGGTCCCGTCGTCTAGTGGTCTAGGACGCCGGCCTCTCAAGCCGGAAACGGCGGTTCGAACCCGCTCGGGACTGCCATTGTATTTTGGTTTTCAGGGCTCAGCTAACCTGATAGAACTGGTGCTGCCCGTATCTCGATCGCAACCCACGCTCCTATCTCCGTCGCATACCTGGCCGACATCTCGATGCTGAATGCAACGACGTCTTCGACCCGCTGACCCTGGGGTGGGAGGTGAGCCAAAGCTCCAGGTTCTCGATTCGGTTGTCGGCTCGGTTCCCATTTCGGTGATGGACCACCTCGTCTGATCGAAGTGGGCGACCGAGGTGCAAGGCCATGACCAGTCGATGTTCACCGACCGAAGGTGAACCCCCAACGAGGTATCGTAAGTCCTGCTGGCACGGGAATCTGCCAATACCCGTGGCTTGAACCGCCCTCCCCGCTGACCTCTCGGATGGGCCGTTCGGGTTGAGGATCACCCGTAGCGAGAACCCGCTTGTAGTGAGCAGCGCAGTATCCCTGCGCCTTGTGCGGTCTGCCGCAACCTGGCACCGAGCAGAGCCGTCCCGATGACCTCAGAGGCGCGTCTCCCACGTGCCCGTGGCGAAGCAGGCGCTGATAGTGGCCGTGGCAGAGATCCCTGGCATCGACTTGTTTGTCACATACGACAACTGAACAGATGCCTCTCTGCCTCCTAGAACCCGGCGGTCCTATGTCACCGGTCCGGAGGATGCGGCGATAGTGCATCTGGCAGAGACCACGGGTTAAGGCCAGACGTTCGCAACCCTTAACACTGCATTCCCTCATGGCCGCAACGTATCGGCAGGCTGGGACAGAATCCGACGTCCGGGCCGGTCACCCGGTGGACCTCAGGCGCTGGCCAGGCCGGCCTTGGCTCTCTCCACCGGCGGGGCGGCGCAGTTGCAGTCGTTAAAGGGATCCTGTGACGTTCGGGTATGCAGCCACATCGCCACGATCATCGGGATGAACACGATCAGGTTGTAGACCAGGTGCAGCTCCGGTCGGGGGATGAACGGCTGGAGGAAGCTGGTCGGGACCGTGAGCCGAACATCACGATGAGGTGTGGGGTCATCGCCGACCCGACATCGGGGTAGACCTGCCAGAGAGAAACGGTGTAAGGGCCAACGGGGGCGTGGCGGAGGAGGGGGCGGGCGTCGTGGTCGCCGTGAGCCAACGCGGGCAGCGGAACAGCCAGCAGCAGGGCGATCGTCAGGGTTCGGATGGCCACCTTCATGCGGCGGAGACACTAACGCTGCCCTAAGCCGTGTCCCATGGCCAGATGGGCCGGTAGCCGATCCCGTTCTCGAAGCAGGTCTCCCATTTGCAAGGCCCGCAATACGGAAGAGGTCGGTACCTACAATCCCGCCCCCCTGTGTCGGATCTGATCCTGTACGGCGCGCTTGGCGCGGGTGTGGCTGCCCTGCTTCTGGCCGTTCTCTACGCCCGAGCGGTGTTGGCAGCGCCCCGGGGCAACCAACGGATGATCGAGCTCTCCGATGCGATCCGGGACGGGGCGATGACCTTTCTCCGCCGGGAGTATCTCTGGGTGGCGGCCTTCGTCGTCGTCATGGCCATCCTGATCAGCGTTCTGCTCGATTGGGGTAGGCCTTGGGGAGCAGTCGCCTACGTGTTCGGGGCCCTGCTCTCCGGCGCCGCCGGCTATTTCGGGATGAGGATCGCCACCCAGGCCAACTCCCGCACCACCGAGGCGGCCCGCACCGGCGGTGTCGCCGCCGCTCTCCCGCTCGCCTTCAGAGGAGGCGCGGTGATGGGATTCACTGTGGCCGGGTTCGGCCTGCTCGGGGTCGGCTTCGGCTTCCTTATCTTCAACCGGCTGTTGGACCTCGATGAATGGGCGGAGATCATCGTCGCCATCGCTCTCGGCGGGTCCTCGATCGCTCTCTTCGCCCGGGTCGGCGGAGGGATCTTCACCAAGGCGGCCGATGTCGGTGCCGACCTGGTAGGCAAGGTCGAGGCGGGCATCCCCGAGGACGATCCCCGCAACCCGGCGGTCATCGCCGACAACGTCGGTGACAACGTCGGTGATGTGGCCGGGATGGGGGCCGACCTGTTCGAGTCGTACGTCGGCTCCATGGTCGCCCCGGTGACCTATGCCGCCCTCGTATTTGGCTCGTCTCCATTCGTAGAGGAGGCGATCATCTTTCCCCTGGCCGTGGGGGCGCTGGGGATGCTCGCCGCCATCGTGGGGTCGTTCCTGGTCGCGGCGAGGAGCGAAGAGCCAGGAGCCGCTCTCCGGCGGGGCACCAATTTCGCGCTGATCACGACCGCCGTCGGCGTGGTCGGTCTCGCCTACTGGGTGTTCGGCGATGTCGCCGAGAATCCTGTGGGGATCGGGCTCGCAGTTCTCGCCGGCCTCGTCGTGGGCTGGCTGGTCGGCAAGATCTCCGAGTGGTTCACCTCCGACGAGCACAAGAAGGTCAAAGAGATCGCCAGGCAGGCCCAGACAGGCCCGGCGACCGTGATCATCTCGGGAGTCGCCGAAGGGATGAAGTCGGCCGCCTATTCGGTGATCGTGGTTGCCGCGGGAATCGGGGCCTCGTATTTCGCCGGTGACTGGGCACTGGGCGACGGAGGCGGGATCTACGGAGTCGCCATCGCCGCCATCGGCGTTCTCGCCACGGTCGGAATAATCGTCTCGGTCGACGCCTACGGCCCGATCGCCGACAACGCCGGTGGCATCGCCCAGATGGCGCACCTGCCCGAGGAGGTCAGGGAAGCGACTGACGCCCTCGACTCGCTGGGCAACACCACCGCGGCGGTCGCCAAGGGATTCGCCATGGGCTCGGCCGCGGTCACGGCCCTGGCTCTCTTCGCCGCCTTCACCGAGGCTGCCGGCTTGGAGCAGATCGATGTCTCCCGCGTCCCGACCGCGATCGGACTCTTCGTCGGCGCCATGTTTCCGTTTCTGTTCGCAGCATTGACCCTGAACGCGGTGGGCCGGGCGGCCAACAAGATGATCGACGAGGTGCGCCGCCAATTCGATGAGATTCCGGGCCTGAAAGAGGGTGAACGTGGCGTGAAGCCCGACTACAACTCCTGTGTCGATATCGCAGCCACCGGTGCCCTCAGAGAAATGGTCATCCCCGCCTCGCTCGCTATTGCCCTGCCCCTCGCCGTAGGTTTCATCGATGTCGAGGCGCTGGGTGGGGTGCTGGCCGGCGCTTTGGTCACCGGGTTCCTCCTTGCCATATTCATGGCCAATGCCGGGGGCGCCTGGGACAGCGCCAAGAAATTCATCGAGTCGGGGGCGTTTGGAGGCAAGGGATCGGACAGTCACTTGGCTGCGGTGATCGGCGACATGGTGGGAGACCCGTTCAAGGACACCTCGGGGCCCGCGATGAACATCGTCATCAAGGTGATGACGATCGTGTCTTTGATATTCGCTTCCGCCTTCATCGGGTGAGCGGACTACGTCCGCTCGGTTTTGGGTTCTGAGTGGTGGGTACTGAGATGATGACTGGCGCCTTCCCGCGACCCACCACCCACAACCAGAGACCCATGACCGAAATAACCCTCATCCGCCACGCCGAGTCGCAGGCGAACATCGATGGTGTCTGGAACGGCCAGATCGACGGGCCGCTCAGCTCTTCAGGGGAGACCAGCCTCGACGCCATCGGCAAACGGCTTCATGATCGGAAATTCGATGTCGTGGTGTGCTCCCCCCTGGAGCGGGCCCGACGCACTGCTTCCTCTTTCACCTCCGACTTCGAGATCTGGGATCAGTTGGCCGAGCTCGACATCGGCCGATGGGAGGGCAAGTCTCGGGAGCAGATCTTCTCCGAGGACGGCGACTACTTGAAAGAGGCGATCCGCGACCGCCGGCTCCCGATGGGGATGAACGGGGAGAGCCTCGAGGATCTGCACCGACGTGCCATCGGAGCCATCGACGCTCTCGCCGCCGATATCGGTGAAGAGGGTCGGGCGGCCGTGGTCACTCACGGGGGGTTCATCCAGGAGGTGCTGCACCGCCATCTGGCGAACCGGGGTCATCGGGTGCACAGCTTCGCCGGCAACACGTCTCTGACCAGGCTGGTCTGGTCCTTCGATCGGCCTCGTCTTGCCGGCTTCAACGACCTGGCCCATTTCGGGCCCCGCTCCACGGCGGTGAGCGAGCACCTGGAGAAGGGTGAGCCGGTCCTGGCGCTGATCCGCCACGGCCAGACCCGGGCCAACACCGAGGGGCGGTGGCAGGGCCAAGGAGACTGGGGTCTCGACGATCTCGGGCACCGCCAGGCGCGAGCTCTGCGCGATTGGTATGGCACGGCCGAAACCGTCTACACCTCGCCGTTGGGGCGCGCCCTGTCCACCGCTGAGTACGTCGCCTCGAATGGGATGAGCACCGTCGACGGGCTCAAGGAGCTCGACATGGGCAAGTGGGAAGGCCTCACCTCAGATGAGATCTACGAGGCGTGGCCCGACCTGATGGGAACGATCTATCGCGATGGCGTCGACCTGAAGCGAGGGGAGATCGGGGAGAGCTGGGGTGAGCTCACCGGTCGCTTCCGGGCGGCGATCCATGGCCTCGAGCCGGTCATCGGGGAGCCGACACTGGTGGTGGCCCACGGCGGGGCGATCCGGGCCTACGTTTCCTCTCTGACCAGTACGACGGACTCGCACTCCGAGTCGCTGTACACCCCGGCCAACACCGCCGTCACCCACGTGGCGCTGACCGCCGACGGGCCTCTCCTCTTGGACTACGCGGTTTCGGCCCATCTCGAAGGCCTCTCCTAGCCTCCCGTCGATGTCCGACTACGACTCACGTCGTTATGCGCTGGTCAACCGCTGGGATCCGTCCCATCTGAAGCGGATCGACCGATTGCTGCCCTTGCGGCCCGGTGAGCGGGTACTGGAGGTTGGTTGCGGCCAGGGGCATCTCACGACTCGGCTCGCCGCCAGAGGGATCGACGTGATCGGGATCGACGCCAACCCCAACGCCCCCGAAGTCTCCGGGTCCAATCGGGTGGTGCACATGATGGCCGAGGAACTCGCATTCGACGACGGCGAGTTCGATGCCGTTCTCTCGGTCCATGCCATCGAGCACATCCCCCCGCTCGACGAGGCGGCTTCGGAGATGGCCAGGGTGCTCAAGCCGGGAGGAAGAGCCCTGCATATCTACCCGGCCGAGCCGATTCAGGGCCTGTTCGCCATCCCCACCTCGGTGATCCTCTACGGGACCCCGTTCAAAGCCACGACGGTCCATTGCCACCGGCTGACCCCTTCGAAGGTCCGCCGTCTCATGGAGCCGAACGGGCTCACCGAGACCCATCACGAGTTCAACTTGTTGAAGTCACCTCAGTTCATCTCTCGGTTCTCCAAGGACGGAAAGGTCTAGGCGGTGTTCACCTGTCAGACCTGTGGGCAGGAGTTCGAATTGAGCCAATCGGTGCTCGATCGCTATCCAGGTTGGGTCCCTCGCCAATGCATGGATTGCCGGGATGGCGGTGGGCGATCCGCCACGTCGAGCGGGCCGGCCCGCAGCCCGAAGCCGGCGAGCAGTACCAAGACCAGGGATCTCACGGTTGCTGAAGTCCTCGCTTCCTTTACCGACGGCCCTGAGAGCGGGGTCTTCACCGACGGCGCCTCCGAGGGCAATCCCGGGCCGGGAGGATGGGGCGCGGTGTACGTCGTCGACGGGGAGGTGGTCGATGAGGCGCAAGGCGCCGACCCGCACACCACGAACAACAAGATGGAGCTGACCGCCTTGATCGCAGGGCTCCGGATGATCCCTCCCGACACCCCGGTCGACGTGTACACCGATTCCCAGCTCATCGTCAACATCGTGACTCAGTGGGCGGCCGGTTGGGAGGCCCGCGGTTGGACCAAGAAGTCATCCGGCCCGATTGCAAACCTCGACCTGGTCAAGGAGGCCTATGCCCTCCGCAAGCAACGGCCGAAGGCTCGCATCCAGTGGATCAAGGCGCACAGCGGCTACCGCTGGAACGAGTACGCCGACGCCCTGGCCACTTCGTATCGCCGCCAGGTGCATTAGTGCCCAAGCCCCTTGTGGACGCGGAGTATCTGCGGGACTGGGGCAAACACACCCACGGGTCGCCCCTCTACTCCGAGCTGGTCGAGGTGGTCGCGGCAGATCCCGAGCTGCTCAGGGTGATGAACCGGATCGAGCACCTCCCGCCGCCCAATCTCATGTTCGCCGCCGTCCAGTGCCTGCTCATGGATGGGTCGGACGACCCGCTCTCCTGGTATTACCGATCGGTGGTTGCCGACCCAAACCCACCGGATGGGGTCGGCCCGGAGTTCCGCCAGTTCGTGCTCGACCACGAAGAGGAGATCGTCGAGATGGGCAACACCCGGTACACCCAGACGAACGAGTGCCGGCGGTGCGTCGCTCTCCTCCCGATGGTGATGATGGCGGGGTTCGATTCATTTCATCTGATCGATGTCGGCGCCAGCGCCGGGCTCAATCTCGGCATGGACGTGTATGGGTATCGGTGGGACGACGTGGAATGGCACCCCGACTCGGCTTTGGTCCTCGAAGCGGGATCCCGCGGCCGGTCGGTGCAGGTGCACGACCTCGACGTGCTCAGTCGCTTAGGGCTGGATCTCAACCCGCTCGATCCGTCTGACGAGGACGCCCGTCGCTGGCTCGAGGCACTGATCTGGCCCGAGCGCGTCGAGCGGAGGCAGCGGCTCAGGGCAGCACTCGAGATGATGGCAGGGCTCGAGGTCGAGATGATCGGCGGGGACGCACTCGACACTCTTCCCGGCGCTCTCCACCGGCTGCCCAGCGGCGATCCTGCCGTCGTGATGAGCTCCTTCGCCCTCAACCAGTTCGACAAGGCCGGGAGAGAGCAGCTGGAGTCGACGGTTTCGGAGGCACGGGCAGGGGGGAGGCCGATCTACCGGGTGTCGATGGAGGTGCTCCACAAGTCGGACGACTGGGCCCAGCTGGTGGTCGACGACGGATCCGGCCCTGTCACGGTGGGTCAGGCACATCCCCACGGCGAGTGGGTCGAGTTGTTCCCGGTCTAGGCCCGCCCGTACACCGGGATCTCGGCGCCGTTGATCACGCCGGATTCGTCGCTGAGTAGAAAGTGCGCCACGGCTGCGATCTCGTCTGGGGTCGGCCAGGTCACGTAGTCGGCGTAGGGGAGTGACCGACGGGTGGCGGCGGTGTCGATGACCGAAGGAAGCAGGACGTTGGCGGTCACCCCGGTGCCGTCGAGCTCCTGGGCTGTGGATCTGGTCAGCGCCACCACCCCCGACTTGGCCACATTGAACGCTGCCTGGCCAGTTGGGTAGTCGACCGTGGCCCGGCTCCCCACGGTCACGATTCTGCCCCAGCCGGCCTCGACCAGATATGGCACAGCGGCGCGCACCGAATAGAAGGTCGAGCGAAGGTTCAAGTCGATCATGCGCTCGAACCTGACATCGTCGGTCTCGCCGACGTCCCGCCCGCCGGCCCATCCGCCCACGAGGGCGACCAGACCGTGCAAGGCACCCCACCGGTCGACGACGCTCTTCATGAAGGTGTTGACCGCTTCGGCGTTGGTGGCGTCCACCCGCACCAAGAGCACGCGGTCCTCGTCGATGTCGAACTCCTGCTCGAATTGCTCGGCTTCGTCGGGCAGCAAGTAGGTGATCGCCAGCCGGTAGTCCTCGTAGATGAGGCGCCGCACCAGGGCGGTGCCGAGCCCGCCGGTCCCACCGGTGATCACGAGTGTCTTTTCCACGCTCTCCCACTTTACGGGCACTCGACGCCGACGCCACAGAATCCAGAGATCGGGCAATTCGGCTCTAGCGCCCAGCCACCGGGGCGCCAGGATGGGAAATGAATGGAGGTGTCGTCGATGACGATCGAATACATCCACGCCTCGAAATTCGGAAACGGGGCGATGGTCGCCGATGAGGTCAAGGAGCAGATGGCCGCCGAAGGAATCACGGTCACTGTCCATCACATCCGCGAGCTGCGGCCAAATCAGCTACCCGCAGCCGATCTCTACATGTTCAGCTCGCCGGGACGGTTCGGTAAGCCCATCTCCAGCATGCGCCGCTTCCTGAAGAAGCTGGACCTACCGGCAGGCACGAGGTACGCCATCCTCACCACGGAGTTGGGGCCGAAGCCCGATGAGAAGACCGGCGCGGTGCCAACCGCCGAGGAGCAGGACAAATGGCAGCGGGTCATCCCTGTGATGAACGAGATCCTTCAGGGTAAGGGCCTCGTCGAGGTGGCGGAAGGCAAGGTGCTGGTGACCGGTATCAAGGGGCCGCTGGAGGAGGGCTGGCGGGACAAGGTGGCGACCTTTCTGGCACGCATCACCGTCTCGTCTTGATATTCGGCACCGTGTGGCGTGGTCGATCAAGTCAGCTTGCTGAGCCATGCTCCGCGGGGATGCCGACGCGCCGCCTCGAGGTCGGCGACGGTGTCGATGTCATGGAGCAGGCCGGTCCGGCTGATGATCGCCGCTTCCGGGCAACGGGCGAGGTGGCGATGGAAGCTGCCCGGGCCATAGGAGAACGCCATCGGGCCGGGAGCCCCCAACGCCGAAGTCCCACCATCGGCTGAAGGCGCGATCACGGCGCGGTGACGCGACAACGCCTCGACCAGCTCCTCCAGCTCATGTGTGGTGAGGAGGGGAAGGTCGGCATGGAGGACGACCCAATCGCTGGCGGCTTCGCCGGCCCAGTCGGCCCCAGCCCCGGCGGCAGCGTCGAGCCCGCCACCCGGGTCCGGGATCGAAGGAAATCCCTCGAGCAGGGCCCACTCTGCGACCTCGGCGTCGCCGGCGACCAGCACCGGGATGAGGCCGGCCTCGACCGCGAGTGCCGCGGTGCGTGCGGCGAGAGCGCGGCCCAGGCTCGATCGTGCCCCCTCGGAGAGGTCATCCGCCATCCGGCCCTTGCCCAGTCGAAACGATTTGACCGGGAGGATGGCGACGGTCGGCACGCAGCTAGGTGGCGGTGACCCGGATCAGGGTACGACCATCACCGGGACCGGTGAGTGATGGCAAAGGCGATCGGCGACACTTCCCAGCATCACCCGCTCCGCCAGGCCGGCCCCCCGCTTCCCGATGACGACGAGCCCTGCATCGCGCTCCTCGGCCACCGCGATGAGCCTGGAGGTCGGGTCGCCCAGCTCTTCGGCCGTCTCGTAATCGACGCCGTCGAGATCGAGATGCTCCTCGGTCTCTCTGAGGACCTGCTGTTGGCCCTCGACCAGGGCCGTGGACAACGCTTCAGGCGTGGGAGGTGCCCCACCGATGCCCCACCAGCCTTCGGGCGGCCGAACGACGGTGACCAACACCAGCTTGGCCTGCCGTGAGCGGGCGATCTCGGCGGCGATCTCGGCCGCACGCATGCTCGTCTCCGAGCCGTCGACGCCAACGACGATTGCTTTCGGGTTCCAATCCATCTGCTCTGATACCTCCGCAATAGACCATACGCAGGTTCTCCGCGGCCGGCGCCGTCAGAAAAGGGTGGCGTTGACGAGATGACCGATGACCAGCGCCCAGGCCCCCGCCACCAGGTCGTCGAGAACGATCCCCGTGCCCCCCGCCATCGAGTCGGCCTGAAGGACGCCCGGGAACGGTTTCTTGGTGATGTCGGCGACGCGGAAAACAGCGAAGGCGACTATTGCCGGCCATCCCAACAACCCGATCGTGGAGACGAAGGTGCCTGCCCCTTCGTCGATAACGATCCAGCCTGCGTCACCCGCCTCGGCCGCGACGGCGGACGATGACCAGAGGGCGATTGCGGTGAGGGCCACGGTTGCCATCAGCTGTCCCGGCCATCCCCATGTCTCGCCAATGAGAAGGCTGAATGGAAGCGCCACCAGACCACCGATGGTCCCTGACCCTGCATCCGACCCGCGCACCCTCCGCAGGATCAAACCGGCGCCGAACATGGAGGCCACGAGTCGGTGCATCGGCGGCGAGGCTACTTGTCGCCCTCCCACCGATCGAGGACTCGCATCGCCCGGAGGGTGTTCCATCGGCTTGGCTCGCCCACCGTCTCCATGTCGAACCAGGTCTCGCCCGGCCAGCGTTGCTGGAGCGGCCACCGGCCCTCCCCGTCCTGCTTCTGAGTCACCAGGTCGATTGCCTCCTGGAGCCGGGGGTCGTTCAACTGGCCGGCGGACCAGAAGTAGTCGAGCCCGCGCAGGACGTCGTAGTGCCAACGGGGAGGGAATGAGAAGCGGAGGTTCCGCCCGTCGACCACCTCGCCCGTCCGATGGGAGCGGAACAACCGGTGCCGAAGGAAGAATTCGCAGCCCCGCGCTTCCGCCGCCTCGATCTCGTCGATGCCCGGGGCACCGGCGAGGGCGCATTGGCGCAGGGCCTCGAGGGCAGTGCAGGTGGTGTGAAACGAGCCGTGCCTGGACTCCTCTTCGCAGTTCCAGCCCCCGTCGGCGAGTTGGAGGTCGAGCACGTGCTCCAGGTACGGCTCGCGCAGACTGTCGTCCACCTCGAACCAATAGAGGAGAGCCAGCACCATTGCCGCGACACAGGCGTCCCTGGTGAGCCGAATCCCGAGCCCTTCCTCGACGAATAGATGACATGACTTGACGGCCCTCGGATCGGAGCCGGCCAGGCCCATCTGCCTGAGCAGCACCATGGAATAGGTGGTCGAGATCCACTTCTTGCCGTAGAGCTTGGGTGTCCACCGTCCGTCTTGGTCTTGATGCTTGAGCAGCCTCGCTCCCCAGCCCTCGGTGGCGACGCGATCCTGCTCCGGCTGCCACACGCTCTCGGTGGCACCGTCCAGATCACGAAGGGTCTGCCAGCGGATGGCCGGGTCACCCTCGAGCAACCACTCGATCGTCATGGCGCGATCCTGGGCAGTTGCGGGCATGACCCGATTCAACCATCGGGGTTGGAATCGCGAATCGGTGGTTCCGCTCCGGCCGACAACAGTTAGCCTTCAGGGATGGAACCGGCCAAGAAGATCTGGGTCGATGGTGAGTTTGTCGATTGGGACGACGCCACCGTCCATTTCCTGTCACATTCCCTCCAGTACGGAACCGGTGTCTTCGAGGGCATTCGTGCCTACAAGACGCCCGAGGGAACCGCCGTATTCCGTCTCCACGATCACATGGTCCGCCTTGTCGCCTCGGCTCGGGCCTACGGCCTCCCCATCGAGGAAACCGCCGAGGAGATGGACGAGGTCTGTCTCGAACTGCTTCGGGTGAACGAGCTCGAGTCGGCCTACATCCGCCCGTTCGTGTTCTATGGATTGGGCGCATTCGGGATCAACCCGAAATCGAGCCCGGTCCACAACTACATGGCCGCGTTCTACCTGGGCAGCTACCTGGGCGAGGATGGGATGGAGAAGGGGATCACGACGATGGTGTCGAGCTGGCGGCGCATCTCGCACACCAGCTTCATCCCGACCGCCAAAGGCTCCGGTCAGTACCTGAATTCGGTCCTGGCCAAACAGGAGGCTTTGAGAGCCGGCTATGACGAGGCGATCATGCTCAACGATGCAGGTCTCGTCTCAGAAGGCAGTGGCATGAACCTGTTCACCGTAAGCCGGGGAGTGGTCTACACGCCGCCCGTGTCGTCGGGAATCCTCGAGGGGATCACTCGCAACACTGTCATCGAGTTGCTGACCGGCGAGGGTGTCGAAGTTATTCAGAGCGATCTGGCCAGGGGCAGCCTGTACACCGCCGACGAGGTCTTCCTGACCGGGACCGCGGCGGAGGTGACCCCGGTGAGGGAGATAGATGGTCGCGTCATCGGGTCCGGTGAGCCGGGACTGATCACACGGAAGGCTCAGGACCTCTTCTCGGATCTGGTCGCAGCCAAGATCCCCGAGTATCGCCACTGGCTCAGCTTCGTCTGATGGGCCAAGAGCCCAATATCGAACTGACCGAGGCGGAACGCCCCCGCACGGTCCTTCAGCCCCCGCCGGCACGACGCTGGAACCCGAGTATCAAACCGGGTATCCCCACCTCACCAGGAGAGGTTCCTAGCGGGGGCCGCTTCGGGCAGGTGACCCCTGACGGTGGGTGGGCGCTGCGTCTGGTCAATGCCGTCGATCTGCCCGACGACGACCCGGATCTGAAGTCGGTCATCGCTGCGCTGACAATGGCCCGAGCCGGGGCGCTGGGACGTGGCCCGGTCCCCGAGGACATCGAAATTGCTCTGGCGATCTGCGGATACGGCTATGACGCCCCCGAGGAAGTGATCGACCGGCGCGAACGATGGAAGGCGGCGGTGCCCCATGAGGTCAGACCAGGGCAGACCGCGGTCGGCGAGGTCGATCGCCAGCTGATGGTGAAGAAGCCGAACGAGGTCAGGGGCTTACTGGCTGCTTCGGGTTCGGGATAGCACCGCCACTAGCTTTCCCCTCCTCATGAAGCTCGTCCGCATCAAAGCCGGAGACGACATCGCGTACGGCGTAGCCGACACCGAGGGTGTGCTCGTCTACCGGGGCTCGCCATTCGTCGCCTGGGAGCCGACCGAGACCGTGGTGCCATGGGAGTCGGCCCAGCTGTTGGCGCCGGTGCTCCCCTCCAAGGTGGTGGCGGTCGGGCGGAACTACGAGGATCATGCCGCCGAACACGGGGCGGCGCTGCCCGAGGAGCCGTTGATCTTCCTCAAGCCAGCCACTTCGGTGGTTGGGCCGGACGCCAGCGTTGTCCACCCGGCGATTTCCGAGGATGTTCAACACGAAGCAGAGCTGGCCGCGGTGATCAGCCGGGTGGCCCGGCACGTCAAGGCCGAAGACGCCTCTGCCTATGTGCTCGGATACACCGCAGCCAACGACGTCACAGCCCGGGACCTGCAGGCGAAGGACGGTCAATGGTCGCGGGCCAAGGGGTTCGACACGTTTTGCCCATTGGGACCGGCCATCGAGACCGAGCTCGATCCTTTGGAGAAGCTGGCCGTGATCTGCAGGGTGAACGGCGAGGTCCGCCAGGCAGGCTTCACCTCCGACATGGTGTTCGGCGTCGCCGAGATCATCGAATTCGTGACCGAGGTCATGACCCTTTTGCCGGGTGACGTGATCATCACCGGCACCCCCGCCGGTGTGGGGAAGGTGGTGCCGGGAGACGTCATGGAGGTGGAGATCGACGGCATCGGCGTCCTGCAGAATCGCGTGGTCGCAGGACGATGAGTGTGCGCCTGCGGGTAGCGCCCTCTCCCACCGGTCATCTCCACGTCGGGACTGCCCGGGCCGCCCTCTTCAACTGGCTGTATGCAAGGCATAACGGCGGCACTTTCATCCTCCGGATCGACGACACCGATCGGGAGAGGTCGACGGACGCGTTCGAAGTGGACATCCTCGATTCGCTTCGTTGGCTGGGGCTCGCCTGGGACGAGGGAGTCGGCGTCGGTGGGCCGCATGGCGACTACCGCCAGTCCGGTCGATACCAGCGCTATCAGCAGGCTGCAGCCTCCCTGATCGAGTCGGGCGCCGCCTACTACGACGACCGGTCACCTGACGAGTTGGAGTCCCTCCGCCAGCAGGCCACAGCGGAGCGAGCCCACCCCGGCCACTACATCAGGCGGCCGGAGAGGTCCGCTTCGGAGGGTCCGATCAGGCTGTCGGTGCCGCAGGACCATCCCGTGGTGTTCGAGGACGTGGTCAGGGGGACGGTGAGCTTCGAAGCCCGTGATATCGACGACTTCGTGATCCTGCGCACCGACGGGAGCCCGACCTATCACCTCGCCTCGACGGTGGACGACGTCGACTACGAGATCACCCATGTCGCCCGCGGCGAGGACTTGCTCCCATCGACTCCCAAGCACATCCTCCTCACCCGGGCGCTTGGTGCGACCGAGCCGAGCTACGCCCATCTGCCATTGCTGTTCGGCACCGACGGCAAGAAGCTGTCCAAACGCCACGGCGCCATCTCCCTCGTCACGTATCGCGACGAGGGGTATCTGCCTGACGCCGTCTTCAACTACCTCTCACTGCTGGGCTGGTCCATCGACGGCGATCGGACCGTGTTCTCCCGGGACGAGGCCGTTGCCGCCTTCGATCTGGCCGATGTCTCCCGTAATCCGGCCGTGTTCGACCCCGACAAGCTGGCCTGGCTCAACGGCGAGTACATCAGGGCGATGGACCCGGACACCTTTCAGGAATCTGCGCTGCCACATGTCGAGGCGGCGGTGGGGCGACCGCTCGACGCCGATGAGTGGAGGCGGTTCGGTTCGGTCGCCGGCTTGGTCCAGGAGCGAACCCGGCTGCTCCCCGAGGCTGGGGAGCAGGTCGTGTTCTTGTTCTCCGACTTCGACGAGTACGACCAGGCGGCCTGGGACAAGGTGATGACCAAGGACGGGGTCAACGAGATCCTCACCACGGCGCGGGTGAGACTGATAGAGGTCGACGTCTGGAGCTCGGAGAACATCGAATCGGCGTTGCGGGGGATGCTCGATCAATTGGAGATCGGAGCGGCCAAGGGCCTCCAGCCGCTCCGGGTAGCGGTGACCGGGTCGTCGGTCAGCCCTCCCCTCTTCGAATCGCTCGCCGCCTTGGGCAAAGTGAAGACTCTGGAGCGTCTGGAGCGGGCCCAGCGGCTGCTCACGCAGGGGTAGACCTCCTGCGACGGGTAACCTGGCTCGATCCGCGAGGTCCCGTCGTCCAGTGGCCTAGGACGCCGGCCTTTCAAGCCGGAAACGCCGGTTCGAATCCGGTCGGGACTGCCGAGTTCCCCTTATGAACGGGGCCGGACACCGTCCGGCCCCGTTCTCTCCTCCGAATCACCAGAAACCGATCTTCGGCTTCATGCGTCTTCTGTCCGATGGCGCTGCGGCTGACCGATTTCAGGACGACGATCCATGTGTTTCCGTGTTGAGGCGGACATCAAGGATTGATGGCAAGGGTTCTTTCGGAAGACGAGCGGAAGCACTTCGAGGCGCAGTACAAGGAGCACTGCCTTCGGGTGCTCGCCTACTGCACCCGGCGAACAGACTCTGCCGACGGCGCCTGCGTTGAAGATCGTGTGGAACGATCGACGTCTTGCCGCGTTAAGAACGCGTTAGGGACCTACTTCTAGGGGCCGGGTTCGCGCTAGCAATAGAGATGGCGCGCCGTTCGGTGAGCGGCGCGTCGTTTTACGCGGCCATTGCGGCCACGTTGACGTCAGGGGTGAGGGGTGCTGTCTGAAGTAAATCTCAAGCGCAGGTTGTTCGGGAGACCGTTCGCCACTCAGGAAGAGCACAACCAACTTCTTCCGAAGCGGCTGGCCCTCCCGGTGTTCGCCTCCGACCCATTGTCTTCGGTGGCCTACGCGACCGAAGAGGCGATGCTCGTGTTGGCTCTCGCCGGGACTGCTGCGTTCGCCCTGTTGACGCCGCTCTCGCTGGCAATTGCAGCTTTGCTGCTGATCGTGATCGTGTCCTACCGACAGACGATCAAGGCGTACCCAGATGGAGGCGGTGCCTTCATCGTCGCCAACGACAACATCGGCATCCGCACCGGTGCTGTGGCCGCTTCCGCCCTATTGATCGACTACGTGTTGACGGTTTCTGTGTCGGTGGCTGCGGGGGTCGCTGCCATCACCTCGGCGGCGCCAGGCCTGATCCCCTGGCGCGTGGAGATTGCACTCGGGTTCGTGGCTCTCTTGACCATCGCCAATCTCCGTGGTGTCAAGGAGGCCTCCACCGTATTTGCCCTTCCTACGTACCTCTTCGTGGCCACGGTTGGGACGATGCTGCTGGTCGGCTTCGCCAAGTGTCTCGATGGCGTCTGCCCGACCGCGATCTCGGCGGGTGCCAACCTGGAGGCAGAGGTGGGCGCGGTTGGGCTCTTCCTCATTTTGAGGGCCTTCGCCTCCGGTTCGACGGCTCTCACCGGTGTCGAGGCTGTCGCCAATGGTGTCCAGGCATTCCGTGAGCCAAAGGCACAGAACGCCTCCGCAACACTCGGGATCATGGGGGCGATATCGATCACGATGTTCCTCGGTATCTCGACGCTGGCGCTGTGGTTCGACGTCCGGATATCGGAGGACACAATCGACGAATACGGGACAGTGATCTCACAGATCGGTCGAGCCGCCTTCGATGGCGGCGTCGGTTTCTACATCCTGCAGGTGTTCACGGCGGCGATTCTGATTCTCGCCGCCAATACTGCCTATCAAGACTTCCCCCGCCTATCGGCGATTCTGGCCCGGCACAAGCTGGTCCCCCGTCAGTACCGGAACCGGGGCGACCGCCTGGTCTTCTCCAACGGGGTCATCACCCTCGCCTTGGTCGCCTCAGCTCTCCTCATCGTTTTCGATGCGGAAGTCAGTCGGCTGATTCAGCTCTATGTTGTCGGAGTCTTCACCGCCTTCACCCTGAGTCAGACCGGGATGGTGCGCCACTGGCTCAGGACGAGAGAGCAAGGCTGGAGGCGGTCGGTCGCGATCAACACCGTCGGCGCCCTCACCACCGGGGTGGTGTTGATCGTCGTTGCCACGGTCAAGTTCACCCATGGGGCATGGATCGTGATCCTCATGATGCCGATCCTGGTCGGTCTAATGCTGAGCACCCGCCAGCACTACCTGGGAGTGGCAGCGCAGCTGAAACGTGTGCCGGTCGAGGCCGAGCCTCGACCGACGAGGATCATCGTGCTCGTGGCTCACCACGACGAAGGGACGGACCGGGCCCTGCGTTACGCGGAGTTGGTCGACGCCCAAGCCGTGACATGTGTGCATGCCGAAGCGCCTGCATCCGACGACCTGATCTACACCTGGGATGCGGCGCATCCAGGGCACACGTTGGAGGTCGTCCCGGGGGAGAAGGACTCGATCTCGAGACGGGTTGTCCGCCGGGTTCGCCAGGAGCGGGACGACCACCCCGACGCGATCATCACGGCCATCCTCGCCGACCGGGTTCGCACCCGTTCGATCCTTGCGCCATTTGCTCATCGGCACAGCCTCGCCATCAAGTCCCGTTTGCTCTTCGAGCCAGGCGTGGTGGTGACCGATCTCAACGTCCCCGTGCGCTCACGACGCAGCAAACTTCCCCGGGTGCCGACTCGCAAGATCGAACAGGTGGTACTCGTCTCGGACATGACCCGACCGATCAGGGAGGCCCTCACCTACGCCCAGAGACTCGGACAACCGGTCACGGCGATGCACCTCGACGTCGATCTTGCCCAGCGTGAGCGGCTGGAGAGACAATGGGTCGAAGCTGGCTACGGGTTCCCGCTTGTCATCATTCCCAGTCCGTACCGAGGCATCGTTGGCCCGCTGGTCGGGTACCTGCGTGAGCGAAGACGGGCCGCCAGCCCGGGAACCCTCATCTCCGCCGTGATTCCCGAGTTCGTGGTTCCGGGTCGGGTCACCCAACTCCTCCACAATCAGACCGGGCTCGCCATCAAAGGCATTCTCGCCGGAGAGCCCGGGATCGCGGTCACCAGCGTCCCCTTCCATCTCCAGACCAACGGGGACCGCACCGACTGACCCTAAATCCCCACTATCAGCACCGTCATTGCTCCACGTCACGACTGCGTTGGATCTCCCGTCGCACTCGCAGGGCGCCGAGTTCGCTGGTGGCTACGCCAGCGACGAGGAGCAGCACGGCTGTGACGATGTCATGGCGGTCGGTGATGACGAGGCGCAGGTAGGGCTCGGTGAAGAAGAAGTCGAACGAGAGTGCAGCGACGATCGCTGCCAGGATCCCCCCTTGTCGCCCCCCGATTATTGCGACGACCTGCACTCCTAGAAGCAGGATGATCGCGATGTTGGCGGCACCCAAGAAATCGCGCAGCGGGACCAAGAACATCGAAAAGACGAGAAGCGCGAGGGAACCCATCGAGGCTCCCAACATGGACTGATCCGACGCTCTACCCGTCATTCAACGGACGCTATGCCAACAAGAGACGACGTCCACAGATCCTGACAGAGATTTAGCGATGCGGTCTTGGCATCTTGACGTGACGACGGCAATTCAGTTTCGAGGACACAGGACCGGGACCCGCCCTGATTGTCATTAGTCTCCATCGGCGGCGCTTTGCTCCCGAGAGGTCCATGTCTGCGGACACCATCATCTTCTTCAACAACCTCTTTGCCATCCTGACCCTGGTCGCCCTGGCTGGGGCGATCGGCTTAGTGGTCTATCGAGTGGTGAAAGGCCCGGAGGCGGCCGCCCTTCTCGGCGACAAGACGATCTGGCTGGCCTTCGCCGTGGCGTTGGTCTGCACCGTGGGGTCTCTGATGTACTCCGAGGCGTTCCACTACGTGCCATGCCGACTCTGCTGGTTCCAACGAATCGCCATGTACCCGCTGTCGATCATTCTCCTGGTGGGAGCGATCCGCCGTGAGGCCGTGGTCAGGTATTACGCGCTTCCCATTGCCCTCATCGGTCTCGTCGTCTCGATCTATCACAACTTCGTGCAGTTCTTCCCGAGTCTCGAGGGCGGGTCTTGCGACCCGGCCGTCCCCTGCTCTGCCCGAAGCATCGAGGTGTTCGGCTTCATGGACCTGCCGTTTATGGCCGGGGTCGGGTTTATCGTTATCTCCGTCTTGCTCGCCTTCTACACGAAAGCCTCGGAATGACACAGACCAAGAAGCCCAAGCCGGGGGCCAAGAACACCAGGAGCAGTTCCACCCTGTGGTGGATCATCGGTGGCTTGGTCGGCCTCGGTTTGATCATCGCCCTGGCCATGTCGATCGCCGGCGAAGCGCCGGTCGACGCGAGCATCGGATATGGCGATCCCACCGTCGAAGGCGACCCTCTGCCCGTCTATGCCGCCGGACAAGAAGATGTTTCCGCTGGTCTCACTGCACCATCCGTGACCGGGGCCGATTGGAACGACAACGAGGTCACGATCGAGCCCGATGGGACGCCCAAGATCGTGATCTTCCTCGCCCACTGGTGTCCTCATTGCCAGGCCGAAGTGCCCATCATCCAGGAGTGGATCAACAATGGGAATGTGCCTGACACAGTCGAGCTCGTGTCGGTTGCAACCAGCACCGACCGGCTCCGTCCCAACTGGCCTCCGCAGACCTGGCTGGAGGAGGCGGGCTGGACCCCCCCGGTGATCATGGACGACGAGATCGGGACGGTGGCGGTGAACTACGGGATGAGTTCGACTCCGATGTTCGTGGTCCTGGATGGGAACAACACAAATCTGGGCCGGATTACAGGGGAGCTGTCTACCGACGCTCTCGACCAGTTGGTGCAGGTGGCCGAGGCCTCGATCGAAGGCTGATCAGGCCTCGAGCGACCTGATCTTCTCCAAGCGGCGAACATGACGGTCCTCGCGGGAGAAGCGCGCTTCCAGGAACGTCGTGACCAGTTCCTCAGCGAGAGCCTCGCCGATGACCCTCGACCCGAGGCTGATGATGTTCACGTCGTCGTGCTCGACCATCTGATGGGCCGTGTAGGTGTCGTGTGCGATCGATGCTCTGATCCCCTGGAGTTTGTTGGCGGCCACGGCCGCTCCTGCCCCTGAGCCGCAGATGAGGATGCCCCGGTCGGCGCGGCCATCGAGAACCGCCTGTGCGACCGCCGCCGCGTAGTCGGGGTAGTCGACAGGTTCTGGCGAGTGAGTACCCAGGTCATAAACCGCATGACCCGACTCGGCGAGCCACGTGGAGAGGTGCTCCTTCAAGGGGAAGCCGGCGTGATCGG
Source organism: uncultured Acidobacteriota bacterium (assembly GCA_963837055.1). GTDB lineage: Bacteria > Actinomycetota > Acidimicrobiia > Spongiisociales > ZC4RG35 > JARDZU01. The sequence continues at coordinate 87,797 of CAWILU010000006.1, read as the reverse complement.
CGCCGAGTGCGATTCTCATCTCCGGCGGCAGGGTAGCCAGGGCAGCAATCCCTACATGGGTTGGCCCGGCACCTCACTACATTCGCCTGAATGTCCAAACTCGTTGTCGAGGGCGGAGCGCGTCTGCAAGGCACCGTCGGCGTCCTGGGGGCGAAGAACGCCGTCCTCAAGGAAATGGTCTCGGCGCTGCTCGCCCCGGGCCGGCATCGTCTCACCAACGTCCCGTCCATCCTCGACGTCGGGCTCATGTGCGAGGTCTTGGAGCACACGGGATGCCGGGTGGAGCAAGGCGACCACGAATTGTGGGTGGTCGTCCCCGACCAACTGCTTCCCGAGGCTCCTATCGAACTGGTTCGGCAGATGCGGGCGTCGATCGTCGTCCTCGGACCCCTCCTTTCCAGGTGTGGAGAGGCCAGGGTCGCCCTGCCCGGCGGGGATGACCTCGGCGCCCGGCCCATCGACATGCATCTGAACGGCCTCGAGGCGATGGGGGCCGATTTCGAGCTGGTGCATGGAGAACTGGTGGGACGGGTGGACGGGCGTTTCAAGGGCACCGAAGTCGAGCTTCCCTTCCCTTCGGTGGGAGCCACCGAGAACCTGTTGTTCGCCGGGGTTCTCGCCGAGGGTGAGACGGTCATCGTGAATGCAGCCCGGGAACCCGAGATCGAGGACCTGATCACCCAGCTGACCGAGATGGGGGCGAAGATCGCCGGCGGTGGGACCTCTCTGGTGACGATACGCGGCGTGGATCAGCTGTCGCCCGCCGAGCATCACGTCGTCCCTGATCGCCTCGAGGCTGGGACCTATGCCGCCGCTGCCGCCATCACCGAAGGGGACGTCACGGTGACCGGTTGCTTGCCGGAGCACCTTCGCATGGAGTTGAGAAAGCTCGAAGAGGCAGGGTGCGAGGTCGAGCAGGGAAATGGCTGGCTCCGCGTCAAAGGCCCGGATCGGCCGACCGCGTTGGATTTCGCCACGCTGCCGTTCCCTGGCTTCCACACCGATATGCACCCCCAGATGGTTGCCCTGCTCTCGATCGCGTCAGGGACTTCGGTGATCACCGAGAACCTGTACGACTCCCGATTCCGCTATGTCGGCGAGCTGGCCCGCATGGGCGCCGACATCACCACCGAGGCGCAGCACGCCATCATCCGGGGGGTTGAGAGGCTCTCTGGTTGCCCAGTCCTCGCCCCAGACATCCGGGCCGGCGCCGCACTCGTGTTGGCCGGTCTCCGCGCCGATGGCACGACCGAAGTCGGAGAGGCCAGTCACATCGATCGGGGCTACGAAGAGTTCCCGGAGAGGCTCCGGGCTCTGGGAGCGAGAATCGAGCGGGCGTGAGATTCGGCCGAGCGGTGCTCGCCGTTCTGACATTCGTCCTGTTGTTCGCACCTCCGGCCTTGGCGGTCCGGCCCCAGGGCTCCACCGTCGAGGTGTCGGTGGCCGGCGACGGCTATCTCGAGTTGAACGGTCGCCGATATCGCGGCCCTTTTCGCATCATCGCCGCATCGGACGGGGCGGCAGTTGTCGAGGTCGCCTCACTGGACGCCTACCTGGAGGGGATCCGCGAGGTTCCGTTCAGCTGGGACCAGGAAGCCCTCGCCGCCCAAGTGGTGGCCGCCCGGACCTATCTCGCCTGGACCCTTCAGGGTGGCCGGACCGAGAACGGTCGGCGCATCGGTTACGACATCTGTGCCACGGCGGCCTGTCAGGTCTATGCGGGGGTCGAGGCTGTGTTGGGGGAGGATGGGGATCGCTGGCGTGAGGCCGTGGCCCGGACCTCGGGCGAGATCCTGGTCCACGAAGGAGAGCCCGCCCGGGCGTTCTACTCCTCCACGACGGGTCTGCGGACCAGGAACATCGAGGACATCTGGGCCGGGTCCGACCCGGCGCCCTACCTGGTCGGGGTTCCCTCGCCGGGCGAGGACAGCCCATTTGTGAGCTGGTACTGGGAGCTGCCCGGCTATCAAATGGAGCAGCTTCTGCGAGAGGCCGACGTCGCCGGCGGCGAGGTCCGGTCGATTGCCACCAGAACGACCGAGGACGGTCAGGGTCCGTGGATGGTCGACATCGTCTCCGACACCGGGACCGTGTCGATGGATACCTGGTCGCTCAGATCCAGAATCAACGAGGCCGCGGCCATCCTGCCCGATCTGCTGCCGGCGAAGAGGCCGGACGGAGTGCCCTATCCGAACACACTGCTCAGCCCGGAGTACTCGATCCGGCGGGAGACGAGGAGCAGCAGTGTCGGCGGCGGCGCCCTGGCGATCGCTCTTCCTTATTACGTGGTCGAGGGAGCGGGCTGGGGGCATCTGATCGGGATGTCGCAGTTCGGGGCTCAGGCAATGGCGGAGGCCGGCTCGACCTATCCCGAGATCCTGAGCCACTATTACGGCGGGCTCACTCCGGTCCCCGGCGACGAGTTCCTACCCGAGGAGCTGGCGGTGGGTCTCGTGGTGGGCGCCTACTCGGTCAAGGTGTCTTCCGAATCGCCGTTGAGCGTCGTGGTTGATGGCGTGCCGGTCGAGGCAGCCGAGATCGGGCCCTGGAACTTCATCTGGGTCGATGGTGTGCTCCAGGTTGCCCCGCCGGTGCGGTACGTGCCACGGGGGCTCCCGGACGAGTTCTGAGCAGCCGACCGACGGTAGAATCTGGAACATCCCCCACTAGGCAAGGGTTCTTCAAGGCGATGTCAGACACAACACCGGTGACGATCTCGAGCAGCGTCAGGTCCGATGAAGGCCCGATCGACGCCGAGAAGCTGAGGGAGACCCTCGAATACATCCGTCCAGCGGTTCAGGCCGACGGTGGAGATCTCGTCTTGCTCGGCACCGACGGCGGCCGGGTCGACATCCAGATGGTTGGCGCTTGCGGCGGTTGCCCTCTCTCGATGATGACCCTGAAAGCGGGCATCGAACGGATCCTCGTGGATCGGGTCCCCGGTGTGGTCGAAGTGCATGCCAGTGCTGATGCTCCCGGTCTCGAAGAGACCGACAGCCCCAACGGCATCACCCTCCCCGCCCTCTGACCTTCCTTAACCTGTCGCCCGATGAGCGACACCGATCTGGCCCGCCGCGTGCTCGCAGGTGACCGTCGAGCACTTGCTCGCCTGATCAGCGCCATCGAGGCCGGAGACCCTGCTGGCGCGTCGGTGGTCGCGTCGCTGGTCGAATCCTCGGCCCCGACCCGCCGAGTGGGTGTCACGGGGCCCCCCGGAGCGGGGAAATCGACACTGGTCAGCGCGATGATCGCCGAGCTCAGGTCGAGAGGGGCCACAGTAGCGGTCCTGGCAGTCGACCCCTCCAGCCCGATCACGGGCGGAGCCCTGCTCGGAGATCGAATCCGGATGCAAGATCACGTTGGTGACCCGGGCGTCTACGTTCGCTCTATGGCGTCGCGCGGGCATCTCGGCGGACTCTCTGCCGCTGCGGCCCCCACGATCGCCACGTTGGCCCGGGCCGGGTTCGACATCGTCTTGGTGGAGACGGTCGGCGTCGGCCAGTCGGAGCTGGAGGTGATGGACCAGGTCGACATCGTGGTCCTCGTCCTCGGCCCCGGTTGGGGCGATCAGATCCAGGCGGATAAGGCCGGGATCGTGGAGATCGCCGACATCTTCGTCATCAACAAGGCCGACCGCCCCGGAGTGGACATGGTCCACCGAGCTCTGCTGGACAGGTTGGGCGGCTCTGATGATCAGGTGTTGGTGACTGCCGCCATCAGTGGCGAGGGTGTGTCTGCGCTGGTCGACCTGATCAGATGAGTCAGATGTCGCTGCGGTCTGAGTCCAGGGCAGCCTGGGCCGCAGCGAGCCGGGCTCCCTCCACCCGTGGCGGGCTGCAGGACACGTAATCCAATCCCAGATCGTGGACGAAGTAGATCGACGCGGGGTCGCCGCCATGCTCGCCACAGAGACCGACTACCAGATCCTCGTTGGCTTCTCGACCTTCCTTGGTCGCCACTCGCACCAGGCGCCCCACCCCTTCCCTGTCGAGGGTCTGGAACGGGTCGGAGCTGAGAATGCCCTGCTCGAGGTAGTCGCGAAGGAAGAGACCCTCGGCATCGTCACGGCTCAGCCCATAGGTCATCTGGGTCAGGTCGTTCGTGCCGAACGAGAAGAAATCCGCGACCTCGGCGATCTCGCCGGCGGTCAGAGCGGCTCGAGGCAGCTCGATCATCGTTCCAATCGGTATGTCCAGGGCGACGCCGGAGTCGGCTGTGGCCTTGGCGACCTCGTCCTCGATCATCTCCCGCATCCGGATCAGCTCCTCGGCCGCGGCCACCAGCGGGATCATGATCTCGAGATGTGGGGCACCGCCCGCCTGTAGGCGCCGGGTTAGGGCGGTTGTGGCCGCTCGTGCCTGCATGCGATAGAGGTCTTTCAGCATGAGCCCGAGGCGAACTCCCCGAAGGCCGAGCATGGGGTTGTCTTCTTCCCACCGGGCGACCTTGTCAGACATGGCCTGGAGGTCGTCGATGGGCCGGCCCGCTCGCACCCGGCGCAGCATTTCGTGCTCGAGCTCGAGGCGGGAGGGCAGGAACTCGTGCAGCGGCGGGTCGAGCAGCCTGATCACGACCGGCAGCCCGTCCATCGCCTCGAGCAGGCTCTCGAAATCGCCGATCTGCTGACGCTCCAGGTCGGCGAGGGCTTCGTCTCTCTCCGACTGGTCGGTGGACAGGATCACCCTCTGAACGATGGCCAGGCGCTCGCCGAGGAACATGTGCTCGGTTCGAGCCAGACCGATCCCCTCGGCGCCCCGGCTCCGGGCCAGCGACGCATCCTCGGCGGTGTCGGCGTTTGCCATCACCCCGAGCTGGCGGAACTCGTCGGCCCATTTCAAGAGGTCTTCGAGCTCGGCCGGTACCTCGGGGGGAACGAGCTCGATCTCCCCCTGGAAGACGGCTCCTGACGTTCCGTCGATCGTGATTATGTCCCCGCGGCGGACATCGATTGATTCGGTGGAAGCTAGGCCGGCGTCCGAGTCCACCTGGAGCTTCGCCGCCCCGGTCACTGCAGGTTTGCCCATGCCCCTGGCGACCACCGCGGCATGCGAAGTCTTGCCACCCTGACTGGTGAGGATGCCCACTGCAGCCGCCATCCCGTGGATGTCATCGGGCGTGGTCTCAGAGCGCACCAATATCACCGCCGTTCCGTTTCGTGCCTCCGCGACGGCTTCGTCGGAGGAGAAGACCACGGCCCCGGTTGCGGCACCGGGTGAGGCCGCTACTCCGACCACCAGCGAGGATGAGGTCTTGACACGGTCGGCGATGCGGGGCCGATGCAACTGTTCGAGCGACGCCGGCTCAACCCTGGTGACTGCCGTCTCCTTGTCGATCAGCCCTTCACCGACCATCGCCACCGCCATCTTCACCGCGGCCGCCGCCGTCCTCTTCCCGGCTCGAGTCTGAAGGATGTAGAGGACATCTCGTTCGATCGTGAACTCGATGTCGCACATGTCCCGATAGTGGCTTTCGAGCCCATCCATGATCTCCAAGAGTCGTCGATGACACTCGGGGTGGAGACCGGCCAGCTGATCGAGGGTCAGTGTGTTCCGGATACCGGCCACGACGTCCTCGCCTTGGGCCCGGGGCAGATAGTCTCCGTAGATCGCCCTTTCTCCGGTGCTCGGGTCTCTCGTGAAGCAGACGCCGGTTCCGGAGTCGTCGCCGAGGTCGCCGAAGACCATCATCTGGACGTTGGCGGCTGTCCCCAGGTCGTCGGCGATGGAGTTGATCCGGCGATACTCGACCGCTCGCTTGGTGTTCCAGGATCGGAAAACGGCGGTGATCGCGCCTCGAAGTTGCTCCATGGCGTCTACGGGCAACTCACCCGGCCGCTCTTCCTCGACGATTTTCCTGAATCGCGCGGTGGCTGTCTCCAGGTCTTCCGGGGTGAGCGCGGAGTCGTCCTCGACCCCGCGGCCCGCCCTCAGCTCGGTCAGGACCTCCTGAAACCGGTGCTCGTCGACGCCGAGGACCACGTTCCCGTACATCTGGATGAAGCGGCGGTAGGCATCCCAGCCGAAATGAGCGTCACCCGACCAGTCGATGAGGGCTTTGACGACTTCGTCGTTGATCCCAAGGTTGAGGACGGTGTCCATCATCCCCGGCATCGAGAACTTGGCCCCGGAGCGCACCGAGAGCAGGAGCGGGGCGGCGCCGGCGCCGAACCCTCGCCCGCTCGCCTGCTCGAGACGGTCGACCGCGAGCGTCCACCTCCGGCCACAGGTCGGACGGGATCTCCCCGGTGGTCATGGCGACCCGACAGACGTCGGTAGTGATCGTGAAGCCGGCTGGCACCGGCAGCCCTAGCGAGGTCATGCGGGCCAGCCCCGCCCCCTTGCCGCCGAGCAGGTCGCGGTCGGAGCCGTCGGTGGCAGAGAAGTCGTACAGATGCGGCATCAGGCCATGAAGTTAACGTCCCGTGCCGTTCGTCGACAGGGCCGATCGCGAAACATCGAGGGGTCTTTCGTCACATGAACAGGCGGTGGCCCCTAGGTTCTGAGCCCGACGAGTTCTCGGAGTCGGGGGTCGAGCCCGGGTCGGTTGGGCGGGTAGATCTGTCCGTCGGGTTTGCGGAACACGGGTTTGTGGTCGGGATCGTTTTCGATCCGCCATCCGTGTTCATGGAAGAACCGGTGGTGGTAGCCACACAACAGGATCAGATTGTCCAGATCGGTCGGTCCCCCATCCGCCCAATGCTCGTTGTGGTGGGCGTGAACGAAGTTCTGGTGCCACAACCGGGGAATCGACAGCCTCCATCCCGATACCAGAGCTGGTGACGTAACCAGGATGGGATCAACCGGGAACGACGACCGATCCCCAACACTCTCCGGTGGTGATAGACGGTGCATTCGACGATCGCATCACAGGACAGTCGGCGGGCGGTCTCATTGCCGATCACCGGACCACCCTCGATCTCGGACACCCCGGTGGTCTCCGGATCAGAAGTGAGCGATTCGAGATCGGCGTGGACCACGATCTGGGTCGGAGCAGAACGTTCTCATCACCGTGGTGGTGGCACAGAGTTCGACCAGCCCGTCGGCCAGTCGTTGCGGATACGGATCGAACATCCCTGATTCAGGGTTGGGTGGGATCCGATCGGCCCGTTCCCGGATCGCCGATTCCACCAGATGGAGATCAGAACCGGGGAGATCGGCGTGGAGACTGCCCCGGATCCCGTCCAGGGTGTATTGGATCGAGAGCCACCGGTCCCGCCACGAACTCAAGCGCATCTTGAGTGCGAGGAGGGTTGGCTCTCCGGGCGGCCCGATCCAAGGCCGGCATTGGACAATCCGAGACATTCGGCGATCACCACCTCCTCGGTCTCGGGAGTAGCCAGCTTCGAGATCGCATCCACCTGATCCAGACTCAACTCCCCGGCCGCAAACCTCTCCCGAAGCAAGGGCAGATCCTGGAGACGACGAGCCACCCGGACCAACTGAGCGGCAGTGGAATGACGTAAACCGAACCGGGCCGACACCCACTGGGAAAGATCCCGAGCCCCATCCGCCAGGAACTGTTGGCTCAGATCAGCGTCGATCAACCATTCACAGATCTCGGCGTAGAAAACCGACAGACCAGAGAACAGATGAGCAAGACCCCGTCCGACCTGATCATTGCGAAACTCTCCCTCTCCATGACCCCCAACGTACAAACAGGGTGTGACAAATTTGGTCAGAAACCGAGCATCCGCAAAGAAATCTGAGAAATTCTCAGGGCTCGATTCAACCCTCGCTGAACAACTCCTTCAGGGCGTCCTGGTCCTGGTTGGCCAGGGCATGCTCGGCTTTCAGTGATTCCAGGTCCCGGTAGATCGAGGCGACCGCTTCGGTGACATCACCCTTTCGATAGCCGATCATCACGTCGTGATCGGCCGGGTCGCCGCGCACGACCTCCTCGTCCCAGTCCTTGGCGTGGCCGACGACGTTGATCGGGATGTCGTAGTGCTGGCTCCAGAAGAAGGGGGGATCGGTGAATGGGGTGTCGTGCCCGAGGATGTTTCGGGCTGCGGCCTGCCCTTGCCGTTCTGCCAGGACCCAGTGCTCGATGCGTACCCGGCCCGCGTTCTGGTCGGGATAGGAGGCCACGTCACCGGCGGCCCATATGTTTGGGTCGCTCGAGCGGAGACGGTCGTCCACGACGATCCCATTGTCGACGTTCAGCCCGGCCTGCTCGGCCAGACCGGTGTTGGGGACCACTCCCACCCCGATCACCACGAGGTCGGCGGGGAGGGTGCTTCCGTCGTCGAGGATCACCTCGTCCGTCCTGATCTCCGAGACAGTCTTGCCGAGGCGGAACTCGACACCGTGCTCCTCGTGTAGTTGTTGGACGAATCGACCCATCGTCGCGCCGATGATCGGCACCAGGGGGATGTCTTCGGGGGCGACGACCGTGACGGCGATCTCGCGCTGGCGAAGAGAAGCCGCCACCTCGAGACCGATGAACCCTGCCCCGATCACGATGGCGTGGTTGGTTCCGTCCAGCGCGGAGATGATCGACCGGCTGTCCTCGAGCGTTCTCAGATAGTGGACATGGGGCTGGTCTGACCCGGGTATGGGGAGACGTCTCGGCTCGGCTCCGGGTGCGAGGAGGAGGGCGCCGTAGCCAATGGATCGCCCGTCCTCGAGGGCGACCGCCCGCCCCTGGCTGTCGATCCCGGTGACCTGTGTCCCGGTGATCAATTCGATGTCATGCTCTTCGTAGAAGCCCTGACTGCGGAGCGGCATCCACTCCTCGGGAGCCGTGCCGGCGAGATAGTCCTTGGAGACATTGGGTCGATCGACCGGCGCCTCGAGCCCGATCATGGTGACCGGGCCGGTGTAGCCGAGACGACGCAGCATCTCGGCGGCGGCAGCCCCGGCTGCTCCGGAGCCGACGATCACCACCGATTCGGGAGTGACCGGTGGCTTTCGGTCGGGGACAGGGGCATCTACCGGGCCGGTTACATAAACCCGTCCGTCCCGTTCTGCCGACTCGTAGACCTTCAGCGGGTTCAACGCGGGCGCTCCGACCGCCTCGCCGGTGGTGAGGTCGAAGATTGCGTGGTGCCAAGGGCAGTGGACCTGGCCGTCGACACACAGCCCGTCGCCGAGTGGGCCGCCGTAATGGGTGCACGTCCCTGCGACCGCGCACAGACCTTTGCCGGTGCGAACCACGATCACCTGCTTGCCGTCGACCTGCCCCTTCACCGGAACGTCGGTCTCCAGCGAAGCCAAAGGAATGCCCTCGCTGACCAGGTCGGGCCCGGTCACCTTCGTCTCCGCCATTGGTCTTCCTTTCGCTCCGGTTTCTTTCAACCATAGCGATGGCTTTTAGAAGGAGGCCAGGTCAGGTTTCTGCCCGATAGACCAGCCCCTGATCGCCCAGGGCAGTGAGCGTCAACACGTCGTCTTCGACCATGGCGCGGAACCCATCCCCGAGCACGGTGACCACATGACCGTCCTGTGCCTCGAGACTCTGGCTGGCACCTCCCTTCGGCCGTCATCTCTGTCATCGTCACTTCGGCCCCGGTGACCAGGTAACTCCCGTGCAGGTTGCGACACCCGGTCGACCCCAGCATCGACCCATCGGTGAACAGCTCGAGCGTGGCGCGTTCGCCGCCCACACTCGACACCGCATCTCCTTCGACCAGGCTCTCCAGCACCCAAACGGTCCCGGTCAGCTCTGCCGCAGGCACCGGCGGGAGGGCCGCGAACACCAGCTCGACGCCGTCACCGGTGAGGGTGAGGCTGTCGTCGGTCGTCGAGAACGTGTCCACCAGGAGGAGACCCGCCAGGTACGTCTGCTCCGATTCCATCACCCCGTCGGCCACGCACGCCATCTCTGTGCCAAACAGCTCGGAGAAGGTGATTTGGTCCCCCGCGATCTCATACATCCCCCCGTAGCCGTTGCAAGCAGCGGTCCCGTCGAAGCCCTCGTCGGTGAACGAAAGAGTGATCGGATACCCGTCGACGACAGGGACCACCCCGCCGTCCACCGTCCCTTCGGTCAGCTCCCATGCGACGCCGGTCGGGTCGCCACCCGGTTCAACGGGCTCGGCACACGCCGTGATCAACGCGACGACGCAGCCAAAGGCGAGGAACGACCGGCGCATGTCGAATCAGGTCAGGACTACTCCGACTCGTCGACCACGAACAGGAGGTCGACCGCTTCGCCGGAGAGGTTGAGCTCGCCGCCCTCCATGGTGAAGATCTCGACCTGCCTGAGTGCCTCGAGATAGGCAGCCTCGGAGTCCATGATCTCTGGCGGATCGCAAGCCATCATCGTCGACCCGAGGTCGGTGAACGTCAGCTCGTTTCCGGAGAGTGTGTAGCCGCCGAAGTACTGATTGCACGCTGATGTGCCAGCGACTGTGCCTTCGGCCGTGTCGAAGGTCAGGGTTATGGGGCGATCGGCGACCAAAGGTATGTCAGCCCCATCGAGAGTTCCGGCTTCCAGCACCCAGGCATTGGCGGTCGGGTCGGAGGCCCCTTCCTCATCAGGGTTGGCGCAGGCGGTCAGGGCGAGGGCAAGGATCGCAACGAGTGTGAGTGCTCTTTTCATGTTGCTTGAGACGCTACGCGGTCCGCGAGCGGTTCCGATCAAATCAGGACACCGGCGGCAAGGACCAAACCGGTCCAGAGATGAAGGCGGGCAGTCATCTTCAAGGCGCGGACCAGAGCCGGGCCGTCGCTCTTCCGATAGATGATGCGAACCGGGCCGCAGCGCATAGGGGACGAGGAACGCGGCGAAGATGGTGGGAAAGGGAGTCCAACCGATCATTGCAAAGAGGGCGATCAGGAGAAAGGCCCCGTACACCACGACTACGAACAGGATGCGGGTTCTCTCCGCTCCAATCATCACTGGCAGGGTCCGCTTGTCCGCGGCGCGGTCGGTATCGATATCCCGGTAGTTGTTGACGATGAGGATCGCTGTCGCCAACAAACCGATCGGAATCGACAGCAGCCAGGCCGGGAGGGGAGCGGTCATGTCGTAGACGTACCGGCTCCCGACGGTGGCAACTAATCCGAAGAAGAGAAAGACGGAGATCTCACCCAGGCCCCGATATCCGTACGGAACCGGCCCGCCGACATAGCCCAGCATCGCGATGATCGAAACGACGCCGATGACAAGGATCATGGGCCCGGCGATCATGATGAGGGCGATGCCGGCCGCGGCCGCGACAGCCAGAGCTATACCCACGCCGATCCACATCTGCCGCGGAGCGATCTGACCCAGGGCGACCATCCGTGGCGGTCCCAAGCGGTCCGAGGTGTCGGCGCCCTTCTTGGCATCCGAGACGTCGTTGGCGAAATTGGCCGCCACCTGAATGGCCACCGCTGCCACCAGGGTGCAAAGAAAGACGTTCCACCGGAACACTCCATCCGCCTCGGCCAGAGCGGAGCCCACCGCAACGGGTACTACCGCGGCGGGGAGCGTGTGGACTCGGGCCGCCGTCCGCCAGGCCTGGACTGTGGTCACCTGAATCAGAAGTGCCAGGGGAACTGGCCGAAATCGGGCTCCCGTTTCTCCAGGAAGGCGTCACGCCCCTCTTTGGCCTCGTCGGTCATGTAGCCGAGACGGGTGGCCTCACCGGCGAATATCTGCTGGCCCACCAGCCCGTCGTCGATCAGATTGAAGGCGAATTTGAGCATCCTCTGGGAGGTCGGGCTCTTCGAGGTGATCTCTACGGCCCACTCCAAGGCCACCTTCTCCAATTCGGCGTGCGGGATCACCGCGTTCACCATCCCCATCTGATGCGCCTCGCGCGCCGAGTACTCGCGGCCAAGAAAGAAGATCTCTCGGGCTCGCTTCTGGCCGATTTGCCGGGCGAGGTAGGCCGAGCCATATCCGCCGTCGTAGGACGCTACGTCGGCATCGGTCTGCTTGAAGATGGCGTGCTCTTCGGAGGCGAGGGTCAGGTCACAGACGACATGGAGCGAGTGCCCTCCTCCGACGGCCCACCCCGGCACCACGGCAATCACCACCTTGGGCATGAACCGGATCAGACGCTGCACCTCGAGAATGTGGAGGCGGCCGACCCGACCGGGGTCGACGACTTGGGGATCCTCGCTGCTCGCGTACTTGTATCCGTCCCGCCCTCTGATGCGCTGGTCGCCTCCAGAGGAGAATGCCCAGCCTCCGTCCTTGGGTGAGGGACCATTCCCGGTGAGGAGAACGCAACCGATGTGCGAAGTCTGCCTGGCATGGTCGAGGGCGGCGAAGAGCTCGTCGACGGTCTGGGGGCGGAAGGCATTGCGCACATCGGGGCGGTCGAAGGCGATCCGCACCACGCCGTGCCCGATGGCCTTGTGATAGGTGACGTCGGTGAAGTCGAACCCCGGCACCTCGTCCCAGGCCGATTCGTCGAACAGTGCGGAAACCACCCACGGAGGATAAGAGGCAGAATCCACATGTGAAGATCTCTGGCCCATGCTCGACTGGCTGAAACGTCACGATCCGGGCCGGAGGTTCATCGAGGTCCCCGGAAGACGATGGACGTTCGGGGAGATCGTCGATGCGGTCGAGGCCCGCAAGGTCGATGGCACCGAAGTCCTGCGGCCCCGTCTCGATGTGCCGTCGGTGATCGATCTGCTTGCCGTGATGTCCAAGGGCTCAGCGGTCATCGTCGGCGAGGACGAGTTCGATGTCTTCCCGACCGATCCCGCCGGCGCCGCTTCAGTGATCTTCACATCAGGTAGCTCGGGGAGGCCAAAGGGAGTACGTCTCACCAAGGGGAACTGGGTGGCGGCCGCAGATGCCTCGATGAAGCACCTGGGCCACGGACGGGAAGACATCTGGCTTCTTGCCCTGCCACTCCATCATGTCGCCGGGCTCTCGATCATCCTCAGGTCGGCCTACGCCGGCGGGTCGGTGCGGATGCTCTCCGGATTCGACCCCGAGACCTATGCCCACCATTTGCGTGATGGGGTGACGGTCGCCTCGATGGTGCCGACCATGCTGAGCCGGGTGCTAGACGCAGATCCGGGCCTATACGAAGGGCTTGCGACGGTATTGCTCGGGGGCGGGCCGATCCCGGATGATCTTCTCGATCGAGCCCGAATGGCCGGCCTTCCCGTTCTCCCGACATATGGGCTCACCGAAACCGCTGGGCAGGTGGCGACGCTGCGACCGGGGGCGCCGGTTGAGAACAAAGCGAATCCGCTTCCCGGGGTCGAACTTCGGATCGAGCAGGACGGCCGGATCGCGGTCCGGGGCCCGATGGTGAGCCCGGGGTACGTCGGACAGCCCGATCGGGGCCCCGGGGAATGGCTGGTGACCGAAGACCTGGGCAAGCTCGACAGCGATGGTGCGCTTCGAGTGACCGGGCGCGCCGATTCCGTGATAGTCAGCGGTGGCGAGAACATCGACCCGACGACCATCGAGTCAATCGTCGTCGGCGCGCCCGGAGTGGAATCCGCTCTCGTGGTCGGCCTGCCGAGCCCCGAATGGGGGATGGAGGCGGCCTGTCTCTATGTGGGCGCGGCGAGTCCGGCCTCGATCGAGTCGTATGTCAGGGCCAGGGTGCCCGCGTTCATGATCCCGAAGCGGTGGCTGCAGGTGACCAATCTTCCGATGACCCCGATGGGAAAACCGGATCGGACCGAGGCAGCTCGGCGCTTCAGCTGATTCGGCGCCCGACCAGGACGCCCTCTCGGAACGGGAACGCGACAGCCTCGAAGTCAGGGTCGGCCGCGATCAACCGGTTGAAGTCGTCGGTGCCGTGCCCGTCGTCGATCCACCCGGCCCCGAAGCCATAGACGTTGTCGGCGATGACAAGTCCTCCCACCGCCAGCAGCGCCCGGGCGCTCTCGAAATAGCCCACATACTCGGACTTGACTGCATCGAGGAACAACGCATCCACGCTTCCCGGCTCCAGCTCCTGGCTCAGCTCGGACAGGACCTCCAACCCGGCGCCACGACGCAGGTCGACTCGATCGGCCAGACCGGCGCGCTCGAATTGGCGCTCCGCGAACTCGGCATGGCGCGGCTCGTGTTCGATCGTGATCAGCCGCCCATCCGGTGCGAGCCCTCTGGCGATCCAGATCCCCGAGTACCCCGCGAGGGTTCCGACTTCGATGGCGAGCCGGCCCCGCGTCATCGAGGTGAGCATCATCAGCAGACGCCCCACCTCCGGCCCGACCGAAATCGCCGGCATCCCGGCGGCGATGGCCTCGTCCATCAAGCCGGCCAGGTGCTCGTCTTGGGTGCCAAACACCTCGCGCGAGTAGTCGTTGATGAAGTCCCAGGTCTCTGGGGTCATCTGAGCCATAGCGCGACGTTAGGCAGGCAGCCGGATGTCCGGGTGTCAGGCGGCTGCGCATGTCCTCGACAGCCTCGAGGTCTTCGGCGAGCAATGCCAGGGCTTCGGCGACGAGGTCGCGCGCATCGGTCTCCGGCACCCCGGTCATGTTGGAGATGGTCGAGAAGGCGGCCGGCGCACCGTCGGCGAAACCGAACCTGAGCTCTAGGACTTGGCGATGGAGGTCGGGGAGATGGGCCAGACTGGTTCGGAGAGCTTCTTCCACGATCCGCAACTCCACCTCGGCCGAAGGATCGGTGGCCTCGCTATCGGTGATGAAGTCGCCGAGCAGAGCTCCATCTTCACCGATGGGGGTCTCGAGCGCGACCGTCGTGGCCACCGATAGCGCCTTCTCCACTTCGGTTACAGCGATCCCGGTCACCTCGGCGATCTCATCCGACGTGGGGGCGCGTCCGAGCGTGGTGCGCAGCTCCTCGCCGGCGCCACGGACGACCGGGAGGATGTCGAACAGCGCGGACGGGATCCTGATGGTGTCACTCTGGTCGGCGCGGGCGCGCTGGAGCGCCTGGCGAATCCACCAGGTTGCGTAGGTGGAGAACTTGAAGCCCTTGCGCCAGTCGAACTTCTCGACCGCCCGGATCAGACCGAGGTTGCCTTCCTGAATGAGGTCGAGCATCTCGACGTTCGATCCGGAGTAGAGACGTGCGTTCGACACCACCAGCCGGAGGTTGGCCTCGATGAAATGCTGTCGGGCCCGGACGCCTTCCCGGCATACCCGCTCCAGCCGGGCTCGCTCGGCCCGGTCGGCCACACCCTCGTCCAGGGCCAGACGCGCCTCGGTCGCGGCCTCGATCGCCTGGGCGAGGCGAACCTCGTCCTCGGCGGTGAGCAGCGGGCGTCCGCCGATCCCGGCCAGATACTGGGTCAGGGAATCACTGCTGAGACGGCCGGACTCGTCCACCAGGGTGGCGCCGTAGCGATTCATGCGGTCTCGTTGATTCTGCACAATCTGTCGAACATGGGTTCGCAGCCGGACATTCCGGGCCGATTCGGGTTTTCATTCGTGGTCGGGGGAGCGCCGGCCCTTCTTGACCTCGCTTCGTGCCTTCTTCTCGGCCAGCCGTCGTTCTCTCGACTGTCGGCTTGGCTTTGTCTTCTTCCTTGGCTTGGGCTCGACGAGCCCTTGCTCGAGCCGATCCGTCAGTCGCTGGCGGGCGATCTCGCGGTTTCGCCACTGTGATCGGGTGTCGGAGGCGATGACCTCGACTGTGGGCCCGAGACGCCGGAAAAGCCGCTCCTTGACCTCATCCGGCAATGTCGTGGCGGCGATGTCGAGCCGGAGCGTGACCGCGGTCTCGTTTCGATTGGCGTGCTGACCACCCGGGCCGCCGGAGGTATCGAATCGCTCCTCGATCTCCGACTCGGGGATCGACCACGAGCCAACGGAGATCCCCTCGCCGATCACACCTCGTCGTAGTACTCGGTGCCGAGATGAGTGATCAACTCCTCGCCCATCATGTGCCTCAGGTTGTTCTTCAATTTGGTCAACTGGATAAACAGGTCGTTTTCGGCGTAGAGCCCGGGGGCGGCTTGAGGGCTCTTGAAATAGAAGGAGAGCCATTCCTGGACCCCGGTTCGACCGGTGCGGGCGGCCAGGTCCATGAACAGGGCCAGGTCGAGAACGATCGGGGCGGCCAGGATCGAGTCTTTGCACAGAAAATCGATCTTGATCTGCATCGGGTACCCCAGCCACCCGAAGATGTCGATGTTGTCCCACCCTTCCTTGTCGTCTCCCTTGGGCGGGTAATAGTTGATCCTCACCTTGTGGTACAGGTCGCCGTAGAGCTCGGGATATACCTCGGGCTGGAGGATCTGTTCGAGCACCCCGAGCTTGGAGACCTCCTTGGATCGGAAGCTGTCCGGGTCGTCGAGGACCTCCCCATCCCGGTTGCCGAGAATGTTGGTCGAGAACCACCCTTTCACCCCGAGCATCCGCGCCTTGAGCCCGGGTGCGACCATCGTCTTCATCAGGGTCTGGCCGGTCTTGAAGTCCTTGCCGCAAATGGGCACTCCCTCCAGGGCGGCCAGCTCAACCATCGCGGGTATGTCCACTGTCAGGTTGGGGGCCCCATTGGCGAAGGGAACCTTCATCTTCAGGGCGGCGTACGCGTAGATCTGGGAAGGGGTGATGGCGGGGTCGTTGTCCTTCAGTCCCTGCTCGAAGGTCTGCAGATCCGAGTGGACTTCGGACGGCTCCTCGTATGCCTCGGTCGACCCACACCAGACCATGACCAGGCGGTCGACTGCCTTCTCCCCGCGGAAGCGGTCGATGTCCTCCATGAGGGCCTCGGCCAGGTCCATGTGCGTAGCCGCCTCCTTGACCTGGTCCACTTCATCGAGGTTTCTCACCCAACGACTGGAGAACACCGCCGGGTAAGGCTTGACCGATCTCAGCTCGTCGCCGATCCCCTCGATGTCCCTGGGGTCGAGGACTCCGGCCTTCATGGCCGAGGTGTAGGCATCGTCGGAGTAGGGGTCCCACCCACCGAACTCCAGATCGCCCAACCCGGCCAGTGGCACGAAATCCTTGATCAGCGGGTTGCGTTCATCAGTTCTCTTCCCGAGGCGGATGTGTGACATCTGGGTGAGTGATCCAAAGGGCTGGGCGAATCCCTTGCGTGCGGCGAGCACACCGGCCACGAATGTGGTGGAGACGGCGCCCATCCCGGGTGTGAGGATCCCGAGTTTCCCGGTGGCGGGCGCCGGCTGCTGACTTGGGGACATGAGACCTCCTGTTCGAAACGATAGGGGAGAGGGCCGGCGGAACGGAACCAGGAAAGCTCGGCTGAACCCAGCCACGCGGCGGAAGCCCCGGCCGACCGGCGTCTGTTTGCCCGAGGCTGGCCTCGTGCGAGGAGTGTGAGCCGGTCGAAGTTCAAAGTGGGCCGAGGGCAAAGTCGGCCGGCAATAGAGTTCTCCTCCATATGGACCGCGCTCCTGATTCGATCGGGCCCACCATCGATGTCGCCTTGCTGGCCGACGCGGTTCAAGCGGTGCGGGGGAAGCTGTTCGTCCTCGGGGGCGGCTGGGACACACTATGGGTCAGGTCGTTCCCCGCCCGGCACCCGAGCATGGCGATCGGGCTTCGCCTCCGCATCCCGACTTCATGGAGAGCCGACGTGCTGTCTCTCGCTGTGGAGCTCCAGGATGCCGATGGGGCGCCGGTGCTGGCGAAGCCTGTCTCCCATCAGGTGAAGATGCCGATCCATACTCATTCGCCGGCAGCGACCGACTTCGGTGTGGTCCGGTCCTTCACCTTCAACAACCTCCTCTTCGCCCGCGAGGGCTCCTACTCGTTCGTTCTCTCGGTCGACGACGAGCAGGTGTCTCGTCTCCGCTTCACCGTTCGGGCCCGGCCCTCGGTCCCGGGCTCTTGAAGCACGCCGCTCACCGTCTGCGCGCGCAGAGCGCGCACTAGTCACGCTCAGCGTGGAGTTGGTATAGCAAAACGCGGGGTCATAGGGTTCCACGGCTGCGAGGGACCCAGGAAAGTCCCTCGTTTTGTTTTCCCAACCTTCTAGGAGATTCAATGACGCCCCGAGGCAAGGCTTCACCCTTTCGGGCCATGGCGGTGTCGGCGCTGCTCACCGTCGGCACCCTGATCCCCGTACTGCCGGCGCAGGCTGCGACGGAGCCACCATTCGCGGTCGGCTTCCCTCAGGACACGGAGGCAACCGTCTTCTCCTCCACCTTCGGTGCCTCCCGGTCCGGAGGCCGCAGCCACCAGGGCAACGATCTGATGGCCCCGAAGCTGACCCATGTCTACGCAGCCGCGGAAGGGATCGTCACCGTGGTCGATACCTCCAGCCTCGCCGGCAGGTACATCGAGATCCAACACCGGGACGGTTGGTCGACCCGCTACATGCATCTCAACAACGATGAGCCGGGCACCGACAACGGGCAGGCGGACTGGTCGCTGACCTTGGTTCCCGGGCTCGAGGTCGGCAGCCATGTGGAGGCGGGTCAGCACATCGCCTATGTCGGAGATTCGGGAAATGCCGAGTGGACCGGGTCACACACCCATTTCGAAATGGTCTACGAAGGTAGCGAGGTAGATCCCTATCCGATCCTCAAAGAGGCGTTCGAACGCGCCGAGCACCTGCGCATCGTGGCGGCGCGGGGCGCGATGCGGTACGGGGACACCAAGCTGTCCTGAGCACCGCAACGCTCGCTTCGCTCACTGGGGGAGGACACGGGCGTCGTCGAGGGCAACCACTTCGCTGACGAGCCGGGGATGGGCCGGGGAGACGGTTCGCCTCTCCTTTGCCCTCACCGGCGGGGTCTCCCCGTCGTGAACCCAGATCACCCTGGTGACACCGGCAGCAGATACTGCTTCGGCCCAGCCACGGAGGACCTGGGCCTCTGATGAGGCAAAGGCACGCTCCCGCCCGTCTCGGGCCGCCTCGGTGATCAATACTGCGGTGAAGCAGTTGGTGCAACAGCCCTGGACATGGCTGTCGTCGGAGACGTCGCCGATTGCGACCTTGACCCCGAGCCCCTTCAACTCCATGGCGACGTCGGCATCCGACACGAAAGCACGAACCTCTCGCCCCGGTTCCATCAAGCCTTCGATCACCGCACGACCCTGTGCGGGTATCGCCTCCGACCACGATCACCGGCATGCGCCGAACTTAATGTCCCGGCGTAACGCGTTCGTGACGTCCACCGAGTTGGGAAGACCAGCGCGCGGCTGCCACTGGTGTCGACAGTCACACCCATCCGGTACAATCCCACTATCGGGATAGTGGAAATTGCGGGTCTGTGAAATGCGAGACCCCGCTCTCTCGTTCAAACAAGAGGCCAGAACGAAGCAAATGACCGAGGTGATCAGAACGTGGCTACCGTCGACCTAGATCTCGGCGCCTACCAGCTCGGCTGGAAGGACGACATCGAATACGCCTTCGCCCCCCGCAAGGGGCTCGACGAAGACGTCATTCGTGATATGTCGGCCATGAAGAAGGAGCCCGAGTGGATGCTCGAGTTCCGGCTCAAGGCGTATCAGCGCTTCCTGCGCAAGCCCATCCCCCAATGGGGCGGTGGTGGCGCGCTCAACACCATCGACTTCGACGACATCTACTACTACGTCAAGCCGGCCGGGGAGCAGCAGAAGGACTGGGACATGGTCCCTGAGTCCATCAAGGCGACCTATGAGAAACTGGGCATCCCCCAGGCCGAGCGCAAGTATCTGGCCGGGGTGACCGCTCAATATGAGTCCGAGGTGGTGTACCACCGCAATCGGGAGGATCTGGAGAAACTGGGTGTCCTTTTCACCGACATGGACACTGCGCTGCGTGAGTACCCCGACATCGTCAAGGAGTACTTCGGCACGATCATCCCGCCCAACGACAACAAGTTCGCCGCCCTCAACTCGGCCGTGTGGTCGGGGGGCAGCTTCATATATGTCCCGCCGGGTGTTCATGTCGACCAGCCGCTGCAGGCCTATTTCCGGATCAACTCGGAGAACATGGGCCAGTTCGAGCGGACCTTGATCATCGTCGACGAAGGCGCCTACGTTCACTACGTCGAGGGGTGTTCCGCTCCGGTCTACACCACCGACTCGCTCCACGCCGCCGTGGTCGAGATCGTGGTCAAAGAGGGAGGGCGCTGTCGTTACACCACGATCCAGAACTGGTCGAACAACGTTTTCAACCTGGTGACCAAGCGGGCCGCCGCCTACCGCAACGCCACCATGGAATGGGTTGACGGGAACCTGGGCAGTCGCCTCACGATGAAATACCCGGCCGTCTGGTTGATGGAACCGGGTGCCCACGGCGAGGTGCTCTCCATAGCCTTCGCCGGTGAGGGCCAGCACCAGGATGCCGGTGCGAAGATCATCCACGTCGCTCCTGACACCACTTCCACCATCGTCTCCAAGTCCATAGCCAAGGGCGGAGGTCGAGCCGGCTACCGGGGTCTGGTTCGTGTCGAGCCCGGCGCCGAGAACGCCAAGTCGTTCGTGCGCTGCGACGCCCTGATCCTCGACGAAGAGAGCCGGTCGGACACCTACCCGTACATGGAGATCGAGGAGAACGACGCAGAGATCGGTCACGAGGCCACCGTATCCAAGGTGGGCGAAGAACAGCTCTTCTATCTGATGTCCCGAGGTCTCACCGAGGACCAAGCGACGTCGATGATCGTGGCCGGGTTCATCGAGCCCATCGTCAAGGAGCTTCCGATGGAGTACGCGGTCGAGATGAACCGCCTCATCGAGCTCAACATGGTGGAGGCGGGAGCGGTTGGTTAAGACGACGGCGTCGTCTTAACCCGTCTTAAGTCTTACGTCATACGTTCTAAGACCTGGCGCGTCGGGCGTCGAGCTTCTGGATCAAGTCGTGGGCGGCCAGCTCGATCTCCTTGTGATCCCACTGTGTCGCCCGGAACCGACACGCCATCAGCCCGCTCCGATGAACTCTCCGCAAGTCGCCGAACACGAAGGCATATCGGGCCTTGGTCTCGTCCTTGGCTCCGTCGGTGAGCCCCAGATGCCACAGGGAGTAGGGCTCCCATCCGTTCCGATCCAGATAGTCGTTCTCGGCGCTGGCATCGGGCTGCACCTCGGACCACTCGCTTCGCACTACGTATTGGCGCGCCGCGATCATCTCTTCGGCCCTGGCCACGGCAGGCTCGTTGACAAGATATTTCGGCATGGCCTCCACCGCCACCTACCACCCCGGTCGCGGAGACAAACCATGCTGTCCACCCATCAGACTTATCCTTGTGCCAACCGTGAGCCCGGAGTCTCTCCATCAGTAACTACCTCGGGTTGGGCGCGGTGGTACTGCTCATCCTGCTCACCGGGTTCTTTGTGGCGGCTGAGTTCTCGATCGTCGCCGTTGATCGAAGCAATGTGGAGCGCAAGGCCCAGGAAGGTGATCGGTCGGCGCGGCGGATCCTCGCCTCATTGCGCAACCTTTCGTTCGAGCTCTCTGGGGCGCAACTCGGCATCACGGTCACATCGTTGATCCTCGGCGCCATCGCCGAGCCGACCGTGGCGACGCTGATCGAGCCGGTGATCGACGCGATTCCGTTCCTGTCGGATAGGTCCGTCCCGGCGGTATCGCTGGTGATCGCCTTCATCCTGGCGACCGGTGCGGCAATGGTTTTCGGCGAGCTCGTGCCCAAGAACCTGGCCATCGCCCGGCCCTATTTCTCCGCGGTGTGGTTCGCCATCCCACTGCAAGTGGTCAATCGGGTGCTTCGCCGACTCATCGTCTTCCTCAACGAGTCGGCCAACTGGACCGTTCGCAAGCTCGGGATCGAGCCGAGGGAGGAGTTGGCCGCTGTTCGATCGATGGAGGAGCTCGAATTGATGATCCGGTCGTCTGGTGAGGAGGGTCGTCTAGACGACGACGAGCTCGAGTTGCTGACCCGAGCCATCACCTTCACTGAGAAGGTCGCGGCCGATGCGATGGTGCCCAGGGTGTCGGTGGTGGGTTTGAGCCGTCATGACTCGATCGGGGAGTTGCGCCGGACCTCGGCGGCGACCGGGCACTCCAGATTCCCGATCTTCGAAGAGGATCTCGACGACATCGTCGGCGTCGTCCACGTCAAGGACAGTTTCAACGTGTCCGAGTCCCGGATGCCGCTCACACCGGTCGGGGAGATTGCAAAGACTGCTCTCCAGGTCCCCGAGTCGAGCACGCTGGAATACCTGCTCACCCAGCTGCAAACCACAGGGCGAGGGATGGCGGTGGTGGTCGACGAATACGGCGGCACGGCCGGGATCGTCACCATCGAAGACCTCCTCGAGGAGATCTTCGGGGAGATCGCGGACGAGTACGACGTCGAGGAGACATCCGATGCCGACAAGGAGGAGATCGAGGTCCTCTCGGGGCTCTTGCATCGTCACGAGGTCGAGGAGCTGATCGGGTTCGAGTGGCCCGAGGGTCGATACGAGACGCTAGGCGGTTTCCTGGTCGCCTCGTTGGGGCGATTTCCTCACGTCGGGGAGGTGATCAGGGCCGACGCAACCGCCTTCGAGGTGCTTTCGATGGACGGCCATCGGGTCGACCAGGTTCGGGTCACCAGGGACTCCGGTCGGCAAGGGGAAAGCACATGAACTGGCCCGCGCTCCTCTGGCTGGTCCTGCTCCTTCTCGCCAACGGGTTCTTCGTCGCCGCCGAATTCGCCTACATCACTGCCCGTCGGAATGTGCTCGAGCAGGTGCCCCGCCGGTCCGCCCAGGTGGCGGTGGGCCTGAACAGGAACCTCACGCTCAGTCTGGCTGCAGCGCAACTGGGCATCACGATGGCATCTCTGGTGTTGGGCGCCGTGGCTGAGCCGGCCGTAGCATCCATCTTCGAGCTAGGGCTTGGCTTCCTACCCGTGTCCGAGAACGTGATTCACGGCATCTCCCTCGTGATCGCGCTCCTCATCGTGGTCTTCCTCCACATGGTCGTGGGTGAGATGGCGCCCAAGAACATCGCGATCTCTGCCCCGGAGCGAGTAGCCGTGGCCCTGGCACTTCCTTTCCGAGGCTTCATCCTCTTGTTCAAGCCCCTGATCGTGTTCCTCAATGGCAGCGCCAACTGGGTCCTCCGCCTCTTCCGGGTCCCTGCGACGGACGCTCTGGACGTGGGCCACTCGGCTGAGGACCTCGCCGTGATAATCGGCACCGGGCGCAAGGAGGGGGTGATCGAGGACTTTGCCCACCGTCTGCTGACCGGTGCGATCATCTTCGGCGATCTCGACGCATCCGAGGTGATGGTCCCGAGACCTGACATCGTGGCCGTCCTCGCCGCTGCCCCGGTCCTCGACATCCAGGAGCTGATGCGGGCGACGGGGCACTCCCGCATTCCGCTCTATGCCGGTGACCTCGATGACATCGTCGGTCTGGTTCACGTCAAGGATCTGATGTCCGACGACATCGACCGGGATGAGCCCCTGCCGGCCTCGCTCCTGAGAGAGCCGTTAGTGGTCCCGGAGACCGCGCCACTTCGGTCGGTGCTTGACGAGATGCGGCAGGCCCGCACTCATCTAGCCGTCGTGGTCGACGAGCACGGCAGCACGGCCGGGATCATCACGATGGAGGACATCGCCGAGGAGCTCGTTGGCGAGATCTCCGATGAGCACGATCGAACCCAGCAGCTCGTGTCCGTGGAGCCGACGGGGCGCATCGTCGCCGCGGGGACTGTGCGTCCCGACGAGCTGTTGCGCTACGGGGTGAGGCTTCCCACGGGCGACTACGAGACCATTGGTGGCCTGGTCATGGATCGATTGGGGCGGCTGCCCCGGCGCGGCGACGTCATCGAGGACCAGGGTTGGAGGCTGCGGGTCCGCAACACCGATGGTCGGCGGGTGGGTCAGGTCGAGATAACGCCCGCGGATGGGGACGCGCCCTGACGGGCGCTCGCTAGTTGGATCGTCCGACGACGTAACCGAGGATGAGGCCACCGACCGCGGCCCAGACCAGGGAGAACCCATCTCCAACGGAGGCGAATACGGCAGGGGCGCCGGCGATCCTCATGATGGCCGACCCGGCGATTCCACCGATTATCCCGATCAGAATCGCACCGATGAGATTGTCGGCACTGGCGATGAATCCGGCGATGAGACCCGCCACGCCACCGACCGCTCCGGCGATGGCCAGGGCTTGCCAGGTGGAGGCGTCTAGGAACATGGTGGCAGACCGTAGGGAAGCGGGGCCCCGGGCGCCATCGTATGTCTCAGGCGGAGACGACCTTTTCCTCGACGACCGCGGTCTTGGGGAACTGAACCGATCGGCCCGCCATGCTGAAGGGCTCTGTCAGCATCAACACGATCGTCGATGGCCCGCGCGAGACCACATGGCCGGTGAAGGTGTGAAATCCGTCTTGATCTTGGGTTATGAAAGTAACAACCATTTGCAAAGTATCCGACTCACATCATCGTCAATCCGTTTCACTATCAGTTGGGTCGCTGGACCCATACTTGTATGGAGCACCGGCGACCTCTGGTTTATCAGTTCGTTACCCGGGGTCCCTTAGCTTGGAGAGAAGTGCGTCTATTAGTCGTCGAAGATGAGCCCGATCTGGCCAATGCCATAGCGCGCGGCCTCCGTCGTGATGGTCACGCCGTGGACACAGCTCTCACGGCGGGCGATGCCGACATCAAGCTCCGCACCGCCAGCTATGACCTGGTGTGTCTGGACTGGAGCCTCCCGGATGGCTCTGGCATCGATCTGTGCAGTCGGCTGGTGAGTGGAGAGCTTCCCACCCTAGAAGGGGAGCGTCCGCGCATCTTGATGCTCACGGCGCGCGATGGTGTCGAAGACCGGGTGACCGGCCTCGATTCCGGCGCCGATGACTATTTGGTCAAGCCCTTTGCCTTCGCCGAGTTGTCGGCTCGAGTTCGCGCACTGCTTCGCAGAGACGAGAGCAACGACCCGGTCCTCGACGTGGGCCCATTGCGACTGGATCCGGCTCGGTTCCAGGCAAGCCGGGATGACGAACGACTCGACCTCACTGCGAAGGAGTTTTCCCTGCTCCACTATTTCATGTCACACGCCGGCCACGTCCTCAGCCAGGAACACCTTCTCGAGCACGTCTGGGATGAGATGGCCGATCCCATGACCAACGTCGTCAGAGTCACAGTGAGCAACCTTCGCAAGAAGCTGGGTGATCCTCCTCTGATCGCCACCGTGCCCGGCCGCGGCTACAGGCTGGGGGAGTGATGCAGGCCAGGAACTCGATCCGGTTCCGCCTCTCGGTTCAGTACTCAGCCATCGTCTTCGGTCTTGGGGGGGCACTGCTCGGCCTCGTCTACATGGCGCTGAGGAACTGGCTCCGCGCCCAGACCATGACCCAATACGTGTGGTCGGGCAGACCGGTCATCCAGGACGGTGTCCAGATCGGTGTGATCCCCAGCCTCGCCGCACGAGAGGTCCGCATGATCGAATCGGTCTACAGCGAGATCGTCCTCAATGAGGTGGCGAAGGCCACCATCCTCGCTCTGGTCGCACTTTTCCTCTTGAGCATCGTGGTCGGATGGGTGATGTCGGGGCGGGTCCTGAGACCGGTGAAGGAAATCACCGCTGTCGCCCGCGAGATCCAGGCATCCGACCTGAGTCGTCGTATCGGTCTCACCGGTCCCGACGACGAGATCACCCAGCTCGCCGCCACCTTCGATGGGATGCTGGAGCGGCTCGACCGAGCCTTCTCCAGCCAGCGACGGTTCCTGGCCGACACCAGCCACGATCTGAGGACCCCCCTGGCCGTCATTCGGTCCAACGTCGAGGTTGTCGAGGATGACGAGAAGGCGACGGTGTCAGACTGGCGCGAGGTGGGTGGCATCGTTCGACGAAACGCAGAGAAGATGTCGGAGATGATCGATGGGCTTCTCGCCACCGCTCGTCTCCAGGCCGGCAAGGCGCAGGCAGTTGCCCTGAATCTGGCAGACCTGGTCGAGGCCAAGACGGCCGAGTTGGGCAAAACGTTGGCCGAGCGAGGAATCGTGCTCGAGAGCCAGGCATCTCCCGCTTTCATCGAAGGTGTCGCCGTCGCCATCGATCGCGCTTTCACCAACCTCCTCGACAATGCCATCAGCGCCTCGGGACCGGGTTCACGGATCCGGATCGGGGCTGGACTCAACGGAGATTGGGCATGGATGGCCGTCGCTGATCAGGGCCCCGGGCTTCCCGAGGAGCCGGAGGGCGGCCGCATTGGGTTTGGCCTCTCCATCGTGGAGCAGATCGCCGAGGGGCATGAGGGCGCCCTGGTCTCCTCGACCGGGCTCGATGGAATGGGCACCACGATGACCATCTGGCTCCCGACTGCCGGAGCCGAGGGACCGCCGCCTGATTTCACTCCCTTTACGAACGATTGATCTTCGGTCTCATACGTTCGGGGCATGCCAGGAGGTTTTGGACGATGACCAATGAGGAAATGACCGGGCACTCAGGCCCGGTCGCGAGCGAGGAGAGCGCGGGTAGCACCGAGAACCCAGCTCCACAGGGCAACGTTGCCACGGAGGTACCGGTGATCACCGACACCCTGGAGCCGCCGCAGCCGGCACCGGCCACCCCACCCACAAGCCCTGCCCAGACGGCGCAGACACCGCCGATAATTCCGGCCAAGCCGGCGAAGTCGTCACGGCCGGGGCGCGTCTCGCCATGGCTGGTCGCCTTCCTGGCGTTGTTGCTTGTCGTGGGCTCGTCTGCAGCCACCTATCTGATCACCACTCTCAACTCCGATGACGAGGTAGCGGCAGAAGGCACGGCCCAGCCCGGATCTGACGAGGGAGAACAGCCGGCCGCCTCGGGCGACGAGCTGGTCCCAGGCGAAGAGCCGGTTGCCGATGCTGCCG
Organism: uncultured Acidobacteriota bacterium; assembly: GCA_963837055.1. GTDB lineage: Bacteria > Actinomycetota > Acidimicrobiia > Spongiisociales > ZC4RG35 > JARDZU01. The sequence goes on along the minus strand of CAWILU010000006.1, from coordinate 61,213 downwards.
CAGTGATCCTCCCCTCTGTGGTGCAGATCCAGACTGGCGGCGGCGTTGGATCCGGCGTCATCTACGACTCGAGCGGATTGATCCTCACCGCGGCGCATGTCGTCGAGGGCGCCGACACCGTGACAGTGCGCCTTGCCGACGGTGAGCAGGTCGAGGGAACCGTGGTCGGTGGCACGACCGGTGCCGACGTCGCCGTGGTCCAGGTGGACCGCGCCGATCTCCCCGCCGCCGAGCTCGCGCTCGACGATCAGCCCCAAGTCGGGCAGATGGCAATTGCCGTCGGCAGCCCATGGGGTCTCCAGGGCACCGTTACCTCGGGCATCATCTCCGCAGTCGACCAGGCCATTCCTCAAGGCAATTCGGCCAGAGCAGTGCTTCAGACAGACGCCGCGATCAACCCGGGCAACTCAGGAGGCCCACTGGTCGACCGCGAGGGACGGGTGATCGGCATCAATGTCTCCATCTTCAGCCTCTCCGGCGCCAATGACGGTGTGGGCTTCGCGGTCCCGATCGACATCGCCCATGACATCGCCGAGCGCGTGGTCGCCGGCGAGGAAATCGAGAGTGCGTATCTCGGTGTCTCCTTGGGTGAGATCGAGTCAGGTCGGGCCGGTGCTCTCATCGCCGAGGTCACGGAGGGCAGCGCTGCCGACGAGGCAGACCTGCAAGTCGATGACATCGTCATCTCCATCGACGGCGCTCCGGTGCAAGGTGGAGGCGACCTCGCCGCACAGGTCGTCACCCACCAGCCCGGCGACACAGTGGACCTCGTGGTCATCCGTGATGGCGAAGAGGTGACGATCCCGGTGACGCTCGGGGAGCGCCCAGCCGACGTCGGCTGACCAAGAACTCCTCCCGATGGGCCCGGCTATGCTGGCCGGGCCCATCGTCTTGTGGTGGGTGCCCCGGAGGCAGCGAAGCCGGTTAGACCCCGGTGCTGTCCCGCAACTGTGAAGCCCCCTCAGGGGGACGAGCCAGGTCGCCTGTTCTCCAGGGCCACGACGAAAGTCTCGGATGAAGACGGAAGCGTGGGCTCAGGGAAGCCACCGGCCTCTTCATCCTCCGATAGCGGAGGATGTCTCATATGAGAAGGATCACCCTGATCCTCACCTTGCTCGCCCTTGTCGCTTGCGGCACGACGGGGGGGAGCACTAGCACGACCGCCGACGAGGCAGCGGAAACAACCACTACGGCTGCGCCCGACCCGACCACGACAACCGCACCTGACACCACGACGACCGTGGCTTTTCCCGTGGAGGTGACCGACGCCAACGGCGCAGTCACCATCGAGGAGATGCCCGAGAGCATCGTGTCGCTCTCGTCTACCGGGACGGAGATGTTGTTCGCCATCGGCGCAGGCGAACAAGTAGTTGCCGTCGATGAGTTCTCCACGTATCCGGCCGAGGCACCAATCACCGATCTCTCCGGTTTCACTCCGAATATCGAGGCGATCGTCGGGTACGAGCCGGACCTGGTTGTCATCTCCTTCGACCCGGGTGAGCTGGTAGCCGGTCTGGAAGCAGTTGGGGTTCCAACGCTTCTCCTGCCGACGGCGCTCAGCCTCGACGACTCCTACAGCCAGCTCGAGGTGCTTGGCGCGGCCACTGGGCACATCGGTGAGGCGGCGGAGGTCGTCGCGCAGATGCAGGCCGACATCGACGAGATCGTGGCGACGACCACGGTGCCGGCGGGTGTGACGTTCTATCACGAGGTGGATGCCACCTTCTTCTCGGCATCATCGAACAGCTTCCTGGGCCAGATCTACTCGCTCCTCGGTCTGACCAACATCGCCGATGAGGCCGACACCGACGGGAGCGGTTTCCCCCAACTCTCCTCGGAATACATCCTGAGTCAGGACCCTGACCTCATCTATCTGGCCGACGTCGACTTCGGGGTCACGCCCGAGAGTCTGAGCGAGCGTCCCGGGTGGGCCGAGATGACGGCAGTCCAGAACGGAGCCATCGTCCCACTCGACTCCTATCTCGCCTCCAACTGGGGCCCCCGTGTCGTCGAATTGCTCGAGGTGATCGCCGAGTCCGTGACAGGGCTAGTTCCCGCTTCTTGAGAACCTTGCCGGCGCCGCCCGCGATCGCCCCGGCTCGGGTGGGGGCCGGGCGGTGGGCTGGTAGCGGCCCTTCTCCTTCTCGTCGCGGGAATGGCCGGGCTTCTGGTCGGTTCGGTGGCCTTGTCACCTGCCGACGTGCTCAAGGCCGTGGCCGATCAGCTCCCGTTCTTGGAGGTCAGTCATGGTCTGACCGAGGTCGAGACCAGGCTGCTCTTCGAGCTGAGGATGCCCCGGGTCGTGATGGGAGGGCTCGTGGGTGCCGTGTTGGCGGTGGCCGGAGCCGGATACCAGGGTGTGTTTCGCAACCCGCTCGCCGATCCATATCTCCTCGGGGTTGCGGCCGGAGCAGGCTTGGGGGCGACGGTCGTGATCGGTCTCGACGGCGGATCGGCGGCGATACCCATCGTGGCTTTCGTGGGCGGTCTGGCCGCTGTCGGTGCGACCTATGTCCTGAGCCGAACCGTCGGCGGTCGGACCACGACGTCGTTGATATTGGCCGGGGTGGCCGTGGCAGCCTTTGCCACGGCCATCCAGACTTTTCTGCTCCAGCGCAACTACGAGAACCTGCGCGAGGTCTACTCGTGGATCCTGGGCCGGCTGGTGACCGTTGGCTGGGGCGAGGTGTTGACCCTCCTCCCTTACGCAGTCGTGTCGGCGGGCGTGCTCGTTGTCCTTCGCCGGCTCCTCGATGTGCTCGGACTGGGCGACGAAGAGGCTGCGGGTCTCGGTGTGGACGTCCTGCGAGTGCGACGGCTGGTCGTGCTCGCGGCAACCCTGGCCACCGCCGCGGCGGTGAGTGTCAGCGGGCTGATCGCGTTCGTCGGGATCATCGTGCCCCATACCATCCGGCTGCTGACCGGTTGGAGCTACCGTGTGATCATCCCGCTGTCACTGGCATACGGGGCTTCATTTCTCATCGTGGCCGATCTCGGCGCCCGGACAGTGATAGCCCCGGGCGAGCTCCCCATCGGCGTGGTGACCGCGTTCCTGGGTGCCCCGTTCTTCCTGTTGGTCCTCCGAACGATGCGGGGATCCTCGTGATCTCTTGGCGTGATGTCTCCGTCTCCTTCGATGGTGTCACCGTCGTCGGGCCCTTGGATCTAACGGCGGGCGATGGGGAATGGATCGGATTGATCGGTCCAAACGGTGCCGGGAAGTCGTCCCTGCTCAAGGCCGCGGTCGGAGTCGTCTCCCATGACGGGATCATCGAGGGCGGGGGCGGTGAGCAGAAGGTGGGCACGGACATCGCCTGGATGCCCCAACGGCCCTTGCTCCCTGACGAGATGAACGTGGCCAACTATGTGCTTCTCGGGCGGACACCCCATCTCGGATATCTGGGGTCGGAGAGCAGTCACGACCTGGATTCGGTGCAGCGAGCGATCGAACGCCTCGATCTCGTCGATCTCGCCGACCGCCCCCTGTCGACCCTCTCCGGGGGAGAGGCGCAGCGGGCTGTCCTCGCCCGGGCTCTGGCCCAGGAGGCGCCGGTCCTCCTCCTCGACGAGCCGACCTCGAGCCTCGATATCGGCCACGCTCTGGAAGTCCTCGAGATACTCGATGAATTGCGTCGGATCGATGGGCTGACGGTGGTAACCGCGCTCCACGACCTGACCATGGCCGGCCGTTTCGCGGACCGACTGGTGCTTCTCAACAAAGGTCATGTCGTCGCAGAGGGCAGCGCGGCGGCGGTCCTCACCGAAGAGAACCTCATCCCCAGCTACGGTCCGGGGATTCGTGTCGTGACCAATGGCGACGGCCCCACCGTGATCCCCACTCGGAGGCAGAGTGACAGATCCTCTCAGCCCGCCGACTGACTCTCCGCTGGCAGCACACCGGCGGCTTCCCTCTCAGGTCCTGGTCAACACCGGCGATGGCAAGGGCAAGTCGACCGCTGCATTCGGCACTGCCCTTCGAGCCATTGCCCGGGGTTGGAAGGTGGCAGTCATCCAATTCCTCAAGTCGGGGGAGTGGAAGGTGGGCGAGGAGGAGGTGGGCAGACGGCTTGGGATCGATTGGTGGGCGCTCGGCGACGGCTTCACCTGGGATTCCGAAGACATGGAGGAATCAGAGGCGGTGGCACGGGAAACCTGGGCTTCGGCCAAAGAGAAGATCGCCTCCGACGACTACGACCTGCTGATCCTCGACGAGGTGACTTATCCGATCAACTGGGGATGGATCGACATCGAGGACGTGCTGGCCGCGATCGCCAATCGCCCCGAACGACTCAATCTCATCCTCACCGGGAGGGATGCACCAGCTGCTCTGGTCGAGGTGGCGGACACAGTCACCGAGATGAAGAAGGTCAAGCACGCTTTCGACGCGGGCGTGATGGCCAGGAGGGGCATCGACTACTGATCGGTCTCAGACTTCGGTGCGAACCATCTCGATGGCGTCTTCGATAGAGAGAGACTCCCCGGCGACGGTGGCGTGGGCGAAGTCCTGACTGCCGAGGCTCTCTTGGGTCGCGGCCACCTGAGCGGCGTAGTCACGCTCCTCAGGCGGGGGCCAAACCGCGATGCGATGATGGCTGGCCACCCAGTCGGCGAGGCCAAAGAGGCGCGCAGCCAGCATGTCACGGCCGCGAGCATGGGCACAGACAGCCAGACCGGCGGTTGCGATGGACACACCGCGCATGTCATTGGCGCCATTGCATAGGACCAAGCTCTCGACGAGTGCGGTTTGGGCCCGCTCGAACTGACCGTGGCGGAAGGCCGTCTTACCCATGTGATAGAGGTACTCACCGAGCGCGGCTCTGGCTCCCTCGTTCTCGTCGACCGTCGTCGCCCGATCCCGATTCTGCTCGACCACCCTCTGAAGCTCGTCGGTGGTCGGGTTCGACTGGATCATCGTCTTCATCTCGAACAGGTTGTTCGCTGCCTCGTCATGCCGAGCGAATCCTTCCAGGACCGACTTGAACAGCTCCAATGAGTAGTCATGGTCTCCGGCCAGCCAACCCATCGCTCCCAGGCCGGCGTCGGCATGGGCCACCCCGAGGGAATCGCCGGCGATCACCAGTAGCGCCCGTCCCTCGGTGTACCGGTCGGTTGCCTCGTTGTAGTCCCCCTCGTCGCGGGCAAGGGCGCCGAGTCGCAGCGCTGACCACCCCACATCGAGCACGCCGGCGTGCTCCAGGAACATCTGGTGGCTCTCGGTCATCTTCGCCCGCGCCAGCACCAGGTCTCCCTGAAGACGGGCCATCGTCCCCCAGACGGCGAGTGTCCAGGCCAGCATCCAGGTGTCTCTCACCTCCCTGGTGAGTCGCTCGGCCTCGGGGGCAAGTCGTTCGGCCTCCTCGAGATCGTCTCGGAGCCACGCCGTCGCCATCAGCTGATACGCCTGCCGGGCCTCGCCTCGCCGGTCCCCCAGCCGCTGGTATATCTCCATCGACTCGGTCAGAGCGGCGTGGGCCTCGTCGAACGCGAGTCGTCTGCTGGCGAGGAGCCCGGCACCATTGAGGGCTCGGGCCACGATGGACGGGTCAACGCCTTCACGATGGGACAGGGTCCGCTCCAGCCACTCGGTGCCATCGCTCACCTCTCGTTTGATCACCCAGAACCAGCGAAGGGCCCCCGCCATCGCCATCGCGTCTTCTCGGCGCGCCCTGAGGTGTGCAGCCACTCGAGGGCCGAGCGGAGGTTGTACCGATCCGACTCGAGGCGATCGGCCCAAACGTTCTGCTGGATGTCGAGGATCTCGTTGTCTCCTTCCTCCGCCATGGCGAGGAAGAACGCGGCGTGACGGTCGCGCAGGTCGTCCCGCTCGGATCCCTCGCCCAGTCTCATTCGGGCGTAGTGGCTGATCGGCTCGAGCAGCCGGTAGCGGATCGGGTCGCTGTCGGTGGCCATGACCAGGGAGGTCTCGACCAAGCGGCCCAACAGGTTCATGACATGTTCTCGGGCTACGAGGCCACCAGAGCACACGCTCTCGGCCGCCTCGAGGGTGAAGCCGCCATTGAACACAGAGAGCCGGCTGAAGAGGGCGCGCTCCGCACCCCCGAGGAAGTCGTAGCTCCAATCGAGCGTGGTCTCGAGCGTCTGCTGATGCGGGGGGAGATCACGGGCCGTCCCGGCGAGGAGGGCGAACTGTTGATCGAGTCGCTCGACGAGCTGTCCAACGGATAGGACCTTGAGACGCGCCGCGGCGAGCTCGATGGCCAGAGGAATCCCATCGAGACGGCGGCACACTTCCGCCACTTGCTGGACGTTGACGAGGTTCAGCTCGAAATTGGGGTTGACGAGTCGGGCCCGATTGAGGAACAAGGCGACGGAGTCGAACGCCGCGATGCCGTCCAACGACCTGACGTCGTGGCCCGGGACGCCGAGCGGGGAAAGCTGCACCAGGTGCTCCTCTCGGATCGAAAGCCACTCCCTCGTCGTGGCGAGGATCTTCAATTCCTCGGTCCCGAGGAGGAGTTGATCCGTCAGCTTGGCCACCGCGTCGATCAGGTGCTCGCATCCGTCCAGGATCAAGAGCGAGCGGGCCTTGGCCAGACGCGAGATCAGCGTGTCGCTGATGGATTTGAGCGGGCTCTCGGTGATGTGGAGCTGGCGGGCGATGGCTGCGGCCAAAAGGTTGTCGTCGAGGACCCTCGACACCTCGACGAACCACACGCCGTCTTCGAACTCAGCGGTGAGCTCCTCGGCGACCTTGAGGGCGAGGGTGGTCTTGCCCACGCCGCCCGGCCCGGTCAGCGTCACCAGGCGGGAACGACCCAGAGCCTCGATCACCGCCTGTTTCTCGAGCTGGCGGCCGACCAGCGTCAAATCACGAATCGGCAGATTTCCCTTGGTCGACGTGAGTGTCCGCAACGGGGGAAACTCCGTGGGCAAGCCGTCGATACTCAGCTGGTAGATGTGCTCGTCGTGGGTCAGGTCCCGGAGGCGATGAGTCCCGAGATCCTCCAATCGGGTCCCTTCGGGGAGGTTGTACTCGGTGAGACGGGCAGTGGCCTCCGAGATCAGTGTCTGGCCCCCGTGACCGCTGTCCCCGATCCGGGCAGCGCGGTGGACGTCGATTCCCACGTAGTCCGACCCTCCGAGCCGGCCCTCGCCGGTATGGATGCCGATCCTGACCTTGACGCTCTGCGGTGCGGCCCATTCCTCGGACGCCAAGCGGCGCTGAATCTCGATCGCGCTGCCCACCGAGTCGAGCGCGGACTGGAACGCGACAAAGAAACCGTCGCCCTCGTTCTTCACGATGCGGCCGCGGTGAGTGTCGGCGGACTCATGCACGATTGTGTTGTGGCGCTCGAGAACAGGTCGAAAAGCATCGCCGAGCTCTTGAAGCATCCTCGTCGAGCCCTCGATGTCAGAGAAGAGAAAGCTGACCGTCCCGACCGGGAGGTCTCCTGATGTCATCGCTGGCCCCAAATTAACAACCATGCGGTGGTTCTCTGCCTCCCCGGCCGAGGGTCGACAGCCCAGAGGGTTGTCGTTGACGGCCTAGGGTCGCCTCTGGGCCGCCAGACGGAACAGAGCGCTGGCGCCTTCGCCGAGCACCTCGAAGCGCGGATCCTTGGTCTGACCGCGCAGCCAGCGGATGTAGATCTGTTGCAGGACGACCCCGAGCTTCCAGGTCCCGAAGGCGACATACCAGTCGGCGCCACTGAGATCACGGCCAGATAGCTCCTGATACCGGTCGAGGGCCGCCCTCCGATCGAGCCAGCCGGGAGAGGTGGTGGGCATCGGGGCCAGAGTCGATCGCTCCTCCCCTTCGTCGTACCAGGAGGCCATCAACGTGCCCACATCTGCCAGGGGATCCCCCCTGGTCGCCATGTCCCAGTCGTACACCGCCACACAGATGCCCGGGTCGTCCGCTGACACGGCCATGTTGTCCAAGCGCCAATCGTTGTGGAGCAAGGTCGGAGGACCCGACACGGGGACGGTCGACCGGAGCCAGGAGCCCACCTCGTCGGCGACGGGGTCGTCGTCGTGCTTGGCCAGCTCCCATCGCTTCCACCACCCTTCGACCTGCCGCTCCAGGAACCCATCAGGATGTCCCAGTTCTCCCAAGCCCCAACTCGCCGCGTCCACAGAATGCAGCTCGACCAGGGTGTCGATGACGACGGTGGACAGCTTGCGGTTCGCCCTTTCGTCGCGCCCTCCGCCGAATCCAAGCAGGCACCGTGTCACGGATGACAACTCCCATCTTCGGCTCCATCAAGAAAAAGGGCGCGCCGATGACGGACGAGGCGTCGCATAGGGCCACAGCTCGCGGCGCCTTGTCGAACCCTTCCCAGAGCCGGGAGAGGACGGTGTACTCCCGCGTCATGTCATGCGCGCTCTCGGCGACCGGGCCGAGTGGAGGCCTCCTCAGCACGAGTTGGTCGCCTTCCGGGAATTCGAGCAGGTAGGTGAGGTTGGCCTTGCCGCCGGCGAATTGCCTGACAGAAGGAGTGCCCTCGGGAAGCCCGCCCTGGCTCGCGATCCATCCGGTGAGGCGATCGATGTCGAATCGCTCGTCGGGCCGGACCTCGATCACGTCTTGCACCAGGCGAAGGGTATTCGGGGTCGGTATACCCTCCACCGCCAAGAGGAGGCCGACGTCACCACACCATTCGAGATTTGCGACCATCTGACCGATTCCTATGCCGCTCTGTCGCCGATAGCGGCGACCGAGGCCGGGATCGCCGGTCATGATCACCTGTGGGACGACAAGTCACCCAAAGGTGAAGATGCCAAAGCCGACTTGTTCACCAGGGGCATCGCCGACCTGTCGCAACACCTCGATCACCCGGACCCGATACAGGCGCGGGAGGCTCAGATCGTCAGCGCCTACCTCGATTCTCAGCGGCGGCTTCACGACAGTGGGCACTGGAAGAGAGACCTCAACCACGTCTACAGCGCCTTCCAGAGCTCGCGCGATGTCTTCGACATCATGCCCCGAGAAGGGGCGGAGGCCTGGGACAACATCGTCACACGTTTGTCGACCTGGCGTGAGTTGCTCGACGGATACATGGCGAGTCTCCAGGTCGGTCTCGATGAGGGTCTGGCCGTGGCCCGGCGCCAAGTGGCGACCGTCGTCGAGCAGGTACGGTCCGCCGCAGGCCCGGACTCCCGATTCGCGCGTTTTCCGTCCCTTGCCGAGGAAGGTGGAGGCGCCGCAGATCGCGTCGAAGCCGCCGTGGAAGTGGCCAGATCGGACCTGGCTGACTTCGCCGACTGGCTCGAAACCGTGTACCGGCCTCGAGCGGTGGATTCCGACGCCGTAGGGCGTGATCGGTACCTGGAGGAGGCGGAGCGCTTCCTCGGCATGGACCTCGACCCCGACGACACATACGACTGGGGTTGGTCCGAGGTGCACCGCCTCATGGGCGAGATGGAAGACACCTCGGCCGAGATCGATTCGGCTCTCAGCGTCGAGAATGTGATCGATCTCCTCGACACCGATCCCGCCCGATCCGCCCCGGACCACGATGCCTTTGTCGAATTCGTCCGCAGCATCCAGGAGGATGCCGTTCGACAACTCGACGGGTCGGCCTTCGATGTCCCGGAGGAGATTCGGGATGTCACCGTGAACCTCGCACCTCCTGGGGGCAGTCTCGGGGCCTGGTATCACGCACCGTCCGAAGACTTCTCCCGCCCTGGCTCGATCTGGTACGCCCTGGGGGAGAGGACTCGAATCCCGCACTGGCAGGAAGTCGCGACCGCCTACCACGAGGGATTCCCCGGGCATCATCTCCAAGTGGGTACCGCCGTCCTGCAGCGGGACAGGCTGTCTCGATTCCATCGCCTGCTGGTTTGGTACCCGGGCTCGGGCGAAGGATGGGCGCTCTACGCCGAGCGGCTCATGGAAGAGCTCGGTTACTTCGAGAATCCCGAGTATCGGCTCGGCTTGCTCGCCAGTCAGTTGTTCAGGTCGACGAGGGTGGTCGTGGATATCGGGGCTCATCTCGAGAAACGGATCCCCCGAGATGCTCCGCTTCATCCCGGCGAGGTCTGGAACCACGACCTGGCCGTGGAATACATGGAGAGGATCGGCAGACAGCCCCTCGACGTGGCCGAATCAGAGGTATTGCGATATCTCGGATGGCCCGGTCAGGCGATCTCGTACAAGGTCGGGGAGCGGGAGATCCTCGCCATCAGGCGCGAGGTGATGAGCTCCGAGGCCGGCAACTTCGACGCGAAGGACTTCCATCGTCGATTGCTCGACGCAGGAGCGATCCGCCTCGATCATCTCAAGCAATTGATTGTCTGAGCCTGCTCCGTGGGCTGGCTCAGCAGCCGTTTGAAGTCAGGGATGGGTTGGGGTTGATGGCGACGCCATCGCGGTACATACCGAAATGGAGGTGTGGCGTCGTGCCTTGGGCGTTGCCCGACGTGCCCACATAGCCGATGACATCACCGGCACTCACCTCGCCCGTCTTGCCGGCTTCGTTGAGGTGGGATCCGAGGTACTTGATCCCGTCGCTTCCGAGAAGGTTGAACTGAAGCCCACCGATGGCTCCCTCGATGAGCTCGACCGTGCCGGACACGGGAGCGCGCACCGGTGATCCCAGGTCCGCAAACACATCATTGCCCTCGTGGAAACGGCTGCCACCGCGGGGGAAGCCCCAGTCGTTGAAGTACCTGCCCCCTTCGACGGGGCAGATCCAGCTCGACCCACCGGGTACTGCCAGGGTCTGACCGGAACGAATGTTGTCGACGTCGGAGAGACCATTGAGGTCGGCGAGAGTCGAGATGTTGGTGCCGTACTTGGCTGCGATGTCGCCCAATCGGTCTCCCTTTTGCACCACGTAGGTCCCCGACCCACCGCTGCCCTCGCCCACGAAGGCCGGGCCGTCGAGGAAAAGGCGCGTGCCCGTGTAGACCTTGCCATTGACGATCCCGTTGGCGCTCGCAAGGGCGTCCGGCGACAGCGAGTACTTCCCAGCGATGGCCTCCAGGGTTTCACCCCTCGCCACGATGTGGAACTCGCCGGATCGGCCCGAGCCGCCCTCGCTATCGACACCCGATGCCGGTGCCGCAGCCACGGCTGCATTTTTGCGGACGGCCGGGATCACCAGTTCCTGGCCAGGTTGGATGAGATTCGGGTTGGGCAGACTGTTCGACTCTGCGATGGCTGAGGCGCTGAGGCCGTACGCAGCCGCGATCCGGTTCAAGGACTCGCCCTTGCTCACCACATGTAGCTGCTCCGGGGAGCCATCCACACCGGGGATGAGGATGACCTGGCCGGGACGGATCAGATCGGGATTAGGCATCTCGTTCAACTCGATGACATCTGCAAGTGACACGTCATGATCACGTGCGATCTCGCTCAGGGTGTCCCCACGCTGGACGGTGTACTCCAATGAAAAGAGAGCCACAGTCAGGGCGAGAACCGAGCCAACAGCGATGGCGCGGGCGCGTCTTTTGACTGGCATGAAGGTCCAACTCCTTCAGGCCCCTTGTTCCGTCCGCGAGTTCACCCTAACCCGAGATCGCGAAATTGCCAGCTAAACCGATTTTGTCAGTGGCTGCAGGCCCGGCTTCCCGGCTAGAAGGCGGAGTTGCCCGCAGGCGGCGTCGATATCGCGTCCTCGGGTGTCACGGACGGTGACGTTTATTCCACGCCGGCTCAATTCCCGGGCGAACCCGGCGATGGCCGTGGTGGTCGACGCCTTCTCCGCGGTCAGCGGCGTCGGGTTCAGTGCGATCAGATTGACATGGGCGCGCAACCGGCCCGCGATGGCGGCGAGCTTGACTGCCTGGTCCGTGGTGTCGTTGACACCCTCCATCATCGTCCACTCGATGGAGAGCCGGCGTCGCTTCTTCTCGAAGTAGCCGGCGGCAGCCGCCTCGAGCTCCGCTAGTGGGTAGCGGCGATTGATCGGGACGAGGCTGCTCCTCAACTCGTCGTCGGCGGCGTGCAGGCTGACCGCCAGTGACACGGCCCACGGCTCGTCGGCGAGCTGTCTGATGCCGGGCACGATGCCGACAGTCGAGACGGTGATCGATCTCGCCGACAGGCCCATCACTTCGATCATCCGCCTGATCGCCTCGCGCACCCGCCCGTAATTGGCCAGAGGCTCGCCCATCCCCATGAATACGACGTTGGTCAGGTGGTCGGGCGTCCCGGGCATCCCGATCTGACGAAGGAAGGCTTGGGCGTAAGCCACCTGGGCCATGATCTCGCCGGGCTCGAGATGACGTTCGAAACCGAACTGGCCGGTCGCACAGAAGGTGCATCCCAGGGCACAGCCGGCTTGGCTCGAGATGCAAAGCGTGGCGCGACGGGGGTAGCCCATGAGGACGGCTTCGATGGCGGCGCCGTCCCGCGCCCGAAACAGCCATTTCCGGGTGGTGCCGCCGTCGGCGGATTGCTCCACTTCGATCTCGAAGGGCCAGAGCTGCCCCAGCTTCTCTCGAAGAGCACCCGGGAGGTTGGTCATGGCCTGAGCGCTCAAAACCGGCGTCTTATAGAGCCAGTTGCGGAGCTGGTCGACCCGGTAGGAAGGCTCGCCTTCGAGCAGTTCACCGAGCTGTTCCGGCTGTTGGAGATAGGGCACCTTCAGGCCAGGGAGCGGGCCTGTTCGATCCAGGTCCGGGCCCGGGCACCGCTCACCTGCGCCACCTCGGCGATGGTGTCCGGAGTAGCGGATGCCAGTTTGGCGACGTCGTCTATGCCGGCGCCTTTGAGGCGGCCGGCGAACACCGGCCCGATGCCGGCGATCTCGTCGATGCCGGTGACGTCCGAATCCGGGGGAGCCGTGCGTAGCACCGGTGGTTCGGGCTCGCGTGAGGCGGCGACCGAGATGAATCTGTCCCGCATCGCCCAGACGAGAGCGGCTGCCGCCCCGACGACACCCACCACCTTGGCCAGAGTCTTCATTGGTCCTGATCGTACCCAACCGGGCTGCGATCTACTCTGGCCGCCCCATGAAAGTCGACTTCTATTACCCACCGAGCCCTCCCGAGGGGGCGACCGACGCCGCAGTCCGAGCCGCCGGGCTCGGATACGACGGCTTCTTCACCGCCGAGACGCAGTATGACCCGTTTCTGCCTCTCGCCCTCGCCTCTTCGGCCCAACCTGGCCTCGATCTGGGCACCGCCATCGCTGTCGCCTTTCCCAGGTCACCGATGGTCACTGCGATGACAGCGTGGGATCTCGCTCGGATGTCCCGAGGACGGTTCCTGCTCGGGCTGGGGACACAGGTGCGGGCGCACATCGTCCGGCGATTTTCGGCTACGTGGGACCGGCCGGTCCCCCGTCTTCGGGAGTACATCCTCGCCCTGCGGGCGATATGGGGGTCGTTCCAGGATTCCAGCCCGCTCTCATTCGAAGGCGACTACTACCAGTTCTCCTTGATGACGCCGTTCTTCAATCCGGGGCCGATCCCAAATCCGGACGTGCCGGTCTACATCGCCGGCGTCGGCCCCTATCTGAGCCGCCTCGCCGGTGAGCTGTGTCAGGGGTTCCACGTGCACCCGTTTCACACAGTGGGATATCTCGACGATGTCGTGCTCCCCGGCATCAGCGCCGGAGCGGGCCCGGCCGGCAGATCTCTGGACGACGTCGAGTTGGCCACGACGGTCTTTGTGATGACCGGCGAGAACGATGCCCAGGTCGAGCAAGCCATGGGCGCGGTCCGCCAGCAAATCGCCTTCTACGCCTCCACCCCTTCGTATTTGCCCGTTCTTGAGGCAGAGGGTTGGGACTTCGGCGCCGAGCTGACTGCCATGTCGAAACGAGGTCAGTGGGAGGAGATGGCCGGGCTCGTCCCTGACGAGGCCGTGCTCACGGTCGGTGTTGCCGCCCCTGTCGACCAGCTTGCCGACGCCATCCGTGATCGTTACGGCGACAGGGTGCAGCGTCTCGGCTTCTACACCATCGGCCCCACGTTCGACACCGACCCGGACGCGCTGCGCGAGGTGATTCAGCGGCTCAAGTGAGCGAAGCGGCGCCAATCAGGCAGATTCGGCCGGCAGTCGAAATCGAGCGCCTCTCGAGCGAAATCAGTCCACGCGGCGGCAGCCCCGGCCGACCGGCGTCTGTTTGCCTGGGGTCGAGACCTTCTCTGGACCTGGTTGAAGTGGTCCCCTGAGTTGTTGGCTCTGGGGCTGGCGGAGCCAATCAGGCAAAGTCGGCCGGTATCAAAACAGCACTGGTGGTATCGACCCGGGGGTCGCGAGCGGTGGCGCGGTGTTCACCGTCGGCTCGGATGATGGAGACCGGACCCCAATCGGGCTGGGTCTCGCTCGTCTCTTCGATGACATGGCCCCGTGCCCGCAGATCGGCCAGCGTGGCCGAGCCGACACCTGGCTCGACCTGGAGTCGCGACGTGGAGAATGGCCCGAAATCCCCTACGGTCCATCGAGGCTCCCTCTGCGCCTCCTCCAGCGGCTGGCCCGCCAGCGCCGCTCGGGCGCCGACCTGGGCCAGGATCTGGGGCTGAAGCGAGCCTCCTCTCGTCCCGAGTAGCCAGCGCGTTTCCCCATACCGGGTCCACAGAGTCGGTGACAGCGTGTGCAGCGGCCGCTTTCCAGGTTGCAACTCGTTGGGATGCCCGGGAGTGAGCGTGAACCCGCAGCCCCGGTTTTGGAGCATGAACCCGCTGCGGCCGGCCCCGAACACAGACCCGGTCCCGTGGTAGTTCGACTGGATGATCGAAACGGCCATGCCGTCGGAGTCGACGATGCACATGTACGCGGTGCTCGATTGCGAGCCCATCCGTGGCCAGGCCCCGGTTTTCGCCCGGTCCACCGTGGCCGCGGTTCGAGCAAGACGCTCCCGATCGAGGAGGAGATGGGCCGGTAGGGGAGCATGAGCCGGATCGGCCACCAAATCATTCCTCTCCCATGCCACCGAGCGGAATGCCTCGATCAGGAGATGCCACCAAACCGGATCGGCCGGGTCGGAGGGCGGATCCAACATCTCGAAAACGGCCAGGGTTGCGGGGCCGAGGTAACCCTGGGAGTTGGGAGGCACCGTCCAGACATCGGTCCCTGCAACTCCGCACGAGATCGGGCTGACCCAATCCACATTGGACCGGGCCAGGTCGCCGGGCGTGATGATGCCCCCGAGCTCATCGACGATGTCCTCGGCCGGATCCCCGAGATAGAAAGCGTCGCGTCCGCCGTCGGAGATGGCGCGGAGGGTCGTCGCGAGGGAGGGCCGCTGCACCCGAGCGCCGCGGGACACCGGCTCCCCTTCGGGGTAGAAGTCCCGAACCGCCTGATGAGCGCCGAGGACTGCGGCCTCCGCGGCGAACGCTTTCGCCTGCTCCGTCGAAACCTCGAACCCGTCGGTCGCATAGGCCACCGCCGGGGAGAGGCATTCCTTCAGCGACAGGCTGCCCATCTCGGTGGACAGGGCCGCCCACCCGTCGACGCAGCCGGGGACCGTCACCGAGAGGGGATGATCGCGGGGGATGACCCCAAGGCCCAGCTGTGGATCGGCTCTGGCGTTGGAGCCGGCCCGACCCGAGGCGTTGAGCGCCCGCGGCTCGTCCCATC
This sequence comes from uncultured Acidobacteriota bacterium, assembly GCA_963837055.1. GTDB lineage: Bacteria > Actinomycetota > Acidimicrobiia > Spongiisociales > ZC4RG35 > JARDZU01. The sequence goes on along the minus strand of CAWILU010000006.1, from coordinate 45,715 downwards.
CAGGCCGGTGCACCAGGGCGAACAGATCACCGCCGATCCCGCATGTCTCGGGAGCCACCACGCCCTGTGTCGAGGTCGCTGCGATGGCGGCGTCGACCGCGTTGCCCCCCGCCGCCAGGACCGACCTGGCAGCCTCGGTGGAGAGGTGGTGCGGAGTTGCGACCGCGTGCGTCAGGGCGTCTTGAGGTCGGGAAGCACCCGATTCAGGGCATCGAGCACCCCTCGGACGACGGCCCTGGACTCTTCGTCCTCGACGTAGGCGCACCCGATCAAATGGCGCTCGCTCGCTTCTGTCACCACCACCACCTGGGCGACTGCCACCCTGCGACTGCCCAACACCGGGATGTCCATCGACGAGACCGCCAGAGCCGCATCGGGATGGATCGCCTGTCTGATGGCATCCAGCGTCGCCTCGGCGATCTGGCGGGGCCGGGTAGTCATCGCTGCTGCTCCCTTGGCCGTGCCGGTGAAAACCTCGTTCTGCCAACGCAGTGAGACCGAGACCTCGGCGCGGGAGCCATCGAGCACCTCGCTCACATCGACCAATGCGGGGCGGAACCCGGTATCCAGGTCGGTGTCGGACAACTGAACCACCGAAACCACCCTCCGGTCGATTTCCTCGCCGAACAGAGCCTGGCTGAGAGATTGCACGTCGCGCACGACTTGCTTTGGCGGCTTGTTACGCCGAGCGAGCACATGGATCTCTTCGATATGGCCATTGCCCGCGACGATCCTCGCTGCCTCGACCCCGTCTATGCATGCAATCTTGTCCTGGAGGGCGATTAGGTCCATTAATCCTCAGCGTACATATAACTGTGGAGGTCTTCAGGCATAACTGTGTTCATTTCCGCTTGTTCAAGGTTCGACGAGGCTCTAGATTGCGCCTGGCTGGAAGGCAGTTATTGGAAATGTGGGGCAGCCGAGGTCCTCGACCCGTCTGCCTGGCCTATGGCGGGCGAAGTCAGGGGCCTTTGACATGTAAAAGGTTCCCCGTCACTTTGCCGGGGAAAGCGGTGAGACCGGCGTCAGACGTCGGCCTTTGTAACTGGACGCCCATCGACCTGAAAAAGCGGAGCGGATCGTGAAACACCGGCACACAACGCCGGTGAAATACGGCACACAGGTGAGCGTTACTGGATGAAGGCATTTCTGGCCCGTAATCGCAGATGCGTCGCGAGCCTGAAGACAGTGCTCGCCGGCGTACGGATCGGCTGATAACCGGCGCCGGCTCACCATCTGACGGTCAAGAAAAAGCATGTCGTCGAGGGGCTCAATGAGGCTAGGTAGGAACAGACCGTTGCGGGGATGGTTCGGGCGTCTCCGACCTACGGTGCAGCGCAGGTTGAAGATCGCTGTGCCCTACTCGGTGATGGGTCTTGCCGCCCTGATCGGGTCATTCTTCTACTCCGAAATGCCGGCATGGGGCTATTGGCTCCCATTCGCCGCCCTCTTCGTCCTTCTCGAGTTCTTCGCGGTCGAGGTCAACGACCGCATGTTGCAGTCCGCATCTGTGATGGTGGCGATGAGTGCCGGGGTTGTCCTCGCCTTGCTTCCCGACTCTGACGCAATGTTCGGCATGGCACTGATGGGCGCTCTCGCCCTGTTCACCCCGCTCGACTTCAAGGAGAAGCGGTGGTTCCAACCGCTGGCCAACTTCGGGCAGATAGTCACTGCGTGCGCGGTCGCCGGCTTCATCATGGACTTCTTTCTGGACGGATTCGACTCCGACACCGTCGATATCCTTATTCGGGTCCTCATCGTTTCGGCGGCCGCCGCCCTGGCCTACGCCACCGTGCAGAACCTCCTGGTCCGTTATGCGGTGAAGGTCGTCTTCGGCCGGGACAATCTCGAGCCATGGTCGCAGACGCCTGTTCTGTTCGCCGGTGAGGTAGCGATGGGCGTGGTCGGTGGTCTCATCGGCGCCGCCTTTCTCATCGTCGACAGCGAGGCGATCATCGTTTTTATTGTCGGCGTCTATTCCCTCGGCCACATGTGGCTCTACGCCTTCGCCCAACTGCGCGATGCGCACATCAGCTCGATCCGAGGCTTCGTCAAGACACTCGAGGCCAAGGACATGTACACCCGAGGTCACACCGAGCGGGTGGCGTTCTTCGCCCAGATGATCGGCGAGGAGATGGGCTTCAACGGCACCCAGCTCGAGACCGTGCGCTGGGCTGCGCTGATCCACGACCTGGGCAAGCTGGCGGTCCCCACCGAGCTCATCCGCAAGAGGGGCCGGCTCGACGAAGACGAATACGCCGAGATGAAGGCCCACGCCCAGCTGGTCGAGGAGATCCTCGCCGAGGTGGACTTCCTCCAGCCCATGGTCGAGATTGCCTCCGGCCATCACAGCAATTTCGACGGGAGCGGATACGGGGGCAGCGGGCACAGTCAAGGTGAGTCACCCCGCATCGAGGCCTGCATCGTCGCCGCCGCCGACGCCTTCGATGCGATGACCTCGGCCCGCTCCTATCGAATGGCCCTCTCCCAGCAATATGCCATCTCCGAGCTGAGACGCAACTCGGGCGCCCAGTTCCACCCGGACGTAGTCGACGCCTTCGAGCGGGCGCTGAACAAGACCGGGCGTCGCTGGGGTGCGCCGCATGTCAACGATGAGGAGATGGCCCGTCGCCTCGCCGAGGAGCCGGAGCTGACCTTGCGTGGCTAGCTGGAGCCCACGCGCGCTGTCGGTCGTCTCCTGGCTCTACGTCCTCGTAGTCGCCGGCATCGGGATCTATGCGGGGGCGCTCGCCACCAGTGACCCGATCACGATCCTGGTCGCGGTCACGGCGTTGGTCCTGGCGTCGATGGTCGGGGCGGCCGCGTCCAACTCAGGCAACCGTTTCACGGTCGGCCTGGCGGTGGCCGCCGCCATCCCATTCGTGCTCGGCTCGACAGATCATGTCGATCTGGCGGGTTGCATCGCCGTCTACGGGCTGGGGCTGGCCATAGTCTGGGCGCTCCAGTATTCGCGTGGCGAGAAGCACACCGACCTCCTGCCCACCCTGGTGCGCAGATTCGCCGGGTATGTGGTCTATGCCACGGTTTACTCCACTCTCCGGGTCGGGCCGTTCGCCGAGCTCAACGGGGATTGGGAGGACTTACTTCCATTCGTGGTGGCCCTTGTCGCATGGATCGCGGTCGAAGTGTTCGCCCGGGCCATGCTCGTCGTCGGAAAGCGCGAGGTCTCGCGGAGCTATCTGGCGCGATCCCTTCTCCACGATCTCAATGTCTTTCTCGGCTTGGCCCTGACCGGTGGCCTATTCGGTGAGCTCTGGCCCGAGATCGGATGGTGGGCGCTTCCCATCGCCCTTCTTCCCTATTCCTTCGCCCATCTCGCCTTCAAGCGGTTCCAGGAGACCAAGGTCACCTACAAGCAGACCATCCGGGCGCTCGCCCGCATCCCTGAGGTCTCCGGGCTCGGAGTCGATGGCCATGCCGACCGGACCACCGAGCTGGCCTCGGCGATCGCCAAAGAGATCGGGTTGGGCCCGGTCCAGGTCGAGGACGTCGAGTACGCCGGGCTCATGCATGACATCGGCCGGGTCAGCCTCAACGAGCCGCAGATCCTGCGCATGGGATACGGCGATGACGACATCGCCCGTTGGAGCTCGGAGATCATCGCGGAGTCGCCATATCTGAGCCGGGTGGCCACCCACGTCCGCCACCAGTATGAGCCCTATCGCAATCCGGGTGAGCAGACCGATCCCGATGTCTCCGTCGTTTCGAGGATCATCAAGGTCGCCGCCGCCTACGACTGGCAAGTCCATCTCGAGGGCCTGTCGCCGCTGCAGGCACTCGAGGTGCTGCACACCGGCGCCGCCTACGACTACGACCCCGAGGTGGTCGCGTCGCTGCGGCGTCTGCTCGAGAGCCGCGGGGTCCTCACCCCGGTCCGCGTCTGACCGGTTCTACGACTTGCTCGCCGAACCGGGCTGGGCGTGGGCGCCACGCTTGAAGTAGCGGCGGGGCCGGCGCAGCTCCTGCTCGAGGAAACGCCCCAACCCGACCGCGAGGAACACGTCACCGAGGCTTATCACCTGTCCGAGCTCCCCGATTCGGAGCGGGATCACGTCGGCGAGCGCGGTGAGGCGCGAGCTCGAATCGAGGATCACGTGTTTGAACGACCCGGTCAGATCGGGCGTGGTGACCGTGAACCCGCTCGCTACCTCCGCTGCTTCGGCCAGTACCGGCATCCCACCGTTCAGGGCGATGACGGTGAAATTCATCAGCACCCCGAGACCGGCGAGCCACATCCCGGTTCGGGTGCGGTTGAGTAGGACCAGGGTCATGAGCAAGCCGTATGACACCAGCACCATGGCGAGACCGAGACCCTCGGCCCAATCCGACTCGGGCAGCCAGATGGTTGCAACCTGTAACCCGAGGGCGACCAAGAGGAGCCACCAGGCGCGTAGCTCGATGTCGCCCAGATTGGTCAGACGGCCCCCGCGCAGCACCGCCATGGCCAAGGCGATGAACAGGACGATGGCCAGCCATAGCATGTCCTTCGACGGTAATACCGGGTGTCAAGTCAGACGAAGGCGGAGGCGTGGTCGAATACGAAGTGGCTGAGGGCAGGGCGATCATCACCATCGCCGATCCGGCCCGCCGCAACCCTTTGTCAATAGCGACGATGGACGGCCTCTTGGCAGCGACAAAGCGAGCTGTCGACGACCCTGAGGTCCGGGTGCTGGTCTATACGGGCGCCGGTGACCAGGCCTTCTCGGCGGGGGGCGACCTTTCCGGCTCTTTCGTGGACGACCCGGTCGGGTTGCACCGGGCCAGGGGGGCGCTCGCCGAATTGTTCCGGCTCATGGTTCGAGCGGGGAAGCCGACCGTCGCCCGGGTCAACGGGCATGCGCTCGCCGGTGGCTTCGGGCTCGCTATCGCTTGTGATGTGACGATCTGTGTCGATGACGCCAAATTGGGCACGACCGAGGTCGGGATCGGGCTCTGGCCGATGATGATCTCTGCGCTCCTCGCGCGGGTCATGCCACGCAAGGCTGCCCTCGAGCTGATGCTGACCGGCCGTGTCATCGATCCGCTCGAGGCCCAGCGCCTGGGTGTCGTTTCGCGGCGTCGTGTCCCGCGGCGACTTGGACCGGGTTGTGGACGAGATCGTCGAGGCCTTGAAGTCGAAGAGCGCTGCCACCCTGATGATCGGCCGTGACTCGTTCGCCGGCATTGCCGACCTGGACTTCGATTCAGCGCTGGACCGGTTGCAGACAGGGCTGACCGCCGTCGCGATGAGTGAGGACGCCGCTGAGGGAATAGCTGCCTTCGTCGAGAAGCGGGAGCCGCGATGGAAGTGATTCCAGCCGCAGGGGCAGACACCCGGGCAAAGTCGGCCGGCAATAGCAATCGGAAGGTGCAAGTCCTGGGTTGGACCCTCATCTGGAGCGGGGTCTTCATCTTCGGGTACGTCGCCTGGCAGCTCTTCGGGACAGATTTGCTCAATGCCCGGGTCCAGGCGGAGGCCGCGCCTGTTCTGGAGCAGCAGTTCGACGAAGCCTCGTTGACACCTGCCGAGGTCGAGGAGGTCGAGGTCGCCGGCGAACCTGCGGAGCACGTCCTCGAGGCGATCCCCGCCGAAGACACCGGATTCGCCATGCTGCGCGTCCCTCGGGTCGGGCTGGAAGCCGTGGTGTTCGAGGGGATAGCCAAACCAACCCTGGCCAAAGGCCCCGGCCATCTACCGGAGACTCCTCTCCCGGGGCAACCCGGCAACTCGGTGATCTCAGGCCACAGAACCACCTACGGGCGGCCGTTTCACGATTTCGACCTCCTCCAGGCTGGCGACCGACTCGAGGTCGAGACCGGCATCGGGACGCATGTCTACGAGGTGAGGGATTCGTTCATCGTCGCACCGACCGATGTCTGGGTGGCGGACAACAAGCCCGGTGCCTGGCTGACCCTCACCACCTGCAATCCCAAGTATTCGGCGAAGGAGCGGCTCATCATCACCGCGGAGCTGGTGGAGGGCCCCAATCTCGAGTACGTGAGGGTCCTCGACGATCAGGTCGAGGCGCCGGCCTAGCCAACGCCGGTCTTTTCCTCCAGTGTCTCCGGGGTGAGCACGCCGTTGAAGATGTCCGTCACGTCACCGTTCTCGTCGAGGAAGTAGGTGACGGGCAGTCCGAAATTGGGATAGGCAGCGTCGAACTCGGTGTTTCCAAAGGCGAGTGCATAGATCGGGTCGATCTCTGCACCGAAAGCACGAGCATCCTGCAAACGGTCCTCGACCGCGACCCCAACCACGGCGACTTCCGGGTGGTCCTCGGCGAAGGCCGAGAGGTCGGGCATCTCCTCTCGACAGGGGACACACCACGATGCCCAGAGGTTGATGACGAGGGGGCGTCCGTCGTCGGCTAGATGACCGGAGAGTGAGAAGGTGCCGCCTTCGAGCAGATCGACGGCGAAGTCGGGGGCAGGTTCCCCCACGGCAGCCGTCGGGCTGTCAGAAGTGCCGTCCATAGCCCAGGCGACGGCGAGACCGATCAGGAGGACACCTACGAACACGCCGGACAGCAAGAAACCCCTTCTCGGCAGGGGACCCCCCGACTCGTCAGCCAGAGGCCATTCTCCTCAACACGTAGTGGAGGATGCCACCGTTGCGAAGGTACTCGACCTCGATCGGAGTATCGACCCGGGCAATCGCATCGAACTCCTTGCTCGAACCGTCGACCGAAGTGGCGGTCACCCTCACGATCTGCCGCGGCTGGAGGGCATCATCGATGGCGATGTCGAAGGTCTCGTTTCCGTCGAGTTCGAGCGACGAGGGGTCCTGGCCCTCGAGATTGGTGAGGGGCAGAACACCCATCATGACGAGATTCGACCGATGGATCCGCTCGAACGACTTGGCGATCACTGCTCTCACCCCAAGGAGGAAGGTCCCCTTGGCGGCCCAGTCCCGCGACGAGCCCATTCCGTAGTCGGTGCCGGCTAGCACGACCAGAGGCACGTCTTCTTGCTGGTAATGCATGGCGGCGTCGTAGATCGATTTGACCTCGCCGTCCAGGAAATCGGTGGTCCAGCCGCCTTCGGTGCCAGGGGCGAGGTCGTTCTTGACCCTGATGTTGGCGAAAGTGCCCCTGGTCATCACCCGGTCGTTCCCCCGACGCGAACCGTACGAGTTGAACATGGCGGGCTGGACACCGCGGGCGACCAGATATTGGCCAGCCGGTGTCGTGGGGGAGATCGTCCCCGCCGGGCTGATGTGGTCGGTGGTGACCGAGTCCCCCAGCTTGACCAATGCCCTGGCACCGATGACCGGCTCGATTGGGCTCACATCGGGCCCGAGACCTACAAAGAAGGGCGGTTCCTGGATGTAGGTGGACGCCTCATCCCAGTGATAGAGATCCGATTCGGGAGTGCTGATCGCCCGCCACTCCTCGGAGCCGGTGAAGACCTCGGAATACCTCGCGACGAACTGGCCCTGATTGACGTGAGCCGCGACGAGAGCGGCAATCTCTGCCTGGCTGGGCCAGATGTCACGGAGGAAAACGTCCCTTCCCTCCCGGTCCTGCCCGATCGGCTCGTTGATCGGGTCCCAGTCGACGGTGCCGGATAGGGCGTAGGCGACGACCAGCGGAGGTGAGCCCAGGTAGTTGGCCCTTGCGTCGGGTGAGATGCGCCCTTCGAAGTTGCGGTTCCCGGAGAGGACCGAGACCGCGACCAGGCCTCGCTCGTTCACCGCCTTGGAGATCGGCTCTGGCAAGGGCCCCGAATTCCCGATACAGGTGGTGCAGCCGTATCCGACGATGTAGAAGCCGAGGTGCTCGAGATCCTCGAGGAGGCCCGAGCTGGTCAGATAGTCGGTGACCACCTTCGAGCCCGGCGCCAAGGAGGACTTGACCCATGGCTTGCGCTGGAGCCCGAGCTCGCGTGCCTTGCGCGCCACCAGCCCGGCTCCGATCATCACATCGGGATTCGAGGTGTTGGTGCAGGACGTGATTGCGGCGATGACGACATCGCCATCAGTGAGCAGGAATCGTTCCCCTTCGACCTCCACTTCGACGCCGGTCTTGGCCTGGAGCGATCCAGCCTCGGCCGGCCGGCCACCTTCGTCTTCCCAGCTGACCACGGTCGAGGCAGAAGACCCTGCGTTCTTGCCGAAGAGATTGGTCAAGTCCGATCGCCACTGGGTCGCCATCGCCGAAAGGGCGATTCGATCCTGGGGTCGTCTCGGTCCCGCCAGCGACGGCTCGACGGTAGACATGTCCAACTCGAGGGAGGATGAGTAGGCGATCACCCTCTCGTCGTCGCGCCACAGCCCCTGGGTCTTGGTGTATTGCTCGACGGTGTCGATCAGCTTGTCGTCGCGGCCGGTGAGGCGGAGGTACTCGAGAGTGCGGTCATCGACAGGGAAGAACCCCACCGTGGCGCCGTACTCTGGCGCCATGTTGGCGATGGTCGCGCGGTTGGCCACCGGCATGTCGGCAAGGCCCGGTCCGTGAAACTCCACGAACTTGTCCACCACTCCATGCTCGCGAAGCATCTCGGTGACTCTCAACACGAGGTCAGTAGCGGTCGCGCCTTCGACGAGACGACCGGAGAGTCTGAATCCGACCACTTCAGGGAGCAGCATGTAGATCGGCTGGCCGACCATCGCGGCTTCTGCCTCGATGCCGCCGACGCCCCAGCCCACCACGCCCAGGCCATTGATCATCGTGGTATGGCTGTCGGTGCCGACGAGGCTGTCCGGGTAGAGCCATCGCCCGTCGTCCCAGACCACCTTGGCCAAGTATTCGAGATTGACCTGATGCACGATTCCGGTAGCCGGTGGGACCACCCTGAAATTGGCGAAGGCCGACTGCCCCCACTTCAGGAACTCGTAGCGCTCCTGGTTGCGCTCGAACTCCTTGCGGGAGTTGATCATCAGGGCATCGGGCCGGGCAAACGCGTCGACCTGGACCGAGTGATCGACCACCAGGTCGACCGGTATCAGTGGGTTGACCTTCTGTGCCGCCCCCTCGTCGCCCGTCATCGAGACGATTGCGGATCGCATGGCCGCGAGGTCGACCACAGTCGGAACTCCGGTGAAATCCTGGAGGACGACGCGCCCGGGGACGAAGGGGATCTCACCACCGACCGCGGTGGCGTCATAGCTCGCGATGGTCTTCACGTCCTCGGCGGTGATCGCTTTCTCGTCGAGATGGCGCAGAGCGGACTCGAGAATGACCTTGATCGAGTAGGGAAGGTTCTCCGTGCCCTCGATCGAGTCGAGGCGGGCTATCTCTCGGGACCCGAGCGGGGTGTCGAGCGTGGCGTGGGACCCGAATGGATCGGTCGGCATATTCGGAGGTTACCGGGGGGCCGTGTCAGTCCGTTTTCGCGACACCCGAAAGACCGGCCCGTCTTGCTCAGAACCTAAAACCGGGGACCGAAAACATCTATCCGATGGTCAAGGGGACCCGGGTCACACAGTCATCCTCGAGAACGGTGTGGGGGATGATGACCGGGTTGCAGTCATAAGACAGGGCGCCGAACATCCCGGCCACGATGCCGCGGTCCAGTGAGCAGATCACCTCGGGGTGGCTGGTGGCCGCCTCGCCGAATGGGCAGTGGCTGGTGAGGAGCCGCTGGCCGTCCACATCGGGGTCGACCGAAAAGCCCAGGCCGGTCATAGCCCTCGCCACGGCCTGGACAGCCCCGTCGTAGCCGGGCTCATCGGGGACGCCGATCTCGGCGGCCAACTCGGCTCCGTAGGCGCGCCCCACAGATTCGGCCACCTGCCCGACGTTCTGCGGGGCGACCTCGTCGAGCACCCGAATCAACATCTCGACCAACATCTCGAACCGCCGTGGGGCGAAATGAACCGAGACTTCCTTGCTCGATGCCTCGTAGCACTTCGCCGGCCGGCCGGCGCCGGGACCGCCCTTGCCCGAAGGTCTGCGATGACTGATTGCGAGATATCCGTCGTCGGCCAGTCGATCGAGATGATGACGTGCCACGTTGGGGTGGATCCCGAAGAGCTCGGCGACGGTCGAAGTGGTGAGCGGCTCGGCGGATTCCCGCACTGCGATGTAGATCGCCCGGCGGGTGGGATCGCCCAAGGCGGCGGTGAGATCGGAGATCCTCGACTCGAGGGTCTTGGTGTCCATCAGGGGTACCAACCGACCAAAACTATAGTTGGCGGGGCCTTCTAACCACTGCCGGCGTAGGGGAAATCGATGCCTTCCAACGACGAGATCTTCGAAGCGATCGCGTCCATCGAGTCCCCACTACTGGTTGGGCGGACTTTGGGTGACCTCGGTCTGGTGAAGTCGGCCGAGAAGAAACTGGGCAAGGTCAAGGTGGACCTGCTCCTACCCACGGCGAACCCGCCAGACGCCTTGAACGAGCGTCTTCAGATCGCGCTGGAGCCATATGGACGGGGAGCGGACGTGACGGTCGAGGTGATGACCGATCAAATGGCCGCCGAATGGATCGGCCGATTGCGCCAGGAGGCGGGCCCGGGGCTCGGAGAGCCTGGCTCTTCCACTCGTGTGCTGGCCATCTCGTCGGGCAAGGGCGGCGTGGGCAAGTCGTCGGTCAGCGCCAACCTGGCGGTGTCTCTACGAAGGGCCGGGCAACGGGTCGGCATCGTGGACGGCGACATCTGGGGCTTCTCGATCCCGAGAATGCTCGGCGTCACCCAGCCTCCGGTCATGGTCGGAGAGGCGATCGTGCCTCCCAGTGCTCACGGGGTGAAAGTCATGTCGATGGACTACTTCGTGGGCGACGACAAAGCAGTGATCTGGAGGGGTCCGATGCTGCACAAGGCCATCGAGCAATTCCTCAAGGACGTGTTCTGGGACGCGCTCGATTTCCTCATTGTCGACATGCCACCGGGCACGGGTGACATCGCCATCTCCATGTCCCAGTTCCTTCCCCGGGCACAGGTCTTGCTGGTCACAACCCCTCAGCCAACCGCTCAGCGGGTGGCACGACGGGCCGCTCTGATGGCAGCCGAGGTGGATCAGCAGGTGATCGGTGTCGTGGAGAACATGTCGTGGTTCACCGGCGACGACGGCAAGCGTTATGAGTTGTTCGGTAGCGGAGGCGGGAGCTCTCTGGCGTCCGAGTTGGGAGTGGATCTGATGGCTCAGATCCCCCTGTTGCCGGCAATGGGGCGGGGGGCCGATGACGGGCACCCGGTCTCCGATCGCCGCCCCGGGCTCAGAGGCAGCCCAAGCCTTCGAGACTCTCGTCAATGCGGTCGTCGAGAAGCGCCCCCGAATCCGAACCAACCCGGCCCTCGTGATCAATTGAGCTCGGGCGACCGCAGTCGACGCTTCGCCATCGGGGTTGCAGGGTGGGTGTTCGGGCTCGCTTCCACCGTCCTCCTCGTCGGGATCTGGGGTAGAGCCGTGGTCGTCGACACCAACGAGCTGGCCGACACGCTCAGTCCGTTGACCGCGGGCGACATGGTCTCTGATCGACTGGCCACCTGGATCGAGGCCGAGTTGGTCGACGCCGGGGTCGACGGGATCGGGGCTTCGGTTGTGGCCGACCAGGTCCTGGCCCACCCGTCGGTAGGGCCGGTCCTAGGGCAGCTCGTGGCCCAGGGTGTGGAGGCTGCCGCTTCGGCCGACCCAACCGGGGGCTCGGTCGATGTGGCCGCCATCCTGGTCCCGGCCTCCGGCCAGATCACGACCGGGCTCAACGAGGCGGGAGTGCCGGTGACCACTGAACAGGTGCAATCAGCTTTGTCCCAACTCGATCCGCTCGTGATCCGCGACCCGGCGGACCAGCCATTGATCGGAGCGTCCTCACCCCTGGCCGCCAACCTGGGCACGGCCGCGACGCTCGGAGGGCTGCTCATGGTGTTTGCGGGGACTGCCTATGTAGCCATGTCTCGGGATCGGTTGAGAGCGCTCAGGGCGCTGCTCACCCGCTTTGCCCTCGGTGCGCTCTCCTTTGCGGTATTGCTGCGGATCGGCTCGTGGCTGGTCGATCCGGAGGGGGGAAGGGCGCCGTTCAGGGAGAGCTTCGCCCTTCTCGCCAACTCGAAGTGGATGGTGCCTCTGGCCATCGGCCTCGTCGCAATGGCCGCGGCGATCGTCGTTCGTGTCTTCCGCCGGCTGGTCAGACCGGCGGCAGTGTCCCGCTCAGAAGACGGGCGGCCCATACGCCAACAAGCATGACCCCGGTGAGGATGAGGATGGTGTTCACCCATCTGGCCGGGAGGGGTTCCACCCGCCCCGAACGTCGGAGCAGAAACCACGCCCAACCGCCGATCGACAAGACAGCGATCAACGGCACCAAAGGGTGATAGCCCAGAGCAGTGCTGAAGTCGCCCCGGATCAGGGACGAGGCGGCCCGGGTCATTCCACAGCCAGGGCACGCCATACCGGTGATGAGGGCAAATGGGCAGACCGTGACACCGTCGTCTCCCGGCCTGAATGTGGCGAGGAGCCCGAGCACCGCCACCGGGGCGGCGAATACGAGCCGGTCTCTCCACACCCTGGTCAACGGAACATGTCCTCCCGCCAGAACTCCTCGGACCAGGGGACCATTGCCACCCCGACGATGGCCCCGATGATCAGCGCGATGATCCCGAGGGCGAGCAAAACCGTCGTGATGATCCCGATTATTCGGGCCGCGGTCGCCGTGCCCTCGTTTTGTGGGTTGCGACGCCCTGCCTTGATCCCCTCTAACTCGTTGTTCGCCATGATCCAGGCCACGATTCCGAGGACCTGGCAACAGACCAGGCCAACGATGCCGAGGACGAGAGCGGTCGAGGCCTGACTGGCCTCCGGATATGCGGTCGACTCCTGTGGGAAGCTCATAACCCGAGCCTATCTGTTGAGGCGATCGAGCGTGCGATAGAGGATCGAGGCCGGGGTGAGGAACCACGGTTTTCCCCGGTAGTAGAAGCGGGTGGGGTGGGGCACCTTGGTGAAGACGCTGGGTGGGTCTTCCCCGAGGAGCATCCCCCCGAGCTCGTGACCCATCAGCGTGGACAGCCCAACCCCGTGACCGGCGTAGCCGAGGGCATACCAGGCCCCATCGACCTGGCCCATGTGGGGGACGAGGTCGAAGGGGACGGCGAGCTTTCCCCCCCAAACATGGGTCAGTGGCACGCTCTCGAGCGCTGGGAAATATCCGGTGAGTTGGGCCCTCAGCGCGGCGGCGGACTCCGCCAGATCCAGCCCGGCGTGGAGGTTGCGCCGGCCCCCGATCAGGATGCGTCCGTCCGGGGTGCGTCTCATGTAGTTGAGCAGCCGCTTCTTGGTGTAGGTCATCGCCCCTCCGGGAAAGAGCCCGGCGGCCTGCTCGGGGATCGGCTCGGTGACGATGATGTAGGACCCCACCGGGACGATTCGTCGAGCCAATTCGGCCGACGGCAGAGTGGTGGTGTAGCCGTTGGTGGCCAGGACAACATCGCCGGCCCGGATCCGCCCTCTGGAGGTGTCGACCTGAAATCCGGGCCTACTCCTCTCGAATGAGATGGCCTCACAATCCCTGACCAGGCTGACTCCAGCGGCGGCAACCCGGCGGGCCAAGCCGAAAACGAACCTGGCCGGCTGAATGCCAAACCCCTCCGGCTCGAAGATTGCGGTAGTGAACGGACCGCCGCCGATCACTTCACCGATCCGGGCAGGGCCCAACACCTCCCAATCGACCCCTACGTTCTGTCGATACCAGGCAACGCTCTGCTCGAATCGGGCCTGGGCGTCTGCCCCGATCCCCAGCGCCGCCATCCCACCTCTCATGATCGATACATCGATCGATTCGGTCGCCGCCAGGTCCGACACGATGTCGACGGACCGAACCGTCGCCTGCCACATCTCCCGGCCTAGTTCGGGGCCATGTCGATCGAAGATGAGCTTGATCCCCGCTTTGATATCGGGTGAGACCATCCCGCCGTTGACACTCGATGCACCTGACGCGATGTCGCCGGCATCGACAACGGCGACCGATTTCCCGCCGCGGGCAAGACGGAGGGCAGCGGTGAGCCCGGTCAGCCCTGATCCGACGATGAGCACGTCCACCTCATCGGGCAGATCAGATGTGATGTTCTCGGGTCTCGGATGCTCCTCGACCCAGAAAGCAGTCTTCTTCACATGACCTCTAGGCCGCGCCGGAACAGCGAGGCCATCTCGGACACCTGCTCCGGGGTCATGATGAGTGGCGGTGACACCTGGAGCCCCCCACCGCCGACGGCCCTGGTCAGGACTCCGGCCTCCCGGCAGGAAGCTGCCGCGCGATAAGGGAGGGTCTCGTCCTCGCCAACTGCCAGTTGCACGGCCGCCAAGGCGCCGAGCCCGCGACGTATGTGATCGACCACGGGTAGCTCTTCCAGCGGGAGCAGCGCCTGATACAACTCGTCCTCGAGCTTGGAGGCACGCGTGAGCAACTCCTCCCGCTCCAGGATGTCCATGACCACCAATCCGGCCACGCATGCAGTGGTGTGACCCGAGTATGTGTACCCGTGGCGGAACATGAGCCCTGGGGTGTCGAAGAAGGGCGCGGCGACCTTCGGGGATGCGATCACACCACCGAGCGGCGCATAACCGCAGGTCACCCCCTTGGCGAAGGTGATCAGATCGGGCTCGAGGCCGAACTTGTTGGCGGCGAACCAATCGCCGACCCGCCCGAAGCCCGTTATCACTTCGTCCGATATGTAGAGGCCGCCGGCAGATCTGACCAGTTCCTGAACGGCGCCGAAGTAGCCCTCCTCCACCGGTCGGACCCCACCAGCCCCGATCACGGGCTCGACAAAGATGCCGGCGATCCGGTCCGCACCTGCGTGATCGATCGCCTTTCCCACCGCCTCGGTGTCGTCGTGGGGGACGATCACCACGTCCTGGACCAGGTCGCCGCTGTAACCGGCCCGATTTGGCTCCATACCACCCAGCGAGGTGCCGTAAGGGTGCATGCCGTGATAGGCCCACTCCCTCGAGATGAAGACGGTGCGCTCGGGCTGGCCGATGGCGTTGAAGTAGCGCCGGGTCATCTTGGCCGCGGTGTCGACCGCATCCGATCCACCTGACCCGAAGAAGACCTTGGATCCATGGTCGGGCGAGACAGAGGCGATTCGATCTGCCAGATCGATCGGAGGCCGCGTCCCGTAGTCGATGAATGCGTGGAAGGCGGGCAGTTTCCGCATCTGCTCCGACATCGCATCGATGATCTCGGTGCGGCCGTAGCCAACGTTCATGTACCAGAGGGAGGCGGCGGCATCGAGGTATTCCCGGCCCGACTCGTCGTACACATAGATGCCTTCGCCGCGGTCGATGACAAATGGGGCATGCTGCACCTTGCTCATCTCCGCGAATGGGTGCCAGAAAGCAGACATGGCGACGAGGCTAGCGGGGGGGCGAGTTGTACCCTCCCCCGCCATGCCGGCCGACCTCGTCTTCGTCAACGGGCCCATCTATACCGCCGGCCCGGCCCGGTCCTTCGTGAGGGCGCTGGCGGTCACCGGTGACCGAATCACTGGCGTTGGAGACGAATCGGACATCGGTTCTTCGGTCGGACCGCAGACCCGCGTGGTCGACCTCGCCGGCCGCCTGCTCACGCCTGGTTTCCAGGATGCGCATTGCCACCCCGGCAGCAGCGGTCTCGATCTGCTCCGGTGCTCTTTCGAGGGGTGCCGAAACGCCGATGACGCCGTCGCCTTCGTGGCCCGCTATGCGGTCGACCACCCCGAAACGCCATGGATCCTCGGTGGCGGCTGGCATCAGACCTGGTTCCCGCGCGGTTGCCCCCCCAAGGAGGCGCTGGACGCGGTCGTCCCCGATCGCCCCGTACTGGTCTACAACGCCGATGGTCATGGCGCCTGGGCCAACACCCTCGCGCTCTCGATGGCCGGGATCGACCGGTCCACGCCGGATCCGCCCGACGGACGAATCGAGCGTGGCCGCGACGACGAGCCTCAGGGGACACTGCACGAGGGCGCTGCCGCCCTCGTCGAGCAAATCGCGCCTCCGGACATGGTCGATGACCTGCGCGCCGGTCTACTCGCCGGTCAGGACTACTTGCTGTCCCTGGGAATCACGGCATGGCAGGACGCTCATGTCGACCCTGAGACACACGCCGCGTACCGGGCTATCGCCGGATCGGGCGAGCTGATCGGCACCGCGGTCGGGGCATTGTGGTGGCGCCATGACTTGGGGATGGAACAGATCGATGACTTGGAGCAGATGCGATCCGAGTCTCTCGGTCGCTACCTCCCCACGACGGTGAAGCTCATGCTCGACGGCGTGGTGGAGAACTTCACCGCCGCCATGCTCGAGCCCTATCTCGACGAGGCGGGAAACCCGACCGAAAACACCGGCATCGACTTCATCGTGCCCGGGCTCCTTCGAGAGATCGTGACAGACCTCGACCAAAGAGGCTTTTCCTGCCATTTCCATGCCATCGGCGATCGGGCGGTGCGGAGCGGCCTGGACGCGGTGGAAGCAGCGCGGCTGGCAAATGGGTGGACCGGGACGAGACATACGATCTGTCACATCCAGGTGGTTCACCCCGACGACCGCCCCCGATTCAGTCGCCTCGGGGTGGTCGCCAATGCGCAGGCTCTGTGGGCGCAGGACGGGGAGGATCAGCGGGTGCTGACCCAGCCGTTCCTCGGGGAAGAGCGGACCGGGTGGCAGTACCCCTTCGGCAGCCTGCTCGCGGCAGGGGCCGCCCTGGCGATGGGATCGGACTGGGGTGTGTCCACGGCCGATGTCATGGACCAGATCGATGCGGCAGTCACCCGGTCGAACCACGACGAGCCCGACTCCGCGCCCCTCAACGCCGGTGAGAGGATCGCCTTCCTCGACGCCCTCTCCGGATTCACCGCCGGATCGGCCTACGTCAACCACCTCGAGGACGTCAGCGGCACTCTGGCCACCGGTATGCTCGCCGACCTGGCGGTCCTGGACCGCGACCCAGTGGCGAGTGGGCACATCCGTGATGCCGCCGTGGCGATGACCGTGGTAGGCGGAAGGGTGGTGTACGAGGAGGTCTGATGGCGAATCCCGCGGTCGAATTGGCAGGCGTCACCAAGCGATTCGGGGATGATGTCGTGGCGGTCGACGGGATGGCCCTGACCATCGAGGATGGGGAGTTCTTCTCACTGCTCGGGCCGTCGGGTTGCGGGAAGACGACCACTCTCCGAATGATCGCCGGCTTCGAGTTCCCCACCGAGGGGAGCATCCGGATTCATGGAACGGAGATGGGGCTGAAGCCGCCGAACCAGCGGCCGGTGAACACGGTCTTCCAGTCCTACGCCCTGTTCCCTCACATGACGGTGGCCGAGAACGTCGCCTTCGGCCTCAACATGAAGAAAGTCGAGAAGTCCGAGATCCAGCGTCGGGTCAGCCGGGTTCTCGACCAGGTCCAATTGGCCAAGCGAGCCGATGCCAAGCCGAGCCAGCTCTCCGGCGGGATGCAACAGCGGGTGGCGCTTGCTCGGGCCCTGGTGAACGAGCCGGAGGTTCTCCTGCTCGACGAGCCGCTCGGCGCCCTCGACCTCAAGCTGAGGCAGGCGATGCAGGTGGAGCTCAAGGATCTGCAGGGCAGGGTGGGGATCACGTTCATCTACGTCACCCACGACCAGGAGGAAGCCCTGACCATGTCGGATCGGATCGGGGTGATGAGCGAGGGAAACCTCCTCCAGGTGGGCAAATCCGAGGAGATCTACGAGCACCCGACGTCGCGGTTCGTGGCCGACTTCATCGGTGACATCAATCTCATCGATGTGACGCTGAACGGTTCGGGCTCGGCTCGTCTATCCAATGGGGCGGAGATAGCCATTCCGGGCGGCAGCGCCGGCAGTGAGGGCAAGATCACCCTCGCCCTGCGACCGGAAAGACTCGCCCTCTACGACCTCGACGAGGAGATCCCTGGCAACCACAACCGGGTCCGGGTCAAGGTGCTTCGCCGCCTCTACTTCGGGGATGTTCATTTCTACGACGTCGACGCCGGGATCGGCACCGAGATCGAGGTCAAAGAGGAGAATCGGCCCGGGGTCGAGCTCTACGAAGTGGGCGACGAGGCGTATCTGGTCTGGAGCCCGGAGGCCGCCAACCTGGTGACTTCCTGATGGCAGCACCTCCCGTAACCGAGCCCGAGGTGGCCGCCCCGGTCACGCCTGAGCTCGAGGAGGCCTCGAAGAGGGCAGAAGCGCGGAGAGGGTTTCTCATTGCCCTCCCTTCGTTCTTCTACCTGGTGCTGTTGTTCGTCATTCCCCTGGGGCTGGTGTTCGTCTATTCGTTCGCCACCCGTGATGCCACCGGGCAGACGGTGCTCGAAGACTGGAACCTCGAGTCCTACAAACGGCTGTTCTCTGCCGAGGTCCTGGAGATATTTCTTCGGTCCCTGGTACTCGCAATCCTCACCACCGTGATCTGCCTGGTGATCTGCTACCCGTTCGCGTTCTACATCGCCACCAGGGCGCCCCGGGTGCGCAACATCCTGCTCATCCTGGTGATGATCCCCTTCTGGTCGAACTTCCTGGTCAGGACCTACGCCTGGCGAGTGCTCCTCGGCTCCGAGGGCCCACTTTCGCAGTTGAGCGAGTTGCTTGGAGGTGAGCCATTCCGGCTGCTGTTCACCAACGTGGCTGTCTTGATCGGGCTCGTTTACGGATTCATGCCGTTCATGGTCCTCCCTCTCTATGCCGCGCTGGAACGGATGGACTGGCGGCTGGTCGAGGCGGCGCGAGATCTCTACGCCGATGGTTGGACCGCCTTCCGAAAGGTCACCCTTCCCCTCTCCATGCCCGGGGTCGTGGCCGGGTCGATCCTGGTGTTCATCCCTTCGCTGGGCGCATACGTCACCCCGGCCCTTCTCGGCGGGGCGAGGACGGTGCTGATGGGTGACTACATCGTCAGCCAGTTCCTGGCCGCTCGCAACTGGCCCTTTGGCTCGGCCCTCTCCTTTGCCGTGATGTTCGTGATGTTGCTGGCGACGATCTTCTACTTCCGGGCGGGGGCGAGGACGTTGTGAACGAGGGAACCCGCCCCAGGGGCTGGGTCGATCGGCTCCTCGCCCTGAATGCCTGGGTGGTCTACCTCTTCTTCTATGCCCCGATCGTCCTTCTCATCGTCTTCTCCTTCAACGAGAACGAGAACGTCGGGATCTGGACCCAGCCGTCGCTGCGCTGGTACGGGGAGATGTTTCAGGATGAGCGGGTGATGGGCGCCCTGCGCAACTCGCTGATCGTGGCCTTCTTCGCCACCATCGTCTCGACGGTGCTGGGGACGATGCTGGCCATTGCCCTGGAGAGGTACCGGTTCCGGGGCAGGGGGACGCTGGACGGCATCGCCTATCTCCCGATCATCATCCCCGACGTGACCATGGCGGTGATGCTGCTCATCTTCTTCTTCCAGGCTTTTGGCATGCTCGACGACGCCCTCGGGATCAATCTCACCGCGGGACTCCTCACTATCACGCTGGCCCACATCGCCTTCTGCATCTCCTTTGTTGCGATCGTGGTCCGGGCCCGTCTCTCTCAGTTGGATAGCTCTCTGGAGGAGGCCGCGGCCGACCTCTACGCCAACCGTTGGAAAGCGTTTCGCAAAGTCACGCTCCCCCTGATTGCCCCCGGGGTGGCCGGCGGCGCCCTTCTGGCCCTGACGCTTTCCCTCGATGACGTGGTGGTCACCCAGTTCGTTTCGGGAGCGGGGTCGACCACTTTGCCGGTCTACGTCTTCGGTCTGGTGCGACGAGGCGTCACCCCACTCATCAACGCGGTGAGCACGGTCATGCTGGTCGCCTCGATGGTCCTGGTCGGGATCTCCCTCGGGTTCCAACGTGGTGCCGAGGCGAGGGGTCAGAGGCTGGCCGACCCTGAAGCACTCCTCGAGGAAATCTCGTCCGACTGAGTCTGCTGTGCGCCTCGCCAAATGCCGGCGCGTGGATAAGGTGTCGCCCACAAGGCGGAATCCCGGGAGGATTGATGCGACGGACGGCGAGGCTCATCGCCTCACTCATGGTGCTTGCTCTGTTGGTCGGCGCGTGCGGTGGAGACGAGGGCACGGGGCCCGACGGCACCACCGCCGAAGGTGGCGAATCACCGGAAGGAGCCACCGGCGCCGCTTGTGCTCTCGACGAGGTGGACGGGGACCTCAACTTCTACAACTGGTCCGAGTACATGGACCCGGATCTGGTAACCGCTTTCGAGGAGCAATACGGCGTCGATGTGGTCGAGGACTTCTATGAGTCCAACGAGGCTCTGCTCGCCCAGATGCAGGCCGGCGCGGTCTATGACATGATCGTTCCCTCCGACTACATGGTGGGCATCATGATCGAAACCGGGCTATTGGCCCCGGTGAACACCACCGCTGTCCCCAATCTGGCCAATCTCGGCGCGCAGTTCACCGAGCTGCCCTACGACCCGGGACCCGGATACTCCGCGGCCTATCAATACGGCACCACCGGTCTCGGGGTCAATTTATCTGTGGTCGGGGACGACTTCCCTCGCAGTTGGGACTTACTCTTCGATCCCGAGCTCACCGCGGACTTCCCCGGAGGCGTCTCGGTGCTCAATGATCCGAGGGAGGCGATGGGCGCGGCACTGAAGAGCTTGGGTTACTCGCTCAACGACACCGATCTGGCTCATCTCCAGGAGGCATCAGACCTCATCTCCGCGGGCATGGGCGGGATCGCCACCTTCGACTCTGACCAGTACGACGAGGCGCTGGTGGCCGGCGAAGTGGCGGTGTCCCACGGCTATTCGGGCAACATGATCGTCGGGATCGGGGGTGCGGACAATCCCGATGATTTCGAGTACATCCTCCCCGAAGAGGGAGCGACGCTCTGGATCGACAACATGGCGGTTCCGGCCAACGCCGAGCACCCGTGCACCGCGTTCACTTTCATGAACTACGTCCTCGACGCCGAGAACGGGGCAACCCTGACTAACTGGAACTATTACGGCACTCCCAACGAGGCGGCGATGGAGTCCGTGGACCCCGAGGTCATCGAGTTCTACGCGCCTACCTTCGAGGCCGAAGGTCTGGAAATCATCGAGGACACCGGGGATTACGAGATCAACTTCACCGACTACTTCGCCATGGCGAAGGGCTGATCGACTCCGTTTTGGCGCGGCGATGCCGCGCCAGAATGCCGCTTCTCGTCAGACTTCGCTTGGCACCGGAGCCGGTGGGGTGGGTGGCTGGCGCCTTCTCCACCGGCGATAGATGAACAGCCCGATCAGGGCTGGCACCCCGAGCAGCAGAAGGAGCATCGGGAGGGTGTAGAGGGCGAAGTGGATACCCCAGTCCGCCAGCCCTTGGAGCCCGGTGACCAGGCTGCGAAGGGCGTCGCGGGCCTCCTCCACCGGCGCCCAGGTGTCCTCCACGATGGGGACCACTGCGGGGGTTGGTGTCAGGCCGACGGTCAGGGTCGCCAGGTCGACGACGTCGTCGAGATAGTTGATCTGTCCCTGGATTTGCTCGATCTGGGCCCGGACGTTCGAGACTTCGTTGTAGACCCGAAGCAACTCATCCGGATCGGCATCGGGCTGCTGTCGCACCTCGGTGAGGAGAGCGCGAAGCTCGACTTCGAGCGCCTCGAGATTGGTGAGCCGCGCTTCGAGATCGATGTACTCGGCGGTCACGTCTTGCGCGCCCTGTGACTCGGAGACCACCTTCTCCACCGAGCCCTTGATCGAGGTCATCACCTCGGTGAGCTCGGCGGCCGGGATCCGGAGCGTCATGTTCGCAGCAGGCTGGTCGTCTTCGCCTTCCACTGGGTGCACTGTGGCGTCGGCAACGAAGCCGCCGGCTGCCTCGGCGAGGGCGATGATCCGGTCGATGGCCGCCCTGGTGTCGTCGGCCTCGAGCTGGAGCTGGGCTTGGCGGATCACTTTGCGATCCTGAGCTACCTCGAGGTCGACGGCGATTGCGCCTTCGTCCGGTGGGGCGGCCTCCGCGCCAGCGGTGGTCGTCGCTGCTTCCCCTCCGGAGGCGAATGCGCCTCCGTCGGTGACCCGATCTGCGGCGAAAGTGGTGTCCGACCCCTCGCCCCCGTTGCAGGCTGCGATGACTATTCCCGTAGCCAGAATCAATGCCAGTCGTCTCATTGGATTCTCCTCTTTTGCGCCCCTTCGGGGCTTGGCGGTTGGACGAGTGGGGTCGGCCGTTCGGTTCCACTGGGTCGAGCCGAGGGCTTCCATTACCGTTGTGGTGATGAACAGCGGGCCGCTCAGAGTGCTCGAGATCTTTGGCGACTCTGCCGACTTCGGGCGGATCCACGGGACCGAGTGCAAGGCGATGATCCGGGAGTATCTCGACGAGCGTCTCGGTCTTTCGGGTGACTCCACCTGGGCGGGGCGCTCAGCGCAGGCGCACACGGTCCTCGCGCTGGCCGAGTCCACCCTGTCCCAGCATCGTGACTACTCGCCGAGCCTGTACGAGGAGATGACTGCGCTGGCCGAAGCCGCCGGGATCACTCCGGCCGAGGCGGTTGTGGTCGGCGGGTTCACTGACCTCGTCGACGTGGTTCGGGCTCACGACGGATGGGCCCCGATCGAAGACGACTGCACCGCCTTGCTAGACCCGCTCAACGGCGTGTTTGCACAGACCTGGGATATGCACGCCTCGGCCGGGGAATACGTGGTGATGTTGAAGCTCGATCCGGTGTCAGGCCCGGGGGCAGTGGTGCAGACGACGGCGGGATGTCTCGGCCAGATCGGGATGAACGAAGCAGGGATCGGGATCGGGATCAACAATCTCACCTCGATCGGCAAACCCGGCGTGACCTGGCCTTTTGTCGTGCGAAAGGTCCTCGAGCAGACCGATCTGGATACGGCGATCGATGCTGTCACCGGCGCGGACCTGGCCGGGGGCCACAACTACATGGTGATCGGGCCGGACGGCACCGGAGCCAACATCGAGGCGATGCCAGGCAGTATCGAGGTGACCAAGGTCACCAATGAGCCGTTCGTCCACACCAACCACTGCCTCGATCCTGGAACCCGCCTCGAGGAGGGTGAGCGGGCGCCGGAGCACGTGGCGGGAAGCGACGCGAGGCTGCAGCGTGGTTCGGATCTCTGTCAGGATCTCGAAGCCTTCTTCGCCGACCCCTCGATAGCGAGACGGGCGGAGACGCCGCACGACGTGGCCACCTGCGGGGCGGTGGTGATCCGGCCTGGGGAGAGGCGGCTCGATTCGGTGTGGGGTATCCCGGGCGACAACCCGTGGGAGTCATTCCGTCTGTGAGTGAGGTGACGATCGTCAACCTCGAGGCTGGGATGGCCCACGAGCTGGAGAAGATCGAGCTGACCTGTTTCCCGACGGCCAACCCCGACGACCTCCTGTCCGAGGAGGACATCCTCGCCTACGCCGATGTGTTTCCCGAGGGCTACTTCGTCGCCATGGTGGACGGGCGCCCGGTCGGGATGGGCGCCGGCATCTATCTCGACTTCGACTTCGAGCATCCGCAACACACGATCGCGAGCATCTCCGGCGAGCATCAATGCGGGAATCACGACCCGAACGGGGCGTGGTATTACGGCACGGACATCACAGTCCTGCCCGAGTACCGGGGTCGGGGAATTGGGGGAATGCTCTACAGAGAGCGTAAGGGGCTGGTAGTCAGGGACGGCAAACGGGGGATCATCGCCGGAGGCGCACTCCCCGGCTTTTTCGACCATAAGAAGACGATGGCGGTCGACGAGTACGTGGACCGGGTGGTGGCCGGGGATCTCTACGACCCCACCCTCAGTTTCCAGCTCTCGCATGGCTTCGAGGTGCGGGGTCTGCTCAAGGACTATCTCGAGGATGAAGCCGACGACGGCTGGGCCGCCCTGATCGTCTGGGAGAACCCAGTTTGATTGCCGGCCGACTTTGCCCTTCGGCAACCCTCGACTATCCCGTCGGCGAGAGGACTGAAGCTCACACCTCAGGGCAAACAGACGCCGGTCGGCCGGGGCTGCCGCCGCGTGGCGAGGGCCACCGTCCTACGATTGGTGGATGACCCAGGGACCGCCTACGGAGCCACCCCCCGTCCCCGTACCGCAACCGGAACCGCCCCCCACTCCGGAGCCGACGCCCGAACCGTCGCCTGCTCCAGAGCCGACACCGGTGCCCGAACCATCCCTGGCTCCGGAGCCAGTTGTTCCTCAGCCCGAACAAGCTCCGCCGGCCCCGGTTCAGCAACGCTCTTCCGCTGCACCCCAGACCAGAGCGACGAGCGGTGACCAGCAGATGTGGCAGGTCCTCTCCCATGCCTCTGCCTTCATCCAGGTGGTTGGGATTCCCTCCCTGGTCGGGCCGCTGGTGATCTGGCTGATCAAGCGGGATGACCCTGCAGTCGAGCCCCACGCTCGCGCTGCCCTCAACTTCCAGCTGTCATTGCTGATCTATTTCATCGGAGGGACGATTCTGGCTTTCCTCTTCGCGATCACTGTGATCGGCCTGGTGATCACGGTCCCGCTCGTCCTCTTCCTCCTCGTCCTGGTGGTCCTCGAGCTCATCTTCGCCCTGCTCGCGTCGCTGGCGGCATCGCGCGGCGAGCTCTACGACTACCCGTTGAGCCTCAACCTGATCAAGAGCTAGTCGGCGGTTTTCCTCTCCGCCATCCCGTTGAGGATCTCGAGCACCACCCGGTTGGCGAGATAGGCCGTCTGCTCGCCGGGGCCGTCGTACGGTGGCGACACCTCCACGATGTCGGCGCCCAAGACGTTCAGGTCACGGGACAGCCGGCGCACCGTGTCGAGGAGCTCGCGTGAGCCGAGACCGCCCGGTTCGGGCGTTCCCGTGCCTGGGGCCAGGCCGGGATCAACCACATCGATGTCCACGCTGATGAAGACACCTTTGGCCCCTCCCTCGAGCGAGTAGTTCACCGCCTCATCGACCACGTCGGCCAGACCCCGCTCGACGATCTCGTTCATCAGGAACGATCGCATCTTCTGTTCCCGCATCCACTGCATGACCTCAGGCTCCGGCCAATAGCCACGTAGCCCGATCTGGACGAAGCGATGCCCGGGAACGGCGCCGGATTCGACCAGCCGCCGCATCGGGGTGCCATGACCCCAGAGAGACCCGTTCTGGGTGAATCCGGTGTCGGCATGGGCATCGAAATGGACGAGCGCGATCTCCCCGAACCCATGGACCCGTGCTACTCCCAGCGCATCGGGCCAAGTGATCGTGTGGTCTCCACCCAGGATGATGGGGACCTTCCCCGCGGCGGCGACTTGCTCCACGACATCGGCGATGCGACCGATCGAGAGCTCGAGCTCGCCCGGCCGGACGTAGACGTCGCCGACGTCCACTACTCCGAGGGCCTCGAATGGGTCGATCCCCGTAGGGAGGTGGGGTCGGTAACCGTCCATGGCCCCGTAGTCGGCATTCCGTATCGCCTGGGGGCCGAACCGCGCTCCCGGCCGGTAGGTGGTTCCCCAGTCGAACGGTGCCCCGATGATCACCACCGAGCCGTCTCCGAGATCGTCGATGGTCACCGCCGGCACGCCAAGGAACGAGTTACGAGAGGCAAATGAGATGTATTCGGCCGAGGCGAAAGGAATCTCGCCCTTTCGTTGTTCGTAGGGGGTGTACATGCGACTCGTTACGCTAACTGTCCGTCCTCCCCGGTAGGCCATGACGCCAGAGCGTGTTCAGCGCACGTATTACACCCTCCTCCTGCTCCAGACGCTCGCCGCGTCTTTGATCTGGGGGATCAACACCCTTTTCCTCCTCGATGCCGGGCTCGGTATCACCGAAGCGTTCGTGGCCAATGCCGCCTACACCGCAGGCATGGTGATCTTCGAAGTGCCCACCGGGGTGATCGCCGACACCTTCGGCCGAAGAACGTCTTTCATCCTTGGCGCGGCCACTCTGCTGGTGACGACAGCGGCGTACCTCGGGCTCTGGTACATCGAGGCACCGATCGGTTGGTGGATCGTGGTCTCGATCCTGATCGGGCTCGGCTTCACCTTCTTCTCGGGTGCGACCGAGGCATGGCTGGTCGACGCTCTCCACGCCACCGGCTACGAAGGAGGCATCGAAACCGTTTTCGGTCGGGGTCAGATCGTGGCAGGTGGCGCGATGCTGGTCGGGACGGTTGGCGGGGGATTTCTGGGGCAGGTCAATCTCGGATTGCCGTACGCCCTTCGCTCAGTGCTCTTGCTTGCGGTGATTGGGGCGGCAGCACTCTGGATGCGTGACATCGGATATGAGCCGGCCAAGGGGGTGGCCGTCGGCGAGCAGGTCCGAGGGATCCTGCGCGCGTCGATCAAGCATGGATTCGGCAATCCTCCGATCCGGATGTTCATGTTCGCCGCGCCGTTCGCGGCAGGGGTCGGCCTGTGGGCCTTCTATGCGTTCCAGCCATACCTCCTCGAATTGTTCGGTGACCCCAACGCCACCTATCTGGCCGGTATCGCGGCCGCGGTGTTCGCCGTGGCGCAGATGGCGGGAGGGGCTTCGGTGAAGGCGGTGAGAAGGGTGGTCAAGACCCGGACGGCGATCATCATTCTCGAGGTCGTGGTCGGCACACTCGCCTTGATTGGGGTCGGACTGGCCGAATTGCTCGAGATCCCGATCGGCTTCTGGGTGGCGATAGGGCTGCTCACCCTGTTTTCCCTGGTCGTGTCACTATCAGGCCCGATGCAGCAGGCCTATATGAACGCATGCATTCCCTCCGAGCAACGGGCGACAGTCCTCTCCTTCAACTCACTGATGGGCAGCGCCGGCGGGGTAGTGGCCCAACCCGCCCTCGGTCGGGTGGCCGACGCCGCCTCGTTCGGGACCGCATATGTCGTGGCCGGAATCGTGTATGCGATACGGCTGCCATTCGTCATCGCGGTCCGCCGGATGGGTCTGCGCGCCGATACGGAAACACGCTCCGAGCCGACAATCGTGCCCTGACCTCTGGCATCATTGAGTCGTGGCTGAGCACGAGGGCAATCAGACCGACCCGATGGGTCCAGCCATCATCCGCGGCATACTCATCGGCATTCCGGTGGTGTTGGTCGGGCTCACCATCGGGATCTGGCTGATCACACCTTTGGACATCGCCGAATCGGCCTTGACGGCGGTGCTCCCGGGGATTCTTCTCGGCGCCTTCGGCGGTGGATTCGCCGGCATGGCGATGACGATGAGGGAGTAGCGCCCTTCGGGCGCCGTCTTACGTTCTAAGTTCTACGTTCGTCCGAACCAGCTGCTCAGCGTGTCAGGAAGCTCCGCGTCGGAGAGGTCTCCGGCCCAGGCGACATGGCCGTCGGGTCGAATCAACACGGCCGCGGGCGCGGTGACTTCGCCGATGACCGGGATCTCCCACACGCCCTCGTGTTTGGCGTCGACCAACCTGACCCTTTTCGCCCACGGAGAGATGTCGAAGCCGCCGGGCTCCCCGAGGTCGAGAAGCACTGGCCGGGCGTCGTGCAGCAGGTCGAATACGCGCGATGGACCGTCGGCGGTGTGCAGGTCGAGGTCGGGCATGCGCCGCCCGAGCAGCGGGTGCCCCTCCCCGAGGTCGTATTGGATGTCGAGACCGGAGATCATCCCGGCGATGCGCTTGCGCGGCTCTTCCATGGTCAGCAGTTCGAGCATGGCGTTGCGAAGGGCCTGGCTGCGCTCGTCGATCCGGACAAGCGCGACCTGAGCCATGGTGTTCTGCAAGACCCGCGCACCGACCGGTTGCCGTTCGGCGTGGTAGGTGTCCAGGAGGATTTCGGGTGAAGTCTTGTTGACCACCTGGGCCAATTTCCATCCCAGGTTCACGGCATCCTGCACCCCCGTGTTGAGGCCCTGTCCGCCCTGTGGGCCGTGGACATGTGCGGCATCGCCGGCCAGCAGCACCCGTCCCTTGCGATAGGACGCTGCCTGACGGCACATGTCGGTGAACCGGGAGATCCAGATGGGACTGTGCACCCCGTAGTCGGTCCCGTAGGCGGCGACGAGCCTCTCGCGCAGGTCCTGCAGGGTGGGCTCGCCGGTGTGTTCGATCTCCTTCTCGAGCAAAACGACCCCGTACGGGTTTCCACCCTCCTCCCGGTTGACGGGGCCGATGCCGCCACCTTCCGGGCGCATGCCGACCTCTGGTTCCTCGTTCATCTCGACCTGGGCGATCAGATAGCTGGTCGTCGGATCCCACCCCGGGAAGTCGATGCCGGCCGCCTTCCGGATGAGGCTGCGTCCTCCGTCACACCCGACTAGATACTGGGCTCGGAGTGACGTGTCGTCGGACAGCTCGACATCGACGCCGCTGTCGTCGTCCTGGGTGAAGCCCACCACCTCGCGGCGGCGGTGGATCGTCACTCCGAGCTCATCGACCCAGCCGGCCAGGATGGGCTCGAACCGGCTCTGCCAGAGCGCCAGGATGTAGTTGTGTCGGGTGGGGAAGTCGCTGATGTCCAAGAAGGTCCCGGCATAGCCGACGAACGGATGGACCTGGCCCTCGGAGAGGAAGCGGTCGGCGATGCCACGCTGGTCGAGCACCTCGATGGTGCGGGAGTGAAGACCGCCGGCCCGTGATCCGTCGACCTCCTGGCCAGCGCGTCGTTCGACGATGATGGCGTCGACCCCTGCCAACGCCAGCTCACCCGCCAGCATCAGCCCGGTCGGGCCGCCTCCCGCGATCACCACGTCGTGCTCGGTCACGTTTGTTGACGTGCCATTAGCCCTCTTCCCGGAGCACGAATACCACTGTCTGCAGATCGGTGAACTCGTCGATTCGTTGGCGGCCCCAACCGGTATCGGTCCCGGCCGCTCCACCGAAAGGCTGGAAGGTCTCCCAGAAGTCGGTCGAATCGTTGACCACAACCGTTCCGGAGCGGATCCGGTCGGCGTACCAGAACGCCTTGGTCAGATCGTTGGTGAACACCGCTGCTTGGAGTCCGAGATGGGTCCGGTTGGCGACTCCGACCGCTTCTTCGTCATCCCTGGCGCTGAGGATTGGCAGGACAGGCCCGAATGACTCCTCCTGCGCCACCTCTGCAGCCTCGGGCACACGGTCGAGGATGGTGAAGTCGTAATAGAGGTCCGTGGGGAAACCGGGCGCCCTCGCTCCACCCATCAGCAACTCGGCACCTTTGTCTACGGCATCGGCGATGTGGCGATCCATCTTGGCTGCCGTGGGCTCGTTGTTGAGGGGGCCCATGGTGGTGGCCTCGTCGAACGGATCACCCAGTCGCACCTGCTCGGCGGCCTTCAGCGAAGCCTCGACGAACTCGTCGTGCACATCGTCGACGACGATGACCCTCTCGGTGGCCACGCAGACCTGTCCGGCGTTGTAGTAAGCGCCGTAGACCGCCGCTTCCGCGGCCTTGGCAACATCGGCGTCGGCGGTGACCACCGTCGGGCCGTTGCCCGACATCTCCATGATCGATCGCTTGAGACCCATCACCGAGACGATCTTCTTCCCGGTGGCCGATGATCCGGTGAAGCCGACGGCGTCCACACCTTCGTGGGTCACCAGCTGGGTGCCAATGTCGCCGGCGCCGGGTATCACCTGGATGGCGCCCTTGGGAGCTCCGGCCTCCTCGAAGACCCGGGCCATCTCGAGCAAGGCCCACGAGGTGAACTCGGGGGGCTTGACGATCACCGCATTGCCCGTGGCGAGGCCCGGCCCGACGTATTCCATCGGGATCATGACGGGGAAGTTCCAGGGGGTGATCGCCACCCACACGCCGACCGGGCGCCTGACCGTGAACATGCGCCGGTGACGGCTGGTGGTCGGGATCAGCTCGCCCTTGAGCCGCTTGACGTCCTCGGCCGCGATCTGGAAGTAGTCGCCGGACTCAGCGATGTCGTCCTTGGCCTCCGCCTCGAACGGTTTGCCCTGCTCCATCGAGAGAATGCGAGCGACCTCTTCGACCCGGGTCTGCCAGAGGTCGTAGATGCGAAGACAGAGCTCGGCGCGCTCGAAGGCGGTCCAGTGACGCATCTCCTCGGTTGCCTCCCGCGCCGACGCCACGGCCCGGTCGATGTCGGCAGCTGAGGCCTGGGGGACGTTGTACAGGTGTTCTCCCGTCGAGGGTGAATGGACTTCGTAGTGGTCCTCTCCGGTCCCTTCAGTCCATTCACCGGCGATGAAGAGCTCGAGGTCTTTCGCCATCCCACAACGGTAACCCGTACCGGGGCCGGGCTGAATGGCGGTTCAGTAGCATGGCCAAATGAGCCTCCAGGGAGATCAGACCAGGCAGTGGTACGAGAGGGCGAGCAAGGTCCTCGTCAACGGAGTGTCGAGCCAGTTCAGGTATTGGGGGCCCGACGACACCCTGGTGATCGATCACGGCGAGGGAGGGCACCTCGTCGACATGGACGGCAAGCACTACATCGACTACCAGTGCGGGTTCGGGCCGGTCATCCTTGGCCACGGCGACTCCGATGTGTGGAACGCCGTCGTCGAGACCGCCGGCCAGGCAACCAGCTTCGCCATGACCCAACGTCGGGAGGTCGAGGCCGCCGAGAAGGTGATGGCGGCGCTCGAGTGGCCGGATGCGATGCGATTCTCCAACACCGGCACCGAGGCGACGATGCACGCCATCCGGCTGGCCCGCGGGCTGACCGGGCGCGACGTTGTGATCAAGTTCGAGGGTCAGTACCACGGGATGCACGACTACGTGCTCTTCTCCACCGCCGGAGTGCCGGTTGAAGGTCTCGGCTCTCGCTTCCGCCCCATCGCGCTCCAGTCGAGCTCAGGCATCCCCGAGTCGATCAGGTCGCTGGTCCGCACCCTGCCCTTCAACGACCTCGAGCTGGTGGAACGGGCCTTCAAGGACGAAGGGCATCAGATCGCCGCCGTGATCGTCGAGCCGATGCTGGGTAACGCCTTCGGGATCATGCCTCTGCCCGGGTTCCTCGAAGGACTGAGGCGTCTTTGCGACGAGAACGGCTCGTTGCTCATCTTCGATGAGGTGAAGACCGGCTTCAGGGTGGCCTATGGCGGCGCCTGTGAGTGCTTCGGGGTGACACCCGATATCGGGACGTACGCCAAGGCGATGGGCAACGGTTACCCGGTGGCAGCGATCGCAATGACCGACAAGGTGGCCGACGGATGGCGATCCTCGGGGATCGCCCAGGCCGGGACCTACTCGGGCAATGGCATCGGCGTCGCTGCGGCCGCGGCCACCATCGACAAACTCGCCACCGGCGAACCACATGCCAGGATCGAGAAGGTCGGGCGGAGTCTGATGGAGGGGATCGAGAAGGTGCTCGCCGACCACGGGGTGGAGGGCAGCGCCACCGGGCACCCTTCGATGTTCTCGGTGTTCATCGGCGAGGGCAATCTCAATGAGTTCCGGGACACCTCCAAGCACAATGAGCCGCTCTACGAAGAGATCCTCTTCGCCATGATCCGGCGCGGCGTGATGCCATGCCCCGACGCCCTCGAGCCTTGGTTCGTCTGTGCCGCCCACACCGATGAGGACGTGGCGAAGACCCTCGAGGTGTTCGACGAGTCCTTGGTGGAGGCGCTCGGCTGACGCCACCTAACGTGGGCTCATGATCCGGGTCGCCATCTCCGGCGCCGGCGGCAAGCTGGCGACACCCATCGCCGACGCCGTCGTCGCCGCCGATGACCTCCAACTCACCGCGCTCTACAACCCGAATCGGGCCGGGTCCGAGATGCATGGCGTCACCGTCACCGGGGCGTCTTCCGAGGTAGATGCCGATGTCGTAGTGGAGACGGCCCATCCCGATGTGGTCATCGACAACCTGAGGACCTGGAGGGAGAAGGGTTTGGCGGCGGTTGTCGGCACATCCGGCTTCACCCCAGATCGACTGGAACAACTACGGGGGATCTGGGGGACCGACGGTCGCGCAGCACTCGTGGTCCCCAATTTCTCGATCGGGGCGGTGCTCATGATGAGGTACGCCGCCGAGGCGGCGTCACATTTCGAGGCAGTGGAGATCATCGAGCGTCACCACTCGACCAAGCCTGATGCACCTTCGGGCACGGCGCTGGCCACCGCCATGGGCGTGGCCTCGGGAGGTGGCGTGTCCGCGCCGGAATCAGCGGAGCTGGTCGAGGGAGCCCGCGGTGCGGACGTGGAAGG
The DNA here is from genome assembly GCA_963837055.1 of uncultured Acidobacteriota bacterium. Taxonomy (GTDB): domain Bacteria; phylum Actinomycetota; class Acidimicrobiia; order Spongiisociales; family ZC4RG35; genus JARDZU01. The sequence continues at coordinate 13,791 of CAWILU010000006.1, read as the reverse complement.
CGTGCGGGTACACGCGGTCCGGCTTGCCCGGCCTCATCTCCCAACAAGAGGTGGTGTTGTCCAATCTCGGCGAGGTGCTGTCCATCGAGCATCTCTCCACCAGCTACCAATCCTTCGCCTCTGGTGCTCTCATCGCCATCCGCGGGGTCGGCGGTCTCTCACCCGGTGTCCATCTCGGGCTCGACGCCGTCCTCTGAAACGGCCTCACATGCCAGTGGGCAGGTCTCCGGTGGGGAGGTCGGGGAAGAAGGAGTAGACCCGCTCGCCAGTGAAGAGTTGGGCGTCGGGATCCCAGGGGAAGAAGATCACGTTGCGCCAAACCATCTTCTCCCCGTTCGGCTCCATCCCCAGCCAAGCAGCGGAGAAGGTGCCGTTGACCACCGCCTCCTCGCAGACACCCTGTGGCCCGACCACGATGCTGGTCAGAGCGAAGTCGATGTCGGGGAAGGCGGTGAGCAGCTCGAGATAGAACCGGGTCGCTCCCTCTTTCCCCTCCCAGCGGTGACCGGTCTGCACGAGCTCGTAGACGCAGTCGTCGGTCAGGGTCGCCATGAGCCCGGCGATGTCCCTGGCGTCCTCCGCCAGTGAGTGGGACTTCCACAGCTCCCGCACTGCCACATAATCGTCCGGGGTCTGCGCCAGCAGATCGCGGACGTGCTGTCGCTTGTCGAGCGACTCCTGGATCAGTGCATGAGTCATGAACTTCCTCCGGCGGCGAGGCTACCGCTTCAGAAGAAGAGGACTGTGGCCAGACCGATCACGAAGCAATAGATAGCAAACGGGTAGAGACCGATCCGGTTGATCGAATTCATCATGAATGCGATGGCGAGATACCCGGACACGCCCGCAACAACCATCCCCACCACCAACTCGACGGTGAGCCCACTCGACTCGGGAAGGGCGAACAGCTGGCTGAACCCCGCCCCGGCGATGGCGGGGATGCCGAGGAGGAAAGAGAAGCGAGCCGCTTCGGCCGGTTCGAAACGACGCCCATTTCCGGCCGCGATGGTCACCCCGGATCGGGAGATCCCAGGGATCAACGCGATCGCCTGGGCCACGCCGACGACGATCGAATCTGGGATGCGACCCTCGAGCAGTTTCCTGGCGCCGGTGGCGAGCCGCTGACCGATGACCAGGATGACGCCTGTGGCGACGATCTGCCATCCGACCGCGGCCACAGACTCTTGAAGGCTCTCGACTTGATCGGCCAGGGGCAAGCCGATCAGGGCGGGGATGGTCCCAATGCCGACCAGCAGGGCGATCTTGCGCCCATCAGGGTTGGTGCGGAATTGCAGGACGCTCATCACTTCCCGGCGGTAGTAGATCAGGACCGCGGCGAGAGTCCCCAGATGAAGGACGGCAGACACCGCAAGCGATGGGGGCTGGATGTCCATACCCATCTCATTGAGGAAGGCGGGGATGATGATGAGATGGCCCGAGGACGACACGGGTAGGAACTCGGTCAGGCCCTGGACCAGACCCCAGATCACGGCGGCGAGCACGGCGGCACGGTAATGGTCAGGGTGGCGCAATCATGACCATGGCCCGACCTTCACCGGCCGCTCGGGCGACCTCCGCCGCCCGCTCCGACTCCACGGCCACGAGTCCTGTTCCCGATCCGAGCGGGTCTTCGCCAGGATCTTCGACGACGACCCCGGCTGCGACTACGTCACTGTCGAGGAGAACGATCTGAGCCGAGTCGCCGCGACGGGCTCCCCGGGGTAAGGGCATCTCCAAGCTCCACCAGCCTCGGGGCACGGCTTGGCCGGATTCGCCCACGCCGGAAGCGAGCACCGGGTCGCCCACGGGGATCGACTCCAAAGCGACCTGGTTCAACTCGACCGGAGTGAAGGTCCCGACTGGTACCGGCCGGGTCTCGGTGTTGGACTCGTCGACGAACATTCCGGCGGTTATCTCCTCGGCGGCGAATGGATGGGGCGTGGTCGATGCCGGGCGGAACTCGATCCAAATCGATACCGAGGCGATGAGGATCGCGACAGCCCAACGCGCCCATGGAGGCGACTGCAGCCAGATCACTTTTCCGACCGTACGGAGCGCGAATCGACGAGGGAAGTAGGTTGGCGTCCGTGACGGAGTCAACGAGCAAGATCCTGGTGGCTACTGGAATCGTCGCCCTAGTCGCCGGCCTGGTCGGCGGGATCATCGGCCTGGTCGTGGTCAACAACCTCGCCGACTTCCTCGTCGAGTCCGTTGCCATTTCCCAGTCCGTCGTGGGGGCGGTCGACGAGACATTGGGCCTGATCGAGTCGGTGTCGGTGGACGTCGAAGAAGGGATCGGAGCCGCTTCGGCCAGTATCGCCGCCGCCGCCGAAGCGGTAGGGGCAACGGCAGCGGAGCTGGAGGGTCTCGCCGACTTCCTCGACGGCGAATTGCAAGCGAGCATCGAGGCCCTTCTCGGGACGATGCCCGCGGCGATCCAAACCGCCGGCGTCATCGACAACACGCTGAGTGCGCTCTCTTTCGTTGGCGTCGACTACAACCCCGAGCAGCCCTTCGATGAGTCCTTGGTTGCCGTTGAGGATGCCCTCGACGGCATCCCTGCCCAACTCGGTGAGCAGGCCGAGGCGATCAGGGCACTGGTGCCCGTATCAGAGCAATTCGCCGAAGACGCCGCAGCGACGGCTGAGTCGTTTGACTCCCTCCAGACTCAGTTGCAGTCGAGCCAGCAGCTGATCGACTCGTACGACGAGGCCCTGGAACAAGCCCAAGTCGTGATCGAGCAGACCGCTTCGTCGATGACGACCACTACCTGGCTGCTCAGGTTGTTGGTGCTGTTCATGGCCGCCACCGGGGTGGCACTCGGCTTCGGTTTTCTCACCCTGGGCCGGGAAGGTAGGGGCGACGGGAGCCCCGGCGCCGCCGGTTTCGACGACGACAGCGTCGGGTAGGTGGACTACGAGAGGTGCGTGGACCGCGATTCGTGAATCATCGGAGGCCACTGATATTCCACGGGTTGGGGTCCACCTCCTCCTTAGGCCGCCATACGAGGAGTGACAATGGGCGACAAGAAGAAGACAAAGGTCGAAGAGACAATCGTCACACCGGAGCCCCAATGGGTACGTTCCATCATGATCCTGCTGCTCGTCGCAGCGCTGACATTTGGTGTTTGGTACCTGGTCAGCGAGCGGGACTGACCTCGGCGCTCAGTCAGAGGTAGCTGAGCTACCCGAAGAGGCAGCGGTCGAGCCGGTCGCAGACGACTCGCTCTTCTTCGCCGAGTCGGCCTTCTTGGCCGGCTCGCTTTTCTTGCTCGGGGTGGAAGACCGAGAGTCGGTCGAATAGAACCCGGAGCCTTTGAACACCACGCCTCGGGCATGGAATACCTTCTTCAACTCGCCACCGCACTCCTGGTGTTTGCGCAGCGGCTTCTCCGAGAACGACTGGAAGACCTCCATCGTCTCGCCGCAGAGCTTGCAGGTGTATTCGTAGGTAGGCATGACCGATTTGTGACCGCTCGGTGGGGGTAGAAGCGAATTCTACAACCGGGGGTGCGGGTCTTCCATTCCGTCTCGCAATATGATCGGCCCTCATGTCGCCCGCCGTTGCACTGCCGCTGGCGATCATCGCCGCTTATCTCATCGGGAGCATCGACTTCGCCGTGATCGTGGGCCGAATGCACGGGGTTGACATCCATCAGGAAGGCAGTGGCAACCCGGGTACCTCGAACGTGCTCCGCACGATGGGTCGCGTGCCGGCCGCCATGGTCTTCGTGGGCGACACCCTCAAGGGCACCATCGGAGCTGCCCTGGGCATGCTCGCCTCCGGGGTGCCCGATCCGACTGTCCACTGGGCATTCCTTGCAGGCCTCGCCGCGGTGGTCGGTCACTGCTATCCGGTGTTCTACGGGTTCAAGGGGGGGAAAGGGGTGGCGACCGGGGGCGGCGTGCTCCTCTTCACCGTCCCGGTCGCGGCTGTGATCGAGATCGCGATCTGGGCCCTCGTTGTCTGGCTGACCAAGACCGCCGCGATCGGGTCCCTGGTCATCGTCGTCATCACGATCCCGATGCTGATCTGGCAGGGTGTCACCGGTCTGGCCCTGGTCTGGGTGGCGCTGATCATCGCCCTGGTGGTCTGGCGCCACCGGGGGAACATCCGGCGCATGGTGTCGGGCAGCGAGGAGAAGGTCGCGACATGAGCATCGATGTAGCTGTGATCCCGGCTGCCGGGCGGGGCACCAGGATGAGACCGGCGACCCGGGTCGTGCCCAAGGCCCTGCTCACGGTCATCGATCGTCCCGCCATTCAGTACGCCGTGGAGGAGGCGGCTCGAGCCGGAGCCAAAGAGGCGGTGGTCGTCGTCGACCTCGACGCGGGCCATCTCCTCGCCCAGCACTTCAACATCGAGGGCCCTCTCCCCGGTCTCGAAGACATCCAGCTTCGCCCGGTGGTCCAGGAGGAGCCGCTCGGCCTCGGCCATGCCGTCAACGAGGCCGCTCACATGGTCGGGGACCGGCCCTTCTTCTGCCTTCTCTCCGACAACATCGTCCGCCCCGGACACGACGTGCTGGCCCACCTCGGGGAGGGGAGCCGCGACGGCTCGGTGTCGGTGATGTGCCTCCGAGAGCTGACCGACGAGTTTCTCAGCAAATACGGTGTCGTCGTCCCTGCATCCGAACTGGAGGATCGCTACCTCGACCTGGCCGGGGCCGTGGAGAAGCCGGGGGCGGCCAATGCCCCGTCCCGGCTGGGCCTGGTCGGTCGCTACCTATTCACCCCCGAAGTCTTTGAGATCCTGGGCCGGCTCGAGCCCGGTCATGGTGGTGAGATCCAGCTCACCGATGCCATCAACGGCCTCGGCGTCAACGGTCGGTTGCGTGGATACGTCGCCGAAGAGGACCTGCTCGATGTCGGAACCCCGATCGGTCTCCTCGAGGCGTCGGTGGAATTGGGCGAGCACGAGTTCGGACACGAGTTCAGTGCCTGGTTGAAGGAGCGGAGCCGGTGAAGCCGCTCGAGGAGGCCCGGTCCGAGGTCTTGTCCTCGGTGGGTCTGCTCGGAGTCGAACCGGTCCCGATCTGGGAGGCGCTCGGTCGGGTCCTCGCCTCCGATGTGGTCGCACCCGAGGATGTGCCACCGTTCGCGAACTCGGCGATGGACGGCTTTGCCGTCCGGGGCTTGGACGTCAGCTCGGCTGGAGCGGTCCTCGAGGTGCTCGAGGACCTGCCCGCAGGATTCCAAACTGATACCGAAGTGGGCCAAGGCCAGGCAATCAAGATCATGACCGGGGCTCCCATGCCGGCGGGCGCCGACACGGTGGTCAGGGTAGAGGACACATCGGCCGAAGGAGCGAAGGTCATCGTAGGCCCTGCGGTCGAGACCGGAACCTCGCTCCGTCCGGCCGGTGGTGATGTGGCCCGAGGCGACATCGGTCTTCACTGCCGGGACCCGGCTGACCCCGATGCACGTCGGTGTCTTGGCCACCATTGGCGTCGCCAGCCCGAGCGTCTTCCAACGCCCGCGGGTTGCGTTCATGTCGACCGGCGACGAGCTCACGCCACCGGGGGAGACAGATCTGAGACCTGGCGCGATCAGGGACTCGAACCGCCCCATGTTGCTCGCTCTGCTCGAGGATGCCGGCGTCGAGACGATCGATCTCGGGATCGTCCCCGACGATGCCGATGCGCTGCGTCGGGCTCTCGATCGGGGGGCGGAGGCCGACGTCGTGATCTCGACCGGCGGGGTGTCGATGGGCGACTACGACGTGACCAAGCTGGTCTTGGAGGGCGACGCCCATGTCGACTTCTGGCAGGTGGCGATTCAGCCGGCCAAGCCTTTCGCCTTCGGCCGGATCGACGATGCACTGTTCTTCGGTCTGCCCGGCAATCCGGTCTCGGTGCTGATCTCGTTCGAGCAGTTCGCCCGGCCCTCCTTGCTGAAGTTGCAGGGTGCCCGGGCCATCCTCCGCCCGCAGATCAAAGCGGTTGCCGGGGAATCCCTCGAGACCGATCCTGAGAAGACCGTCTTCGTCAGGGTCGTGGTAGCGGGGTTGGCCGAAGGGACCCCGACAGTGGTGAAATCCGGGGGCCAGGCATCGAATGTCCTCTCCGCGGCGGCGAACGCAGATGGTTTCGCCATCGTGCCACGAGGGACGGGGACCATTGGTCGGGGGGGAGAGGTCACCGTGGAGATGTTCAAATGGCCCGAGTCGAGGGAGTGGGCCCATGGGCGATGAGCGTGAGCTGAGCCATCTCAATGAGGCCGGGGAGGTTCACATGGTCGACGTCGGGGACAAGCCGGTGACGGATCGTGAGGCGGTCGCCGAGGGCTTCGTCGTGATGTCGCCCGACCTGGCCGAGCGGTTTTTCTCTGGTGATCTCCCCAAAGGTGACGCCGCCGCGGTGGCCCGGGTGGCTGGAATCATGGCGGCGAAGACGGACCGCCGAGCTGATCCCTCTGTGCCATCCCATCCCGCTGACCGGCGTCGAGGTCGCGCTCGAGCCGAGTGGGCGTGGAATCAGAGTCGTTGCTAGCGTGCTGACGTCTGATCGGACCGGTGTCGAGATGGAAGCAATGACCGCTGTCGCTGTGGCCTCGTTGACCATCTATGACATGGTGAAAGGCGTCGAGCGCGACGTCACGATCGAGACGGTCAGACTGTTGTCGAAATCAGGCGGAAGGTCCGGCAAGTGGGTACGAGGTTGAGTCGTTGATCGGGAAGGGTCCCTTTCACTACGCTCATCCGTGGACGGAGTCGAAAGCCAAATGCAAACAAGCGTCATAGTCGGCCTATTGCTGATAGCCGCTGTATGGAGTGTGTATCTCCTGCCCTCAGTCTTCGGCGACCGACAAAACGCTCCCAAGAACTCGACCGAGGAATTCGACCGCTGGAGCCATCTGATGGCCGACGTCCAGAAGCGGCCATACGACCGCAGCGCGGTCGGGCAGCGGGACGTGATTCGCCTTCGTCGTCGTCGCACCATCGCCGTCCTCGCCATCCTCGCCCTGGTCACCGCCGGCCTTGCTTTGTGGCAGAACTCGCTGGCCTTACTCCTGGTGCATCTCTTCGTTGATTCGCTGATAGCCCTCTACGTCGCCGCTCTGGCTCAGATGAAGCAGCAGCGGCAATGGCGGCTCAAGGTCACCCACGTGTCCGAGCGTCCCACCGAATGGGAAGAGCCGCAGGTCAAAGTCATCGCCCAGTAGGCGATGGATTCCACCTTCACCGATGACGCCCGGGCGGTGCTCGACGCCCGCTTCGCGGCTCGGGAGAAAGCCATCACCGAGTCTCGGAAGGTGATTCGCTCCGCTGCCAATGGGATCCGTGCCCTCCATCGCTCCGAGTGGGATGAGGCTGACCGGTTGATCTCGGAAGCGGAAGCGACGCTCTCGGTCATCACCGGCGCGCTCGCAGAGAACCCGGAGCTGATGAGTCATGCCGTGGTCCAGGACGCCGAGAAGGAGTACGCCGAGGCACGCATCACTCAGGCCGTGTTCACCGAATCGGACATCCCCTCGCTCGGGGCGCTGGGCATCGATCCTGTGCCGTATCTGCACGGGTTGGGCGAGGCGGTGGGTGAGATGCGGCGTCGGATGCTCGATCTGCTCCGCGCCGACGGCCTGAACGAGGCCGAACAACTGCTCGAAGTCATGGACCAGATCGTCGACCTGCTGGCGCAGGTGGATTACCCGGACGGAATGACCAACGGGCTGCGCCGCACCACCGACGTCTCCCGGGCCCTGGTGGAACGCTCACGCTCCGACCTCACCGCCACGGTCGTCCAGGAGCGCCTGCGGCAAGAGCTGCGCGGATGATCACTGGGGCGAGGAGGCAGGTGGCTGCGTAGGATCGATGCCATGGATCTCGACGGAGTTCGTCTCGACATCGACGACCGCATCGCCACCATCACTCTGGCCCGTCCTGAAAAACGCAATGCTCTGTCTCTCGAGATGCTGCAGACCCTGATCAAGGCATTCGAGGCGGTGCCCCGCGAAGCCGGCGTGGTGGTGCTCGGCGCCGACGGGCCGGTCTTCTCCGCAGGTCACGATCTGGGCGAGATGATCGACCGCCCCGACGACTACTACGCGGAGCTCTTCGCCACCTGCACCCGCATGATGGAGGGGATCCATGCGTTGACACAGCCGGTCATCGCCAAGGTACAGGGAGTGGCCACCGCGGCCGGCTGTCAGCTGGTGGCCTCGTGTGATCTCGCCGTGGCCTCCGAGGACGCCTGGTTCGCGACCCCGGGTGTGTCCATCGGGCTGTTCTGCTCCACACCGCTTGTGCCGGTCAGCAGGGCGGTGGGCCACAAACGGGCCATGGAGATGCTGCTCACCGGTGAGCCGGTCAGCGCCCCACAGGCGGTCGAGTGGGGGCTGATCAACCAAGCGGTCCCCGCTGATCGGCTCGACGAGGCGGTCGACGAGCTGGCACAGAAGATCCTCCGCTTCTCGTCGGAGACCATCGCCACTGGGAAACATGCCTATTACTCCCAGGCCGGGCTGCCGGAGACCGCAGCCTACGAGGTGACCGAGCCGATCATGGCGGCCAACGCCGCCACCCTGGACGCCCAGGAGGGCATGAGCGCGTTCCTTGGAAAGCGCCAACCGGTCTGGTCCGACCGGGCCCGATGACCACGCCCGTCTACCGCACCGAACTGACTCCCCTCTCCTTCTTGGAGCGCGCCGCGATCGTCTTCGGGGACAAGACGGCTATCACATACCGCGACCGGGATCTCACCTATCAGGAGATGGCCACACTCACCAACAGGGTGGCCCGTGCCCTCGAAGCCTCCGGCGTCGGACAGGGCGACCGCGTCGCCTTCCTCTGCCCCAACATCCCCGAGATGCTGGTGGCGCACTTCGCCGTCCCGCTCCTCGGGGCGGTGCTGGTTGCGGTCAACACCCGTCTGTCACCCGAGGAGATCAGATACATCCTCGATCACTCCGGCTCCAGGATCCTGGTCGGCGACTCCGAGTTCCTGGCCAAGCTTCCTGAGATCGTGGGTGATTTGGCCACGGTCGGTGAGATCGTGTCCATCGACGACACCGGCACCGCAGTGCCATTCGAGACCGTGTCCTGGGATCCCTTCCTGGAGCGGGGGAGCGACGAGCCGTTGCCCTGGACGGTGGACGACGAGGAGCGGACGATCTCGATCAACTACACCTCAGGCACGACCGGTCGGCCCAAAGGCGTGATGTACACCCATCGGGGCGCCTATCTCAACGCCCTCGCCGAGATGATCCACTCCCGGCACTCGCCCGAGTCGGTCTATCTGTGGACCCTGCCCATGTTCCACTGCAACGGCTGGTGCACCACCTGGGGTGTGACCGCGATGGGTGGCACCCACGTCGGACTGCGTGTGGCCGACCCGGGTGAGATCTGGCGTCTTGTCTCGGAACGAGGGCGTCACCCATCTCAATGCCGCCCCGACCGTGCTGATCGGCCTCGTCAACCATCCCGACGCCCGCCCTCTGGAGCACCCGCTCACTGTGACCACCGCCGGCGCCCCGCCTTCCCCTTCACTCATCGAGAGCCTCAGCGGGCTCGGGGCGAACATCGTCCACGTCTACGGGCTCACCGAGACCTACGGCCCTCACACCGTTTGTGAGATCCAACCGGGGGTTGCCGACATGTCGCCGGCGGAGCAGGCCCGGTTCCTCTCCCGGCAGGGCGTCTCCTTCGTGACCGCGGACCCGACCCGGGTCGTCGATGACGACATGAGCGACATCGCCCGTGACGCCACTGCCATGGGCGAGGTCGTGATGAAGGGCAACAACGTGATGAAGGGCTACTTCGACAACCCCGAGGCGACCGATGACGCCTTTAGAGGCGGCTACTTCCACTCCGGTGACATCGCGGTCTGGCACCCCGACAACTACATCGATCTCCGTGATCGGTCGAAGGACATCATCATCTCGGGTGGCGAGAACATCTCGACCATCGAGGTGGAGAGGGCGATCGCCTCCCACCCCGCCGTGCTTGAGTGCGCGGTCGTGGCTGTGCCCGATGAGAAGTGGGGTGAGCGCCCCAAGGCATTCGTGGTGCTCAAGGAGGGGGCCGCGACCGAGCCGAGCGAGATCATCGAGCACGTCAGGGCACTGCTGGCCCATTTCAAGGCCCCGGACGAGGTCGAAATCCGTGACCGAGCTACCCAAGACGTCGACCGGCAAGATCCAGAAGTACGTCCTACGTGACAAGGAGTGGGCCGGTCACGAGAAACGGATCAACTAGCCGGCGATCTGGCCTGCCACCAGCCCCTCGGTACAATTCGACCCCCCACAAGGGGCTGTAGCTCAGCCTGGCAGAGCACCTCGTTCGCAACGAGGGGGTCACGGTTCAAATCCCGTCAGCTCCACTGATTTCGCCTTGTACTAGTTGGAGAATTGTCCGAGCCTGATTTAGGCCCGAGGAGGTGTTTTCGCCCAAACGCGCCACACCCCGCTCCACAGGCGACCCACAACCGTGTCGCCCGAAGCACCTCATTTCACTTGAGGTGCTTTCTCACTCGGTATTACATCACTCAACTCCGAGATCGCATCGAGCCGATCGCGAGGGTCCCGCAGAAGGGAGGGCCGGCTTCTTGGGATCACCTCTTAACGAGGAGGTCGCGGGCTCGATCCCGCGAGCTCCACGAACTGCGGCGTTCGCCCCGTGTTCGTCTCCAGAATGGCCCAGCTGGAGGAGGTTCCGTGACCTGGCTCGCCCGCCGTCGGGCTAATCCGCCGTGCGTCCTGTGGGATTAGCAACCATTTCGCCATCGAGGTCACAGGCGTCCGCCAGTGTGTTGGTGATAGTCCCGAACTTGCGGATGTTGCGATGGAGCAGCTCGACCCTCGATCTGGGTTCGTCGGTGATGATCTCGATCCGATAAGTCATCCGGATGATCTTGGCTGGCACGTCTTGTCTCTCGGCTTCCACCTCAATCGACGCAACCTCGTACGTAAACGGCAGCAGCTCGGAGTAGCGCTCGATGTTCTTGAGAAGACAGGCAGCCAGCGAGGCGCACAGCAACTCGGCTGGTCCGGGTCGGTATCCGTCCGAGATGGCTCCGGTGTCGGCTTTGATGTCGGTGGTGTTACAGCGGATCCGGCCGTGACCACCGGGACGGCCAACCCCTCGCACCTGATAGCTGACGGTGGGGACTGTGGCCGTGGTGATGCGGCCCCCGCCATTGTGAGCGTCTGGGTCGTCCATCGGTGGTACCCCCGCGAGGTCGACTCGATTGATGTTGCTCCACGACCCGTGAAGCGATGACTTCATTCTGCTGCCCCTCGACTCTCTCCGTGAAGGGCCGAATGTCACATCATCCGGATTAGTCAGGGGCCGGCGTCCACCAGCGTGACAGGCGGCTGTCGTCTTTTTGCGGTGCAGCTCTGACCACACGACTTTGGCCTGGTCTGTTCTGTCCGAGTTCACCCTGCTGCCCTGTGGCGTCCATGATGACGGCGACGCCGAGGAGGCAGATGGTGGCGCCGATGAGACAAAGGCTTTCGTCCCTCGATGCCCGGCTACCCGAACCAGACTCTCACCCGCGCTCCAACTTCTGTGTTGGCCACATCTAGGGTCCCTCCCGTCAGCTCGGCAGTCCTCTTGGCGATGTCGAGTCCCAGCCCGGTTGATCCCCGGTCGCTCTTCCCGCGTTGTATCACATCTCGGCCGGAGAATCCGGGTCCCTTGTCGTCAATTCGAGCCATGGCCGGTTCCGGGTTTCTCCCGTTGCCAAGCTGAGGTCGGTGCCGGGAGGAGTGTGATCGAAGACATTGCCAACGAGCGCGTCGATCACCGCCTCGAACGAGTCCCGGGACACACCGAGGACGACACCTTGGCTCCGGTCTTGACTTCAAGCGCCCTTCCTTCCTCCTCGGCGAGTATCCGCCAGAAGGCTGCCCGGTCTTCCACGACAGCGTCGAGAACACAGCGTCCCAATTCGGAACCGGGGCCGGACCGGGCTGCGACAATGAGCTGGTTGATCGACTGCTCGAGCCGGTCCAGCTGGGACAGGACCTGTTCTCGGTCCTTCATGTCACGGACCTTTTCCACCTGCAGCCGTAGCGACGCCATCGGTGTGCGCAAACGATGCGACAGGTCGGCTACTGACTCCCCTCTGCCATTAGCAGCTGGTCGAGGCGATTCGCGAGCTGGTTGAAGGCTCGACCGACGTCTCGATCTCCTCGGGTTCGGAAGGCTCCACTCTCGCTTCGAGGTTCCCTTCGCTTATTCCGTGGGCTGCGTTGGCGAGTTCCTTGATGGGTCGGACGAGACCGGCACCAAGTCGGTCGGACTAGCACCGCCGCCCGACGAGTACGACACCGAGCACCCTTAGCAAGACCCAGGCCGATAGCACACCTCGAGTGAGCCCAGCATCGGTCACGAGGACGTCGACGACGGCCGAAACGTCTCCCCTATCACCGGTAAGGCGATTTCCCAGCCCCCGTCCACGAGTGCTGCAATCGTCGCCTGGTTCTGAAACGCCGACTGGATTAGAGAGCCTTGTCCGGTGTGGGGCATGCCGACACCCGTTGCGTCGGAAAGGACAACCATCTGACCCTCCTCCAGGGTGTCGACGGTGGCGGCCACGGTTGCCGCCGAGGGTCGAAGGCCACCACCAATCCGATCAAACCCGACAGGGTTTGTGCTTCCTGTTCTGCTTGTACCCGGGCCCGATCGGCGGCCTGTCTCACGAGCAGACCGAGCGGAACGATTAGGGCTAGGACCACCAGGGCTGTGGTCGCGAGGCTGAGAACGGCGAGCGGCGTCTCACCGGGTCGGATCGACGAGTCTGAGCCCGAGTCATGGACGGTGTGAAGGTAACGAGGCTCTGGGGCGCCTTCTCCGAGCTTGCTGCGCAGCCAGGAAAGATGAACATCGATCGTCCGATCAGAGCTTCCATAGGGTTCACGCCACGCCTCGGCCATAAGCTCCCGCTTTGACGACCTCTGCGACCTCTCGACAAGAACACGGAGGAGGTCGAACTTTAGGTGCAGAGCTCCAGCGGTCGGCCGTCGAGTCGGGCCTCGCGGCTTCGAGCGTCGATTTCGAGCCCACCGACTCGGAGAGGAGTGTGGGACTGTCCGCTCGCCCTCCGCAGTACCGCCCTGACTCGTGCCTCCAGTTGAGACACCGAGAACGGCTTGACCAGGTAGTCGTCGGCACCAGCGTCGAGAGTGCTCACAACAACCGAGTCAGCGCCTCGGGCGGTGATGACGATCACTGGGACCTGGCTGACCGACCGAATCATCCTGAGCAGGTCGGCGCCGTCCAGATCGGGCAGCCCGAGGTCGAGGAGGACAAGATCGGGTCGGCTCTTGACGGCCAGCTCCAACCCTTCCATTCCCGCTGACGCGCTTTTGACATCGTGACCCTGGTCGGCCAGTGTCTCCGCTACCAGCCTCCGCATCTCCACATCGTCTTCGACGAGCACGACTCGAGCCATAACGGCAGGTTATTCCTGGATGTACCACCGAAAGCTGACCTTGATGAAACCTTGACCATCCGTTGACGAAGTTGGGTCGTCCACTCTGAGAGAATCCTCGGGTGAGACGTTTGACGTGACCGGCGTGTGGGTATTCGCTCTGCTGCTGACAATCACAGTCACCTGGCAGATCGTCAGTGCGGCCGACGACCAGGTCAGTCAGAGACCAATCGCCCTCAGAATGTTGCCTGCCCCTGTCATCACCACCTACAAACGACGACGCCGAGCACTACTCCTCCTCCGTCGACAACCACTCCCGCACAGGGGGCGGCTGCGACGGCCCCATCCCTTGACACCACAACCGATTCGACCAGCTCTTCCACGCCGACGACAGCGGAAGCCGCTTGGCAACCCCGATC
>CAWILU010000005.1:0-29945 GCA_963837055.1 uncultured Acidobacteriota bacterium | reverse complement strand
GGTAGGCGACCTGGATCTGACATTGAGGATGGCGAGTTCCTGGTCCTCGTCGGACCCTCCGGATGTGGCAAGACGACCGCCCTCCGGATGATCGCCGGCCTCGAGGAGATCACCGAGGGAACCATCACCATCGGCGACCGCGTGGTCAACGACGTTGCCCCCAAGGATCGGGACATCGCGATGGTTTTCCAGAACTATGCGCTGTATCCCCACATGTCGGTCTTCGACAACATGGCGTTCGGCCTCAAGTTGAGGAAGTTCAAGAAAGAGGAGATCGAGCGCAGGGTCAAGGAAGCGGCCGACATCCTGGAGATCGGTGAATACCTGCAGCGCAAGCCGAAGGCCCTCTCGGGTGGCCAACGCCAGAGAGTCGCCATGGGGCGCGCCATCGTCCGCGAGCCAGCGGCCTTCCTGATGGACGAGCCGCTTTCCAACCTCGACGCCAAGCTCAGGGTGCAGATGCGCGCCGAGTTGGAACGGCTTCACTCCAAGCTGGACACCACCACCGTGTACGTGACCCATGACCAGACCGAGGCGATGACCCTTGGTGACCGGGTGGCGGTTCTCAGGCCGGTCTCCGCAGCCCGGCCCTTCAACCTGCAGCAGGTCGGCCCTCCCACCGAGCTCTTCGACAAGCCAGACAACCTCTTTGTCGCCGGCTTTATCGGCAGCCCGGCCATGAATCTCTCCTATGGCCACCTCGAGAACGAAGGTGCTGATGTCTGGGCCGTGACCGTGGCGAGGTTTCAGGGTCAAGCGTCGAGCCCTCGCCTCCCATCCGGGCCTCGAGAGCAAGATGAACCAGGAGCTCGTCATCGGGATCCGTCCCAACTCGCTGGAGGCGGCCCAGGTTGCGGGTCCCGATCCGGACCGGACCATCACCGCGCAGGTCGAGGTCACAGAGATGCTGGGAGCCGAGACCTTCGTCCACTTCACGGTCAACCGCCCCCCGGTGGTGACACCGGACATCGAGGAGCTCCTCGCCGACACCGGCCAGGACTCGACGTCACTCGGTGACGCCACCAACTTCATCGCGAGGGTGAGTCCCGACGCCCGGGTGGCCAAGGGGGACTCGATCGACCTCATCGTGGACTGCGCCAAGCTCCACTTCTTCGACCCCAAGACCGGGCTCCGGATCGGCTCGGAACAGAAGGTAGGCGCCAGCGTCTGATCAGCAGGCTTCTCCGGGTCGTCTGAGCGAAGCGGCTGCATCGCCCGCGCCCTTCCCCGACGACTTCCACTGGGGTGTCGGCACCGCGGCCTATCAGATCGAGGGAGGCCGCCGGGAGCAGGGCAAGGGTGACTCCATCTGGGACCGGTTCTCCGATCAAGGACGCCTCCGCGATCCAGGTGACATCGCCTGTGACCATTTCCACCGCTGGCAGGAGGATCTGGATCTCCTTGCCGCCCTCGGAGTCTCCTCCTACCGTTTCTCTGTCTCCTGGCCTCGGGTCATCCCCGACGGCGACGGCAGAGTGAACCAAGCTGGTCTGGACTTCTATCGCCGTCTCGTCGCCGGGCTCAGGGCACGTGGGATCACCCCATTCGTGACCCTGTACCACTGGGACCGTGCCCCAGGCCCTTCAGGAGAAGGGGGGATGGGCATCGCGGGCCACGGTCGATGCCTTCGCTGGATCCGCGTGCGTGGTCGCAGGCGCCCTCGGTGAGCACGTGACCCACTGGATCACCCAGAACGAGCCCTGGGTTTCGGCCATGCTCGGCCACCGTGACGGGTATTTCGCTCCCGGCATCTCGGACTGGTCAACCGCATTGACCGCCGGCCATCATCTGCTGCTGTCTCATGGTGAGGCCGTCGGGGAGATCCGCCGGCGTTGTGCCCGGAGCGAAAGTCGGGATCGGCATCGATTGTCGTCCCGCCCGTCCCGCTTCGGACTCCGAGGAGGACCATTCCGCGGCCAGATACTTCGACGGCGCCCGGAATCGTTGGTTCTTCGACCCGGTGTTCGGTCACGGGTATCCCGACGACATCATGAGCGTCTATCGGGACAAGGGAAAATACCTCCCGACCTGATCGCCACCGGCGACCTCGCCACCATCGCCACCCCCATCGACTTCCTCGGCCTCAACTAGCGCACCACCGTGACCATCGCAGCCGGTAACAAAGAACCCGCCGAGACACGCCCCGATCCCGGCACCGATCCCGGACCGGATCACACCGAGATGGGCTGGCTGGTCGACCCCCTTGGCGGCCTGACCCCGTTATCTCTGGCATCTGCACGACACCTACGCCCCACCCGCCATCGTTATCACCGAGAACGGGGCCGGCTGCTCCGACGGCCCGGATGCGGACGGGGTCATCGATGACGGAAGACGCATCGAATACCTCAGGTCTCACGTGCAGGCGGTGGTCGAGGCCCGGACCGGGGGAGTCCCGGTCCAGGGCTACTTCGTTTGGACGTTGATGGACAACCTCGAGTGGACTGAGGGCTTTGCCCAGCGGTTCGGGCTGGTCTGGGTCGATCAAGAGACGCTGCAGCGGACGCCGAAGCGAAGCTTCGACTGGTATCGGCAGCTGGCCACGACGGGTACCTTGACCGTCTCATGAGCAGGACGATGACGTGTGATTGTGGCGCCGTCCTGGCGGCCGAAAATACTGCATCCCTTGCCGCGCCGGTGAAGGCTCATTTCGACGACGCGCACGCTGAGTTCGAGGAAACTCTGTCCACCATTCGGAACTACCTCGAGTCCGAGGATCGCTCCACCGGTCCCACCGAGCGCTTGGCGACCGTCGGCGAGATCGAGATCGTCCCGCTAGGCCCCATCGCGCAACGGACGCGGTCGAATTCTTCGACCGCGACGCCTTTCCCGACAATCCATGGTGGGGGGCCTGTTACTGCATGTTTTATCCCCGGGGCGGGAGGACGAACGAGAATTGGGGCCAAGAGCCCTGGCAGGAGAACCGTGAAGATCAGCTTCACCGAATAGAGGACGGCAAGACCAGCGGGATGCTGGCCTACTCGGAAGGCAATGTGATCGGGTGGTGCAATGCGACCCCACGGACCGAGCTACCCGGTCTGGCCACCGGCGCCGATGAGGGAATCGTGTCCATTGCCTGTTTCGTCATCGCCCCGCCCTATCGGGGTCATGGCGTCGCCACTCGTCTCCTCGAGGGCGTGATCAAGTCTTTCGCCGATCGCGGGTTCCGCCGGCTCGAGGCCTACCCCGTCCGGGCGGCGAACGACGAGAAGAAGGCGTTCCACGGAACCCTCGACCTGTTCTCGCGGTTCGGCTTCGAGGTGATCTCCGACGAGCCGTTGGTGGTTGGGCTGGACCTGAGATGAGCGAACGTCTCGACGACTGGATGGAGGCCTACATCGAGGCCTGGGGCAGCAACGACGACCACGACATCGCAGCACTGTTCGCCCCCGACGCGGTGTACGACCCGCAAACTGCACACGGGGAACAGCATGGGCTCGACGAGATCATCGCCTGGTGGCAGGAGGTCGGTGACGAACCGGACAACTGGGACTTCGAGTGGCTGCCCCTGGTCGAGACCGAAGACATGGCCGTGATCACAGGCGTCACTCGTTACGAAGAGCCTGCTGCGAGCTACCGCAACCTCTTTGTGATTCGCTTCGACGAGGAAGGGCGGTGTACCGACTTCACCGAGTGGTACATCGAGGAAGAGGTGTGAGTGGTGGAGAGCTCGAGATGCGGCGGTAACCCGGGCGATTTTGGTTGCCGGCCGACTTTGGCCCGAAGCAACCCTCAGTCTCCGCTGGCTGACTGGCTGTCCCAATATCAGACTTCGGGCCAAACAGACGCCGGTCGGCCGGAGCTTCCGCCGCGCGCCGAGGTTTTCGACCCGGCCGGTAGCTAGACAGTGACCACTGCGTTTGTCCTCGGAGGTGGGGGCCGATGGGGGGCGGTGGAAGTGGGGATGCTTCGTGCCCTGGACGAGGCCGGGATCAAGCCGGACCTGGTGCTGGGGACCTCGATCGGCGCCTTCAACGGATCTGTCATCGCCGACCGGCCGGGCTCCGCCGGCGTGGAAGCACTCAGCGAGCTGTGGGCCCGCATGGCCGCAAGCGACATCCTGCAGGGGAGCCGGATGGACCGTCTCAAGAACGTGGCCACGCTGCGCCCTGCCTTGCACGAGACCTCCGAGCTGCGATCTCTGCTCGAGCGGGCGCATGCGCCCGGTCGCCAAATCGAAGACCTGACCATCCCGTTCCAGTGTGTCGCCGCCTCGATCGAGCGCGCCGCGGAGCACTGGTTCACCGGCGGCCCCCTGGTCGAGGCGCTTCTCGCCTCCGCGGCCGTGCCTGCCCTCTTTCCGCCGGTGGAGATTGACGGAGAGCATTTCTACGACGGGGGTCTGGTCAACTCGGTGCCTCTGGGGAGGGCCGTGGAACTGGGGGCAGGCGAGATCTATGTGTTGCAGGTCGGTCGGCTCGAATCCCCGCTCCGTCCGCCGGAGCGGCTCTACGAGGCCGCCCTCATCTCGTTTGAGATCGCCCGCCGTCACCGTTACACGACGGCCGTCGAGAACTTGCCGGAGGGGATCGTCCTCCATGTTCTCCCCTCCGGGAACCCGGTCGCTTTCGATGACTCGAGACAGCTCAAGTGGCGGAATGTGGGCTCGACGATGGGGCTGATCGAGGGCGCATACGCCGCCTCGGTCGCCTACTTGGAGGAGGAGCGGACATGAAGACGCCGCCGCTGCCACCGCGCTGGATGCGTCGAATCCTCATCGATCCCGCCATCGTGCTCCTCGTCGCCCTGGCACTGGTGTCGCTGCCCTTGTGGGTCTTCGGCGCCGCCTTCGTCTCCCGCTATGTGCCGGGGAATTGGCGGATCCTTCGCATTGCCTGGTTTCTTTTCCTCTACCTGATAGTCGAGGCGGTGAGCCTGGTCCTCATGTTCCTCTCCTGGGTGTTCTCGGGCTTTGGCTGGAAGATCCGAGCACCATTTTTCGTCGAGACCCACTACCGGTTGCTCGGTCTCATGTTGCGGACCGTGATCAGGTCGGCCGAGGTGACCTTCAAGCTGCGGGTGGTGCATGAAGGTGAGCGGCAGACCACGTCGGACGGCGGCAGGACGCGATCGATCCTTGTGCTCTCCCGACATGCCGGCCCGGGAGATTCGTTCCTCCTCATGGACGGCTTGGTCAATGGCTACCAGCGGGATCCCCGCATCGTCCTCAAAGACTTCCTGCAATGGGACCCCGCGGTCGACGTCATCCTCAACCGATTGCCCACTGCCTTCGTCCCGATGGGACGCAAAGGGGGAGAGGCACTGATCGACTCGATCTCGGATCTGGCCCGGACCATGGATCACGACGACGCCTTCGTCATCTTCCCCGAGGGGGCCAACTACACCGAGCGCCGCCGAGCGCGGGCGATCCAGAAATTGCGGGAAATCGGCCGTCCCGATCTCGCCGAACGGGCCCAGGAGCTAAAGCGGACGCTGCCCCCTCGATCTCTCGGGGTCATGACTGCGTTGTCGGCGGCTCCGCCTGACTCCGATGTGTTCTTCGTGGGCCATGCCGGCCTGGAGACCTTCATCACCGCCGGCGATATCTGGAGAGGGATGCCGATGGACACCGAGGTGGAGGTGAAGATCTGGCACGTTCGGGCCGAGGACATCCCCCCGCCGGAGCAACAGGAGATCTGGCTCTACGACATTTGGGCTGAGATCGACGAATGGATCAGCGCCGAGCTGGCCAAGACGGGTTAAGTTTCAACAGCTATGACCACCCTGGGGAACATCCTCTGGCTCATCCTGTGTGGGATCTGGATGGCGATCCTCTACTTCATCGGAGGGGTCCTGGGATTGATCCTGATCGTCACCATTCCCCTCGGCCTCCAGGCCTTCAAGCTGGCCAACTACGTCCTCTGGCCGTTCGGGCGGACGGTGGTGAACGAGCCGGGTGCATCGGTGACCTTGTCGGTGATAGGGAACGCCGTGTGGGCCCTACTGATCGGATGGTGGCTGGCGCTCCTCCATGTCGGGCTCGCCGTGATCTTCTTCATCACCATCATCGGCATCCCGTTTGGCATCGCCAACCTGAAGCTGGCGCGGCTGGCGCTGCTCCCATTCGGGGTGAGAGTGGCCACGGAGCCCATCGCCGGAGAGCGGGTGGTGGTGTCCGTTCCCCAGCTAGGCGTGCCGGCTCAGCCCGCTGCCCCGGTCCCTCCAACCCCGGCCGCCGCCCAGCCCCCGGTTTCGCCTCCTGACCCGGTCCAGCCTGCGGCCTCGCCGGCGCCGCCCCCGCCATCCGTGCCTTAACCCCTCGATCAGGCTCAGGGGGCTGTCTTTGGCTCCATGAACGGCATCATCTTGCGCAGCTCGCGACCGACGTCCTCGATCTGATGGGCCCGGTTCGCGGCCCGTTGCTCGTGAAGGAAGGGTGCGCCTTCCCTGGCCTGGGCTATCCACTCATTGGCGAACGCGCCGGACTGAATCTCGGCCAGGGTCTCTTTCATCGCGGCTCTCGTCTCGTCGGTGATGATCCGGGAGCCCCGGGTGTAATCGCCGTACTCGGCGGTGTCCGACACCGAGTAGCGCATCCAGGAGAGACCCCCTTCGTAGAGGAGGTCGACGATCAGCTTCAACTCGTGGAGAGTCTCGAAGTAGGCCGATTCGGGCTGGTATCCGGCATCGACCAGGGTCTCGAACGATGCCTTGATCAACTCTGACACGCCGCCGCAGAGGATGACCTGCTCGCCGAACAGATCGGTCTCGGTCTCCTCTTTGAAGGTGGTCTCCAGGATCCCGGCCCTCCCCCCACCGATGGCGGAGGCGTAGGAGAGCCCGAGATCGTGGGCGTGACCCGAGGCGTCCTGATGGACGGCGATCAGACAAGGCACCCCCGAACCGTCGACATAGGTGCGGCGCACGAGATGACCCGGTCCCTTGGGGGCGATCATGGCCACATCCACGTCTTCGGGGGGCACGATCTGGCCGAAATGGATGTTGAACCCATGAGCGAACAGCAGGGTGTCGCCGGAGTCGAGGTTGGGCTCCACCGATTCGGAGTAGATGGTGCCCATGACCTGATCGGGCACCAGCATCATGATCGTGTCTGCCCACTGCGTTGCGGCCTCCGGGCTGAGGACGTGAAGACCCTCGGCCTCGGCCGCCGCCCAACTCGATGAGCCCTCACGAATACCGACCACGACGTCGACCCCGGATTCCTTGAGATTCAGGGCGTGGGCATGTCCCTGGCTGCCGTAGCCGATGACCGCGACCTTCTTGGCCTTGATGAGGTCGGGATCGCAGTCCGCGTCGTAGTAGATCGTTGCCATGCCGGGATTGTGGTCGGTTTCGCCGTAGGGAAAAACTCGACGTCATAGGATGCCTGACCCATGGCACAAAAGATCAGATCCCAGGACGTGACCGAGGGGGCGGCCAAGGCCGGGGCCCGAGCGATGCTGCGCGCCGTCGGGCTGACCGAGGATGACTTCGACAGGCCGCAGGTAGGCGTCGTCTCCGCCGGCAACGAGGTGACACCGTGCAATCTCACCGGGCCTGAGCTGTCGCGGCACGCCAAGACCGGGGTCGCTTCCTCCGGAGGCGTTGGGCTGGTGTTCTCGACGATCGCCGTCTCGGATGGGATATCGATGGGGCACGAGGGGATGCGGGCGTCACTGGTGTCGAGGGAGGTGATCGCCGACTCGGTCGAGCTGGTGATGCATGCCGAGAGGTTCGACGCCCTGGTCGCCATCGCCGGATGCGACAAGTCGCTCCCGGGGATGCTGATGGCTGCCGCCCGTCTCGACCTACCTGCCGTCTTCCTCTACGGAGGCTCCAGCCTTCCCGGCCGTTACGCGGGGAGGGACATCTCCATCGTCGACGTGTTCGAGGGGATCGGGGCGGAGTCCGAGGGACGGATCACTATCGAGGAGCTGCTCGAGATCGAGCGGGCCGCCTGTCCCGGCGCCGGCTCTTGCGCCGGGATGTTCACCGCCAACACCATGGCCTCGGTGGGCGAGGCCATCGGGATGTCGCTCCCGGGGTCGGCATCGGTGCCGGCCGTCGACCCGCGGCTCAACGGCTACGCCGAGCGGTCCGGCGAAGCGGTGATGAGCCTGCTCGAAGACGGGATTCGGCCTCGCGACATCCTGACTCCTCCCGCTTTCGAGAACGCGATCACGACGGTCATGGCACTAGGAGGGTCGACCAACGCCGTCCTCCATCTGCTCGCCATCGCCCACGAGGCGGGTGTCGCCCTGGAGTTGGAGGACTTCGACCGAATCTCCAGGCGAACCCCGCATATCGGCGATCTCAAGCCTTTCGGCAAGTACCACATGGTCGATCTGGACCGGGCCGGCGGAGTCCCGATCGTGCTCAAGGCGTTGCTCGACGAAGGTCTGATCCAGGGGGACGCCCTCACCGTGACCGGTCGAACCATGGCCGAGAATCTCGCCGAGACCTCATTCGACACCGAACAGAACGTGATCGCAGCCCCCTCTGCGCCTCTCGCCACCGAGGGCGGCATCGCGGTTCTTCGGGGCAACCTGGCGCCGGGCGGCGCCGTCGTCAAGGTCGCCGGGATCGATCTCGACGTCTTCGAGGGCCCGGCACGGGTGTTCGACGGCGAACAGGACGCGCTCGAGGCGATGTTCAATCATCAGATCCAGCCCGGAGATGTGGTCGTGATTCGGACCGAAGGCCCCAAAGGCGGGCCGGGCATGCGGGAGATGCTCCAGATAACTGCGGCGATCAAGGGCGCCGGTCTGGGCAAGGACGTCCTCCTCGTCACCGATGGAAGGTTCTCCGGCGGCACGACCGGTCTCTGCATCGGTCACGTTGCCCCCGAGTCGGAGGCAGGCGGTCCGATGGCCCTGGTCGAGGAGGGAGACCGGGTTCGGGTTGATGTCCCGGCGCGACGACTCGACGTGCTCGTGTCCGACGAAGTGCTCGCCGATCGTGCCGCGGTGTGGTCGCCTCACCCGGCGAGGTACGAGACCGGAGCGCTGGCCAAGTACGCCCGTCTGGTCGGGTCGGCGGAGACCGGAGCGGTCACCGGCTAGCTTTTCCCCGGTGAGCGCCGAACCGATCCCGCAGGAAAAGGAGAAAAGGGGGTTCTTCAGGCGAGCGGCGCGCGGAGCGAGCGAGCGTGTGCTCGACGTGGTCGACCCCGACATGGTCCTCGGCCATGTCGACGTCAACGCTTTGATCGAGCGAGTCGACATCAACTCCCTACTCGACCGGGTCGACATCGAACGCCTGATCGCTCGCATCGACGTCGACGAGTTGCTCAAAGGCGCGGATATCGACGCCCTCATGGAGCGGGTCGACGTAAAGGCGTTGGTCGATCGGGCCGGGATCCCCGAGATCGTCGCCGAGAGCACCAGTCATCTCACCGGCTCGGCGCTGGATATGTTCCGGAGGCCGATCGTCGGAATCGACGAGATCGTGTTCAAAGGGCTGAACCGGCTTTTCCGCCGGGATCTCCAGAGCTTCCCTACCGGGCCGGGAGCTTTGGTCAACTGGGTCGACGACCGCACCGAAGACATCGGGGTCCGGACCGGGCGTTACGCCGGCCCGCTGACCCGGACGATCGCCCTGCTGCTCGACATCCTGATCGTGACCACCGGGTTCACGGTGATCGTGGCCGGCGCCAGCTACCTGGTCGAGCTGGTCAGCCCGGTCGAGGTCGAGCCCACGCGAGGGTTCTGGTACATCGTCGGGTTCGTGGTGTGGGCGCTCCTATATCTATGGCTTTCGATCGCCATATTCGGCAAGACCCTCGGCAAGACATTCATGGGCGTCCGAGTCGTGGATTCGCAAGGGTCCGTGGCCCTTCACGGCCGCCAGTCCCTGGTCCGGGCAGTCACGTACCCGATCTCCTTCGTCGTCCTCGGCCTCGGTCTGCTCGGAATCCTGTTCGGCCGGGAGCGGCGGGCCTGGCATGACCACTTCGCCGGGACCGCGGTGGTCTACGACTGGGGAAGCCGGACCGCTCGTCTCTCCACGCCGCTGGCAGCATGGCTGGAGCGAAAAGGCATGGAGAACTGAGCTAGCGGAATCGGGCCGGTGAGGTGATTTCCGGGTCGATCCCTGACAACTCGGGGGGCAGGTCAGAGCCGAGCACCAGGCTCGCGATCAGTGCGCCGTATGCCGGTGAGGTTTGGATGCCGGTGCCGCCCTGGCCGACCAGCCAATAGAAGCCCGGTGCGGTCGGCTCTTCGCCGACGACCAGCTCCCGGTCCGGGGCGAAGGTGCGCAGCCCGGTCCATTGTGAGTTGACCGACCTGATCCCGAGTGTGGTCACCTCGTTGATTCGTTCGATGGCGAGGGCGACATCGGCCATGTCGGGGCGCGGATCGAGCGGGTCCGACGGGGTCTCCTCGGCGAGCGAGCAGAGCAACTGGGCGCCGTCCGGCCGAAAGTAGAAGTCCTGGTCGACGTCGACCAGAAACGGCCAGCGGGCATAGGCATGATCCCCGGGCACCATGAATGCCGTCCTTCGCATTGGCTGGAGCCCGACCGGGTCGATCCCGGCGAGCCCGGCGACGACATCACCCCAGGCACCTGATGCATTGATGACCGCAGTGCACTCGATCGCATCGGCGGGGGTGGAGACACGCCATCCACCGGCCCGATTCGCCAGCCCGGTTACGGGTGAGGAGAGCCGGATGTCGGCGCCGCCGCTCCGTGCGATGCGAACGAATGCCTGATGCAGGGCGGCGACATCGATATCCCGCGCTTCGGGCTCGAAGAGACCCCCGGCGACTCGATCCGGGCCGCAGCTTGGGAACGAGTCGACATGCCTCGTCAGCATCCACGAGCTCCGAGCCGGCGTCCAATGCCTGGCCCTCCTCGGCGATCTGACGAAGGCGATCGATCCGGGTCCCGTCGGCAATCCAGAGCAATCCTCGATCGGAGAGGATGGGAGCCTCGGTCGAGCCCTCCGGTGGATCTTCGAGAAACCCGCGGCTGGCGAGGCCGAAGCGCCGCGAGCCCTCTGCTCCGTAGTTGGCCACGAACATGGCTGCCGACCGGCCTGTCGTGTGAAAAGCCAGCGATCGCTCCATCTCGAGCAAGGTCACCGAGCCGTGTTTGGCGAGGCTGGCAGCAGCGGAGACCCCAGCAATCCCACCGCCGATCACCGCGAAATCAGTCATCGGGGGTCGGACGCGGCAGCCGAGCCACCCGACCTGATCATGGGGTCACCACGACACGTCCGATGACCTTGCGGTCGGCCACCCAGCGCAGGGCATCCACTGCCTGGTCGAGCGGGAAGGTCTTCTGGACGACCGGGCGCAGCGTCCCATCGGCCACCCAGTCCATGATGATTTGGTTGTTCTCGGCGCTCCTGGCCGGCTCTTCGATGTTGAACCGACCCCAGAACACGCCCATGATCGAATTGCCCTTCACCAGATTGAGGTTGACGGGGATCGAAGGGATCTCTCCCGAGGCGAAGCCGATGACCAACAGACATCCGTTCCAGTTGGTCGATCGGAGCGCTTGCTCGGTTGCTTGGCCCCCCACCGGGTCGTATACGACGTCTATACCTTGCCCGGAGGTGGCCGCCGCGATTCCGTCACGCAACGGCGTCTCGTCATGGCGAATGATCTCGTCGGCTCCGGCCTCCCGGACGACCTTGGCCTTGTCGTCGGATGAGACGGCCGCCACCACCTTGGCTCCGAGCGCCTTGCCGACTTGCACGGCGGCGATGCCGACGCCGCCCCCTGCCCCGAGCACGAGCAGGGTGTCATCTGCTTCGAGACCGGCCCGGTCGACCAGAGCGTGATACGCCGTGCCGTAGGCGACCGGAATCGATGCGCCGACTTCGAATGAGACGTGGCCGGGCAAGGGGAGGATTGCCCCCGCATAGGCGACCGTTCGCTCGGCCAGCGCGCCGGTGCCGACGAAGCCGCAAACCCGGTCGCCCGGTTCGATACCGTCGATTCCTTCTGACGACTCGACCACACCGGCGAACTCGTTCCCGGGAACGAACGGAAGTTCTGGCTTGATCTGGTACTGGCCCGCCACGATGAGGAGGTCTTGGAAGTTGACCGCCGCTGCCTTGACGGTCACCAAGGCAGTCCCGGGAAGTGGGGATGGATCGGGCATTTCTCCCACCCTCAGAGCGTCGAGCCCGTCATAGCTGTCACAGATCAGCGCGCGCATCGAGCCAGCCTACGGACACGGTTCTTCTCGCTCTGACACAATCGGGGAGTGCCCATAGAGCCGATGCCATCCAGCTTCGAGCTGCCGGACCCGAGCCCCGACGATGGCGACGTGGTTGCCGTGGGCGCCGATCTCGACCCCGGCACCATCCTCCAGGCCTATCGGAAGGGCCTCTTTCCCATGGGTTTGCCCGACGGGCACCTCGGGTGGTGGTCGCCGGTCGACCGGGCAATTCTCCCGCTACGTGGCTTGCACATCAGCCGGTCGCTGCGTCAGTCGACCCGGCGATTCCAGGTTTCGGTGGATGCCGACTTCGAAGCGGTGATCCGCGGCTGCGCCGATTCGAGACGGAGGGACCCGTGGATAACCGAGGAGTTCGTCGATGCGTACACGGTGCTCCACCGACTGGGGTGGGCTCACTCGGTAGAGGTCTGGGACAACGAAGGCCGCCTGGTCGGGGGATTGTACGGCGTCGCGATCGGCGGCCTCTTCGCCGGGGAATCGATGTTCCACGAGGTGCGCGACGCATCCAAAGTGGCATTGGTGCATCTCGTTGTGGTGATGAGTCAGAGGTGGGGGACGGTTACTCGACGTCCAGTGGCAGACACCGCATCTCGAGTCGTTGGGAGCGGTGGTGATCGGTCGGGATGCCTATCTCGGCAAGTTGCGCGAGGCTCTGAATGGGCCCGAGGTATTCGACTCGGCCCATGAAAGTGACAGCCTGTAGAGTCGCAAGCCATTCCTGGAGGAGCGTTGCGGGCCGTCGTTGCCGGAGTCGATCTCACCGCCATGGGACGGCGCGTGGCCGAACGGGCCGCGATGATGGCCGAGTCGTCAGGTGATCGGCTTCAGTTGCTCCATGTCCTCGAGCCTGTTGCCGAGGCGATGATCGAGCCTTCTCTCGCCAAGATTGATGCGGGAGTATCAAACCGAAGAGGCCATCAAACTGGCGGACTGGGCTCGAGGAAAGACCAGCGTCGAGGTGGACCTCGAGGTGGTCAAAGGATCGCCGTCTTGGGAGCTGACTGCACGGGGGAAGACGGCAAGCCTGGTCGTCGTCGGGTCATCGTCGATCAACGCCTTTTCGGTAGGCCCCGTGGCGAAACGTGTGGCCCGCAAGACGACCACGGACACCCTGTTGGTGCGGCGCCAGCCGAGGGTGCCCTATCGCAAAGTCATCGCTGCCGTGGACTTCTCGGAGCACTCGCGAATGGCGGTGAAACGGGCCCTCGCCCTGTTTCCGGATGCCGATACGACCGCTCTCTACTCGATGCCTTCGCGGTTTGACACCATGCTGGCCAGCGCCGGCCTGTTCAACGAGGAGCTCGAGGCCTCCCGAGGCTCTCGGCTCCGCATCGCCGAGGAGCGCATGGAGGAGTTCACCGCCCCGTGGGATGGGGACATCAGGACTCTGGTCGTCGATGGCCCTCCGACCGAGACCATCGAAGAGGTGGTGAGGAGGAGAGGCGCCGATCTGGTGATCGTCGCCAGTCGCGGGGCCACCGCGACCCGAATGGTGCTGTTGGGCACGGTGGCAGAGGGCCTGGTCACCGAGGCGCCCTGTGATGTGCTGGTGGCACGGGCGAAGGCCCCCTTTCGGCGCCCTTGACGCCTATTCGGCGGACGCGGGGAAGGTGAGGGTGAAGGTCGTGCCAGAGGAGCCCGAATCCACCGAGATCTCGCCACCACTGCGGTTGACGATCGTGTGCACGGTGTGGAGGCCCAGACCTGTTCCCTGACCCGGATCCTTGGTGGTGAAGAAGGGGTCGAAGATGCGCTCCCTCACCTCGGCATCGATGCCGGGGCCGGTGTCCGAGATTCGCACCGTCACCGCGCCATTGTCGCGGGCCGCCGCGATGGTGAGCCTGCCCGAGCCGTTCATGGCATCTGCCGCGTTGTCGATGAGGTTGGTCCAGACTTGGTTGAGGTCACGACCCGACGCCTCGATCGTCGGCAGGTTCGGTTCGATGTCCACCACCGTCTCGATGCCACGAAGCTTGTGCTTCAGGAGGATCAGGGTGTCCCGGATTCCCTCGGTTGGATCGATGAGCTGTACCGGTCCCTGATCCAGGTACGAGTAGTTCTTCACCACACGCACCAGTTCCGAGATTCGCCCGGCCGCGATGCGGACCTCTTCGATCAGCTGCGACGCGAGGACACGGAGCCCCAGCCACCGCATGAATTTGGAGGCTGTCTCTCGCTCCAGCCCGGCAACGGTTTCTTCGAGAGCTCCCAGGGACCATCCGTCGGCGACCAGGGCAGGGGATAGCTCCCATGCCTCGGCCACACCAAAGTTGTCGAGCCAGGAAGCGATCTCGTCTTCGAGACCTGACCGGGTGAGCGGATCGATGTCTCCCGGCTTGTCCGGCACCGTGATCGGCCGGTCCAACAGGTCCCCGATGCCGGAGAGCAGGATCGTGGCGTCACCGAGCTGAACATAGACCTCCTCGGCCCGGGCCATGCTCCGGCCCACGGCCGCGGCGGGGTTGTTCAACTCATGCATGAGCTGAGCCGCCATCCGGCCCAATGCCGCCATCCTCTCCTCGTGACGCAGAGTGTCCTCGATCCCGCGAAGGCGAGAAGTGACGGTCCGAAACATTCGGCGGACGACCCGGGAGTCCGAGATCAGGTCCTCGAAGGCATTGGACGGGATCCGTATCAGGTTCGATGCCGTGTTTGAGGTGACGCTTGCCGTCCGTGGGGCATTGTCGAGCAGGGCGATCTCCCCGACGACCTCACCGGGGCCCAGGGTGGCCAGGACCACCTCGCGATCGGTGCCACGCTTGGTGACCCTGAATTCACCGTCGACGATGACGAACATGTCCTCGGACAGAGAGTCTTCCTCGATGATGGTCGTTTCCGCCTCGACCCCGACCCTCTCCGATTCCTTGCACACTTGATCGAGGAGACCTTGGGGGAGATCGGCGAAGTAAGGCAGGCCCCGCAAGACGTCGGCGATGTCGTTCACAGCGCTGCCAGATGGGTGTGGACGAACCGAATCGCCGTCGCACCTTCGCCCACGGCGCCGGCCACCCGCTTGATCGAGCCGTGCCGGACATCGCCGGCGGCGAAAATCCCCGGCACGCTGCTCTCGAGTGGGAGCGGGTCTCGCTCCACATTCCACCCCTTGAGTGGCCCCAGGTCCTCTCCGGTGAGGATGAAGCCACGCTCGTCGAGCTGGACCACGTCCTCGAGCCATTCAGTGTGGGCGGTCTGCCCGATGAAGATGAATAGCGCTCCCGCTTCGACCTGCGCCTCTTCCTGGGTCTGACGGTCACGGATGACCAGCCCCGTCAGATGGGTGTCGCCGACGGCGGAGACGACCTGGGAGTAGGGCCTCACCTTGACCGCCGGGTTGGCCTCGAGGTTGTCGATTAGATACTTGGACATGGTGGCGGCGAGATCGTCGTCTCTGATGAGGATGGTCACCGAGTCGGTGAATCGGGAGAGGAACAAAGCAGCCTGTCCCGCCGAGTTTCCCCCGCCGACCACGTACATCGGCTCACCTTTGTGGTTGGCGGCCTCGATGTTGGAGGTCCCGTAGTAGACGCCCGCCCCCAAGAGCGGCTCGAGGCCTTCCGCAGTCAGCTTTCGGTAGGCGACGCCGGCGGCGATCACCATCGCCTTGCAGGTGACGGTGGTCCCGTCGGCGAGGTGGACGATCGTGAACGGGTCCTTGCGGGTGAGGTGGGTGACTGTGCCGGGCACGAGGATCTCGGCGCCGAGACGCTCGGCTTGGGCGGTGGCTCGGCGGGCCAGGTCGTTCCCGCTCAGGCCTTTTGGGAAGCCGAGGTAGTTCTCGATCAGCGAGCTCTGGCCTGCCTGCCCTCCGGGCGCCTCGCCCTCGATGAGCAGCGTGCTCAGCCCTTCCGACGCCGCATAGACCGCGGCGGCCAGCCCGGCGGGCCCGCCTCCGATGATGACCACGTCGTACACATCCGCCGTGGCATGGGTCTTGAGCCCGACCCGGTCGGCGATCTCGGCTGGTGTTGGGTTGAAGATCGGCGGCCCGTCCCCGAAGAGGACGAGAGGAAGGTCGCTCATGGTCGCCCCGGCCTCCTCGGTGAGCACCCATGCGGTCGGGTCCGACTCGATGTCCATCGACCGATACGGGATCTGGTTGCGGGCGAGGAAGGCCTTGAGGTCATGCGCGGCGCGTGACCACTGTTGGCCAATCACCCTGATCCCCTCGAATCGAGGCCGATAGGCAGCGGCCCAATCCTCGAGAAGGTCGTCGAGTATCGGATAGAGCTTCTCCTCCGGCGGGTCCCAGGGCTTCATGATGTAGTGGTCGAGACCAACGTCGTTGATGGCCTGGATCGCGGCTTCGGTATCGGCGTAGGCGGTGAGGAGTGCCCGCTTGGCGGCAGGGTGCAACTCGAGGGTCTCTCTGAGAACGTCGATGCCGGTGACCCCGGGCATCCGCTGGTCAACCACCATCAGGGCGACCGGAGTGTTCTGCAAGGCGAGGGTGCGCAGCGTCTCGATCGCCTCCTGGCCGCCGCTGGCCCAGACGATTCGGTAATCCGACGCGTAGCGGGCCCGCAGATCGCGCTGCACTGCCTGAACGACTTCCGGCTCGTCGTCGACCGCGATGATGACCGGCTTGGTTTCGTTCACCTGGCCACGACCGCGTCGGGGAAGCAAAACTTCCAGGTCTCGCCAGGCTCGAGAGAGCGAATCACCGGGTGATCGGTGGTCTCCCAGTGTCTGCGAGCGTGTCGGTTCTTCGACGCATCACAGCAGCCGACCTTGCCACAACCCAGACAGGCACGGAGGTGGACCCATCCGTCCCCGAGCTCCACACACTTCTCACATACTTCGGCCGTGGGCTCAGCAGGGACCAGACCTTCGAAGTGCTCACAGGGCACATTCATTTCCGTGGCTCACCTCCGAGGAGCGAAACTAGCGTCACCCGTCCGCACAACCATTCTGGCGCGCAAATCCCGGTCCCAGGCCGGGTCGGCGCGCCAAAACGATCCGGTGCTCAGACGGCGGCGATTGCCTGCTTGATTGCCCGGGCGACGAACACCTTGGCGAGATGAGTCTTGTACTCCTCGGACCCGTAGAGGTCCTCGAGGACAGTGACATCGTCCAACGCATGCTCAGCCGCTGCCTTCACCGCATCGTCTGACCCGTCGGTTCCGATCAGGGCATTGGAGACCCCGAGGGCCAGTGTCGGTTTGGTGCCGACCCCGGTCAACCCGATGCGGGCGTCCTCGATCGTCCCGTTGCTCTTCTTCACCCAGGCAGCGGCGCCGGCCACCGCGTAGTCGGTATGACCGCCCCGTCTTCCCAGCTTGTCATAGGCCGACGCCTCGCCGGGCCCTTTCTTGGGAAGCTGGATCTCCACCAGGATCTCGTCGGGCTCGAGCGCCGAGGTCAGGGCGTCGACGCAGAACTCGGATGCCTGGATCTCCCGGGTCCCCGAGGACGAGCGAACGATCATCTTCCCGCCCATGGCGATGACAGCGGCTGGCTGGTCGGCGGCAACGTCGGCGTGGGCCAGCGACCCGCAGGTCGTTCCCCGATGACGCACTTGGACGTCACCGGTGAACGATGCCGCGGCGGCCAAGGCGGCGGCATGACTCGCGATGAGCGGGTCCGAGGCCGTGGTGGCATGACGGACCAGAGCCGGGACCGAGATGTAATCCCCCTCGTCGCTCACCGCGTCGAGTCCCTGGATGCGCCCGATGTCGACGACGACCGATGGGGAGAAGAGCCGTGTCTTCATCAGCGGGATCAGGCTCATCCCGCCCGCCATCACCTTCGAGCCCTCACCGACCGCGCCCAATGCCTCGTCCAGGCTGGAGGGCGCCACGTATTCGAACTGTCTCGGGTACATGGTCAGGCCCTCGCTTCCTGCATCGCCTGCCAGACCCGTTTCGGCCTCACCGGCATGTCGACGTGTTTCACGCCCATCGGGCTCAGGGCGTCCACCACCGCGTTGACGATGGTGTGGGCCGAGCCGATGGTGCCCGCCTCACCGATCCCCTTGACTCCCATCGGGTTGACCGGGGTCGGGGTGACCGTGCGGCTGAGCTCGAAGGAGGGCAGATCGGCGGCTGTCGGCAACGGGTAGTCGAGGAGCGAACCGGTGAGCATGTTGCCATCGCTGTCGTAGATCGCCTCCTCGAACATCGCCTGACCGATCCCCTGGGCGATCCCGCCGTGGATCTGCCCAGTCGACGATCATCGGGTTGATCACGTGGCCGCAGTCGTCGACGCCGTGGTATTCCAGGATCTCGACATTGCCGGTATCTGGGTCGACCTCCACCATCGCCAGATGGGTCCCGAAGGGCCAGGTGGCGTTGCCGGGACTGAAGGACGTGTGCGCCTCGAGCCCGCCATCGACGTCATCCGGGCTGGTGTGAGACTGGTACGCCGCCTTGGCAATTGCGGCCCATTCGACCCGCTTGTCCGGTGAACCGGCAACATGTGCGCCGCCGTCGAGGAAGACGATGTCTTCGGCCGAAGCCTCGAGGAGATGGGCGGCGATCTTGGCCGCCTTCTCCTTGACCACCTTGGTCGCCTCGAAGGTGGCTGCCCCGTCGACGGCAATGGAGCGGCTTCCGAAAGTGCCGATGCCCATCGGATGCTCGCGGGTATCGCCGTGGAGGACCCGTACGTCATCTACCGGGATCCCGAGGCCGTCGCCGACGATCTGAGCCCAGGTCGTCTCGTGGCCCTGCCCGGTGGGGCCGGTGCCGATGACCACGGTGACTGTCGCATCGGGGTTGACCCGGACCAGCCCGGATCCGTTGAACGATGCCGGGAGCCCGTAGTTGGCCCAGGAGAACCCGATGTCGGCCAGTATCGCCGGACCGAAACCGCAGACCTCGACATAGGAGCCCACCCCGACCCCGACCAGTCGGCCCTCGGCGCGGGCCTCTTCCTGTCTCCTGCGCATCCCTGCGTAGTCTGACTCGGCGATCAGTTTGTCGACAGCTGCCTCGTAGTTGCCTGAGTCGAGGGCGAACCCGCAACCCATCGTGGCGGGGAACTCGTCGGGCTGCCAGAAGTTCTTCCTCCGCACCTCGAAGGGATCCATGCCGATCTCGTGGGCGAAGGCATCGATGATCCGTTCCAGGTAGTAGATCGCCTCCGGCCGGCCGGCGCCGCGATAGGCGTCGGTGGTCATCGTGTTGGTGACGACGCAGGCCACTGTCCACGAGATGGGCATCTTGTACTGACCCGACCCGATCCACAGTCCCAGCAGCGGGATGGCCACGGTGAAGTTCTGGGTGTAGGCGCCCATGTCGGCGATGGCATCGAGCTTGTACCCGAGGAACTGACCATCCTTGGTCCCGACCAGGGTGGCGGTGCCGATCCAGCCCCGGCCGTGGATGGTCGACCCGGCCGCCTCCCGACGGGTCTCGGTCCACTTCACCGGGCGCCCCAGCTCTTTGGCGGCAAAAGCGGTCAGGATCTCGTCGTTGTACACGTTCAGCTTGGAGCCGAACCCGCCTCCCACCTCGGGGGCGATCACCCGCACCGCGGTGGTCTTCATCCCGAAGGTCGTTGCGAGCGCTCCCCCGAGGGCGTGAGGGACCTGGGTCGAGCTGAAAACGGTGAAATGGTCGTATCCCTTGTGATATTCGGCCATGACCGAGCGGGGCTCGATCGCGACCGGGATCAGTCGCTGGTTGATCATCTCCAGACTGACCACCACCGCATCTTCCCGTTCCATCGCTGCATCCACCTGTGGGGTCTGGTCCTCGAGGCCGAGGGCTTCCCAGTACCCGTGATAGGTCCAGGTGTGGATGACGTTCGAGTCGAGCTCGTCATGGACCTTGATCTCGTCCGACGCCGCCTTCTTCAGATCGATCACGGCGGGGAGGACGTCGTAGTCGACCTCGATCGCGTCGGCAGCGTCCTGCGCTTGATACCGGTCTTCGGCGATGACCATTGCCACGGCCTCACCGACATGGTTGACCTCCCCTGCGGCGAGCAGGGGGCGCAGCTTCCCGATGGGCACCTGTGCCACCAGCGGGCCGAGATGGGCCACGTCGTCGTGGGTGTAGACGGCGACGACACCGGGCATCGATTTGGCTGCCGAGGTGTCGAGCCCGGTGATCTTGGCCCGAGCCATCGGAGACCTGACGAAAGCGACGTGAAGCAGGCCGGTGCGAGTGAGATCGTCGACATACTCCCCGTAGCCCTGGATTAGGGCCGGGTCCTCGCGTCGTCGTACCGCCCCGCCCATGACACTGGTAGTAGCCATCAGTGAGCCTCCTCCCAATCCGGAGCCGCCGGCTCCTCACCTCGCATCTTGGCCCCGGCGTACTCCACTGCCCTGACGATGTTGTGATAGCCGGTGCAGCGACACAGGTTCCCTTCGATCCCGTGACGGATCTCGTCCTCCGACGGGTTGGAATTCTCCGCGAGCAGGGCTGCCGCCGACATGAT
Organism: uncultured Acidobacteriota bacterium; assembly: GCA_963837055.1. Classification (GTDB taxonomy): domain Bacteria; phylum Actinomycetota; class Acidimicrobiia; order Spongiisociales; family ZC4RG35; genus JARDZU01. The sequence continues at coordinate 9,431 of CAWILU010000005.1, read as the reverse complement.
CATCCCGGGGGTGCAGAACCCGCACTGAAGCCCGTGACGCTCCCAAAAACCCTCCTGAACCGGATGAAGCTCGCCGTTGTTGGCGAGCCCCTCGATCGTCATGACTTCGGCCCCATCGGCCTGGACGGCAAACATGGTGCACGATTTCACCGGTTTGCCCTCGAGATGAACCGTACAGGCGCCGCAATAGCCGGTCTCGCAGCCGACGTGGGTCCCGGTCAGGTGGAGGTTCTCGCGAATGAAGTGGACCAGGAGGGTCCTTGGCTCCACGTCTCCGGACACAGATTGCCCGTTGACGGTCATGGACACATTCATGGAGGCCCCTTTCAGCCGCGCCGGAACATTGCGAAACATATCAAAGGCGAGGACCCCGTGAGGCCTGGAATGAGCCGGTGATTCAGACCGAGGGCCGAGGGCGAATCTGCAGCCAGTACCGCCTCCGTATCCTCTCAGATGATCTGGTGCGCATGATGTCAGGCCTCCCTCTCTTCCGAGCATTGGAGGGACCGTCCGAACTGGACCGTTTCCTGGACCTGCCCTACACGCTCAACCACGAGGTCGCCGACGATCTCCGCCAGGGGAGACGGAAGACGGAGTGGATGTGGATGGCGCTGATCGATGACAGTGTCGTCGCCGCGTGTGGCGTGGTGGGGCAACCCCGGAGACGACACACCTTCACTGTTGGACATCTTCGACATCGCCGACCCGGCCGATCTGGCGCATCGCCGGGCCGCCCGGAAGTTGCTGGAGACGGCCACCCACCAGGTGATCGCCAGCGGAGAGGCGCCGCCCGGATACATCCGCTATGTGCCACCTGATTGGCGAGAAGACGAAGCCGTCCGGCGCGAAGTGGAAGCCCTCGTCGAGACTGCCGAGCAAACCAACGCCAGAGTGTTCGTCGAGCGCCTGCGCTTCGAGTGGCGTGAGGGCACACCGATCGACCCACTAAGCGGACGGCTCGCCTTTCGTCGACCCCACGACGACGAGGAAATCCTCGACCTGATGACGGCGGTGGTTCAGGGATCCCTCGACGCTCACACCGTCCTCGATCTGAAGACGATGACGCCCCGGGAAGCCGCCCAGGAGCATTTCTCCGGCGACCTCGCTCAACAGATCAGCCCTCGCGACAACTGGCGTGTCGCTACTGACCACACGGGCGCCGCAGTCGGCTTCGTGACTCCCGGACACAACCACTACCACCCGGTCATCAGTTATCTCGCCGTGCTCCCCGAGCATCGTGGCAACGGCTACGTCCACGACATCCTCAACGCAGGGACCCGCGTCCTGGCCGACCAAGGTGTCGACCATATCCGCGCGGCTACCGACCTCACCAACCTGCCGATGGCCGCGGCATTCAACCGCGCCGGATGGATCAATTTCGAACGATCCATCAACATGACGTGGACGCCCGGATGACCGGTACCCTCCGAATTGGCCGGGCCCGTAGCTCAATCCGGTCAGAGCAGCGGACTCATAATCCGTTGGTTGCAGGTTCAAGTCCTGCCGGGCCCACGAGCAACCCAACGACGATCGTCGGGCTGAATTTCTGACCGCTCGCATCATCCTCACCACATCGCCGGGGCCAACTGCGATAGCCCTCGTCGCGTTCATGACGACGCGCGAGGGTTGGCCCACTCTTCCCGACTAACGAGCCACTTGGCTATGAGCCGGCGGAGATTGGAGAGCATGAGATCTTTCTCATGGGTGCCAACGATGAGAACCCGCACAACATCACTCGCAACGGCCGAGACAGCGAGGAGTTCCCGGCCTGGTCGCCCGACGGGACCCAGCTGATCTTTACACGGTACGGCTGCCTGGTCGTCAGCAGTCGAGATGGCTCAGCCTCGATTCAGGTCACCGACACCACAAATGCAGATGGCTCTCCCGATTGGCATGCCTGACCACTGGATCATTCCTGCGGGATTATCCCCGAGAGGTCCCATTCCCTGACCTCGATTGGGTCTATCCGTAGGACGAGGCCGGGAGTCCGACGCTGCTCGACGAATCGGCCTCCCAACTCACGCCCGAGATATCTGCTGGCCATAGCGAGAGGAGCGGCGTTGCCTTCGTCGGGCACGAGCTGTGGAGCGCCTTCGATGGTGAGACTCGAAACGGCGGCTCCGTCTCGAAGACCATGAGTGAGCACCGGGGCACCCGTTCCAAGTGGCGAAGCTTGGCGTCGCCTTCCGCGATCACCACTTCAAGGTCCTGCTCATCGAGGCGGAACCACACGGGAGACACCGCGGCACTCCCGTCCTTGCGATACGTGGTCAACACCGCGGGCGAAGGCCGATCGAGGAGTGTCCGAGAATCAGAAGACCACGCTTCGACCATTGCACAATTCGGGTGGGTTTGCGCCGGTGGCGACGCTCAGGCGACCGCTGCCTTGATCAGCGCTTTTACCTTCTTCTCGACGGCTGGGGTCCACTCGACGATCGCGAACACGACCGGCCACATCGGGCCGTCGTCGAGCGTGGCCGCATCTTCGAATCCCAACACTGCATAGCGACCCTCGAACTTGGAAGCGGCCTTGAAGAAGCAGATGAGCTTTCCCTCCGCGGTCGCGTAGGCGGGCATGCTGTACCAGGTCTTGGGCAATAGTCCCGGCGCGTTCTCGGTGACGAGTGCGTGGATACGTTCGGCGATCGCGCGATCGGCCTTCGGCATCCCGCCGATCGCGTCGAGCGCTGCCCGCTCGTTATCGGCCTTCTTCTGGCCGCTGCGGCCCTCCGCCTTCAGTTCCTGGGCGCGTGCCTTCATGGCGGCACGTTCTGCTGCCGAGAATCCGTCCGTGCCGGACTTCTTCGTGGTGCTCATCTCTTGACCTCCTAAATGTGTCACAACTGAACCTACGGGCGATGCGGGGCGGGCGCTTCTCGAATCCTGCTCGATCTCGCTGTGGACGAGCGAGTCACCATGGTCCGACGTGGTTCGCCGTTAGCCTCTCCGATCGTGACGACCGAGACCACGACATGGCCGGCAGGCCGAATTCTGGCTCTGATTGGCGTCATCCTCTACGTGTGCACCGGAGTGTTCCCCTATGCCGCCTCAGGCCTGGTCGCACCCTTGTGGGGGATCGCGGTTCTCTACGTCGGCTGGCTTCTCGGTCTCGTCTTGGCCATCAGGCTGTTCCAGCGACGCTCGGCCTGGGCACTAGCGATGCCGGTGGCAGCCCTCGCTTGGTGGTGGCTCGTGGTCACGGTGGGGGAGTCGGTCTTCGGCTGGACCGCCTAGTCACGGCGTCGAGACACGGTTGCCGGTCTCGAATGATTCGATCGAGGCATGGGCCAATTGCAGGGCCCGATGCCCGGCTCGGGCGTGTATCGGTGGCTCCGCTCCACTCGTGAAGGCCGGGATCAGCTCATCGAGATGTCGATCGAACATCTCGTGGAAATCACGGTCCCGGTCGTTGAAATAGCCGGCCTCCCACACGGTCGAGTTCTCGTCTCCGGCCTTGCTCGAGACGAATCGTCGGACAGTGTCCTCCACGAGCACCCTGCCTTCTGTGCCATTCACCTCTAGATAGTGGGTATTGGGGTATGCATAGGAGGAGTCATAGCTGCCGACCAGGCTTCCCACCGCACCGCTGGCGAACCGCAGGGCGATGGCCAAAGTCGAGTTCCCGTGCCCGGTGAGGTTGTCGATCATCTGCGCCATCACGCTCTCGATCGGGCCACACAGATGCTCGATCATGTCGAAACCGTGACACTGGGTCTCGATGAGATTGGCTTGAGGGTGCTTGCTGGTCCCGGGTTCCCCACCAAACCTCCACGTCGCGAACACGATCTCGCCCAGGTCTCCGTTCTCGATCGCGGCCCGAGATCGGATGATCGGGACCGCGTAACGGTGGTTGAAATTGATCGCGAAGAACAACGAGCGTTGCTCGGCCTCCGCCAGCAGACGTTCGGATTCCTCGAGGTCGAACACGAACGGCTTCTCGACGAGGAGTGGAAAGCCCGCCTCGATGGTCTGCAGTGTCGTCTCGAAATGATGCTCATTGGGCAGGCAGAGAGAGACGAGATCCGGATCCTGCTCTTCGAGCATCCGATGAAGGTCGAGATACGGCGTGGTGCCGAACTCAGCGGCGCGGCTCTCGGTCTTCTCTTTGGTTCGGCCTACCACCGCCACCAACTCGGTATCGCTGCGCCTGCTGAACAATCGGGCGTGCTCGCGGCCCCACCACTCCCCGGTCCCAACCACGCCGACACGCACTTTCTCAGCCATGGGTCGAATCTTCGTCGCGACGAGCCGGCCACGATGCCCGCAGACGCGCCGCGGCTCTCTCGGGGACGACGTCGTTGATGAAGGCCCCGGCTGCAGATTCGCTGGAGGCCAGATACTTCAGCTTTCCCGGCGCCCTCCGTGGCGAGACCACCTCGATGCGGAGATGAGCGAGGTCGCGCATCTCATGGACGGGAGCCTGAAACACAGTCGAGAGATAGGGAATCTGCTCTCCGAATAGCCCATCGAAGGCCGCAGTGACATCGGCCTGGAGACGAAGGAGCTCGCCGCGCTCCTCCCGGGTGAGGTCGGCGAGGTCGGCGACGTGCTTTCTCGGTTGGATGTGGATCTCATAGGGCCAACGGGCTGCGGAGGGGACGTACGCGACGAAGTTCGTCGTCTCGGCCACGATGCGCCGCCCATCCTCCAACTCGGCGCCGAGGACGTCACAGAAGAGGCATTTGTCGTGGGCGGACCGGTAGCGCGCGGCTGCATCGAGAGACCGGCGCGGTTTGGGAGGAATGAAGGGATAGGCATAGATCTGGCCGTGAGGATGATGCAAGGTCACTCCGACATCGGAGCCTCGATTCTCGAACACCAGCACGTACTCGACACCGGGGATCTGGGACAACACTTGGGTCCTGTCGACCATCGAGTCGGCGATCGTGCTCAGTCGGTCATCCGACAGATAAGAGAAAGATGTCTCGTGGTCGCTACTGAAACAGATGACCTCGCATTGGCCCACACCACCGGATACTGCGAGTAGCCCGCGGTCGCTCGTGGTATCGGGCAATGGTGTCAGTGATGGGAAGCGGTTCTCGAAAACGACCACGTCGTAGTCGGCTGCCGGGATCTCGGTGGCGTGGCCGGGGGTGCTCGGGCAGAGCGGGCACTCGTCGAGGGGAGGGAGATGTGTTCTCTCCTGGCGGTGGGACGCCACTATCACCCACTCATCCTGGAGTGGATCGAAACGCAGTTCAGGATCGATCGAGGATTTCGCCAGATCGCGTGTGTCGAGTTCCGGATGGCCCACGGTGGCGCGGTCGTCGAAGTAGATCAGGGCGCGGCCGTCGGCAAGGCTGGTCGACGTCTTGGCCACGGGGCGAGCAGCCACCATCGCTACGTGACCCTTCCTGCCCTGCGGAGCTCCCGCTTGGCGAAGAGGCTCTGAGCCGAGACCACGACGATCAGGAATGCGCCACTGACCACGAGCTGGTGGTAATAGCTCAGAGTCCCGACTTGGTTGATGAGATTCTCGATCACCCCGAGCAGGAGGACGCCGGCAAGAGTTCCGGTCAAGCCACCCGACCCTCCCGTGAGCAGGGTCCCTCCAATGACGACCGCGGCGATCGCCTCCAACTCGAAGCCGGCTCCGATGGTCGATAGACCCGAGGAAGACCTGGCGGCGACGAGCAGACCGGCCAAACCGCCGAGGAAGCCCATCAGTGTGTAGAGGACGAGCTTGACCCTCACCACCCTTACTCCCATCAAGACTGCCGCCTCCTCGGAGCCGCCGATTGCGTAGGTGGAGTGGCCGAGTCGTGTTCGGTAGAGCACCACCATCCCCAGCAGGAGCACACCCAGGGCGATCCAAGCGGGTAGACCGACCCCCGCGAAGGTGGACTGACCGAGGGAGATCACCCACTCACCCTCCGGGATCAGATGAGTCGTGTTGCCGTTGTCGGACACCTTGAAGGCGAGCCCTCGTGCGAAGAGCAGACCGGCCAGGGTGACGATAAAGGGCGGCATTCGGCCTCTGCTGATCAGCAGCCCCTGGGTCAGGCCGATGGCGGTGCACACCGCGAGAGGGACGAGGATCGCCGGACCGGAGCCCCACCGAGCCGAGTAAGCGGTCAGAACCGCCCCCAACGCCAGCATCGACCCAACAGACAGGTCGATTCCGCCGCTGATGATGACGAACGTCATCCCGACCGAGATGATCAAGAGGAACGAGCTGGCCACGGCCATGCTGGCGAAGTTCCGGGCACTCAGGAAGGTGGTGCCAAACGCAATCGCTCCAGCAGCCACCACCACAATGAGCACAGGGATGGCGGGAGTGCGCCGGAGATAGGCCAGTGTGGCGGGCACCAGGCTCCTCGGTTCCACCTCGCCTTCCTGTGGCGGAGGCGCTGGGGGCCGGGAAAGGTCGAGAGCGCTCATGTGGCGCCTCGATCCCGCTGGAAATACACCGCAGCGATGATGATCGCCGCCTGGACCATCCTCGCATCCGCGTCGGAGAGGTCATGCCGGATGAGGGTCGAGAAAACCAATTGCATGAGCAACGCACCCGCCACGGTTCCCAGGACTCTGACCTTCCCCCCACTGAGAGGGGTGCCTCCCACGACGACGGCGGTGATGGCGCTGAGCTCGATGAGGAGACCGACGAAGCTCGGATCAGCAGCGGCCGATCTGGCAGTGACGAGCGTCCCTGCGATTGCGGCGAAAACCGCACAAATGATGTACACGATGAGGAGCACCCGCCGAACCGGCAGGCCGGCTCCCAATGCCGCTCGGGGGCTCCCGCCAACGGCGATCAAGTTCCTGCCGAACTGGGTGCGTCTGACCATCAAAGAGGTCACCAGCGCAAGCAACCCCGCGAGAAGCGCGGCGATCGGCACACCCCACAGACGGTTCTGCCCGAGGGCCGCCAGGGTCGGGTCGAAGATCTCCACGAGCCGGCCGCTGGTGAATGCGAGCGCGATGCCACGTCCGGCCACGAAAAGGCCCAGAGTGGCAATTATGGGCTGAATGCCCAGGAAGGCCACGAGAGACCCGTTGAGGAGCCCGGCGAGAACACCGGCCACTAGCGCCATCCCGATGGCGAGCCAGGGGCTCTGTTCGACGAAGACGGCGACCATCGCTGCGGCCAGCGCCATGACTGCGCCGACCGAGAGGTCGATTCCAGCCGTACCGATCACCAGCGCCATGCCCAGCGCGACGATCACAACCGGGGCCACTTGAACGAGCTGGAGCTGAGCATTGCGCAACGAGGCGAAGTTCGGAGTTGCGACGAGGTTGAACAACACGACCGCGGCGAGGGCCAGGTAGACCCCGTTTTCGCGGATAAAGCGCCAAGTCCTCTCCGAGGTGACAGCCGGTGCTGGGCTGGTGACGGCTGTCACGCCGACTCCGGCCGGGCATCGGTGACAGCGTGCGCGATGAGGTCCATGACCGCGTCCTCGCTGATGGCCTCGCCTTGTAGCTCCCCGACAACCATTCCTTCCTTGAGCACGAAGACCCGATTCGATCCCTCGATTACGTCCTCGAGCTCTGAAGAGATCAGGATGACCGCCAGACCGCCGATGGCCAGCTCGTCGATGAGGGCTTGGATCTCTGCCTTGGCACCGACATCGATTCCCCGGGTGGGCTCGTCGAGAAGCACGACGTCGGGGTCGTTGCACAGGAGGCGCGCCAGCAAGACCTTCTGCTGGTTGCCTCCGGAGAGCTCGCCGACGTTTTGATCCAGATCGGTCACCTTGATCTGAAGACGATCGACGTACTTGCCGACGATCTCCTCCGCCTTGGAGCTCGACACGAAGCCCCACTTCGCAACCGAACGACCAGCTGCCAGGGTGATGTTGTCCTTTACCGACATGGTGGGGACGATGCCTTCGGCCTTACGATCTTCGGGGAGCAGGCCGACGCCCTCGGAGACGGCGGCGGCGGGGAAGCGAGCTTGGAACCACTTGATTCACCTTGATCTCACCGTCGTCGAGACGCAGCAACCCGAGATCCCCTGAACCGTCTCACTTCTCCCTGATCCCAGGAGGCCGGCCAGCCCGACGACCTCCCCGGCACGCACGTCCACGGTGACATCGGAGAGGATGCGATGCCGGCTCAGGCCTGACGCGGCGAGCACCGGTTCGCCGATGCGGCGGCCCTCGATGTCGAACGCGGTCTTGCCTGAGGAACGGACCTCTTGGATGTCACGGCCCAACATCGTCGCCACGAGCTCGAGCCGGGTGATTTCGGCAACCGGTCCGGTGTGGACTCTCCGACCGTCACGCAGGACGGTCACCTGATCGCACAATTCGAATATCTCATCGAGATCGTGACTCACGTAGAGCAGGGCGACACCGTCGTCGCGGAGGATTCGAATCACCCGAAACAGCTGCTCGACTTCGTTGGGCTCCAGGGACGAAGTCGGTTCGTCGAGGATCACCACCTTTGCGTCGGTAGACACAGCCCTGACGATGGCGATCATCTGTTGGACGGCGACACCGACCGAGCCGAGCGTTCGTCGTTCGTCGACAGCTATCCCATATCTACGGAGAAGACGGGCCGCATCTGCGTTCATCTTCTTGACATCGACGAGGCCGAACCCCCGCATCGGCTCCCGTCCGAGGAGGAGATTCTGGGCCACGGTCATGAACGGCTCGAGGTTGATCTCCTGGAAGGTGGTGCTGATGCCTGCCTCCCAGGCCTGGCGGGGACCGGTAAATGAAACCGGCTCGCCTTCCAGGCGGAGCTCGCCCTCATCGGCGCGGTAGACCCCGTTGATCAGCTTGATGAGGGTCGACTTGCCGGCACCGTTCTCACCGACGAGGGCGTGGACCTCGCCTGGGTAGATGTCTAGAGAGACCGCATCGAGGGCGATGACCCCCGGAAACCGCTTGGTGAGATCGACCGCTTGGAGCGTCGGTTCGCCACGGGTCACGGAAGTCACCGCCCTTGTCGTCGTCGAATTACCGGAGGGAGGTCTCTCTGCCTCGGGGATTTCTAGTAGGCGTTTGCCAGTTCGGCCTCGGCATTCTCAGGGGTGTACTCCTTGTCGGAGATGATGGTCACCTCGGGAACTCCTTCCCGTTGTAGAACAGGTCGAGAGCCCGGAAAGCGAGCGGTCCGAACCGGGGATTGGACTCGATAACTCCGGAGATCCATCCGTCGATGATTCCCTGCACAGCCCCCTGGGTGCCGTCGATGGTAATGATGGCGACATCGCCTGGGGCATACCCGGCCGCCTGCAACACGGCCACGGCACCAAGCGCCATCTCGTCGTTGTGGGCGTCGTACGCGGTGATCTCCGGGTTGCTGGTGATGAGCTGCTCGGTGACGGTCTGGCCCATGGCCCGCTCGTAGTTGGCGGCCTGTTGCGCGACGATCACGAGATTCGACCCCTCGGCCTCTAGCTGCTCGAGGAACCCGTTGTTCCGGTCAGTGGTGACATTCACACCAGGAGCCCCGAGGAGAATGGCGACATTCCCTTCGTC